>NZ_WIAO01000052.1 GCF_009451885.1 Glycomyces albidus
CGGGCGCGATGCCCGGGCCGGCGGGCTGGAGGCCGGGCGCCGCTGGGTCGCGCCACTGCGGCGGGGGCGCCTGCGGGACCAGGGGCGTGCCGGGCGCCGGCTCCTCGGCCTGGCGCGGCCGGTTCCCGGGGCGGTCCTGGAGCCAGGCGCGGACGGGCTTGGTGAAGGCGAGCACCAGGATCAGCAGCGCGGCGGTGATCTGGACCAGCGCGGGCACGAGCGTGAAGACGTTGAAGAGCCGGACGAGCGCGATCAGCGCCAGCGCCCCGAGTCCGATGGAGAGCGGGAGGCGCGGGTCGTCGGATCCGAAGCGCCCCAGCTGCTCCCTGGCCACGGCCCAGATCAGCACCAGGTTCACGGCGGCGGCGAGCACGCCGAGGACGATGGTGAGCGCCACGGAGCCGGTGAGGCCGAGCAGGGTCACGACCAGGACCGCGGCCAGGTGGATCCACAGTGTCTGGAGGATCACCGTGACCTGCCGGGGGCGGTCGTCCTTCGGGAGGAGGCCCCAGCGCTGGCCCCAGGTGGGTGGCGGCGGGAGGACCGGGCCGGTCGGCTGTCCGTAAGGGACGGTGCCCGGGTCCTGCGGCCGGTACTGGAACGACGGCGCGGCGGGGCCCTGCTGCGGGCGGTTCGGGTCGGGCGCGGACCCGGAAGCGTAGGGAGGGTTCGTCATCGGTCGGCTCCGAGGAATCGGTCTATTGAGGCGACAGGCTACCGCACGGCGGCCCGCGGGGCGCTAGTCGACCGGCTCGAACAGGACGATCGTCTCGAAGTGCTGGGTCATCGGGAACGCGTCGAAGGCGCGGATGCGGGTCGGCTCGTAGCCTTCGATGGCGAGGTCGCTCGCGTCGCGGGCCAGCGCGCCCGCGTCGCAGGCGACGTAGCAGATCGCGCGGGGGCGGGCCTCGCCGAGCGCGACGACGACCTCGGGTCCGGCGCCGCTGCGGGGCGGGTCGAGGACGACGAGGTCGACCGAGCCGAGGTCCGGGGTGATCGCGGCGACGTCGCCTTCGATGGCGCCGGCGTTCTTGAACGCGGCGAGGTTCGCGGCGGTGCGCGAGGCGGGCGCGTTCTCGACGGCCACGACGCGGCCGCTCTCGCCGACGGCGGCGGCGAGGCCGGAGGCGAAGAGGCCGGCGCCGGCGTAGAGGTCCCACGCGGACTCGCCCTCGCGCGGCTGGAGGAATTCGAGCGCGGTGGCGAGGAAGGTGGGGGCGGCGGCGGGATGGACCTGCCAGAACGCGTCGAAGCCGATCTCGAACCGGGTGTCGCCGACGGTCTGGTGGACGAGCTTGGGCCCGTTCTTGTGATGGGGGCGGGCGGTGCGGCGCAGCTGCGTGTAGACGGCGAGCTGCTCGTCGTCGGCGTCGACGACGCCGACGGCGCCCATGCCGTCCCAGTCCTGGGTCAGGACGTCGGCTTCGCGGATGCGCTCGGTGGCGATGCGGCACCAGTCGATGTGGACGAGGTCGTGCGACTTGTGCTCGCGCAGGCCGGGCCGGCCGGTCTCGTCGACGGCGTACTGCATGCGGGTGCGCCAGCCGAGGGCGCCTTCGGGCCAGGGCAGGGCCTCGACCTCGACGCCTTCGAGGCGCGCGGGGTCGATGCCGCCGATGCGGGTGAGCTGGTCGAACAGGACTTTGCTCTTGAGGCGGCGCTGGGCTTCGGGGGTGGCGTGCTGGAAGTCGCAGCCGCCGCACCTGCCGGGGCCGGCCCAGGGGCAGGGGGGCTCGACGCGGTCGGGCGAGGGTTCGAGGATCTCGACGGCGTCGGCGAACGCGAAGCGCTTCTTGCGGTCGGTGATCTGAATGCGGACCTGTTCGCCGGGCAGGGCGTGGCGGACGAAGTAGACCTCGCCGTCGACCCGGGCCACGCAGTGGCCTCCGGCCGCGACGTCTCCGACGGTGACGATCATGGTGCTGCTCTCCCGGTCCTTCGGTGGCGCCGCCGGTGCCAGCGGGCCGCACGCCAGGATACGGGTCCGGGCGGGCGGGGACGCAGGTTACCGCGAGGGTGTGACATCGGGGTCCGGACCCCCTGGCCTGACCGTATCGCGGCGCACCGACAGTGAGCTGGGGTCGCGTTATTCGCTGGTCGACTGATCGGCGAGCGGAGGGCCCGAATCGGTGGGCGGCGGGCGGGCGGTGGTCCGGCCCGACGCTGCCGGGTGGAGGGGCGGTCCGCGTCCGGGCCCGGCGGCGGGCGAACGGGGTGGCGGTTCGGTGCAGCGGCCGGCGGCGCCCGGTCCGGTGACCGGGCGGGCGGTGGTTCGGCCCGGTGCCGCGGCGGGGCGCGCGGGGCCTACTTGGCGATGCGGCGCAGCGGGGGCGGTTCGGTGCTCTCGCCGAGGATCCACGGGACGGTGCAGACCATGACGCCGGGCTCGTACTTGAGCTGGCGGCGCAGGGCCTTCGTGGTCTGGTTGTGCAGGAGGCTGGTCGACCAGTTGAAGTACCCGCGCGACAGGCGGCCCTTCTGGGGTCCGAGGCCGACGACGTACTCGGGGAGGTAGACGGTGACGACGTCGCGCGGGGCGTCGCGGCGGCGGGCCTTGACGTAGTCGACGATCGGGCCGGTGATCTCCCGGTACGGCGAGTCGAGCACCGTGAGCGGGACCCCGATCCGGCGCCGGTCCCATTCGGCGACCAGGCGGCGGGACGCGGCCGCGTCGACGTTCACCGTGAGCGCGGTGACCGTGTCGGGCCGGGTGGCCTTGGCGTACGAGAGCATCCGCATCAGCGGCAGGTTGACGCTCGAGGCGAGCACGATCGCGTGGCTGCGCGAGGGCAGTTGCGGCTTGCCGCTGGGCAGCTCGATCTCGTCGCGCACGGCCGCGTAGTGGGTGGCGATCGCGCGCATGAGCAGGTAGCAGCCGCCGATGATGAGGACGGCGATCCAGCCGCCGCGGCGGACGGCGGTGAACGCGACGATGACGAGCACCGCCGAGCAGGCGAGGACGGCCGCCATCGCGGTGGCGCGGGCCCGGCGGGCGCGGGCGCGGCGGTCGGGGTCGCGTTCGACGTCGAGGACGCGCCGCCAGTGCCGGGACATCGCGGCGTGCGAGAGCACCATCGAGAGGAACACGCCGACGACGTACAGGCCGATGAGCTCGTACGCGCCGCCGCCGAACAGGACCACCAGGAGCGCGGCCGCGAACGCGAGGATGAGGATCCCGTTGGAGTAGACGAGCCGGTCGCCGCGCTTGTGGAGCTGGCGCGGCAGCAGGGAGTCCTCGGCGAACACCGACGCGAGCTGCGGGAAGCCGACGAACGCGGTGTTCGCGGCGAGGAGGAGGACCCCGGCGGTGGCGAGCATGATCGGCCACAGCGCCGCGGGCGAGGCGCCGAAGACGGTGTCGGCGAGCTGCGCGATGAGCGGGTATTGGAGGGCGTCGGCGCCGGTCGCCGAGGTCTGGGCGCCGACGAGGAACGCGAGGACCACGGTGCCGGTGAACAGGGCGACGGTGGCGGCGCCGACCGTGGTGATCGCGGCGGCGGCGTTGCGGCCGCGCGGGGGCCGGAAGAAGCGCACGCGGGTCGTGAAGGTCTCGACCCCGGTGACGGCCACGGATCCGACCGCGAACGCCCTGGCGCACAGCAGGAACAGCGCCGCGGACGTCCATTCGCGCTGGTCCTCGGCGGGGTCGTGGGCGGCTGAGGCGGCGGTGAGGTCCTCGCCGGCGGCGAGGCGGGCGAGGCCGGTGAGGACGATCGCGGCCGTCCCGGCGACGAACGCGACGGTGACCCCGGCGGCGAAGCGGCCCGAGACCCGCAGTCCGCGCAGGTTGAACGCGGCGAGCACGCCGATCGCGGCGACCGCGGCCCATTCGCGCCACGGCTGCAGGGCGGGCATGAGCGACTGGAGGGCCGCGACGGCGGCCGCGACCGAGACGGCGACGGTGAGGATGTAGTCGAGGACGAGCGCGGCCGCGGCGAGGCGCCCGGCGCCGGGCCCGAAGTTCGCGGTGACCACCCGGTAGTCCCCGCCGCCGCCCGGGTACGCCTGCACGGTGTACCGGTAGGAGGCGATGACCGCGACCATGACAGCCGCGACCGCCAGGCCGGTCCACGGCGAGAACGCGTACGCGGCGGACCCGGCCAGGCCGAGCACGAGGAAGACCTGTTCGGGCGCGTACGCGACCGATGAGATCGGGTTGACCGCGAGCAGCGGGATCGCGTACCGCTTCGAGAGCACCAGTGAGGACCCGCGCCCGGAGGCGAACGGTTCGCCCACCAGCAGCCGTTTGAGGACGGCCCACGACCTTGTCACGGGCGTAGCGTAGCGTCCGGCGGTCCGGGGCCGGTGTCGGGAATCGGACGGGCCTGGCCCGGATTCCCGGGGCGGTCCGGAATCGGGGCGGCCCCGGACCGGAGCCGCGGATCGCCCCGCGGCCCCGGTGCGGCGGCTACTCGCGGACCGCGGCCTCCACGGTCAGCGTGCCCGCGCCGGTGTCGAGGACGGCCTCGGTGCCGAGCGGGACGACGCGCGGGTCGAGGTCGTGGCCGACCTTGAGGCCGCCGAGGACCGGGACGCCGAGGCCGCCGAGCCGGTCCATGAGGACCTCGTTCATCGTCCACTCGCCGGGCTTGTACTCGTCGAGCGGATGCGGCACGAACTGGCCCACCGCGATCCCGGCCAGGTCTTCGAAGTGCCCGGCGCGGATGATCCGGGTGAGCATGTTGTCGACCCGGTAGCGGGCCTCCTCGACCTCTTCGATGAGGAGGATCGCGCCCTTCATGTCGGGCCAGTTCGAGCGGTCCGGTTCGGCGGCCATGAGCGAGAGGTTCCCGCCGAGGAGCTTCCCTGAAGCGGTGCCGGGGACGACGACGCCCGAGGTCGGCTCGGACTCGTCCTGCTTCAGGACGACCGGGTCGGTCGTCATGATCGCCCGGCGCAGCGACTCGGCGGTCGCGGCGGTGTTGTTGGAGGACCAGGCGAGCATCGGCGAGTGCAGGGTCGGGAGCCCGGTCTGCTCGGCGACCGCGAAGTGCAGGGCCGTGATGTCCGAGTAGCCGATGACGAGCTTCGGGTGGTCTTCGAGGGCGCCGAGGTCGGCCTCGTCGATGATCCTGGTGGTCCCGTAGCCGCCGCGCACCGTCATGAGCGCCTTCGCTTCGGGGTGGGCGAGCGCGTAGTTCAGGTCGGCGAGGCGGTCGGCGTCCGGCGCCGAGAGGTACCCGAACGTGTCGAGCGCGTGCTCGGTGAGCTCGACCCGCAGGCCCCAGCCTTCGAGGATCGCGATGCCGCGGCCGACGGCCGCGGCGGTGCTGGGCCCGCCGGGGGCGGGGACGACGACGAGGTCGCCGGGGACGAGCTTCTTCGGCCGGCCACCGCCGCGGTTCTCGGCGGCGGCGGGGGACGCGGTGGCCGCGGCGGCGACGGCTCCGGCGGCGAGGCCGCCCATGAGGGCGCGGCGGGACAGGGACGGGTGGTGATCGATGCCCATCGAATCTCCTTCTGGGTGAACGGGGTTCAATGGCTAGACGCTTACGTCGCCCGATTTCCGCACCCCTTGCGCCGGTTTTTTCACCGTTCACCGGAGTTCGGCGCCGAGGCCCACGTGTCCGGCGCGGCGGCGGCGCGGGCGCGGTATGGTCACAGCACGTCCGATCGAGGGGGTGGTGTGCCGGTGCACGTGGTGATCATGGGTTGCGGGCGCGTGGGCTCGTCCCTGGCGCGGAGTCTCGCGGAGCGCGGGCACACGGTCGGGATCATCGACCAGAACCCGAAGGCGTTCCGCCGCTTGGGCCCCGACTTCGACGAGACCACGGTGCGGGGCGTCGGCTTCGACCGGGAGGTCCTGGCCAAGGCCGGCATCGGCCGCGCCGACGCGTTCGTGTCGGTGTCCTCGGGCGACAACTCGAACATCATCGCGGCGCGGGTGGCGCGCGAGAACTACGGCGTGCGCAAGGTGATCGCGCGGATCTACGACCCGCAGCGGGCGACGGTGTACGAGCGGCTCGGCATCCCGACCGTCGCGACCGTGCGGTGGACGGCCGACCGGCTGCTGCGCCACCTCCTGCCGGACACGCAGGAGCCGCTGTGGCGCGACCCGACCGCGACGCTGTCGATGGTCGAGATCCTGTGCGACGAGGCCTGGTACGGGACGGCGCTGTCGGTCCTGGAGGAGGCGACCGGCCACCGCGTCGCGTACATCAACCGGTTCGGGCGGGCGACGCTGCCGACGGCGTCCACAGTGCTCCAGGACGGCGACCAGGTGTTCATGCTCGTCGCCGACGGCGACGACGCGGCCATCCGCCGGATCGCGGCCGCGGCTCCGCAGGGAGGTGCCTGATGCGGGTGGCGATCGCCGGGGCCGGGAACGTGGGCCGGTCCATCGCGGCGGAGCTGGTCGGCAACGGCCACCAGGTGCTGCTCATCGAGCGGGACCCCGATTCGATGCGGCCCGAGCGGGTGCCGGAGGCCGAGTGGCTGCTCGCGGACGCGTGCGAGCTGGAGAACCTGCGGCAGGCGCACCTGGAGACGTGCGACGTGGCGGTGGCCGCGACCGGCGACGACAAGGTGAACCTGGTGGTGAGCCTGCTGTCGAAGACGGAGTTCGCGGTGCCGCGCGTGGTCGCGCGGGTGAACCGGGCCGAGAACGAGTGGCTGTTCAACGAGGAGTGGGGCGTCGACGTCTCCGTGTCGAAGCCGCGGCTGCTGGCCGCGCTCGTCGAGGAGGCCGTGAGCGTCGGCGACCTGGTGCGGCTGCTGACGTTCCGGCAGTCGCAGGCGAACCTGGTCGAGATCACGCTGCCGCTGGACGCGCCGCACGTGGGCAGCCGGGTCGCGGACGTGCCGCTGCCGCACGACGTGGCGCTGGTGGCGATCATCCGGGGCCGGCGGGTCATCGCGCCCACCCCGGACGACACCGTGGAGGCCGGCGACGAGCTGGTGTTCGTGTGCCATGAGGACGCCGAGGACGCGACGCGCTCGGTGATGCTGGGCAAGACCCGCTGACGGCGGCTCTCTGCAACGGTTGAGCGCAAAAGGTCGCATTCGGACTTTACAGGCGGACCCCGGAGAGTATAGATTGATGCATATCAATCTCTCTTCATTCTGGGAGCGCTACCATGATCACGAAGCCCCGACATCGCCTCCGGCAGGCGATCGTCGTCATCGCCGCGGTCGCCGCGGCGGCCGCCTCCGCGTTCTTCTTCACGCAGCCGGCCGCCGGCCACGGCACCGCCACCAGTCCCCCGTCGCGGCAGTACAGCTGCTGGGAGCGGTGGGGCGACGACCACCTCAACCCCGACATGGCGCAGACCGACCCCATGTGCGCGCAGGCCTGGCAGGCCAACCCCAACACCATGTGGAACTGGAACGGCCTCCTGCGCGAGGGCATGCAGGGCCAGCACGAGTCGCGCATCCCCGACAACCAGCTCTGCTCCGGCGGCCGCGCCGAGGGCGGCCGCTACAACTCCCTGGACGCCGCCGGCGCCTGGCACACGACGCCGCTCCAGAACAACTTCACGCTCCACTACGAGGACACCGCCGTCCACGGCGGCGACTACTACTGGGTGTACGTGACCAAGCAGGGCTACGACGCGAGGACCGACTCCCTCGACTGGGCCGACCTCGAGCGCGTCGTCTCCACCGGCGTCTACGAGCCGGGCGAGGCCGTCGACATCCCGGTGAGCGCCCCCGGGCGCACCGGCCACCACATCGTCTACGTCGTGTGGCAGGCCAGCCACATCGACCAGGCGTTCTACTCCTGCTCGGACGTGTGGTTCGGCGGAGGCGGCCCGACCGACCCGCCCACGGACCCGACCGACCCGCCGACCGACCCCACTGACCCGCCGACCGACCCGACCGATCCCCCGGGCGACCTGAGCTGCGCGGCGACCGCGTCGGTCAACGGCTGGAGCTCCGGCGCGACGGTCACGGTCACGGTCGCGAACAACGGGACCCGGGCGGTGAACTCGTGGATGCTGCACTGGGCCTGGCCCAGCTCGTCCACGGTGACGGTGTCGAACATCTGGAACGCCGAGCACTCGACGATGGGCGGCATGCAGATGGCCGAACCGGTCGCCTACAACCAGAAGATCGCACCGGGAGCCTCGGTGTCGTTCGGCTTCAACGTCAACGGCGCGTTGAGCTCCATGCCGGCGATCGACTGCCTCCCCTCATAAGACCGTTCCCCGACGGCAGCGGTCCCGGCCCTCGCGGCCGGGGCCGCTGCCGCTGCGCGGGCCCGGACATTCGATTGGTCGGACGACGAAAATATCGCCGATGCCCTTTACAGGCGCTTCTCTTCGCGGTTACATTGAAAGTTCTCAATGTTCCTACATTTTGGGAGCGCTATCATGATCAACTTCCGACGATTCCGGACCGACCCGTCCCGACCGGGCGGGCGCCGGCTCCGCCGCCTCGCCGTCCTCGTGGCGGCCCTGTTCGCCACCGGGACCGCCGCAGTCCTGTTCGTCCAGCCGGCCACCGGCCACGGCACCGCCATCGGCCCGTCCTCGCGGCACTACGGCTGCTGGGAGCGGTGGGGATCGGACTTCCAGAACCCCGCCATGGCCCAACAGGACCCGATGTGCTGGGCCGCATGGCAGAACGACTCCAACGCCATGTGGAACTGGAACGGCCTCTACCGCGAGCAGGTCGGCGGCGACCACCAGGCGGCCCTCCCCGACAACCAGCTCTGCTCCGGCGGTCGGACGGGCGGCACCCGGTACGCCGCCCTCGACACCCCCGGAGCCTGGAAGACCACCCAGGTGAGCAGCAACTTCACGTTCACCAACTGGGACCAGGCGAACCACGGCGCGGACTACTACCGCATCTACGTCACCAAGCAGGGGTACAACGCCCAGACCGACGCGCTCGACTGGGCCGACCTCGAACTGCTGAAGGACACCGGCGACATCGACCCGGGCGTGGGCCGCACCCCGCCCTCGGGCGGCGGCACCCTGATCGACATCCCCGTCTCGGCGCCCGGCCGGAGCGGCCACCACGTCGTGTTCATGATCTGGCAGGCCAGCCACTTCGACCAGACGTTCTACTCCTGCTCCGACGTGTGGTTCGGCTCAGGCCAGCCGCAGGAGCCGACGGACGACCCCACCGAGGAGCCGACCGACGACCCGACCAGCGACGAGCCCACCGAGGAGCCCACCACCGGCGGCCCCGCGGGCTACGCCTGCGCCGCGACGGCCACCGTCAACTCCTGGGGTTCGGGCGCCACCGTCACCGTGAAGGTCGCCAACACCGGCACCCAGGCCATCCACAACTGGATGCTCCACTGGGCGTGGCCCAGCGGCGTCACCGCCGACCAGGCGTGGAACGCCGAGCTGAGCACCATGGGCGGCGTCCAGATGGCCGAACCGGTCTCCTGGAACGCCGCGGTCCCCGTCGGCGGGTCCGTGGAGTTCGGCATGAACGTCTCCGGGTCGCTCGCGAGCGCTCCGGCGTTCGACTGCCTCCCGAGTTAGGCGCGCACGAAGCAGCGGCCCGGGGCGCGAGCCCCGGGCCGTCGTTCAGTCCGCCTTCACCGGTTCCGGAGGCGCCTCGCCGACCGCCTTCATGTGGCGGCGCACCGCCCAGATCGTGAAGGCCGTCAGCGCGATCGTGACCGGCCAGCCGCCGAAGAGGGTCACCAGGCCCAGCGCGTTGTCCGCGTCGATCCAGTACAGCCAGATCCGCACCGCGTTCTTGAGCAGGAAGACGACGCCCCACAGGATCGTGATCCGGCTGAGGATGTCCACGAGCGGCCGGTTCTGCCGCCACTCCTTCTTGCCGCCCTGCGCGACGACCGCGTAGATCCAGCCGATCACCGGGTGCCGCACCAGCGCCGAGACGATGAGCAGGACGCCGTAGATCGCGCCCTGGATGATCCCGGGCAGGTAGAAGTCGCGGGCGTCGGTGGAGCGCCAGGCGAGGAACGCGCCGAGGGCGATCCCGAACAGGCCGTTGAGGGCGTGCCGGATCGGCTCCTTGCGGATCGCGCGCCAGACCGCGATGGCGATCGCGCTCGAGGCGGAGATGACGATCGCCCACTGGAGGCCGCTGAGCGGCCCCATCGACTCGGGCAGCAGCGGGTTGAGCACCACGAACAGGGTGATCGGCACGGCGGCCTCGACCACGCCCTTGACGCCGCCGAGCTGCTGGGAGAGCTGCTCGGTGAACGGGGGGAGCTCGTCCGGATCCGGTTTGCGGGTCGGCGTCTCGGTGCTCAATGCGGGCCTTCCAGTTCGATGTGGCCGGTCCGCGCTCAGGGGCGCAGCTCGTAGGTCGGGTTGTAGATGGCGAGGCGTCCGTCACCCAGCTGGGCGACCCGGCCGCGCGCGACGAGCCTGGTACCGGCCTCCAGGCCCACGATACGCCGTCGGCCCATCCAGACCAATGCAACCTGTCCCGTGCCGTCGAAGAGTTCCGCCTCGACCGACGGGGAGCGCCCGTCGGTGCGGTGCACGACGGCGCGCAGCCGTCCCGCGACGACCGCGAGCTGCCGGGCCTCGAGGTCGGCGAGCGGTACGGCGTCCGCGCCGCTCTCGCGGCGCACCTCCGCGGCGAACAGCTCCTGGTGCGGCACGGCCAGGCGCTTGAACCACTCGCGCAGCCCGGTGCGCCCTCCGGCGGGGACCATCTACCGCTTCGGGCGCGGGGAGGGCTTGCGGCGCACCTGCGGGCGCGGGGTGTCCCCCGCGGCGATGATGGCGCGGTTGCCCTCGCCGCCCTCGGCCTTGCGCTTGGCGATGCGCGCGGCGGCCTCCTCGGCCATCTTCGGCGGAAGCTTGAGCGGCAGGGGCTCGCGCACCGGCATGGCGACGGAGCCGCGGTCGATGACGAGGTTCCGGAGGGCCTCGTCGAGCTCGGGGGCCGCTGCCTCGTCCAGGGCGCGCTGGCCCTGGAAGGTGGCCTGCACGAACCAGCGGGGGCCGTCGATGCCGCAGAAGCGCACCGAGTTGGCGCCCTTCTTGGTGGCGATCTTGGCGATGATCTCCGTTCCCCAGCGGCCCTGGACCTCTTCGGTCTGGCCGCCCTGGTCGGCGACGGTCGTGGTGAGCTCCTCGCGGATCTCGTCCCAGATGCCCTCGGACCGGGGAGCGGCGCGCACGAGCAGTTGCAGCGCGGAGGTCCCGGTGGTGAGCAGGACCTGGCTGATGTTGCCCTTGGCGTCGGTCTGGGCCTGGAAGCCCACGCCCTTGGGGACGGGGAGTCGGATCGCTCCCAAGTCGATGCGCCGGATGTCGTCGTCGGGGACGTCGGCGATGTCGTAGGGGCCTTCGGTGGCCTCGCGCTCGTAGGTGTCGCCGCTCTCGGCCAGCGAGTCGAGGACCGCGCCCTCAGCGGGGCGCTGCTTCTTGGACCCCCGTCGCCGTTTAAACACGTTCGCTCTCCTCTGCAAGTCGGCGGTGCCCGCCGGTGGACCCGTGGCCGTCCGCGCCGCGCGCCGTCGGCGCGAACTCGTCCACCTCGGTGAAACGGGCTCGCACAACCGGTTGGATAACCAATTGTGCGACACGGTCGCCGCGTTCGATGACGGCGGTCCGCTCGGGGTCGAGGTTGACGAGGTTGATCTTGATCTCACCGCGGTAGCCGGAGTCGATCGTGCCGGGGGCGTTGACGATGGTGACGCCGAGCCGGTGCGCGAGGCCCGAGCGCGGGTTGGTGTACCCGACGTGCCCGTCGGGGACGGCCACGGCCACGCCGGTGCCGACGAGGGCCCGCCGCCCGGGCGCGAGTTCGACCCGCTCGGCGGCGTACAGGTCGGCGCCCGCGTCGCCCGGGTGGGCGTAGGCGGGGACCGGCAGGTCGGGGTCGAGCCGCCTGATGGCGACCGGGACTTCCGCGGTCATCGGGTTCCTCTCGCTCGCGGCCGCCGCCGGTGGCGGCTGCGCCAATGTACGGTCCCGCCCCGGCGTTCCGCCGCGAGTGTCGGCTCACGGTCGGTATGCGTCGCCGAGGGGGCGGGGATATGGTCTCAGACATGAGGAGTGGGGAACGGTATGCCGAGCGCATGAGGCTGCCCTTGGCGGGCTGGCTCGGCGTGGTGGTCCTGGCGGTCATCGCGGCGGCGCTGTCGAACCTGGGCGACCTGCGCTGGTGGCGCGTCGCGGCCAGCGCGGTGATCCTGGTCGCGCCGCTGGTCGGCGGCTGGTGGCTGGGCCGGCTCCCGGTCCGCGTGGTCGAGGAGCCCGGCGGCGAGGTGTGGCTGCACGTCGACGACGCGCGGCTGCCGATGTCGGCGGTCGCCTCGGTCGAGGTCCTCGATCCCGTCGCGTACTCCGATTCGCTGGGCGTGGCGCAGCACCCGCTCGCGTTCGTCGTGCAGCGGCCGTGGATCAACCGGGGGGTGCGGATCGTCCTCGACGATCCCGGCGACCCGACCCCGTACTGGATCGTGTCCTCCCGGCACCCGGAGCGCCTGCGCGAGGCCCTGACGGCCGCGCAGCCGAGCCGGGCCTCGTCCTAGGGCCCCGAGGGCCCCGGTCGCTCTCCGGGCGAACCAGGCGGCCTGCGAGGCCGCTTCGCGGCCGTCCCGCTAGACGACCGCTCTTCCCCGGACAAGCGAGACGGCCCGCGGGCCGCTTCGCGGCCGTCCCGCTGAGCAGCGACTTTTCCCAAACAAGCGAGACGGCCCGCAGGCCGCTTCGCGGCCGTCCCGCTGAGCAGCGACTTTTCCCAAACAAGCGAGACGGCCCGCAGGCCGCTTCGCGGCCGTCCCGCTGAGCAGCGACTTTTCCCAAACAAGCGAGACGGCCCGCGGGCCGCTTCGCGGCCGTCCCGCTGAGCAGCGACTTTTCCCAAACAAGCGAGACGGCCCGCGGGCGTCCCGCGAGCCGTGCGCTTTCCGAGGGGTCGATCGTCGCGCTTACGCGCAGTCCTTGCAGATCGGCTGCCCGTTCTTCTCCTTGGCGTACTGGCTCCGGTGGTGGACCAGGAAGCAGGAGGAGCAGCGGAACTCGTCGGCCTGCATGGGCAGGACCTTGACGGACAGCTCCTCGTCGCCGAGGTCGGCGCCCGGGAGCTCGAAGTTCTCGGCGACCTCCGCCTCATCGACGTCGACCGACCCCGATTGGTCGGTGCGACCCTTGGCCAGCGCCTCGATGCCGTCGGGGCCAGGGGTTTCTTCCTTGTCCCGGCGGGGGGCGTCGTAGTCGGTTGCCATCGTTTTCCACTCCCATTGGTGTTCGCATCTGTGGCACCGGATCGAGCGCGGGGTCCCGCCGGCGTGCTCGGGTGACACGGCGGCTCGGCTCGGATCCTGTCAGGTTGGTTCCTCCGTGCAGGCGGCGTACCTTACCGCGTGCAGTCCATTCCTATACACGATGCCCCTGGCTTTTTCATCCCCATTGTGGCCAGGAACACTCTCGTGGCGGGGGCTGCGAGTGTACCGCCTCTGGGCCACGGAGGCGACCCGCGCACGATAGCCTCTCCATGGCAACGTTTGCGGGACGTCGGCTCGTCTAAGGGCCAGAAGATGAACTGCTGGGGATCGAACACTCGGGGAGGCAAGCCGTGCGTATCGCTCGTATCCGCGCGCTGATCGTGCTGTGCGCATTGGCGCTGGTCGCCGGACTGGTGACGCTCTGGGCGATCAGGAACGACTCGCAGGTCTCGGCGAACAGCGAGTGCGAACCGGGGGCCGTCGAGATCAAGACCGCCCCGATCCCCGACCCCTCCGAGATCGAGGTGATCGTCCTCAACGGGACCGACCAGTCCGGTCTCGCGGACCAGGCGGCCGCGCAGCTCACCGACCGCGGCTTCGTCGTCGTCGAGACCGGCGACGCCCCCGAGGCGTACGACGGCACGGCGCTGGTCCAGTATGGCCCGGAGCAGTACGCGGCGGGACTGCACACGTACGCGTACTTCTACCAAGGCCGCGACGGATTCGACCTCGAGTGGGACCAGCCGATCACGATCACGCTCGGCTCGGACTTCCGGGAGGTCAGGTCGGCATCGGATGCGCGCCAGTCGTTCGCGCAGAGCGGCGGCATCGAGGCGCCCGAGGGCACCTGCGCGGTAGAATAGATCGCCGTCACACCCCCAACGCTGCTCCGGCAGTACTGAAAATGCGGAAACACAGCTCGAAACGGCATCACGGACGGGCCGCAGGCGAATTTCGGCGCTACAATTCACGCCTGCCCGGTCGTTGTGCCGACCTGGGCTGCCGACCCAATATCCAATGCTCACCCGCTATGGAGCCCGGCTGCGCCGTGCCCGCCATTGCCTCGGAAGGTTGCTCGTGACTGACGCACGTCCCACCGGCACAGACGTCAATTCCCTGACCGACTCGCTGCTCGCTCTGGCCCGAGAGAGCAACGGGCAGCTGACGTCCGCGACGGTCGCCCAGGTTCTCGAGTCGGCGTCGGCCTCCCCCGCCGAAGGCAAGAAGGTCCTCCGCGCCCTCGCCGAGGCCGATGTGACCGTGGTCGTCGACGGCTCGAACTCCACGCGCAAGCGAGTACCGGCCGCCCGCACCGCCACCTCCTCTCGGACCACGACGGCCAAGGCCGCCAAGAAGACCGCGGTGAAGAAGACGGCCGCGAAGAAGGCGGTCCCCGCCGCCGGAGCCGGCGACGACGAGGGCGAGGCCCCGGTCAAGAAGGCCGCCAAGAAGACCGCGAAGAAGGCCGCCGCCAAGAAGACGGCCGCCAAGAAGGCCGTCGCGAAGAAGGCCGCCCCCGGTGAAGAGGAGCCCGACGAGGCCGACCTCGCCGCGAGCGCCGCCGAGGACGACGACGCCCTGGCCGAGGCCGCCGCCGTCGCCCCGGCGAAGAAGGCCGGCCGCAAGAAGGCCGCCAAGAAGACGGCGTCCCGAGGAAAGTCCAAGAAGGACGATGAGGACGACGACGAGGAAGACGGCTTCGAGTGGGACGAGGAGGACTCCGAAGCCCTGAAGCAGGCCCGCAAGGACGCCGAGATGACGGCCTCGGCCGACTCGGTCCGCGCGTACCTCAAGCAGATCGGCAAGGTCCCGCTCCTCAACGCGGCCCAGGAGGTCGAGCTCGCCAAGCGCATCGAGGCCGGCCTGTACGCCGTCGAGCGCCTCAAGCAGCTCAAGGAGGAGGGCGGCGAGATCCCGACGCAGATGCGCCGCGACCTCGAGTGGATCATCCGCGACGGCGACCGCGCCAAGGACCACCTCCTCGAGGCGAACCTCCGCCTCGTCGTCTCGCTCGCGAAGCGCTACACCGGCCGCGGCATGGCGTTCCTGGACCTCATCCAGGAAGGCAACCTCGGTCTCATCCGCGCCGTCGAGAAGTTCGACTACACCAAGGGCTACAAGTTCTCCACGTACGCCACCTGGTGGATCCGGCAGGCCATCACCCGTGCCATGGCCGACCAGGCCAGGACCATCCGCATACCGGTCCACATGGTGGAGGTCATCAACAAGCTCGGCCGCATACAGCGCGAGCTGCTTCAGGACCTCGGCCGCGAGCCCAGCCCCGACGAACTGGCCAAGGAGATGGACATCTCGCCCGAGAAGGTCCTCGAGATCCAGCAGTACGCACGGGAGCCGATCAGCCTCGACCAGACCATCGGCGACGAGGGCGACAGCCAGCTCGGCGACTTCATCGAGGACTCCGAGGCCATCGTGGCCGTCGACGCGGTCTCCTTCTCGCTCCTCCAGGGCCAGCTCCAGCAGGTGCTCCAGACCCTGTCCGAGCGCGAGGCGGGCGTCGTGCGGCTCCGCTTCGGCCTCACCGACGGGCAGCCGCGGACCCTCGACGAAATCGGTCAGGTCTACGGGGTCACGCGCGAGCGGATCCGCCAGATCGAGTCCAAGACGATGTCCAAACTGCGGCATCCGTCCCGTTCCCAGGTGCTCCGCGACTACCTCGATTAGGGGCCGAACTTTTCGCTGTGGGCAAACGCCGCAGGCGAAAAGGCGGACAACCCGAGGCTCGGAGCAGGGGTGTATCCCCCGAACGGATGGGTAACCGAAAGACACGCCGGGTTGTCGATCCTCGTTCCGTGGGCTACGGTGTGGAACAACTATCGCGACCGCACCAGCGAGTGAGCCGAGTCTCAGTCGGGAAGTGTCGGGAAGAGGTAGTACAGTGCAGGCGTTGAACGGAACGAGCCGGTCAACAGACCGTCAAAGAATCCATTTCGACCGAACGCAGCGGAGGACCTGGTATGACATCCACCCTGACGCCCCCGCCCCAGACGGAGGAACGTCCGATCGCGGGCGAGCGCTGCGATCGGTGTAGCGCCGCGGCAAAGCTTCGCGTGACCCTGGCCGAAGGCGGCGACCTCGTCTTCTGCGGCCACCACGCGAACCAGTTCGCCGAGAAGCTCGTGCCGATCGCCATCGACTTCACCGCCGACCCCGAATTCGAGTGGCGCGGCACCGACCTCATGGCCTCGGAGAACTAGCGCACCCACAGGCTTGAAGAGCAAAGGCCCGAGCGACGTCGCTCGGGCCTTTCGCGTTGCCACCAACGGGTGAATCGCACCGGGGGGCATGGCCTTGCTCGGCTGAGCCGAGCCACCGGGGAAGTGCGGCTTTGAATTCGGTCGGTGGCACCTGCGCGATCCGGTCCACTGCCATGGGCGATCTCGGCTGCGCAGGCCGTCCGCCCGTGCCATGGGCGACCTTCCGGAGCGGACCGCCCGCTTCACTACCGCGACCGACCGCGCCTCCTGATCCGATCGCCCGCTTCGCTACCACGATCTGATTTCGGCGATCCGCTCCTCGAGCTGCTCGATGGTCGCCTGCGCGCTCGGGGGGCCGCCGCACTTGGATCGCAGCATCGCGTGGATCTTCCCGTGCGGCTCGTTCGTGGCGAAGGAGCGGGCGCCCACCAGCGCGTTCAACTGCTTGCGGAGCTTCAGGCGCCGCTGGGCGTTCGTCATCGGCGGCTCGGCCGCCGGGCGCTCGGCGACCTCGGTCTTCGCGCCGCCGCCCTTCTGCTTCGCCATCTGCTCGCGCTGGCGCTTCTGGAGCAGCAGGTGGATCTGCTCGGGCGTGAGCAGCCCGGGCAGGCCCAGGTACTCCTGCTCCTCGTGGCTGCCGGCCTGCACCGGCAGGCCGAACGAGCCGCCGTCGAAGATCACCTGGTCGAGCTCCGCGCTCGACTCGAGGGTCTCGCGCTGGCCGCCGAGCTCGGTGCCCTCGTTGAGGACCCGCTGCGCCTGCTCCAGAAGCAGCTCCGGGTCCTGGTCCTCGGACTTGGGCTTGATGACGTGGTCGCGGTCGCGCTCGAGGTTCTCGGCGAGGCTCAGCAGCGGCACGACGCTCGGCAGGAACACCGACGCGGTCTCGCCCGTCCGCCGCGAGCGCACGAAGCGGCCGATGGCCTGCGCGAAGTACAGCGGCGTGTGCGCGTTCGTGGCGTACACGCCGACCGCGAGGCGCGGGATGTCGACGCCCTCGGAGACCATGCGCACCGCGACGAGCCATTCCTCATCGGACACCGCGAACTTCGCGATCCGCTCCGAGGATCCCGCGTCGTCCGAGAGCACGATCGTGGCGCTCTTCCCGGTGACGCGCTTGAGGATTCCCGCGTACGCGCGTGCCGCGTTCTGGTCCGAGGCGATGATGAGCCCGCCGGCGTCCGGCATGCCGGCGGCGCGCAGCGACGTCAGCCGCCGGTCGGCGGCGCGGATGACCTGGCTGATCCACTCCCCCGCGGGGTCGAGCGCGGTCCGCCACGCCTGGCTCGTGAGGTCCTTGGTGAGCGGCTCGCCCAGGCGCACGGCGAGCTCGTCGCCGGCGCTGGAGCGCCACTTGGCCTGGCCCGAGTAGGCCATGAACATGACCGGGCGCACGACGCCGTCGGCGAGCGCGTCCCGGTAGCCGTAGGTCGCGTCGGCGCGCGAGCGCATCGCCCCGTCCTCGAACTCCTCGTACTCCACGAACGGGATCGGGTTGTCGTCGCTGCGGAACGGGGTGCCGGTGAGCGCCAGGCGCCGCTCGGCCTCGTCGAACGCGGTCTTGACGCCGTCGCCCCACGAGCGGGCGTCGCCGGCGTGGTGGATCTCGTCGAGGATGACGAGGGTCCGGCGCGCCAGCGTGCGGCGGCGGTGGACGGCCGGGTCGGCGCCGATCTGCGCGTAGGTCAGGACCACGCCGTGGTAGTCGGATGCACTGTGGACGTCGGAGTTGCGGAAGGCCGGGTCGAGGTGGATGCCGAAGCGGGCCGCGGCCCCCGACCACTGGGTCTTCAGGTGCTCGGTCGGGCACACGACGGTGACGGTGTCGACGGTGCCGTCGGCGAGCAGGTCGTAGGCGATGCGCAGCGCGAACGTGGTCTTGCCGGCGCCGGGGGTGGCCACGGCCAGGAAGTCCCGCGATTGACCCCGGTGGTAGGCGACCATGGCCTTGCGCTGCCAGACCCGAAGCGACGGAAGCGATTCGGGTGGGGCGGCCGGGATCATGCGGGCTCCTTCCGGTGGGACGACGGACCCGGTTGATTTTAGGCGGCGGGCACCGTCGCGGCGCCCGCTTGGCCGCCCCGAATTGGGATGATCACGTTCACCGCTCCAGGAGGATGGTGTTGGGGCCGACGTTGACGCTGCGGACGCGCATCATGGCCCCGAACTTCCCGGTCTCGACGTGTGCGCCCAGGGACCGCAGGTGGCCGGCGACGGCCTCGACGAGGGGTTCTGCCACCGGGCCGGGCGCGGCGGCGTTCCAGGAGGGCCTGCGGCCCTTGCGCGTGTCGGCGTAGAGGGTGAACTGGCTGACCAGGAGGATCGGAGCGTCCAGATCGGACGCGGAACGCTCGCCTTCCATGATCCTGAGGCTCCAGATCTTCTCGGCGATCCAGCGCGCTTCGGCGTCTCCATCCGTGTGGGTGACGCCGACGAGGACGAGGAGGCCCTCGCCGATCGCGCCGACGACGGTGCCGTCGACCGCTCCCTCTTCGACGACGGTGACTTCGGCCTCGCCGACGGTCTGGACGACTGCTCTCATGCCCACGATCCTGCCCCATGGCGCAGGCGTACGCTCGAAGGGTGGGTCGGCGCGAGAAGACAGCGGTCATCACCGATGCGGGGTTCTCCTTGGAAGAGGAGCGCCGGTATCGGACCGTCCGCTACGTCCTGATGATGTCCGTCCGGGCGGTTCTGGTGATCGTCTGCGGCATCCTCGTCATGGCCGACGTCCCCCTCCTGTGGCTGTGGCTGCTCTTCGGGGTCGCCGGCATGGCGGTCCTGCCGTGGCTGGCGGTGCTGCTCGCGAACGACCGGGTGGTGAAGCGCCCCGGGTCGTTCTTCCGGCGCCAGCACCGCGCGGAGACGCTCCCGGCGCCCGACCGGCCCATGATCGATTCGGAGTGAGCGCGCCCGACGGCGCTTGCGAGTCGGCCGTTCGGCGGTCCGCGTGGCAAGATTGACGGATCTTCCCGCGCGATGAGGAGTGAATCAACGTGAGCGGACTTCCCGAGACCGGTACCGGTGGTCTGGACGGCGGCGGTTCCACCCTGCTCGACGAGCAGACCCAGACCCAGCCGAACTACACCTACGAGGACGGCGACGAGGAGCGCTTCTCGCACTACGTCCCGAAGGACAAGCTCATGGCCGCCATGGTCGACGGCATCCCGGTGAAGGCGCTGTGCGGCAAGATGTGGGTCCCCTCGCGCGACCCCGACCGCTTCCCGATCTGCCCGCAGTGCAAAGAGATCTACGAGAAGATGCAGAACTAGCGCGAAGCGGCTCTCACCTTCCTCCGCGGCGGCGGTGTGACCGGCGTCTGCCTGCTATAACGCACAGGTGGAGATCGAGATCGCGCCGAGCGCGCTGACGCTGGCGGCCGAGCTGCTGGGCACCGCGGTGTTCGCGGCCTCGGGTGCGAGCTCGGCGGTCGGCAAGCGGCTGGACCTGTTCGGCGTGGTCGTCATCGGGACGCTGTGCGCCCTCGGCGGCGGCGCGGTCCGCGACATCCTCATCGACGCCAGGCCCCTGGTGCTGACCGACTGGCGGTACCCGCTCGTGGCGGTCGTCGCCTCGCTGGTGGTGTTCCGGTTCCATCCGGCGCTGTCGCGGATGCGGCCGACGATGCTGGTGCTCGACGCGGCCGGGCTGGCGCTGTTCACCGTGGTCGGGACCATGAAGGGGCTCGACCACGGGTTCGCGGTCTACGCGGCTTGCATCGTCGGAGTACTCTCCGGTATCGGCGGCGGCATCCTGCGGGACGTCCTGGTCCAGGAGATCCCGGCGGTGCTGCGCGAGGACTTCTACGCGATGGCGGCGGCGGTCGGATCGGTGATCGTGGCCGTGGGCGCCCGGTGGGAGTCCGCGATCGGGCACTGGACGCTGATGCTGATCGCCATCGCGACGATCTTCGTTGTACGGCTGGTGGCCATCAGGTATCGCTGGGAGGCCCCGAAACCGAAATTCTGATCGTGTCTCCCGGGTTCGTGCCACCCTTCGGTCCGGGGGATCTGAAACCGCCGAATCCGCTGCAAGCTGGTATTCCCAAGCCCGGTGCCCGCCGGGCCTGGTGCGGGTCCCCCACCCGCACGGGAGGGAATGCAGCGAAAGGCGAATCCGATGGCACCTGTCGACAGCATCCGTCAGCGACCGGCTCAGCGTCCGGCGCAGCGGGCGACCGAGTACTCCGGCGACCCCGTGCGCGCCTATCTCAACGGCATCGGCAAGCACCGGCTGCTCACCGCCTCCGAGGAGGTCGAGTGCGCGAAGGCCATCGAGGCCGGCCTGATGGCCGAGTGCCGGATCTCCGAGACGACCGACCCCGACCTGCGCAGCGATCTCGCCCGGGTCGCGGCCGAGGGCCGCGCCGCCAAGCAGCGGATGCTCGAGTCGAACCTCCGCCTCGTCGTCTCGGTCGCGAAGCGCTACTCCGGCGCCGGCATGAGCCTGCTCGACCTGATCCAGGAGGGCAACCTGGGCCTGATCCGCGCGGTCGAGAAGTTCGACTACCAGAAGGGCTACAAGTTCTCCACGTACGCCACCTGGTGGATCCGCCAGGCCATCAACCGGGCCGTCACCGACCAGTCCCGCACGATCCGGGTCCCCGCCCACACGGTCGACCAGATCAAGCGGATGAACCGGGTCCGCCAGGACCTCATGGCCGAGCTGGGCCGCGAGCCCCGCTACGAGGAGATCGCCCGCGAACTCGACACGACCCCGGGCAAGGTCCTCGAGCTCATGTCGTACGACCGCGAGCCGGTGAGCCTGGACCAGACCGTCGGCGAGGACGACTCGACGGCGCTGGGCGACCTCGTCGCGCACCTGCCGCGCGAGCGCGCGAGCGACGACGCCGTCTCCTACGCGCTGCTGCGCCGCCACATCGCGAACGTGCTGGCCTCCCTGCCCGAGCGGGAACAAACCGTGCTGCGGCTGCGTTTCGGTATCGACGACGGGCGCCAGCGCACGCTCGAGGAGGTCTCGGCCGATTTCGGGCTCTCGCGCGAGCGCGTCCGCCAGATCGAGAAGAACGCGCTGCACCGCCTCCGCCAGCCCGACTACGCGGGTCGGCTGGCCGACTACGTGGCCTGATCGCCGTATACCATTGGTGCAGACAGGGGGTCTGGCGGCTACTTGACCCACCCCGCTCGGTGCCCTGCGGGCGGACAAAGTGAAGGAACGAAGCTGTGACCACGGACCTCGTCGACACCACTGAGATGTACCTGCGCACGATCCTCGAGCTCGAGGAGGAGGGCGTCCCGGCGCTGCGCGCCCGGATCGCCGAACGGCTCGAGCAGAGCGGCCCCACGGTCTCGCAGACCGTGGGCCGGATGCAGCGCCACGGCCTGCTGAACGTCAAGAGCGACCGGCACCTCGAACTCACCGAGGAGGGCCGCCGGCAGGCGGTCGCGGTGATGCGCAAGCACCGGCTCGCCGAGCGGCTCCTGGTCGACGTCATCGGCATGTCCTACACCGAGGCCCACGACGAGGCCTGCAAGTGGGAGCACGTGATGAGCGACACTGTCGAGAAGCGCGTGTACGAGCTGCTCAAGCACCCCACCCGGTCGCCGTACGGCAACACCATCCCCGGGCTCGACGAACTCGACGCGGCGGCCGTGCCGCCCGTCCGCGAGATCGACGAGCGGCCCATGAGCGTGGTCGCCCCCGGCGCGAGGGTGCGCGTGACGCGCCTGTGCGAGTCGGCCCAGACCCACCCGGACCTGCTCGCCTCGCTGCACGAGGCGGGCGTCGACCCGGGCGCCGAGGTCGTCATCGACCGCCAGGAGGGCGAGGTCGCGGTGAAGTCCGCGACCCGGTCGCTGCGCCTGTCCGTCGACGACGCCGCGAAGATCTTCGCCGTTCCGGTCGTTTAGTCCGGATCGCTTGCGCCCCATGGCGTCTCGATCCAATCGAGACGCCGTTCAGGCAGCCGTCGAACTCTTGACCGGGGCCATACCGGGGAGTAGGCTGTCCAAAGCGTTGGAAACGGTTTCTTCTGCGCGGTAGCTCCACTCTCGGAGAGCACCGCCCGAAACCCCCCGAACTGCACTCCGCACCTGAGCGCCCTCCCCGCACCCCCGGCGGGGAGGGCGCTCGCGTGCGGGCGGAAACGGCCGCCGGACCGGGTCCGGCGGCCGTTTCCCTCGCTCTTGTCAGCCGGCGGCCTCGGCGTGCGCCGCGGCGATGCCGACGGCGAGTTCGGTGAAGCCGGCCACGAGGCCCTCGACGACGGCGGGGTCGGTGCCGGCGGGGGTCGTGTAGCGCATCTCGAAGATGGTGCCGCCGTCGTACCAGCCCATCTCGAGAGCGGGGCCGGCGCCGGTGTCCTCGGTGTGGACGATCCAGTAGGCGGCCTCGCCGAGGCCGTCGACCGCCTCGGTGCCGTCGGCGAGCTCGTCCTCGTAGACCTCGACGGTCGCGTCGGTGCCGATGATGAACAGCGTCAGGTCCGGGTAGGCGGCCTCGCCGGTCTGGACGGCGCAGGTGAGCTGCGCGGGCGCGCCCTCCTCGCCCTCGGTTTCGCCGGGGCCGCCGGACGCGAAGCGGAAGTCCTCGCCGGTGGTCGAGTTCAGCAGCGCGGAGTCGATGTACGGGCACGCGCCCGCGGCGTCGGCCAGGTCGAGCTCGACCGGCGCGGTGTCCTCCGGGGCCGAGGACGGCTCGTTCGCGGCGGTGTCCGCCGGCTCGGCGCCGGGGCCGGTCTCGTCGCTGCACGCGCCGAGGATCAGCAGCAGCGCCGCCGGGACGGCGATCAGGAGTCGCTTCATGATTCCTCCCCGCGCGCGACCTCGCGGCCGCCCGAACTCCACTCGCTCCAGGATCCGATGTACACCGGCGGCGTCGGCCGGCCGGCGGCGGTCAGCGCGAGCGCGCTCCGGGCCGCGCCGACGCCCGAGCCGCAGTAGAACGCGGGCTCGGCGATCGACTCGTATCGGGCGCGGATGCGGTCGACGTCGCCGAGGTCGTCCTCGCCGAGGAACCGGTTGACCGCGCCGGGGATGTGCCCGGCGACCGGGTCGATCGGCTCGACCTCGCCGCGGTAGCGCTCGGGGGCGCGCACGTCGACGAGGTCGTGCTCGGCGGCCCAGGCGGCCGCGCCGTCGGCGTCGAGCACCGGGAGGCTCCCGGGCCGGACCGTCACGTTCCCTTCGGGCCGCTGTGCGGATTCACCGCTCGCAAGCGTCGACGAGGCCGGGGCCTGCGTCTCTACCGGCAGTCCCGCGTCGGTCCACGCCTTGAAGCCGCCGAGGAGGACGCGCACGTCCTCGATGCCGGCCCAGCGCAGCGTCCACCAGGTGCGGGCGGCGGACATGCCGTCGCCGTCGTCGTAGACGAGCACCGGCGAGCCGTCGTCGATTCCGGCGGCCCGCAGGACCGCTTGGAGCGCTTCGGGATCGGGCAGCGGATGGCGGCCTCCGGGGCCCGGAGGGCCGCAGACGTCCCGGTCGAAGTCGAGCCAGACGGCCCCCGGCAGGTGCCCGGCGGCGTACTCGGCCTCCTTGGAGGGCCCGCCGAGCGTCCACCGGACGTCGATGCGGACCGCGTCCGTCCAGGCGGCCGCCTCGACGGCGCCGATGATCGGCGCACTGCTCAATGGCCTCATGGGTTCAGGTTATAGGAGGTGCGAATTCGGGCGCTCGGCCGCCGCCGAAAACTCGGGCATCACGGTCACCACGACGCGGTTCCCGCGCAGGAACGCGTCGCCGCCGGGCGCCTCGACGAAGTTCGCCGGCTCGGGCAGGGCGTACGCGACGCGCGCGACGCCCGCCTCCCACAGCAGGACCGCGCACGGCTTCGGCCGCGACGAGCGGCGCGCGCACGGCTCCATCGAGGAGTACGCGACCGCGCCCTTCGCGGCGGGCCCGGCCTGGCGGAGCGCGACCTCCTCCGCGTGGTCGTGCGGGCCCTCGGCGCGCGACCAGCCCTCGCCGACGACCCGGCCGCCGGCGACGATCACCGCGCCGACGCTGAACGCCGTCTGCGACGGCGGGCACCGGCGGGCGAGGTCGCAGGCCCGCGCCATCCACCGGGCATCGTCCTCATCAGAGGGTCCGTGGGCGTTCGGGGGCGTCGCTTCCGCATGCTGCACGGTGCCCACCGTACCGCCGCCGGACGCGACAGGGCGGCAGCCCGCGTCCGTTGCCGCGGGCCGATACCATGTGGGAGTCCCCCGACACTCCAGCCACGGTGACGCGCGCACGGCGGAGATCCGCGAGTCGAATTCGAGTTGAGGAGCAGCAGTCTTGGCGGTCCAGTCCCCTCCAGCTCCGACCCAGGCCCCGCCTGCGGGCGGGCCCGCGGCGCTGCCGGCCGCCGGCGCGCCTCCCGGGCCGCGGATCGACCGGGTCGCGGCCGCCCTGCGGCAGACGCCCGGCCAGCTCAGGGGCGTGCTCGCGGTCCTCGCCGCGCTCATCCTCGGCGCCGGGATCACCGGCATGACCTCGATCCTCGCGAAGTCCGCGGTGATCGAGGAGACCACCGGCCAGTCCGGGCGCCTCTCGGTGGCCGCACTCCAGCTCTACCAGGCGCTCTCGCAGGCCGACGCGACCGCGGCCTCCTCGTACCTCACCGGCGGCACGCCGTCCGAGGAGATGAACGAGGCCTACCGGACGGCCATGCGCGACGCCACCGTCGCGCTCGCGACCGCCGCCGGCGAGGTCACCGCCTCCGCCGACGTCGAACTCGTCGCCCGGCTCAACGCCCGGCTCCCGGTCTACACCGGCCTGGTCGAGACCGCCCGGACCTTCAACCGGCTCGGCGAACCGGTCGGCGCGACCTACCAGGAGCAGGCGTCCACCCTCATGCGCGAGGAGATGCTCCCGTCCGCGCACACGCTGCAGGAGAACGCGCTCGCCCAGCTCACCGAGTCCCGCGACGACGCCTCGGCGTTCCCGTACGCCGCCGCCGCGCTCGCGGTCGCCGCGCTCGCCACCCTCGTGTGGGCCCAGATGTGGCTCTCGCGCAAGACGAACCGCACGTTCAACCTCGGCCTCGTCGGCGCCACGGTCCTGCTCGTGGTCTTCGCCGGATGGCTCGCGATGGCGTCCTTCGCGTCCGCGAGCCACACCGGCAGGTCCCATGAGGAGGGATCGCGGCCGCTGGAACTGCTCGCACAGGCCGAGATCGCCGCCCAGCAGGCCCGCGCCGAGGAGTCGCTCCTGCTCATCGCCCGCGGCGAGGACCCGAAGGCCGCCGAGCGGTACGCCGAGCACATGAGCGAACTCGCCGACGAGGGCGGCCTGCTCGACCAGCTCGACGCGGCCTTCAGCGGCGACGCCGGCCTCTCGGCGGACATCGACGCCGCCCGCGACGCGGCCACGGCCTGGAGCAACGGGCACGGCGAAGTCGTCAAGCTCGCCCAGGACGGCGCCTACACCGAGGCGGTCGCCCTGGCCGTCGGCGAGGACGAGGCGAGCCTCCAGACCTCGTTCAACGCCCTCAACGAGGCCCTGACGGCGGCCACCGCGACCAGCGCCGACCGGTTCGCCGAGGCCACCGTCGACGCCCAGCGGTCCCTCTCGGGCGCCGCGGCCGGCCTCGCGGCCCTGTCCCTGGCGGCGCTCATCAGCGCCGCCGTCGGCATCCAGATGCGAGTGGCGGAGTACTACGCATGATTCGATTCGCAAGAACCGCGGTGGCCGCGGCCGCCGCCTGCCTCGTCATGACCGCCTGCACCGGCCCGGCGAACATGGAGCCGCCCCAGGTGGACGTGCCCACGCCCCTCCCGGAGGGCATCGAGTTCGCGCCCGAGGCGAGCCCCTCCGACCCCGACACGAGCTGCGACCCGCTCGCCTCGTACTCCCCCGGCTCGGTCACCGCCGAGCAGGCCCGCGCCACGCTCGACAACCCCGACCAGATCAGCATCGGCATCAGCCAGTCCACGAACCTCATGGGCTACCGCGACCCCGAGACGAACACCCTCGCCGGCTTCGACATCGACATCGCCACCGCGATGGTCCAGGCGATCATGGGCGACGCGACGAAGGTCCGCTGGGTGCCCATGACCTCCGGCGAGCGCGAGCCGGCCCTCGCCGAGGACCGCGTCGACATGGTCGTGCGCACCATGTCCATCACCTGCGAGCGCTGGCAGAACGTCGAGTTCTCCACCGAGTACTACCACGCCGGCCAGCGCCTGCTCGTCAGCAGGGACTCCGAGATCGCCGGTCTGGCCGAGATGACCTCGGACCAGCTCGTGTGCACCGGCGCGAGCTCGACCTCGGTCGGGAACATCGTGAAGGTCAACCCCGAGGTCCAGCCGGTCACCGTCCCCGACTTCAACGACTGCCTGGTCCTGCTCCAGCAGGGCACCGTCGACGCGGTCGCGATCGACGACACGATCCTCGCGGGCATGGCCGTGCAGGACCCGACCCTCGAGGTCGTGGGCGAGGCGTTCTCGGTGGAGTCGTACGGGATCGCGTTCCAGAAGGGCAACACCGACCTCGCGCGGTTCGTCAACGGCGCGCTGGCGGCGATGATCGCCGACGGCCGCTGGCAGGCGGCCTACGACGAGTGGCTCGCCGAGCCGCTGGCGATGGACGCGGCGCCGCTGACCACGAAGTACCGGGATTAAGGGAGCCGCATGAGCGACCAGCAGCCGCCGCCCGAGCACACCCAGCGGTACCAGCCCGGCCAGTACCAGCAGCCGCCGACCGAGGAGAGCGACACGCTCGCGGTCCGCCGGCGCATGAGCACGCCGCCGGCCGTCCCGCCGCAGCCGGGCTTCGCCCCGCAGCCGCCGAGCCCATCCGCGCCCGCGGCGCCCCCGCCGGGGACCGCGCTCCCGCAGCCGGGAACCGCGGCGCTGTCGCCGCCGAGCATGACCG
>NZ_WIAO01000053.1 GCF_009451885.1 Glycomyces albidus
CCATCAGAGCAGGAACGCAGAGCCGCCCTACCGGGCTGGCTCCACTTCTACAATCACCACCGAGCCCACTCCGCCATCGGAGGCCAACCACCCATCACCCGACTGAACAACCTCCCCGGACATCACAGCTAGGGCTCAGGACGGGCGCTAGGCGAGCTCCTTCGAACAGGTCATGACCCTCGCGACCCGCGAAGCTCGTGAAGTAAGCGCCGCACCAGGGGCACGCTCGAACGGCCCGCCGCTGAAGCGGCGGGCCGTTCGAAGCGTTCAGTCCGTGGACTTCGGGTGGCCGGTTCCCGCGTAGACGAGCCACACGGTTCGTGTCGAGTCGTCGATGAGGTACCAGAGCCGCCCGCCGCCGGTGACCTCGTACTGCCAGCGCTCGCAGACGACGCCTTTCCACATGCCTTCGCCGAGTTCTCCCTTCAGGCGGTGCTGCCTGGTGGGATTGGCCCGAGAGCGCGGGTCCGCCCGAAGGTCCTCCCAGGCGCGCCGAAGGTTTCCGCTCGCTTGCCGTTCGAGGTCGGCCCAGCCCTTGACCGCGGCGGCATCGGCGAATCTGAGGTCGAACTCGTGCTCGGCGGGAGGCGGGGCGACGCGGTCCCCTCGCTTCGGGCTCAAGCCTTCGCCTCCGGTTCCGGGACCGGACCGAGGTCGCCGCTCGGTCGCGCGGTGACCTGCCGGAAGAGATCGGGATCGGCGTGGATCTCGGCCGAGTGGCGCCACTGTTCCAGCAGAACGGCGATGGGGGCGAGGTTGCGAAGCGAAGCGGAGCCTTGAGCGACCTCGATGAGCTCGGTCAGCAGCAGGTCCCGATCGGCCTCCGGAAGGAACGTCGACCACGGGAGCGCCTCGGGGAGCACCCGCCGGATCGCGTCGGTCTCACCGGCTCGAGCGAGGCCGGCGAGCAGCCGGGAGGTGAAGTCGATGACCGTCGCATCGCGCTCGGTCTGGTCGGCCCGAACCAGGGCGAGGTCGTCGGCGCCACGGCGGCGCAGCGTGATCGATCGGACATCCTCGAGGCGGGCCGCGGTGGCCGCGGGCTGGTGGAGGAACTCCGAGAACGGCATCTCTTCGTAGAGCGCTGACATACTTCCACAGTACCGTGGAAGTCCGCGGCATGGAGGCCCGGACAGCGGCGTGGGGGGGGGGGGGGGGGGGGGGGGCCCCCCCCCCCGCGGGGGCCCGGGGGGGGGCGGGGCGGGGGGGGGGGGGGGGGGGGGGGGGCCCGGGGGCCCCCCCCCGACGGTTGCGAGTCCGGTGCTCGGGGCTAGTCGAGTCCGGCGGCGATGGCGTTCATGAGTTCGCCGTTGGGAGTGTCGCCGGAGAGCTCCCAGGAGAACGCGCCGCCGAGGCCCTGGGCGTCGAGCCAGGTCATCTTCGATGCGATCGTCGCGGGGGTGTCGTAGCTCCACCACTCGTTGCCGCACTTGGCGTAAGCGGTGCCGCCGACAGTGCCGGTGGCAGGGCATTCGGCCTTGAGGACCTCGTAGTCGTCGATGCCGGCCTCGTAAGTCCCCGGTGCGGCGCCGGTGGCGGATCCGCCCGGGGCCGACTGCGTCACGCCGGTCCAGCCGCGGCCGTAGAAGCCGATGCCCAAGAGCAGCTTGCTCGACGGGATGCCGAGCGACTTGAGTTTGGCGATCGCGGTGGCGCCGTCGAAGCCGGCGATGGGCTGGCCGCTGAAGGAGTTGAGCGGCGAGTGCGGGGCGGTGGGCCCGTCGGCGTCCCAGGCGCCGAAGTAGTCGTAGGTCATGACCATGTAGAAGTCGACGTACTGGGCCGCGGCGTCGTAGCCGCCCTTCTCGATCTTGCCGCCGGACGTGCCGTCGGCGGTGATCGCGGAGGTCACGAGCTGGTCGTCGCCGAACCGGTCGCGCAAGGCGCGCATGAGGTTCGGGTAGGCGCTCGTCCCGCTGGAGTCGCAGGTGAGGCCGCAGGCGTTCGGGTACTCCCAGTCGATGTCGATGCCGTCGAACAGGCCCTCCCAGCGCGGGTCGTGCACCAGGTTGTAGCAGGACTCGGCGAAGGCGGTCGGATTCTGGGCGGCCTGGGTGAAGCCGCCGGACCAGGTCCAGCCGCCGAAGGACCAGACGATCTCCAGGTCCGGGTACATCTCCTTGAGCTTGAGGAGCTGGTTGAAGTTGCCGCGCAGCGCCCCGGTGTCCCAGGTGTCGGCAACTCCGTCCACAGAGGACGATGCGTCGTAGAACTTGTCGATGGCCGCATAGGAGTCGCCCATCGTGCAGCGGCCGTTCTGGACGTTGCCGAACGCGTACACGATGTGGGTGAGGTCCTCGGCGGAGCCGGAGGTGACGAGGTTCTTCACGTGGTAGTTGCGGCCGTAGACGCCCCACTCGGTGAAGTAGGCCGCGTTGATCGCACTGCCCTGGCCGGGGTTGCCGGTGGGCTCCTCGGTCGGCTCGTCGGTGGGCTCCTGGCTGGTGGGCGGGTCGCCTCCGTCGGTGCAGGCGCCGAGGGACTGCCAGACGCCCCACTCGCCGGTGGTGCCGGGTTCTTCGTTGGTGGTCCACCACTTGGCGCGGTACTCCACGCCCTCGTGGCTGACCTGGTCGCCGCCGACGTAGATCTCCGAGGAGGCCCACGCGTCGGAGCAGACGGTCTCTGCCGATGCACTGAAGGGGTTCGCGACGGTGTAGATCAGGCCGGTCGTGACGACGGCTGCCGCCGCGGTCACGAGGGCGATCAGGCGCCGGGTCCTCAGTCGTCTCAATGTTCCTCCCAAAGGTAAAGAGACTTAACTGATAGGTATCTTTATTTTTATGGGAGGCGTCGGCCAAAGTCAAGCATTGAGATTGAAAAATTTCAATAGCGGCATTTTCACCGAAATGGGAGCGCGACCGCCGCGAACACGGACCGTCACCATTGGCTCGACGCTTTCGCGTTGCGGGCCTTCGCTATGGTGTTCAACGAAGGCAGGCAGGGCCGGAGGGGCGGATCCGCCGCGCACGTGCATCGTCACCGATGCGCCGCGCGGTGGACCCGCCCCTCGCTTTCCCGATTGCGATTCAAGGACATCGATCTGTAACAGCCAGCCGTTGCGCTTGAAACCGCGGAAGAGTAGAAGGCACACGAGCGCCATCACCGCCAGCGAGAGCGGGTACCCGAACGGCCAGTGCAGTTCCGGCATGTCGTCGAAGTTCATGCCGTAGATCCCCGCGATGATCGTCGGCGCGATCGCGATCGCCGCCCACGCGGAGATCTTCTTCGTGTCCTCGCTCTGCCACGTGTTGATCTGCCCCTGGTGTGCGGTGAGGACGGTCGTCAGCAGGCTCATGCACGTCTCGACCGCCGCGTCCACGCGGAGCAGGTGCCCGGCGACCGAGTCGAACCCCGCGTGCGCGAACACCGCCGCGCCCGCGCGCCGGCGCCGCAGGGCGCGCGCGAACGGCACCAGTGGACGGACGGCGTTCTGGAACTCGAGGGCCTCTCGGATGAGGAAGTAGATCTCCTGGTTGCGGTCGACGCGCTGCCCGGAGAAGACGTCGCGCTCCAGGGCGTTCACGTTCTCCGTGAGGCCCTCGACGACAGGGTCGTACCGCCCCACGACGGAGGCGAACAGCGCGTGGACGACCGCGGCGGCCCCGCCGGCCCGGAAGTCCGCTTCCCGGAGCCGTTCGCGCACTTCGGGAACCGGGTCGACGGCCCCGCGCCGGACGGTCACGAGCGACCGCCCGTCGGTGAGCATCGCGATCTCGCCCGTCTCGACCTGCCGGTCCGCCTCGACGTACCAGACGGTCGTGACCAGCAGCAGCACCGCGCCGTCGGCGATCTCCACTTTGGGGCGATTGTGGACGGCGCCGATCGGGAAGGCCCCGAAGCCGTCGAGACCGAGCGCGTCGAGCGCCTCTTGGATCCCGGGGGCGTCGGTCGAGCCGAAGTCGACCCACGCGAAGGCGCCTTCGGCGGCGGCGTCCGCCCGGAGGTCGCCGCCGCTCCCGCGCCGGTCCTCGCTCCCCTGGGCCGTGACCACGGTGTAGTCGATCATCCGCTCCCCCGATCCCGTCCGGTCCGAGTCTAGGCCCTGCCCGGTGCATCAGGCCGGTCGTTCTCCGGCCCGTCCGCCCGCTCGCCGCGCCGCCGGACGGCCCGGTTTCGAAGTCCGGTAGCCGGGTCGCCCGGAGCCTTGCGAGCGAACGGAATCGGAAACCGCCTCGCGCGCATCCCCGGACCCTGGGCGCGGATCCGCCCGGGTTCCGCGGACGGCCGCTCAGCCGCCGTAGACGATCCGGTGCGCCGCCTCGTGGGCGCGGCGGGTCAGGCGCAGGTAGTCGTTGAGGAACCGCTCGGTGTCGTCGCCGTACCCGAGGGTCTGCGCCAGCGCGGCGAGTTCGGGCCCCGAGCGCGGCAGGTCGTCGCGGGGGACGCCGCGGGCGAGCGTCATGTCGTTGCGCACCCGCGAGACGAACAGCCAGGCCTCGCGCAGGGACAGGAGGTCGGCGGCGTTGAGGTGCCCGGCCGCGGCCGCGGCCTCCAGGGCCGGGACGGTGCGGGTCGTGCGGATCGCCGGGACGTCGGCGTGCTCGAGCTGGAGGAGCTGCGCGGTCCACTCGATGTCGACCAGGCCGCCTCGGCCGAGCTTGGTGTGGCCGTTGGGGTCCGCGCCGCGCGGCAGGCGCTCGGAGTCGACGCGGGCCTTGACGCGGCGGAACTCGATCCGCTCGACCTCGGTGAGCCCGCCGGGCCGGTAGCGGACGCCGTCGGCGAACTCGGTCCACGCCGCGGCGAGGCCCTCGTCGCCGGCCACCGGCCGCGCGCGCAGGAGCGCCTGGCGCTCCCACAGGCGGGCCCGGTCGGCGTAGTAGCGGCGGTACGCGGCGAAGCTCGGCGCGATCGCGCCGCCCTTGCCTTCGGGCCGCAGGTCGAGGTCGATCTCCAGGGGCGGGTCGGCGGTCGGGGCGGCGAGGAGGGTCCGCACGGACTCGACGATCCTCGCGGCGGCCTTCCGCTCGCCGTCGCCGGAACCGTCGTGGACGAACACGACGTCGGCGTCCGAGCCGTAGCCCGTCTCGCGCCCGCCGAGGCGGCCCATGCCGACCACGAGCATCCGCGGGGCGTCGGTCAGCCCGCGCGAGCCGATCTCCAGGGCCGCTTCGAGGACGGCGTCGGTCAGGTCCGAGAGGGCCAGGCCCACGGCCTGGTCGTCGAGCAGCCCGAGGAGGTCGGCGGCGGCGATGCGGATGAGCTCGCGGCGGCGGATCGCGCGGACCGCGCCGATCGCGGCGGTCGGGTCCGCGTGGCGGGCCGCGGCCTGGCGCATCCCGGACGCGAGCTCGTCGCGCGGGCGCGGCGAGAGGTCGGCGTTGTCCGAGAGGTACCGGAGCGACTGCGGCACGTGCAGCAGCAGCGACGTGAAGTACCGGGACGTGCCGAGCAGGCGCGCGAGCCGGACCGCGGCGGGGCCGCCGTCCCGCAGCAGCCGCAGGTACCAGGGGGTCGTGCCGAGCTTGTCGGAGACCTGCCGGTAGGCGAGGAGGCCGCGGTCGGGCTCGGGCGAGTCGGCGAGCTCGTGGAGGACGACCGGCAGGAGGGCGCGCTGCACGGTCGCGGTGCGGGAGACGCCCGCGGTGAGCGTCTTGATGTGGGTGAGGGCGCTCGCGGGGTCGTTGAAGCCGAGCACGGCGAGGCGGCCGGCGGCCTCGGCCTCGCTCATGCGCAGTTCGACCGTGGGGACGCGGGTGACGGCGTCCAGGAGCGGCTTGTAGAGCAGCTTCTCGTGGAGGCGCCGCGCGGTCGTGGCGTGGGCGCGCCAGGCGGCGAGGAAGCCCTCGTCGGTGGTGTAGCCGAGGGTCCGGGCGAGGTGGTGGAGCGGTTCGCCGCCGTCGGGGACGCGGTGGGTGCGCAGGAGCCGCTGGAGCTGGAGCCGGTGCTCGACGGTGCGGAGGAAGACGTACGTGTCGGCGAGGTCCTCGCCGTCGCGGCGCGCCAGGTAGCCGCCGGCGACGAGCACCTCGAGGGCCTCCAGTGTGGACCGGACGCGGAGGGCCGGGTCGCCGCGGCCGTGCACGAGCTGGAGGAGCTGCACGGCGAACTCGATGTCGCGCAGGCCGCCGGGGCCGAGCTTGATCTCGTACCTGCGCTCGGCGGCGGGAACGGAGTCGACGACCTTGCGGCGCATGTCGCGGATGTCGGCGACGACGCCGGGCCGGTTCGCGGCGCCCCAGATGAACGGCTGCACTGCGGCGAGCCATTCGAGCCCGAGTTCGAGGTCGCCGGCGGCGGGGCGGGCCTTGAGGAGCGCCTGGAACTCCCAGGTGCGGGCCCAGTCCTTGAGGTAGGCGGTGTACGACTCGACGGTGCGCACGAGCGCGCCCGAGCGGCCTTCGGGCCGCAGCCCGGCGTCGACGGGCCAGGTCGCGGGGCCGACGATCTGGATCATGCGGGCGGCCTGGCGGGTGGCGAGGGCGAGGTCGCCTTCGGCGACGAACACGACGTCGACGTCGGAGACGTAGTTGAGCTCCTCGGCGCCGGTCTTGCCCATGGCGATCACCGCGAGCCGGGTCGCTCCCGGGTGCTCCTCGCGGGCGAGTTCGAGGCCGCGCGCCAAGACCGCGTCGGCGAGCCGCGAGAGCGCATCCGACGTGGCCCGCAGGTCGGTCGCGCCGGTGAGGTCGGCGGCCGCGATGCGGAGCAGGTTCTCCTTCCAGGCGGTGTTGAGCTGGAAGTGCCCTGCGGCGCGGATGCGGCCGAGGCCGGCGTCCTCGTCCTCGGTGAGCGCGGGCTCGGAGCCGGGGTGGGCGCGCAGGAAGTCGGCGAGGGCGTTGCTGGCCGCGACGACCGCGAGGCGCGCCTCGTCCGCGTTCAGGGCGTGCTCGCTGCCGGGCATCAGTGCTCGTGGAGGTCGAGGAGCGGCAGCGCCTTCTTCTCGCCGGCGGCGACCTTCGCGAACCGCTGGAGGATCGGCTTCCAGGTGGCGACGATGTGCTCGTCGACCTCGGCGGCCTTGGCGAGCGCCGCCTCGTCGAAGGCGCCGAACTCGGCGAGCTGCTCGGGCGTGAACTCGAAGTGGGACTGGACGCCCCACGCGGCGTCGCGGATGCGGAAGACCTCGAGGGCCCCTTGGGGCGAGGCCGCGAGCAGGGTCGCCTCCTGCGGGAGTTCGACGAGTTCCTGGCGGCGCCAGCGGATCACGTCGATGGTCATGGGCGCGGGCCCGAAGACGAGGTCGCGGCCGGCGGCGTCGCGCTTGGCGAGCATCCGCGGGCCGACGGGCTCGTCGCTGTCCTCGACGCGACCGCCGAACGCGGCGGCGAGGATGCGGGCGGAGGAGCAGATCGCCAGGGTGGGCGTCTGGTCTGCGACGGCGGTGGCCAGGAGTCCGGCGAGGTCGTCGCTCCAGTCCTTGCCGCGGCCGCCCCCGAGGGCGATGAGGGCCTCGTGGCCCCCGGCCGAGTACGGGACGGCCTCACCGAGGTGGGGCCGCACGGTGTCGAGCTCCATGCCGGCCTCGGCGAGCCATGCTGCGGCCCGGCCGAGGCCCTGCTGCGGATCGTTCTCGATAAGGAGTGCGGTGGTCACTCCCCAATGCTAATCGGTCAGAGATTGATGTAGCGCTTCCGCTCGAAGGCCGTCACCTGGGTGCGGTAGTCCTCCCACTCCTGGCGCTTGTTCTTCAGGAAGTAGTCGAAGACGTGCTCGCCGAGGACCTCGGCGACCAGTTCGGAGGACTCCATCTTGTCGAGGGCCTCGACCAGGTTGCCCGGGAGCGGCTGGTAGCCGGCGGCGGTGCGCTCGGAGCTGGTGAGCGCCGAGACGTCGTCCTCGGTGCCCGGGGCCAGCTCGTAGCCCTCTTCGATGCCCTTGAGGCCGGCGCCGAGGAGCACGGCGTAGGCGAGGTACGGGTTGGTGGCGGAGTCGAGCGAGCGGATCTCGACGCGGGCCGAGTTCGGCTTGCCGTAGGCCGGGACGCGCACGAGCGCGGACCGGTTGGCCTTGCCCCACGAGACGTACGAGGGCGCCTCGGAGATCTGGCCGGGCAGCGGGCTGGAGAACAGCCGCTTGTACGAGTTGACCCACTGGTTCGTGATCGCGGTGAACTCGGGCGCGTGGCGCAGGAGCCCGGCGATGAACGCCTTGGCGGTCTTGGAGAGCCGCTGCTCGTCGCCCGGGTCGTGGAAGGCGTTGTCCTCGCCTTCGAAGAGCGACAGGTGCGAGTGCATGCCCGACCCCGGCTGGGTCGTGTACGGCTTCGGCATGAAGGAGGCGTGGACGCCGTTGGTCAGCGCCACCTCCTTCACGATGTGCCGGAAGGTCATGATGTTGTCGGCCGTGGTCAGCGCGTCGGCGTAGCGCAGGTCGATCTCCTGCTGGCCGGGCGCGACCTCGTGGTGCGAGAACTCGACGGAGATGCCGACGCGCTCGAGGGCGAGGATCGCCTGGCGGCGGAAGTCGCGGGCCACCGAGTGCGTGGTGTGGTCGAAGTAGCCGCCGTCGTCGACGGGCTCGGGCTTGGAGCCGTCGGCCTCGCCGTCCTTGAACAGGAAGAACTCGATCTCGGGGTGCACGTAGAACGTGAACCCGCGGTCGGCGGCCTTGGAGAGGGCCCGGCGCAGCACGTGGCGCGGGTCGGCCCACGACGGGGCGCCCTCGGGCGTGAGGATGTCGCAGAACATGCGGGCGGACTCGCCGATGCCGCGGCCCTCGAACGGGAAGACCTGGAACGTGGTCGGATCGGGCATCGCGACCATGTCGGACTCGTAGACGCGCGCGAAGCCCTCGATGGCGGAGCCGTCGAAGCCGATGCCCTCCTCGAAGGCGGACTCGAGTTCGGCGGGGGCAACGCTCACGGACTTGAGCGTGCCGAGGACGTCGGTGAACCACAGCCGCACGAAGCGGATGTCCCGTTCTTCGAGCGTGCGCAGCACGAACTCCTTCTGCCGTTCCATGGCGTACTCCTCTGTCCTGGGGCGGCAATTGTCTCACCCGATTATGTCGCCGAAGTTAACCCGGCCGGACCGACTCCAAAACGTGAGAGGAGGTACATTCGGGAGCGTGTTCGCAGGTGAGATCAAACAATTGTGGCGCTACCCGGTGAAGGCCCTCAGGGGCGAGTCCCTGCGCTCGGCGGTCGTCGACTTCGACGGCATGGCCGGGGACCGGGTGTTCGGCCTGTACGAGCCCGGCACCGACAAGGCGGTGTGGGGCGGCAGCCACCCGAAGCTGATGGGCTGGGAGGCGGCCTACCCGGCGCAGTGCGGCTGCGCCGACTCCGCCGCCGGCGACCCGGTGCTCTACGAGCCGGGCGGCGCGGCCTGGGCGTTCGACGACGCCGCGCTCCCCGATCGGCTGGCCGCGACCGTCGACGCCGACAAGGGCGTCGAGATGCGCAAGGTCAAGCGCGACTACGGGCGCATGCTCGTGATCTTCGAGGCGAGCCTGCGCCGGCTGAGCGAGCAGCTCGGCCGCGAGATCGAGGCGGCGCGGTTCCGCCCGAACGTCGTCGTCGAGGCCGACCTGGAGCCGTTCGCCGAGTACGAGCTCGAACGCGGCATGCCGATCCGCTTGGGCGACAACCAGTTCACCCTGCAGAAGCCGTGCGAGCGGTGCGTCCTGCCGAGCTGGTCCCCCGACGGCTCCAACGAGCGCGACAAGGAACTCCACCGGCACATCATCACCGAGCTGGACAACCACTTCGGCATCTACGTGCGGGTCGCCGAGCGGGCCGTGATCCAGGTCGGCGACCCGATCTCGGGCTGACCGCCCGGCGGCGCCCGCCGCGCACCGGAAGCGGCCGCTCGGCGGCGCCGGCGGCGTCCCTTCGACACGGGGACGCCCTGAGCCGGGGATCGGTCGGCTCAGGGCGCACTCCCAGCATAAACGCCGGGTGCGACATGCTGGGTTCACGAGCCCGTGACGCGCGTGACGCTCACATGCACGCGGCTTCAGTTCTCGGTCGCCCACCGGTGGATGAACGGGTACAGGTCCTCCAGCCGCGGCCCCGAGACGGTGGCGCGCGGCCACGGCCGGCCGTAGTGGTCGATGTACGCGGTCGCGCAGCCGCGGTCGGCCGCGGGTGCGAGGTCGTTCACGGGGATGTCGCCGACGCTGAGGATCCGCTCGGGCTTGCGGTCCTCGAGGAAGCCGTCGAGCATCGCCTCGAGGCCGACCGGCTTGGCGGCGTCGCCGACGACCCGGTCGAACAGGCCGTCGAGTCCGAGCCGGTCGAGCACGGGCTCCAGGCTCGCCTCGGGGGCGTTCGTCACGAGGTGAATCTCGATCGAGCGCGGCAGGGTCCAGATGAACTCCGCGAAGCCCGCGGGGGCCCAGACCGCGAAGTCCCCGGCGGCCATGAGCGCCCGGGTGGCCTCGTAGTGGGCGGCGCGGACCGCGTCGGGGACGCCGTACTCGCCGGCGAGGCGGCGCACGGCGTTGTCGGCGTCGTAGGCGTCGAAGGTGGAGGCGGTGGTGGGCTTGCCGGCGACGAACGCGGCGTGGGCGGCGAGGAAGGCGCGTTCGTCCTCGGGGTCGAGTTCGGCCGCGACCAGGCGGGCGTAATGGGAGGCGTGCTCCGACCCGAGCCGTACGGTGCCGTCGTAGTCGAAGAGCAGGATGGCGTCGTTCACGTACTGAGACGCTACGCGAACGGCCGCCTTCCCTACCAGGGGAAGGCGACCAGACTCACGGGTATTCGGAATGCCGACTCTCGAGCGCGGGTCCTATTCGAACCCGTGCTCCTTCGCGGGGAACTCGCCGGCCCGGACCTCGTCGGCGTACGCCTTCACCGCGTCCTGGAGGACCGACGCGAGGTCGGCGTAGCGCTTGACGAAGCGCGGCGGCCTGCCGCGCCGCAGGCCGGCCATGTCCTGCCAGACCAGGACCTGCGCGTCGGTCTCGGGTCCGGCGCCGATGCCGACCGTCGGGATCGGGAGCCGCTTGGTGATCTCGGCGGCGACCGAGGAGGTCACCATCTCCAGGACCACCGCGAACGCGCCGGCGTCGGCGACGGCGTGCGCGTCGGCCTCGATCTCGGCGGCGTGGGCGTCGCGGCCCTGGACGCGGTAGCCGCCGATCGAGTGCTCGCTCTGCGGCGTGAACCCGATGTGGGCCATGACCGGGATGCCCGCGTCGGTGAGCGCCCGGATCTGGGCGGCCATGCGGCGCCCGCCCTCGAGCTTCACGGCGTGCGCGCCGGCCTTCATGAACCTGACGGCGGTCTCCAGCGCCTGCGCGGGCCCGGCCTCGTACGAGCCGAACGGCAGGTCGGCGATCACGAGGGCCCGCTGCGTCGAGCGGGCCACGGCCGCGACCAGCGGCAGGAGCTCCTCGACCGAGACCTGGAGGGTGGTCTCGTAGCCGTAGACGTTGTTCGCGGCGGAGTCGCCGATGAGCAGGGCGGGGATGCCGGCCTCGTCGAAGAGGGCGGCGGTGTACTGGTCGTAGGAGGTCAGCATCGCCCACTTCTCGCCGCGCTCTTTGGCTTCGATGAGGTGGCGGGTGCGGACCCGCTTGACGGTCTTGCCCGGCCCGTACAGGCTCGGGATCTCGTCGGCGCCGCTCGCGGCGGCGGGGGGTGTCGATGCAGCGTTCTGCACAGAAGACGTCATCGTCGTGGCTCCAGAATCTCCTCGTGGCCGGCTCGCCGGTCCCCGGGCAACTACCTGACCAAAGTAACGCTCATCGATATCCATGTCACGCGTCAGGAACCCCGATGTGACAAATCACCCCGGGGGGAGCCCCCGGGGCGACGCGTCTACGCCTGGCCGCGGAACCAGTTCGTGATCGGCAGGCGCCGGTCGCGGCCGAAGGACTTCACGGTGATCTTGGTCCCCGGAGCGGACTGGCGGCGCTTGTACTCGGCGAGGTCCACCAGGCCGGCGATGAGCGAGACCACGTCGGCCGGGTAGCCCTGCTCGACCAGGTCCTCGCGGCCGGCGTCCCCGTCGACGTACCCGGCGAGGATCCCGTCCAGGACCTCGTAGTCGGGCAGCGAGTCGGAGTCCTTCTGGTCGGGCCGCAGCTCCGCGCTCGGCGGCTTCAGGATCGTGTTCTCCGGGATCGGCTCGACCTCGCCGAGGCTGCGGGCCTTCTCGTTGCGCCAGGCCGCGAGCTCGTACACGAGCGTCTTGTAGACGTCCTTGATCGGCGCGAACCCGCCGACGGCGTCGCCGTAGATCGTCGAGTAGCCGACGGCGTACTCGCTCTTGTTGCCCGGCGCGAGCACGAGGTGCCCGTGCTGGTTCGACAGGGCCATGAGCAGGGTCCCGCGCACGCGGGCCTGGAGGTTCTCGACCGCGAGCCCGGAGACGGCGACCTCGGAGAGGTAGGCGTCGACGATCGGCTGGATCGCCTCGACCGAGTAGTGCAGGCCGCAGCGCCGCGCGAGCTCGGCGGCGTCGTCGAGGGAGTGCGAGGACGAGTACTGGCTCGGCATCGAGACGACGTGGACGTGCTCGCCGCCGATCGCGTCGCGGGCGAGGACGGCCGTCAGCGCCGAGTCGATGCCGCCCGAGAGGCCGAAGACCACCGACTTGAAGCCGTTCTTGCGCACGTAGTCGCCCAGGCCGAGGCGCAGGGCCTCCCAGATCTCCTCGAGCCGGCCGAGCTCGGGCGCGAACGGCGGCTCGACGCGCGTCTCCACGGTCACCGGCTCGGTCGAGAGCACGTGGAGCGAGGCGCTCATGGCCGTCGCGGAGTGGTTCGCGAGGTCGCCGCCGGCCGCGGCGGGCAGTTCGAGGTCGGTGACCAGCAGCTCGGACCCGAAGCGGCGGCCCGAGGCGAGGATCCGGCCGTCGGGCGCGGCGATGAACGAGCCACCGTCGAACACCAGCTCGTCCTGGCCGCCGACGATGTTGAGGTACGCGATGGGCGCGCCGGCCTCGGCGGCCCGGTCCTTGACGATCGCGAGCCGCCGCTCCTGCTTGCCCTGCTCGTACGGCGAGGCGTTCACGTTGACGATCAGGCCCGCGCCGGCCTGCGCGGCCGCAGTGATCGGCACCCCGCCCCACAGGTCTTCGCAGATCGTGAAGGCCACGTCGATCCCGGCGATGCGCGCGAGGTGCAGTTCGTGGCCCGGAACGAAGTACCGCTCCTCGTCGAAGACACCGTAGTTAGGGAAGTGGCGCTTGTAGTAGCGGAACAGGACCTTGCCGTCCTGAATCAGCGCAAGCGCATTTCGGATGCCGCGTCCGCCCTTGGGGCCGATGTTCGAGGGGACCGGGCCGTCGGCGTCGAGGTATCCGACGGCGACCGGTAGCGCGCCGTTCCCGTCCTCGGCGATCTCTCGAGCGAGCCGCACGAGGCGCTCGCGGCTGGCCTCGACGAAGGAGTGGCGCAGGGCGAGGTCCTCGACCGGATACCCGGTGAGGGACTGCTCGCCCGTGGCGAGGAGGTGCGCACCCGCGGCGGTGGCGGCGGTCGCGGCGCCGCGGATGAGGTCGGCGTTGCGGTCGAGGTCGCCTACCACCGGGTTGTCCTGGGCGAGTGCGATACGGAGCGTCGGCATGCGCCTATTCTTCCGCGTTTCCGCGCCGCACGTCATGTGACTTGCGCGAAGTCCGCTTCCTCGAGCGGTTACAGGGACCGGACCAGCAGGACAACGGACAGGACGAGCCCGTAGAGGACGATCGCCAGGCGCAGCGGGCGCTCGGGGATCCGCTGGAAGACGCGGGCGCCGACGTAGCCGCCCAGGAAGGTCGCGGGCACGAGGACGCCGATGGCCCACCAGGCGACGTCGGCCCAGACGCCGTACATGACGCTGGTGACGACCCCGACGATCATCGTGCAGAAGTTCTTGAGCGCCCCGATCCTCACGAGCTTCTCGGAGACGCTCATGGCGATCACGGCCATGAGGATGAGCCCGAGCGCGGCGTTGAAGTACGAGCCGTACAGGCACCCGGCGAACACGCCGGCGTGCAGGGCGAGCGGGTGCAGGTCGCGCCCGCCGTTGCGGGCGGTGACCGTGCGGTTGATCCAGGGGCCGACCGCCATGAGGAGGGTCGCGGCCAGGACCAGGTACGGCACGATCGCCTCGAACACCGAGTGCGGGGTGTTCAGCAGCAGCAGCGCGCCGCAGACCGAGGCCGCGAGCGCGGTCGGGACGAGCAGGAGCGCGCGGCGCTTCTGCGGCAGCAGATTCTCGCGCGATCCGACCGCGGCGGCGGCGTACGCGGGGGCGACGGCGATGCCGTTGGTGGCGTTGGCCTGGAGCGCGGGCACGCCGACGGCCATCAGGGTGGGGTAGGTGATGAGCGACCCGCCGCCGGCCACGGCGTTGAGGCCGCCGCCGAGCAGGCCCGCGAGCACCAGCAGGGAGACCTCGAGCAGATTCATGGCCCGGACAGCGTACGCTTGATCGCTGGGACGAGATGGCCAGGCGGTCGCGGCAGTGACGGGAGACCGTCATTGTCGAGGAACGTCCGGACTCCACAGGGCAGGGTGGTTGCTAACGGCAACCCGGGGCGACCCGCGGGACAGTGCCACAGAAAGCAGACCGCCGGCTTCGGCCGGTAAGGGTGAAACGGTGGTGTAAGAGACCACCAGCGCCGCCGGTGACGGCGGCGGCTCGGTAAACCCCACCCGGAGCAAGGTCAAGAGGCGCCGTAAGGCGCTGCGCGAAGGCCCGAGGGCGGCCCGCCCGAATCCGCAAGGGTGCCTTCGCGGGTAGACCGCTCGAGCGCACCGGCGACGGTGCGCCCAGATGGATGGCCGCTCAACGACAGAATCCGGCGTATCGGCCATCTCGTCCCCTAGACGTGAAACCAGAAAGGGTGTTCACCTGCGGTTTTACAGGCGAACACCCTCCTTTTTGGAACTGAGCTTGCCTTCTGGGCCGTCGCTGGGCCGTCAGGCGCCCCAGGCGTCGTCGAGGAGCTGTCGGCCGCGGCCTCGACTGTTCGGCATCAAGTGCCCGTAGACGCGAAGCGTGAAGCCAGGATCCTTGTGCCCGAGGAAGTCGGCCAGGGCCCGGATGTTCCCGCCGTTCTCGAGGAACATGCTGGCGTAGAAGTGGCGAAGCGCGTGCGTCCCGGTGTCCTGATCCGGCCCGAACGCCGTGTTCACGATGCCCTTCTTCCAGGCTCCCGGATTCGTCATGAACGTGCTGCGGTGGATTGCAGCCTTCCGCAGGTTGGTGAACACCAGCCGGAATGTCACCTCCTCACCGTCGAGTTCACCCCACGGCAGCATCACCTCCTGGGGAGGGAACCGCTCCATATGTTCCTTGAGCGCCGCCGCGACGAACCGCGGAAGCGGCACCGTCCGGACCGAATCGCGCTTCGGCGGCGCGAAGATCCGCTTCGAGCCCAGCAGCTTCACTTGTCGGCGCAGGTCGATTTCCTCAGCCTCGAAGCGAATGTCCTCGACGGCCAGGCCGAAAATCTCGCCAATCCGGAACCCGCAGCCCGCACCGGTCGGCACCATCGCTTGGTAGTGGCCGGCGAGCTTCGACTGAACGGAGCTGAGCTGTTCCCGGTTCCACGGCACGACGAGGCGATTCGCCGCCCGAGGTTTCTTGAGACTCTTCGCCTGGCACGGGTTCGAGCGGATGAGCCGGTCATCTACCGCCGCCTCAAACATCGAGTTGACGTAGATAAACAGCACCGCCTTGGTGGATTCCTCAAGGTCCAGATTCGCCAGCCATGAGCGGATCGTGCTCGTAAGACACGCCTCCAACGGCCGCCCGGTGAAATAGGGAATGAAGTGCTTCCCCATCCGACGATTGACCTGCTCTTTGGTGGCGGAGTCGCCGCCGAGGCCCTTCAACCACTCCTTCGCGAACGCCCCCGTGTCGGTCTTCCCGCCCTCGGGATCGATGTAGGTCCCTGCCTTCACCTCGATCTCAATGCTGTTCAGGAAGTCCTTGGCGTCTTCCTTCTTGCCGTCCGGGAACGACTTCGATCGCTCAGCGCCCTGCGGATCGATGTAGCGAACGCGGTAGCGGTTCCCGATGCCGTGCCGGGCCGTCTTCACCCGCTTCCGCTTGCCGGCCTCGTATACGACTTTCCACCAGCGGTCTTCGACGTGCGCCATCAGGCGACCTCCCCGCCACACTCTTCGAACCAGCGGATCACGTGGCGAGGGTGGTACCGAAGGCACCGGCCCATCCGCGCAGCCTTGGGGCCGGTCTTCTTCTTGCGCCAGTACCGCAAGGTCTCAACCGGAATCTTGAGGAAAGCGGCCGTCTCTTCGATGGTCCAGAGCGGTTCCATCACCGCACCTCCTCAGAGACGGCCGGGCAACCGGGGCGGTCGGTGGCGATGCTGCCGAAGGTGTCGAGGTCGAGCCATTTCGAGGTGAAGATGCAGCCGAACGGGCACCCGACTACCTCGCAGGACAGAACCGTGCGGTCGTGACCGTTATCGCGGTATGTGGCACCGCAGTCGGTGGCCTCCAAGGCAGCTTCAACTGAGGGATAGACCTCAATGTCGAACAGCCGGTCCCAATGGGCCTCGATGCGTTCACGGAGCCGGTCATCAGCAACAACCAGCGGGTACTTCTTGCTCATCAGTGCTGACCTTTCCTGTTGTCGCGGTTGAGCTTTCGTTCGAGGAGCGTCTCGGCGATGGCTTGGGCGTATTCGCGTTCGGCGTCGGTGTCGTGGCCGAAGGCGACCGCTTCCCAGTCGTTGACGACGAGCACGTCGGCCTCGTCGACGCCGAGCGCTTCGAGGGTTTCGGCGAGGCGGAACCGGGCCCGGATGTTGCGCAGCTCGCCGAGGGTGGTCGACCAGGCGCGGGACTTGCTCAGGAAGTGGCCCCGGAAGCCGAGCATGTGGGCCCAGCGGCGCAGGTTCAGCTCGGCGTACTCCTCACGGCCGCCGAGGTCCCAGGCGGTGCGCATCATGGCCTTGTGGTGCGCCGAGACCGGGAGCCGGTCGATGTCCTCGCCGGAGCGGAGTTTGCGGTCCGGGCCCTCGTGGGCGCCGGTGGACTTGGTCGCGTACTTGGCGATGTAGGAGGCCAGGCGGGATGACTTGATGTCGCGTTCCTCGCCGACCTCGCCCGGACCGGCCGCCGCGGTGGTGATGTCCTTCAGATCGAGCTGCGACCCGAACCGCAGTTCCAGGACCTCACCGCCGGGGCGAGCGACGTCGAGGACGACGGCGGAGGCGGCGTCGCGGATGGCGTCGGCGAGGACTTCCTTGGTGGCCCACGCGGGGGGCCGGGTCGAGGGGCCGTCGGGTCCGTCGAGGCGGATCGCGGCGTGGAAGTGGACGAGCCCTCGCCGCTGGTATTCGGCGACCTTGGCGTAGGAGAGCCGGATGGCGTCCTTCAGCTCGGTGACGGTCATGCCGGCAGCGGCCGCGAGTCGGCGGCGTAGGGCGATCGTGAACCGGTGCCACAGCTTCCCGGCGTGGGCCTGCCACAGGACGGCCGCTTCGTAGTCGTAGGTGGCCGGGTCGGTGGCGGTCCCGAGTCGGGTGTCGGCCTCGCGGTGCCATTCCCCGCACGAGCACGGCCGCCGGAGCCGACCATCGGGCCCGGTGACGCGGGTGTGGACCGCGCCGAACGAGGGCGGGGTCAGGGTCGCGAAGAACCGGGGACGCGAGGCAACGTCAGCAGCAATGCCTTTGGCGGTGTCGCCGTCGAGCCCGGCCCGGATCAGATGGAACGCGTCCTCGGCATACCACTGCGAGCACGCCGGGCACAGGGCCTCGCGACGAGTCCCGCACGGCGCCCACACCGAGCCAACCGTGGACTTCAGCACCTCGCCGGTGCCCTTGTGCGTGATGGTCGAGGAGCCGCGCAGCTTGACCGGAGCGGCGCAGCCGTGGACGGACGCGACTTTCGTCTTCCAGAGCCGGAAACCCGGCCGGGTGACCAGAGCCCGTAGCTCGGCGTCGGTGTCGGTAGTGTGCATGGTGAGATTCCTGCTTTCTGCTAGCGGAGAGCACAAAGCCCGGACCAGGTGCAAGCTGGCCCGGGCTTTCGCGTGCTCGGATCGGATCGGATCGGTTGCGGCTCAAGCGGTCACGGCGAGAACGACCGTGATGAAGGCCAGGAGTCCGGCCGCGCCGGTGAGCGCCATCGCGGTGCGCAGCCACCGGAACTTGACGGCGGCGATGCGGTTGACGAGGACCGCTTCAGCGGCAAGACGCTCGATCTCCTCTTCCTCGGTGAGCGTCCTCGCGGCGTTGATGAGTTCCGGTGCGTTCAGGGTGCGGAAGGAGTTGCCGGTGCGCGGCCACAGGACAAGCCCGAGGAACGCGACGGCGACGAACGCGAGACCGGCAGCGGCCCAACCGGTGAGGGCGGCGGTCCCGTCGATGCCCGCGAAGGCACCGGCCGCGACGCTGGCGGCGATGGTGGGGACGAGCCCGGAGGCGAGGACTTGGGCCTTGCTGTCGGCGACCGCTGTCTGCGACCGGGCGTAGTGGCCGCGCGCGTCGAGCTTGGACATGACCCTTAGGGGGCGGTTCACGTGTGGCTCAGTGGTGATCATCGAAACCTGCTTTCTGTTGCGGTGGTGAGGAATCGGGGCCGGGCGGGAGCGGTGGAATGCTCCCGCCCGGCCGGTTCGGGCTACGCCGGTGCGTGTGCGGCGGCGTAGAACTTGGCGGTCTGCTCAGCCATGGCGGCGGGCAATTTAATAACGGCCTGGACGTCGGTGGCGGTGATGGTTCGGCCGGCACGGGCGAGCTCGACGGCCTTGGCCTCGATCGATTGCGCGATGTGGGCGGGCAGCTTCGGCGGCGTCACGTGCGAAGGCGGCGTTACGTCGGGGCTGGAGACCGTCAGTGGCGGCAAACCCGGGGAGACCGGGGCCGGAGTCGACGGGGGGGCGGGAAGCTCGGCTTCGAGGCTCGCGACGGTGACCGGCGGTGAGACCGGAGCCGGGCGAGTAGACGCCTGCTTGGCAGCTTCGGCTTGCTTGTCGGCGGCGGCCGCGAGTGCGGCGATCTCGGCGAGGATCTTCGCCCGGGCCTGCCCGAACCGGTCTTGCACCACGGGCATGACCTCGGCGAGGCAGAACACGAGCGCCGGGAACGCGACGTGCAAGACCTTCTCGACGGTTGATCCGCCGAGGGAGGAGAGGATGTTCATGATCAGTGTCGAACCGAGCAGGGCCCATTTGGTGAAGGAGACCCAGTTCGAGTCGATTCGGATGCCGCGCATGAGCATTGCGGCCTCCCAGCGGAGGACTGTGATGAGCATCCCGGCAAGGGCCGGTTCGACCGCCCACGCGCCCCACCACATCGGGTCGGTGACCGTGAGCCCTTCGGCGATGAAGTCGTGCACGCCCACCGTCGTGTAGCCGAGACCCACGGACAGGAAGAACCACAGCGCCCCCGTGATCGAGGATCGGAACCGGTCCAGCTCCACGACCTTCAGGTACGGGTCGTCGGCGATCCGGTGAACCTGCCGGGCCTCCCTGACTTTCTCCCGGAGCTTCGCGACCTTCCGCGCTTCCTCCTCTTCAGATGGTCCGTCGTGCTGTTTCGTTGCAGCCATGAGGGTTTCCCCTCCTCTCTTGGTTGTGGCTCAGGCGACCAGGCGCAGGTGCGAACCGCCCTGCTCCTCGTCCTCGGCGCGCTCATCGAGCACGTACTTCACGAGCGCTTTCAGGTCCTCGTCGGTGGCGTAGGCGGCGCGGACACGAACCGGGGTGCGGGTGCGCTCGGCGACCTTGAAGCCGATCCCGGCCGTCTCGGGGACGTTCGCGATCTCGTCGGCCAAGGCCCCGCGCGTGCGGGCGCCGTCGCCGAGGACCATCTCGGGGTGAATGGCGGCAGTGACCCGCAGGCAGACCCGGAGCGTGAACAGGTCCCGCACCGGCACCGTGTCCTTCGTCGGTTCCTGGACCGCGCCCCACATCAGGTGCCCGGTTGCGCGGCCTTGGGAGCCGACCAGGGCCATCCCTTGGCGGTTGCGGGCCATGCGGACCCGGTCGGAGGCGTAGGCCAGGACCGCGCCCAGCTCATCAACGATGAGGATGTTCAACGGCGTCTCAGGGCTGGGCGTGAACTTGCGCAGCCCCGATTCCTGGAGCTTCGCTTGCGTGGCCTGCTGGTTTTCGAGGAACTCGGAGACGACCTCAGCGGAGGCTTCCTCGCCGGAGGCGTACCGGTGGGCGATCGGCGCGGCCACGTTCAGCTCGACCTGTTTGGGGTCGCACAGCCACAGCCGGACCGAGCCCTCGGCGATCATCGGCGCGAGCGTGAACAGCGGCGCCCACAGCACCGAGTTCTTCCCCGAGCCCGTCGCGCCCGCGATCAGGATGTGCTTGTCGGAGACATCCTCGGTCCATTCGCGGCCGAACTCGTCGAACCCGAAGTGCACCGCCGACAGGTCGACCTCCTCGACCGAAGCTGGGATAGCCGGGGCCGGGATGGTGTAGGTGAAGGGCTCGCGCCTTTGGACGACGAGGGCGAGCTTGGTCGGGGCGACCTTCTCGACGGTGACTCGCTCAGCGTTGAAGCAGGCTGCCAGCACCTCGGCGGCGTCCATCCAGTGCTTGACCGTCTGGCCCTTGAGGATCTTCACCCACACCGTTTCCACTGCCGACGAGTACGAGCGCAACCGCAGAATCCGGGGCACCAGCAGCTCAGCCGTGGACGGGTGTTCGCGGACCAGTCCGGCCTCGCGCATGTTCCGCCGCCAGCCAGGCCCGGTGTAGGTGGCCGACAGCCACCGGCGGCGCAGGTTCCGCAAGTGCGGCAAAGCGATCCGGTCGAACGTGTCCGGGTGGGCCCGGCCCCAGGCGATCGCAGCAGCCAGGCCGGTCCCGGCAGCGGCGGCGGTGACCTCGGGCGCCGTCATGCCGGCATAGCCGAGTGCGGGGACCCCGAGCGAGAAACCGGGGTGGCGAGCGGCCCAAGCGGCGGCCTTCCATTCCAGGCCGGTCTTGCGATTGGAGTTGGACTTCTTTTCAGGCATAGCAGATACCTCCCGCCTTTCGGCGTGAATCGTTGCGTGGCTTAGTGATTGGTTGGAGTTCGGCGGATGTGACCGCCCCCTCGGACCCCGTGACCCGAGGGAGGATCAGACCGGCCGAAGCCGCGTCTAGAGCAGGTCGAACAGGTCGTCACCGTCGGGGGTGAACCGGGCCGCTTCATCGAGCAGGACCGACAGCACCGCGACCGAGCCCGCGAACCGGGTGTGCGCGGCGTTCAGACCCAGCCCCTTGTCAGGGACCTTCTTCATCGACTCGCGCAGGTTCGACATGGCGACGTGCAGGCCCATGTTGATGTCTTCGGCCTTGTTGCGTGTGAGCATTCGTTGTCTCCCTTGACTTCCGGAGCCTGCTAGAGGCTCCACTCCCAGGACTTGAGCTTCGATTCGTGGCGGACGATGGCGACCCGCAGCGACGCGAGGTCGGCGTAGGCCTCAGCGAGGGCCTTCTTCAGGACCTCCTTTTCCACGGCCTGCCACGCTCCCGAGGAGCCCTCGGGGACGTAGTCGGTGATGGCCTTCTCGGCGTCTTCGAAGGCGAAGCGGACGCCGTCGAGGTTGCCCATCAGGGCCGCGTACTTCTTCGCGGATCGGGCGTTGACCCCGAGCCAGTCGATCTTTTCCATCGGCAGTGACCTCCAGTCGTGTTGCCGAACTGGGCACCGGGCGGTGACCACAAACCCCCACCACCGAAGCTCGGTCGATGGGGGAATGACGCCACCGAGCAGCGTCTTAGGCGCGGAAGATGAACCGCGCCCACGCCCGGCGGATGAACCAGACGTTGAGCGAGAGCGAGCCCAGCAGCGCCAGGCTCAGCACCGCGATGAACAGTTCCACCCACACTCACCTCCTTTCTTTCTCGTTGCGGCCCTTCACATCGACCAGCCCTGGACGAGCTTGGGCATCCCTTGGGCTTCCTCGGCGCTCACGTAGCCCCAGACGGTGAACCGCTGCCCGAACTTCAGGCAGTCGGCCTGGAGCTTCACTTCCCCGGCCCCGGCCGGTTCGGCCTCCACGGTCCCGTCCCCGAGGACATCGGCCCATTCGGCGACCGCGTAGCGGACCATCGTGACCAGGTAGCCCCGCGGGCACCCGTAGGTCCACCGCCATTCCCACGGCAGCGGGAGCCCCGGCACCTCGCGGGCGAAAAAGTCGTTGAGCTGGTGGGTGGCGAACTCGTCGCCCGCCTCCCGGCCCGGCCGGTTCGTCTCCTGCTTGATCAGGCTCGCCATGCGCGACTCAGCGTCGGCCCACTTGGCGACCTCTCGTTTCTCTTTGGCGTGCAGCGTTTCTCGCATCGCCTCAGCTCCTTTCATGATTGGTTCGGGCCGTTCACAGCAGCCCGGAGGGATTGAGCCGGAACCAGGTCTCGGCGTCCCGTTGCTCGGCGACGCATTCGACGTGGACGACATGACCGCCCAGCAGATGCCGGGCGTACAGGGCCACCTCAGGCGGCGGCCCGAACTCGAAACCGGGGTCGGCGCCGGTCGCGTCGCACCAGTCGGCGAAGTCCCGCACCGCCCCGAAGCCCTCGAAGACCCCGACCAGGCCGGCATGACCGGCGACCCAGCGGGGCTGCACCGTCCCGGCAGGCACCACCGCAGCGAGGGCCCGCCGAAACAGCGCATCCACTTCGCCCGGGTGGCGGTCACGCGCCACGCGGGCGACCTCAGCGGCAATCGCGCCCGTCACCACAGGCCGTGCGCTTCCGCCTCTTCGTCAGAGACGTAGACGCAGGCATGGACCTTGACGCCCTCGATTTGGACGACCGTGAACACCTGTGTCCAGGTACTGCGCCGGTTGTCCTCGATCTCGATCTCGCCGCCGAAGTGGTCGGCAATCCAGCGGAGATCTCCGAGCGTGTCGACCTTGGCCTTCAGCTCGAACTGCCCTCCGTAGTAGCGCGGCTCGACCGACCCCAGTGCCTTCAACTTCTGGTTCACCAGTGATCGAGCCTCAACCTCGAACGGCTTGAACTCGCGAGTGAACATCGAAGCGAACTCGCCCATACAATTTGCCTACCCTTCGGGTAACCCGCACATCGACGTTCGACGTGCACAAACCCCCACGGAGATCTTTAGCTCCTTCCTTGTGCCCGTGGAGGAATGAACCCGGCGACCGCGACACGGAGTGTCTATTGCGGACGGCGAGTCAGCCCGGAAAAAGGCAAGCTCAAACACACTGTTGAATTCAGTGACAACTCACCAGCGAAGGGACCCGCGCGACATCCCGTCTGCACGAATCGCACCTCACCGGTCTCGCGCCCTCGCCGGACTCAAACCGGCCGCCCCGTCAAAACCCGGGGGAAGGGCCACCAGGCAGCGCCAGCTACCCGGATCAGTCGTTGGCGGGGACCAGGCCCTCGGCGCGGAACTTGAGCCCGACGTACCGGTCGCCCTTGCCGTTGGTGAAGTCGGAGAGCGAGACCGTGGGGCGGTCGAGCTGGACGTAGGTGCCCTCCTCGAACTCCTGCTCCGGCTCGCGGGTGAACTCGACCTTGATTTCCTCGCCCTTGGCGCGCTTCCCGTGCGGGCCCGCCTCGCGAGGCTTGGCGAACAGCGAGACCACGTAGATCGGGTCATCGGTGCCGTAGACGGTGGCGATCCGGGTGTTGCCGACGTCGTCGGTGAAGGACTTGACCTCGGGCAGCTCCGTGACCATGAGCTTGTAGCCAACAAGGTTGCAAGGAATGTTCTGCATGTGAGTGACCTCTTTCCGATGCTCCCCGGGGCCATCCCTGGGAACGAACCGGGATCGGTTGACCCCGAGGGCCAAATCTGGCCTAAGCCAGTTTGGCTTAGGCCAGTTATATCACACACGATCTCGGCGGCGCAACCATCTGGCTCAAGCCAGTTGGGATATGCTGGCGAGCGAGGTGAAAGAGATGAACGAAGAAGCGCCACAAGCAGCAGAAACGACGAATGAAGCAGTGGAGCAAGACCTGCCCCCGCGCCGTGTCATGGCGAACAAGCTGCGGGCCGACATCCTCAGCGGGGACCTCCCGCCGGGCAGCCCCCTGCCGTCGCAACGGGAACTGGCCGAAAAGTACGGCGTCGCCCGCAACACCGCCGCCGAAGCCGTCAAGATCCTGGAGTCAGAGGGCCTGATCGAGAGCCGAAACCGCGCCCGCCCGAAGGTCCGCGAACGGCGCCGCCTGCTCCGACTCGGAGCCGAGCGGTACTCCAACCGTCTGCGAAACGAGACCGGGCTTTCGCCCTTCCGCGCCGAGGTCGAGAAGCAGGGCAAGACCGCTCGCGTCGACTGCACCTCGATCGAGCGCGTGGCGGCACCCGAGGAGATCGCCGAGCGCCTGGACCTCCCCGCCGACGACGGGACCGTGGTCCGCCGCGAGAACTGGTACTTCGCCGACGACGAGCCCGTGCAGGTCGGCGTCACCTACATCCCGTGGGCGATCGCCGAGGGAACCGTTCTCGCCACCTCCGCGAACATGGGCAAGGGCAGTCTTTACGCGCGCTTCGAGGACCGAGGCCACCGCATCACCTGGATCCGCGAGGAGATCGGCTCCAGGATGCCGACCCCCGAGGAGACCGAACGCCTCGCCATCCCGGCCGGCGTCCCTGTCATCGACGTCATCCACACCGGCATCGACCAGGACGAGAAGCCCTTCGAGGTCACCACCTTCACCATGCGCGCCGACCTCAACGGCCTTGACTACCGCATCCACATCGAGGACTGAATGAGCCCCCGCCTCGCCGGAACCGCCCGCGTCGCCGCCCTCGCACTCCTCTGGGGCTCCGGTTTCCTCTGGATCAAGATTGGCCTCGAAGGCTTCACCCCTGTCCAGATCACCCTCTTCCGTATGGCCCTCGGCGCGGCGGTCCTCCTGGTGATCCTGCGCTTGAGCGGCCTGCGACTCCCCCGCGACCGTAAGACCTGGGGCCACCTCACCGTTGCCGCGTTCTTCGGCAACGCCCTCCCCTACCTCCTCTTCGGCATCGGCGAGCAGACCGTCTCCTCGGCAACGGCTGGCGTCATCAACGCGAGCACCCCGCTCTGGACGGTCCTCGTCGCCGTCCTCGCCTACCGCAACGGCACCTCAGCACGACAGAACGCCTGGAGCCTCATCATCGGCTTCGCAGGCGTCCTACTGATCTTCTCACCCTGGAACCACACCTCAGAGATAGCAAGCTGGGGTGGCCTTGCCTGCCTCGGAGCTGCCGCGTCATACGGGATCAGCTACGTGTACATCGGGAAATTCCTCGTCAAGAAAGACCTCGGCGTCCTCCGCATGGCCACAGGCCAACTCATCTGCGCCACCGCCCTCTCCATTGCAACGGTCCCCCTCCTGGGATGGACACAACCAACCTGGAAACTTAGCCCAGTCCTCGCAGTCCTCATCCTCGGATTTCTCGGAACCGGCATTGCCTATATCCTCAATTACCGAATCATCACTGATGACGGCCCCACCGCAGCCTCAATCGTCGTCTACCTCTTGCCAGTGGTGGCAATCTCGCTCGGGTTTACAGTTCTAAAAGAAATAATCGAACCTCAGTCCCTTATAGGTGTGAGCATGGTTCTGATAGCGGCCAGGATAAGAAGACCGGAAGCTCGTCCGCCAGGCAGGTAATCAGGTTCGATCGTTCCCAACAATCGCACGAACTCGTTTCAAGAACTCTGAAGTATCGAGAAAATAGTTCGGATAAGCCGCACGAAGACCCGCTACGGAGTCAACTTTCACCAAGACCACATCTCGCATCACTACTTGTATGTTATCCGAGCCAGTTGCGGCTTCCGCAGCATCGAATGCCGCGGTAGCTTCCGCGAGATTACGGAAAGTAGTAATCTCCAGGATTGATTCGGAAATATCCAATTGCAGGAGGTAGAATTTTCCGACCTCTGTTGCTGCTCCGGTGAGATGCAAACCCGCTCGGTATGCCTCTAGCCTCTCGATGATCTTGAGCTTATCAGCAAGCTCACGAATTTCCGCATATACACTTCCAATATCGTCAGGCACACCAGGCGGAAACGCCCCACCTTCCTCTTCGGCAATCGCCGCGCTCATTAGAGCAAAGAAGCGCAAGAATTCGTCTGGCCCAAGACTAGATTTGAGCGAATGCTTCGTAAAGGTCCCGACCGTTTCTACAGCCGTAGCCCACGCATGCATTAGCCTGGAACGCATCTGTAGTTCAATGCGCAGGTTGTTGTACTCAGTCTTTTGATCACTCTGGAACTTGTAAACTAGATGCACCCCGCGATATCCACTTGGTTTAGGTTTCGCTATGTAGTCGTCATGCGTAATCAGCTTATGCTTCAGTCTCAGCTTGAGGAATTTCTGTTCGAGCAAGCGAACTTCAGGCACCGATGGCAGGACCGCTCGCGCACCTCCTAGGTCCTGCATCTGCGTGAGCTTCATGTTTTGGTGTAGCTCCAACTTCAGCCGGATGGAGGGCAGCCTTTTGATCCTTCGCGCAACCAGAGCATTTGGATCAATCACACGGGCGTGCTTTCGCAATGTCATTACAAGGGTATTTAGCGGGAAGCTATGAGAGCTACGCCAATTATTGATAACTACTCGCGCTTCCGCACGCACCGCAGGCTCGGCCGTTGGATCAATGAATGCCTTGCCTGCCCTGTCAACGGTCTTCCGATTGTTCTCTGGGACATTCCATTTGCTCGACATGTGGAAAGACTAGCCCATCGCAAACCGTTGCCCTTCACGTACAGGCATGCCCAACCTTTGCCCTTCCAGCCTGCAGACGGCAATCAGGCTCAGTATGCTGTGTTCAAACTTTCTATACGTCATCAAGGGCGCGCTGCGCGCGCCTGGCGCGCGCCGCTCGCCGCCGCCCGGGGGCCCGCCTCCGGCACCCCAGTCGTCGGCGGCGTCGGCGCCAGCGAGACGAACTAGATGTGATGTTCAGGGACGTTGTTCCGTGGTTGTAGCGGATTCGTCTGACAGGTGAAGGCCTCCGGTTGTGAAGTGGAGCTGCTGAATGCACTGCTTCACGACCTGGAGGCCTTCATGTCCCACGCTAA
>NZ_WIAO01000054.1 GCF_009451885.1 Glycomyces albidus
ACTACGTGGCGTCGAAGGGCGACGCGGAACTCGAGCGCAAGACCGTCACGTTCACCCGCGACACGCAGGCGCCCGCCAACCGCCGCCGGCGGATCAAGGACCGCGGCATCTACTACCGCATCAACGCTGGCGCCTACACGGGCTGGTGGGTCCGCGAGCACTACCCGAAGGCCTTCCTGGTCGGCGAGTACCTTCCGACCGTCTGCCTGCCCGCGCGGACGCTCACCTTCCCGGCCAACACGAGGGTCACCTGTCATCGGCTCGGTGAGAACGGGCGCTTCACCGGGCACCGCGCCGTGCGATTCCGGAGCCCCGTCGACGCTCCCTTCGACCGGCGCGCGATCGTCAACGGCCGCCCCATGTACCGGATCTCCGCCGGGCAACTCGCCGGCCGCTGGGTGTGGAGCGGGGATGTGCGCACCGACGGGCACTGAACCGGCGCGTCCGGCACGGAGCTCGGTGCCGCCATTCGCTGCGTCGCGGCCGGCCGGAGGCTCCTGCGGTTCCGGCCCCTCTAGAGCGTGGGCGGCGCCGGCGGCACCGGGTACTCGTGGGCGACCGTGCGGGGATCCTCGAGTTCGGCGAGCGGGGCCCAGCATTCGTAGACGCCGCGTTCGACGCAGGTCGCGTCCGAGGCCATGACGGCCTCGATGTCGGGTTGGCTCAGGCGCAGGCGGACCCAGTCCTCGTTGCGGCCCAGTGCCAGGACCTCGATGTCGCGCCAGCGCGCGCGGGTGTGGAACCGGCGCGGGGCGGTGACCGGACTGCGGCTCGCGGCGCCGCGGGCGTAGGCGTGGAAGCCGTGGCCGGGGTCGGCGGTGATCGGGACGCGCTCGCCTTCGTGCTCGCCGGTGATCCCGGCGTGCACGGACGGGTTGACGCGGAAGAGGGTCCGGCCGGTCTCGAGGCCGGGGATGCGGTTGACGAGGTCGCGGTGGCGGGCTCCGGCGACGCGGTTCCACACGTTCGTCTGCGGCTGGTACTGGAACAGCGTGATCTCGGCGCCGTCGGGCGTGTACGCGAGGATCTCGGCGCGGGCCGTCAGCGGCAGGTCGGCGAGGCCGGCGGTCGCGAACTCGGGGATGAGGTGGGTGCCGCTGGGGAGGAACCCGGTGCCGAGGATCATCGAGCCGCGGCGCTCGCGGCCGGGGATGCCGACGAGTCCGGGGAAGTTCGCGAGCTCGGTGGGAACGTAGTCGTCGGGGCCGATCGCCCGCCAGCGCAGGGCGAAGGCGAGGTCGCGGACGTCGTCGGGGTCGCCGGAGAGGACGACGCGCTCGCCGGGGAACCGCAGGTGGGCCACGTCGAATTCGCGGAAGCACACGCCGCTGACCAGGGGCGCGGACGTGAGCTGGCGCGAGACCTGGTGCCGGCTGAGCGGCTTGACCATGCGGGTGCCGGGGGCGATGAACGCGGTGGCCCTGCTCGCGGCGACGAGGGCGCGCTCGGCGGGGCCGATGCGCGGGTTCTGGCTGTACTGGTGCACTGTGGACGCCGTGATCCCGGGCATGACCGGGATCGCGAGCGGGGCGACGCCGGCGAGGAGCATCTCCCCGCCGGGGCTGGTCACCTCGGAGGCGTGGACGAATCGGTGGTAGGCGGTGCCGCCGGCGTGGAAGCCGGGCTCGGCGGTGTCCGAAAAGATCTCGAAGGCGGCGCCGGCGGCGACCGCACGGGCCCGGTACCGCCTGTCACGCCAGACGATCTCAGTGATGCCGGTCTTCGCGGCAGGTGGGGCCTGCATGACGCTGAGTGTACGGAGACGGGTGAACGTTCCGGTTAACTGAACGTGAACTCCAGCGGATGCGGGGCCGCAGAGCTGGGCTCACACCGTCTCGGTGACCTTTTTGAGACCTCTTGGGGCGTCGGGGTTCTCGCCCCGTTCATTTGCGAGGTGGAGTGCGAGCCGTTGCAGCGGAAGGATGTCGAGCAGTGCCGCGATGCGCTCGTCGACCGCGGGAGTGGCGAGGCGGGTGGTCTGGCCGGGGACGTCGGCGGCGCCGACGATGACGACGTCGGCGCGCTGCTTCTCGAGCCGGGTGAGCACGTTCCACATGGCGTGGCCGCCGGGGCCGGAGCCGACGACGGCGAGGACGGGGACGCCGGGGTCGGCCATGGCGAGGGGCCCGTGGAGGAGGTCGGCGCCGGAGAAGGCGAGCGCGGGGAGGTAGGAGGTCTCCATGAGCTTGAGGGCGGTCTCGCGGGCGGTGGGGTAGGCGTAGCCGCGGCCGGTGGTGACGAAGCGGGACGCGAAGCGGTACCGGCCGGCGAGGTCGGCGACGGCGGGGTCGTCGAGGACGCTCTGGGCGAGTTCGGGGAGCTTGTCGAGGGCGGCGGCCTCGGCGGTCTCGAGTCGGCCGGTGCCGGTGCGGATGCCTTCGACGAGGAGCAGGAGGGTGAGGAGTTCGGCGGTGTAGGTCTTGGTGGCGGCGACGGCGCGTTCGTGGCCGGCGCGGACGTCGAGGTGGAGTTCGGCCTCGGCGGCGAGGCGGGAGTCCGGGTTGTTGGTGACGGCGAGGGTGAGGGCGCCGCCGGCGCGGGCGGCGGCGACGACCTGGGCGAGGTCGGGGGATCCGCCGGACTGGGAGACGGCGATGACGAGGCTGTCGGACCAGTCGGGGCGGGCGTCGTAGACGGTGACGACGGAGGGGCTGGCGAGGCTCGCGGGCAGGCCGAGGCGGATCTCGGTGAGGTAGGCGGCGTAGAGGGCGGCGTGGTCGGAGGTGCCGCGGGCGGTGAACACGATGGAGCGGGGGCGGCGCTCGGCGATGATCGCGGCGATCCGGGCGATCTCGGGGGCGCCGTGGTCGAGCACGCCGGCGTAGACGTCGGGCTGCTCGGCGATGTCGGCGGCCATGCCGGTGCCGGGGCGCTCGTCGGCGCCGGTGGTCTCGGGGACGCCGGCCTGGGGCTGGTTCACGGGACGCTCCTTGTCAGACGGATACCGCACAGAAATATTAAATAAACCTTCATAATGAAGCCTAGTCGACGCGGTCGGGCGCCGTCCACCGCCGCGGCGGCTTCCCGCAGACCGGACGGTACCCGCTCGGCGATCCCCCAACCCTCCTTCGATTTCACCCCGTCGTCAACGCCCTCCGGACGGTCGCGCAGGTACCGGTAAGGTTGACCCACTGAATTCCCGACCACCAAGGAGGAAGCCATGGCGAAAGCAGCTCGCAAGCGCAAGTCGCGTAAGAAGAAGGCCGCCAACCACGGGAAGCGGCCGAACAGCTAGCGCTTGGCGGGGCAGGCGGCCGTGGCCGCTACTGCCCCGCGATGGCACTGGCCCTAGGACAAGAACGAGACTTGCCCAGATGACCGAAGCGCCGCGCGACGCGCGCGAGCAGAACCAGCCGAGCACCCGCGAGCGGATCCAGCAGACCGCGATCGCGCTCTTCAGCGAGCACGGCTACGAACACACCTCTCTCAGGGAGATCGCCGAGCACCTCGGCGTCACCAAGGCCGCGCTGTACTACCACTTCAAGACCAAGGAAGACATCGCGGCGAGCTTCTTCGAGTCCTACGCGAACGACCTGGACCGCATCTGCGACTGGGGCGAGACCCAGCCGTGGGGGCTCGAGACCCGCACCGAACTGCTGCGCCGCTATGCGGAGGTCATCCGCGCGCACGTGCCGGTGCTGAGGTTCATGCAGAACAACCAGGCCGCGCTCACGCGCCTGGACCGCATGTCGGTCTTCCGGCTGCGGCAGCGGCGCCTGCACGCGCTGCTCGTGGAGTCGGACGCGCCGCTCATCGACCGCCTGCGGGCGTGGGACGCGATCACGACCCTCTACAGCAACTGGATCACCTTCCCGCGGGTCGACGACTACGACTCCGAGGACGAGATCCGCGAGGCGTCGCTCCAGATCTCGATCGGCATGATCGAGAGGAACGCCGCCTCCTGAGGCGGGGACGCCCGGGCGCGATCAGCGGTCGCGCTCGGCGACCTCGCTGAACAACTCGCTCACCTGCTCGATCGCGTGGAGCTTCTGGCGCAGGCGCTCCTTGACGTCGTCGGGCGCCTTCTCCTTGCTGCAGCAGCGGTGCACGATGGTGCGCACCTCCTGCTCGATGCCGTACTCGGAGAGGCAGGGCGAGCACTCCTCGAGGTGGTCCTTGATGACGTCGCGGCGCACGTCGGAGCACTCCTGGTCGAGGTAGAGGTAGACCTCTTCGAGTACCTCGCGACAGTCGAGCCTGGGCTTGTCCGGTTCGCTGGTCACGACTGGCCCTCCTGTGCGGGCGAGAGGCCGCGGTCGGCGGCGTAAGAGCTCAGCAGCTGGCGGAGCTGCCGCCGGCCTCGGTGCAGACGGGACATGACGGTGCCGATGGGCGTGCCCATGATGTCGGCGATCTCCTTGTAGGAGAAGCCTTCGACGTCGGCGAGGTAGACCGTCAGGCGGAAGTCCTCGCCCAGGCGCTGGAGCGCGTCCTTGACGTCGGAGTCGGGCAGGTGGTCGAGGGCCTCGGTCTCGGCCGAGCGCAGCCCCGAGGCCGAGTGGGACTCGGCGTCCGCGAGCTGCCAGTCCGTGATCTCGTCGGTCGGCGAGGTCAGCGGCTGGCGCTTCTTCTTGCGGTACGAGTTGATGTACGTGTTCGTGAGGATCCGGTACAGCCACGCCTTGAGGTTGGTGCCCTCGCGGAACTGGTGGAACTTCGAGTACGCCTTCAGGAACGTCTCCTGGACCAGGTCCTCGGCGTCGGCCGGGTTGCGCGTCATGCGCAGGGCGGCGCCGTAGAGCTGGTCGATCAGGGGCATCGCGTCGCGTTCGAACCGCGTGCGGCGCTCCTGGGCCGTCTCGCTTCCTGCCTCGGTCACCGTCTCCCTCTCGTCGGCCTCCGAAAAGCCTACGGCAGGGGTGTCGGCGGGGACGGCGGAAATACCCGTGGCGGTGACGCCGCCGACGGGCTCGGCCCTGTAGTCGGGGGACCATTCGGGTCCGCTCAACAGGGCGGCGAGGCGCTCGTCTTCGCGTCCGCGGACGGTGGTGGTCATGCGATGCGCTCCTTACAGCGAGGTCGGAGACTCGTACGGCTCAACAGCGCGGTTCACCGGTTCATTCCGCCCGCGGCGAAACCGGGCGCGTCGGCTCCGCCACACCTTGCCTCCAGGGACGGCAGGCGCCGGGAATCCCGGCAAATCCCTGAAAACCCTCGAAATGACTACTTTGTGGATTGAATCGATAACTTTCGGTGCGAGGAGTCGTTATCGTGGAGGGGCCCGGAAGGGTCCGCATCGCGCCGGGGACATCGGCGCGTGTTCTCCCAGTACCTGCCCCGGGCCGGCGGACTTGACACCGCCGCCGGTCCGGGGAGGTTTCCGACCTCCGCCGCGCAAAGCGAAAGGCCGCGACGGTCGCCCTGGGCGGGCGGTCGCGGCCATCCGGTTCGGTGAGCGCTAGGCGCCCACGGCCAAGGGGTTGATGTCCTTCCAGACCTCGATCATCGCGCGGCGCTCGCGGGGCGCGGTGGCCCCCCAGACGCCGTGGCGGTCGCGGGCCTCGAGGGCGCGCACCAGGCAGGGCGTGCGCACCGGGCAGGACGCGCACATGGCCAGGGCCTCGTCGATGGGCTCGCGGGGCTCGGGGTACATGACGTCCGGCTCGGCCTCGGCGCAGTTGCCTCGGCGCAGCCAGTCGTCGGCGCTCATCCGGTACGCGCCAGGGGTTCCGCTGCGGTATTCGGCGGCGTCGAGCAGCCGGGGGTCTTTCCGGGCGCGGGCTACTTCTTCGGGGCGGATTCGCCGCATTGCTGCCTCCCTATTTCACACTGCCGCCGCAGCCCTTCCCCGCATCGTTGCCTCGATGCCCGGAAGCGTTCCCTTCAGCCGGCGACGGCTTGTACACGAAAGACCGACGAGTTGTGGTACAGATACCAACGCACTACTGTGATTGGATTCACAATCCTGGAAGGGTCGAGGGGCTGGGCTCGCCGTCCACCGGGCGGACGAGCTCCGGACCGTCGTTGGTCGTCCGGCCCACACCGCGGCCGACCTTGCGGATCTCCAGCTCGTCGAGCAGCGACGGGCGCGGGCCCGCGAGCAGTTCGTCCTCCGCCGCGTCCTCCTCCCCCAGCCAGGCGGCGTAGCGCTCGGGCGGCAGCACGTACGGCATGCGGTCGTGGATCGTCTCCATGGCCTCGCCGACGGCCGGGCAGGTGAGCACGGTGAACGTGACCAGCGTGAGGTCCCCGCCCTGATCCCCCGCCTTGCCGTTCACGCGCCAGGTGTCCCACAGCCCGGCGAAGACCACGCCGCCGGGGCGGGTGAAGAAGTACGGCTGCTTCCCCCCGCCGGGGAGCTTGCGCCACTCGTACCAGCCGTCGGCCGGGACGAGCGCGCGCCGCGACGCGAACGGGCGCTTGTAGGCGCGCGAGGTCGCGACGGTCTCGATGCGCGCGTTGAACATCCGGGCGCCGACACCCGGGTCCTGGGCCCACGGCGGGACCAGGCCCCAGCGGGCCAGTTCCACGACGCGCTCGCCCTTGGACTTCGAGCGGCGCACCACGGGCGCCTGGTCGGTGGGCGCGATGTTGTACCGCGGATCCCAGGCGCCCGCGATGAGGTCCGCGGCGTCGAAGAGCGCGGCCATGCTGGGGCTCGACTTGCTGTTGGCGTACCTTCCGCACATGCCCACACCGTAACCCCGGCCACCGACAGTCCGGCTCCTCCGGTTCGGGCGCCCGGTTCGAACGCCGGGGCCTCGCGCCACCCCGGCCCGGCGACCACCCGGTTCCCGCCCACCGGACCACTAGACTGGCGGCGTGAACGCAACCGCCGCCCCTGAGAAGCGCCGCTGGGAGGCCCCGTACGCGGAGGCCAGCATCGACGCGGTCGTCCGCGTGCCCGGCTCGAAGTCGATGACCGCCCGCGCCCTCGTCCTCGCCGCGCTCGCCTCCGGACCGAGCACGATCCGCCGCCCGCTCATCGCCCGCGACACGCACCTCATGGTCGCCGGACTGCGGTCGATCGGCGTCGCGGTCGACACCGGCGACGACGACGCGTGGACGGTGACGCCCGGCGAGTTCCGAGGCGGGTCCTCAGTGGACTGCGGCCTGGCCGGGACCGTGATGCGGTTCCTGCCTCCAGTCGCGGCCCTCGCCGACGGCCCCGTGGCCTTCGACGGCGACCCGCACGCGCGCAAGCGCCCCAACGACGGCGTCATCAAGGCCCTCCGCGGCCTCGGCGTCGACATCGAGGACGGCGGCCGGCTCGCACTGCCGTTCACCGTGAACGCGACCGGCCGCGTCAAGGGCGGCGCCCTCGAGGTGGACGCCTCAAAGACCTCGCAGCTCGTGAGCGCCCTGCTCATGGCCGCGCCCCGGTTCGAGAACGGCCTCGATCTGCGCCACGTCGGCGACCGGCCCGTCCCCAGCCGCCCCTACCTCGACATGGTCGTCCAGATGCTCCGCCAGGCCGGGGCCGAGGTCGACGACTCGGAGCCGAACCGCTGGCGCGTCGCCCCCGGCGAGCTCCAGGGCCGCGAATGGACCATCGAACCCGACCTCCAGAACGCCGCGCCGTTCCTGTGCGCCGCCGTCGCGGCGGGCGGGCGGGTCACCGTCGAAGGCTGGCCGACCGAGACCACGCAGGCCGGCGACGCGATCCGCGACGTCCTCGTGCGGCTCGGCGCCCGGGTCGAATGGACCCGCGGCGGCCTCACCGTCATCGGGTCGGCCGCGCCGATCCCGTGCGAACTCGACCTCGCCGACGCCTCGGAGCTGACCCCGTGCCTCGCGGCCCTGTTCGGCGTCAGCGAAGGCCCGTTCGCGATCCGCGGTGTCGCCCACATCCGCGGCCACGAGACCGACCGCGTCTCGGCCCTGGTCACCGAGCTGCGCAAGATCGGCGCCGACGTCGACGAGTTCGAGGACGGCTTCCGCGTCAACGCCGGCGGCCGCACGCCCGGCACCTGGAGCACCTACGCCGACCACCGCATGGCGCACGCCGGCGCGGTCGCCGGCCTCGCCGTCCGCGGCCTCGTCCTCGACGACGTCGCCTGCGTCTCCAAGACCTGGCCCGACTTCGCGGAGGCCTGGGAGCAGGCCGTGCACGGGAAGGGGTAGCCGTTGCCGAAGCCGGACTGGGTCGACGACGCCGACGACGACGAGGAGGAGTGGGACGAGGACGACGTGCGGGTGCGCCCCGCGCGGCGCTCCAAGCCCCGCACCAAGATCCGGCCCAAGCACGCGAACGCCGTCGAAGGCTTCGTGACCGCCGTCGACCGCGGCCGCTACACCTGCCGCATCGGCGACAGGACGGTGACCGCCATGAAGGCCCGCGAGCTCGGCAAGCAGTCCATCGTGGTCGGCGACCGCGCCGGCCTCGTCGGCGACCGCTCCGGGAACCCCGGCACCCTCGCGCGCATCGTGCGGATCGCGGACCGGCACGGGGAGCTGCGGCGCTCGGCCGACGACGAGAACGCCACCGAGCGCGTGGTCGTCGCCAACGTCGACCAGCTCGTCGTCGTCGCCTCCACTGTGGACCCGCCGCTGCGGTACGGGTTCGTGGACCGGTGCCTCGTCGCCGCCTACGACGCCGGCGTCGCGCCGATCCTGTGCCTCACCAAGAACGACCTCGCCCCCGAGACGGCCGACGAGGTCCGCGCCTACTACTCGCAGCTCGACCTCACCATCGTCGCCACCGAGCCCGACGCGCCGCTCGACGGGCTCATCGCGCTCCTGCGCGACAAGGAGAACGTGTTCTTCGGCCACTCCGGAGTCGGCAAGTCCACGCTCGTGAACCGGCTCGTGCCCGGCGCCGGCCGCGCCGTCAGCGAGGTCCGGTCCATCGGCAAGGGCTCGCACACCTCCACCAGCACCGTCTCGTTCGAGCTTCCCGGCGGCGGCTGGGTCATCGACACGCCCGGCGTCCGGTCCTTCGGGCTCGCGCACGTCACCGCCGACTCGATCCTCAAGGCGTTCCCCGAACTCGCCGAGGTGGCGCAGGAGTGCCCGCGCGGGTGCACGCACACCCCCGAGATCGGGGACTGCGCGCTCGACGCCGCCATCGGCCCCGACGACCCCCGCGCCGGCCGCCTCGCGTCCTTCCGCCGCGTCCTCGCCTCACTGCACGAAGCGGACACGAAGAACTGAGGCGACGCCACGACTCAGTAGTATGAGCCCATGCCCTCTTCCAGCTACAACGACGATCTCGGCCTCGCGCATCTGCTCGCGGACTCGGCGGCCCAGATCGGAACGAGCCGGTTCCGGTCCTCGGACCTCCGGGTCTCGTCGAAACCGGACATGACCGAGGTCTCCGACGCCGACACCACCATCGAAGAGGTGCTGCGGTCCACGCTCTCGCGCGCCCGGCCCCGCGACGGGATCTTCGGCGAGGAGTACGGGGACAACCCCGGCGCCTCCGGCCGCAAGTGGGTCATCGACCCGATCGACGCCACCCGCAACTACGTCCGCGGCGTGCCGATCTGGGCCACGCTCATCGCCCTGTTCGACCGCGGCGAGCCCGTGGTCGGCGTCGTCAGCGCCCCCGCGCTCGGCCGCCGCTGGTGGGCCATGAAGGGCGCCGGGGCCTTCGCCGGGCGCGACCAGCGCGCCGGGAAGCGCATCCACGTCTCCAAGGTCGGCTCGCTCGCCGACGCGTCGGTGAGCATCTCGTCGATCACCGGCTGGTCGAAGCTCGACCGGCAGGGCGCGATGCTCGGGATGCTCCACGAGGCGTGGCGCGAGCGCGGCTTCGGGGACTTCTACTCGTACTGCCTGGTCGCCGAAGGGGCCGTGGACATCGCGGCCGAACCCGAAGTGGCCCTGTGGGACCTGGCGCCGCTGGCGCTCATCGTCGAGGAGGCCGGCGGGACCTTCACCGACCTGCGCGGGCGCCCCGGCCCCGACGGCGGGTCGGCGCTCGCCACGAACGGGCTGCTGCACGACGAGGTCCTGGAGCGGCTGAAGATCCGCTAGGACGCGCAGGAGGGGCGGGACCGATGCGGTCACGCCCCTCGTTGCGTCCAGTGGCGCGCCGCTAGCGGCGCTCCGCAAGGAACTGCAGGTGCTCGCCGCGCTGGTGGATGCCGCCGCCCTCGTGGCGGTTCCACGGCCACACGGTGATCCGCTTCTCGCCCTGCCAGCGGTTGTACGCCGCGAACACGGTCGAGGGCGGGCAGACGTCGTCCATGAGGCCGACCGAGTAGAGCGCGGGCGCGGTGCCGCGGGCGGCGAAGTGGAGGCCGTCGAAGTAGTCCAGGGTCGCGAAGACGCGGTCCTCGCGCAGGCGCTGGCCGGAGAGGAACTCGACGATCTCCTGGTACGGGAACGCGTCGGTGATGGTGACGGCGCGCCGGAAGTGGGTCAGGAACGGCACGTCGATCATGGCGCCGGCGAGGTCGTCGCGCAGGCCGCCGACCGCCTGGGTGATGCCGCCGCCCTGGCTGCCGCCGGCGACGACGATGCGGTCGGGGTCGATCCCGTCGATGCCCTTGGCGACGTCGACGGCGCGGTAGGCGTCGGTGAAGACCCGGCGGTAGTAGTAGTGCTCGGGGGATTCGAGGCCCTGGGTCATCCAGCCCTTGTTGGTGGGGCCGGTGGTGCCGTACGGGTCGGCGGTGTCGCCGGGCTGCCAGTTGCCGAAGCCCTGGCCGCGGGTGTCCATGACGAAGTGCGCCCAGCCGGCGGCGGGGTAGGTGGTGTGCGCCCAGGGGTAGGAGCGGCCGCCGGAGTAGCCGATGTACTCCACGACGCACGGGAGCGGGCCCTCGACGCCCTTGGGCTTGACCAGCCACGCCTTGATCGGGTGGCCGCCCCAGCCGGCGAAGGCGACGTCGAGGACGTCCACGGTGACGAGCCCGGCGTCGTAGGGCTCGAGCCGGACGTCGAGGCCGAAGCCGCCGGCCTCGGTGAGCGTCGTCTTCCAGAACTCGTCGAAGTCGGCCGGTTCGGGCACGTCCGGCCGGTATTCGCGGAGCTGTTCCAGGGGGAGGTCGAAAAGAGCCATGGGGGAATTTGTAGCACGACCCAACGAAAGAGTCCAGCGCCCCGAGGCCGCACGGAAATGCAACCGGTTGTCACGCCTGTACCAGCGCTTGCCATCCGCCCGCTGAGGCCGGTGCGTCATCGCAGACCTCGTCTCTTTCTATTTCGGGCCGAACTCTTGCAAACGCTGTCCGAAGGGGTTTACGGTCACAGACACGAACATATCGATGTTCGTAAATACAACCCTCACAGAGAGAGGACCACGGACATGGAACATGTCTTCGGCAACAGGCACTCTCGCCGCACGCTCTTCACCGCCGCGGGTGCCGTCGCCCTCGGGGCGGCCGCCGCGCCGCTCGCCGGCCCCGGGAGCGCCCTCGCGCAGACCGGCAGCCCGGTCGGCTGGGCCACCCAGAACGGCGGCACCACCGGCGGATCGGGCGGCGGCACGACCACCGTCACCTCGGCCTCGGCCTTCGCCTCGGCCGTCAGCGGCGACGCCCGGAAGATCGTCCGCGTCAGCGGCACCATCCAGATCTCGGGCATGGTCCGCGTCGGGTCGAACACGACCATCGTCGGCAACTCCGGCGCCACCCTCACCGGCGGCGGCCTCACCCTCCGGACCGTCAGCAACGTCATCATCCAGAACCTGCGCTTCCGCGGGTACGCCGACGACGGCATCAACGTCGAAGAGCGCTCGCGGAACATCTGGATCGACCACAACACCTTCGAACCCGGCACCGACGGTGCGTGCGACATCAAGCGCGAGTCCGACTTCATCACCGTCTCGTGGAACCGGTTCAACGGGACCGACAAGACCTGCCTGCTCGGCCACAGCGACAGCCACACCGTCGACCGCGGCAAGCTGCGGGTCTCCTACCACCACAACTACTTCAACGGCACGACGCAGCGCACCCCGCGGGTCCGCTTCGCCGAGCCCGTCCACGTCTACAACAACTACTACGCGAACGTGCGCTCGTACTGCATCGCGACCACCATGGACGCCGGCGTCATCAACGAGGGCAACTACTTCGAGAACTGCAACCGGACCGTCGACATCGGACAGGGCGACTCCGGCCCCGGCCGGATCGTCTCCCGCAACAACCACGTCGTCAACTCCCCCGCCCCCGTCAGCCGCGGGTCGGTCGCGGGCGTGCCCTACGGCTTCCAGTTGGACACGCCTTCGCAGGTCAAGTCCATCGTGAGCGGCGGGGCCGGCGCTCGCTGACCGCGCACCTCCCCGATGGAGCGGCGCGGCCCCGGTCCGAGGACCGGGGCCGCGCCTCCCGCGTTCAGGCCCAGGGCAGGCCGAGCTCACTGAAGAGCTTCCCCTGAGTGGCGGCGTCGACCACGGCCCGGTCGACGCCCTTGAGGATCGTCACCGGGTCGTCGCCCACCCGCTCGAGGTGCTTCTCGTCGACCAGGCGCGGCACCGGCGAGGTGAGGACCTGCTCGAGGACGCCCGTGAACGGCTTCGACCGGCGCAGACCGGAGATGAGGCCGACGCCGCGCTGACGGTGGGCGAAGAGGTTGTCGAGGAGGTTGGTGGTGCCGTACTGCTTCGCCTCGGTCTCGCCCGGCAGGCGCAGGAGGTCCTCGCGGAAGCCGTACCAGGCCTCGCCCTCGGTGCCTTTGATGTAGATGTCGCCTTCGACCTTCTGCTCGCCGCAGAGGGTTACGGCCACGGTGATCCTGACGCCGTTCTTGTTGGTCGCGCGCCAGACGGCGGTGTCGTCCACCTCGATCGACTCGCGGGTGCGCAGGCGCTCGAGTTCGACCGGGCCGTGGAGGGGCCAGTCGCCGGCGAGGGCGATGGCCTGCTGGGAGGCGTGCGCCCACGGGTTGGCGAGGGCGCCGTCGGCGACGAGGGTGCCGTTGAGCTCGCGCTTGCCGGCCCATGCGGAGCGGCGGTAGTACGAGTCGGGGCGCTGCCAGGAGCCGGCGACGCCGACGGACTCGATCTCGCCGAACCGGCCCGCCTCGATGGCGTCGCGGACGGCGTTGAACGCGTGGGACCCGAGGGCCTGGAAGCCGACCTGCACGTTGCGGCCGGTCTCGGTCATGACGTCGTAGAGCCGCCGGTACTCGTCGAGGTTGGTGACGGGCGGCTTCTCGAGGTAGACGTCGCAGCCGTGGCGCATCGCCGCGCTCGCGATCGGCAGGTGGCTGGGCGGCGGGGTGGCGATGATGACGACGTCGGGGTCGGTGGCGTCGAGCATCGCCCGGTAGTCGTCGAAGACGGGGGTGTCGCCGATGGGCGCGCCGTCGAGCTCGATGATCTCGGCGGTGTCGCACATGCCGACGAACGCGAGCTCGCCGCGCTCCTTGCGCGGTTCGAGGTTGTACCGGCGGTGGTGGAGGCCGAAGCCGTTGGCGCCCACGAGGGCGACGCGCGGGATGCTCGTTGTCACAAGTGCTCCAGGGTGGTGGCGACGCCGTGCCGGTCGAGTTCGCGCAGCCATTTGGCGGCGGCCCGGCGCAGCTGGTGGTTGTCGGCGAGGGGTTCGGGGACGACCTGGCGGATGCCGAGGATCGCGTCGATGCGCGCGGCCGGGGCGGGGCCGGCGGCGGCCAGGCTCTGGCGCAGGACGTCCTTGAGCGGGTCGTCGAGCGGCAGGTCGTTCCCCGCGTCGGACTTCCCGGCGCAGAAACGCGTCCAGGCCGCGAGCGGGAGCGCGATGAGGTCGAGGTCGATCCCGGCCTCGGCGAGGTCGAGCATGGTCGCGAAGAGCCGCTGCGGGAGCTTCTGGGAGCCGTCCATGGCGATCTGGACGCACCGGTGGCGGATGCCCGGGTTCGCGAACCGCTCGAGGACCGCTTCGCCGTAGGCGACCGTGTCCTGTCCGTCGGGCGGGACGAGGCTGGGCGCGATCTGCTCGGAGATGAGCCAGCGCGCGAAGTCCTCGGCGCCCGGGAGGGCGAGCGTCTCGCTGATGGTCTCGATGTCGGCGAGCGCGCCGAGGTAGGCGAGCGTGGAGTGGACGCCGTTGAGGGTGCGCAGCTTCAGGCGCTCCCAGCCGGCGACGTCGGTGGTGAACGTGGCGTTCCAGTCGGGCCGGGGCCCGGCGAAGTCGTCCTCGATGACCCACTGCGTGAACGGTTCGGCCTCGACGGCGGCGAGGTCGGTGACGCCGAGCTCGCCGAGGGCGCGCTCGTAGGTCGCCTTGGTGGAGGCCGGGACGATCCGGTCGACCATCGAGGACGGGAACGTGACGTGCGCGTCGGCCCAGGCGCGGGTCGCGGGGTCGAGGAGCGGCTCGACGGCGGCGCGCGTGGTGGTCCCGTTGTCGGGCAGGTTGTCGCAGCACAGGATCGTGAGCGGCGGCCCGCCGCGGGCGGCGCGGCGGGCGAGCCCGTCGGCGAGGAGCCGGGGGACGCCCTGCGGGTCGCGGTAGGCCTTCTCGGTGACCGTGAGCGTGACGACGTGGGTCGAGGGCGCGGCGACGAGGTCGAGCGCCCGGTCGCGTTCGCTGGCGATGTGGAGGGTGCCCACGATCGAGCCGATGACTCGCATGGAGACGCCGTCGCGCGTGGCGGCGCCGGGTGCGCCGAGGGTGGCGACGGAGTAGAGGCCGTCCTGGGCGGCGAGGGCGTCGATGACGCCGCGCGAGCTGGGCGCGGCGACGGTGATGCCCCAGTCGGTGTCGTCGGTGTAGACGGCCTGGTGGGCGCGGTGGAACGCGCCGGCGCCGATGTGGAGGATGCCGGAGCGGTCGGGGCGGTCCCCGGGGACCCGCACGTCCCCGGGGAGCCGCTTCAGGACCTCGTCGTTCAGGAGGCCGTTCAAGAGGTCCGCCACGCCGGCCCGTTCGGGAAGGAGTACTCGGCGATGGACTCGTCCTTGAGGGTGACGGAGTATCCGGGCTGCGTGGGGAGCCGGTAGCGGCCGTCCACGACCGTGACCGGGTCGGTGTAGTGCTCGTGCAGGTGGTCGACGTACTCGATCATGCGTCCCTCCAAGGTCTTCCCGATCCGAAGGTATTCGAACATGCCGAGGTGCTGCACGTATTCGCAGAGTCCCACGCCGCCGGAGTGCGGGCAGACGTCGACGCCGTGCTTGGCGGCCATGAGGAGGGTGGCGAGGACTTCGGGGATGCCGCCGACCCGGCAGGCGTCGATCTGGCAGACCTTGATGGCCTCGGCCTGGAGGAGCTGCTTGAAGATGACGCGGTTGGCGGCGACCTCGCCGGTGGCGACCCGGATGGGGGCGACGGCCTTGGCGATCCTGGCGTGGCCGAGGATGTCGTCGGGGTGGGTGGGCTCCTCGATCCAGTACGGGTCGAAGGCCGCGAGCTGGCGCATGTTCGCGATCGCCTCGGGGACGGACCAGATCTGGTTGGCGTCCATCATGAGGAGGCGGTCGGGGCCGAGGACGTCGCGGATGATGCCGGCGCGGCGCACGTCGTCGGCGACGTCGGGCGAGCCGACCTTCATCTTGGCGGCGGTCCAGCCTTCGGCGACGGCCTGCTCGGTGAGGGCGCGGACCTTGTCGTCGGAGTATCCGAGCCAGCCGACCGAGGTGGTGTAGGCGGGGAAGCCGTCGTTCTCGAGGACTTTGAGGCGGTCCTCGTAGCCGATGCGGCCGTCGTCGAGGATCGCTTCGGCCTCGGCGCGGGTGAGCTCGTCCTCGATGTGCCGGTAGTCGACCTGGGCGGCGAGTTCGGCGGAGTCCATCTCGGCGAGGAGGCGCCACATGGGCTTGCCTTCGAGCTTGGCGCGCAGGTCCCACACGGCGTTGATCACGGCGCCGACGGCCATGTGGGTGGCGCCCTTCTCGGGGCCGAGCCAGCGGATCTGCGGTTCCTGGACGATCGAGCGGGAGAACTCGACCGGGTTCGCGAAGATCTCCTCGACCGTCTTGCCGACCACGAGGTGCGCGTACGCCTTGACGGCCTGCGCGACGATCTCGGTGCCGCGCCCGCCGGTGAAGGTGAACCCGGTGCCGGTGGGGCCGCCGTCGGTGAACAGCTCCACGTAGCAGGCCGAGTAGTCGGCGCGGTTGATCGAGTCCGAGCCGTCGCCGGCGGTCGCGGTCGGGAACCGCACGTCGTGGACCTCGAGGCGTTCGATCTTGGTCGACACTTACTTTTCCAATCCGTAGATCTTGCGGGGCAGGTTGTACGCCAGGTCGACGGCCACTTCGGCCGCTTCGCCCTCGGTCATGCGGTGCTCGGCGACGAGCCGCGCGAGGAAGGACGCGTCGATGCGCCGTGCCACATCGTGCCGCGCGGGGATCGAGCAGAACGCGCGGGTGTCGTCGACGAAGCCGGCGGTGTTGTAGAACCCGGCGGTCTCGTGGATCGCCTCCCTGAAGCGGCGCATCCCTTCGGGCGAGTCGAGGAACCACCAGGGCGCGCCGGCGAAGACGGCGCTGTAGCCGCCGGCGAGCGGCGCGATCTCGCGGGTGAACACGGTCTCGTCGAGGGTGTAGAGGACGATCCGGAAGCGCGGGTGGTTGCCGAACGCGTCGAGCAGCGGCTTGAGCGAGCGGGTGTACTCGGTCGCGTTGGGGATGTCGCCGCCGACGTCGCGGCCCCAGCCCTCGTACAGCCACTGGTTGTGGTTCCGGTCCGCTCCGGGGTGGAGCTGCATGACCAGGCCGTCGTCGACGCTCATGCGGGCGAACTCGACGAGCATGAGCGCGGGGAAGCGCAGGATCTCGGCGTCGGTCGCCTCGCCTTGGAGGGCCTTGGCGTAGATCTCGGCGGCGGCCTTCGGGTCGTCCTCGGTCGCGGCGGTGAGGTTGCCGTGGTCGGTGCAGGTGGCGCCGGCGGCGATGAAGTCCTGGCGGCGGGCGCGCAGCGCCGTGAGGAAGCCGTCGAACGTGGCGGTGTCGTGCCCGGTGAGCGCGGCCAGGGCGTCGACTCGGTCCTTCCAGCCGGGCCAGCCGGGTTCGACCAGGTTGTCCGGCCGGAACGTGGTGACGACCTTGCCGCCCCTGCCGCCCCACCGGCGCCCGTTCGCGGCGGGCATCGCTTCGAGGGCCGCGTGCGGTTCCAGCGAGTCCACCGGGGACTCGGTGGTGGCGAGGACCTCGATGTTGAACCGGTCAAACAGGGCGCGGGGCCGGTAGGCCGGCTCGGCGAGGCGCGCGGAGAGGTGGTCGTAGAACTCGTCGGCGGTGTCGGCGTTCAGGTCCTTGTAGATCCCGAAGACCTCGGCGAAGGTGTGGTCGAGCCACAGTTTCGAGGGGGTGCCGCGGAACAGGCGGTAGTGCTCGGCGAAGCGCCGCCAGATCGTGCGTCCGTCCACTTCGGAGGGCTCGCCGCCGGTGGAGGGGACGCCGAGCTCGTCGGGCCGGACGCCCTGGGAGTACAGCATCCGGGTCAGGTAGTGGTCCGGGACGACGAACAGGCGCGCCGGGTCGGGGAACGGCCGGTCGTCCGCGAGCAGGCGCGGGTCGACGTGCCCGTGCGGGCTCACCAGCGGCAGGTCGGCCGTGTGCCGGTGGAGCTCGCGCGCGATGGCGCGCGTGCGCTCGTCGGCGGGGAACAATCGGTCGGGATGGAGGCTCATCGGCGTGTACTCCGTTGGGGGGAAAGAGAAGCGGGGCGGGCGGGGCGGCGGGTGCGGGCCATCCCTCAGCGCTCCGTCTTGAACAGGTCGGCGACGGCAACCGATTGCCCGGTGCGGATCGACTCGTTGGACGCCAGGCCGGCGGCGAGCGCGTTCACGCCGTCCTGGGCGTTCGCCGAGCGGTCGTGGGGGTCGGTGTCGCCGTCGAAGAGGACGCCGAGCATGCGGGCGTCGCCGCCGCCGTGGCCGGCGCGGTTGTACTCGCCGAGGTCGATCTCGGTCGGCTTGGTCCAGAAGGGGTGGACGGTGAGCTCGTACCGGCCCTCTTCGGCTGCGGCGTGGGTGCCGTGGATGCTCGCGCCGTTGGGGCCCTTGAGCGCGGGGTTGACGTGGTCGTTCTCGACCACGAGCAGTTCCAGGCGGCCGCGGGTCCCGTTGAAGTGGACCCGGTAGCCCTCCCACGGCGAGTAGGCGGTGAGCCGGTACGAGAGCGTGACGCCGGAGTCGTAGTCCACGAGGGCCATCATGTCGTCGTAGATGCTCACGCCGGGCGCGAACACCGACTGGTCGCGGACGTACCCGTCTTCGTCCTCGGCGTCGAGGTACAGGGCCTTGAGGGTCGGGTTCTCCTCCATGTGGAGCGCGAACGGGTCGTCGGCGGCGAGGGGGGAGCCGTGGACGCGCTCGTAGCCGCGGTCGTGGCCGTTGGCCTTGCCGTTCTCGCCGTAGAAGGCGAGCCGGCCCTTGGCGAAGGCGCTCACGGGCGCGGCGTCGAGCCACCAGTTGACGAGGTCGAAGTGGTGGCCGGACTTGTGGACGAGCAGGCCGCCGGAGTTCGCGGCGTCGCGGTGCCAGCGGCGGAAGTAGTCCGCGCCGTGGCGGGTGTCCAGGAGCCAGTCGAAGCCCACGGAGGTGATCTCGCCGACCGCGCCTTCGCGGAGCAGTTCGGCGACCTTCTCGTGGAGGGGGTTGTACCGGTAGTTGAAGGTGACGGTGACCGTCCCGGCGGACCTGGCCTCGGCCTCGAGGATCTGCGCGGCGTGCTCGGCGGTGGTCGTCAGCGGCTTCTCCGAGATGACGTCCTTGTCCGCGGCCAGCGCGGCGAGGATGTACTCGTGGTGGGTGGCGTCGACCGAGGTGACGATGACCGTGTCGGGGTCGGTCTCGGCCAGGAGGCGCCCGAAGTCGGCGGCGTCGTACGCGGCCGGGGCGGGGAGACCGGCGGCCTCGACGGCGGCGGCGTGGTGGGCGATCCGCTTCGGGTTGGGGTCGGCCAGCGCGACGAGCGCCGCTCTGTCACCCCGCTCGATGATCGCGTCGACGTACATCGTGGCGCGCGATCCGGTCCCGACGATGGCATAGCGATGCGGCGTGCCTGACATGTGACTCCTTCGTCTGCGAGGTTCTGGTAAACGCTATCTGAGAACCTCACGCCAGGCAATACCGGTGCGGATTTCCGACTCCCGGGCCTCGCCGGGGCTCGCCCGTCGCACCTACTTCGGCGTGGCCTTCGCGAAGGGCGGCTTGACGACCCGCACCGGCAGGCGCCGGCCGCGCACGTCGAGTTCGAGCTCGGCGCCGGGCTTGTACGCGGCGTCCAGGAGCGCGAGCGCGACGCCCCGCTTCAGGGTCGGCGCGTGCGTGCCGGAGGTCGTCTCGCCGACGGGCGTGTCGTCACGAGCAGGGTCAAGCACGGTCATGTGGGCGCGCGGCACGCCCTTGCCGGTGGCCTCCAGGCCCCACAGCCGGCGCTTCGGGCCCTCGGCCCTCTCGGCGTCGAGGGCGGCCTTGCCCCAGTACTCGGGCTTGTCCCAGCCGATCGCCCAGTTCAGGCGCGCCTGCACCGGCGTGATGTCCATGCTGAGATCCTGGCCGTGGAGCGGGTAGCCCATCTCCAGGCGCAGGGTGTCGCGGGCGCCGAGGCCGCACGGCGACGCGCCGGCGACCAGGATGCCGTCGAACAGGTCGAGCGCCGCCTCGTTCGGGACCACCAGCTCGAATCCGGTCTCGCCGGTGTAGCCCGAGCGGCAGACGATGACGTCGGCGTGGTCGACGAGGTGCTCGCGGAAGCTCATGTACTCGTGGTCGTGCGGCAGGCCGAGGTACTGGAGGATCCCCGGGGCCTCCGGGCCCTGGACGGCGAGCACCGCGAACTTGCGGTGCACATCGACGACGTCGATCCCCTCCGGCGCAGCCGCGGCCAGGCGGCGGGCGACCTCGGCAGCGTTGGCGGCGTTCGGGATCAGGAAGATCTGGTCGTCGCTCAGCCGGTACGCGATGAGGTCGTCGACCACGCCGCCGGACTCGTCGAGGCACAGCGTGTACTGGGCGCCGCCGGCGCCGATCCGGTCGAGGTCGTTCGCGAGGCACCGGTTCACGAACGCGGCCGCCCCGGGACCGGTGACCCAGACCTTGCCCAGGTGCGAGACGTCGAAGACGCCGACGCCGGTGCGCACCGCCTGGTGCTCGGCGAGCACCCCGCTCGGGTACTGCAGCGGCATGTCCCAGCCGGCGAATTCGGCGAACTTGGCGCCGAGGGCGATGTGGCGGGAGTGCAGCGGTGAGGTGAGCAGCTCGGACATGGGACAGAGCCTATCGCGTGCGTCCCAGTGACTAGGATCGGAGCATTTGGTCCTCGACACAGCTAAGGAAGCAACGTGACTGAACTGCTGAGCGCCTCCGGCGACGCCGCCCGAGCGGACGCCGAGGTCCTCGTCGTCGGCGTCTTCTCCGGCGAGGACGCCCCCGTGCTCCCCGAGAGCCTCGCGGGCGTCGACGCCCGGTTCGGCGGCCGGCTCGCCGAGCAGCTGGCCGCCCTCGGCAACACCGGCGCGGCCTCCTCCCTCACCCGCCTGCCCGCCCCCGCCGACCTCCCCGCGACCCTCGTCTACGCCGTGGGCCTCGGCGACGCCGGCGACCTCGACGACGAGACCCTGCGCCGCGCCGCCGGCACCGCCGTCCGCGCCGCGTTCGGCAAGCGCTCGGTCGCGATCGCGTTCGAAGGCGACCCGGAGGCCACCGCGACCGGCGCGATCCTCGGCGCGTACAAGTTCGAAGGCTTCAAGACCGACGGGAACGGGGACGCCGCGCCCGAGTCGATCAGCGTCTACGGTGCCTCCGATGACGCCGTCGCCAAGGCCCGCGTCCTCGGCGAGAGCGTCGCCCTCGTCAAGGACTGGGTCGCCGCGCCCGCGAACCTGCTGCGTCCGCCGACGTTCGCGATCGAGATCGAGCAGGCCGCCCTCGCGGCGGGCCTGGAGGTCGAGATCCTCGACGCCGAGGCGCTCTCCGCCGGCGGCTACGGCGGCGTCCTCGCCGTCGGCGGCGGCTCGGCCGCCGAACCGCGCCTGGTCCGGCTCACCTACCGGCCCGAGGGGGCGCGCAAGCACATCGCGCTCGTCGGCAAGGGCATCACCTTCGACTCCGGCGGCTACTCCATCAAGCCCGCCGCCGGCATGTGGGAGATGAAGTTCGACATGGCCGGCGCCGCGGCCGTCGTCGGCGCGACCATCGCCGCCGCGAAGCTCGGCCTGGACGTCAACGTCACCTGCACGGTCGCGCTCGCCGAGAACCTCGTCTCGGGCTCGTCCTACCGGCCCTCCGACGTGCTCACCATCCGCAACGGCATGACCGTCGAGGTCCTCAACACCGACGCCGAAGGCCGTCTGGTCCTCGCCGACGCCCTCTCGCGCGCCGTCGAGGACGAGCCGGACGCGGTCTACGACGTGGCGACGCTCACCGGCGGCCAGCTCGTCGCGCTCGGCCGCCGCACCATGGGCCTCATGGGCACCGACTCCGAGACCGAGCGGGTCCGCCGCCTCGGCGAGGCCGCCGGCGAGCCCGGCTGGCCGATGCCCTTCCCCGACGACATCGCCAAGCTCATGGAGTCCTCGATCGCGGACGTGTCGCAGGTGGCGGCCGGCATGAAGCGCGACGGGCACATGATTCAGGGCGGGATCTTCCTGTCGAAGTTCGTGCCCGAGGAGATCCCGTGGGCCCACCTCGACATCGCCGGCCCGGCCGACGCCGACTCGGCCTACGGCTACACCGCGAAGGGCGCGACGGCCGTCCCGGTGCGCACCCTGGTGGCGCTGCTGGAGGAGCACGCGGGGTAGTCCACCGCCGCTTCACCGCCATGTGGCGGGAATGTGCGGAGAAGTTCTCGCAATGTTGACCGCGGCCGGTCCGCAAAGGGCCGGCCGCGTCTCGCTACTGGGGGCGCTGGCGTTCGAGCTTCTTTCGCGCGTCGTAGTCGCGCTTGCGCTGGGGGTAGCCGACCTTCGCGACCTCGTACACGGGGATGTTGTGCTTGCGGCCCAGGGCGAAAGCGCCCGAAGGGCCGTCGACGCGGCGGCGGGTCCACTCGCCGTCGTGCGCGATGAGCATGACCGTGGTCTCGGTGACGGTGGTCTTGGGCTCCACGTACGCCTCGACACCCGTACGCGTGTTGATGAACTCGACCAGGTGCCGCTGGTCGCCGTTGTCGGAGGCGCGGTCGAGCGTCCCGTCTCCTTGTTTCCTCTTCCGTCCGAACCAGCCCACAGCCGCCCCTTCCCGCACCCGCCGGATGTCGACTTTCAAGCGTACACACGCGCTCTGACACCTGTGTCCAGCCGCACACGAACTTGACTTTCGGAAGCTCCCAGCAAGCGGTTGAATGGTGTTGCACACTCCAAGCACCGGGTCTGGGCGACCACGAGACGCGCCCGGTGGAAGGATGGGCAGCGAACCTAAGCACCCTCGGCGACGCTCGCGGAGCCGTAAATTGGACTGTTATGTGGGGAGAGCAATGAGCGACCCGAACGCAGGATACGACGTCGTCATCCTGGGCGGCGGCAGCGGCGGATATGCCGCGGCCTTCCGGGCGGCCGAGCTGGGCCTGAAGGTGGCCCTCATCGAGAAGGACAAGGTCGGCGGCACCTGCCTGCACCGCGGCTGCATCCCCACCAAGGCCCTGCTGCACGCCGGCGAGGTCGCCGACACCGCCCGCGAATCGGAGCAGTTCGGCATCCTGGCCGAGTTCAAGGGCGTCGACATGCCGGCGGTCAAGGAGTACAAGGACGGCGTCGTCGCCAAGCTGTACAAGGGCCTCCAGGGCCTGGTCAAGGCCCACAAGGTCGACTTCATCCAGGGCACCGGCAAGCTCGTCGGCCCGAACTCGGTCCAGGTCGACAACGGCCAGACCGTGACCGGCAAGAACGTCGTCCTCGCCACCGGCTCGTACTCCAAGACCCTCCCGGGCCTCGAGGTCGACGGCGAGCGGATCATCACCTCCGAGCACGCCCTCGAGCTGACCTCGCTGCCGAGCAAGGCGATCGTCATCGGCGGCGGCGTCATCGGCGTCGAGTTCGCCTCCGCCTGGAAGTCGCTGGGCGTCGATGTCGAGATCATCGAGGGCCTCCCCCGCCTCATCGCGGCCGAGGACGCCGACTCCTCCAAGCAGCTCGAGCGGGCGTTCCGCAAGCGCGGCATCAAGTTCCACACCGGCAAGTTCTTCGAGAAGGTCGAGAGGACCGACTCGGGCGTCCAGGTGACGATCCAGGGCGGCACCGTCGTCGAGGGCGAACTCGTGCTCGTGGCCGTCGGCCGCGGCCCGGTCACCGCGAACCTCGGCTACGAGGAGCAGGGCGTGAACATGGACCGGGGCTTCGTCCTGGTGAACGAGCACCTGCAGACCAGCGTCCCCGGCGTGTACGCGGTCGGCGACATCGTCCCCGGCATCCAGCTCGCGCACCGCGGCTTCCTCCAGGGCATCTTCGTCGCCGAGCACATCGCGGGCCTGAACCCGGCCCCGATCGACGAGACCGGCATCCCGCGCGTGACCTTCACCGAGCCCGAGGTGGCCTCCATGGGCCTCAACGAGGACAAGGCGAAGGAGAAGTACGGCGCGGACAAGATCAAGTCGGTCAACTACAACCTCGCGGGCAACGGCAAGTCGAACATCCTCAAGACGCAGGGCTTCATCAAGCTCGTGGCGGTCGAGGACGGCCCGATCGTCGGCGTCCACATGGTCGGCGCGCGCATCTCCGAGCAGATCGGCGAGGCGGAGCTGATCTACAACTGGGAGGCGTACGCCAACGACGTCGCCCAGCTGATCCACATGCACCCCACCCAGAACGAGGCGATCGGCGAAGCGGCGATGCTGCTGGCCGGCAAGCCGCTGCACGCCCACGACTAATCCACAACCGCAGGAGTTGAACGAACGATGCCGACATCGGTAACGATGCCCGCTCTCGGTGAGTCGGTCACCGAGGGGACTGTCACCCAGTGGCTCAAGAAGGAAGGCGACACCGTCGAGGTCGACGAGCCGCTCCTGGAGGTCTCGACCGACAAGGTCGACACCGAGGTTCCTTCGCCGGTCGCGGGCGTGCTGCTGAAGATCGTGGTGCCCGAGGACACGGACGTGGAGGTCGGCGGCGAGCTGGCGATCATCGGGGACCCGTCCGAGGCCGCCGGGGGTGCTCCGGCCGCTCCGGCGCCGGCCCCCGCCCAGGAGACGCTGCCCGAGCCCGAGCCTGAGATCGCCGCTCCGGCCCCGGCCGCCGAGGCTCCCGCCGCGCCGGCCCCGGCGCCCGCCGAGGGCCCCGCGGGCGGCGCCGCGTCCGGCACCGAGGTGCGGCTCCCCGAACTGGGCGAGTCGGTCACCGAGGGCACCGTGACCACGTGGCTCAAGGCCGTCGGCGACACCGTCGAGGTCGACGAGCCGCTGCTGGAGATCTCGACCGACAAGGTGGACACGGAGATCCCGTCGCCCGCCGCCGGCACGCTGCTGGAGATCCGGGTCGCCGAGGACGAGACGACCGAGGTCGGCTCCGTGCTCGCGATCATCGGCTCCGGCGACGGCGCCCCGGCCGCTTCGGCGCCGTCCGCCGAGCCGACGCCGTCGGTGAAGTCCGAGCCCGAGCCGGAGCCCGCTCCCGCCCAGGCCGAGGGCACGCCGACCGCTCCGGCCCCGGCTGCGCCCGAGGTCGCCGAGGCTCCCCCGGCGCCGGCTCCCGCCCCGGCCGCTCCCGCGGCTCCGTCCGCGCCCGCGGCCCCCGCGGCCCCGGCCGCGTCGAAGCCGTCCGGTTCGTACGTGACCCCGCTGGTGCGCAAGCTCGCCGCCGACAACGGCGTGGACCTCTCGCAGGTTTCCGGCTCCGGTGTGGGCGGACGCATCCGCAAGGAGGACGTCCAGGCCGTCATCGACGCCAAGAAGGTCGAGGCCCCCGCGCCCGCGGCCGCCGCCCCGGCGAAGGCCGCCCCGTCCAAGGTCGAGGTCAGCCCGCTGCGCGGCCGCACCGAGAAGATGTCGCGCCTGCGCCAGTCCGCGGCCAAGGCCCTGCTCTCCTCGATGCAGACCACGGCCCAGCTCACGACGGTGCGCGAAGTGGACGTCACCAAGGTGGCGAAGCTCCGCGCGGCGAAGAAGGACGAGTTCCTCGCCCGCCACGGCGTGAAGCTCTCCTTCCTGCCGTTCTTCTCGATCGCCGCGATCGAGGCGCTCAAGCAGTACCCGATCATCAACGCCTCCATGAACCTGGAGGAGAAGACGATCACCTACCCGGACGCCGAGCACGTCGGCTTCGCGGTGGACACGCCGAAGGGCCTCATCGTCCCGGTCGTCAAGGACGCCGGCGACCTCAACATCCCGGGCCTGGCCAAGCGGATCGCCGAGATCGCCAAGAAGGCCCGCGACGGCGGCCTGGCGCCCGACGACCTGTTCGGCGCGACCTTCACCATCACCAACACCGGCTCGGTCGGCGCGCTGTTCGACACGCCGATCGTCCCGCTCGGACAGTCGGCGATCCTCGGCACCGCCGCGATCGTCAAGCGCCCCCGCGTGATCAACGACCCCGAGCTGGGCGAGATCATCGCGGTGCGCTCGGTCATGCACCTGACGCTGAGCTACGACCACCGCCTGATCGACGGCGCCGACGCGGCCCGCTACCTCGAAGCGGTCACCAAGCGCATCGAGGAAGGCAACTTCGAACACCAGCTGGGCCTCTAGGGGTCCGGCGGTCTGAGCGACCGGAAGGGGCGCGGCGGGAGCAATTGAACTGGTCCCCGATTGTTGGACTGGTGTTTGAAGGCTAGGCCATGAGGGTCTGGGCCCGGTATGCAGCCGGGGTCAGGCCCTCAAGCCGTGTGTGGATGCGTTCGGTGTTGTACCAGCGGATGTA
>NZ_WIAO01000055.1 GCF_009451885.1 Glycomyces albidus
CGAGGCCGTGGCTCGCGCTGCCCGGATCCCTGGCGTGCCTGGCCCTGGTCGCCGCCGCCCCCGCCGCGGCGTGGGCGATGCCGGTGCCGGTGTACCCGGAGCCGACCGGGCCGTTCGCGGTGGGCGCCGCCGTCGTGCAGTGGACCGACCCGGACCGACCCGAGCCGTTCACCGCGGACCCGGACGACCACCGCGCCGTCGTCGTCCAGCTCTGGTACCCGGCGCGGGCGACCGGCGCCGAACCGGCCGTCGCGGGACGCGAGACCGAAGCGGAGTCGCGGGCCGTGATCGCGGCCTCGGCCGAGCTCTTCGGGATCCCCGGCTTCCTGCTCGAGCAGTCCGCCGGCGCCCCCTCGCACGCGGTGTTCGGTGCGCCGGTCGCCGAAGGCGCCGACCGCTTCCCGCTCATCGTGTTCTCCCCGGGGCTGTCCGCGACCCGCACCGCGAACACCGTCCTGGCGGAGGAGTGGGCCAGTCGCGGGTACGTCGTCGCCACTGTGGACCACCCGTTCGACGCTGCCGTCACCTTCGTCGACGGCGAACCGGTCCACTCGCGCAACGCCATCGCCGGCCTGACGGACGCGGAGGTCGCTCGGGCCACGACCGAGAACCTCGCGACACGGACGGCCGACCTCGGTTTCGTCCTCACCCAGCTCGAACGGCTCAACCGCGGGGAGGTCCCCGGGCCGCTCGCGGGCCGGCTCGACACCGCGCGCGCCGCCGTCGCGGGCCACTCCCGGGGAGCGGCCGCCGCGCTCATGACGGCCGCCGCCGACCCGCGCTTCGCCGCTGTCGTCCACATCGACGGCGGGCTCGACCCCGCGGCCGCGCCGCAGCCGTTCGACCAGCCGGCGCTCTCGATCACCAGTCCCGTGTCGGCCGCCGAGAACCCGGACTACCTGCCGGCCTTGGACGCCGCGCTCGAACTCGGCGCCGAAGGCTACCGCCTCGAACTCGCCGGCACCGGGCACTACTCCTTCACCGACGCCGCACTGTCGTTCCCGCCACTGCCCTCGCTCCTGGGAACCGCGGACCGCACCGAAGGGCTGCGGCTCACGGCCGACCTCACGGCGGCCTTCCTCGACGCCGCCCTCGGCGGCCGGCCGGCCGACCTCGCCGCGACGCTGGAGCCCCACGGCGACCTCACCGTCTACAAGTGACTCGAAGCGGACGTCGGGAACCGGTGCGGACGGGCCGCCTGCCGACACGGATCCTGGAAACGCCTGATTTGCGAGCGGGTCCTATTGTTCTCAACGCAAGCACCGAACACTTCTCACCTCCAGGATTGGGAGAGCGATGAGCGAATTCGAACCCACGGCGACCGACGACTACACCGCTGACGAGTACGGGGCCGACCCGACCGACGGGTTCGCCGCCGACGACTCCACGACGTACGACGACACGTACTCGGAGGACACCTACTCCGACGACGACGTCTACTCCGCCACCGCGGACACCGACCTCGACGGCGACGGTGTGATGGAGACGGTCACCTACGACACCAACGGCGACGGCGTCACGGACACGTGGGAGTCCGACATGAACAACGACGGCTGGATCGACACCACCGTCACCGACGTCGACGGCAACGGCGTGGCCGAATCCGGCATGCTCGACACCGACCTCGACGGCGACCTCGACACGGTCCTGACCGACACCGACCAGGACGGCTGGGCCAACGTCGTCGAGGCGGACACCGACAACGACGGGTTCATCGACGAGATCGCCACGGACGCCGACGGCGACGGCACCTACGAGTCCGTCGAGACCGTCTAGCGGCGGGGCCGCAGGCCGGACGCGCCGGCCTGCGGCCGCCGTCAGGCGACCCGCCCCGCGCCACCGCGGGTCGAGCCGGGCGTCGTCTCAGCCCGCGAGGGGCGCCCTCCGCGGCGGCGCCGACCAGCAGCCACCCGGCCTCGCTTCAGCCCGCAACAGGGGCGCCCTCCGCGGCGGTGCCGACCAGCCGCGCCAGCGCCGCCAGCGCCTCCGAAGCGGCCACCGGGTCCACACCTTCGAACGGCGCGACCTCCTCGGCGTCCCGCCGGTACTCCTCGGCCTTCGCGACCCTGACCGCCTTCAGCCGCTGCTCCGGGTAGTGGTTCACCGAGCCGGCCCAGATCCCCGGGTCCAGTGCCACCGTCACGAACCGCCCGTCCGGGAGCCGCCGCGCGATGCCCGGGATCACGCCGCCGCTCTCCGGCGCCGCGCGCCGCCAGCCCCGAGACGACATGCCCAGGATGCGCCCGACCTCCACGGTCGCGTCCTCGAACCGCTTGAGGCGACCCGTCGCGAGCTCGTCGTCCGTGAACGCCATGACCGGCCGGCCGAGCTGGTCGAACGGCTGCAGGATCTCGTAGTCCTCGAGGACGCCCTTCCACGCGGCCGCCGCCTCCGACCCGAGGAGCACCGGGTGCGCGAGCCTGACGCGACCTCCCGCCTCGAGCCGGACCGCGTCGTCCTCCACGTCGCCGAACGTGCCGTCCTCGGCGATGCGGAACGCGAACCGCCGACCGTCCCGCTCGTACAGCCACACGAGCCGCCGCGCGAGCCGCCCGGTCAGCGCGTGCCGCACGAAGCACCGGTCGAACTCGTCCACATCCCATTCGCGGCCGTCGACCATCGCGGCCTCCAGGCGCGACACCTGGTCCGCGGCGACCTGGCGCAGCTCCTGCTTGAGCGCGGCGAAGCGCCGGTACCCGCTCTCGGCGAGGGCGGCGTCGTCCTTGGCGCCCGGCTTCGGGAGGGCCTTGCGGGGCCGGCCGTCCTCGTCGACGACGAACGGCTGGAGCCGCTCGTCGAACTCCACGGTGAACCGCCGCGGCCCGTAGTCGACGACCATCGCCTCGCCGAGGCCGAACTCGGGGACGAGCCGGTCGGCGAGCTGCTCCCTGTCCAGGCCCATGCTCCGCGCGATCGCGGTGATCTGGCGGCCGGCCTCCTCCTTGAGGGCGCCGTACCGCACCTTGTCCGCGATGCCCTGGAGCGCGCGCAGCGCCTCCTCGGTGCCGATCGACCCGAGCACGGCCAGGCCGGTGGCGGCGCGCTTGTGCTGGTTCTCGCCGGGCCATTCGCGGACCTGCTCGGCGAGGGCGCGCACGGCCGCGTCGTCGCCGAAGTGGGCGAGCTGGGTCATCGCCCACGCGTCCTTCGCGGGCTTGCCGGCCTTGAGCCACCGCTGGAACAGGGCGAGACCGAACCGCGCGAGCGAGTCGCGCTCGCAGGCGTCGGCGACGACGGCGAGCCCCGGGTAGCGGTACTCGGGCGTCGCCAGCGCGAGCACGGTCACCAGGTGCGCCACCGAGTCCGGCGGCAGTGCCCGCTTCCCTCCCTTGAGGACGACCTGAGGCAGCGTCGCCGGGACCACCCACGGGCCCGGCTTCGGGACTTTGACGCCGCGGGGCTCCAGCGGGTCGTCGCCGACGAGCGCGGCGAATGCCGCGGCCGCCTCGGGTCCGAACGGCTCGGCCGCCGCGATGACGGCCGCGGGCCCGAGCCGGCCGGCGAGGTGCGACAGGGCGGCCTCGGCGTACTTCCGGAGCTGCTTGTCCGCGCCGAGCGCGTCCGGCACCAGGTAGGGCACGACGTCGACGCCGTGGTGGTCGAGCCATGCGATCGCGCCGGGCCGCTCGGTCTTGAACCGCGCGTACCGCTCGGCGACCAGGCGGACTCCTCGCTGGCTGAGCCGGACCGCGCCGTGCTGGTCGCCCTGCGCCGGAGCGGGCGCCCTGAGGCCCTCGATGACGACCGGCCTCCCTTTGCGCCGCTTGCGGACCCACGGGGGATCGGCGAGCAGCGGCGGCAGCTCCTCGGGGGCGGCGTCGGGTACGCGGCCGCTGGTGGCGAACAGGTCGTCCAATGACGCCCGGTCCTCCTCGCCGAGGTGGGCGCGGAGCGCGGGGTCGGGGAGCCCTGCGACGGCCGCGAGCCGGAAGCGCCGTTCGACGGGGGCCTCGGGCGCCAGCCTCGCGGCGACGCGGAGCGTCCTGAGCGGATAGTGCCCGGCCGCTTCGACGGCCGCTTCGAACACGTCGTCGAGTTCGAGGCGCTCGAGCAGGTACGCGGTCGCGTCGTCGCTCGGCGTCAGCGCGATCGCCCGGTCGAGTTCTTCGGTGCGGCGCTCGCGGTGGGCCGCGACCAGGAATGGGAGTGCCTCGGCGCCGAGCCCGTCGAGGATCCCTGCGAGGCCGGCGACGCCGGAGCGGCCGAAGTCGGTCGCGCCCATGGCCGCGACCTGCTCGGGGGTGGTGACCGACTGCCACAGGCTCATATCCGCATAGGACGAGGGAGTGGTCCGGCCGAAGTCGCGGCACGCTTCGAGCGCCCACTCCAGTTCGTCGGGGAGCACCGCCATCGCGGCGATCCGTTTCGTCGGGGTGTCCCGGTGCGCGGCGGCGGCGGCCACGACTTCGGCGTACTCGGCCTCGGCGGCGTCGTGCAGGAGCGTCCGGAGGTCGGCGAGGGTGTCGCAGAGGAGTTCGTTGAAGAGCGTGTGCAGCCGGCTCGGGTCGTCCTCGACGAGGACCCGGTCGGCGATCTGCGGGGGCCGCTTGTAGGGCTCGTCGCGTTCGTCGAGCGCGAGCAGTTCGATCGCCGCGGCCACCGCGAACGCCAGGCCGCGCTCGTCGAGCCAGAGGTCGAACTCCGGTCGGAGCCAGGGCTTCATGAGGCGGCCGTCGTAGTCGAGGAGCAGTCCCGCCACCGCGGCCGCGCCCCGGGGATCGGGGGCGCCGTCGAGGTAGGTGAGCCCGGCCGCCTCGAACGGCCGGTTCGCGGGCGCCGCGAGCGCGGCCCGGAGCTGCGCCTCCTCCCGGCGGATCTGCTTGCGGAGCCGGTCGACGGCCGCCGGGTCGGCCGGCGTGAACGTCCCGGCGCGCTTGCCGCGCCGCGGCAGCAGCCGCCTGGCCCACGCGGACGGGAACGGAATCCGATCCTCTTGGGGTGCAATGCGTTTCGTCATTCGAGCCCTTCCTGATCCGGAGACGACGGCGTCGAGCATAGGGTGCGGATGCGACAGAACGGTCCGCGACGGCACGGGCGCGGTATTCGATTGCAGCGTTGGCATGAGCCGGTGTTGCAGGGCGCCGGTCTCATCCGTGGACGCCCTCCCCGAGGGCTCCGTCCCCCGACGGTGCGGGCCGCCGAGCGCGGCGCCTGCCCCCGGCTGAACGACGGCTCCGACCCGAGCGAACCCGCCCGGTCCCCGCCCCTGAACCCGACGACCGCAGGTGCGCACCGCGGCCTCAGCGGATCGCATCAGAATGTGAATGTTCGGTTACTGAAAGTGATAGTCTCCCGGAGGCGCGCTGCCACGCAGGCCGATCGGGGCCGTTGGCGCGCCGCAGTGCAGGGATCGGCCTGTCCGGCCGGGAGAACCAGGGGGTACGTCAGATGCAGCGCGTGAAACAGCACCTGATGGTCGCGGTCATGTCGGCGGCGATCCTGGTAGGTGGCACGACGGCGGTGCAGGCCGAGGCGGGGACCGCCGGGCTCGAATCGGTCCGCTACGAGAACTTCTGCCGGGACGTGGACGGCGGCACCTGGTGCACGGGCACCGCTTCCGGCTCGGACCCGTTCAGCAAGGTCTGCTACTCCAACTACTTCCATCCCACCAACCGGCACAGCGCGACCGCGATGATGGCGAGCGGGACCGACCGGCAGGTCGCGGACGCGGGAGAGTGGGCGAAGGCCAGCGTCGAAGCCGGCGCGGCGCACACCTGCTACACCAAGTACAACCCCGACGCTTGAAGAGCCGCGGTAGGGGAGGACGCCGCGGCCCTCCCCTTCGGCTCCCTGTTCCCTCGGCTCGCCGGGTATCAGGCGAACTGGCCGACTTCGTAGCCTCCGGCGGGGCTTCCGGCGAGCACATTGATGCGGTTGTACGCGTTGATGACCGCGATGAGCGAGATCAGCCCCGCGAGCTGGTCGTCGGAGAACTCCTTGCGGGCGGCCTCCCACACGTCGCCGTCGACGCCGGTCTGCGCGTCGGCGATGCGGGTGCCCTCCTCGGTCAGGGCGAGCGCGGCGCGCTCGGCGCCGGTGAACACGGTGGCCTCGCGCCAGGCCGCGACCAGGTTGAGCCGCACCGGGTCCTCACCGGCGTGGACCGCGTCCTTGAAGTGCATGTCGGTGCAGAAGCCGCAGCCGTTGATCTGGCTCGCGCGCAGCAGGACCAGGTTCGGGATCAGCGGGTCGAGCCCGGCGTCCTCGACCGCCTTCGAGGCGGAGTTGACGTACTTGACGACCTTCGCGGCGACGGGGGTGGCGTAGTAGTTGAAGCGCGGTTCCATGCGGGTGTCCTCCAGGTTCGGTGTTGCTCTCACCGCCCTGACGGATCTCCCGACCCGAATGTGACCGCACGTGTCGACCGTCACTCTTCGGCGCAGACCCTCTGCGCCACAGTGACATCGCCGACGAGCCCGACGGCCTTCATCGGGGATCTCCTCTTCTCGCGATCCCGCCCGGGGTCTAGCGTCATCCCCATGACCGCACCCGCGGCCCGGCGCCTCACGCGGTGACCGGTCGGCCCGACACCGCGGCGAAAGGAAGCACACCATGGAGACCGAACCCGCGACCACGTTCGTCCTCATCCACGGCGGAGGCGGCAGCGCCTGGGACTGGCACCTCGTCGAACCCGAACTGCACCGCCTCGGCCACGAGACCCTCGCCGTCGACCTGCCGATCGAGGACCCCGCCAACGGCGTCGCCGAATACGCCGACGCCGTCGTCGCCGCATGCGCCGGCCTCACCCGCCCCGTGATCGTCGCTCACTCCTTCGGCGGACTCACCGCCCCGGTCGTCTGCTCCCGCATCCAAGCCGAACTGCTCGTCCTCGTCACCGCGATGATCCCGGCCCCGGGCGAGAGCCCGAGCGAATGGTGGGGCGGCACCGGCTTCAACGACCTCGGCATCGCCATCGACACCGAGCAGGAGCAGCTCGACGCGTTCTTCAACGGCGTCCCCAGGCCGCTGATCGAGGCCGCGTTCGCGCACGAACGCGAGCAGAACGGCGGATGGGACGAACCGTCGCCGATTCGCACCTGGCCCGACGTTCCGACCCGGTACCTCCTGTGCCGCGACGACCGGTTCTTCCCGCCCGACTTCGTGAGAAAGTTGGTCGCCGAACGGCTCGGCATCACCCCCGACGAGATCGACGGCGGGCACATGGTCGCCCTCCAGCATCCGAAGGCGCTGGCCGGGAAGCTCGACGAGCTCTGGCGCGAGCAGCGGACCCGGGTCACCGGTTGAGGTCGAGCGCGAGGCGTCGCAGTGCGATGAGCAGTGCCGCCTGCGCTTCGGCCCCGCTGTCGGCGTGCTGCTCGAGCGCCTCGAGTGCACCGGAGAGGTCGTCGGCCGGTTCGCCGTCGGCCGACCCCAGCAGCTCGGTGACCCGGCGCTCGCACGTGTCGGCGGCCGTGTCGAGGAACGACGCGCATTCGCGGGAGAACCCGGCGTCGAGCGCCGGGTCCGGTATGCCGTCGCGCCGGGAGTCGTCGAGGATGTCGGCGACGGCGCGGACCGACCGGTTCACCCGCCGGATCAGGTCGAACGCGGCGCCGGCGCTCTCGATCGACTCCCGCACCCACGCCTCGCCCTGCCGCGGGTTGAGCCGGAGGCTGTCGCGCGCGTGCTGGAGCGCCGACCGGGCCTCGCCGGCCCGCTGGTCCAGGTCCCGGGCCCGCGTCGACCAGGGCTCGTCCCCGTCGTCGCCGCGCAGCCGCGCCGCGAACTCCCGCAGCACGGCCGCGGTCTCCTCGCCGTCCCGGCGAGCGCGCGCGTCCACGGTCAGCACCCGCACCGGCGGCGCGACGAGCAGGTTCACGCCCATCCCGATCGCGGCGCCGAGACCGGTCTCCAGCAGTCGGAACAGCACGAACGGCTCCTCGACGCTGTCGACCGCGACCATGAACAGCGCGGTGAAGGGCACGTACAGTCCCTGGTCGTCCAAGCGCGGCCAGTAGCCGACCAGGAACGCGACCGGGACGCACATGGCCAGCGCGAGCTCCCGGCCGGGCATGAGCGCCGCGGAGCCGACCGCGATCAGCACACCGAGCGCGACCGCGGCCACCTGCCGCAGACCGGTCAGCACCGACCAGTGCACGGTCGGGCGGACGACGGCGAGCGCCACCCACGGCGCCAGGTACGGCATGGGGAGCCGCAGGAGGTACGCCGCCACGAACCAGGCGAGCATGGCGGCGACTCCGGCTTTGAACGCCTGCACCACGGTCTCCCGCGCCCACGTCCCGCGCCTCGGCGCCTCGCGGGCGAAGCCCCATGCCCCGCGCAGGTCGTTCCGCACGCCGCTGATCATCGTGTACCGATCCATGCCCGCAGGCATACCCCGGCCGGCCACCCGCACAACGCACGCGGGGAGAGCGCGTGCCGCGATGTTTGGCCGACCTCGCAGGCGGGGATGCTTCACTCATGGACACCAAAGAGCACGTTTCGAAGCGCCGCTCAGCGACGATGCCGAGGGACATCTCCCGGCATATCAGCCCGTTCGACCAGTTCGCCACGAAAGTGGCGGCGCTCACCGCTCGTGCGCCGTTCTTCCTGTTCTGCATCCTCGTGGTGCTGATCTGGGCGCCCTCGATCCTCTGGCTGCCGCTGGACACCTGGCAGCTCATCATCAACACCACCACGACGATCATCACGTTCCTCATGGTCGCGCTGCTGCAGAACACCGAGTCCCGCAACGACGCGGCGGTCCAGCACAAGCTCAACGCCGTCGCGAACGGCCTGGCCGACCTCATGGAGCACGTCGCGAAGGCCGACCCCGACTCCGACGACCTGGACGAGTGCCGGGAGGAGCTGCGCCGCGCGGTCGGCCTCGAAGAGGACGAGAGCGCCTGACGCGCCTGGTTTTCCCCCGCTCGGACAGGGGTACCAGTCTCCGCCACCGAAGGACGATCCGCTGAAGGAGGGCCATGCAGCCGCTCTGGTACCGCAACGCCGTCATCTACGCCGTCGACCCGGCGATGTACCGCGACTCGAACGGCGACGGATGGGGGGACCTGCGGGGGATCACCAACCGGCTCGAGCACCTGCGCGGCCTCGGCGTCACCTGCCTGTGGCTGCTGCCGTTCTACCCGTCGCCGTTCAAGGACGGCGGCTACGACGTCACCGACCACCTCTCGGTCGACCCCCGGCTCGGCACGGTCCCCGACATGGTCGAACTCCTCGAGGCGGCCGAGGAGACCGGCATCCGCGTCATCGCAGACCTCGTCGTCCAGCACACCTCCGATCAGCACCCCTGGTTCCAGGCGGCCCGTTCCGACCGCAAGTCCCCTTATCGCGACTACTACATCTGGTCCGACGAGCCCCGCGACGACGGGCTCGAACCGGTCTTCCCCACGGTCGAGGACGGCATCTGGACCTGGGACGAGCAGGCCGGACAGTACTACCGCCACGTCTTCTACTCCCACGAGCCGGACCTCAACATCGCCAACCCGGTGGTGCGCGAAGAGATCCGGCGCATCATGGCCTTCTGGCTGCGCCTGGGCGTCTCCGGGTTCCGCGTGGACGCCGTGCCGTACATGGTCCACCGCGCCCACGCCGCCGAGGACTTCCAAGAAGGCACCGACTTTTTGCGCGAACTCCGCGAGTTCACGGCCCTGCGCCACCCCGAGGCCGCCCTCATCGCCGAGGTCGACGTCCCCATCGAGGAGTACGACGACTACTTCCTCGACGGCGAGGGCATGACCATGCACTTGAACTTCTGGGTCAACAACCGCGTCTTCCTCGCCCTCGCGCGCGGCGAGGCCGAACCGGTGCACCGGGCCCTCGACGAGCTGCCGCAGCCGCCGCGCCGCAGCCAGTACGCGAACTGGCTGCGGAACCACGACGAACTCGATCTGGAGCGGCTCTCGGCCGCCGAACGCGACGAGGTCATGGCCGTGTTCGCGCCGGACGAGGACATGCGCGCCTACGGCCGCGGCATCCGCCGCCGCGTCGCTCCGATGCTCGACGGCGACCCGCGCCGCATCGCCGCCGCGCACGCGCTCGTCCTCTCGCTGCCGGGCACGCCGGTCCTCCAGTACGGCGACGAGATCGGCATGGGCGACGACCTCTCGCGCCGCGAGCGGCTCAGCGTCCGCGTCCCCATGCAGTGGACCGGCGACGAGAACGCCGGGTTCTCGACCGCCCCGCCCGACCGGCTCGTGGCGCAGCCGGTCAAGGACGGGCCCTTCGGCTACGCGAAGGTCAACGTCTACGACCAGCAGCGCAAACCCGGGAGCCTCATGGCCAAGATCGGCGACATGGTCCGGACCCGCTTGGGCCTGACCGAGATCGGTTTCGGGACGCACCGCGCCCTCGACACCGGCTGCCCGTCGGTGGTCGCCCTCCGGCACGAGGATGAGCGGCACGGCACCGTGGTCACCCTCGTCAATCTCAGCGGCGAAGAGGTCAAGGTCCGCATTCCCGACGAGGATCTGACGGACCTCGTCGACGTCCTCACCGACGGCGAGTACCCGCGGGACGAGGACGACCCGCCGACGCTGCGCCTCGCCGGCCACGGCTACCGCTGGCTGCGGCCCCGCACGCACGTCTTCAAGTGAGGCCGCCGTGGAGATCGGCTACCACGCTTCGCACGAGCAGTTCCCGCCGTCGCGTCTCGCCGCGGCCGCCGTCGCGGCCGAGGCCGCGGGGTTCGGCGCGGTGCTTTCCTCCGACCATTTCGCGCCCTGGAGCACCGACCAGGACGAGTCCGGGTACGCCTGGACCTGGCTCGGCGCCGCCATGGCCGCCACGTCGCTGCCGTTCGGCGTCGTGACGGCCCCCGGGAACCGCTACCACCCGGCGGTCACCGCCCAGGCCATCGCCACGGTCGAGGAGCTCTTCCCGGGCCGCTTCACGCCCGCGCTCGGCAGCGGCCAGGCCCTCAACGAGCACGTCACCGGGGCCGTGTGGCCACGGAAGCCCGAACGCAACGCACGCCTGGCCGAGTGCGCCGACGTCATCCGCCGGCTCCTCGGCGGCGAGACCGTCGACCACGACGGCCGGGTCCGGGTGCGCGCGGCCCGGCTCTACACCCGCCCTGCGACGCCGCCGCCGCTGTTCGCCGCCGCGCTCTCGCCGCGGACCGCGCGCGAGGTCGCCGCCTGGGCCGACGGCCTCATCACCGTGAACGCCCCCGCCCCGCGGCTCCGGGCGATCATCGACGCCTTCCGCGAGGGCGGCGGCGAGGGCAAGCCGCTCCACCTCCAGGTCCACCTGTCCTGGGACCCCGACGAGGAGCGCGCCCGCGCCCAGGCGCTCGAACAGTGGCGGTTCGTCGCCCTGCCGCCGGAACTGAACCAGGAGCTGGAGCTGCCCGAGCAGTTCGACGCCGCCTGCGCGCACGTCCCGGCCGACGCCCTCGAGCCCGGCATCCACATCGGATCGGACCCGGCCCGTCACGCCGCCGTCCTCGCCGAGTACGCGGAACTCGGCTTCTCCCGGCTTTACCTCCACCAGGTCGGCACCGACCAAGAGCGGTTCATCGACGCCTTCGGCGACAAGGTCCTGCCGCAACTCCGCTGAGCGCGAACGGCTGCGGGCGCTTTCACCCCTGGAGCAGGTCGGCCCGCACCGGCACGTTCTCGAACGGGATCGGCGCCCGGCGCTTCCGTTGAGCCGGTCGGCGGCGGACTCCACGGCTCCGCCGAGCGCGACCGGCTACGGGGTGCCCGAGTCCCTTGAGCCGGCCGGTCCTCCGCGCCCGGCACTTCTCGATCGGGATGGGCCCGTCGGCCCGGTCGGCGGGCCGCAGCTCCGCTGTGCCGGTCAACCGCGCGCATGCACTCCAGGTTGATCACACGACCGCGTATCCACACCCCCGCGCATCCACACCACCGCGTGCTCACACGGCCACGCGCTCACCGGTCCGCGCTCACTCCTCTTCCGAGCCGGTGGTCCGCTCGTCGCGGGCGTTCGCCTCCGCGAGCCGCGAGAGCCGGTTGAGCGACTCGCGGTTGCGGGGCGCGATCATCTTGTCCTGCACTGACACAGGCAGCACCGCCAGCGGTCCGGTGACGGCGGCCTCGGTCATCTTGACGAGGGTCCCGCCCTCGGCGGCGACCAGGTCGAAGCGAACGCGGGCCTTGCCGAGCGGCCACAGCCGCGCGTCGAGCACCAGCAGCTTCGGCGGATCCACGGCCACCACGATGGTCGTGTCCTGGAGCAGCAGCGGCCACGGGCCGATGCTGTGGTGGATCCGAGAGCCGACGGCCGGCCAGTCGGCGTCGGCGGCGCGGATCCGCGACGCCCCGACCACCCAGGACGCGTAGCCCCAGCCGTCCGCCAGCACCGCGAAGACCGCCTCGACCGGGGCCGGCACGGTCACCGTGACCCCGATATCCGCTGCATCCTTCATGACACTGCCCCCGTTTCAGTCGTAGAGCCAGTGGTGGAGCCGGTCCACGCCCGCGCGGTACCAGGCACCGCCCATGCCGTTGCGCACCAGTGCCGCACGCGCCGCGCCGGCACCGGGCGCACCGTGCACGGCGCCCCCGGGGTGCGCGGAGGCGCCCGCGAGGAAGAGCCGGTCCAGGACCGTGTCGGCGCGGCCGAGCCCGGGCACCGGCCGGAAGACCAGCTGCTGGTAGATCGCGGCCGTGCCGGCGTTGATGGCGCCTTCGTCGAGGTTCCGGTCGAGGTCCTCGAGTTCGCGCGGGCCGGACACGGCCCGGCCGATCACCCGGTTGCGGAAGCCCGGCGCGTGGCGCTCGACCTCCTGCTCGATGCGCTCGACCCGGCGCCTGGTCTCGTCGGCGCTCCATCCGAGCCCTCGCGGCAGCCGCGTGTACGCCCACAGGGTCTCGGTCCCGCGCGGCGACCGCGTCGGGTCGACGGTGGTCATCTGGCCGGCGAGGAGGAGCGGCCGCTCGGGATCGCGCCCGGTCGCGAGCGCGGCGCCGTGCTCCGACATCCCGTCCAGGTCCGTGCCGAGGTGGACGGTCCCGGCGCCGGCGGCGTCCCGGGTCTCCCACGGGACGGGGCCGTCGAGGGCCCAGTCGATCTTGAGGGTCGCGTGGTCCCATTCGAAGGAGTCGAGGTCGGCCGCGAGGCGGCGGGGGAGGTGCTCGACGCCGACGAGGTCGCGGTACAGGTGGGGCGCGGAGGTGTCGGCGAGGACGGCCCGGCGGGCCCGGATCGGCGTGCCGTCGCCGTCGCGAACGCCGACGGCGGTACCGCGGGCGTGGAGGATCTTCGCGGCGGGCCGGCCGCAGTGGATCCGGCCGCCGTGCGCTCGGAGCCGCGCAACGAGCGCGGCGGTGAGGTTGCCTGCGCCGCCTTCGGGGACGGGGAACCCGGCGTCCTGGCCGACCATCGACAGCAGCCAGCCGAACAGCGCGCTCGCGGACTGGTCGGGGCCCAGGCCGCTGTGCATGGCGTTGCCGGCCACGAGGACGCGGGCGCCTTCGCCTTGGAATCGCTCCTCGGTGAACCGGCGGGCGGTCATCGCGGCGGTGCGGGCGAAGCGGACCGCGTCGGCCGGGCCGAGCGCCCGCAGCAGCCGGGAGGCGGCGCGCACGGGCGGGAACGGCCGCAGCAGCGCGTCCAGGAGCGGTTCGCGGATGCGTCTCCAGAGCGCGAACTCGGTGCGCCACGCGTCGCCGTCGCCGGCGGCGAACGAGTCGAGCGAGGCCGCGGTCCGGTCGAGGTCCTGCGAGATCAGTGCGGCGCGCCCGTCGGGCAGGACGTGTGCGAGGACTTCGGGTGCGCGCCGCCAGCGCAGCCCGTGTTCGCCGAGGCCGAGCCCGGCGATGACGGGCGAGACGGCTCCGAGCGGGTAGAACGCGCTGCACCGGTCGGCGCGGTAGCCGGGTGCGGCGAGTTCGGCGGTCCGCACGGCGCCGCCGGGTTCCCGTGCGGCTTCGAGGACGAGGACGTCCCAGCCGGTTTGGGCGAGGAGGTTCGCGGCGACGAGCCCGTTGGGGCCCGCTCCGATGACGACCGCGTCGGCGGTCTCGTCCGATCCCATGGCGCCTCCTTCCGGCGGCCGGATACCCCGGTCCGCCGCGTCGATGCGTCGCGTACCGCAGCGGCCGGCGCCCCCCAGCGACGGCGGGGCGCCGGCCGCGACGGGTGAGCCGGTGAGCCCCTTGGCGAGCAGGGCCTTGCCCTCCTCGGCGCCCTTGCGGCTCGCCCCCTGCGCGCGCTTGAAGAACTCCGCGAGCTCGGTGTCGCCCGCGCGTTCGGCGTCGGCGATGTAGGTCTCCAGCCGCAGCGCGTTGCTCAGGCACGCTTCCACGAACCAGATGATGTTGTAGTCCTTGTCCGCTGTGCCGGTCACATGACCGGTTTCACCGTTGGTCATCAGCCCCCCTTGGCAGTCGGCGTTCATTGTCGCCCGCGGAGTACCCGCGCGTGCCCGATTCGACACGTTCGGCGGTCACAGCCGGGGGTCGACCGGTTCGGATTCGAGGGCGAGGACGGCGAACACGAGCTGGTGCACCTGCCAGAGGGGTGCGCGCTTCGCGACCAGGTCGAGGGCTTCGACGCCGAGGGCGTACTCGCGCAGCGCCTGGGACCGCTTGTGCTGGAGGTTCCGCTGCCGCAGCCGCGCGAGCCGCTCCGGGTCGGTGTAGTCGGCGCCGTAGACGATCCGCAGGTACTCCCGGCCCCTGACCTTCAGCCCCGGCTGGAGGCGGGGACGGTCCTGGAGGACCGGTTTGACGACCATGCCTTCCCCGCCTTCGGCGCACAGGTCCGTCCACCATCGGGTCGCCTCGTCCTCGTCGGCGGTGCCGAGGGCGACGAACCGGCGCCGCGTCTCCTTGAGCAGCCCGGTGCCGTCGGCGGCGACGAGGGCGTCGAGGACGTCGAGGTGCCAGTCGTGGCGGTGGTCGGCGAGGTTGCGGCCTTCGGCGGCGAGCACCTGGAACGGCGCGAGCCGGACGCCGTCGAGTCCGTCGGTCGGCCAGCAGTACCGCTGGTAGACGTCGGCGAACGCCTCGATGTTGGACCGGCGCGCAGCGGTCCGTTCGGCGAGGGCGGCGACGTCGAGTCCGCGCGCGGACGCCGCTTCGAGCACCTGCGCGGCGGCCGGCAGTGCGGCCAGGCCCGCCGCGGCCACGCCGGCGAACTGGTCCTCGATGAGGTCCCTGGCCTTGGCCGACCAGGGGAGGAGTTCGCAGTCGAGGAGCACCCAGTCGGTCTCGAGCCGGTCCCACCAGCCCGCCTGCTCGGCGGCGGCGGCGACCCTGGCGAGCAGTTCGCCGGTGAGCGCCTCGTCCTGGAAGAACGACCGGCCGGTGCGCGTCAGGAGCGCGCCCCAGGGCGCGGTGTCGAGGTCGAAGCGGCGCTTCGCGGTCTCGGGGTCGCGGCATACGAGCGCGACGGCCCGCGAGCCCATGTGCTTCTCCTGGCACACGACGCGTTCGGCGCGGCCGCGGTACTGGTCGAACGCCTGCGCGGGGTGCTCCAGGAAACCGTCCACATCGGAGGCGTCGACGGGCGCCATCGTCGGCGGCAGGTACAGGAGGCGCCGCGGGTCGTCCGCGAAGCGGCTCATGACCTCCAGGGCCGCGGCCGCGTTCTCGGCCCGCACCTTCACCGTGCCGACGAGGCCGGTGCTCAGGTGCCGGTCGCCGGCGACGTCGGCGAAGTCGAGCGTCGCGGCGTCGCGTTCGGGGGCGGCGAGCGGCCGGACCGGCTCGTACCATTCGCGTTCGGCGGCAACGGAGACGAGTTCCCGCTCGGGGTAGCGCAGCGCGGTGAGCCTGCCGCCGAAGCAGCAGCCGGTGTCGAGGCAGATGGTGTTGTTGACCCATTCGGGTTCGAGGACCGGCGTGTGGCCGTAGACGACCGCCGCTGCGCCCCGGTAGTCCTCGGCCCACGGCAGCCGCACGGGCAGGCCGAACTCGTCGGTCTCCCCGGTGGTGTCGCCGTAGAGCGCGAACGAGCGGACCTTGCCCGAGGAGCGCCCGTGGTACTCCTCTTTGAGCCCGGCGTGCGCGACGACGAGCCTGCCGCCGTCGAGCAGGTAGTGGGCGCGGAGGCCGTCCATGAACGCGACGGCCTCGTCGCGGAACGACTCGTCCTCGGCGGCGAGCTGCTCCAGCGACTCGGCCAGGCCGTGCGCGACGCGGACCTTCCTGCCGCGCATGGCCCGCACGAGCTTCTGCTCGTGGTTGCCGCACACGCAGAGGGCGTTCCCGGCCTTCACCATGCCCATGACCAGGCGCAGCACGCCCGGCGTATCGGGGCCGCGGTCGACCAGGTCGCCCACGAACACGGCCTTGCGCCCTTCGGGGTGGGCCGCGCCGGTCGCGCGGCCTTGCGCATCCCGATCGATCGTCCAGCCCAGGTCGGTCAGGAGCGCTTCGAGTTCGGCGCGGCAGCCGTGCACGTCGCCGATGAGGTCGAACGGGCCGGTCTCCTCTCCCCGGTCGTTCCAGGACTTCTCGGTGACGACCCGCGCCGCCTCAACGGCCTCGGCGCCCGAGAGGTGGTGGACCCGCCGGAAGCCCTCCTTCCTGAGGTGCTTGAGACTGCGTTTGAGGTCGCGGTGGTGGCGGCGGACGACGGCCTCGCCGAAGTCGCGGTCGGGCCGGGTGTGGTTCCGCTCGGCGGCCAGCGACGGGGGGACGTCGAGGACGATCGCGTCGGCGAGCACGTTGTGCCGCTTTGCTAGTGCGAGCAGTTCGGCGCGGGCGCGGTGCTGGACGTTCGTGGCGTCGACGACGGTGAGCAGCCCGAGCCGCAGCCGCGTCCCCACGATGTGCTGGAGCAGCGCGAACGCCTCGGTCGTCGCCGTCTGGTCGGTCTCGTCGTCGGACACCAGGCCCCGGCAGTAGTCGGAGGAGATCACCTGCGTGGGCTTGAAGTGCTTCGCGGCGAACGTCGACTTCCCGGACCCGGAGACGCCGATGAGCACCACAAGGGACAGCTCGGGGACGCTTACCACGGGCGCCTCCTGCGGCGCGGTGTCCTCCGCCGCGTCACGCTGCGGCACACCGTTCTCCGCCGTACCGGCCTGCGACGCACCGCCTTGCGGCTCGGCGGCATGCGACGCGCCGCGCTGCGGCTCGTCGGGCCGCGGCACGAGGTTCTGCGGTTCGAGGTTCTGCGGCACGTCGTTCTCCGACTCAGTCACGGTCGAACACTCCCATCTGGGTCGGGGTCCCCGCCTCGGGGTCGGAGGCGCCGACCCCCTCGATCCGGAGCCGGTACCCGTACCGGCCGGCCACGGCTGCGGCCCATTCGGCGAACCGCGCGCGGTCCCATTCGAAGCGGTGGTCGGCGTGGCGCATCTGGTGCTCCTCCATGCCGTAGCGGGCGTTGTACTCGGCGTTCGGGGTCGTCACGACCACGGTCCGCGGCCGGGCCTCGCCGAAGACCACCCGCTCCATCGCGGGCAGCCGGCCCGGGTCGAGGTGCTCCACGACCTCCATGAGCACCGCCGCGTCGTACCCGGCGAACCGCTTGTCGCGGTAGACCACCGAGCCCTGGATCAGCGTGAGCCGGCGCCGGCGCCGCTCGGGCATCCGGTCGAGCCGCAGCTCCCGCTCGGCCAGGTCGAGCGCCCGCGACGACACGTCGACGCCGGTGACGCGCGTGAACCGGGCGTCGGCCAGCAGCGCGGTCAGGAGCTTCCCCGAACCGCAGCCGAGGTCGAGCACGGAAGCCGCCCCGGCCGCGCCGAGCGCCTCGACGACCGCGGCGATCCTGATGCGGTGCAGCGGAAGGGACTTTTCGACGTCCTCGGCCGCCGACGGGACCTCTTCCTCCACCGGGGCCTCCTCCTCGGCCTCGGCGGCTTCGGAGAGCTCCGCGAGCCTGGTGATCGCGGCCCGCTCGTAGGATCTGCGGTGCGCCAGGTACCGGCGCGTGATGAGGCCGCGCCGCGGGTGACCGGCGAGCCAGTCGCCGCCGGAGCGCACCAGCTTGTCGACCTCGCCGATGTCGACCCAGTAGTGCTTGGCGTCGTCGAGCACCGGCAGCAGCACGTACAGGTGGCTCAAGGCGTCCGCGAGCCGGACCTCGCCGGTCAGGCGCACCCGCACGTGCCGGGAGTCGGTCCCGAAGCCCGGCAAAGGCACGGCCTCGGCCTCCACCCGCCAGCCAAGCGGCTCGAACAGGTCCCGTACGAGTTCCGGTCCGCCCTTGCACGGCACCGCCGGGAGCGCGATCTCCAGCGGCATCGCCGCGGCGGCCAGCTCGGGCCGCTCCTGGCTGACCCCGCTCCTCGCGGTCGAGAACACCTTGCCGAGCGCCACGGCCAGCAGCGACGACGCCGCGTACGGCCGGTCGTTCACGTACTGCTTGATCGAGGCGTCCCCGGACAGCCGCGAATGCGACCGCGCCAGCCGCGCGGTGTCCACTTCGAGCAGCAGCGCCGCGGTGCAACGGTCGTCGGCGGCCTCGGGGTAGAACACCCAGGCCGTCCCGAAGGACTGCTCGAACGCCTGCACCCGGTCGGGGTGCTTGCGCAGCAGTCGTCCCAGGTCGGTGGCCGGTTTCGCGGTGGTCGTGATGGTCAGGAGCACCCGCCGATCATGCCACCCGGTCGCCACCCGGGCGAGTCGGTTTCACACCGTCCGCATGCACTGCCCGGATGCGCCGTCCCCATGCACTGTCCGGATGCGACGGTCAGCGGTCGGCGACGTCGATGACGGTCTTGAGCCAGCCGTCCTCGCGGCGGTCGAACGCCTCGTACGCCTCGATCGCGCTCGCGGGCGCCTCGTGCTTGGTGATGAACGCGGTCGGGTCGACCGTGCCCGTGAGGACCAGGTCGAGCAGGTACGGGATGTACCGGCGGTGGTTGCAGTTGCCCATCTTCACCGTCAGGTTCTTGTTCATGGCGTCGCCGATCGGGAAGCTGCCGAACCCGGCCGGGTAGACGCCGATGACGCCGATGCTGCCGGCCTTGGCGACCGCCTGGACGGCCCACTGCATCGCGAGGCTGGGCGCGTCCCCGGGCACCCACTGGTCCCCGCTGGGCCGGGCCTCGGGCGCGGCGGCGCGGACCTCCTGGTCGAACTGCCCGGCCTGCTCGTCGGCCTGCTTCGCCGCGGGCCCGGACTTCGGGCGCTGAGCGTCCACGCCGACGGCCTCGATGACGCGGTCGACGCCGATGCCGCCGGTCAGCTCCTTGACGGCCTCGACCGGGTCCTCGCGGTTGAAGTCGATGGCCTCGGCGTGCTGCTCGCGGGCCTTGTCCAGGCGGGACTCGATGCCGTCGACGACGAACACGCGCCCGGCGCCCTGCCGTTTGGCCGACGCGATCGCGAACTGCCCGACGACGCCCGCGCCGAGCACGAGCACGGTGTCGCCGCGGCCCACCTCCGCGAGCTTCGCGCCGAACCACGCGGTCGGGAAGATGTCGGACAGGAGGATCGCCTGGTCGTCGCTGACGGCGTCCGGGATCGGCACCAGGCCGGTCATCGCGTACGGAACGCGCGCGTACTCGGCCTGGAGACCGTCGACCGGTCCGGTCGACTTCGGGCCGCCGAAGAAGCACGTGCCCGCGGCGGGCCCGTTCGGATTCGCGGTGTCGCACTGGGCGTAGTAGCCGGCCCGGCAGTACGAGCAGGTCCCGCACCCCACGGTGGAAGGGATCACGACGCGGTCGCCGGGCCGCAGCCCGCGCACGTCCGCGCCGACCTCCTCGACCACGCCGACGGCCTCGTGCCCGAGGATCGTGCCCTCGACCATCCCCGGCATCGTGCCGCGCACCATGTGCAGGTCGGTTCCGCAGATCGCGCTGCGCGTGAGCCGCACGATCGCGTCCGTGGGCTCCCGGATGCCCGGGTCGGGCACCTCGTCGAGCCGGATGTCCCCGACCCCGTGCCACACCACTGCCTTCATATCGCTTCCCCCTCTGCGCTTCGCGGCCATCGCGGGCCGCTCACCTGCCTACAGGTCCTTGTTCCTGCGCCCGGTCAGCACCGATTCGAGCCGCGTCTTGGCGGGCTTGCGCCGCCGGTCGGCGCCCTCGTCGTCGATCTTGACCAGCAGCCAGTCCCGGCCGTCGCCCATTCTGGACAATGCGAATCCGCCGGTGAGCTTCTCGCCCTCGAGCCACACCTTGACGTGGCCGTGCTCGACGGCCTCCTCCATCGGGACCGGCTTGCCCTTCTTCTTCGTCAGGTTGCGGTAGGTGCCGATGTCCCAGACGATCACGGTGCCGCCGCCGTACTCGCGCTTGGGGATCCGGCCCTCGAACTCGGCGTAGTCCAGCGGGTGGTCCTCGGTCTGGACGGCGAGCCGCTTGTCGGCCGGGTTCAGCGAGGGGCCCTTCGGCACCGCCCAGGAGACGAGCACGTCGCCGACCTGGAGCCGGAAGTCGAAGTGCAGCCGCCTCGCCTCGTGGCGCTGGATCACGAACCGGTCGCCCTTGCCGCGGCGGCGCCCGCCCGCGGGCTCGCCGGACTTCGACAGGTCCCGCATCTCCAGGTACCGGTCCAGCTTGCCGTCCCGTGCCATGCCCGGCGAGATACCCGGCCCCCGCCCCTGCAAACGCCGCGTCCGACACTCCTGGCAGGCGGCGTACGTCTCTCGGGCCGCACTCCTGTTTGACCGGGGCGAAACAGGGGAACCCAGCCGCTATGGTGCGGAATGGGATTCGAGTTGCAGCAGTGATGGCGCTCTGCGGAGCGGTCGCCGGGTGCGGCACCGGCCAGCGCGAGTCCGACGCCGCGGCCGCCGCAGACGAGTTCCTGACCGCCATCGGCGAAGGCGATGGCGCCGCGGCCTGCGCAGTGCTCGCCCCCGAGGCGCAGGAGGACCTGGCCGCCTCGGAAGGACAGCCCTGCGAAGAGGCCGTCGGCGCGCAGCAGCTCTCGTCCGAAGCGGTCGACGACGTCGACGTCTGGGGCGACCGGGCGCAGGTGCGGGCCGGCGCGGACGTCCTCTTCCTGGTCGAATTGGACGACGGCTGGAAGGTCGCCGCCGCCGGGTGCAGCCCGCAGGGCGACCGGCCGTACGAGTGCGAGGTGAGCGGTTCATGAGCTGGGCGTTCGTGGCGTACATGATCTTCACGCTGGGGGGCCTCGTGTACCTCACCGTGATCGGACTCCTGCGGCTGTGAGGTGAGGACATGAAGAACACGCTCCGTGACAACGGCCTGAGCATCGGGTTCGGGCTGATCATGATCGCCGCCCTGGTCGGCCAGGCGTTCGCCGGGCATTCGGCCTACAACGAGCAGCAGCTCGTCGAGGCGGGCCGGCAGATCTCGCTCCTCCAGTACCTCACCTCCAGCGAGTTCGCCGTCGACGTCGCCGAGAACTGGCAGTCGGAGTACCTCCAGTTCTTCCTGTATGTGTACGCGACCGTGTGGCTGGTCCAGCGCGGCTCGCCCGAGTCCAAGCGGGTCGGGAACGTCGGGCTCGAGTCCGACAAGGAGCAGAAGGTCGGCCGGTACGCCTCCGACCGCTCCCCGGCCTGGGCCCGCGCCGGAGGCTGGCGCACCGCCCTGTTCTCCAGCTCGCTGGGCCTGGTGATGGGCCTGCTGTTCCTGCTGTCGTGGCTCGCGCAGTCGATCGCCGGGCAGAGCGCCTTCAACACCGAGCGGCTCGCGCGGCTCCAGGATCCGCTCACGTGGCTGGAGTACGTCGGAAGCGCCGACTTCTGGAACCGGACGCTGCAGAACTGGCAGTCGGAGTTCCTGGCCATGGGCTCGATCGTGGTGATCAGCATCTACCTGCGCCAGCGCGGCTCACCGGAGTCGAAACCGGTCGGCGAGCCGCACGAGGTCACGCAGGAGACGGGCTGAGCCCGGACCGGCGAGGCATGGCGCCTGTCAGGGCGGGTATCCGGCGCAGATGAATGCGAACCAGGACAGCTTGACCTCGTACTGGATGGCGTCCGCGGAGGGCGCCGAGCATCCGCGGCTGCGCGACGACCACGAGGTGGAAGTGGCCGTCGTCGGGGGCGGGATCGCGGGCCTGTGCACGGCTCGCGCGCTCGCCCGTGAGGGCCTCTCGGTGGCGGTGGTGGAGGCCGGGAGGATCGCCGCGGGCGTCACCGGCCACACCACCGCGAAGTTGACCGCCCAGCACGGGCAGATCTACGCCCGCTTGGCGAAGTCGTTCGGGCCGGACGCGGCCCGCGACTACGCGACGGCCCAGACGGAGGCGATCGCGCACGTGCGCGCCACGGCCGATGAGCTGGGTGCCGACTGCGACATCGAGTCCGCGCCGTCGTTCGTCTACACCGGGTCCGAGGACGGGGGCGCGGCGCTCAGGGACGAGGCCGAGGCCGCGCGCGAGGCGGGGCTCGACGCGTCCTTCACCACCGAGACGGGGCTGCCGTTCCCGGTGGCGGGGGCGGTCCGGGTCGAGGACCAGGCGCAGTTCCATCCGCGCCGGTTCCTGCTCGCCGTCGCCCAGGACCTCCTCGCCCACGGCGGCCGGATATTCGAGCGCTCCCGCGCGGTCGAGGTCGAACCCCGGGAGGAGCGGCAGCGGATCACCGTCGCGACCGGCTCGTCCCTCTACTGCCGCGAGGCGGTGATCGCGACGCACTACCCGATCGTGAACCGGGTGCGCCTCTTCTCGCGGCTCAAGCCGCGGCGCGAGCTGGTCGTGGCCGCGCCGATCCCGGAGGCCGAGGACCCCGGCGGCATGTACATCACGAGCGAGGAAGGCACCCGCTCGGTGCGCACCGCCCCCTACCGCGAAGGCGAGCGGCTCCTCATCGTCACCGGCGAGGCGTTCACGCCCGGCGACCCGGGCGTGGCCGAGCGGTACCGGACGCTCGAAGCCTGGGCCTCGGAGCGGTTCGGCGTCGAGGAGTTCGACTACCGCTGGGCCGCGCAGGACAACGGCACGCCCGACAAGGTCCCCTTCGTCGGCCGCATGCCCGGCGGCGACGGCCTCTACGTGGCCTGCGGCTTCGGCGGCTGGGGGATGACCAACGGGGTGGTCGCGGCGCGCGTGATCACCGGACTGGTCACCGGGACGGCGCCGATGTGGGCGACCATGTTCGACCCGTCGCGCTTCCACATCGTGAAGGAGGCCGGCTCGATCGCCGCGAACCAGAAGACCGTCATGAGCCACCTCGTGGGCGACCGCATCGGGCACGCGCCCGCGCAGTCCCCGGACGAGCTGCGGCCGGGCCAGGGCGCCGTGATCCGCGTCGACGGGCACCTGCGCGCGGTGTACCGCGACGACGACGGCGCCGTCCACACCCGTTCGGCCGCATGCACTCACATGGGGTGCGTCGTCGGCTTCAACGACGCCGAGCGCACCTGGGAGTGCCCGTGCCACGGCTCCCGGTTCGACGTGAACGGCGACGTCCTCCAGGGCCCGGCGACCTCGCCGCTGCCCGAATAGGCCGGCCGCCGCCACGAAGCCGCATCCGAGGCGGATCCGCTCGCGGGCGTCAGGTTCTCGCCCTTGAACATCCGGCCGATCGAACTGTGCGCAAGATCGACCGCATCGAGCGTGGTCTCCGGTCCTCGCCCCCGGTTCCTCGGGGGCGGTCCACGATTCCGGGCAGACGGGTACGACCGGCGCTGGCGAGTCACCCTCCGGCAGTGACCGCCTCCGCAGAAATCCTCAATTGAGGAACGTCGGATCCCGGGCTTAACATCCTGCACATGAAGCACACATGGACTGCGAGCTACTGCGAAGGCTGGAACGGGCCCGCCGGTAGACCGGTAGGCAGCCTCTCTCAAGAGGAAGCACGCCAGCGCGATGAAGACGGCGTCCCTTACTCGGTGCTCATCGCGGAAGACGGTCGTCCCCGGTTCGTCCTCGACATCGCCTGGCGACAGAACCACCTCGCGCGTTGGGCGTTCGACGGGGAGGCGCGCAGGGCCTCACGAGCGGTGTTCCTTCGTCTTGAGGATGGGACGCTTTTCGAGCGAAAGCTCACCGGGTGGCAGTACGAGAGCGGCGAGCGCGATGGTAGTCCGAAGGTGCCGCGGAAGACCCTCAAGCGGGAGTTCGACGGTCGAACCACGATCTACCACCGGCACCGCAGCGGCAGCAGCGGCCACACGTCGAAGGACGAGCCGTTCGAGCAGTTCATCCACTCGGTGGTCTCCTTCGAGAGCTGGGGGTCGATCCTCGGAGGCGAAGACCTCCCGGCGCTCGCTGTAACACCCGTGACCGAATCCCTTCCGTTCAACCCTGGGGACAGCCGTCCCTGGGATCCGCCGGTGCCGTACAGCAGTCCGTACCTCGACGCGCTCATGACGCAGGGCTCGACAGTGGTTCACAAGGACTCGCAGCAGCCGATGGTGGTCGACCATGTTCCGGTCGCGACTTTGAACTTTCCGACCGGGAACGTGGTCGCCTGCGACCCGAACTGGCTGGACCCGAAGGAGGCGTTCATGGTCGGCGTTCCACCAGGGTCCTACCGAGTGATCGAGCTGCAGATCATGCGGATGCTCGACGGCAAGGAGTACCGGCCGGCCGCTGGCTATCTGTTGGAGATCTCCGGCGAGCCGACGGTCTCATGGGAACTGGCACTCGAACCGGGCCAGGACCTCAGGCTCCTCGACGACGGGGATTTCTACGGTTTCGATGTCGAGAGCGGCTTCGGGAGCTTCATGGACGACGCCACCCAGCAGCCACTCATCGACCACGTCGGCGATGACTTCACGGAATGGAGCGTCGGCCTTTACGACGCGCCGCACTTCACCGTTCCCGGCACGAGCCTCGACCTGTTCGCCTACAACTGCTACTACGGCGACGGCGCCTACCCCACCTGGATCGGACGTGACGCTCAAGGCTCCGTGACCTGTTTCCTCAGCGACATGCTCATTGTCAGCGATGGCAAGCCGAAAAAGGATTACGAGATCACCTTCGAGCAGGATTGGTAACCGTTGCTCGTTCCTGCGTCGGATCCGACAGCGGTGGCCGTCGGATCCGACGCAATGCCACTGGGGTGGTGGTGCGGGTCGGGCGGCGGTGAAGCGGTCGTCTCCGATGGGGGCCGGGATGCGGGGGCCGGGCCGGTGGCGGCGTTGTTTCGGCTTTGCGCGCCGTGTGGGACCGGGCCGTCAGGGCGGCGACGGCGAGGGTGGAACGGTCTCCGAGTCGGTTGCGGTGGCCGGGGCGGCGGTGTTCGGGGTTCAAGCGGCGGCGACGGCGGGGCGGGGACGGCCGCAGGGTCGGCTGCGGTGGCCGGGGCGGCGGTGATCGGGGTTCAAGCGGCGGCGACGGTGGGGCGGGGACGGCCGCAGAGTCGGTTGCGGTGGCCGGGGCAGTGGTGTTCCGGGTTCGGGCGGCGGCGACGGAGAGGTCAGCGCCGATCCGGGGCGGACGGCGGCAGTTCCGGTCCACTGTGGCAGCGGTCCGGACCCGATGCGGTCGCGGCTGTTGTTGTGCCCCAGGCGAACTCTCGGGATCCGGTGAGTCTTCCTCATCAAAGTTCACTCCACCGGGTGTTGCCACCACCAGTCACATCGAGTCACTATTGACTCACACGATTCGCACACGCTGACGGAAAACCGCACCGCATTCGAGAACAGCCGAAGGGAGGCGAAC
>NZ_WIAO01000056.1 GCF_009451885.1 Glycomyces albidus
CATTCCGAACCCGGTCGTTACGGCTTCCAGCGCCGATGGTACTGCACCCGAGGGGGTGTGGGAGAGCAGGACACCGCCAAACATGAACATGAGAGAGAAGGCCCCCACCGCAAGGCGGGGGCCTTCTTCGCGTCTCTAAGACTATGAGGCCGGCGAGAGTGCGTCTCGAACTCGGGCAACGCCTACGCCGATGCCGAAGATCGCGCCTGTCACCAGGAATGTCAGTAGCGTGACTGTCACTAGCGCAATCGCGATTCCGATGGCTCCGACGACGCTGAAGAATGTGCTCACGTGGCCTCCTCCGTTGCAGGCTCGGGTGTTGCCCTCTAAGTATTGTTCCACATCGATAAATAGATCGTTGTAGGCATCACAAGTTAGTTAGGTCACAGTAGTGGACTCTCGTTCAATCTGCTGTCCTCCTGTAGCTCCGCTACCCCCCTCGGCGTCGCGCCGCCTCGCCTACATCGCCCTCCCGCTGCGGGCGCTCGACGTGCGGATCGACGAACCGCTGTTCGACTGACGGGTTCGACCCACTCCTGCCGCGGGCAGTTCGGGATTCCGGCAATTCGTGATCTTCAAGGCGATAGCGGCTTAGGATTCGGGCACGTCCGGTACGGGTTCGAGTCGCCTACGGGAGTGAGTGATGACGACAGACGATGATGGTCTGCTGCGCGGCGAATCCCAGGCGCGCACCGGGTCCGCGGTGTTCGTGTCGGTGGCGGCCGCTCTCGGCGGGTTCCTGTTCGGGTACGACACGGCCGTCATCAACGGGACCACCGGCGCCCTCGAGAACCAGTGGGGGATCGGCTCGGTCGAGACCGGTGTCGTGGTGTCCTCGGCGCTCCTGGGCTGCGCGGTCGGCGCCTGGTTCGCGGGTTCGCTCGCGAACAAGATCGGCCGCCCGAAGGTCATGATGCTCGCGGCCATCGTCTTCTTCATCACCTCGCTGGGCAGCGCCCTCGCGACGGGTCCGATCGACCTCACGATCTGGCGCATCATCGGCGGTTTCGCGATCGGCGCCGCGAGCGTCATCGCCCCCGCGTACATCGCGGAGATCTCGCCCGCGCACCTGCGCGGCAGACTCGGGTCGCTGCAGCAGTTCGCGATCGTGCTCGGCATCTTCGGCGCGCTCATCGTCAACTTCGGCATCCAGGCGTCGGCCGGCGGTGCGAGCGGTGAAGTCCCGTGGGGCGGCACCGCGTGGCGGTGGATGTTCGCCGCGGCCGCGGTACCGGCGTTCGTGTACTTCATGTTCTCGCTGAACATCCCCGAGTCGCCCCGGTACCTGGTGGCGAAGCAGCGGCTCGACGAGGCCCGCGTGGTTCTGGCGAAGTACGTCGGCGGGGACGTGGACACCAAGATCACCGAGATCCGGGAGTCGCTCCACAGCGACCGGCCGCCGCGGATCTCCGACGTGCGCGGACCGCGCTTCGGCCTGCTCCCGATCGTCTGGGTCGGCATCTTCCTGTCGATGTTCCAGCAGTTCGTGGGCATCAACGTCATCTTCTACTACTCGACGTCGCTGTGGCAGTCCGTCGGGTTCAGCGAGAACGACGCGTTCCTGACCTCCGTCATCAACTCGGTCGTGAACATCGCCGGTACGATCCTCGCGATCTACCTGGTGGACCGGATCGGCCGCAAGAAGCTGCTGCTGTGGGGTTCGGCGATCATGTTCTTCGCGCTCGGGACGATGGCCGTCATCTTCGCCTCGTCGCCGGTGGACGCCGAGCACAATCCCGTCCTCAGCGACGCGGCCGGCGTGATCGCGCTGATCGCCGCGAACGTGTTCGTGTTCGGGTTCGCGTTCACCTGGGGACCGGTCGTCTGGGTGCTCCTGGGGGAGATGTTCCCCAACCGCATCCGCGCCTCGGCACTCGGCGTGGCGGCCGCCGCGCAGTGGATCTCGAACTGGCTCATCACCGTCACGTTCCCCGAGCTGGCGCAGACCGGCCTGTTCCTGGCGTACGGCCTCTACGCGCTCTTCGCGCTGATCTCGTTCCTGTTCGTCTCCAAGATGGTCAGGGAGACGAAGGGCGTCGAGTTGGAGGACATGGAGAAGCTCGGCCGGAGCCGGGCCGCGCGCTGACGCACGCAATGAAGCGGGGCGCCCTTTCGGGCGCCCCGCTTCTGTCTCCCCTGCTGCCGAGGAAGGGCCTACTCGTAGGCGATCGCGCCGAGGATGTTGACCTTGGAGGCCCGCACCGCCGGGGCGATGGCCGCGAGGAGTCCGACGAGGACCGCCGCGCCGAGGTAGCCGGCGATGAGCGCGGTCGGGACGGCGAACACGTCGATCCCCGTCTCCGCCAGCGCCTGCTGGAGGACCCAGCCGAGGCCGAGGCCGACCGCGACGCCCAGGGCCGCGCCGAACAGGGCGATCGTGACGCTCTCGACCGTGACCATGCGGGTGGTCTGGCCGCGGGTCATGCCGATCGCCCGGAGCATCCCCAGTTCCCGGGTGCGTTCGAGGACCGACAGGACCAGCGTGTTGATGACGCCGATTACTGCGACGATCATGGCCAGGCCCAGGAGCAGCTGGATCGCGATGATCGCGAAGTCGAAGAACACGGTGATCTGCGCGAGGAAGTCGTCGTGGTTGAGGACGCTGACCTCGGGCTGGTCCGCGAGGACCGCTTCGACGTCGGCGGTGACCGCTTCGACGCTGGCGCCGTCGGCCACGTCGACGAGGGCCTGCGTCGGCTTCGGGGTGTAGAACTCCTCGACGTAGGCGGTGGTGACGTACCAGCCGTCGGTGTTCTCGTTGTCGTCGAGGATCGCCACGAGCGTGAACTCGTGCGGCTCGGTGCCCCTGGTGAAGGACGCGGTGACGGTGTCGCCGATGCCGACGCCTAGCTGTTCGGCCGCCGAGCGGTTCGCGGCGATCTCGCCGTCCTGGAGGTTCGAGATGGACCCCTCGTCGACGGTGCCGCCGAACTGGTCGACGATGCCGTCGAAGTCGGTGGTGGCGTTGACGTACTGTTCGGTCCCGTCGATCGTCGCCGGGTCGTAGTACAGCTCGACCGCGGTCGCGACGCCGTCGAGGGCGCGGATGTCGTCCATGACCGCGGGGTCGAAGGACGCCGGGACGGGCGAGGTCGGCGGTCCCGAGACGAACAGCTCGGCCTTGACGTTGTCGTCGAAGTACGCGTTCAGGCTGGCCTTGACGCTGGTGAGCAGGGTCGCGGTGGCGGTCACGAGGGTCACGCCGATCATGAGTGCGGCCGCGGTGACGGCCGTGCGGCGCGGGTTGCGGGAGGCGTTGCGCCTGCCGAGCTTCCCGGCGAACGACCACGACCACAGCAGGCCCAGGAGCGAGACGAGCGGCTTCGAGAGCCACGCGGTCAGGAGCGTGATGCCGATGAACACGGCGCCCGCACCGACCGCGGCGGCGACGAGGTTCGCCCGGTCGGCGTCGAAGACCTCGGCCAGGCCGAGGGCGATCCCCGCGCCGCCGGCGGCGGTGACGCCCGCGCCGGTGACGGTGAGCAGGGTGATCGGCTTGTCGGTCTTGACCGCTTCGCGCATGGCCTCGACCGGCGGGGTCTTGGAGGCCCGCACGGCCGGGACGAGCGCGGACAGGACCGTGACGCCGATGCCGACGGCCAGGGCCGCGAGCGGGGCGCTCACCGGGACCGCGAGGGTGGTCTCGCCCATGTCCAGGAAGGAGTTCGCGACTGCGGTGGTGAGCCCGGCCCCGGCCGCGATGCCGAGCGCGGTGCCGACGACCGAGGCGACGGCGCCGAGCAGGAGCGCCTCGGCGAGGACCGAGCGGATGATCTGGCCGCGGCCGGCGCCGATGGCGCGCATCATCGCGATCTCCTTGAGGCGGCCGGCGATGACGATCGTGAACGTGTTGGCGATGAGGAACACCGAGACGAACACGGCGATGAGCCCGAACCCGAGCAGGAAGTACCCGACGAGGTCGGCGGCCTCGGCCGATTCGGCGTTCTCCTCGGCGATGTAGGCGTCCCAGGTGACCGCGTCGGCCTCGTCGCCCAGGAGCGGCTCGATCTCGGTGAGAAGCTCCTCCTGGCTCGTGCCCTCGGTCGCGGTGACGGCCAGCGCGGAGTACCGGTCGGCGCCGTCGAAGACGAGGCGCTGCGCCTCGGCGGTGGTGAAGGCGAGTTCGGTGGCGCCGGCGTAGGTGTCGCGGCCGCCGGGGTAGCCGTAGATGCCGACGATCTCGTACTCGGTCTTGTCGGTGGTCAGCGAGTAGGCGGTCACGCTGTCGCCGAGCCCGTAGCCGGCCTGCTCGGCGAAGCCGGCGGAGACGGCGACCTCCTGGTCGGTCTCGGGGGCGCGGCCTTCGCGCAGTTCGCGGGCGGTGGACTCGTCGCCCCAGTTGACCGCGAGGGTCGCGGTGAAGCCGGCGAGGATCTTGCCGTCGGAGCCGATGGCGTTGACCATCCAGCTCACGGTGGTGCTGACCTTCTCGACGTGCTCGGCGTCCCGGACGGCGGCGAGGGTCTCGGGGGTGACGCCGTCGCGGACGACGCGATCCCCGTACGTCTCGGGTTCGACCGGTTCGACGATGACGTCGGCTCCGGCGTAGGAGCTCGAGTTGAGGTCGGCGGCGGTGGCCTTGATGGACGAGGTGAGGACCAGCGCCGAAGCGATGAACGCGGATCCCAGGACGATGGCGAGGCTGGTGAGGATCAGGCGGGCCTTGCGGGCCGCCATGCCCTTGAGGGTGGCGCGGAGCATGTCTTAGCGGGCCTCTCCGGCGAGCGGGACGCGGGTCTCGAAGCCGCGCATGGTGTCGATGACGGCGTCGGCGGTGGGTCGGTGGAGGTCTTCGACGATCTGGCCGTCGGCGAGGAAGACCACGCGGTCGGCGTAGGCGGCGGCGCCGGGGTCGTGGGTGACCATGACGATGGTCTGTCCGAAGTCGTCGACGGACTTGCGGAGGAACCGCAGGACCTCGGCGCTGGAACGGGTGTCGAGGTTGCCGGTGGGCTCGTCGGCGAAGACGACCTCGGGGCGGGTGGCGAGGGCGCGGGCGCAGGCGACGCGCTGCTGCTGGCCGCCGGAGAGCTCGGTCGGCTTGTGGGTGAGGCGCTGGGACAGGTCGAGGGTCGCGATGATGCGGGCGATCCACTCCGGGTCGGCCTTGGCGCCGGCGATGGAGGCCGGCAGCAGGATGTTCTCTTCGGCCGTCAGCGTCGGGAGCAGGTTGAACTGCTGGAAGATGAAGCCGATCTTGTCGCGGCGAAGCTTCGTGAGGGCCTTGTCGTTCAAACCCGTGATGGGCGTCTCGCCGATATGGACGGTGCCGCGGTCGGTGGTGTCGAGGCCGGCGAGGCAGTGCATGAGCGTCGACTTGCCGGACCCGGACGGGCCCATGATGGCCGTGAACGCACCGGAGGCGAACTGGACCGAGACGTCCCGCAGGGCCACGACCTGGGCTTCGCCCGATCCGTAGGCGCGCCAGACGTTGCTCGCGGTGACGGCGGAGCGGGTCCTCGTGATCTGCGGGGCGGGGGGATTCGCGAGTGGCACGGGAGGGCCTTTCTGATCGGTGTGCTTCCTGTCCTCTCAAGGCTATGGACGCGCCCGTCCGTCCGCTTCGGTCGGCGGACCACAGTCGGGCTCCTCCGCAGGTCGGAGCGGCGCCTCCGCTCTCGGTCGAATGGCCGAGGCCGGCGCCGCCCGGAGGCCGGCAGACGGGAGGGGCGGCGCCGTCCGGCGCCGCCCCTCTCCTGGTTTCCTTTTCAGACGGTCAAGCTATTCGTAGGCGATGGCGTTGAGCACGTTGAGCTTCGCTGCTCTCGCGGCCGGAGCGATCGCGGCGAGCAGGCCCACGACGACGGCCGCGGCCAGGTAGATCACGATGTAGTCCCACGGGAGTGCGAAGCTCGTGAGCCCCTCCTCTTCGAGCGCCTGCTGGACGGTCCAGCCCAGGCCGATGCCGACGGCGATGCCCAGGACCGCGCCGAACAGGCAGATGATGACGCTCTCGACGGTGATCATGCGGCGGGCCTGGCCGCGGGTCATGCCGATCGCCCGCAGGAGCCCCAGTTCCCTGGTGCGTTCGAGGACCGACAGGACCAGCGTGTTGATGACGCCGATGATCGCGATGATGATGGCGAGTGCCAGCAGGACCTGCACGGATCCGAGGAGGATGTCGAGCTGGCCGGTCTGCTGCGCGATGAAGTCGGCGTTGTTGGTGACGTCGACTTCGGGCTCGTCGGCCAGGATAGTCTCCACCTCCTCCTGGACGGCGTCGATGTCGGCGCCGTCGGCGACCTGGATGTACGCCTGCATCGGCTTCGGGATGGTGAAGTGCTCGATCTGCGTCGGCGCGACCCACCACCCGTCGGTGAGCTGCGAGTCGTCGAGGATCGCGGTGACCTCGAGCTGCTCGGTGGTGCCGTCGGCGAAGGTCACCGGGACGGTGTCGCCGAGGGCGACGCCCCGGTCCTCGGCGGCGGACTCGTTGACGGCCAGGCCGTCGTCGGGGAGGTCCGCGATGGAGCCTTCGGCGACGGTGCCGCTGAAGATCCCGAGGCTCGTCTCGAGGTCCTCGCTGGCGTACAGCGGCGTCGGCTCGCCGTCGACCTCGGCGCCGAAGAACTCGCCGTAGAGGTCGCCGACGGCGGCCACATCCGGCAGGGCCTTGATCTCGGCGAGGGTCTCGGGCGCGAACGTGGGGATGTTGGCCCCTTGCTGGCCCATGACGATGAGGTCGGACTCCAGGTTCGAGTCCGTCAGGTCCGTGGTGGTCTCCTTGAAGCTGGCGACCAGGGTGGCGATGCCGGTGACGAGCGCGACGGCGATCATGAGCGCGGAGGCGGTGATCGCGGTGCGCCGCGGGTTGCGCCCGGCGTTGAGCCTGCCGAGGCGTCCCGAGAACGACCAGGACATGACCGCGCCGAGCAGCGCCACGAGTGGCCGCGACAGGATCGGCGTGAGCAGCGTGATGCCGACGAACGCGATGCCGACGCCGCTGAGGAACCCGCTCAGTCCGAGGTCGCCGAGGTTGTCGGTGAGGCCGAGCACGACCAGGACGCCGCCGACCGCGGTGACCGCGAGACCCGCGATGGTGATGCCGCGCAGCGGCTTCGGCGGGTTGACCGCCTCGCGCATCGCGGCGACCGGCGGGACGCCGGAGGCCTTGACCGCGGGGACGATCGCCGAGAGCACGGTGACGCCGATGCCGACCGCGAGCGCCCACAGGGCCGTGGCGGGGACCTGGAGCTGGACAGGGAGGCCGCCCATCGCGGTGGAGCTGACCAGTTCGGACAGTCCCCAGCCGAGCACGACGCCCAGTCCGAGGCCGACGATGGAGGCGATGACGCCGATGACGGCGGCTTCGGCGAGGACCGAGCCGACGACCTGGTTGCGGGCGGCGCCGATGGCCCGCAGGAGTGCGAGCTCGCGCTGGCGCTGGGCCACGATGATGGTGAAGGTGTTGATGATGAGGAACACCGACACGAACACGGCGACGAGGCCGAATCCGAGGAAGATGTACCCCATGATGTCGGCGACCGCGGCGAAGCCCTGTGCGGCCTCTTCGGACGCCTCTTCGCCGGTCTGGACCCGGTAGTCGGCGCTGATCGCGTCGGCGATGTCCTCGGTGGAGGCGTCGCCTTGGACGTAGATCGCCATGTACGCGTCCTCGCCCTGGGTGAGCAGGCGCTGGGCTTCGGCGGTGGTGAAGGCGATCTGGGTCTCCCCGGCGAGCGAGTCGCGGTCGCCGCTGAGGCCGAAGACGCCGACGATCTCGTAGTCGGCGCGCTCGGCGCTGTAGGAGTACGCGGTGACGGTGTCGCCGATGTCGAGCCCGGAGTCGGTGACGAACTGGGCGGAGACGATGACCTCGCCGTCGGCTTCGGGGGCGCGGCCTTCGCGGATCACGTTGAAGCCGGTGGACTGGGCGTTCCAGTTGAAGCCGATGGTGGGGGCGAAGGTGCCGACGAGCTTGCCGTCGTCGCCGATGGCGTTGACCTGGCCGGAGACGTCGCCGTCGGCGGCGTCGACGCCGTCCACGCCGCGGACGGTCTCCAGGACGTCGCCGGGGACCAGGTTCGCGCTGGGGGTGTTCCCCTGGGCGGCGGCCGGGTCCTCCGCGGGGGTGACGACCGCGTCGATGCCGGTGAAGGCGTCTGCGATGACGCCGGTGACGGACTTCTCCATCGTGGCGGTGAGGATCATCGCCGCGGCGACGAACATGGTGCCGAGGACGACGGCGAGGCTGGTGAGGACAAGGCGGGCTTTGCGGCTGGCCATGCCCTTGAGGGTGGCTCGCAGCATGACTAGGCGCTCTCTCCCCGGGCGGCGGCGACGAGCTCTTCGAAGTGCTTCATCTTGTCGATGACCTTGTCGGCGGTCGGGTCGGCCATGTCCTCGACGATCCGGCCGTCGGCGAGGAAGACCACGCGGTCGGCGTAGGCGGCGGCGCCGGGGTCGTGGGTGACCATGACGATGGTCTGTCCGAAGTCGTCGACGCTGGTGCGCAGGAACCGCAGGACCTCGGCGCCCGAGCGGGTGTCGAGGTTGCCGGTGGGCTCGTCGGCGAAGACCACTTCGGGGCGGGTGGCGAGCGCGCGGGCGCAGGCGACGCGCTGCTGCTGGCCGCCGGACAGCTCGGTCGGCTTGTGCGACAGGCGTTCGGAGAGATCGAGGGTGTGGATGATCTTCTTGATCCAGTCCGGGTCGGCCTTGGTGCCGGCGATGGCGGCGGGGAGGGTGATGTTCTCCTCCGCGGTGAGGGTGGGCAGCAGGTTGAACTGCTGGAAGATGAAGCCGATCTTGTCGCGGCGGAGCTTCGTGAGGGCCTTGTCGTTCAGGCCCGTGACGGGCGTGTCACCGATGTGGACGGTGCCGCGGTCGGTGGTGTCGAGGCCGGCGAGGCAGTGCATGAGGGTGGACTTGCCGGACCCGGACGGGCCCATGATGGCCGTGAACGCACCGGAGGCGAACTGGACCGAGACGTCGCGGAGGGCGACGACCTGGGCCTCGCCCGATCCGTACGCCTTCCAGACGCCTTCGGCCGATACGGCGGTGGTCTTGACAGGGGAAGCGGTGGACACGACGCTCTCGCTTTCGGGTGTGTCGGGTTCCGAGGGATTCGGTTGGCTGGTTTCCTCGCTCCGCGGGACGTCGCCCGTGAAGCCTTGGTGCGCTTGCGATGCGAATCAGTGACGTCGAATCGCCAGTTTGTGACATCATACATGATGTCATTCGGCGTCGCGGTCCGCATGATCGATCTCGACGATATGGGTTCGCGGGCACGCCCGCATCCGCTTCGAGAACGGTCTTCGACTACGTCGGAAGTCGGAGGCGCCGGCTACCGAGGGAGGAGCCGGCGCCGGTCAGCCGGCCGCGCCGGGCTTGACGAGCCCGGTCTCATAGGCCAGCACCACGGCCTGGACCCGGTCGCGCACGCCCAGCTTGGTGAGCAGGTGCCCCACGTGGGTCTTGACGGTGGTCTCGCCGACGGTCAGGGAGTCGGCGATCTCGGCGTTGGTGAGGCCCTTCGCCAGGAGCATGAGCACCTCGCGCTCGCGGGCGGTCAGCGCGCCGAGGATCGCGGGGGACCGCTCGTCGTCGGCGCCGCGGTGCTTCGCGAAGCGCCCCAGCAGGGTCGAGAGGATGTGCGGCGCGACGACCGCGCCGCCGCGGTGGACGGTGCGGATGGCCTCGACGAGGTCGGCGGCCGGCGCGTCCTTGGTGAGGAATCCGGCGGCGCCGGCGCGCAGCGCGCCGACGACGTACTCGTCGAGATCGAAGGTGGTGAGCACCAGGACCCGGGTGGGCAGGTTCGCCTGCACGATGTCGGCGGTCGCGGCGACGCCGTCGCGCCGCGGCATGCGGATGTCCATGAGCACGACGTCCGGCACCAGCCTGCGGGTCAGCTCGAACGCCTCGACGCCGTCGCCGGCCTCGCCGACGATGTCGATGTCGGTCTCGGCGCCGAGCACCATCTTGAAACCCGCGCGCAGCAGCTGCTGGTCGTCTGCCAGCAGGAGGCGGATCGGCCGGTCGCTCATGAAGTCACTCCCTGGAGGTGGGCGTTCTTGGGGAAGCGGGCCTCGACGAGGTAGCCGCCGCCGGGCCGGGGCCCGGCCTCGAGCGTGCCGCCGTAGAGCGTGGCGCGCTCGCGCATGCCGATCAGGCCGTGGCCGCCCGAGAACCCGGAGACGACCGGCGCCCCGGTTCCCGAGTCGCCCACGGAGATCCGGAACTCCTGGTCGCCGTAGTCGACGACGACGCCCGCTCGCGCCTGCGGCCCGGCGTGCTTGATCGTGTTCGTCAGCGCCTCCTGCGCGATCCGGTAGACCGCCAGGCTCACGCCCGTCGGCAGCGGGTACTCCTCGCCGCGGACGGTGTAGCGCACCGGCAGACCGGCGTCCTTGGTCTGCGCCACCAGCGCCCGCAGCGAGTCCACTGTAGGCTGCGGCTCGAGGTCGGCGCGGTCGTGCTCCTCGTGCCCGTTGCGCAGGACGGTGAGGATGTCCCGCATCTCGCGCAGCGCGGTGCGCGCGGTCTGGTTCACCGTCGTCAGCGCCTCCTCGGCCGCGTCCGGGTCGGTGCGCAGGACCCGCTTGGCACCCTCCGACATCACCCCGATGACCGAGATGTGGTGTGCGACGACGTCGTGCAGCTCGCGGGCGATGCGCCGCTGCTCCTCGGCGACGGCCTGTGCCGCGAGGGCCTCCTGGCGCTCCTCGGCGAACCGGGCCCGGTCCGACAGCTCCTCGACCTTTTCGCGACGGTTGCGCATGACCCAGCCGATCCAGAAGACGGTGGTCGCGAGGACCAGGTTGACCATGACCAGGACCGCGCTCGTCGTGTGGTCGATCTCGCCCAGGGCCGGGAACGCGAAGATGACGGCCGTGATCGGGATCCAGATGGCGGCCGCCGCGGCCAGCGCGCGGACCAGCGGCCGGTACGCCGCGGCCGTGTAGGTGAGCACGAAGAACCCGACGCCGCTGTCGGCGGCCATCGCCTCGAAGGACGGGACGAACACCGCGGCGCACGTGATCGCGAGACCGATGGCGATGCCGCCCCACAGCCAGACGCGGCGCAGGCAGATGACCGTGAACGGGAGCATCATGAGCGCCAGGTCGGTCCAGCCGTAGCCGATCTCGGGCGCGATCTGCATCATCGCGAGGAAGTACCCGAAGTAGCCGGCGGCCAGGAGCACCATCAGGACGCAGTCGGCCACGAACGGCCGCTCGTGGAGCCAGCAGCGGAGTCGGCGGAGTCTGGAGGCGGCTTGCACGCTCTATACCGTATCCGCCGGTCACTCCCGCTTCATCGAACGTGGGAATGATTCACGGCTCCGCCTCAGGGAGGAGGCATCTCGAGTCCTGGCAGGACGGTCGTCAGCGGGTACGCCGGCGGCTCGCCGCCGAACTCCGGGCACAGCTTCTGGTGCGCGCACCAGCCGCACAGCTTCGACTTCTGCGGCCGGAACAGGCCCGTGGCGATCGCCTCGCGCATCGAGGCCCACAAGGCCTTCAGCGTCCGCTCGAACTGCTCGAGCTCGCGCTCGTTCGGCGAGTAGTCGAGCACCTGGCCGTCGCCGAGGTACATCAGGCGCAGCAGCGTCGGCACCGTGCCCCGCGTGCGCCACCACACCAGGGCGTAGAACTTCATCTGGAACAGCGCCTTGTCCGCGAAGCGGTCCGGCGGGCGCTTCCCGGTCTTGTAGTCCACCAGGCGCACCAGACCCGCCGGGTTCACGTCGGCGCGGTCGATGAAGCCCTTGAGCTGCGTGCCGTCGTCGAGCGTGGTCGTCACCAGGCACTCGGTGCGGTGCGGCTGGAGCCGCTGCGGGTCCTCCATCGAGAAGTACGTCTCGACCAGCCTCCGCACGCCCCGCAGCCACCCCGACTCGTCGTCGAGGCCCTCGAACAGCTCCGAGTACTCCTGGGACGCGTTCAGCTTCGTCCACTCCGGCTCGATGAGCGCCAGCGCCTCCTGCGGGGTGCGCTTCCCGGCGTCGAGCTCGTAGAGCCGCTCGAGGACCGCGTGGACGAGCGTGCCCTGGACCTGCGCCCGCGACGGCGGCTCGGGGAGGCGGTCGACCGCCCGGAACCGGTACAGCAGCGGGCACTGCTTGAAATCCCCGGCGCGCGAAGGGGAGAGCTGAGTCGGTCGGGTCGCGTTCGACATGCACCGAGCATAGGACGGGGCACCGACAGCGCTTCACCGCGCTGGACATCCGAACATAACGCACGTACTGTTCGCGGCATGAGTCACGACATCCTCGGCCCCGACCCGAGCGCGCAGGCGCGGTCCTTCGGCAGGGCGGCGGACCTCTACGACGCCGCCCGCCCCGCCTACCCCGCCGACGCGCTCGCCTGGCTCGCAGGGGACGAGCCCGCCGACGTCGTCGACGTCGGCGCCGGCACCGGCCTCCTCACGCGGGGCCTCATCGCCCGCGGCCACCGCGTCACCGCCGTCGAACCCGACCCCCAGATGCTCGCCAGACTCACCGCCGCCACACCGGGCCTCGCCGCCGCCCGCGAAGGCAGCGCCGAAGCCGTGCCGCTCCCCGACGGCAGCGCCGACGTCATCACCGCCGGCCAGGCGTTCCACTGGTTCGACCGGCCCAAGGCCCTCCCCGAGCTGCGCCGCGTCCTGCGCCCCGGCGGGGTGCTCGCCCCGATCTGGAACCTCCGCGACGAGTCCGTCGACTGGGTCGCCAGGCTCTCCGAGGTCATCGGCTCCTCGAAGGGCGAACTCACCGCCATGGGCGCCACCGAACCCGGCTACTTCGCTCCCGGCTTCGGCGAACCCGAGGTCCGCGTCTTCCGGCACGAGAAGCGCCTCGACCCGGCCGGCCTCGTCCGCCTCGTCCAGACCCGCTCCTACTACCTCACCGCGAGCCCCGAGCGCCGGCGCGAGCTCGTGGCGGGCGTCGAGGAGCTCATCGCCACCCACCCCGACCTCGCCGGACGCGAGACCTTCGCGATGCCGTACGCGACCTACGCCTTCCGCGTGAGACCCGCGTAACCGCAACCGGACCCGGTCAACCGCGCCCGGCCGGTTCGCGGCCGGGCGCGTAGCATTGCCGCCGATGTCCACCAACGTCCTGGCCTTCCGCCGCTCCGGTTTCACGCTCGTCCGCGTCAAGGGCATACCCGTCACGCTCGGCTACACGTGGCTCATCCTCGCCGCGATGGTCGTCGCCGTGTACGCGCCGGTGGTCCAGCGGTCGGTGGACGGCATCGGCGCCGGCGCCTCGCTCGCCGTCGCCGCCCTCTTCGCGCTCACCCTGCTCCTCTCGGTCTTCCTGCACGAACTCGGCCACGCCCTCGTGAGCCTGCACGCCGGGATCGGGGTCCGCCGGATCAACCTCGACGCCCTCGGCGGCTTCACCGAGATGGACCGCGAAGCGCCCCGGCCCTCCACGGCCGCCGCGATCGCGCTGGCCGGGCCGGGGGTCTCCCTGCTGCTGGGCCTGGCCGGACTCGGCGGCGTCGCCGTCGTCGAGGTCGGCTCGCTCGCCTGGCAGCTCTGCTTCCAGGTCTGCGTCGCCAACCTCCTCGTCGCCGCCTACAACCTGCTGCCGGGCCTGCCCCTGGACGGCGGCAAAGCCCTCCAGGCGGGCATCTGGGCCGCAACGGGCGACCGCTGGAGCGGCTACCGCGTCGCCGGATGGGCCGGGCGCGTCGTCGCCGTCGCCACCCTCGGCGTGGGACTGCTGCTGTTCCGCTCCGGCTGGTTCTCCTGGATCGGGCTGATCCTCCTGCTCATGGTCTCGTTCGAGCTGTGGCGCGGCGCCACCGGCGCCATCCGCGCCGCCCGCATGGGCCCGCGCGTCAAGGCCCTCGACGCCGCCGCGCTGGCCCGTCCGGTGGCCGTCGTCAGCGCCGCCGCGACCCTCGGCGAGGCACTCGCCTCGGCGGCCGGCAGGGAGGTCGTGGCCGTCGACGGCAGCCCGGTGGGCGTCCTCGACCGGGCCAGCGCCGAGGCCGTCCCCGCCGAGCAGGTCGACGCGATGCCGCTGCGCGGCCTGCTGCGCTCGGCCGAGAAGATCCCGGGCCTGCGGGCGGACCTGAGGGGCCAGGCCCTGGTCGACGCGATCGGCGCGAGCGGCGCCGACCGGTTCTTCGTGGTCGATGAGGGGCGCCTGACAGGGCTGCTCTACACCGCCGACGTGGTCAAAGCCCTCCGTTAAGATGCTTCGGACCTGAACGAAGGAGACACGAGGCAAGTGGCATCTGACCTGCTGGCGCCGGGCGACCGCGTCCAATTGACCGACGCGAAGAACCGGAAGGCCACGATCACCCTCGTCGAGGGGGGCGCCTTCCACACCCACCGTGGCAGGCTCTTCCACGACGACCTGATCGGGCGGCCCGACGGCGTCACGGTCACCACCGAGGGCGGCACCGCCTACCTCGCGCTGCGGCCGCTCCTGCCGGACTACGGCCTGTCGATGCGCCGCGGCGCCCAGGTCATCTACCCCAAGGACATCGCCCAGATCCTCACGTTCGGCGACATCTACCCGGGCGCGCGCGTGGTCGAGGCCGGCGCCGGCTCGGGCGCGCTCACGAACTGGCTGCTGCGGGCCGTCGGCCCGACCGGGCACGTCTTCTCGTGGGAGCTGCGCGAGGACTTCGCGAAGATCGCCCAGGAGAACGTCGCGGGCTACTACGGGGAGCTGCCCGAGCAGTGGACCCTGACGGTGGGGGACGTGGCCGAGGCCGACCTCGAGCCGGTCGACCGGGTCGTGCTCGACATGCTCTCGCCCTGGGAGGTGCTGGACACTGTGGAGCTCATCCTGCGCCCCGGCGGTGTCTTCATCGGATACGTCGCGACCACGACGCAGATGTCGGAGCTGGTCGAGGCGTTGCGGGAGCGCAAGACCTTCACCGAGCCCGAGGCGTGGGAGTCGCTCATCCGCGGCTGGCACCTGGAGGGCCTCGCGGTGCGCCCGGACCACCGGATGATCGCCCACACCGCGTTCCTCATCACCGCCCGCAAGCTCGCCCCGGGAACGGTCGCGCCCGCCCGCAAGCTCAAGCCGTCGAAGGGCCAGCAGGCCCTCCGGGAGCGGAACGCGCGGATCGCGGCCGCGGCGGAGCCGAAGGCCGACGACATTACGGAAGAGTAACAATCCGCGATTTTCGCAAGTCGGATTCACGACTTCCCAAGTGCTGAAACAAGACAGCGCGGCTCCCCGATCCGGGGGGCCGCGCTTCGGCGTGTCACCTCAGTCGTCCGCGCCGGGGCCCGCGACGGGCTCCTTGCTCGCCAGATCGCGGACGTAGATGCACTCGCCGGGGCAGTCGTGGGCGGCGTTGACGATGTCGAGACGCAGCCGCTCGGGCACCCTGACTTGGGAACCCGCCGTAGTCAACAGCTCGCCCTCGGTGTCCTTGACGTATGCGAGACCGTCGATATCGAACTCGAACACGTCCGGGGCGTACTGCACGCAGAGCCCGTCCCCGGTGCAGGCGTCCTGGTCGATCGAGACTTCGAGTTCACGTTCCACAGCCATGGCTCCCAGATTAAAACGGATCGAGAATGTAGCGCAATGTCGGTGGCGAGCCTTACTATTGGCCTCCCCAGCCAGCTACGGTTGGAGTACGAACACTCTCCTGGGAGGTGTGACCCGTGGCACGAAGCAACGATGACCGTCGACAGAACCTGGGCCAGGGCTCAGAGCGCGACGAACTGTCAGGACAGGTCGAAGAGCTCCAGGAAGAACTGGCCGCGGCTCGGCGCCGTCTCACCGAAACGCCCCGACACATGCACATCCTGGAGGAGCGGCTCGCCGCCGCCCAATCCCAGATCGACCGGCTGTCGGAGCAGAACGAACGCCTCGTGGCGACCTTGAAAGAGGCCCGCGAGCAGATCGTCTCATTGAAAGAGGAAATCGACCGGCTCGCCCAGCCGCCGTCAGGGTACGGCGTGTTCCTGGGCGCGCGTGAGGACGGCACCGTCGACGTCTTCACCTCCGGCAGGAAGTTCCGCGTGTCGCTCGCCCCCTCGATCGACCCCGAGGAGCTCGAGCGCGGCCAGGAGGTCCTGCTCAACGACGCCATGAACGTGGTCGAGGTCCTCGACTACGAGCGCATCGGCGAAGTGGTCACGCTCAAGGAGCTCATCGAGGTCCCCGGCGGCGGGCCGCCGGACCGCGCCCTCGTGACCAGCCACGCCGACGAAGAGCGGGTCGTGCTGCTCTCCGACGCGCTCATCAACGGGCCGCTGCGCGCCGGCGACTCCGTCATGATCGAGCCGCGCGCCGGCTACGCCTACGAGCGCATCCAGAAGAGCGAGGTCGAGGAGCTCGTCCTCGAAGAGGTCCCGGACGTCGACTACTACGACATCGGCGGCCTCGACAGCCAGATCGAGATGATCCGCGACGCCGTCGAGCTGCCGTTCCTGCACGCCGACCTCTTCCGCGAGCACGAGCTGCGCCCGCCGAAGGGCATCCTGCTCTACGGCCCTCCCGGCTGCGGCAAGACGCTCATCGCCAAGGCCGTCGCCAACTCGCTGGCCAAGAAGGTCGCCGAGCTGCGCGGCGAGGAGGCCTCCTCCAAGAGCTACTTCCTCAACATCAAGGGCCCCGAGCTGCTGAACAAGTACGTCGGCGAGACCGAGCGGCACATCCGCCTGGTCTTCCAGCGGGCCCGCGAGAAGGCCAGCGAGGGCATGCCGGTCATCGTGTTCTTCGACGAGATGGACTCGATCTTCCGCACCCGCGGCTCGGGCGTGTCCTCCGACGTCGAGAACACGATCGTCCCGCAGCTCCTGTCGGAGATCGACGGCGTCGAGGGCCTCGAGAACGTCATCGTCATCGGCGCCTCCAACCGCGAGGACATGATCGACCCGGCGATCCTGCGGCCCGGCCGCCTGGACGTCAAGATCAAGATCGAGCGGCCCGACGCCGAGTCCGCCAAGGACATCTTCTCGAAGTACATCACCCCGACCCTGCCGCTGCACGACGACGACCTGCGCGAGCACGACAAGGACCGGGACGCCACGGTGAACTCGATGATCCAGGCGGTCGTCGAGCGCATGTACTCCGAGGTGGACGAGAACCGCTTCCTCGAGGTCACCTACGCCGACGGCGACAAGGAGGTCCTGTACTTCAAGGACTTCAACTCCGGCGCCATGATCGAGAACATCGTCGCCCGCGCCAAGAAGATGGCCATCAAGGACTACCTGACCCACCAGTCCAGGGGCATCCGGCTGAGCCACCTCATCGACGCCACAGTGGACGAGTTCCGCGAGAACGAGGACCTCCCGAACACCACCAACCCGGACGACTGGGCCCGCATCTCCGGCAAGAAGGGCGAGCGGATCGTCTACATCCGCACGCTCGTCTCCGGCAAGGGCGCGGACTCCGGCCGCAGCATCGACACCGTGTCGAACACCGGCCAGTACCTGTAGCACAGGCGGCGGCGCTTCGCCGCGGAATCGGCCGGCGGGGTTCGCCCCGCCGGCCGATTCGCCCTGTCCCCAACGTGTCGCCGGGACCCCCGCCGGGTAACCGGAGCCCATGAAGGAAGTGCAAGTCGAGCAAGCGGAAATCCTCTCGACCCCCGTCCGGAGGGGCGCAAAGGGGCCAGGACGGACTAGGCTCGAAGGCATGACCGTTCGCCGCATCATGGGCACCGAGATCGAATACGGGATCTCCGTGCCGGGCCAGCCCGGGGCCAACCCGATGGTGACCTCCTCCCAGATCGTCAACGCCTACGCCGCCCGCCCCGAACTCTCCAAGGGCGGCCGCGCCAGGTGGGACTACGAGGAGGAGACCCCTCTGCGCGACGCCCGCGGCTTCACCTACACCGGGGCCCTCTACGACCCCGCAGAGAACCTCGCCGACGAGGACTCCGGCCTCGCCAACGTCATCCTCACCAACGGCGCCCGCCTCTACGTCGACCACGCGCACCCCGAGTACTCCACGCCCGAGGTCACCAACCCCCGCGAAGTCGTGCTCTTCGACAAGGCCGGCGAGCTGACCATGGCCGAGGCCGCCCTCCGGGCGGCCCACACGCCCGGGATCGGCCCCATCAACCTCTACAAGAACAACACCGACAACAAGGGCGCCTCCTACGGCGCGCACGAGAACTACCTCATGTCGCGCCAGACGCCCTTCGCCGACATCGTCGCCCACTTCACGCCCTTCCTGGTCACCCGCCAGGTCTTCGCCGGCGCCGGGCGCATCGGCATCGGCCAGGACGCCTCCGAGCACCGCTACCAGATCTCCCAGCGCGCCGACTTCTTCGAAGTCGAGGTCGGCCTCGAGACCACCCTGAAGCGACCGATCATCAACACCCGCGACGAGCCGCACGCCGACGCCGAGCGCTACCGGCGACTCCACGTCATCATCGGCGACGCCAACCTCGCCGAGCACGCCACCTTCCTCAAGGTCGGCACCGCCTCGATCGTCCTGGCCATGATCGAGTCCGGCGCCTTCGACGGCTCCCTCGGCATCGCCGAGCCCGTCTCCGAGCTGCGCGCCGTCTCCCACGACCCGACCCTCGCCCACAAGATCGAACTGCGCAACGGCAAGCGGCTCACCGCGGTCGAACTCCAGATGTCCATCCTGGAGCAGGCCGAGGCGTACTGCGGAGCCGACGCCGACCCCGACACCCGCGAGGTCCTCGACCAGTGGGCCTACGTCCTCGACGCGCTGGCCCGCGACCCGATGGAACTGGCCGACATGCTCGACTGGCCCGCCAAGCTCTCCCTGCTCGACCGCTACCGCGAGCGCGAGAACCTCGACTGGGGCGCCTCCAAGCTCCAGGCCATCGACCTCCAGTACCACGACGTGCGCCCCGAGAAGGGCCTCTACCACCGGCTCGTCGCCCGCGGCAAGATGAAGCGCCTCCTCACCGACACCGAGATCATCAACGCGATGACCGAGCCGCCCAGCGACACCCGCGCGTTCTTCCGCGGCCGGTGCCTCTCCCGGTACCCGTCCGAGGTCGTCGCGGCCTCCTGGGACTCGGTCATCTTCGACGTCGGCGCCGACTCGCTCGTGCGAGTGCCCATGATGGAGCCCGAGAAGGGCACCAAAGCCCATGTGGGGGAGTTGTTCGAGCGGTGCGAGGCGGCCAAGGACCTCCTCGACGTCATCACCGCCGACTAGCCGACACCGGACTGCCGCGGGAATATTACAGAGCGGTACAGCGTCGTATCTGGCGTGCTGTCGTACTCTCGCGGTACGGTTTATGCACCGTCGAGGTAGAAGGGAACAGCTATGGCAGCGAAGGACTCCGGCGGGCAGTCGCAGTCGCAGCGGTCACGGCAGGAAGCAGATGCCGAGACCACAGAGGCCGCTGTAGACCCCGAGATCGCCGAACGACACGAAGCGATCACCGAAGAAGTCGACGACCTGCTCGACGAGATCGACGAGGTCCTGGAGACCAACTCCGAGGAATTCGTCCGCTCGTTCGTGCAGAAGGGCGGCGAGTAGCCGCACCTGCGGCGACAGGGCACCCTGGTGTGACGGCTGAACCGGACAGGTTCGAGCGTCGTCAAGACCGGCGCACCGGGACCCTGCACCGTCGAGGCCGCGCCGCCGAGGCGCGGTTCAGGCTGCACCGCCGAGGCGGGACCTCGGCCGATAGTCGAAAAAAATAGAGAATTAGGGAGGTCATGTCGTGACAGGTCAAGGATTCCCAGGCAAACTGCCCAACGCGTATATGACGGCTGGAACCTCCTCCTTCTCGGAGTTCCTCATGCAGGCGGCCCCGGAGCTGCTGCCAGGGCGCAGACCGCTGCCCCCCGGCGACTTCACCGAGATGAGCGCCCACGCCACCACGATCGTGGCGCTCAAGACCGCCGAAGGCGTCGTCATGGCGGGCGACCGGCGCGCCACATCGGGCAATTACATCGCCAGCCGCGACATCGAGAAGGTCTTCCCCGCGGACGCCTACTCGCTCGTCGGCATGGCCGGCACCGCCGGGCTCGGCATCGAACTCATCAAGCTCTACCAGGTCGAACTCGAACACTACGAGAAGATCGAGGGCGCACCGCTCACGCTGAACGGCAAGGCCAACCGCCTCGCCACCATGCTTCGCGGCAACCTCGGCATGGCCATGCAGGGCCTCGCCGTCGTCCCCCTCTTCGCAGGGTTCGACACCGACGCCCCATCGGTCGCCGAAGCCGGCAAGATCTACAGCTTCGACGTCGTCGGCGGCGTCTACGCCGAACGCGACTACGACTCGATCGGCTCCGGCTCCATCTTCGCCAAGGGCTCGCTCAAGAAGCGCTACCGCCGCGGCATGAGCACCGACGACGCCGTCAAGGCCGCCGTCGAGGCGCTCTACGACGCCGCCGACGACGACTCCGCCACCGGCGGACCCGACCCGATCCGCGACCTGTACCCCATCGTCATGAGCGCCACCGCGGAAGGCTCCAAGCGCGTCGACGAGGCCACCGTGGCCGAACTCGCCCGCTCGGTCATCGCGGCCCGCACCGAGAACCCCTACGGATAAGGAGAGGAGCCTGACATGGCCATGCAGTTCTACACCAGTCCCGAGCAGATCATGCGGGACCGGGCCGAGTTCGCCCGCAAGAACATCTCCCGCGGCCGCAACGTCGTGGCGCTCTCGTGCGCCGACGGGGTCCTCCTGGTCGCCGAGAACGTCTCCTCGGCCCTGCACAAGGTCTACGAGCTGTACGACCGCATCGGCTTCGCCGCCGTCGGCAAGTACAACGAGTTCGAGAACCTCCGCACCGCCGGCGTCCGGATGGCCGACCTGCGCGGCTACTCCTACGACCGCCGCGACGTCAACGCCGCCAGCCTCGCCAAGGCCTACGCGCAGACGCTCGGCGCCATCTTCTCGGAGCAGACGAAGCCCTTCGAGGTCGAGATCTGCGTCGCCGGCGTCGGGGCCTCCCCCGAAGCCGACGAGCTCTACCGGCTCACCTTCGACGGCTCGATCAACGACGAACCCGGCTACCTCGCCATGGGCGGCGCCGCCGAGGAGCTCGTCGAGGTCCTCTCCGAAGGCCACGACTCCGACGCCCCGCTCGCCGACGCGTTCGCGCTGGCGCTGCGGGCCCTGTCCCACGGCGGCTCGAACGGCACGCCGCGCGAGCTGACCACCGACGTCCTCGAAGTCGCGGTCCTCGAGCGGGCCCGCCCCGGCCGCGCCTTCCGGCGCATCGAGGGCCTCGCCTTGGACGCGCTCATGCCCCGGTCGGAGGCCGCACCCGCGGCCGATGCCGCCGACGAACCGGAACCGGAAGCGGACACGCCGGACAAAGGCGAGCGGCCCCAGCCCAGCGAATAGCAATAGAGCCGCATTCCCGGACACGAAACTCCCGCACGCAAGTGGACGGTCGCGGGGGGGCCCCCGCCCCCCCCCCCCCCCCCCGGCCCGCCCCCCCCCCGGGGGGGGGGGGGGGGCCCCCCCCCCCCCCCCGACCCCGCACAGACCGTCATCACGCCCGTCGCGGAGCGAAACCGTTCGACCGCGAGGGGTGTTCTCCTCAACCGAATCGGGGTAGGGTTTCGACATGGACAGGCGCATTTTCGGACTGGAGACCGAATACGGGGTCACTTGCACATTCAGGGGACAGCGCCGCCTGTCTCCGGACGAAGTGGCCCGTTACCTCTTCAGGCGAGTGGTCTCCTGGGGCCGCTCCTCCAACGTGTTCCTCCGCAATGGCGCCCGCCTCTATCTCGACGTGGGGTCGCACCCCGAGTACGCCACTCCCGAATGCGATTCCGTCGAGGACCTGGTCAAGCACGACCGGGCCGGCGAGCGGATCCTCGAAGGCCTCATGATCGACGCGGAGAAGCGCCTCCACGACGAAGGCATCGCCGGGGACATCTACCTGTTCAAGAACAACACCGACTCGGCAGGGAACTCCTACGGCTGCCACGAGAACTACCTCGTCAGCCGCCACGGCGAGTTCGGGCGCCTCGCCGAGGTCCTCATCCCGTTCCTGGTCACCCGCCAGCTCATCTGCGGCGCCGGCAAGGTCCTGCAGACCCCGCGCGGGGCCCGCTTCTGCCTGTCCCAGCGCGCCGAGCACATCTGGGAGGGCGTCTCCTCCGCGACGACCCGCTCGCGCCCGATCATCAACACGCGCGACGAGCCGCACGCCGACGCCGAGCGCTACCGGCGCCTCCACGTCATCGTCGGCGACTCCAACATCAACGAGATCACCACGATGCTCAAGATCGGCTCGGCCGACCTCGTGCTCCGGATGATCGAGACCGGCGTGACGATGCGCGACCTCACGTTGGAGAACCCGATCCGGGCGATCCGCGAGATCAGCCACGACACGACCGGCAAGCGCCTGGTGCGCCTGGCCAGCGGCCGCGAGGCCTCCGCCCTGGACATCCAGCGCGAATACCTCGAGAAGGCGATGGACTTCGTCGACCAGCGCGGCGCGGACGCGACCACCAAGCGCGTCATCGAACTGTGGGGCCGGGTCCTCCAGGCCGTCGAGGACGGCAACCTCGACGCGGTCTCGCGCGAGATCGACTGGGTCGCCAAGTTCAAGCTCATCGAGCGGTACCGCGAGAAGCGCGGCCTGCCGCTGTCGAGCCCGCGCATCGCCCAGCTCGACCTGGCCTACCACGACATCCGCCGCGGCAGGGGCCTCCACCACCTGATGGAGAACCGCGGCGAGGCCGAGCGCCTCACGCACGACGTCGAGGTCTTCGAGGCCAAGGAAGTGCCGCCGCAGACCACGCGCGCGCGCCTGCGCGGCGAGTTCATCCGCAAGGCGCAGGAGAAGCGCCGCGACTTCACCGTCGACTGGGTCCACCTGAAGCTGAACGACCAGGCGCAGCGCACCGTCCTGTGCAAGGACCCGTTCCGCTCCCGCGACGAGCGCGTCGACAAGCTCATCGCCAGCATGTGAGACCGGCCCGTGTCCGAACCGCCTGAGACCGACAGCGCCGCCGACCGGCGGCCCGACGAACGCGAGCGGGCCGGCCGGTCCGGCCTGCTCGGTTCGTTCGACCCCGTCGCCGCCTACGAGCGGCGCACCACCCGCATCCGCGAAGAGATCGCCCGCAACCGCCGCGGCGAGTACACGGTCCCGACCTGGGTGCTCGCGCTCGCCCTGGCGGCGGTCATCGGTGTGTGGATCCTGGTGCTGTTCGTGCTGTGAACCGACCCGAATCGGCGCACGCCGCCGGCGCGGTCCCGCCCTGGGAGAGGGCCCCCGATTTCCAACATAGCCGGAGGTTCCTGAAGGGGAGCTGAAGCGAGCCCGGGCGCCGCTGAACGCCCGTCCTCGGTCGGGGCCTCCGTTTCGAGGCTCGCTCCCGGGTCCCCGACGGGACGTGCGGCGAGCCGACGGCATGCCGACGGCGAGGCACCGCGCTGGAAAAGGGCCCCCGGTTTCCAAGGTAGCGGGGGTTCCTGAAGGGGAGCTGAAGTCAGTCGCGGCGTTTGGCGATCTGGGCCGCGTGGCGGCCGGCGGCGGCTTCGGCGATGAAGTAGACGCGGTCGCGGTCGAGGCCGCGGCCCATCGTCGAGAGCTTGACCGGGAGGGCCTCCATGGCCTCGGCGAGCCCGGAGCAGTCGATCTCGATCTGGCGGTGGCGCTCGGGGAGCTCGGCGAGCTGGGCGCGGATCTTCGCTTCGAGGTCGGCGGGGAGCTCGTCGGGAACCGGGATGTCGGCCGCGGCCAGCGCGACCTTCCCGTAAGCGGTCATCGAGTGGTGCGAGATGCCGCGGTGGCGCTCGCGGGCGTCGCCCTCGGAGATCCGCAGGCTCGCGACCGGCCGGCCGCCGAGCACGGCCGCCGCGTTCACGGCCTCGCCCGCGGCGGTGCCGGAGAAGCCCCAGACCGTCCCGGTGCCGAGGTTGCCGGGCCCCTGGGCCACGATCGCGATGTCGGCGCCCCCGACCACGCGGGCCGCGATGAGCGCGTTGTGGATGTTCGTGGCCTCCAGGTCGCCGCCGAAGCACTGGCCTGCGGTGACGACCGTGCAGATCCGGTCCGAGAGCTGGTCGAGCTGGCGCGAGAACCACGCCGGGAGCGCCCCGCCGTCGGTCATCACATACGCGACCTTCGCGTCAGGGGCGGTCGCGTGGACGCCCGCGAGGACCGGCGCGAGCGCCGAGTGCAGATCGGCCACGACCACCGGCATCCCGCCGAGGTCCTCGCACGCCTCCACGGCGGCGCGGTGCGGCGAGTCGTCCTCGTCGACGGCGAGACGCATGGCCTGCATCGGCGTGTAGCGGGCCTTCACGATGTGCCCCGGGCCCTCGACGTCCGCCGGGAGCCGGTCGGGGACCGCGATGACCAGTGCGTACCCGCCCGTACCGAGGCCCTTCGCGATGGCGTTGCAGTTGAGCAGGACCCGGTCGCCGGCCTCGGGGGTGCCGACGAGTTCGTCGTAGGCGAGGCCCCGGCACGAGAAGGCGTCCTCGCCCTCGCGGGCCTCGACGTCGACCTCCAGCTCGGTGCAGCCGCGCCAGCCGCCGCGCACGCCGGTGACGGTCCCGTATCGCCATCTGATCACGCCCGGACAGTACCAAAGCGATGAGGCGCCTTGACGTTTCGGTGGACGGGGCCGCGCGGGGCCGACGACCGCGCCCCGGCCGGCTGCACCCCCGGGTCCGCATGCCGCCGGCCGCACCGGCCGCTTCGGACAG
>NZ_WIAO01000057.1 GCF_009451885.1 Glycomyces albidus
GTCTGCTTGCACCGCCCTGCACCTGCACCGAACTCCCTGTCCCTGTGCGTACCCCAATTCTCGCACCCCTGTGCGACACCGTCATCACCCACACGCGCACAGAACACTCACATTCGAGCACCAGTCGCCAAGCGCCCCAAGGAAACCGTCACCGGACCTCAACTCGCCCCGTTTGGTACCGGCTTTGCCGATCCGAGCCGTCCGGCACGAGCGCAACCGGCCCCCGCCCGAGCCTCGAACACTCGCCCAGCCGACACTCCCTCGTCGCTGCCGCTCTGACCCCGACCCGAATGTACCCGCAGCACGCCATCGAGCCTGCGCCATTCACCGGCTGTCGTCGCCGCCGCTCTGACCCCCACCCGCACCCGCCCTCAACACGCAATCAAGGCCACCACCGACTCCCACCCCTTGTCGCCGCCGCTCCGACCTCGACCCCTGCGCGCCGTCCACATACGATCGCCGACATCGAACTCCGCCCTTCGTCGTCGCGGCTCTGACCTCGACCCCCGCGCACCCTCGGTGCGCAACCCGACTCCACCCCGACCCTGCCCTTCGTCGCTGCCGCTCTGACATTGATGTGCGCCACCGTCAACGCGCATCCGAGCCCTCACCCCGCCCTTCGGGCGGCGCGCGTTGCGAAGCCTTGTCATGTGCGTCTGTCACGTGGGCCTGTCGCGGGGTGTCTGTCTCCGGGGTTGTTGCGGGTCTTGTACTAGCGCTTTCCGCGGGTTACGATGTTCGCCAATCAAATCGATAATTATGAGTGCATAAATCCCCTTGGCAATCCCGGTACAGCCCGGGGGACCGGTCTCCGATTTGCACTGCGGCCCTCCGCCGCGAGTTTGAATCGTTTCATCCAGGGTTGCCCGCGGCCCTCAGTTCCCCTCTCCATCCGATTCCCGCCTCTCACCGGGGCCGCGGCGCTCCCAGCGCCGCGGCCCTCGACTTCGAGCACTGGAGCGCACATGCAGTACCCATCCGAGCGACCGAACCCGTTCGCCGCCAAGCTCAGCCGCCGATCGCTCGGCCTCTTCACCGGACTCGCCGCCGGCGGGCTGCTCGGCGCCGGAGCCGCGAGCGCCGCGTTCACCCCGGGCACCTGGTACGTGCTCCAGTCCCGCCACTCCGGCCTCGTCCTCGACCTCGGCGCCTCGACCGCCGACGGCGCCAAGCTCCTCCAGCAGGCCCGCACCGACGCCGCCCAGCAGCAGTTCCGCTTCGTCGACGCCGGCGGCGGCCACTACAAGATCCAGGCCCGCCACTCCGGCAAGGTCCTCGACGTCTACGCCAAGTCCACGGCCAACGGCGCCGACATCGTCCAGTGGACCGACAACGGCGGCCTCAACCAGCAGTGGCAGATCCTCGACGACGGGACCTACCTGCGGTTCGTCAACCGCAACTCCGGAAAGGCCCTCGACGTCTACGAGCGGTCCACCGCCGCGGGCGCGCGCATCGCCCAGTACGACTCCAACGGCGGCACCAACCAGCAGTTCCGCCCCATCGCGGTCGGCGCTCCGGCGCCGGGGAACCCGACGGTCTACATCGCCTCGGACTCCACGGCCCAGACCTACAACGCCTCGGCGTACCCGATGAGCGGCTGGGGCCAGAAGCTAGCGGCGTACTTCGACGCGAACACCGCGATCGCCAACCACGCCATCGGCGGGCGCTCCTCGCGCTCGTTCATCGAGCAGGGCCGCCTGACGGCCGTCCTCGACGCGATCAGGCCCGGCGACTACCTGTTCGTCCAGTTCGGACACAACGACGCCAGCACGGGGAACCCCGAGCGGTACACCTCGCCCGCGGACTACAAGATGTACCTGCGCGACCACTACATGGCCGGCGCCACCGCCAGAGGCGCGACGCCCGTGCTGCTCACGCCGGTCAACCGCCTCGACTACAACGCCTCGACCGGCCGGTTCAACGAGTCCTTCGCGACCTACGCCGCCAAGGTCCGCGAGCTTGCCAGCGAGACCGGCGTCGCCATGATCGACCTCGGAGCGCGCTCGCGCACGTATCTCGACTCGATCGGCTACGACCGGGCCCGCTGGGAGGTCTTCATGCACCTCCGGGCCGGGCAGTACCCGAACTACCCCGACGGCCTGGCCGACTCGACCCACTTCCAGGACAACGGCGCGAACCAGATGGCGCGCCTGGTCGCCGAGGGCGCCAAGGCGCTGCCGCTCCCGATCGCCTCGCACGTGCGCTGACCAGGCCACGGCTCGTGGCACATGTCCGACTGGTCGGACATGTGCCACGAGCAAGCGGTCCGGAATCCTCCGAAAGCCATCGCCGATCCCGGCAGGTATCGACATGTATTGACTTTCGCCGATCCGCTCAGGTACCGTCCCCACAGCAGTAACCGCTTGCCCCGCAATCTTCCGCATGATTGAAACGATTCATTCATGCGTGCCCGGCGAGCCTTCCTCCTCTCACTACGGAAGTGAACATGAGGCCCATGACTCCTCGACCCCCTTGGCGCCGCGCCCTCGCGCTCGTCGCGGCCGGCGCCACCGCGCTCGCGGGCGTCCTCGCCGCGGGCGCCCCGTCCCAGGCGCAGGAAGACGACGGCATCACCGTCTACCTCGCCTCCGACTCCACCGTCCAGACCTACGACCCCTACTGGGAGCCCCAGGCCGGGTGGGGTCAGGTGATCGACCGCTACTTCGACGAGAGCGTCACCATCGCCAACCACGCGATCGGCGGCCGCTCCTCGCGCTCCTTCATCGAGCAGGGCCGCCTCGACACGATCCTGAACGAGATCCAGCCGGGCGACTACCTGTTCATCCAGTTCGGACACAACGACGCGACGGCGTCGGTCCCCGAGCGGTACACCTCGCCCGACGACTACAAGATGTACCTGCGCGACCACTACATCGCCGGCGCGCTCGAGAAGGGCGCCGTCCCGGTCCTCGTGACCCCGGTGTCGCGCCGCAGCTTCAACGCCGACACGGGCCAGTTCAACACCTCCTTCCCCGAGTACGTCGAGAAGGTCTACGAGCTCCACGAGGAGACCGGCGTCGCGATGGTCGACCTCTCGGCCTCCTCGCGCGCCTACCTGAACGAGATCGGCCCCGAAGAGGCCAAGTCGGTGTTCCTGCACGTCCCGGCCGGGGTCTACCCGAACCGGCCCAACGGCACCGCCGACGACACGCACTTCCAGGAGTACGGCGCCATCCAGATGGCCCGCCTGGTCGCCGAGGAGACCGCGACCCTGGGGCTGCCGCTCTCCGAGCACGTCGTCGACGTCGCACCCCCGGCGAACGTCCCGGCCGCTCCGACCGGGCTCACCGCCGCCACGATCGCGAACGCGAGCGTGACCCTCAACTGGGACACCGCCGGCGACGCCGACATCTACCGCGTCTACGTGCGCGAACCCGGCGGCGACTGGCGCCTCGGCAGCACCGCGAACGTCGGCGTCGGCCGCGTCTCCGGCCTCGAAGAGGACACCGCCTACGAGTTCGCCGTCGCGGGCGTCAACGGCAAGGGCGAGGGCGAGAAGTCCGCGACCTTGACCGTCACGACCGCCACCGCCGGCTTCAAGTACGACTTCGGCCCCGCGAGCCAGACCGTGGCCCCCGGGTACACCGAGGTCAACCGCGGCACCGCCTACAGCGCCGAACGCGGGTACGGCTTCACCACCGACATGGCGACCGCGATCGACCGCGACCGCGGCGTCACCACCGACCCGCTCGGCAGCGACTTCGTGGCCTGGTTCGGCGGCACTTACGACTTCGCCGTCGACGTGGCGGACGGCCTCTACACCGCGCGGGTCGTCACCGGCGACTACGTCGGCTCGGCCCGCACCAACGTCAAGTTCGAAGGCGTCGACTTCGGCGCGGCCAACGCCGCCTCGCGGTCGATCCTCACCAAGGACTTCGAAGGCGTCGTCGTCGAGGACGGGCAGCTCAACGTCACCGTCTCCGGCCAGACCGGGCACCTGAACGGCCTGGAGCTCACCAGGATCGGCGACGTCCCCGGCGCCGGCGGCGAAGGCCCCGACGAGCCGTGCGCCGACTGCGCCGAGCGGATCGAGAGCCTCGACCGGGCCCCGGTCGCCGTCGGCGTCGAGGGCGGGAACTTCGTGAGCTGGCGCAGCCTCGCGCTGGACCCCGAGGGCACCGCGTTCAACGTCTACCGCGACGGCCGGCTCATCACGCCCGAGCCGACGACGCTCACCAACCTCACCGACCAGGGCGGCACCGCGAACTCGACCTACTGGATCGCCACCGTGTCCGAAGGCGTCGAGACCGGCTACACGAAGGCGTTCGAGGTCTGGGACGACCAGTACATCGACATCGACATGGAGCGCCCCGAAGGCGGCACCACGCCGGACGGCGTCGCCTACACCTACTCGCCCAACGACGCCACCGTCGCCGACCTGGACGGCGACGGCATCTACGAGATCGTCCAGAAGTGGGACCCGTCGAACGCGAAGGACAACTCCCGGAGCGGCTACACCGGGAACGTCTACGTCGACGCGTACACGCTCAGCGGCGAGCGCCTGTGGCGTATCGACCTCGGCCGGAACATCCGGGCCGGCGCGCACTACACGCAGCTCGTCGCCTACGACCTCGACTCCGACGGCCGGGCCGAGGTGGCCCTCAAGACCGCCGACGGCACTGTGGACGGCGAAGGGACCGTGATCGGCGACGCCGACGCGGACCACCGCGGCACCGACGGCCGCATCCTGCAAGGGCCGGAGTTCCTGACGGTCTTCAACGGGCAGACCGGCGCCGCGATGGAGACCGTCGACTGGGCGCCCGCGCGCGGCGACGTCTGCTCGTGGGGCGACTGCTACGGCAACCGCGGCGACCGGCTCATGCTCGCCGTCGCGTACCTCGACGGCGAGCACCCGTCGCTGATCACCAACCGCGGCATCTACGCCAAGACCGAGATCGCCGCCTGGAACTGGGACGGCGACAACCTGCCGAAGCTGTGGAGCTTCAGCTCCGACCGCTGGGGCGGGGCCTACCAGGGCCAGGGCAACCACCAGATGTCCATCGCCGACGTCGACGGCGACGGGCGCGACGAGATCGTGTTCGGCGCCATGACGATCAACGACGACGGCACGCCGCTGTACTCGACCGGCCTCGGCCACGGCGACGCCCTGCACGTCTCGGACTTCGACCCCGCCAACGAGGGCCTGGAGATCTTCAGCCCGTTCGAGTGCATGAGCTGCTCGGGCAACCGGGCCGGGGCGTTCCGCGACGCCGACACCGCCGAGGTCCTGTGGTCGATCCCGGGCTCCCGCGACACCGGCCGCGGCACGTGCGGCGACATCGACCCGGACTACGCGGGCGCCGAATGCTGGGCCGCGAGCACCACGGGCGCCTGGAACTCGCGCGAAGGCGAGCTCCGTGCGGCCGACGGCACGCTGATCGGCAACGCCATCCCGTCGGCGAACTCGATGGTCTGGTGGGACGGCGACCTCGGCCGCGAGATCTTCGACCACGAGTTCGACGAGCCGAACTACGTGCCGATCTACCCGTTCATCGCCGACTGGGACCCCGAGATGGGCACCCAGGAGGAGATCTTCACCCCCGAAGGCGTCGACACCAACAACGGCACCAAGGGGAACGCGGTGCTCACCGGCGACCTGCTCGGGGACTGGCGCGAGGAGGTGATCCTGCGCAAGGAGTCCAACGACGGCGTGCGCCTGTTCACCACCACGATCGCCTCGGACCACGCGCTGCCGACGCTCATGAACGACCCGCAGTACCGCCTCGCGGTCTCGTGGCAGAACGTCTCCTACAACCAGCCGCCGTGGCCGAGCTTCTTCCTCGGCTACGGCATGGAGGCCCCCGAGTGGGAGGCGGTCGTGTCCGGCCCCGCGCGCGACAGCGCCGCGGCGCCGTACGCCTCGGCCTCCTGCGAGGTCGAGTACCGCGTCGTCGCCGACTGGGACACCGGCTTCGTCGTCCAGATCAAGGTGACGAACACCGGCGAGGCGGACATCGACGAATGGGACCTGCGCTGGAAGTCCGGCGGGGTCGAGACCGTCGAGTACGACTGGGGCGGCGCGATCGCGATCGACGGCGACGCCATGGCCGCCGACCCGGCGTTCTGGAACTTCCCGCTCAAGCCCGGCCGCACCAAGCAGATCGGCTTCCAGGGCACCGGCGACCCCGGCGACCCGGGCATGTTCCTCATGAACGGCCAGGTCTGCACCGTCGTCTAGGAGCACCGTCGTTTAGGAGCACCGTCGTGTAAGGGCACCGTCCGTTTAAGGGCGTCGCCTGACGACCGCACGACCAGACGGCCCGGGCTCCCGCGCCCGGGCCGTCATTCGTCGGTGCGTCCTTTATCGGTGCGCCGCTCGTCGGCGGCCTGCTCGTCGGGGCGGTCCTGGTCCGTGGGCCGCGCGTCCGGTTCGTCGGGCTCGTACAGCCGCCCGGTGCCGTTCTTGATCTCGGCCCGCTCGTACAGGTCGATCGCCTTGCCCCGCAGCGAGGTCGCGGTCCAGGCCGCGGCGGCCAGCAGCATCACGTTGAAGATGTAGAGGAACAGCAGGAGACCGACCGCGGTGGTCACGGCCTGGTACGCCGGCCGGTCGGAGACGTGCAGGACGTAGATGCGCCCCACGGTCTTGAGCAGCTCCATCCCGATCGACACCGCGATCGAGGCCCACACGACCCGCCGCGGCAGCATGACGAGGCGCGGGAGCGCCTGAAGCAGCACCGCCGCGAGGAGCGCGTTCGCGATGAGCCCCACCACGACCGAGACGGCCCGCACCAGCAGCGCCAGGTTCCCGGTGACCTCGTCCCAGTGGAGCCACGCGACCACGAACTCGGCGCCCGCGGTGGCGCCGATCGTGATGAGCAGCAGCACCGAGACGCCGACGAGGATCGCGAGGTCGATCGCCCAGCGCAGGAACACGTTCCCCGGCTGCGCGTCCAGCCCCCACACCAGGCGGATCGACGCGCGCACCGACTGCACCCACGCGACCCCGGCCAGCACGAGTGCGACCGCCGCGAAGATCGTCACCGACTGGCGGGAGCTCTCCAGGACGCCGATGTCGATGACCGGCAGGTTCGTCGAGAGCCACTGCTCGACCGACGCGTAGATGTCGGGGAAGTTCAGCAGGTACCCGAAGATCGCGAGCGCGAGCAGCGACATGGAGAACGCGGCGAAGAACGCGTAGTACGAGATGGCGGCCGCGAGCTGCCCGCAGTGGACCTCGCCGTACCGCTCGCCCGCGCGCCAGGCGTGGTCGACCAGGTTGGACCGCCGGCGCGACTCCGAGAGCACGCGGTCCCACCAGGCGCCCAGGTCTGGGAAGTTCACGTACCGATTCTGGCAGAGCCCGCACGCTGATGCGGCGCTTGGTTGTCAGTCGCGGATGACCCACGCGTCGGGGTCTTCGAGGAGCTTCGTGACCGAGGTGGGCAGGTCGTCGTTGGCGACGGCGGCGAGGGAGACCGATTCGAGGATGTTCCGCTCGGAGACGCGCAGGGCGATCCACACGTTGGTGAGCGCGGTGGCGATCCCGGTGTAGGCGACCTGCTCGGGGCGTTCGCCGCGGACGCCGACGAGGGGGCCGTCGACGGCGCGGATGACGTCGGCGAGGCTGATCTGGTCGCCGGGCCGGGCGAGCTGGTGGCCGCCTTCGGAGCCGCGCTTGGAGGTGGCGATGCCGCCGCGGCGGAGCTGGAGCAGGATCGACTCCAGGAACTTGCGGGGGATGCCCTGGTCCTCGGCGATCTGCTCGGCCGACACCCAGCGGTCTCCGTAGCCGGCGAGGGCCACGGCGGCGCGCAGTGCGTAGTCGACGCGGGCGGACAGGCGCATGAGGACTCCTCTTGGTTCAGCGGGCGGTACTACCGACTCTAGCGCTTGCCGCGCGGTTCGCCCGCCGGTGCGCCGGATGGGCGCGGTCAGTCGTCGACGAGCAGGCGCAGGTACGCGGCGGTCTCGGCGGCGGCGAGGTCGGCGTCGCCGGCGATGATCGCCTCGATCGCGCGGGTGTGGTCGATGTGCGGCTCCTCGGCGAGGACCGGTCCGAGGCCGGCGCGGACGGTCTCGCGCAGCGAGTCGGCCAGTTCGGAGTACAGCTCGGCGAGGAGCTTGTTGTGGCTGGCCTCGGCGACGGCCTGGTGGAGGGCGATGTCGGCGGCGATGAACGCCTCGGTGTCGCCGACCTCGTGGGTCGCCTCGCGTTCGGCCAGGAGGATCCGCAGTCGCGTGATGTCGGCCTCGGTGCGGCGGTGGGCGGCGAGCCGGGCGGCCTCGACCTCGAGGCCGCGGCGGACCTCCATGGCGTCGGAGGCGGGGCTGGCGGCGATCCTGCGGCGCACGGCGGCGGTGACCTCGCTGCGGCCGACCACGAACGTGCCGGCGCCCTGGCGGATCTCCAGGAGCCCGGCGTGGGCGAGCGCGCGGACGCCTTCGCGGATCGTGTTGCGGCCGACGCCGAGGAGCTCGGCGAGTTCGCTCTCGGTCGGGATGCGCGATCCGAGGCCCCACTCGCCGTCGCTGATCTGCTGCCGGAGCTGCTCGATCACCTGATCGACGAGGGCGGACTTGCGTGTCGACTGCAATGCCACTGGCGGACCTGACCTTCCCGGATCGCTGCCATGGCCTGGCGGGGGCCCGCCATGGAGGGGTGCGTGTTTCCTGACACTAGGAGGATTAAAGCAGACAGCCGTCGCGATACCGTTGACAGGCCGTCAATTCATCCCATGAATTGACTCGATTCTATCCCGGCTGCCGGCGCCCCCCGGCGCGCCGCCGTGAATCGGTTCAGCCGCGGTCCGCCGGCACTCCTCCCGGCGTCCCGGACAGCGATTGCCGGCGTCTGCCCCGCCCCGGCCTCGGAAGGAGACGTCCCCCGTGACGACCGACGCCCCCGCCGGCCCGCCCGCCGGCGCGCTCGGCGACGCCGAGCACCCCGTGCCCCCGCCCGCCGCCGCCATCGCGGACCCGCCGCCGGGCCGCGCGGCCGCGTTCGGCTGGATGCTCGCCGCGGGCGTCGTCCTCGCCGCCTTCAACTTCCGCACCGCCGTCACCAGCGTCGGCGCGATCCTCGCCGAGCTGCGCACCGGCCTCGGCATGTCGGAGACCGTCGCCGGGCTCCTGACCACGCTCCCGGTCCTCGCGTTCGCGGGCCTCGGGGCGCTCGCCCCGCGCCTGGCCCGCCGCTTCGGCCCCCGGCCGCTGCTCACCGGCGCACTCGCGGTCATGAGCGCGGGCCTCGTCGCCCGCGCGTACGCCCCGAACACGGCCGTGTTCCTGCTGTTCAGCCTGTTCGCGCTGGCCGCGGGCGCGATCGGGAACGTCGCGGTCCCGGTGATCGTGAAGCGGTACTTCCCCGACCGCATCGGGGTCATGACCACCGCGTACTCGACGACGCTGGCGGTCGGCACCGCGGTCGCCGCCGCGGCCACGGCCCCGATCGAGCACCTGGCCGGCGACTGGCGGCTCGCGCTCGCGGTGTGGGCGCTGCCGGCGCTCATCGCGGTCGTGCCGTGGCTGCTGTGGCGCCCGGCCTCGGCCGCGTCCGGGACGGCCCCGGTCGCGCACCTGCCGGGGGTGGGCCGCTCGCGCCTGGCGTGGACGATGCTCGTGATCTTCGGGGCGCAGTCGGCCATCGCGTACATCCTCATGGGATGGACGACGACGATCCTCACCGCCGACGGCATGTCGGCGGCCGCGGCCGGGTCGATGCTCGGCCTGCTCACGCTGGTGCAGATCCCGGTGTCGGTGGTCGTCCCGATCCTGACGGTCCGGTGGGGCCCGCGCCCGACGTTCCTGGTGCTCGCGGCCTGCTACCCGCCCGCGATCGCGGGCCTGTGGCTGGCCGGCGGCGGTCCGCTGACGTGGCTGTGGATGGTCCTGTTCGGCATCGGCACCTCGGTGTTCCCGCTGATCCTGACCCTGTTCGGGCTGCGCGCCCGCACGCCGGCCGGGACGAGCGCGCTGTCCTCGTTCGCCCAGTCGGGCGGCTACCTGCTGGCGGGCTCGGGCCCGCTCGCGGTCGGCTGGGTCTACGGCCTGACCGGTTCGTGGTCGGTGCCGTTCGGTTTCATCGCGGTCCTCACCGTGGTCCTGTTCGTCTCGGGGCTCGCCGTGACGCGCGAGCGGTACATCGAGGACGAACTGGGACAACAAAAGTCGGGACAATAGACAAAAGCGTGCAAACGATCCCCCGCAGACGGGACCGAACCTGAGGCGTGCCACGATAGTGCCGTGGACCACAGTGCGGTGGAATTCGGGAGGCGATCGTGACCAGCGAGGTGTTGTGGCTGCCGCGCCCTGACGCGGTGGAGACGACGAGCATCGGGCGGTTCGGGCAGTGGCTGTCGCGCCGGGAGGAGCGCGATCTCACCTCCTATCCGGCGCTCTGGCAGTACTCGGTCGATCACCTGCGCCCGTTCTGGGGCGCGGTCTGGGAGTACTTCGGCCTCGGCAAGACGGTGCCCGAGCACCGGGTGCTGGCCGACGAGGCGATGCCGGACACGGTCTGGTTCCCCGACGAGACCTTCAACTACGCGCGGGCGGTGCTCACCGCGCCCGGGGTCGGCGAGGACGACGTGATCGTCCGGGCCTACTCCGACACCCGCGCGCCCGTGGAGTGGACCCTCGCCGAGCTGCGCGAGGCCGTCGCCCGCGCGCGGGCCGGGCTCGTCGCCCACGGCGTGCACCGGGGCGACCGGGTCGCGGCGTGGATGCCGAACATCCCCGAGACGTTCGCGCTCATGCTCGCCTCGGCGAGCCTCGGCGCGGTCTTCTCGAGCTGCGCCCCCGAGTTCGGGGCCAAGGCGGTCCTGGACCGCTTCGCGCAGATCGAGCCGAAGGTCCTCGTGGCCGTCGACGGCTACAAGTACGGGCCCAAGTCGATCGACCGGACGGAGGACGTGCGCCGGGTCGTGCGCGGGCTCGAGGGGCTCGGCTCGCTCGTGATGCTCCCGTACCTCGACCCGGCGGCCGAGACCGACGGCGAGACCTGGGACCGCTTCTGCGCCTACGACGAGGGCGTGGCGTTCGAGGCGCTCTCGTTCGACCACCCGCTCTACATCCTCTACTCGTCGGGCACGACGGGCCTGCCGAAGGCCATCGTGCACTCGCACGGGGGCATGGCGATCGAGCACGCCAAGATGCACTCGCTCCACCACGACCTCGGCGTCGGCGACCGGTTCTTCTGGTACTCCACGACCGGCTGGATGATGTGGAACTACCTCGTGTCCGCGCCGATCGTCGGCGCCGGCGTCGTCCTGTTCGACGGGATGCCCGACCCGGTCGGCATGTGGCGGCTCGCCGAGCGGTCCGGCACCACGTTCTTCGGGACCAGCGCGCCGTTCCTCATGGCCTGCCGCGCCCGGGGCGTCAAACCGTCCGAGGAGGCCGACCTGTCGAGGATCCGCGGGATCGGCTCGACCGGCGCCCCGCTCCCGGCGGTCGGGTTCGACTACGTCTACGAGTCGGTGAGCCCGACCGCGCAGCTCCAGTCGCTCTCGGGCGGCACCGACCTGTGCACCGGGTTCATCGGCGGCGCGCCCACCGTCCCGGTCTGGCGCGGCGAGCTGTCGTGCCGGTGCCTGGGCGCCGACGTCCAGTCCTTCGACCCCGAGGGGCGCCCGGGGATCGGCCGCGAAGGCGAGCTCGTCATCGCCTCGCCGATGCCGTCGATGCCGGTGGGGCTGTGGGGCGACCCGCTCAAGCACCGCTACCGCGACACCTACCTCACCGACTTCCCCGGGATCTGGCGCCACGGCGACTGGATCACCATCACCGAGCGCGGCTCGGCGGTCATCTCCGGCCGCTCCGACGCGACCCTCAACCGCGGCGGCGTCCGCATGGGCACCGCCGAGTTCTACGCCGTGGTGGAGGCCGTGGACGGGGTCGCCGACTCGCTCGTGGTCCACCTCGACGACGCCGCGCCCGACGACAAGGGCCAGGACCGCCTCCTGCTCTTCGTGGCGCTCAAGCCGGGCGCGGAGCTCGACGAGGACATGCGCCGCCGGATCCTCTCGGCGCTGCGCGAGCAGCTCTCGCCGCGGCACGTGCCCGACGAGGTCCGCCAGGTCCCCGAGATCCCGCGGACCCTGAGCGGCAAGAAGGTCGAGATCCCGGTCAAGAAGATCCTCAAAGGCGTCAAGCCCGAGGAGGCCATCGCCCGCGACGCGCTCGCCAACCCGGACGCGCTCCGCTCGTTCCTGCCCGGCTGACCCGTCCCGGGGCGGGCGTGCACTTGCGACGGTCCGCCCCCGGGCGGTGCACCCCTGGGACAGCAGAGCCGAGTGGAACTCGGAGTGACGCACGGCGACTGTTAGCCGGATTTCCTTCTGCGGCAAGGGAATTCAAATGGGTGTGTGCCCGATCGCAGGCGTGTGGCCGTTAGTATGTTTCGTGTCGCCCCGGTCGGTTTCCCCCGTAGCCGCCGGGGCGGCGCCATGCCCTGGGGCTTCGCACCCCGGCCCGCGCGGCGGGCGCTGTGCTCCAATGGTCCGCGTGAACGAAGAGGACGCGATGGAGGTCGGGGTCGGCCCCTGGGAGGGCCCGCTCCCCGACGACGACCGCTACGACCCGGTGCTGCTGCGCACGGGCGACCGCCGCAACGTGGTCGACCGCTACCGCTACTGGACCCGCGAGGCGATCGTCGCCGACCTCGACGAGCGGCGCCACGACTTCCACGTGGCGATCGAGAACTGGCAGCACGACTTCAACATCGGCACCGTGGTGCGCAACGCGAACGCGTTCCTCGCCAGGACCGTCCACATCGTCGGCAAGCGCCGCTGGAACCGCCGCGGCGCGATGGTCACCGACCGCTACCAGCACGTCGAGCACCACGCCACCGTCGAGGACTTCACCGACTGGGCCCGGTCCGAGGGCCTCGCCGTCGTCGGAGTCGACAACCTGCCCGGCTCGGTCCCGATCGAGACGGCCTCGTTGCCGCGCAACGCGGTCCTGGTCTTCGGCCAGGAGGGGCCCGGACTGTCCGAACCGGTCCGCGAGGCGTGCGCGATGGTCTGCTCGATCACCCAGTTCGGATCGACCCGCTCGATCAACGCGGGCGTGGCCAGCGGCATCGCCATGCACGCCTGGGTGAGAGAACACGTGTTCGGGCAGCGGCCCTGAGCGCCGCCCTGTCCGAACAGTGTCGGATACCTGACGCTTCCCTCCGGTTCCCAGGGGTGATGCGCCTACATTGAGCCAATGGGACGTGACTTGGGGTAAGCTCGCCGATGTCACAGATGAATAGGTTATTCCGCTGGTAGATAGGCGGAGTCGGGCGAAAGTGGAACCAAGTTGCTACGCTGGCCCCGACGACCGGCCGCTCGGTCCACGCCGCTGAGGCCGCTCACAAAACTGAAAGCCGAGTCATGCTCGTACGGTAGACTCGTGCCAGCCTGCGCCAGACGAACGATCGGCCAGGACCCTTTGACGGGAGGGGTGAGGAATGGTGAAGAAGATTCTGACTTGGGGCGGGCTTGCGTTCCTGGTTTTCTTTATTGCCTTCAGGCCGGACGAAGCCAGCGGGGTCGTAGGATCGCTCGCCGGCGGAATCCTCGATGCCGCAAACGGATTCGCCGCGTTCTTCACGAACCTGGTGACCGGTTGACGGCGGCACCATGACCGATACCGGTGCAGGCGGCTCGGGGGACAAGAAGGATACCGAGCCGCTGGAACCCCCCAGTCCCCGCGCCCCCGCAGACAGTCCCGCCCCGGGCGCCGAATCCCCCACGCGCGAGTTCCCCGCTTTCGGAGAGCACAGTCCGCCGGGCGTCGCCGCCCCGGGAGCCCCCGCGGCCGCCGCGAACGACATCGACGGCGTCCGGTTCGACGACAGCCCCGCAGGCGGCCTGCTCTCCGGCGTCCGCGCCCCCACCGTCCCCGACGTCCCGTCCCCGATCTCCGCCCGCTACCTCTTCCCGACCGAGAAGTACCGCGGCGAATGGCGCCGCCACTGGGTGCACCTCATGCCCTGGTACATCATCGGCACCCTCTCGACCTTCATCATGGGCCTCGCCTCCGGCATGCTCACGAAGTGGGACAACGAGAACCGCGACACCGCCCTGTCCGTCACCGTCATCGTCTGGCTGCTCATCCTCGGCTTCGTCGGCTGGAAGATCCTCGACTGGTACATGGACCGGTTCATCCTCACCAACAAGCGCATCATGCTGATCCAGGGGGTCATCACCCGCTCGGTCGCGATGATGCCGCTCGGCCGCGTCACCGACATGAAGTACTCCCAGACGCCCATGGGCCGCATGCTCAACTACGGCGAGTTCATCATCGAGTCCGCCGGCCAGGACCAGGCGCTGCGGAACGTCCCGCACCTGCCGAACCCCAACGAGCTCTACCTCCAGATGTGCGAGGAGATGTACGAGCCCGAGGCCGTCGACGAGCGCATGGCCGAACCCGAAGAGGACCTCATCCCCGAAGAGGAGCCGGCCGTCCCGTCCAAAGACGGCGGCGCCTGACGCCCGCACCGACACGACCACCCGCCGGCCTCAAACCGGCGGGTGTTCCGCGTCCCGAGGCGGCGAGGCGGGCGACTCATGGCATGAATCCGGGAGGCGAAGGCTTGCACCTACTTCGTATACTCGCCTTTGAACCAGCCCTCGGTTGCCGCTGACACCCATCTTTTGGCAGAATTCCGCCCTACGGGGCAACTTTCCACCGGGGGTACGTCGTCTGTTGTTCGACCCCCCCAGGGAGACGCGTGACCGAGGCCAAATCGTCCCAGGACGATGAGTTCCGCGAGTACGTGGCGGCGCGCTCGGCCGCGCTGCACCGTGCGGCGTATCTTCTGACGGGGAACTGGGCGACAGCGGAGGACCTGGTGCAGACGACGTTGACGAAGACCTACCTGGCGTGGAGCCGGATCAGGACGACTGATTCGATCGACGCCTACGCCCGCCGCATCCTCTACAACACCAACGCCTCCTGGTGGCGCAAGCGCTCCAACCGCGAGAAGCCCACCGAGGTCTTCGAGGACCGCGCCGACCACTCCCGCGACTTCACCGAGCACTCCGCCGTCCGCGACGCCATGTGGCGCCACATCACCGCACTCCCCAAGCGCCAGCGCGCGGTCCTCGTCCTCCGCTACTACGAGAACCGCTCCGACGCCCAGATCGCCGAGATCCTCGGCATCTCGATCGGCACCGTCAAGAGCCAGGCCTCCCGCGCGCTCGCGGGCCTGCGCAAGCGCCTCGGCTCACCCGCCGCCGCGCTCGGCGTCGCCATGGAACCGAGGGAGGCTGCGTGAACGGGGACATCGAGGCCCTCCTGCGCAGCGGGTTGGCCGAGCAGGCCGAGCGTGCGCCCGAAACGATCGACGACCCGGCCCTGGCCGACCTCGCCATCGCCGGCGCCCACCGCATCCGGCGCCGCCGGCGCATCGGCGCCGCCGCGGGCGCCGCGTGCCTCCTCGCCTTCGGCGGCGGCACCTTCGTGCTCAAGCCGCTGCTCACCGCCGACGACCAGATGCCCAGCGCCGCCGACACCAGCACCGTCGAGGTCCGCAGCGAGCTCGGCATGGAGTTCCTGGTCGAGGACGGCGGCTCCTACCATGTCATCAACGACTCGGGCGACCGCGTCACCGTCAGCGAGGACCTCCCGCAGGAGGTCTACCGCCTCGAGAGCGGGTACCTCGTCACCTCCACCGTGCGGCAGTCGACCACGTTCGCGAACCTCGACGGCACGATGGGCGTGACGACCGAGTGGCCTTCGGAGTTCACCCGCACGGTGGTCAACCGCGAGGCCACCGAGTTCGCGCTGGCCACCCCTGACGAGGCGGTCACCGTGGAGACGTACGAGATCAACCGGCCCGGGCCCGCCGGCGACATCGTCGAAGCGGTCGAGTTCACCACCAGCTACGAGGTGACCCTCACCGACTGGTCCGACTCGACCGCGGTCTTCTCCGCCGACCTGTGGTCCGCGACCGCGGGGCAGGAGAAGACGTGGCACTTCGACGAGGAGTACGACTGGAACCTGGAGTCGGTCGGCGCGGCCGGGTACGAGTCGGCGGTGATCCTCGACTACTCCAACCCGGCGTTCATCTGCGTCGCCGATCTCGATGCGGGCGGTGGGCTCGCGAAGATCGGCGAGTACTGCGGGGACTTCGAGTCCGAGCTCGTCCAGGAGGAGCTCGTGACGGCCTCCGGCGAGGACGCGGCCGCTGAGCTCGTCGACGCCGCGGTCGCCGAGCAGACCGGCGAGGAGCCGGGCCTGCTCACCGATCCCGCGGACGTGGACCTCGGCGAGTACGAGGACCAGTACGACCAGGCCGACTACCTCCAGTACGACCCGTACGGCCGTTGGGAGCTCAGTTACGGGGTCGACGACTCGACCTGGGTCCTCATCGACTACACCGGCGACTCCCCGGCCGTGTCGAGGCTGACGCCGCCCGCGGGGGCGATCATGCCGGTGCTCGACATGCGGCCGCCGGAATGACGGCGGGCGCCGCAGCGGGCGCAGTGACGGCCGGCGCGGTGACGGGCCGTTGAGCCGCACGTAACACGGGGCAGCGAACCGGCGGCTGTGACCGGGCGGACTTGACATACTCGCTGCGTGGGTGGACTCGAGTACTTGCTGACCGTCATGGTGACGCTGTTCGTCATCATGGACCCGCCCGGCATCGTGCCGATCTATCTGGCCCTCACCGGCACGATGGACAAGCGCGAACGCAACCGGGCGGCGCTGCAGGCGACCCTGCTGTCGCTCGGGGTGATCTCGCTGTTCGCCCTGCTGGGCCAGCAGATCATCTCGTACCTCCACATCGACCTGGCCGCGCTCCAGGGCGCGGGCGGGCTCCTGCTGCTCCTGGTCGCCCTCCAGCTCCTCACCGGCAAGGCCGACGACCCGAACGAGTCGGCCACCTCGAACATCGCGCTCGTGCCCCTGGGGACGCCGCTGCTGGCCGGGCCCGGTGCGATCGTCGCGGTCATCCTGTTCGTGCAGCAGGCGCCGTCCCATGCGGACTACCTGTGGATCGCGCTCGCGATCATCGTCATCCACTTCCTGATCTACCTGGTGATGCGCTTCTCCGGGCTGCTGGTGAAGATCCTGCGCCGCGGCGGCATCGAAGTGCTCACCCGCATCGCGGGCGTCCTCCTGGCCGCGATCGCGGTCCAGCTCATCGCCGACGCGGTCATGAGCTATGCCGCTCATTTCGAAAGTTCTGCCGGGGCTACCGGTTGGTGATCACTTTAGGGTTCAATTAAACCCATGACGGAGATCCTCGACATCCCCCTTCACCCGCTGGCGGTGCACGCGCCGGTGATCCTCGTGCCGCTGCTGGTGCTCCTGGGGTTCGCCTACGTGCTCGTCCCGCCGCTGCGCCGGCACCTCGGCTGGGCCGTGGCCGTGCTGACCCTGCTCGCTCCCGCGTCCGCGTTCCTCGCGATCTGGAGCGGCGGCGAGTTCGCCAACGACACCGACTACTTCCCGAACGGCTGGACCGACGCGATCCGCGAGCACGAGGCGCACGGGCGGCGCCTGCTGTGGATCCTCGTCGGGGTCATCCCGGTGTGGTGGCTGTTCGCCGCGCTCGACCGGGGCCGCCGGGCCGCGCTGAAGCGGGCCGCGGGCGACGCGCCCGCCGCCGACGGCGAGGCTGCCAAGCCGGACGACCCGGCGGCCACCGGCCGCAGGATCGTCATGCTCGTCCTCGGCCTCATCGTGCTGGGGCTGCTGGCCTGGGCCGGCTGGACCGTGTTCCAGTCCGGGCACTCCGGGGCCGAGATGGTCTGGGGCCGCTGAGCCCGCTCGCGACATGTTGGGCCCCGCCGCTCGGCGGGGCCCTTCACCGTCCGCTCAGAAGTCGACCAGGCCGATGATCAGGACCGTGAACATGAGCGCCACGGCCACGAGCGTGAGCCACTGGGTCACCAGGCGCGCCCGCTGCTCCGCCGCGTCGATCGCGGCATGGTCCTGCGGCGGCAGCCGCCGCGGCTCGCCCGGCAGCGCCACGGCCTCCACCCGCCACCCGGGAGGCGGCGGCACGTTCACCGGCGGGCCCTCGTACACGGGGCGCTCGGATGGGTCGCTCATGGTTGGAAGCCTAACGCCGCGCGGCACCGACCGCCCCGGCCGCCGCGGCCCGGAACGGATGCCGACCGGTGATCCCGACCGTTCGGGCGGTGCGCCGCGTCCGAGCGTCCCGGTTCGGCAGCGCCCGGCGGGTGTGGGACGTTGCGCGGGCATGGCGGTGCGCCGGAAGGCCGCGTCCTCGAGCGCCCCGGGTCGAACATGACTGCGATGTATGACAAGACGCCGTATGACAAGGCGCGGTATGGCAAGGCGCGGTATGGCAAGGCGCGGTATGGCAAGACGCCGCCGTCGGTGTCCCTCGATCGAGGGACACCGACGGCGGCGTTCGTTCGGAGCCGGGCCGGGGCCCTAGTCCTGGGTCGCGGTCGGGCGGTCGTTGTCGCCGGTCGGGCGGCGGCGACGGCGTCGGCGGCGGGCCGGGGCGTCACCGTCGGAGTCGGCGCGCGGGGCCGGGACGGCCTGCGGCTCGGACCCGAGCGGCGCGTCGCCGGTCCGGATGCGCCGGCGCTGGCGGCTGCGCGGGGCCTCGGCGGCCTGGTCCGAATCGGACCTGCGGTCGCCGGCGCCGCGGCGCCGGTCGCTCTCGCCGCGGCCGCTGTCGCGGTCCCGGTCGCCTTCGCTGCGGCCCTCGCTGCGGCTCTCACCGCGCCCCTTGCTCCGCGGACCGCGGCCGCTGCGGGCGCCGCGACCCTTCTTGCGGGGCTCGCCCTCGACGTTCTCCTCGCGCTCGGCGCTCAGGCCGTCGCGCTTGCGGAGCTCGCTCGGGAGCGCCGGCGGGGCGCCCTCGGGGATGTCGAGGTCCGAGTAGAGGTGATCGGAGGTGTGGTAGGTCTCCTTCGGGTCGCCGAGGTCGAGGTTGTTCGCCTTGACGATGATCTTCCAGCGCGGCAGGTCCTCCCACGTCAGGAACGTGACGGCGATGCCGGTCGCGCCCGCGCGGCCGGTGCGGCCGATGCGGTGGACGTAGGTCTCGGCCTCTTCCGGCGCGTCGTAGTTGATGACGTGCGTGATGTCCGGGACGTCGATGCCGCGCGCGGCCACGTCGGTGGCGACGAGCACGTCGATCTTCCCGGAGCGGAAGGCCCGCAGGGCCCGCTCGCGCGCGTTCTGCCCCAGGTCGCCGTGGACCGAGCCGACCGCGAACCCGCGGAAGTCGAGCTCGTCGGCGAGCTTCTGCGCCGCGCGCTTGGTGCGGCAGAACAGGATCGTCAGCCCCCGGCCGCGGGCCTGGAGGATCCGGGCCGTGACCTCGACCTTGTTCATCGCGTGGGTCATGTAGACGAGCTGCCGGGTGTTGTTCGCGGCCTCGAGGTCGGGGGCGCTCACGTCGGCGGCGACGGTGATGGGCCGGTTCATGTGGCGGCGCGACAGCGACATGATCGTGTCGGGCATCGTCGCCGAGAACAGCATCGTCTGGCGCTGCTCGGGCAGGAGCTTCAGGATCTTCTCGACGTCCTCGGAGAACCCGAGGTCGAGCATCCGATCCGCCTCGTCCAGGACGCAGTGCGCGATCCGGTTCAGCTTGATGTGCTTGGACTTGTAGAGGTCGAGCAGGCGCCCGGGGGTGCCGACGATGATCTCGACGCCCGTCTTCAACGCCTCGACCTGGGGTTCGTAGGCGCGGCCGCCGTAGATCGGCAGGACCCGGATCGAGCGGGTCTTGCCCGCGTCCTCGAGGTCGCGGGCCACCTGGAGGCCCAGCTCGCGCGTGGGCACCAGGATCAGCGCCTGGGGGAGGCCGTCGGCGCCCTCATCGGCGGAGGTGATCCGGTCGATGATCGGGAGGCCGAAGCCGAAGGTCTTACCGGTGCCCGTGGGGGCCCGGCCGATGATGTCGGAGCCCCGGAGGGCGATCGGGATCGCGTACTCCTGGATCGCGAAGGCCCGCTCGATTCCAAGCGCTGCAAGCGCTTCGACGGTCTCTTCCCGAATGCCCAGGGCCGCGAAAGTCGGCCCGTCGTTCTGGGGCCGGTCGTTGTTCACTTCGTTCACTCTGTTCACCTCGTGGCGGAGGACGTCACCAGATCCGGGGAACTCGGCGCCACATCATGTCTCGTTACACAGCGGCGACGACCGCCGGATTCGGTGAGTCGCCGCTTCGCAGGAGCGGCCCGGTTCAGAAACCGGTACCGCTGAGGACCGCCTGGTATAGGGATGCCCCCTTCGGGGCCGCGGTCCTTCCCGTCCATCGTACGCTCTCCCGACACCATCGTCTCGGTGCGCCGCTCCCGGGCGGGGCGCGCCCCTCGCGGCGGAACCCCGGCCCGGCCCTTCTGGCCTGCGAAGACGTGCGGATTCGTCCGGTCGGCGACACCCAAGTGAAGGCGAAGGCCGCTCTGGGCCAGTGGTAACCTGCCCCCGTGTCCGAGACTCCTGATCCCGCCTCGTCCCCGGCCCCGGCGCCGCAGCCCCCCGGCCGCGAGGCCGTCGTCGAACTCCTTGGGCTGCTTGCCCTCGGCGAACTGCTGGCGTTCGAGCGCATGGTCTACGACGCGCGCCTGGCCCCCGACCTCGGCCGGCGCGCCGCACTCTCGGAAGCGGCCGTGGGTGAGATTCGCAACTTCCGGCTCATCGCCGACCGCCTGACCGAGCTGGGCGCCGACCCCGCCGAGGCCATGGCCCCCTACCGCGAGGCGTTCCGCTCCTTCGACGCCTCCACCTCGCCCCGCGACTGGCTCGAGGCGCTGGTCAAGGTCTACCTCGGGGACGCGGTCGCCGACGACTTCTTCCGCGTCGTCTCCGCCGGCCTCGACGAGGCCGACCGCCGCGTCATCGAGACCGTCCTGGCCGAGACCGGCGCCGCCGACTTCGCCGCCGAGGAGCTCCGCGCCGCCGTCGAGGCCGACGAGTCCGTCACCGGGCGCCTGTCGCTGTGGGCCCGCCGCCTCGTCGGCGAGGGCATCAACCGGGCCCAGGGCGTGGCCGCCGCCAACGAGCGGCTCACCGGCATCATCGTCGGCGACGGCGGCTCCCTCGACGCGCTCCTGCGCCGCCTCACCCGGGCGCACCAGGACCGCATGAAGTCCGTGGGTCTCAACAACTGAGCGTCCCGTAACGGCTCCCGCACGAGTGCGCAAGCCCCGTTACCGAATCGAGACGAAACGGCCGCAACTCCACCCCGCGCTCCGCGCGTCTTCGGGGCGGAGGAGGACTTCAACATGCGGCTCACGAAAAGCCATGTCGTCAGCGGGGTGCTCGCTGTCGCGCTGCTCGGTGCGACGGCCACAGCCTGGTACTTCGCTGCGCAGGCGCGGACCCCGGCACAGCGCGCCGAGGAGACGGCCGAACCCGATGACAGCATCATCACCGTCAAGGTGGACCAGGACCAGCTCATCGACACCCTGGAGTTCGAGGCGGTGCTCGACCGGACCGGGGACTACAGCGTCCCGGCGCCGGCCGCGCCCGAGGGGATCGAGACCGCGCTGGCCTCGAAGATTCCCATCGAGGTCGGCGACGAGGTCAAGGCGGGGACCGTGCTCCTGGAGGTGTCCGGACGGCCGATGATCGCCCTGGAAGGGGCGGTGCCCGCCTACCGCGACCTGACCGAGGGCGACACCGGTCCCGACGTCGAGCAGCTCCAGCTGGCGCTCCAGCAGATCTACGGCACCCCGAAGACCGGCACGTTCGACTCGCGCACGGTCTCGGACCTGAAGAAGCTCTACGACCACGCCGGGTACGACCACGCGACCACGAGCGAGGAGGTCGCGACCGAGGGGGAGGACACCGGGACCGAGGGCGACACCGAGGGCGAAGGCGACACCGAGGGCGACGAGAACACCGGCGGCGCCCAGACCACCACGGTCGAGCGCGTCGTGCTCCCCGCGTCCGAGGTCGTGTTCCTGCCCGACCTGCCCATGCAGGTCTCCAAGATCAACGCCCAGCAGTCCGCGCCGGTCACCTCCGAGCAGCCGGTGATGGTGCTCGCCTCCGGCGACTGGAAGCTGGAGGCGAAGCTCGACGAGGAGACCGCCTCCGAGCTGTCGAAGGCCGGCGACGGCGCCGAGCTCGAGTACGGCGACGGCCCCCTGGAGGGCCTGGAGGTCGGCGGCTTCGAACTCGAGGTCCGCGAGGAGGCCGGCGAGACCGACGAGTGGACCGGCGAGGAGGGCGAGCCGGTCGAGGTGACGTACGCGGTCTTCTCGTTCGACGCCGAGGCCATCGAAGGCATCGACGACCTCGCCCCCGGCGAGGAGCAGGAGGTCACGCTCGTGCGCGCCCGCTCCGCCGAGGACGCCCTCATCGTGCCGCTCTCCGCACTGTGGACGGACGCCGAGGACCGGACCATGATCACCGTCGTCGACGAGGACGGCGAGAACGAGCGGCACGTCGAAGTCGACGTGACCCTCCGCCACGAGGGCCGGGGCGTCGTCGTCCCCGTCGAAGGCGAGCTCGCCGCCGGCGAAGAGGTCGTGATCGCCTGGCGCGACCGGGGCAACGGCTGATGGCCCGCCGCCGCCGCAAGCCCGAGACCGACACCGAGCTGCTCAGCTATGTCACCGCCGAGGGAACCCCGGGCGGCTCCGCCGACGGCGACCCCGGTGCGGACGCGTCCGGGGCCGAACCGAAGGGCCGCAAGGCCCGCCGGGCCGAGAAGAAGGCCGCCAAGGCCGCGCTCGGAGCAGAAGCGGACGCCGTCCCGAAAGCGAAGGGCCGCTTCGGCGTCCGCAGCATGGGCATCGCCTACGAGGCGTTCCAGTCCCTGCGCGGGCGCTCGATGCGGACCTGGATGACCGCGATCGGCATCGCCCTGGGCATCGCCGCCACGGTCGCCACCGTCGGGCTCTCGTCCACTTCGGCCGCCGCGATCGCCGAGCGCTTCGACGCCACCGAGGCCACCCAGGTCACCGTCTCGTTCTCCGACAGCATGCGCGACGCCGGATACGCGCCGACCCTCGAGTCCTCCCAGCGGGTCCGCGAGATCAACGGCGTCCAGGACGCCGGGATCGTCTGCGGCTCCTCCGAGGACCTCGCCGCCTCCCGCACCGAAGCGCAGGACTACGTCCGCGAAGTGCCCGTCTTCGGCATGGAGCCGGGCGCGATGGACGCGTACGGCTTCGAGTTCACCCAGGGCGCGCCCTTCGACGCCGGCCACGTCGCCCGCGGCGACCAGGTCGCCGTCATCGACGAGTCCGCCGCCCGCGACCTGGGCTACAACTCGCTCGAAGGCGGCCCGATGATCTACATCGCCGGCGTCGAGTACGCGCTCGTCGGCGTCTACCAGGCCCCCGAAGGCGAGGCCAAGCTCACCGGCGCCGTCATCATCCCGCCGACCCCGTGCCTGGAGGCCGACGCCGGCTACGCCGCCGCGCAGGTCTTCATCCGCACCGACCTCGGCGCCGCCGACAAGGTCGCCGACACCGCCCCGACCGCGGTCTTCCCCGAAGGCCCCGACAACCTGTCGGTGTCCAAACCCAGCGACCTGCGCTCGTTCCGCAAAGGCGTCGAGAACGAGATGCAGGCCCTCCTGCTCGGCCTCGCGGCCGTCTCGCTCGTCATCGGCGCCGTCTCGGTCTCCAACACCGCGCTCGTCTCGGTCATGGAGCGCCGCAGCGAGATCGGCCTCCGACGCGCCGTCGGCGCCGCCCGGCGGGCGGTGGCGATGCAGTTCGTCTGGGAGTCCACGCTCATCGGCCTCATCGGCGGCCTCGTCGGCACGGTCCTGGGCGTGAACGTCACCGCGATCGTCTCGCTCTACCGCGACTGGCAGATCGTCTTCGATCCGGCCCTGTTCGCCGCCGGGCCCGTCATCGGCGCCGTCGTCGGCGTCGTCGCCGGGGTCTACCCGGCCTGGCGCGCCAGCCGCATCCCGCCGGCGGTCACCCTGAGGACCTGATCCTCGTTAGACCGGCGTGAACCTCATCGAGGACGCCCGGGACCTGTTCCTGCCCGCCGCCTGCGCCTCCTGCCGGAGCGCGCGGGCGGCGGGCGGCGGCGTCTGGAGGGGCCTGTGCCCCGACTGCGCCGCCGAACTCCAGGCCCTGCGCCCGCGCCTGGCCGCCCCGCTCCACGCCGCCCCGCCCGCGGTCGCCGCCGGACCCTACACCGGCGCGCTCGCCGAAGCGCTCAACGAGTACAAGGAGCGCGCCCGCCGCGAACTCGCACCCGCCCTCGGCGCCCTCCTCGGCCGGGCGCTCGCCGTGGTCGCCCCCGAGGTGCCCGGGGCCGTGCTCGTCCCCGTCCCGCCCACCGCGGCCGCCCGCCGCGCCCGCGGCTTCGACCACGTCGCCGCCGCCTGCGCCGGGCTCGGCGA
>NZ_WIAO01000058.1 GCF_009451885.1 Glycomyces albidus
GAGGGCGCTTCGAACGGTCGCCGGAACCCGATTCCGGGCTCGCCCCTCGCCCCTCGCCCCTCGCCCCTCGCCCCTCGCCCCTCGCCGACTGAGCGAACCGCGCGGCCGCCGGTTCGGCAAGCGCCGGAAGGGACCGCGGGCGGACGGATTCCGGGGCCCCTCCCCCTCCCCGTGCCCACCCTCCGCCTACCAGCACACCGAATACTCGTAGAAGCTCTGTGTCGTTCCAGGTCCCCGGCGGCCTGGCCTCGGCCGCCGGGGCCATTCCTCGTCGTCGGTCGGGACGGCTACTCGGTGAGGACCGGCCCGGCCCGGGAGACGGCTCGGGCCGGGCCGAGGGCCTGCGGGATGCCGGTCGGCGTCGCGGTGACGTACACCGTCACCTCGAGGCCGCTCACTTCGCACCGGACGAACTCGGCCGAGGTCCTGTCCACCATCGCCTCCGCGGCCCCGCACGCCTCGTTCTCGCCGAACAGGACCCGCGCCGCGCCTGCCAGGGCCGCCGCGTCCGCCGCGCCTTGGGCGCGATGGCGGGCCGCGCCGGCCTGGCCGATCGCCGTGAACGCCACCGCGGTGGCGACCAGCGCCGCTGCGACCCCGGCCGCCAGGACCGTCGCCGAGCCGCGTTCGCCATCGCGAGGCGGCTCCGGGCGGCGGCGGTCCCGTGCGCTCAGGCGGGGACCGATGCGGACGCGGCTCATCGGACCAGCCCCGGTTCGAGCGGTGCGACGGCCGTCGCGGTGATGGTCATCGACGGTGTCAACGGTCCGAGCGGCCGGGTCCCCGCCGTGACCACCACGCGGGCGACCTCGCCGTCGTCGGAGACGGCGACCGACGCGCCGTCGGGCAGGTAGACCGCCGCGATCGCCTGGGCGTCCTCGCCTCGCGCCGCGGCGATCACGGCGCTGTTGGCCGCGTCGATCGCCCTCACCTTCAAACCGATCGCGGACACCGCCCACAAGCCGAGCGCCAGGACCGCGACCACCGCCGGAAGCGCCGCGGCCATCTCGGCCGTGACGAAGCCCCGCTGGCCCGGATCGTCGCGGCTCCGGTGCCGCCGGTTGGGCGGGCGCCCCCGCTTCACTGGCGCCCGCCTGGTCGTCGCGCGGCTCCGCGGCTTCATGAGAGGGCCCGCTCGACCAGGGACTGCAGGGCGCTTTGGACGGGCCCGGAGGTGAGCACCTTCAGGAGCACGCCCGCGAACGCGACGGCCGCCAACGTCCCGATGGCGTATTCGGCGGTGCTCATCCCGCTCTCCCCGCGCATCCGGGAGGCGAACCTGCCGCCCCAGCTCGGTTTCGCGATGGCGCGCATGCGGCCCGGGCGCCACTCGTCGGGCTCCTCGGGGCCCGGTCGGCGGTAGCGGGAGGCCGGGCGGTCGTCGGGGACCTGCGGTGCTTCCGAGGCGATCGGCGTGCGGGCGCGGTTCGGGCCCGGGCACCAGGCCGGGTCGCCGGCGGCGGTCGGGTCGGTGCTCTCGATGTCGGCGTGCTCGGCTTCGGGTTCCTGCCGGGGCGGCCGGCATCTCGGGGCGCCGCAGCCCTCGGTGCGGCAGGCGGGCCGGCGGCCGGGGTCGGGCCGGCACGCGGTCTGGTAGGCGCCGGGCCGGCCGGGAGACGGGCGGCGGGTCGGCAGGGCGATCGTGGTGTCGGTGTCGGTGCGCATGGCGTTTCCTCTCTTCGGTTTTCGTGTCGGTCTGGTCAGAGGCCGGGGGCCAGGGTCTCGGCGACGACGCCGAGCACCACGGGCCCGATCCCGGCGATCACGAACGCGGGCAGGAAGCACAGGCACAGCGGGCCCACGAGGGCGACCGCGGCGCGTCCCGCGCGTTCTTCGGTCCTGGTGCGCTGCTCGGCGCGGAGGGACGACGCGAGCTGCTCGAGTCCTCCCGCCATGGCCGCGCCGGTGTCGCCGGAGCGGTCGAGGTGGCGGGCGAGGCGGTCCGCTCCCGGGAGCCGGCCGAGTTCGGGGAGCGCCTCGGACGCGGTGGCGCCGAGGTGGATCGCTCCGGCGAACCGGTTGAGGCGGTCGCCGATGTCCGGGTCGTCGGCGTCGGCTACCGCGAAGGCGACCTGCGGGAACGGTGCGCCGGAGCGGAGCCCGGCCGCGATGAGGTCGAGCGTCCACGGCCACGACGGCGCGAGGCGCTCAGCCGCGGTCCGCTCGGCGCGGTCGGGGTCGGGTCGCAGGAGCCGGACGGTGAGCCACCAGGTCGTGAAGCCTGCGACGATGCCGACCGGTCCGCCGACGGCGATGGCGGCGGCGACGCCCGCGAGCGGGCCGATGAGGTGCCGGTGCATCATGCGCCTCCCGTGCCGACCGAGCCGATGATCGCGCCCGTCCAGGCGACGCCCGCGGCCTGCAGTCCGATCGCGGTCGCCGCGGCGGCGATGCCGAGCGGGTTCGCGAGGAGGTACGCGAGCGCTCCGGCGCCGAGCATCTCGCCGAAGCCGATACCGGCCACCGGGAGTGCGATGAGCAGTGCGGCGGTGGTGCGGATCGACGCGGTCTGGGCGTGGGCCCGGGCGGCGGCCTGCTGCGTGTCGCGGAGGTGCTCGGCGAGCCGGCGGCAGAGTTCGGCCGCGGGGGCGCCCAGGTCGGCGGCGATCGTGAGCGCGGACCGGAGCCGGGCGGCGGTGGCTTCGGCTTCGGCGGGCCAGTCGGGTTCGGCCGCGGCGAGGGCGCGGACCGGGTCGGTCCCCGCGGCGAGGTCGGCCGCCAGGTAGGCGACCGTGTCGGCGGCGGCGCGGTCGGCCTCGCGCCGGCGTCTGCGGCACAGGGCCCGGTGCCGGGCGGTGACGGCGGCCGCGGCGTAGACCGCGGCGATCGCCGCCGCGGTGGCGGCCGCGAGCGGGCCGAGGCCGCCCTGGTGCCGGTACCCGGCGAGCCAGGCCGCGAGCAGTGCGGCGGCGAGGGCGACACCGGCGGCGGTGGTCTTGGGCCGGTAGGTGATCAGGGCGTTGGCGATGGCGGTCATGCGGTTCGCTCCCTCAGTAGGCGTTCGAGGATCCCGGCGGACGGTCCCGGTCCGTGGCGGGTCCAGGCGGCGGAGACGGTGAGCCCGGCGGCGCTGGGACCGGAGTCGATGACGGCGATCTCGGTCGCCTGGCGGCCGGCGCCGGTGCGTTTCAGGTGGACGACGACGCGCAGGGCCGCGACGAGCTGGGCGTGGAGCCCCGCGCGCGGCAGGCCGTGCGGGAGCGCGAGTGCTTCGAGCCGGGCGGGCACGTCGGCGGCGGTGTTGCAGTGCAGCGTCCCCGCGCCGCCCTCGTGGCCGGTGTTGAGCGCGCCGAGGAGTTCGACGACCTCGGCGCCGCGGCACTCGCCGACGACGATCCGGTCCGGGCGCATCCGCAGGGCCTGGCGGACCAGGGCCGCGAGGTCGACCGCGCCGGCGCCTTCGACGTTCGCCGGCCGGGATTCGAGCGTGAGCGCGTGCGGGTGGTCGAGGGCGAGTTCGGCGGCGTCCTCGACCACGACGATGCGTTCGTCCGCGGGCGCGTTGGACAGCAGGCTCGCCAGCAGCGTGGTCTTGCCGCAGCCGGTCCCGCCGGTCACCAGGAAGGGAAGGCGGGCCCTGATCATGCGCAGGAGGAGGTCGGCCATGTCGGCGGTGAGCGTGTCGGCCTCGACCAGCTGGGTGAGCGTGAATGCCTTCGACCGGTGGGTGCGGAAGGACAGGTACGGGCCGTCGGTGGCGATCGGCGGGAGGACGGCGTGGAAGCGGGTGCCGTCCGGGAGGCGCACGTCCGCGTACGGGCTGCCGGCGTCGAGGCGCCTGCCCGCCGCCGCGGCGAGGCGGCAGGCGAGGGAGCGGACCGTGTCGGCGCGGCCGAGCCGGAGGTCGGTGCGGCGCAGGCCGTCGCCGCGGTCGGCCCAGACGCCGCCCGCGCCGTTGACGACCACGTCGGTGACCGCGGGGTCGTCCAGGAGCGGTTGGAGCGGGCCGGCGCCGATCAGGTCGCCGCTCAGCGCCTCCGAGAGCCGCAGGAGCGACGTCTGGTCCGGCGGCGCGGCCCCGGAGGCGCGCAGGGCCCGCACGATCTCGGCGGTGCCGGAGGCGGCGTCGCGGCTGCCGGGCCGGGACTGGGCGGCGAGTTGGCGCCGGACCTTGTCCAGCAGTTCGAGGCTCATCGGACGGCGCCCGTCCGGCCGGCGAGGGCGAGGTCGCGGCGGGGGCGTTCGCGGCTGAGCTCCCCGGTGAGGTCGCTGATGCCGCGGGCGAGGCGCCCGCGCGGGACCCGGCCCTGGCGGAGCAGGACCGGCAGGCGCCGGTCGGTGGGGATCGCGCCCCACACCGGCGGTTCGGACCAGTCCGCTTCGAGCGGCCCGTCCCAGGCGACGCCCGAGGGGCGGGGCCGGGCGTCGCCGCGGAGGACGACGCCGAGGTGGGCGTTGTAGAGGCCGTAGGCGGCGGTGACGCTGCGGGCGGCCTCCCAGGAGCGGTCGCCCGGGCCGATCGCGACGGCGACCGAGCGGGCGGCGGTGGCGGCGCGGACGCCCGCGTCGGTGCGGGCGCGGGGCAGGTCGACCACGACGAGGTCGGCGGCGAGGCGGGCGGCGCGCAGGACCTGGTCGAAGGCGTCGGCCGGGACGTCGGCGGGGTTGCGCGGGTCGGGGCCGACCAGGTGGAGGCCGCCGCGGCGCGGCAGGCCGTCGAGGAGCCGCTCGGGTTCGAGGAGGCCGGTGCCGCCGGTGAGGGACGGCCAGCGCCAGCCCGGTTGCGCGGCGAGTCCGGCGGCGGCGTCGATGCCGCCGCCGGTGTGGTCGAGGTCGATGAGGACGGTGCGCCGGCCTTCGCGGGCGGCGCTCGTGGCGGCGGCGAGGGCGAGGGTGGAGGCGCCGGCGCCGCCGTGGCCGGCGACCGTGGCGACGACGGGTGCGGGTTCGGTGTCGAGGGCGGTGCGGGTGAACAGGTCGATGAGCCAGGCGTCGGCGCCGGGGAGGGCGATGACGCTGGCGGCGCGCATCTGGATGGCGAGGGGCCAGAGCATGGAGGCGTCGGTGGAGTCGGCGCCGAGCCAGGCCATGGTGGTGCAGAGGATGAGGTGGTCGCGGCCGGGGAACTCGCAGGCGATGCATTCGGGGGCGAGGTCGGGTCCGACGAGGACCATGGGGGCGCGCATCCAGGCGCTTTCGGCGTCGAGGGGGTGGTGGACGCGGCGCAGGGGGTGGCCGGCCGCGGCGGCGAGCGGGACGACCTCTTCGGCGAGCCGGTCGTCGGCGGTGACGAGGAGGGATTCGGCGGCGGGTGCGGCGGTGGCGGTGGTGCGGTCGAGTGTGGCGGCCATGGTTGCTCCTACGCTGTGTGGTGTTCGCGTGACTTGGAGCAACCTTGACCGGTGCGGCCGGAAACCGGCAAGGAGGAATTTCCCGCCTGTGGATAACCTCCGGTCCCTGGCGTGCCGGGCCTGTGGACGACCGCCTGAGGCGAGGGCGTCTCGGGTCCTGGGACGCCGAGAGGGACCGTCCTGGCGGGACGGTCCCTCGGGTGCGTTCGCGGTTCCTATTCGGGGCGGATGCCCCAGACGCCGAACCAGGCCTCGCTGGGCGAGAGCTCGATGAGGTCCTCGCCGGTGGCGAGGGCGTTCGGCGGGCAGGTGGTCGGTTCGATGGCGACGGAGGCGCGCTTGCGGTCGCCTTCGAGGCCGTCGGAGGTGTAGATGTGGACCCAGCCGAACGACTCGTCCATCCAGACGGTGACGGCCTGTCCGGAGACGGGGTCGGCCAGCCGCACTTCGGCCTTCCCGTCGGAGCCGCGCTTGAGGTCGCCGTAGGCGTCGTCGATGACGAGGTCCTTGAGGACGGTCGGCTCGACGAAGTCGGCGGGTCCGGAGCCGACGGGGATGCTCTGCTTGTCGAGCTTGAGCTTCTTGCCGGCCGGGACGTGGAGGGTGGCCTCGTCGATCCGCTCGAGGGAGCCGGGGAGGAGGTACGAGTGGGTGCCCATGCCGAAGGGGGCGGTCCTGGTGCCGGGGTTGGACACGGTGTGGGCGGCGCGGAGGCCCCCGGGGCCGACCGACCAGCGGGTGCGCAGTTGGAGCGTCCAGGGGTAGCCGAGTCGGGCGGGGAGCCGGCATTCGAGCGTCACGGAGGTGTCGGTGACGTCGACGGCGTTCCACTCGGCCCAGGCGACGAAACCGTGGAGCGCGGTGTTGGTCTCGATCTCGTTGACCGGGAGCTGGTAGTCGGTGCCGTCGAAGGTGTACTTGCCGTCGCGGACGCGGTTGGGCCAGGGGGCCAGGACGTGCCCGGACCAGCCGGGGGCGAGTTCCTCGTCGCCGTAGGTCATGACCACCGGACGTCCGCGGTAGGAGTACGAGCGCACTCCGCCGCCGACAGCGACGATGGTGGCCTCGTGGTCGTTGTAGGCGATCACCCATTGCTCGCCGGACAGCGCCATAGGGGTTACCTCCATGTCGTTATCGATGGGCTGGATGTGCTTTGACGTTAGCTCATGTCGGATGACCTGCGGCACGCATGTCGATGTGGGCGAGATCGCAGGAAACCGTTGAAACCAACAAGACCCATTATCGAAACCCTCCCATCGAAACCGACAATACCGGACAAATACCCAGGCTCACGAACCTTGTCTCATATTTTGCGCCACTTCTGTACCGGCATTCAGGATCACCCCCGCGCCGCGGGCACTTCCGTCCCGGACCGCCTTGAGGCACCATTTCCAGATAACTACGAACCGTCGCCTCCCGGAAGCCCCCGGTCGGCAACCACAGGGACAACACACTCAGGAGTACAACGATGTCTGAGTTCAAGCCCGGCCTCGAGGGCGTCATCGCCTTCGAAACCGAGATCGCCGAGCCTGACAAGGAGGGTGGTTCGCTTCGCTACCGCGGGGTGGATATCCAGGACCTGGTAGCGCAGAGCACCTACGGCGACGTATGGGGACTCCTCGTCGACGGGAAGTTCGGGAGCGGCCTGCCCGCCGCCGAGCCCGTGCCCGTCCCGGTCTCCTCAGGCGACACGCGAGTCGACGCCCAGGCCGCCGTCGCCATGCTGGCCCCCTACTGGGGCCTCAAGCCGCTGCTCGACATCGACGACGAGACCGCCCGGGACGATCTCGCCCGGGTGTCGGTCACCACGCTGTCGTTCATCGCCCAGTCCGCCCGCGGCTCCGGCCGCCCGGCCGTGCCCCAGTCGGAGATCGACAAGGCCGAGACCATCACCGAGCGGTTCATGCGCCGCTGGCGCGGCGAGCCCGACCCGGCGCACGTCAAGGCCGTCGACACGTACCTGATGTCGGCCGCCGAGCACGGCATGAACGCCTCCACCTTCACCTCCCGCGTGGTCGCCTCCACCGGCGCCGACGCCGCCGCCGCGATCTCCTCCGGCATCGGCGCGCTCTCCGGCCCGCTCCACGGCGGCGCCCCCTCCCGCGTGCTCCACATGATCGAGGGCGTCGAGAAGTCCGGCGACGCCGCCGGCTACGTCAAGAACCTGCTGGACTCGGGCGAGCGCCTCATGGGCTTCGGCCACCGCGTCTACCGCGCCGAGGACCCGCGCTCGCGCGTGCTCCGCGCCGCCGCGAAGGAACTGGGCGCCCCGCGCTACGAGGTCGCCGAGGCCCTGGAGTCCGCGGCCCTCGCCGAGCTGCGCGCCCGCAAGCCCGACCGCGTCCTCGCCACCAACGTCGAGTTCTGGTCCGCGGTGCTCCTCGACTTCGCCGAGGTCCCGCCGGAGCTGTTCACGCCGATCTTCACCTGCGCCCGCGTGGCCGGCTGGAGCGCCCACATCCTCGAGCAGAAGAAGCTCGGCCGGATCGTGCGCCCGTCCGCGACCTACGTCGGCCCCGGCCCGCGCGGCCTCGACGAGGTCGAGGGCTGGCAGTAGCCCGCAAGCGCCGAGAGCGGCCCGCGCCCCACCCCGGGGTGCGGGCCGCTTCGCGCTCCCCGGCGTCCGGATAGGATCGGCCCGGAACCCCGGACCACCCGAACGAGACGCCACATGCCCTCCCGGCCACCGCAGCTGCGCCGCCGCGACCTCCTGGTCGGCGGTCTCGCCGGGCTGGCCGTGACCGCCGCGGCGGCCGAGAGCACCCGGTCGGTGTGGGACGCCGCCTCGGGCGCGACCTTCCCCGACCCGCCCCGCACCGGGCCCGTCCACCTCCAGATCGGCGCGCACGCCGACGACTGCCTCTACTTCCTCAACCCGCGGATCGCCCGCGTCCTCGAGGACGGCGCGAACCTGTGCACCGTGGTCCTCACCGCCGGCGAGGCCGACGGGCGCAACACCTGGGACACCGCCGCGCCGGTCGACTACGCCGGGTACGCCGCCGCGCGCGGCAACGGCCTGCGCCGCGCCTACGCGCTCATGGCCCTCGGCGACCCCGACGCCCCCTGGGACCGGCGCGGCGCGACCCTCGGCTCCGGTCAGGACGTCGAGCTGTGCGTCCTGCGCGACCGCCCCGAAGTGCACCTCGTGTTCTGCTCGCTGTGGACGAACCTCGGGCGCGTCACCGGCGACTTCACGCGGCTCCTGGCCCTGTGGGAGGGCCGGCTCGATGCATCGGCGGTCCTGCCGCCGGCCGGCTCGCCGCTCGCCTCGGAGTCCACCGTGGACCGATCCACGGTCCGGGCCACCCTCGTCGAGCTGCTCGAACGGTACGCGCCGGCCGCGGTCAACACGCTCGACCCCGACCCGGACCCGGTCGTCGGCGCAAAGCTCGGCGCCGAGCAGCCCGGCTTCTCCGACCACATCGACCACACCGCCGCCGCGCTCTTCGCCTGGGACGCCCTCGCCGCCTGGGGCGGCGAGGCGACCGTCGAGTCCTGGCGCGGCTACTACAACCGCCGCTGGCCCGGCAACCTCGGCCCCGCCGACCTCGAGGCCAAAGGCGGCGCCCTGGACGCGTACGCGTGGTCCGACGGCGCCGGCTGCGACCACGCGCCCGGATGCGGCGACCGCCTCATCGTCGGACCCGGCGCCGGCATCACCTACGGCCACGGCACCCACCCCCGCTACACGCAGGCGCTCGCGGCCGTCGACGGCGCGACCGCGGCGGCCGTCCGCGGCGGCCGGGCCGCGATCCACCGCGGCGGCTGGGAGGACCTCGGCGGACCGGTGCTGCTGCCCTCGCTCGCCGGCGCCGGCCACCGCCTGTACGCGGTCGGCCCGGTGTTCTCCCGGGACCCGGACGGGCATGTGCGCGACCTCCACTGCCTGGACCTGGAGACCGGCGCCTGGGAGAACCTCGGCAATCCCGCCGGGTCCGGCGGGGACGCGCGCACCGTCGGGCAGCCGGCCGCCGCCGACGACGGCACCACCGCGGTCGCGTGCCTGCGCCACCCCGAGGGCGGACTCGCCGTCCGCGTCCGCACCGGCGCCGGCTGGGGCGCATGGGCCCGCCTCGACGGACCCGCCGTCCACGAGGCCCCCGCCGCGTTCGGCGCCGCGGGCGCCTTCACCATCGTCGCCGCCACCCCCGGCAACACCGCCGCCTGGGAGGGCGACGGGACCACCTGGACCCACCGCGACCTCGACCTGCCCGGACCCGACGGCGCCGTCCATATCCCCGCGAGCGCCGTCACCGCCGTCCGGGCCCCCGACGGGCGGGCCGTGATCGCCTCCCGCGCCGCCGGGAGCAGCGACGTCGTCCTCCACTTCGGACGCGGCGAGGCGTGGACCGGGACGCTCGTCCCGCTCGAGGGCGGCATCCTCGCGCCGTCCCTCGCGATCGGCCCGGACGGGTCGCTCGCGGTCGCGTGCGACGACGGCAGCGGCGCCCCCGCGGTCCTCGTCCTCGACCTCGCCGACCTCGACCACGGCGGCCCGTACACGCTCCTGTCCAGGCCGTGGACCCGCGGCGACGTCACCGTCCTCAAGCGCCCCGCTGCCGCCTTCGGCGCCGACGGGACCCTCCGGCTGTGGGCGCTCGGCGCCGACGGCGGACTGTGGACGGCCGAGGCCGCGCCCGGGGCGCCGCCGCCGGTCGGCTGGGAGCCCGCGGCCTGACCTGCCGCTCCGCGCGTCCCAGCCTGCGGCCGGGCCGGGCCCGCGCGATCACGCCCCGCAGGCCCGGGTTTACAGTGAGGCCCAGGACCGACGAGAACGGAGCCGTACCGTGACCGACCAGATCACCATCCCCGCAGAGCTGCTGCCCGCTGACGGGCGCTTCGGATCCGGCCCCTCCAAGGTGCCGTCCGAGGCCATGCGCGCGCTGTCCGGGCTCGGCGGGTCCGTCATGGGCACCTCCCACCGCCAGAAGGCCGTGAAGTCGCAGGTCGGGCGCTTGCGCGCCGGCCTCGCCGAGTTCTTCGGCCTCCCCGACGGCTACGAGGTCGTCCTCGGCGTCGGCGGCGCGACCGCGTTCTGGGAGGTCGCCGTGTTCGGCCTCGTCGACGACCGGGCCCAGGCCGCCAGCTTCGGCGAGTTCGGCTCGAAGTTCGCCAAGGCGATCAAGATCGCCCCGCACCTGGGCGACCCGACGATCGTCACCGCCGAGCCCGGCACCGCCGCGTACCTGTCGTTCGAGGAGGGCGTGGACGTCTACGCCACCCCGCACAACGAGACCTCGACCGGCGTGGCCGTGGACGTCAAGCGCATCCCGCACGAGGGCGCGCTCATGCTCCACGACGCGACCTCCGCCGCCGCGGGCCTCCCGGTCGACCTGACCGAGACCGACTGCTACTACTTCGCGCCGCAGAAGGGCCTCGCGTCCGACGGCGGCCTGTGGATCGCGATCCTCAGCCCCGCCGCGATCGAGCGCGCCGAGCGCATCGCCGCCTCCGGCCGGTACATCCCCGCGTTCCTCGACCTCAAGACCGCGATCGACAACTCCCGCAAAGAGCAGACGTACAACACCCCGGCCGTGGCCACGGTGGTGCTCGCCGCCGAGCAGGTCGACGCGCTCAACGCCGCGGGCGGGCTCGACGCCGCCGCCAAGCGCTGCGCCGAATCGGCCGGGACGATCTACTCCTGGGCCGACGCGAGCGCGTTCGCCACGCCGTTCGTGACCGACCCCTCCCTTCGCTCCAACGTGGTCGCCACGGTCGACTTCGAAGGCGTCGACGCCGCCGAGATCGCGAAGGTCCTTCGCGCCAACGGGATCGTCGACACCGAGCCGTACCGCAAGCTCGGCCGCAACCAGCTCCGCATCGCCACCTACCCGGCCGTGGACCCGGCGGACGCCGCCAAGCTCACCGAGGCCATCGACTACGTGGCGGGCAAGCTCGCCTAGCGGCGGCAACCGGCTTCGGCCGGCCGGGCGGCCCGGCACCCGCATGCCGTGCCGCCCGACCGAGACGACCGTACCGGCGGCCACCGACAATCCCGGAACGACGACAGCGCACCGCGAGGGCCGGGCCGCACAGCGGCCCGGCCCTCCGGTTCCAAGGGGCCCGCCGGCCCGGGGACGCAACGACCCGCGCCCCGGGACCCGGCTCAGATCAGCCGGCTCAGAAGCCGAGCCGGCCGTAGTCGCCGAAGGCCGCCTCGACGTCGTCGATGTCGATCCCGTACCGCGACAGGTGGTACTCGTGGCTGCGGCGCATCCCCGGCCGGGCCAGCACCCGCTCCAGGTTGCCCTCGTCCTTGGGGGTCCAAGGCATCCCGAGCCGGTCGAACAGCTTGGGCACGAACGCGTGCGGGTCGGCCGTGAGCGAGTGGTACGGCACGTCCACGAACCGCTCCCGCGGCGCCGCGGCCCGCACCCGCCGGGCCGCGTCGACGCCCTTGGAGAGGATGTCGAGCCACTCCGGGCCGATCGCCTCCGGATCGTACGAGCGGTGGTGCAGCGCCCGGCCGGTCTCCACAAGGGAGCACCACGAGCCCATGACCGTGGCCGGGTCGCGGTGCATCCACACGATCGTCGCGTCCCCGAACACCTTCAGCAGCACGTCCAGGTTGAACAGGTGGAACGGGCACTTCAGGATCCACCGCCGCCGCGGCCGGTTCCACTGCAGCACCTGCAGGACCCGCTTGAGGTGCTCGTAGTCCGGCGTGTAGTCGCGCTCCTCGATGAAACGGCGGTACCCGGGCATCGGCGCGCGCGTGTAGAACCCGTACCCGTGCGGCAGCGCGAACACGCACTCCTCGGGCTGGAGCGCGTCCATCGGGTGGATGAGGTCCCACACCGGGGACGCCTTGCTCGCCAGCGACGCCATGGTCTGCGCGTCCTTGATGAGCTTGTCGCGCAGCTTCGCGTCGATGTCGCCGCGGTGGGTGTTCATCAGCTCCCACATGAGCGGGGCCCGGTTGCCCTCCGGTTCGATGAGGACCTTGTGGGCGAGCGTGGTCGCCGTGCGCGGGAGGCCCACGACGACGACCGGGCGGTCCACGGGCTCGGCCGCGATCTCGGGCTGCTCGGCGATGAGCCGCTCGACGCGCAGGTGGTTCGTCATCCGCCGGGTGAGGTCGTCGAGGTAGCCCTGCCAGCCGATCATCGACAGGGTCTCCTGCTTCGCGACCTGCCGCAGCAGGAACCGGTACGAGTCGATGAACTCCGGCGCGGTCGAGGCGTCGCTCTCGGCCTGCCGCTCGGCGCGGCGCACCATCCCGTCGAAGACCCGGTCGACGTTGCGCCGCTGCCGGCGGACGTGCGGGGCGCTGATCGTGTTGACGGCGGTGAGCCAGTGGGCGGTGCGTCGCATGGGGTCCTCCTCGGGGTACGAACACGAGGAGTTTTTCATGCGCAGGGCGCCGATCGCGTTCGGCTACATTGAAACGGTGAGAGAAGCCCCCGACCGCCGCGACCTCCGGCTGCTGCCCCAGCTCATCGAGCACCAGCGGGTGCGCACGACGCCGGTCAAGGCGAGCGACTTCGCGATGCCGGCCGCGACGCCGAGCGCCGGCTCCGCGTCGGCCCAGCGCCTCACCTTCGACGACGGCTCCCACTTGTTCGCGAAGTTCAGCGAGGGCCGCGCGCCCGGCTACCTGGCCGCGGAGGCGAACGGGCTGCGCTGGCTCGGCGAGGCGACCGCGGCGGCGGTCCCGGTGCTGTACGCCGACGACGCGATGCTCGTCGAGCCGTGGATCGAGCCGGCCGAGCCGACCCGCGAGCACGCCGCCGGGCTCGGCCGCGAGCTCGCGCGCATGCACGCGGCCGGGGCGGAGCGGTTCGGCGCGCCCTGGCGCGGCTACATCGGCGAGACCTTCATGGACAACGACCCGGCCGGGTCGACGTGGGCGGAGTGGTACGCGGCGAGGCGGATCGAGCCGTACCTGCGGCCGTCGCGCGACAACGGGGCGCTCGACGCGGAGGACGTCGCGGCCGTCGAGCGGCTCGCGTCGCGGCTCGGGGGGCTCGCCGGGCCCCCGGAGCCGCCTGCGCGGGTCCACGGCGACCTGTGGTGGGGCAACGTCCTGTGGGGGGCCGAGCGGGCCTGGGTCATCGACCCGGCCGCGCACGGGGGGCACCGCGAGACCGATCTGGCGAACCTGCGGCTGTGGGGTGGGACACCGCTGCTCGACGCGATCCTGGCCGGGTACGCCGAGGCCGCGCCGCTCGCGGACGGCTGGGAGGAGCGGATTCCGCTGCACCAGGTCTTCCCGCTCCTGGTCCACACGACCTTGTTCGGCCGCGCCTTCCGCTCCCAGCTCATGGGACTCGTGTCTCACTTTACGAAACTGTCATAGTGGGGGACTACGCTCGAAGCATGCCTGCACCGATCCCCGCACCCGGCGCCTCCGAGCGTCCGCGCGCCGGCGGCCTGCGGGACCGGCACGGCCGCGTCGCCACCGACCTCCGCGTCTCCCTGACCGACCGGTGCAACCTCCGCTGCGCCTACTGCATGCCCGAGGCCGGCCTGCCGTGGCTGCCGAAGCCGACGCTGCTGACCGACGCCGAGGTCTCGCGCCTCGTCCGCATCGCCGTCCGCGACCTCGGCGTGCGCGAAGTGCGCTTCACCGGCGGCGAGCCGCTGCTGCGCCCGGGCCTGGTCGACATCGTCAGGGACGCCGCGGCCGTGGATCCGCGGCCCGAGATCTCCTTGACCACCAACGCGATCGGCCTCGACCGGCTCGCCGGGGCGCTCGTCGGCGCCGGGCTCGACCGGGTGAACGTCTCGCTCGACACGCTCGACCCGGGCACGTTCAAGGAGCTCGCCAAGCGCGACCGCCTCGAGGCGACGCTCCGCGGCATCGAGGGCGCGGCCGCCGCCGGGCTCGCCCCGGTCAAGATCAACACCGTGCTCATGCGCGGCGTCAACGACGCCGAGGCCCCGGCGCTCCTGCGGTTCGCGCTCGAGCACGGCTACGAGCTGCGGTTCATCGAGCAGATGCCGCTCGACGCCGCCGGCGTGTGGCGCCGGGACGAGATGGTCACCGCCGCGGAGATCCTCGACCGGCTCCGCGCCGAGTTCGACCTGGTGCCCGACCCGGCGCACCGCGGCTCGGCCCCGGCCGAGACGTGGCTCGTCGACGGCGGGCCGGCGAAGGTCGGCGTCATCGGCTCGGTCACCCGCCCGTTCTGCGGCGACTGCGACCGCACCCGCCTCACCGCGGACGGGCAGGTCCGCAACTGCCTGTTCGCGCGCGGGGAGACCGACCTGCGCGGGCTCCTGCGCGAGGGCGCCTCGGACGCGGAGGTCGCCGACCGCTGGCGCGAGGCGATGTGGGGCAAGCTCCCCGGGCACGGGATCGACGACCCGTCGTTCCTGCAGCCGGCCCGCCCGATGTCCGCGATCGGGGGCTGAGCGTGGTCACCGTGCGGTACTTCGCGGGCGCGAAGGCGGCGGCCGGGCGCGCCGAGGAGCAGGTGGACGCCGCCGACGTCGGCGAGCTCACGGCGGTCCTGGCCGACCGGCACGGACCCGCGCTCGGCAAGGTCCTCTCGGCGTCGACGCTCCTGGTGGACGGCCTGGCCGCGAAGGACCCCGCGACGGCGCTGCCGGCGGGGGTCACGGTCGAGGTGCTGCCGCCGTTCGCGGGCGGATGAGTCCGCGACCGCGGGCCGGGAGCGAAATCGGGGACGGGACCGGGAGCCGCTGGCTCGCGGGCGTCGCCTGTCTGCGAGGATGCATAGGTGCGCCGTCCTGATGAACGAAAGCAGCCGCAGGTGGCGTCCCCGCTGTTCGAGCTCTCGGCCGAAATGCGGACCACCGCCGAGCGGCGCCGCCGCTCGCACCGGCCCCACTCCACCTACGTCCGCGAAGCCGTGCCGATGCCCGAGCCGGCGCTGACGACGCGGACGCCCGACCCGTGGATGGAGTCCGCGCCGCTGCTGACCGGCATGGACGAGGTCGGCGCGGGCCTGCTCGACTCGCTGGACGCGATGCAGCGCGTCGCCGCCTCCGCCGGCCGCGGCCCCCTGCTCATCAACGCCTCTCCCGGCACCGGGAAGACGCACCTGCTCATCCGCCGCACCGCCTACCTGGTGCAGGAGCTCGGCGTGCCCGCCCGGCAGTGCCTGGTGCTGGCCGCGTCCGCGCCGGGCGCCGCGCGCATCCGCCGCGAGCTGGGCGCGCTGCTGGGCCGCGAGGCCGCCGCGATCGCGGTCGCCGAGTTCGGCGACTTCGCGGCCGCGTCCCCGCCCGAGCTCGGCCACCTGTTCATCGACGACCTGCCGCGCATGCCGATGCGGCTGTTCCGCCAGCTCACCGAGCACCGCGGGCCGGAAGCGGACGTGACCGCCACGGGCGACCCGGACTCGGCGCTGACGGCCGGCGAGCCGGCCGCGTTCGCGGCGTTCGCCGATCAGTTCCCGCAGGCGCACGTGATGCGCCTGTCGCGCAACCACCGCAGCCCCGCCGCGGTCCTCGTCGCCGCCTCCCAGGTGATCGAGCCGATCAGCCGCGTCCCGGGCCGCCTCGTGCAGCCCGAGCGCCCGGCCCTGGAGGGTTCGGGGATCGGCCGGTTCTTCGCGGTCGACGCCGACGACGAGAAGCGGTTCGTGGCGGTGCTGACCGATCGGCTCGCCGAGCTCGGGGTCGCCGACGACGAGTTCGCGGTCATCGGCCCGGACGGCATGTCGGTGGCCCAGGCCGCCGACGGCGAGTACCGGGTGGTGTGCCTCACCGGTGTGACCGCCGAGGACTGGCCGAACACGGCCGCCGCGCGGCGCGAGCTGTACGTCGCGCTCAGCCGCACCAGGGACCTCGCCTACGTCTCCCACACCGGTTCCGGATCGCCCCTCCTGGCCGATGTGGACCAGGGCCTGTTCAGTCCATTCGGGATGGTTCCTCAGATCCGCTCGGGCCCTGAGCAGCCGCGACTGCTGTAGCACGGGCGGTCCGACCACGCGGAGTTCCCGCGCGGACACGAAGGCATGGGACACAATAGGCGGGTAACCGCCGTCTCACGCTGGGAGCCCCGATGGAGCACACCGAAGAGGACACCGTTCCTCTGCACCGGCCGGATGCTCCCGCCTGGTCTCCGTTCGCGCCGCCGGAAGTGAACGCCCGGCACGCGTCGGGCCAGGGCTCCGAGGGCCCGCGCGCCGCCGACCACGTGCCGAGCGCGCCGCCGCCTCCCGCGACGCCGATGCCCGGCGCCCCGCGGACCGCCGCGGACTGGCCGACGCCGCCCTCGCAGGGTCCGCAGCCTTCGCAGCCCTCGCAGCAGCCTGCGCCGCAGCCGCCGCCCCAGGGGCCGTCGCACCTGCCCGCGCGGGTCCCGGTGCCGGTGTTCCCCGACCACCCGGGCGCGCTCGAGCGGGTCGGCGTCACCGCCGACGACTTCGCGTCCCGCCGGGTCGTGCCGCCGCGCCCGCCGGTCGCCGAGACCGGCCTGCGCGGCGCCCTGCACCGGCTCAGCCTCGGCGTCATCGCCCTCCCTCCGGGCCCGCGCGAGCAGGCCCGCAACCGCGCGGTCGAGACGGTCCGCCGCAACTTCGGGGGCCTGCGCCAGGTCACCGTGGTCAACCCCAAGGGCGGCGCCGGCAAGACCGTCGCGGTCCTCATGCTCGCGATGACGTTCGGCCGCCACCGCGGCGGCTACGTCCTCGCCTGGGACAACAACGAGACGCAGGGGACGCTGGGCATGCGCGCCCAGCAGGACTTCCATGTGCGCACCGTCCGGGACCTGCTGCGCGACCTCGACCACTTCAAGGGCCCGACCGGGCGGATCGGCGACCTGTCGCAGTACGTGCGCGCCCAGGGCGGCGCGATGTTCGACGTGCTCGCCTCGGACGAGTCGGCCACGGCCGGCGAGATGCTGACCGCGCAGTCGTTCGGCGACCTGCGGGAGGCGGTGTCGCGGTTCTACAAGCTGATCGTCGTCGACACCGGGAACAACGTGCGGGCCGCGAACTGGCAGGCGGCGATCGACGCGACCGACCAGCTCGTGGTGACGATGTCGGCGCGGAACGACTCGGCGGAGACCGCGGCGAGGATGCTCGACCACCTGGAGCAGACCGGGCGGCGCGACCTGGTGCGCGGCGCGGTGTCGGTGGTGTCGATGCCGGCCCACCGCAAGGACGTGGACCTGCCGGCGGTGCAGCGGCACTTCGCGGCCCGGACCCGGGCGGTGCTGCTGGCGCCGTACGAGAAGCTGCTCGACTCGGGCGAGCCGATCCGCTACGACTCGTTGAGCAAGGCCTCGTCCGCGGCCTGGCTGCGGATCGGCGCGGCGGTCGCCGAGGGGCTGTAGGAGGCGAGGAGGTCGACCAGGCCGGCGGTCGCGTCGGCCAGGCGGCCGTCGTCCTCGTCGGCGCGGCCGGTGACGAGGGCGCCCTGGACGAAGACGAGCGCGGTGCGGGCGAGTCGGTCGGGGTCGGCGGCGGGGGCGATCTCGCCGCGCTCGACGGCGCGGGCGAGGATCGCGGCCAGGTCGCGCTCGAGGTCGTTCCAGGCGTCCTGGACGCGGCGCATGGTCGCCGGGTCGTCGGCGAGCTCGACGGCGGCGCGCACGATGAAACCGCCCTCTTTGGACTGCCGGACGACGACGTCGAGGAGTTCGCCGATCGCGCCGAGCACCCCGTTCTCGGGCTGCTCCGCGTCGCGGTCGGCGGCGCGGCGGGCTATCGCCCGCAGTTCGGGCTCCGTGTCGTCCCTATATCGCTGCAGCGCGGTGATGTAGAGCTGGTGCTTGGATCCGAACGCGGCGTAGAGCCCGGCGCGGTTCATGCCGGTGGCGGCCACGAGGTCCGACATGGAGGTGGCGGAGAACCCCCGGTCGAGGAAGACCCGTGTCGCAGCGCGCAGGACTCTGTCCAAATCGGCGTTCTTATTTCTGCTCACGTTGTGCACCGTATCGACACCCGGTGCTACGGGTCAATAACCGCAAGGCGGGAGTTGATTCACGTGGCGCGAGTGAACGGTCGCACTGCGGAGGCGGTCGGCTTGACACTGCTCGCCCTCCCCCGCGAGAATGAGGCCAAACTGAACAGGCGCCAGGCGGGGGAAGTCCGGTGAAAGGCCGGCGCTGACCCGCAACGGTAGTCGCGGTCGTCCCAGGACGACAACCGAGCACCCTTCTTCGTGAACGCCCGGTCCACCCGCGTGAGCCCGAATGCCCGCCGCGCCCCAGGAAATGTCAACGCCTGTCGTGGTCTACAGGCGCTTGCGGCGCAGCCGCCTGCCCGAAGACCCACTCGCTCTAGGAAAGGTCAGGCAATGCGCCACCTTGCCGGCCGCCTGCTCACCGCAGCGGCCCTGCCCGTCACCCTGCTCACCGTGGCGGCGCCCGCCCACGCCCAGTCCGACGCGTTCGCGCAGCCCGCCGAGGCGGCCGCGTCCTGGCTGGTCGCCCAGTCCGACGGGACCTCCTGGAACCAGGACCCGTCGACGTCCCTCGACGCGGTCCTCGCGCTCCTCGCCGCCCGCGTCGGCGGCGACCAGGTCGAGACCACCCTCGGCTGGCTCAACGACCCCGCGGTCCTCGACCCGTACGTGAACACGACCGCCGACGGCGCGGCCGGGTTCAACGCCGGCTCGGCCGGGAAGGTCATGTACGCGGTCGCGACCGCCGGCGGCGACCCCACCGACTTCGGCGGCGTCCGGCTCGCCGACGAGGTGACCGCGTCGCAGACCGCGAACGGCAACTACGGCGACGGGACCGCCGACTCCACCGCGTGGGCCGTGCTCGGCCTCTCGCGCACCGACACGCCCGCCCCCGAGACGGCCGCGGCCGGTCTCGCGGCGGTCCAGTGCCCCGACGGCGGGTTCAGCTACGCGGACGCCGACGGCGGGGACGACTGCGTCTCCGACCCCGACACGACCGGTCTGGCCGTGTCCGCGCTGGTCGTGCTCGGCGAGCCGGCGGCGGCGCAGCTCGAGTCGGCGTTGGCGTGGCTCGAGGGCGCGCAGGGCGAGGACGGCGGCTTCGACGGCGGCTTCGGCGCGAACGCGAACTCGACCGCGATGGCCGCGCAGGCGCTCCTCGCCGCCGGCAGCGACGAAGCGGCCGCGCAGGCCGTGGCGTTCCTGCTGGCGCTCCAGTTCGACTGCACGGGCGAGGCCCCGGGCGCGTTCATGTACACCGACCCCGAGGACCCGGACTTCGGCGAGGCGACGCGCCTGCTGGCGACCGCCCAGGCGATCGTCCCGGTCGCGGGCCAGGACTTCGCGACGCTCGACGCGTCCGGCGCCGCCGCCGACGTGCCGGCCGACGGCTGCGAGTCCTCGGTCGCGGGCGAAGCGACCCCGGCCGAGGAGGACTCCGGTTCGGCCTCGTGGCTGCCCTGGGTGATCGTCGCCGCCGTGGTCGTGGCCGGCCTCCTGATCCTCGGGTTCGCCCTCCGCGCCCGCCGCGGCGGCGCGGACGCGGCTCCGGCCGACACCGCCGGCGCGGACACGCCCGCCGCGGGCGCCGAGATCGGCGACGAGACCGGCACCGCCGGCGGGACCGCATCGGACGCCTCCGGCGCGAACGCCGACAGCGAGCCCGCTTCGGACGAGCCGGCGGGCGGCGACGAGGGCAAGGACAAGTAGCCCCGCCCGTGTTCCGACACCTACGACGCGCAGGCGGCGCCCGCCCGTGTTCCGACACCTACGACGCGCAGGCGGCGCCCGCCGATCCGGCGGGCGCTGCCTGCGCACTGCCGCGCCCCCGTGCCGTCCTCGGCTCCACGGGCGCGGCGATCGGACACGCCCCGCCCGCCACAGTGCCGGCGTGCCCGGTGCCGACGCGCCCGGGGCCGGCGTGCCCGGTGCCGCACGGCCG
>NZ_WIAO01000059.1 GCF_009451885.1 Glycomyces albidus
GGCACCGCCCGGCCGGGCACGCCGCCCGCGCCGCCGTGGTGGGCGGCGGCGCGGACGGCGCCTGCGGGCGGCGGCTGACGATCACCTGCCCGCGGTCCAGCCCGCTAGGCGAGCTGGAAGCTGCGCTTCGAGAGGCCGAGCCAGTAGCCGTCGATGACCGTCTCCGCCCGCTGCTCCTGCTCCGAGGCGGCGCCGTAGGTCACGAACAGCGGGATGTAGTGGTCGACCGTCGGGTGCGCGTACGGCATCCCCGGAGCCTGCGAGCGGTAGCGCGCCAGCTCGTCGATGTCGCCGCGCTCCAGCGCCTCCGCGACCCACGCGTCGAAGTCCGCGGACCAGCCCGGGACGGCGTCGGGCCGGCGGAAGTCGATGAACGGGAGGCCGTGCGTCATGAACCCCGAGCCGATCACCAGGTAGCCCTCCTCGCGCAGCGGGCGCAGCCGCCGGCCGAGGTCCATCAGGCGGTCCGGGTCGTGGGTCGGGATCGAGAGCTGCAGGACCGGGACGTCGCCGTGCGGGTACATGACCTTGAGCGGGACCCACGCGCCGTGGTCGAGGCCCCGGCTCGCGTGCCGGTGGAGCGGTTCGGTGTCCGGCATCGCGGCGGCGACCCGGCGGGCCATGGCGGTCGCGTCCGGCGTCTCGTACGTCATCCGGAAGTACCGCTCGGGGAAGCCCCCGAAGTCGTAGACCAGCGGCGTACCCGGGGCCGGGCTGGAGATCATGAGCGGCGCGGCCTCCCAGTGGGCCGAGACGATCAGGACCCCCTTGGGCCTCGGCAGCCCCTGCGCCCACGCGAAGAGCTGCTCCATCCACGCCGCCTCGTCGAACAGCGGCGGCGCGCCGTGGCTGAGGTACAGCGCCGGCAGGGCCCCGTCTTCGGGGGTCCAGTCGCGCCGCTCGGCCGCGCGGGGCGCGGTGGTCTCGAGGAAGGCGTCGAACGCGGCGCCGGGACGGGTGGACATGGGAACTCCAGACTCTTGAACCTTCAAGGAAAATGCTACTCGGGTTGCTTGAGGAATCAACTATTGAAGTTAAGCTTGGGGCATGAGTGATGAGGCGGCGTGGCTCGACGACGAGGAGATGGCGGCCTGGCTGCCACTGATCGGCCTGGTCATGCGCCTCCCGGGCGCCCTCGACCAGTCGCTGCGGCGGGACGTCGGCCTGAGCCACTTCGAGTACGGGGTCCTCGTGACCCTCGAGTACGCCGAGAACCAGACGATGCGCATGAGCGACCTCGCGTTCCTGTGCAACGGCTCGCTCTCGCGCCTCTCCCACGTGGCGCGGCGCCTGGAGAAGGACGGCCTGCTGCGCCGGTACGCCTGCCCCACCGACGGCCGCTCGACCCTCGCCACCCTCACCGACAGCGGCCGCGAACTCCTGAAGCGGGCCGCGCCCGGCCACGTCCAGACCGTGCGCTCCCTCATCTTCGACGAGCTCTCCCGCGACGAGGTCCGGCTCCTGGGCGACATGGCCCGGCGCATCGTCGACCGCATCAAGGCCCTGTAAGACGCACCGCGGAACGGCATGCCGCTTCTCGGCGGTGAGCACGAGAATGCTCCGAGCCATGTGCCGCTGACGATGCCGCTGCAACGACCGCGTTCCTCGGACGACAGCGCTGCGGATACGACAACGCCCGGCCGATCCCGCAGGTGCCCTTGGGATCCGGCCGGGCGTCGCGCACGTCCTGGCGCGGCGTTACGCGGAGGCGAGCGCCTCGCGGCCGGCCTTGAGGGCCGCGGCGGTCTCGACCACGCGCTCGGCCTGGGCGGCCGCGGCGGCGAGGGTCGTCTCGTCGATGTCCGAGCCGTTCCAGTGCGAGACGCCGTACGGGGAGGCGTTCGCGAAGAGGATCTCGTTCGAGTAGCCGGGGGCCACGACGATGCCGCCGAAGTGGTGGAACGAGTTGTACAGCGCGAGCAGCGTGGACTCGTTGCCGCCGTGCTTGCCGGAGGCCGAGGCGAAGCCGGAGTACACCTTGCCGGCGAGCTTGCCCTGGAACCAGAGGCCGCCGAGGGTGTCGAGGAACTGCTTGGCCTGCGAGGCGATGTTGCCGAAGCGGGTCGGGGAGCCGACCAGCACCGCGTCCGCCCACTCGACGTCCTCGGGCGTGGCCTCGGGGATGTCCGCGGTGGCCTGCACGTTCGCGGCCCACGCCGGGTTCGAGTCGATCGCGGCCTGCGGGGCCAGCTCGGCGACGCGGCGCAGGCGCACCTCGGCGCCGGCCTTCTCGGCGGCGGCGGCGATCTGGCGGGCCAGAGCGGTGACGTTGCCGGTGGCCGAGTAGAAGATCACGGAGACCTTGACGGGAGCGACGGACATGTCCTACCTCTTCCAAACGGGGAAAGTCGTTCTAATTTGAATTACCCCTCGACCATAGCGGTCGCGTCCGCAAAGTTCAAATTCGAACGATGTGGTGATCCCCACGCCGCGCGTTCCGGCCCGAGTCGCTCCGTCAGGGCAGTCCTCGCGACCGCTCCTCGTGTTACGAGAGTGTTTCCTGATGTCGAGTGTTCCTTGGTGCATCAAGTGTCGGCTTTATCACTCACCCTCGCAACGTCACGCCCGCCGCTCCCATCGCTCCCGCAACTCTGGTTCAAGTACACGCGTACGGCTCGTGACCTCGAATAATGACAACTTAGGCGGACCTAAGTGACAGGGCGTAGATATCGAAGTTCTAGACTGGCCGCAAACGCTTGTGAAGATCTTCACAAGCAGGCTGGTCGTTACAAGGATCACCGCCCCGTTCGCCTGAGAGGACGCCCGTGACCACTCACGCAACCTCGGATGCCGATGTCATCGTCGTCGGCGCCGGGCCCGGTGGTTCGGCCGCGGCCCACCACCTGGCCGCCCGGGGCCTCGACGTGCTGCTGCTCGAGAAGACCCGGTTCCCGCGCGAGAAGGTCTGCGGCGACGGGCTGACCCCGCGCGCGGTCGCGCAGCTCCTCAAGATGGGCGTCGACACCTCCGAGTCCGCCGGCTGGATCCGCAACCGCGGCCTGCGCGTCGTCGCCGACGACTTCGCCATCGAGCTCGACTGGCCCGCCCTCGAGCAGTTCCCCGACTACGGGCTCACCCGCACCCGCTACGACTTCGACCGGCTCCTCGCCGACCGGGCCGTCGAGACCGGCGCGAAGCTCCTCACCGGCGTCAAGGTCACCGCGCCCCTGTTCGACCTCGCCGGCCGCGTCTGCGGCGTCAGTGCCGTCCTCAGCGACGGTGCCGTCCTCAGCGACGGTGCGTCCCGCGCCGGCGAGACCGTGACGTTCAAGGCCCCCTTGGTGATCGCCGCCGACGGCGTCTCCGGGCGCCTCGCCCTCTCCCTCGGCCTCAAGCGGAACGAGAAGCGCCCCATGGGCGTCGCGGTCCGCCAGTACTACAAGTCCGCGGCCAAGCACGACGACGAGTACCTCGAGTCCTGGCTCTCGCTGCGCACCGCCGCCGAACCCGACGTGCTCCAGCCCGGCTACGGCTGGATCTTCGGCCTCGGCGACGGCCGCGTCAACGCCGGCCTCGGCGTCCTCAACTCCTCCGAGGGCTACGGCAAGACCGACTACCGCGCCCTCCTGCGCGACTGGCTCGCGAACACCCCCGAAGAATGGGGCCTCGCCGACGAGGCCAACGCCGACGGCCCCGTACGCGGCGCCGCACTCCCCATGGGCTTCAACCGGACCCCGCACTACAGCCGCGGCCTCATGCTCGTCGGCGACTCCGGCGGCATGGTCAACCCCTTCAACGGCGAGGGCATCGCCTACGCGATCGAGGCCGGCGAAGCGGCCGCGGAGGTCGTCGCCCAGGCGTTCAAGGCCCCCAGCGTGCCCCGGCGCGAAGCCGCGCTGCGGACCTACCCCGACCGGATGGACGACCTCTGGGGCTCCTACTACCGGATGGGCGGCATCTTCACCCACCTCATCGGCAAGCCCGCCGTCATGAAGCTGTGCACCGAGCACGGCCTGAAACGTCCCGCGCTCATGCGCGTCGTACTGAAACTGCTCGCGAACCTCACCGACACGCCCGGGCGGGACGCCGCCGACCGGATCGTCAACGGCATGCGGTTCGTCACTCCAGGAATCAGCCGCTCACGGGCTCGATTCGCACGCTTCACCGAAAGGAGGCTCTGAGGATGGAAGTCTACGTACCGGTCGTCATCATGCTCGCGATCGGAGCCGGCTTCGGCGTCGTCTCGGTCATCGCCTCGCGGATCGCCGGGCCCCGCCGCCGGAACCGCGCCAAGGAAGACCCCTACGAGTGCGGCATCGAACCCGCGCCGACCACGTCGGGCCCCACCAAGTTCCCGGTGAAGTTCTACCTCACCGCCATGCTGTTCATCGTCTTCGACATCGAGATCATCTTCCTCGTGCCGTGGGCGGTCCACCACGACGTGCTCGGGATCTTCGGATTCTGGGCCGTCTTCATGTTCATCGCCGCACTGTTCGTCGCCTACGCCTACGAATGGCGCCGCGGCGGACTGGACTGGGACTAGGCCAATGGGTATCGAAGAGAAACTCCCGCAGGGCATCATCCTCACCTCCGTCGAGGCGCTGGTGAACTGGACGCGCCGGGCCTCGATGTGGCCCGCCACGTTCGGCCTCGCCTGCTGCGCCATCGAGATGATGGCCACCGGCGCCGCCCGCTACGACACCGGCCGGTTCGGCATGGAGGTCTTCCGGGCCTCGCCGCGCCAGGCCGACCTCATGATCGTCGCCGGGCGGGTGAGCCAGAAGATGGCGCCCGTCCTGCGCCAGATCTACGACCAGATGGCCGAACCCAAGTGGGTCCTGTCGATGGGCGTGTGCGCCACCTCCGGCGGCATGTTCAACAACTACGCGATCGTCCAGGGCGTCGACCACGTCGTCCCCGTCGACATGTACCTCCCGGGCTGCCCGCCCCGCCCCGAGATGCTCCTCGACGCGATCCTCAAGCTCCACGAGAAGGTCCAGGCCGAGCCCTTGGGGGAGAAGCGCAGGCAGGCCCTCGCCGACCTGCCCGAGCCGGTCATCAAGCCCGGCGCGATGCCCTCCTCCTACCGCTTCGACAAGCAGCGCAAGAAGGAGTGGACCGAGGCCGTCAAGGCCGGCACCGAGGAGCAGCTCCGGATCCGGAAGGCGGTGGCGAAGCGATGAGCGACGAACGGACCGGCACGGGCGAGGACCGCCCGGACGGCGTCCAGCCGGTCGGCATGCAGCGCAAGGGCCTCTTCGGCGCCGTCGACTCCGGGGACACCTCCGGCTTCGGCGGCCTCGTCCAGGCCACGCCGCTCGGCGCCGAGATCGCCTCCACCCCCGAACCGCTCGGCGGCTACTTCGACGAGGTCGTCGGGGCCCTGCGCGAACTCCTCGGGGAGGACGTCGCCCGCGCGGTCGTCGTCGACCGCGGCGAACTCACGATCCACATCGCGCCCGACCGCACGGAAGCGGTGTGCCGGACCATGCGCGACGACGAGAGCCTCCGCTTCGAACTGTGCAACTCGGTGTCCGGTGTGGACTACCCGGACCAGCGCAACCGGCTCCACATCGCCTACCACCTGACGTCGATGACCTACCGGCGCCGGGTCCGCCTGGAGACCGCCGTCGGCCTCGACCACCCCGTGGTCCGGTCGGTGACCTCGGTCTACCCGACCGCCGACTGGCAGGAGCGCGAAGCCTACGACATGTTCGGCGTGGTCTTCGAAGGCCACCCGCACCTGACCCGCATCCTCATGCCCGACGACTGGGAGGGCCACCCGCAGCGGAAGGACTACCCGCTCGGCGGCATCGACATCGAATACAAGGGCGCGCACATCCCCCCGCCGGATGAGCGGAGGTCCTACAAGTGATCCGCGGCCTGAACGCCCCATGGGGGGTGCGGGGTGGCGAAGCCCCCCGCGGAAGTGCGGCACAGTCGCCGCCCGATGAGCGGAGGTCTTACAAGTGACCACTACAGAGCACGGCGCCGACGCGTACGCGGCCGAGCGGGACACCACCGAGGGCCGCGTCTACACCGTCACCGGCGGCGACTGGGACGAGCTCGTCGCCTCGGTCGACCCCGTCAGCGAAGAGCGCCTCATCGTCAACCTCGGCCCGCAGCACCCGTCCACGCACGGCGTGCTGCGCCTGGTGTGCGAACTCGAAGGCGAGACGGTCCGCTCGGTCCGGCCCATCGTCGGGTACCTGCACACCGGCATCGAGAAGAACATGGAGTACCGGACCTGGGTCCAGGGCACCACGTTCGTCACCCGCGCCGACTACCTCGCGCCGATCTTCAACGAGACCGCGTACTGCCTCGCCGTCGAGAAGCTCCTCGACGTCGAGGTGCCGCGCCGCGCGAACGTCATCCGCGTGATCATGATGGAGCTCAACCGCATCAGCTCCCACCTGGTGGCCCTCGCGACCACCGGCATGGAGCTCGGCGCGCTCTCGATGATGATCTACGGCTTCCGCGACCGCGAGAAGATCCTCGACATCTTCGAGGCCGTCTGCGGCCTGCGCATGAACATGGCCTACGTCCGCCCCGGCGGCGTCGCCCAGGACCTCCCCGCCGACGGCGTCCGGATGATCCGCGAGTTCGTCGAGTACATGCCGAAGGGCCTCGACGACTACGAGGGCCTCCTCACCGGCAACGCCATCTGGCAGGAGCGCACCCAGGGCGTCGGCTACCTCGACGTCTCCGGCTGCCTCGCCCTCGGCGTCACCGGCCCCGTCCTGCGCTCCGCCGGGCTCCCCTGGGACCTGCGCAAGACCATGCCGTACTGCGGCTACGAGGAGTACGACTTCGAGGTCCCGACCCACAACGGCGCCGACGCCTGGGCCCGGTACCTCGTCCGCCTCGAGGAGATCCGCCAGAGCCTGCGCATCATCGAGCAGGGCCTCGAGAAGCTCGAGCCCGGCCCGGTCATGGTCGAGGACAAGAAGATCGCCTGGCCCGCCCAGCTCGCCCTCGGCGGCGACGGCATGGGCAACAGCCTCAACCACATCCGGCACATCATGAGCCAGTCGATGGAGGCGCTGATCCACCACTTCAAGCTCGTCACCGAGGGCTTCCGGGTCCCGGCCGGGCAGGTGTACACCGCCATCGAGGCCCCGCGCGGCGAACTCGGGATCCACGCCGTCTCCGACGGCGGCACCCGGCCGTTCCGCGTCCATCTGCGAGAGCCCTCCTTCGTCAACCTCCAGGCCATCCCGGCGCTCGCCGAGGGCGGCCTGCTCGCTGACGTCATCGCGGGCGGGGCCTCGCTCGACCCGGTCATGGGAGGTTGCGACAGGTGAACTACCCGGAGAAGATCCGCGAGCAGGCCGAGGCCATCCTCGTCCGCTACCCCGAGGGCCGCGAGCGCTCGGCGCTCCTGCCGCTCCTGCACCTCGTGCAGTCGCACGACGGGTACGTCTCGGAGGACGGCATCGCGTTCTGCGCCGAGGTCCTCGGCATCACCAAGGCCCAGGTGCAGGCGGTCTCGACCTTCTACACCATGTACAAGCGCGAACCGGCCGGCGACTGGCTCGTCTCGGTGTGCACCAACACCCTCTGCCAGGCCAAGGGCGGGCAGAAGGTGTTCGACGCGCTCAGCGACGAGCTCGACGTCGGCCACGACGAGACCACCGTGGACGGCAAGATCACGCTCGAGCACGCCGAGTGCCTCGCCGCCTGCGACTACGCGCCCGTCGTCACCGTCAACTACGAGTTCTACGACGACATGGACGAGGCCAAGGCACTCGACCTCGTCCGCGAGCTGAAGGAGGGGCGCCGCCCCGTCCCCAGCCGCGGCGCCCCGCTGTGCACCCTCCGCGAGATCTCCGTGCAGCTCGCCGGCTTCGAGGAGGAGCGCCCCGCCGGACTCGAGGGCAACGCCCAGGGCGAGGCCACGCTCGCCGGGGCCCGCCTCGCCGCCGAGGCCGGCATCACCGCGCCCGCGTTCGACCCCGACGCCCCGCTGCTGGCGGACGACGGCGCCGTCAAGCAACCTGAGGAAGCGAAGTGAGCGTTACCGTGCCCGGTCCCCGGCGTCCCCGCGAAGCCGTCCTCGACAAGCTCAAGCCCGTCATCACCAAGCGCTGGCTCTCGCCCGGCGCGTGGCGGCTCGAGGTCTACGAGCAGCTCGACGGCTACAAGGCGCTCCGCAAGGCGCTCAAGTACTCCCAGGCCGACCTCATCGCGTTCATGAAGGAGTCCGGCCACCGCGGCCGCGGCGGCGCCGGCTTCCCCGTCGGCATGAAGTGGCAGTTCGTGCCCGACGACGGCCAGGACCACTACCTCGTCGTCAACGCCGACGAAGGCGAGCCGGGCACCTGCAAGGACCTGCCGCTCATGATGAACGACCCGCACGCCGTCATCGAGGGCATCATCATCGCCTCGTACGCGATCAAGGCGTCGCGGGCCTACGTCTACGTCCGCGGCGAGGCGATCCACGCCGCCCGGCGCCTGCGCAACGCCGTCCGCGAAGCGAAGGAGGCCGGCTATCTCGGCAAGGACATCCTCGGCTCCGGGTTCGACCTCGAGGTCGTGATCCACTCCGGCGCCGGCGCGTACATCTGCGGCGAGGAGACCGCCCTCCTGGACTCCCTCGAAGGCAAGCGCGGCCAGCCGCGCCTGCGGCCGCCGTTCCCGGCCACGCACGGGCTCTACAACAAGCCGACCTGCATCAACAACGTCGGCACCATCGCCGCCGTCCCGCACATCGTGCTCGGCGGCGCCGAGTGGTGGAAGTCCCTCGGCTCCGAGAACGCGGCCGGGACGATGATCTACTCGCTCTCGGGCCGCGTGAAGCGCCCCGGCCAGTACGAGTGCTCGCTCGGCACCACCCTCCGCGAGCTCATCGAGCTCGCAGGCGGCATGCAGGAGGGCCACGAGCTCCGGTACTTCACGCCCGGCGGCTCCTCGACCCCGATGCTCTCGGCCGACTCCATCGACGTCCCGCTCGACTTCGACAACGTCGCCAAGGCCGGGTCGATCCTCGGCACCACCGCCGTCATGGTCTTCTCCGACCAGGACTGCCCGGTGGTCGCCTGCTGGCGCTGGATCAAGTTCTACGCGCACGAGTCCTGCGGCAAGTGCACCCCCTGCCGCGAAGGCAACTACTGGATGGTCCGCGTCTACGAGCGGATCCTCTCCGGCCGCGGCCAGATGGGCGACCTCAACCTCCTGGAGTCCGCGTGCAAGAACCTCCTCGGCCGCTCCTTCTGCGGTCTCGGCGACGGCGCGACCTCCTGCGTCACCTCCTCCCTGAAGTTCTTCCGGCAGGACTACCTCGACTACATCGAGGGCCACAAGACGCCCTTGTTCGATGCCGAGAAGATCGGAGCGCACTGAAACCATGACCGATCAAGTCACGTTCACCATCGACGGCATCGAGGTCACGGTCCCCAAGGGCACCTTGATCATCCGGGCCGCCGAGCAGCTCGGCATCGAGATCCCCCGGTTCTGCGACCACCCGCTGCTCGAACCCGCCGGGGCCTGCCGCCAGTGCCTCGTCGACGTCCCCGACATGGGCAACGGGCGCGGCATGCCCAAACCTGCGGCCTCGTGCACGACCACCGCCATGCAGGGCATGGTCGTCAAGACCCAGCACACCAGCGAGGTCGCGAAGGACGCCCAGGAGGGGATCATGGAGTTCCTCCTGATCAACCACCCCCTGGACTGCCCCGTCTGCGACAAGGGCGGCGAATGCCCGCTCCAGAACCAGGCGATGAGCACCGGCCGCACCGAGACCCGCATGGAGCCGGCGGACAAGCGCCGCTACAAGAAGGCGCTGCCGATCTCCTCCCAGGTCCTGCTCGACCGCGAGCGCTGCGTCCTGTGCGCGCGCTGCACCCGCTTCTCCGACCAGATCGCCGGCGACCCGTTCATCGAGCTCATGGAGCGCTCCGCGCTCGAGCAGGTCGGCGTCTACGAGGACGAGCCGTTCGAGTCCTACTTCTCGGGCAACACCGTCCAGATCTGCCCGGTCGGCGCCCTCACCGGCACCCAGTACCGGTTCCGGTCCCGCCCGTTCGACCTCGTGTCCAGCCCGAGCGTGTGCGAGCACTGCTCGGCCGGGTGCTCGCAGCGCTCGGACCACCGCCGCGGCAAGGTCCTCCGGCGCCTCGCCGGCGAGGACCCGGCCGTGAACGAGGAGTGGAACTGCGACAAGGGCCGCTGGGCGATGTCCTACATCGACGCGGCCGACCGCATCACCAAGCCGCTCGTCCGCGAAGCCGACGGGTCCCTGCGCGAGGCGTCCTGGCCCGAGGCCCTGCGCCGCGCCGCCGCCGGACTCGGCAGCACGGGCGAGACCGCCTCCGGCCGGGTCGGCGTCCTCACCGGCGGCCGGCTCACCGTCGAAGACGCCTACGCGTACTCCAAGTTCGCGCGGGTCGCCCTCGCCACCAACGACATCGACTTCCGCTCCCGGCCCCACTCGACCGAGGAGTCCGAGTTCCTCGCCCACGCCGTCGCCGGGGTCTACCCCTCCAGCGGTGCGGTCACCTACGAGGACCTCGAGCAGGCCCCGGTCGTGCTCGCGGTCGGGCTCGAAGTCGAAGAGGAGTGCCCGATCGCGTTCCTGCGCATGCGCAAGGCGGTCCGGTCCCGCGGGCAGCGCGTCCACGTGGTCGCCCCGTTCGCGACGAACGGGACCCGCAAGCTCGACGCGAACCTCATCGAGGCCCTGCCGGGCGAAGAGGCCGAGCTCCTCGAGGGCTGGACCCGCGGCGGCTACGTCCGCGACGCCCTCGCCGAAGCCGGTGCGGTCATCCTCCTCGGCGAGCGCCTCGCCACGGTCGAGGGCGCGTTCTCGGCGGCGGTGCGGCTGGCCCGCGCCACCGGGGCCCGCCTCGCCTGGATCCCGCGCCGCGCGGGCGACCGGGGCGCGGTCGAGGCCGGGTGCCTCCCCGGTCTCCTGCCCGGCGGCGGCCTCGCCTCCTATGCGGCCGACCGCGACCAGCTCGCCGAGTACTGGGGCGTCGAGTCCCTGCCCGGCGCGGACGGGCGGCCCGCCTGGGACATCCTGCAGGCGGCCGCGGACGGCGAGATCGACGCGCTGCTCATCGGCGGGGTCGACCCGTACGACTTCGCGGACGCGCCGGCGGTCGAGGCGGCCCTGTACGCGGCCCGCTTCGTGGTCTCGCTGGAGATCCGGCACTCGGCCGTCACCCGCGTCGCGGACGTGGTCCTCCCGGTCGCGCCGGTCACCGGCAAGGCCGGGGCGTTCTTCGACTGGGAAGGGCGCCTGCGCACCTTCGACACGGTGATCGAGTCGGACCTGATGAGCGACCACGCGGTGCTCGACGCGCTCGCGGACGTCATGGGCGTCAAGCTCGGCCTGGGCGACACGCGGACGGTGCGCGGCGAGCTCGCCGGGCTCCCGGACCCGATCACCCGCCAGCCGGCCCCGGACTGGGCCGGCGACACGCCGGCCCGGCCCGCCGAGCCCGGCAAGGCGGTGCTCGCGACCTGGCGCCAGCTCCTCGACGGCGGCTCGCTCCAGGAGAACAACCCGCACCTGGCCGGCTGCGCCCCCGACCCGGTGGTGCGCTTGAGCGCGGCCACCGCGAAGGCGATCGGCGCGTCCCAGGGCGCGGGCGTGACGGTGTCGACCTCGATCGGCGGGATCACGCTGCCGCTGGCGGTCACGGACATGCCCGAAGGGGTGGTCTGGCTGCCGCAGAACGCGCCGGGCCGCGGGATCTACCGCCACCTCGGCGCCGGCTCGGGCGACGTGGTGCAGATCCGGGCCTACCCGAGCCCGCCCCGGCCGGCTACTGAGCACATGCCCGGCTCGCAGGCCTCGCCGGGCGACCAAGTGGAGGCGGTCAACTCATGAACGATCCCCTGTGGCTGATGCTCGTCAAGGGCGTCCTCGTCTTCGTGGTCCTGGTCCTGCTGGTGCTGTTCACCATCTGGTACGAGCGCCGCGTGGTCGCGATCATGCAGGTCCGGCCCGGCCCGAACCGGAACGGGCCCTTCGGGCTCCTCCAGTCGCTGGCGGACGGCCTGAAGCTCGCGTTCAAAGAGGACCTGATGCCGCGCACCGCGGACAAGATCGTGTTCATCGCGGCGCCGGTGATCGCGGTGGCGTGCGCGTTCACGGCGTTCTCGGTGATCCCGTTCGGTCCGGAGGTGAGCGTCTTCGGCATCGAGACCGAGCTGCAGCTCACCGACTTCGAGGTGAGCGTCCTGGTGATCCTGGCCTGCTCGGCGCTCGGCGTCTACGGGATCGTGCTCGCCGGATGGGCCTCGGGCTCGGCGTACTCGCTGCTGGGCGCGCTCCGGGCCGCGGCGCAGGTGATCTCGTACGAGATCGCGCTGGGCCTGGCGGTCCTGGCGGTGTTCTTCCAGTCGCAGCTCATGTCGACGGGCGCGATCGTGGAGGCGCAGGCCGAGGGCCTGCCGCTGAACCTCGGCGGCGCGGAGATCACGCTGCCGGGCTGGTACTTCATCGTCCTCGCGCCGAGCTTCGTGATCTTCGTGATCGCGATGGTCGGCGAGACGAACCGGGCCCCGTTCGACCTCCCCGAGGCCGAGTCGGAGCTGGTCGCCGGCTTCGCGACCGAGTACTCGAGCCTGAAGTACGCGTCGTTCTTCCTCGCCGAGTACGTGAACATGGTGACGATGTCGGCCCTGGCGGTGACGCTGTTCCTGGGCGGCTGGGCCGCGCCGTTCCCCGACTCCTGGTGGCCGGGCGCGAACGAGGGCTTCATGCCGCTGGTGTGGTTCTTCGGGAAGGTCCTGGCGTTCCTGTTCTTCTACGTGTGGCTGCGCGGGACGCTGCCGCGCCTGCGCTACGACCAGTTCATGAACCTGGGCTGGAAGGTCCTCGTCCCGGTCTCGCTGGTGTGGCTCATGGTCCTGGCGGCCATGAACATCGGGCTGGACACGGGCAACGAGCTGCCGACCCGGATCGCGTTCGCCGGCGGCGCCGCGATCGTGGTGATGGCGCTGATCTTCTTCTGGCCCAGCCGCAAGCCCTACGAGGACCCGGCCGAGCCCGACACGGGCCTGGGCGGCTTCCCCGTGCCGCCGCTGGACCTCGCGGTCCCGCCGAACCCGCGCTCCCTCAAGCAGCTCGAACCGGCGAACACTTCCGCAGTGCCGATCAACGGCTCGCGCTCCACCGACGAGAAAGAGGAGGAGTAATGTCCGGTTTCGCCAAAGGCTTCGGCGTCACCTTCTCGCACATGTTCAAGCCGAAGGTCACGGTCGAGTACCCCGAGCGGCCTTCGAAGCTCGAACCGCGCTTCCACGGCCGGCACGTGCTCAACCGCCACCCGGACGGCCTCGAGAAGTGCATCGGCTGCGAGCTGTGCGCCTGGGCCTGCCCGGCCGACGCGATCTACGTCGAGGGCGCCGAGAACACCGAGGCCGAGCGGTTCTCGCCCGGCGAGCGGTACGCCAAGACCTACCAGATCAACTACGCGCGCTGCATCTTCTGCGGCCTGTGCATCGAGGCCTGCCCGACCCGCTCGCTCACCATGAGCAACGAGTACGAGCTGGCCCGCGACGACCGGCGCGACCTCATCTTCACCAAGGAGGAGCTGCTCGCCCCGCTCCTGGAGGGCATGGAGCAGCCGCCGCACCCGATGCGCCTGGGCGACAGCGAGAAGGACTACTACGAGTCGGGCCCGGTCAACCCGGGCGCGAGCGAAGGCGCCGAGTTCTCACTGACGGAGATGCTCGCGCAGAAGAAGGGGGCCGGGCAGTGATCGAGCTCGCACAGGCCGACCTGGCGCAGGCCGCGTCCGCGGGCGAGGCCGTGTTCTTCTGGATCCTCGCGCCGATCGCGGTCGCCGGGGCAGTCGGCCTCGTCCTGTCCCGCCAGGCCATCCACGCGGCGCTCTCGCTCGCGATCACGATGATGTGCCTCGCGGTCTTCTACATCATGCAGAGCGCGCCGTTCCTGGGCTTCGTGCAGATCATGGTCTACACGGGCGCGATCATGATGCTGTTCCTGTTCGTGCTCATGCTGTTCGGGCGCGACTCGAAGGACTCCATGTTCGAGACGCTCCGGGGCCAGCGGCTGCTGGCGGTGGTCCTCGGCATCGGCCTGGCCGCGCTGCTGACGGCCGGCCTGGGCCGGGCCGTCTCGGGGCTCGTCGTCGCCGAGCCGTCCGGGCCCGCCGGCCAGGGGAACGTCGAGCGGATCGCCGAGGCCCTGTTCTCGACCTACCTGTTCCCGTTCGAGGTGGTCTCCGGCGTCCTCACCGTCGCCGCCGTCGGCGCGCTCATGTTCGCGCACGTCGCCAAGAAGGGCGGCCCGCGCGGGCAGCGCGAGCACAGCCGCGAGCGGTTCGCGCCCGGGAACTACCCCGGCCCGAAGCCCGGTCCGGGCGTGTTCGCCACCTCCGACTCGACCGCGACGCCCGCGCTGCGGCCCGACGGCTCGATCGAGCCCGCGTCCCTGTCGGAGTACGTCCCGCCGCGGCAGCTCACCGCCGCCGAGGCGGCCCCGAAGCACACGGAAGGGCGGGACTCGTGAATCCCGAGTACTACCTGATCCTCGCCGCGGCCCTGTTCTGCATCGGCGCGGTCGGCGTCCTGGTGCGGCGCAACTCGATCGTCGTGTTCATGTGCGTCGAGCTGATGCTCAACGCCGGGAACCTGACGCTCGTGACCTTCGCGCGCACCACCGGCACGATCGACGGGCAGGTGATGGCGTTCTTCGTCATGGCCGTCGCCGCCGCCGAAGTGGTCGTGGGCCTGGCGATCATCATGGCGATCTACCGGTCCCGGCGCTCCGCCTCCGTCGACGACGCCAACCTCCTGAAGGCCTAGAGGGGACACTGTGGACGAAATCTCGTACGCGCCCGCGGAAGGGCTGCTGTCCTTCACGTGGGCGCTCATCGCCCTGCCCGCCCTCGGCGCCGCGGTCCTCCTGCTCGCCGGCCGCCGCGCCGACAAGTGGGGCCACTGGCTCGGCGTCACCACGATCGGCGCCGCCTTCGCGCTCGCGCTCGGCCTGTTCGGCTCCCTTGCGGGCCTTGAGAACAAGAGCGCGCACCTCGACCTGTTCACGATCCTGTCCGTCGGCGGGACCGAGATCGAGGCCAGCTTCCTGTTCGACCCGCTGAGCGCGGTCTTCTGCCTGCTCATCACCGGCGTCGGCTTCCTCATCCACGTCTACGCGGTCGGGTACATGGCCCACGACGCGGGCCGCCGGAAGTTCTTCGCCTACTTCAACCTGTTCGCCGCCGCGATGCTCGTGCTCGTCCTCGGCGGCAACTACTTCATGACCTTCGTCGGCTGGGAGGGCGTGGGCCTCGCCTCCTACCTCCTCATCGCGTTCTGGCAGCTCAAGCCGGCCGCCGCGACCGCCGGCAAGAAGGCGTTCCTGACCAACCGGGTCGCCGACGTCGGCTTCCTCCTCGCCATGTTCACGATGCTCGGCACGCTCGGCACCGTCGACTTCGCGGAGGTGTTCAACGGGGCCGCGTCGCTCTCCGCCGGCACGAGCCTCGCCATCGGCCTGCTGCTCCTGGCCGCGGCCTGCGGCAAGTCCGGCCAGTGGCCGTTCCAGACCTGGCTCCCGGACGCCATGGAGGGCCCGACCCCGGTGTCGGCGCTCATCCACGCGGCCACCATGGTCACCGCGGGCGTGTACCTCATCGCCCGCTCGAACGTCATCTTCAGCCTGAACCCGGACGTGCAGACCGCCGTCGTCGTCGTGGGCGCCCTGACGCTCCTGTTCGGCGCGGTCGTCGGCTGCGCCAAGGACGACATCAAGCGCGTCCTCGCCTGGTCCACGGTCTCCCAGATCGGCTACATGTTCCTCGCCGTCGGCCTCGGCGGCGCCGCGTTCGCACTCGGCATCATCCACCTGCTCGCGCACGGCTTCTTCAAGGCCGGCCTGTTCCTCGGCTCCGGCTCGGTCATGCACGCCATGAACGACCAGACCGACATCCGCCGCTTCGGCGGGCTCTGGCGCACGATGCCGCTCACCTACGCGACGTTCGCCGCCGGATGGCTCGCCATCATCGGCCTGTTCCCGTTCTCCGGCTACTTCTCGAAGGACCCGATCATCGCCGCGGCCTTCGCCCGCGAAGGCTGGCAGGGCTGGGTCGTCGGCGGCGCCGCCCTCCTCGGCGCGGCCCTCACGGCGTTCTACATGACCCGCCTGTTCGTCCTCACGTTCCACGGTCCCAAGCGGTGGACCGAGGACGTGCACCCGCACGAGTCGCCGGCGATCATGACCGGCCCGCTCGTCCTCCTCGGCCTCGGCTCGCTCGCCGCGGGCGGCCTCATGGCCTCGCCCGTCACCGAGTGGCTGGTCCCCGTCTTCGGCGAGCACCACGAGCCCCACGGCCACCTGACCCACATGCAGGTCACGATCGCGACCACGGCCGCCGTCGTCCTCGGCGCGGGACTCGCCTGGCTCCTGTTCCGGGGCGGCACCGACGAGGTGCCGCGCGCCGCGGCCTGGCCCGTGCGCCTCGCCCGCGCCGACCTCGGCGGCGAGGCCGTCAACCGCGGCCTCTTCGAGCGCCCCGGCCGCCTCGCGGCCAGCGCCTCGGTCGCCGTGGACGGCCGGGTCGTCGACGGCGCCGTGAACGGCCTCTCGGCCGCGATCGGCGGGTCGTCGCGGCGCCTGCTGACGCTCCAGACCGGTTTCGTCCGCTCCTATGCCCTGTCCATTCTGTCCGGGGCGGTCATCGTGGTGGCCGCACTCATGGTGGTGGTCACCCAATGAACGAACTCCCGTTGCTGTCGGCGCTCGTAGCCGTCCCGCTGATCGGGGCGGTGGTCGTGGCGTCGATCAAGCGCGAGAACGCGGACGCGGCCCGCTGGACCGCGCTCGGGTTCGCGGGCGCGGTCGCCGTGATCACGGCGCTCGTCGCGGTCGGCTTCGACTACTCGGACGACGCCCCGTGGCTCCAGTTCACCGAGTCCTACACCTGGATCTCGGCCTGGGACCTCAACCTGTCGTGGGGGGTCGACGGGATCGCGCTGCTGCTGGTGGCGCTGACCGCGGGCCTGACGCCGATCGCGATGCTCGCGGCCTGGCGCGACCTCGACTCGGTGACCCGGAGCGTCCCGGCGTTCTTCGCGCTGGTGCTCGCGCTCGAAGCGGCGATGCTCGCGACGTTCCTCGCCTCGAACGTCCTGTTGTTCTACTTCTTCTTCGAAGCGATGCTCGTGCCGATGTACTTCCTCATCGGCTCCTACGGCACCGGCCCGAAGAAGCAGTACGCGGCGGTGAAGTTCTTCCTGTACTCGCTGCTGGGCGGCCTGCTCATGCTCGTCGCCGTGATCGCCCTGTGGGTGAACAACGGCGGCGTGTTCGACTGGCAGACCCTCGTGGACGCCGAGCCGATGGCCGCGGGGACGCTCCAGAACTGGCTGTTCCTCGGGTTCTTCATCGCGTTCGCGATCAAGGCGCCGTTCTTCCCGTTCCACACGTGGCTCCCGGACGCGGGCGGCGCGGCCCCGGCCGCGGTCGCGGCGCTCCTGGTCGGCGTCATGGACAAGATCGGCACGTTCGCGATCCTGCGCTACTGCCTCCCGCTGTTCCCGGACGCGACGCGCACGTTCGCGCCGTGGGTGATCGGGATGAGCGTCATCGGCGTGGTCTACGCGGCGTTCGTCGCGATCGGCCAGACCGACCTCAAGCGCCTCGTCGCGTACACGTCGATCGCCCACTTCGGCTTCATCGGCCTGGGCATCTTCGCGTTCACGCAGGCGTCCGCCACCGGCGCGGTCCTCTACATGTTCAACCACGGCCTGGCCACGGGCCTGCTGTTCATCGTGGTGGGCTTCCTGACCCTGCGCCGCGGCTCGGCGCAGATCAAGGACTACGGCGGGGCGGCGAAGACGCTGCCGCTGCTCGCCGGGATCTTCCTCTTCGCGGGCCTCGCGTCGTTGTCGCTGCCGGGGACGGCCCCGTTCATCTCCGAGTTCCTGGTCCTCTTCGGCGCGTTCACCGAGAACGAGCCGGTCGCGATCGTGGCGACGCTCGGGATCATCCTCGCCGCCGCGTACGTGCTCTGGATGTACCAGCGCACCATGCAGGGCGACCGGAACCCGGTGCTCGACGAGGTGCCCGCGATGAAGCGCGACCTCACGCTGCGCGAGAAGGCCCTCGTGGCGCCGCTGGTGATCGCGATCCTCGGCTTCGGGTTCTACCCGCAGCCGCTCATCGACCTGATCGAGCCGGCCGTCGACAACACGCTCGGGTTCGTCGCCGACGAGCCCGCCGACCTGCCCTTGGGAGCTGACAATGAGTGAGTCCTCGGGGCTCCAGATCGACTGGGCCGGGCTGGCCCCCCTGGTCATCGTCTTCGTCGCGGCCTTCGCCGGACTCCTGGTCGAGGCGGCGGTCCCGAAGGCCCGGCGGCTCCCCGTCCAGGTCGCGCTGGCCGTGGCCGCGCTCGCGTCCGCGTTCGTCGCGGTCGTCGTCAACGCGGACAAGAACGGCGCGGTGTTCTCGATCGGCGGCACCGGGCTCGGCTCGGTCGTCATCGACGGGCCGGGGCTGTTCCTGCAGGGCACGATCGCGGCCCTCGCGATCGTCGCGGTCCTGCTGCTCGCCGAGCGCCGCACCGTCAGGGGCGGTGACTTCGTGGCCGAGGCCGCGGTCGTCGCCGACTCGGCCGCGGACATCGAGCAGCGCCGCGAGGACGGCGCGACGGAGATCTTCCCGCTGACGCTGTTCGCCGTCGGCGGCATGATGATGTTCGTGACCTCGGGCGACCTGCTCACCATGTTCGTCGCCCTGGAGATGCTGAGCCTTCCACTGTACCTGCTGTGCGGGCTCGCGAAGCGCCGCCGCCTCATCAGCCAGGAGGCGGCGCTGAAGTACTTCCTGCTGGGGGCCTTCGCGTCGGCGTTCTACGTGTACGGCATGGCGATGCTCTACGGCTTCGCCGGGACGGTGGACCTCGCGGGCATCAACCAGGCGGGCGTCAGCTCCGGTCAGCCGCGGATGTTCCTGTACATCGGCGTCGCGATGATCGCGGTCGCGCTGCTGTTCAAGGCCGCCGCGGTGCCGTTCCACATGTGGACCCCCGACGTCTACACGGGCGCCCCGACGCCGGTGACGGCCCTGATGGCGGCCTGCGTCAAGGTGGCGGCGTTCGGCGGGCTCCTGCGGGTGTTCAACGTGGGCCTGGCGTCCTCGGCGTGGGACTGGCACCTGATCCTGACGATCATCGCCGTCGCGACGATGATCGGCGGCGCGATCTTCGCGGTCACGCAGCGGAACATCAAGCGGCTGCTCGCGTACAGCTCGATCGCGAACGCAGGGTACCTGCTCATCGGCGTGATCGCCCTCGGCGACGCCGTCGGCCAGACCATGTTCTACCTGGCCGCCTACGGCTTCACGGTGATCGCGGCGTTCGCCGTGGTCTCGCTGGTGCGCGACGGCGACGAGGAGGCCACCCACCTGGCCCGCTGGGCCGGGCTGGGCAAGAACTCCCCGGGCACCGCGGTCGTGTTCACGATCTTGATGCTCGCGCTCGCGGGGCTCCCGTTCACGAGCGGCTTCACCGCGAAGTTCTCGCTGTTCGCCGCGGCCGTCCAGGCCGACGAGCTGGGCCTGGTGATCGTCGGCGTCGTGTCCTCGGCGATCCTCGCGTTCCCGTACCTGCGGGTCGTCGTCCTGCTCTGGCTCAGCGAGCCGGCTCCCGGCGCCCCCACGGTCAACCTCCCCAGCCCGATGGCCGGCACCGTGGTCGCCGCGGGCGTCGCCGCGACGCTCGTCCTCGGTGTTGCCCCCGGTTTCCTCCTGGAGATCGTGGACCAGGCGAGCACGTTCCTGAACACCTGACACTGACGGTGAAAGGGGCGCCGGGCCATCTGAACTGCTCCCCGGAAGTTGGACTGAGAATTCGGTTCCGCTTCCGGGGAGTTGTTGTTTGCATCCGTATAGTTCGTTGACCGAGCAGGAGCGTGCTGCTGCGGTGTCGCTGTTCGAGGCCGGTCCCGGCCATATGAGCGCGGCTTCCCTGCTGGGGGTCGGGCATCAGGGAGTACGTAACCTGTTCGACCGGTGGAAGATCCATGGTCGAGAGGTGCTGGTGGAGAAGCGGACCAAACGGCGGTTCTCGTTC
>NZ_WIAO01000006.1 GCF_009451885.1 Glycomyces albidus
CCCGAGCCGGGGCTGCCGGCCACCGGGCCGTCGGGCAGCCGCCCGGGGCGCCTGGGGACGGCGCCGGGAGGCTGGGGGGCGCCGGGCCCGCCGGGACCGGGGAGGCGGCTCCAGTCGATGCGGCGGTCGTCCTTCGCCCCGTCGGAGGGACCGGGACTCATGCCGTGAGCGTAGCGGAAAACGCGGGACAGCGAAAAACCCCGGGCGGATGCCCGGGGTTCCCCGAAAGTCGATGTGCCGCAGCCGAGCCCGGAGGCGTCGCTGCCGCACCGGCTCGGCTCGAAAGCCTCACCTCAATGCGCAAGGCGGCTCGCAGGCGTCGCCGCGCTGCACTCCGCCCGTTCGCAGATGCCGCCGGGCGGGCGTCGCCGGGAGCTAGAGCTCGCGGCGCTCCTTGATCTTGGTGGCGGCCTTGCCCTTGCGGTCGCGCAGGTAGTAGAGCTTCGCGCGGCGGACCTTGCCTCGCATGGCGATCTCGATCGAGTCGACCATGGGGCCGTGCACCGGGAAGGTGCGCTCGACGCCGATGCCGTACGAGATCTTGCGGACCGTGAAGGTCTCGCCCAGGCCGGCACCGTGGCGGCGGATCACGACGCCCTGGAACACCTGGACACGGGACCGGTTGCCTTCCTGAATACGGACGTTCACCTTGACGGTGTCGCCGGGACGGAAGTCCGGCACGTCGGCGCGCATGGAGGCGGCGTTCAGCTCATCCAGAATGTTCATTGGTTTCAACCCTCGGTGATAAAAGTTCAGGAGTTCCGATCCGGGAGAGGTACCGCTTGAACGAACGGCACGTCACGGGGAACCGTCTTACTCTGCCACACCCTGCCCGGGCACGGCGAGCCCGGCCCCTTCGAGGAGGAGCCGGTCACGTTTGTCGAGGCTACCCGGGTCGAGCCGTTCCAGCAAATCCGGGCGGGCCGTCGCGGTGCGAAGGAGTGCCTGGTCACGCCGCCACCGCTCGACCTTGCCGTGGTCCCCTGAAAGGAGGACCGGCGGGATCTCGTGGCCGCGCCACTCGGCGGGCCGCGTGTAGGACGGGGCCTCGAGGAGCCCGGCGTTGTGCGACTCGTCGTCGAGCGAGGCGGCGTTGCCGAGCACCCCGGGCACCAGGCGCGTGACGGCCTCGGTGATCGCGAGCACCGCGACCTCACCGCCGAAGAGCACGTAGTCGCCGATGGAGACCTCGGTGACCGGCATGCGCTCGGCCGCGTAGTCGACGACCCGCTGGTCGATGCCCTCGTAGCGGCCGCAGGCGAACATGAGCCACGGCTCGGCCGCCAGCTCGTGCGCCGTCTCCTGCGTGAACGGCCGCCCGGCCGGGCTGGTGACGAGCAGGTGCGGACGGGCCTCGCCGGCGTCGAAGACCAGCTCGTCGAGGCACTCGCCCCACGGCTGGGGCTTCATGACCATCCCGGCGCCGCCGCCGGCGGGCGCGCCGTCCACCGAGTGGTGGACGTCGTGCGTCCAGCGGCGCAGGTCGTGCACAGTGAGGTCGAGCAGGCCCCGCCGGCGGGCGCGCCCGATCAGCGAGAGGTCGAGCGGGGCGAGGTACTCGGGGAAGACGGTGACGACGTCGATCTTCACGGCAGGTCCAGCTCCAGCAGGCCCGGCGGCAGGTCGACCTTGATCGTCTCCGCCTCCAGGTCGACCTCGTCGACCATGTCGGCGACGAACGGGATGAGCGCCGGGAGCCGGCCCTTGCGCTTGACCACGAGCGTCTCGTAGGCGGCGCCGTGGTCGATGCGGCTGACGGTCCCGATCTCGCCGGCCTCGCGGTCGACGACCGCCAGTCCGATGAGGAGCGCGTCGTGGAACTCGTCGTCCTCGGCCTCCAGCTCGTCCTCGTCGATCTCCACCGACAGGATGACGCCGCGGAGCGCCTCGGCCTCGGTGCGGCCGGGCACGCCCTCGAAGCCCACCATCGGCCGGCCCTGGTGCCAGCGCACCGTGACGGCCTTCATCGGGCCGTTCCTGGTGGCGTACTCGGCGCCCGGCCGGAACCGGACCTCCGGATCGTCGGTGCGGACCTCGACGACGACCTCGCCGCGCAGCCCGTGGGGGCGCACGATCCGGCCGACCACGACCTCAGCCATGTAAACCCTTCTCGTTACAGCACAACAGCCCCGAGGCGGAACCCCGGGGCTGTTGCAGAGGACTCAGTAGGAATCGACGACCTCGACGCGGATGCCGCGGCCGCCGATCGAGCCGATGACCTGCCGCAGCGCGTTGACGGTGCGGCCGCCGCGGCCGATCACCGTGCCCAGGTCGTCCGGGTTGACCCGGACTTCCAGGCGCTTGCCGCGGCGCGAGTCGACCAGACGGACCCGGACATCGTCGGGATGATCGACGATGCCTTTCACAAGGTGTTCAAGCGCCGGTCGCAGCACGGTCTACTCCCCTTTTTCGTCGGACGCCTCGGCGGCCTCCGCCTTGACCTCTTCAGTCTTAGCGGATTCGTCGGCCTTCTCGGCGGACTTCTTCGACTTCGCCGCGGGCTTCGTGTCGGCGGCCCGGGCGGCTTCCTCCGAGACGTACGCCTTCGACGGGTCGATACCGGATTCCTTGAGGGCGGCCACGTAGAGGGCCTCCTTCTCGGTCTTCGGCTCGGCGACCTTCAGCGGTCCCGGCTCGGGCAGGCCCTTGAAGCGCTGCCAGTCGCCGGTCTTGCGGAGGATGGCCTTGACCTGGTCGGTCGGCTGGGCGCCGACGGAGAGCCAGTGCTGGATGCGGTCGGACTTGACCTCGATCCGGGACGGGTTCTCCTTCGGGTGGTAGATCCCGACGTTCTCAATGACCTTGCCGTCGCGCTTGACGCGCGAGTCGGCGATGACGATGCGGTACTGGGGAGTACGGATCTTCCCCATTCGCGTGAGGCGAATCTTCACTGCCACGTTCTTGTTACTCCTGTAATAAGGATCACGTTAGCGCAGACGCGTTCCAGGTGGAGATTCCGGATTCGTCGGCGCTGAAACCTGGCTTTGCGTCACGGTTGTTGAGAGGGCACCCGTCCCAAAGCTCATGTACAGCGACCGAGTCTAGCGCACGGGCGGATCAGTACGACCGCGCCAGGTAGGCGATGAGACCGGACTCATCCAGGGAGTCCGGCACCGAGCCGTCCTCGCGCTGCAGGACCCGGACCGTGACGGCCGATTCGGCGGCCTTGCGCTCCCCTTCGACGCCGCACGCGTCCCACGGAAGGCGGGCGTAACCGGTCTGGGCGGCCTCGACGGCGTCCTCGACAGTGGACACGTCGGCGGTGTGCGACTCCCGGAACTCCAGGGCCTCGTTCCACAGCTGCTCCTGGGCGCCCTGGAGCGCGGCCGCGACGGCCTCGGCGAGCATCCCGAGCGGGATCGTCTGCTTCGTGCCCTCGACGCGCGAGACCACGGTCGCCTCGCCGTTCTTGAGGTCCCGGGGCCCGATCTCGATGCGGACCGGGTAGCCCTTGAGCTCGGCGTCCACGGCGCGGCGGCCGAAGGCCACGTCGCCGCGGTGGTCGAGCCTCACGCGCAGGCCGTCGCCCTTGAGCTCGTCGTAGACCTTCTTCGCCGCGGACTGGACCTCGTCGGTGTCCTTGACGACCATGACGCAGACCTGGACGGGCGCGAGGTTCGGCGGGACGCGCAGGCCCGCGTCGTCGCCGTGGCCCATGATGAGGCCGCCGACCATGCGGGTCGAGACGCCCCACGAGGTGGTCCAGCCGTGCGCCTGCTTGCCGTCCTTGCCCTGGAACTGGATGTCGAACGCCTTCGCGAAGTTCTGGCCCAGCTCGTGCGAGGTGCCCATCTGGAGGGCCTTGCCGTCGCGCATGAGCGACTCGACCGCGAACGTGTTCAGGGCCCCGGCGAAGCGCTCGGCCTCGGTCTTGATCCCGCGCAGCACCGGCAGCGCCAGCACGTTCTCGATGAAGTCGGCGTACACGTCGTGGAGGATCCGCAGCGTGAACGCGTGCGCGTCCTCGTAGCTCTCGTGGACCGTGTGGCCCTCCTGCCACAGGAACTCCGAGGAGCGCAGGAACAGGCGGGTGCGCAGCTCGTAGCGCATGACGTTGCACCACTGGTTGAGCAGCAGCGGCAGGTCGCGGTACGAGTTGACCCACTTCGCCATGTACTCGCCGATGACGGTCTCCGAGGTGGGGCGGACCGCGAGCTTCTCCTCGAGCTCCTTGCCGCCGCCGTGCGTGACCATCCACAGCTCGGGGGCGAAGCCCTCGACGTGGTTCGCCTCCCGCTGGAAGTACGACTCGGGGATCAGGAGGGGGAAGGACGCGTTCTCGGTCCCGGTCTCCTTGATGCGGTCGTCGAGCTCGGCGACCATCCGCTCCCACAGCGCGAACCCGGACGGTCGGATCACCTGCTGGCCCTTCGCCGGGCCGTTCTCGGCCAGCTGGGCCTTGGCGATGACGTCCTGGTACCAGCGAGGGAAGTCCTCGCCCTGCGGTGTGAGTACATTGGCCATAATCAGGGATTCTACGGACCGGGCCCGTCCCGGCCGCAATCGGATGCGGCCGCATGGGGGCCCGGTCGCCTCCGCCGTTCGGAGGAGGAGCGAATCCGGCGTCTCGGTCGTTCGGCGGTGCTGGAGGACGGCGCGAGTCGCATAAGCTGTCGAGGTGACAACACCCATGCTGGCGGGCGACCGCGGCCTGACGGCCGCCGAGGTCGCCGAGCGCGTCGAGTCCGGAGCCGTCAACGAGGCGAAGCGCCACACGAGCCGGCCGCTCTCGGCGATCCTGCGCGCGAACTTCTTCACCCCGCTCAACGCGGTCATCGGCGTGCTGGCCGCGATCGCCATCGGCTTCACGGCCCTGGAGGACGGCCTCCTCGAGGGCCTGAAGCAGGGGCTGTTCGCCGGCGTCATCATCGCCAACATCGCCATCGGCACGATCCAGGAGCTGCGCGCCAAGCGCACGCTCGACAAGCTCTCGCTGATGAACCAGTCGAACGCGAAGGTCCTGCGCGACGGCGAGATCCACGAGATCGAGCCGAACCGGATCGTCCGCGACGACCTCGTCTACATCGAACCGGGCGACCGGATCGTCGTCGACGGGCCCGTGGTCGAATCCCGCAACCTCGAGATCGACGAGTCGCTGCTCACCGGCGAGGCCGACCCGGTCGCGAAGGCGCCCGGCGACGAGGTCCGCTCCGGGTCGTTCGCGGTGGCCGGCACCGGCCTGTACCGGGCCGAGCAGATCGGCGCCGACTCCTACGCCGCCAAGCTCGTCGAGGAGGCCAGCAAGTTCACGCTGGCCCGCTCCGAGCTGCGCGAGGGCATCAACCGCTTCATCAAGCTCATCAACTGGCTGATCGTGCCGATCGCGCTGCTGCTCATCATCAGCCAGCTCGCCGACGCCGCCAACTGGCGCCAGATCATCGTCCGCACCGTCGCCGGGATCGTGCCGATGATCCCCGAAGGACTCGTGCTGCTGACCTCGGTCGCGTTCGCCGTCGGCGTCATCCGCCTCGGCGCCCGCAAGTGCCTCGTGCAGGAGCTGCCCGCGATCGAGGGCCTCGCCCGCACCGACGTGCTGTGCCTGGACAAGACCGGGACGCTCACCGAGGGCGGCATGGACGTCGACGAGATCCGGCCCATCGACGGCACCGACGGCGAGGGCGTCCACGAAGCGCTCGCCGCGCTCGCCGCCGCCGACGACAGCCCCAACCCGACCATGCAGGCCGTCGCCGAGCACCTGCGCGAGCAGCAGGTCGAGGACCCGAAGTGGCGCGTCATCGACGTCATGCCGTTCTCCTCGGCCCGCAAGTGGTCCGGCACCCGCTTCACCGACAAGGGCACCTGGCTCCTCGGCGCGCCCGACGTCCTGCTCGACCACGACGACCCCGTCGCGCTCGAAGCCGACGTCCTCGCCGCCCAGGGACTGCGGGTCCTCGCGCTCGTCACCGCCGAGACCGCCTCCACCACCGGCGGGGTCGCCGGCGTGAAGGCCCAGGCGCTCGTCGTCCTGCGCCAGCGCCTGCGCTCGACCGCGGCCGCGACCCTCGCCTACTTCAAGGAGCAGGGCGTCGCCGTCAAGATCATCTCCGGGGACTCCCCCGCGGCCGTCGGCGCGGTCGCCGCGCAGCTCGGCGTCGAGGGCGCCGCGGACACCGTGGACGCGCGGCGCCTCCCCGAGGACCCCGAGGAGCTCGCGGACCTGCTCGAGCGCTCCACGATCTTCGGGCGCGTCCAACCGCACCAGAAGCAGGCGTTCGTCAAGGCCCTCCAGTCGCGCGGGCACACCGTCGCGATGACCGGCGACGGCGTGAACGACGTGCTCGCGCTCAAGGACGCCGACCTCGGCATCGCGATGGGGTCCGGTTCGGCCGCGGCGCGGTCGGTCGCGCAGGTCGTGCTCCTGGACGACGAGTTCGCGACCCTGCCGCACGTGGTGGACGAGGGCCGCCGGGTGCTCGGCAACATCGGGCGGGTCTCGAACCTGTTCCTGACCAAGACCGTGTACGCGATCTCCTTGGCGCTGTTCATCGCCGTCGGGGCGACGGTCGCGTGGATCGCCGGCGGCGAGCCGCTGCCGTACCCGTTCCTGCCGATCCACCAGTCGCTCATCAACCTGTTCACGATCGGCCTGCCGGCGTTCTTCCTCGCGCTCGCGCCGACGTTCGAGAAGGCGAAGCCGAACTTCGTGCGGCGGGTCCTGAAGTTCGCGATCCCGGCCGGGATCTGCTGCGCGGTCCCGACGTTCGCGGTGTACCTGGCGGCGCTCGCGCACGACGGCTACGACTCGGACCTGCCGCAGACGACCGCGGCGATCACGCTGTTCGTACTCGCGCTGGTGGCGCTGGCGCTCACGGCGCGGCCGTACGTGTGGTGGAAGGGCCTGCTGGTCGGCGGCTGCGCCGGGGCGTTCCTCCTGGTGCTGGCGGTGCCGCCGTTCGCGCGCTTCTACGAACTGCAGCTGCCGGGTGCGTGGAACACCACGGCGGCGATGATCGCGATCGGCTCCGGCACGGCGGCGCTGCTGTTCTGGCTGGTCGTGCGCCCGAAGCACCTGCGCGACTGACCGCTGCGACGCATCGGCGAGGCCCCGCTACACGCGATGTAGCGGGGCCTCGCGGTTTCTGGCGGGGCGTGTAGCGCCTCCTGGGTGAGAGCAACTGAGCGAATCACCCAGGAGGCGGACATGTCGCAGCGCGACCTCGCGATCCGAGCCGAAGGGCTCGTCAAGCACTTCAAGGACGTCAAGGCCGTCGACGGCGTGGACCTGGAGGTCCCGGCCGGCACGGTGTACGGCGTGCTCGGCCCGAACGGGGCCGGCAAGACCACCACGGTCCGGATGCTGGCCACCCTGCTGCGTCCGGACGCCGGGAGCGCGACCGTGTTCGGCCGCGACCTGATCGCCGACGCCGCCGCCGTGCGGTCCCAGGTGAGCCTCACCGGGCAGTACGCGTCGCTGGACGAGGACCTGACCGGCGTCGAGAACCTGATCCTGCTGTCGCGCCTGTACGGCTACGCGAAGCCGGCCGCGCGGGAGCGCGCCGCGGACCTGCTGGAGGCGTTCGGCCTGTCGCACGCGGCCGGCAAGCAGGTGAAGGCGTACTCCGGCGGTATGCGCCGGCGCCTGGACATCGCCGCGTCGATCATCGTGACGCCGAAGCTCCTGTTCCTGGACGAGCCGACCACGGGCCTGGACCCGCGGAGCCGGAACCAGGTGTGGGAGGTCGTCCGCACGATCGTCGCCGAGGGCACCACGGTGCTGCTGACGACGCAGTACCTCGAGGAGGCCGACCAGCTCGCGAGCCGCATCGCGGTCATCGACACCGGCAGGGTCATCGCCGAGGGCACGCCGGGGCAGCTCAAGTCGTCGGTGGGCGCGGGCTCGATCCGGGTCCGGCTGCACCACGCGGACCAGCGCGACCACGCGCAGGCGGTGCTCGCGGGCGCGCTCGGCGCGGACGTGGAGCTCGACGACGACCCGGTGTCGGTCACGGCGCGGCTCGCGCCCGGCGAGGACACCGCCGCGCAGGGCTCGCAGGCCCTCGGGGAGCTGGCCCGCGCCGGGATCCTCGTCGACGACTTCTCGCTGGGCCAGCCGAGCCTGGACGAGGTGTTCCTGGCCCTCACCAACCGCGTCCAAGCCTGAGCGACGCACGGACTTCAAGGAAGGACTACCGCAATGACCGTTACGCAGACCGACACCAAGTCCGATGCCGATGCTCCGGCACCGGTCGAGAAGGAGCACCTGCGCCGGCTCCTGGCGACGGGCGAGCGCCCGGCCGCGCCGAGCGCGTTCACGTCGGCGCAGGTGTTCGCCTGGCGTTCGATGCTGAAGATCAAGCACGTGCCCGAGCAGCTGTTCGACATCCTGCTGTTCCCGATCATGATGCTGCTGATGTTCACGTACCTGTTCGGCGGCGCGATCGCCGGCGGCACGGTTGACTACCTGCAGTTCCTGCTGCCGGGCATCATGGTGATGAGCATCGTGATGACGACGATGTACACCGGCATGAGCGTGAACATTGACATCAACAAGGGCGTGTCGGACCGGTTCCGGACGCTGCCGATCTGGCGGGCCGCGCCGATGGTCGGGTACCTGCTGGCGGACCTGTTCCGGTACGCGGCGGCCGGGGCGATCATGTTCGGCACCGGGATGATCATGGGCTACCGGCCCGAGGGCGGCGCGGCCGGCGTGCTCCTGGGCGTGGCGCTGCTGCTGGTGTTCTGCTTCTCGTTCTCGTGGCTGTGGACCTGGCTAGGCCTGATCACGCGGTCGGAGAAGACCGTCATGTCGATCTCGATGTCGATCATGTTCCCGCTGACGTTCCTGTCGAACATCATGGTCGACCCGTCGACGATGCCCGGCTGGCTCCAGCCGGTCGTGAAGAACACGCCGATCAGCCAGCTCGTGGACGGGGTGCGGGGCCTGTTCGACGGGAACGTCGACTCCGGCTCGGTGCTGACGACGCTCATCTGGTCGGGCGGGTTCATCGCGGTGTTCGGGTTCCTGACGATCAGGGCCTACAACCGCAAGTAGACCTCATTGCAACACCCGGCGGGGCCGGGCGGGCGGCGGCCCGCCCGGCCTCACTGCGCTGCGGGGATTCACTAAAGCGTCCATTTCGGAGCGTCGGGGCCGGGGCGGTAGGCGCAGGCGGAGCCGGTGGCGACGGCGGCCCGCAGGTGCGCGCCGAGGGCGGGGTGGCCGTCCTCGATCTTCCTGAGCGTGTTGCGGATCCGGTTGGTGACGGTCTTGCGGGCCCGCTCGTGGTTGTCGCCGAGGCGCCGGGCGCGGCCGCCGAGCCCGGTGGCGGTCTTCAGGTGCTCGATGAGGGCCCGGCGCTCGTCGTCGAGGGCGGCGGCGCGGGCGTCGTCGCCGACGGCGGCGGCCGTGTCGATCTGCTCGTCGAGGGTCTCCAGGTGCTCGCGGAAGCGGGCGCGCGACTCGGCGTCGAGGAGGTCGTCCCCGCCGAGGCGGGCGTCGGCGGCGACCGCTTCGGACGGGTCGAGGAGGTCGGTCGCGGCGATCTCCTCCCCCGGGTGCGACAGCAGCTCGTGGAGGTCGGCGAGGCCCTTCGCGTGCGGCAGGTGCAGGACGGTCCCGGCGTACGCGAGGGTCCAGGTGGGGCCCTCGCGGCGGAACACGTCGCCGGATTCGGGGGCGGGGGCGGGCGGGGCGTCGAGGCAGGCGAGCGCGGCGCGGGCGAGGTCGGACCAGGGGGCCGCGCCGAGCCGGTCGGCCTGCGCGGCGGCGGAGGCGAAGTGCGCGCCAGCGCGGTCGCGGTCGCCGAGCGCGGCGGCGAGCGACCCGAGCCAGTGGCTGACGGGGCCGCTGACGCTGGTGCCCCACATGGCGACCAGCCATTCACCTTCGTAGGGGGCGAGCCGGTCGTAGAGGTCGCGGGCGAGGTCGGTGTCGCCGTCGGCGATCGCGAGTTCGGATTCGAAGCGCAGCCGCAGCGACTCCCAGGAGCCGTACAGGTCGGTGCCGGCGTCGAGGCGGGCCTTGACGCGGCGGGCCGCGGCGAGGTCGCCGCGCCGGACGGCGGTGATCCCCGAGAGCAGGTCGGCGTGCCAGTTCCCGAACGTCGAGCGCCACGTCTCGGGGACGGGGTCGGGGACCTCGCCGCGCGCGAGCTGGAGCTCCCATTTGATGTGGGTGAGGATGTCGCCGTAGGCGCGTTCCTGGTCGGAGCCGGTGAGCGCGTGGTCGAGGTGGGACTCGGCGGCGTCGAAGCGGCCCTGGACCATGTCGATGATGGCCTGGTCGATGTGGACGCCGCCGCGCCAGCGCTCGGAGTCGCTGTTCTCGGCGAGCGCGCGGAACTCGGCGAGCTGCGGCAGGAACGCCGGGTCGCCCTGCTCGAGGAGCACGACCCAGCGGAGCGAGGACGACATGAGCCGCATCTCCTCGTCGCCGGTGCGGCGGGTGATCTCGGCGAGCTCCTCGACGATCTCCTGGCGCTGGGCGGCGGTGCCGGGGCCCCAGTTGGAGGCGTGGGTGGCCCACAGGCCGAACGAGATGTCCTCGTCGGAGCCGGACTCGCGGGCGGCGATCATGTAGCGGTAGAGGAGCTGCCGGGTGAGTGCCTCGTGGCCGAGCGCGGGGTCGGGGGCCTCGCCGGTGAGCCGCTCGTAGGCGAGGGCCTTGACGCGTTCGAGGTCGTCGAGGCGCTCGTCTTGCGGGACCTCCATGGCGGCGCGGGTGAGGAGCATCGGGTCGCCGGAGTCCTCGGCTTCGCAGAGGGCCTGGTCGTAGTGGCGGCGGGCTTCGTCCTCGCGTTGGAGCCAGCGGATCGCGCCGGCGAGTTCGAGGCGGATGAGGACGCGGCGGCGGACCATGTCGGGGGTGCAGCGCTCGAGGGCGCGGCGGTAGTGCTTCTCGGCGCCGCCGGCGCTCATGCAGACGTTGGACTCGGCGCCGGCGCGGACGAGGAACTCGACGGCGGTCTCGGGGTCGAGGTCGTCGCCGGCGAGCCAGGCGTGGTGGGCGATCTCGGTGGTGAGCATGGTCTTCTGGAGGGATTCGTCGGCGGCGAGGGCGCGGACGATGCAGCCGTGGTGGTGGGCGGTCTCGGCGTCGCTCATCGAGTGGTAGAGGGTCTCGCGCACGAGGTCGTGGACGAAGACGTACCGGTCGCGTTCGCGGCGGATGAGGCGGGTCTGGCAGGCGGCGTCGAGCGCCGACTCGATGTCGCAGATGTCGAATCCGGACGCCTGGGCCATGACGCCGGCGTGGAATTCGCGGCCGCCGACGGAGGCGAGGGTGAGCATGCGCACGAGCGGCGGCGGGAGCTGGTCGATGCGGCGGCGCAGGGCGTCGCGCATGCCGGCGGTGGTGGCGTCGACGGGCTGGCCGGAGGCCCAGAGCTGCGCGGTCTGCTCGACGAAGAACGGGTTGCCGCCGGTGCGGCGGGTGATCTCGGCGACCGTGGGCTCGTCGGGGGCGGCGCCGACGGTGGCCTTGAGCAGGTCGGCGACGCCGTGCTCGTCGAGGCCGTCGAGGGTGATCATGGTGGCCTTGCTGACGAGCTGGAGCATCCGGGCGCGGAGGCGGTGCCCGGGGTCGACCTCGGAGTCGCGGTAGGTGCCGATGAAGAGGATCCGCTCGAACCAGGTGTGCTGGCAGGCGAATTTGAGCAGTTCGAGGCTCCCGGCGTCGGCGAAGTGGAGGTCGTCGAGGACGATGACCAGCGGCGTGTGCTGCGAGGCGGCGATGAGGAGCTGGGTGACGCCGTCGAAGAGCTCGAACTGGTTCGGGATGCCGGCGTCGCCCGATCCGAGGAGCGCGTCGACGGCGGGCGCGGGGCGCAGGGACCGCCAGGTCTCCTCGCCGAGGCGGCCGCGCAGGGACCGGAGCACTTGGAGCCAGAGCCAGTTGTCGGGGACGGCCTCGGACTCCCAGGAGGTCGCGAAGGCGACGAGCAGGTCGTCGCGGCGGCGGGCCGCGGCGTCGGTGACGAGGGCGGTCTTGCCGATGCCGGCCTCGCCGACGACGAGGACGAGGCCGCCGTGGCTGGTCGCGGTCCGGTCGACGGCCGCGCGCAGGGCGGAGGCGGGGTGGTCGCGTCCGATGAGCAGCGAGTCAGTCACCTGACCAGTGTGGCCGAAGGGTACGACGCCCGCCAGCGGGTTCCGCGGCGACCGTCGGATTTCGGACGGATGGTTTCGGATGCGATCGCGCTGCTCAGGAGGGGCGCGTCGGCGAGGATGGCGGTATCTGCCCTGCGGATTCCTCCGAAGTGACGCGAAGATCACGAAGAGTACTTAAAGTCCTACGGAAAGTTAGGCACCCTGGTGCCGACGGGCGGTCGGGTCGACTTCATTGGCGGCCTTCGAAGGCAGGACCGCACCTGAGCCGGGGGTGCCGACAACCAAGGAGCAATCCTCATGGAACAGTCCACGTCCAACGGAGTACGAAGGAACACCTGGCGCGCGGTCCTCATCGGGGCCGCCGTACCGTTCGCCCTCCTCGCCGCCGCACCGGCGGTCGGAGCGGCCGAAACCGCCGACACGGCCTCCGCCGCGACCGTCAGCAGCGAGCAGCTGCCGCCGCCGCCCGGCGGCGTACCGCCGGTGCCGGGGGCACCGGACCCGACGGCGCTCACCGACCTCGCCACCTGCCTGAAGGACCTGCAGGCGGCGCTCGACGCGAAGGCCCCGGCCCCGGCGCCCGCCCCGGCCGCCGAGCAGGCCCCGGCGCCCGCGCCGACCGTGCCGGACATCGGGACCCTGGCGCAGACCTGCAAGGACATCCTCGCAACGGTGACCGGCTCGGCTCCCCCGCCGCCCGGTGGTGCTCCTGCGCCCCCGAAGGACTGACGGGCGCAAGGATGAAGGGCCCGCGGCATCCGGCCGCGGGCCCTTTCGCATGCTCGTTCCGAGTGCGCGCCGGTGCTACTTGAGCCGCTGCGCGGCCGCCGCGACGGCCTCGTCGGTGGCGGTCAGGGACAGCCGCACGTGGCGGTTCCCCTTGGCGCCGTAGAACTCTCCGGCGGCGGCGAGGATGCCGCGGTCGGCGAGCCAGGAGACGGTGTCCCAGCAGTCCTCGCCGCGGGTCGCCCACAGGTAGAGGCCGGCGGTCGAGTGGTCGATGCGGAACCCGGCGGATTCGACGGCGGCCCGCAGGACCTCGCGGCGGCGGCCGTAGCGGGCGCGCTGCTCGATCGCGTGCTCCTCGTCGTGCAGGGCCGCGATCGTGGCCTTCTGGACGGCCCACGGGACCATGAAGCCCGCGTGGCGGCGGATCTCCAGCAGGTCGGCGATGAGGGCCGGGTCCCCGGCGAGGAACGCGGACCGGTACCCGGCCAGGTTCGAGCGCTTCGACAGCGAGTGCGCGGCGAGCAGGCCGGTGAGGTCGCCGTCGTTCACGCGCGGGTCGAGGACCGACACGGGCGGGCGCTCCTCGTCCCAGCCGAGCGTCAGGTAGCACTCGTCGCTCGCGAGGACCACGCCGCTCTCGCGGGCCCAGCGGACCAGGTCGCGCAGGTGCTCGACCGAGGCGGTCTCGCCGGTCGGGTTCGTCGGGTAGTTGATCCACGCCAGGCGCAGGCGCGAGCCCGCCGCGTCGCGCGGGTCGGCGACCGGGACGGGCTCGGCCTTGGCGAGGATCGCGCCGATCTCGTACGTGGGGTAGGCGATCTCGGGGTAGGCCACGGACTCGCCGGGGCCGATGCCGAGCTGGAACGGGAGGTTCGCGACCAGCTCCTTGGAGCCGACCGTGGGCAGGACCGCGACGTCCAGGGCGACCCCGGTGTGCCGGTGGAGCCAGGAGCGCATCGCGGCGGCGAGCTCGGGCGGGCCGGCGACCGTCGGGTAGCCGGGGCGCGCCGCGGCGTCGGCGAGGGCCTGTCGGATCGCCGCCGGCACCTCGTCGACCGGGGCGCCGACGGTGAGGTCGACCAGGCCGTCGGGGTGCGCGGCGGCGCGCTCCTGGTACGGGGCCATGCGGTCCCAGGGGAAGCGCGGCAGCCGCCGGGCCGGGGAGGCGCTGTGGAGGCGGCGCAGCGCCATCGCGCTACTCCTCTTTCTTGGGCAGCGCGGCCACGAACGGGACGTCGCTGTCGATCTTGCCGACCTTCGAGGCGCCGCCGGGGCTGCCGAGGTCCTCGAAGAAGTCGACGTCTGCCTTGGTGTACGGAGCCCACTCCTCGGGGACGTCGTCCTCGTAGAAGATCGCCTCGACCGGGCACACCGGCTCGCATGCACCGCAGTCGACGCACTCGTCAGGGTGGATGTAGAGCTTGCGGTTGCCTTCGTAGATGCAGTCGACCGGGCATTCTTCGATGCACGCCTTGTCGAGCAGGTCCACACACGGCTCGGCGATAACGTAAGTCACGAGTCGTCCTTCCTACGGTGCGCGGTCGGGCGGACTGCGCTGTGATGAGCCTAAAGCTTATTTCGGCACGCAGGCCCGAAGGATAGGGGTGCCCCCAGATGTTGGGACCGGAACACGTCGGACGCCGGGTGGCGGTCCGCATCAGGCTGGCCGACCCCGCGCCGGGCCGCCGATTCACGGACATCACCGGGGAACTCGTCGCGGCCGGGCCCGAGTGGCGGGTGCTGACCGCCGCGGGGACGGAGGTCACGGTGTCGCCCGACACAGTGGTGGCGGCGCGCGTGATCCCGCCGAAGCCGACCCCGTTCTCCGAGATCATCGCGACCGAGCGGCTCCTCAGCGACACCTGGCCGGCGATCGAGACCGAGCCGCTCGGCGGCTGGCTGCTGCGCGCCGCGGGAGGGTTCACCAACCGCGCCAACTCGGTCCTGGCGCTCACCGCGCCCGAAGGCGGCACGGACGCGGCCGTCGCCGCCGTCGAAGCCTGGTACGCCGCCCGCGGGCTCCCCGCGAAGTTCTCGATGGCCGGACCCGTCACGCGCCGCCTCGACGACGAACTCGCCGCCCGCGGCTGGGAGGCCGAGCTGGAGACCTCGGTGATGACCAAGGCGCTCAACGTGATCGGAGCCGGCGCGGTCGAGCCCGGCGAGAGCGGGAACAGCGCGGTCGGAGAAGGCAGGGTCGTAGGAGGCACGGTCGGAGGAGGCACGTTCGGAGAAGGCACGGTCGAGGAGCACGCGGCCGAAAGGGGCGCCGCCGCAGAAGGCACCGCCGAGGAGGGCACTGCCGGGAACGGCGCCGCCGCGGCCGGTGCTGCCGGGCTCGCGGGCAGGGTGGTCCTGTCGGACGCGCCGAGCGCGGCGTTCCTGGAGCAGACCGGGCGCGGGGCGCCCGAGATCGCCGAGCGGGTCTGCGGTTCGGGGCCCGGCCGGGCGTACGCGGAGATCCGGCGCGGCGGCGAGCTCGTCGCGCGCGGCCGCGGCGCGATCGCCGGGGACCTCATGGCCGTCACCAACGTCGCGACCGATCTGCGGCTGCGCCGGCAGGGGCTCGCGTCGGCGATCCTCGCGGCACTGGAGGCGTGGGGCGCCGCGAACGGGGCGGCGCGCGCCGCCCTCCAGGTGGAGGCCGTCAACGCGCCGGCCGTCGCGATGTACGGGCGGCTCGGGTACGCCGAGCGGTACCGGTACTGCTACCGGGTCAGGACTTGAGGGCTGCGGCCTTCTTCGGGTTGGCCTTGAGCTCGAAGGCGATCTGCGTGGCCTTCAGCTCGCGGCCGTACCGGTCGACGCCGAGGGCCATCACGATCAGGTAGCCCACCCAGCCCGACACGGCCAGCAGCGCGAAGTAGATCGGGACCTGGGAGAAGATCCCGTTGAGGTTCGGGTAGTCGACGCGCGCGATGAGCGGGTTCACCAGGACCGCGAACAGGGTCGCGATCACGAAGATGGTGAGCAGCTCGCCGGTGATCTCCTGGCGGCGGCGGCGCACGCCCCACCAGATCCCGGCGGCGATCGCGACGGCGGCCATCGCGCCGAACGTGTACACGCCCACGAGGTCGCCGACCGCGGTGCCCTCGCCCCACACGTTCGAGGCGATCCGGCCGCCGAGGTTCGCGGCGATCAGGCCCAGCGCGAAGCCGTAGATCGACGGCCAGTGCGGCATCAGGAGGCGGCTGAGGAGGGTCACGGTCGGGACTCCTTCGGGGCAGAGGGGGCTTGCTGCGGTCTGGGACGAAAATACCGCCACAGGGCGACGGCGATCCCGGCGGTACCGGCCAGGAGCAGCGCGTAGCCGTTGAAGCCGCTGGTGATCACCAGCGAGCCGGACGAGGTCGGCATCGAGGCGGTCAGGACCACGCCGAACCAGGCGACCGCGGTGAGCAGCGCGCCCCACCGGCTGCCGGTCCACCACACGGCGAGCGCGGCGAGGGCCCAGTTCCCGGTGAACGCGAGCGCGCCGGCGAGCGGCACGGCGATGCCGTCCCAATAGGCGGGCACCAGGAACGATTCGATCAGGGCGGCGAGGAGCGCCGCGGCCGTCACGACGACCGCGCCGCCGATGCGGACCGCCGCCTCCAGACCTCTCGCACGCACGCTGGCGATCCTACGGCAGCAAGCGAACCGGGCCGCCGCCCGGCGCGTTGGAGGCCCGCTCGCGGACCACCGGACGGGACAATACGCTCATGACCACGATGCGAGAGACAACTGCCACGAAACGTCGACGATTCCGACAGCTGTTTCCCGAGCGGTCCGATTTCGCGCACGTCCGCCGCCACTGGCACACCGACCTCCTCGCCGGGCTCACCGTCGCGGTCGTCGCCCTGCCGCTGGCGCTGGGGTTCGGGATCGCCTCGGGCCTCGGGGCGTTCGCCGGACTCATCACCTCCATCATCGCCGGGGCCCTCGCCGCGATCCTCGGCGGCTCGAACCTCCAGGTCACCGGCCCCACCGGGACCATGGCCGTGGTCCTGGTGCCGCTCGCGGCCACCCATTCGCACACCGGCGTGATGCTCGTGGGGATCATGGCCGGGGTCATGCTCGTCGCGCTCGCGTTCACCGGCGCGGGCCGGTACGCGCGGTACGTCCCCGTCCCCGTGGTCGAAGGGTTCACCGCCGGCGTCGGCATCGTCATCGCGATCCAGCAGCTCCCTCCCGCGCTCGGGCTCCCGACGCAGAACGCGCACCTGCTCACGGGCGCTTGGGAATCGGTGCGCACGTTCGCGGCGGCCCCGGACTGGGCGCCGGTCGCGGTCGCGGTCGGCGTGGTCGCGGCGATCCTCCTCGGCTCGCGGCTGCACTCGCAGATCCCCACGCCGCTCCTCGCGGTCATCGCCGCCACCGCGGTCGCCTGGTTCGCCGGCCTCGACGTCGCGGTCATCGGATCGCTGCCGCGCACCATCCCCGCGCCCGAGGCCGGTTTCCTCGACTTCGCCTCGGAGGCACCCGAACTCGTGGCAGCCGCGATCGCGATCTGCGCCCTGTGCGCGCTCGAGTCGCTCCTGTCGGCCACCGTCGCCGACAACATGACCGTCGACCAGCACCACAACCCCGACCGGGAACTCCTCGGCCAGGGCGTCGCGAACCTGGTGACGCCGTTCTTCGGCGGCATGCCGTCCTCCGGGGCGCTCGCGCGCACCGCCGTGAACGTCCGGTCCGGGGCGGCCGGGCGGCTCGCCTCGCTCACGCACGCGCTCGTGCTGGCGCTCATGATGCTCGCGCTCGCGCCGCTGGTCGCGCACGTGCCGCTCGCGGCGCTCGCGGGCGTCCTCATCGCGACCTCGATCCGCATGATCGAGGTCGGCTCGATGCTCGCGCTCGCGCGCTCGACCCGCGCCGACGCGGCCGTCATGTGGCTGACGCTCACCGCGACCGTGCTGCTCAACCTGGTGTGGGCGGTGGCGGTCGGGATCGCGCTCGCCGGGCTCCTCGCCCTGGGGAAGATCTCCCGGTCGGTGTCGGTCGAGCAGGAGCCCATAGAGACCGGCGACCACCACGACGAGGAGGCCGCGCTCCTGCACGAGCACATCGTGGCCTACCGCCTCGAGGGCCCGCTGTTCTTCGCCGCGGCGCACCGGTTCCTGCTCCAGCTCCTCGACGTCGCGGACGTGCGCGTGGTGGTCCTGCGCATGAGCCGGGTGTCCACCATGGACGCATCGGGGGCGACGGTCCTCGCCGACGCCATCCGGCGCCTGGAGCACCGCGGCATCGCGGTCTACCTCTCCGGCCTCGAACCGGTGCACGCCAAGCCCCTTGAAGCCCTCGGCATCCTCGAGCCGCTGTGGCAGCAGGGGCGCCTGTTCGAGCACACCAGCGAGGCGATCGCTGCCGCCCGGCGACGCCTCAAGGCCGACGGGCTCCTCGAGCGGCTCGAAGCCATGGACGCCGAGCGCCTACAGGAGCTCGAACCGGAGGGCGGGGGCCTCCGCGGGGAGGCCGAAGCGGAGCGCCCATAGCCGGTCGTGGACGCCGCGGTGGTCGGCCGTGTCGACCGAGTCGACGACCGCGTCCTCCGGGTTGACGCCGTGCAGGATGAGCGTCCCGCGCTCACCGGTCCACACCGCCCGGTCGCCTTCGAGCTCGGGCCGGATCCGGCTGACGAACGACTCGGTGAGCTCCGGGCCGTAGTCGCCCAAGGCGATCCCGTCGTCGGTCCACGCGAACTTGCGGATGAGCGCGCCGTCGCCGTAGGCGTCCACGTACACCTCGACCCCTTCGGGGCCGTCGACGAGTTCGGCGCGCGAGTCCTCGCCGGGCTGCTGCGCCGCGCCCTCCACAGTCGGCACCGAATGCCAGGCCGCGGACGGGTGGACCTGCTCGTACCGCTCGTCGCCGAAGTACGCGGCGGTGTACTCCCCCGCCCCGGCGTCGCACAGGAGCTGCTCGCCGTCCACCGCGATGATGAACGACCCGAGGTCGAGGTGGTTGTGGGGCTCCTCGTTGTACCCGCCCTTGACGGCGAGCGCCCACATGCGCCGGCCGATCCGGCGGCGCTCCACGAACCAGCCGACCTCCGGCAGGAGCGTCCGGCCCGGCGCGATCGCCTCGGGCAGCGGCCGGCCCCACTCGAGGGTGCGGGTGAGCGGCGCCCAGCGCGCGCACTCGTCCTCGGCGAACCGCTGCGGCCGCGAGGCCGCGGGCAGCTCGACGCCGAGCCGGTCGTGGAGGCGGGTCAGCAGCCCGGCCGGCAGGAACGGGTCGCCGTCGGTGTCGCCGAACGTCGCGAACGAGCCCGGGTAGAGCTGGGCGCGGGCCGGGAACGCCGCGATCGCCTCGTTGCCTTCGAGGAGGTCCTCGCCGGTCGCCTCCCGCCACGCCTCAGCGAAGTACGTGAAGTACCCGAACCCGTAGATCCAGTAGTAGACGCCTTCGACGCAGCCGCCGTCCGGCCCGAACGAGAACAGGTAGCTCTGCAGCGCCGGCAGCACCCGGCCGCGGATCACGTCCGTGTCGTAGCCGAGCGCCAGCGCGGCCATCCCGGCCGCGCCCGCGCACACCGCGGTCCAGTTGGAGATCCGCAGCTCCCACCAGAACGGGAACTCGGACTCGAAGAACGGGTCGAGGACGCGCTCGCGGATCTCGGCCTCGACCTCCTCGGCGCCTTCGACGTCCTCGCGCAGGCGCAGGATCTCGGCCAGGGTCTGGGCGGTCTCGCACGCGAAGAGGTCCACGCAGGTGCGCGGGTCGAAGTCCGCGCCCCAGTGGGCGGGCAGCGCCCAGGAGCGCTCCTGGCAGACGTCCTTGACGAGCGAGGACAGCGCGGCCGCCTCGCCGGTGATGGCGAGCGCGGCGAGGTGGCGGCGGCGCGCGAAGTACTGGGTCTCGTACGGCAGCCGGCGGCCGGTCGCGGCGAAGTCGTCGGCGAGCGCCGGATCGAACGCCGGCACGGGCTGCGCGGCGATCTCGCGGAGCTCGGCCAGGAGGGCCGTACGAAGGTCATTCAGCATGGCGCAGCCGTTCGGGTTCGGGGAAGGCGAGCGTAGCGAGCGCCGGACGGCGCGGGGGGCGCGGGCCGGTCCCGGCGCGGCCGTCCGGAGCCGGTGGAGCGAGTGGACGGACCCGCGGGTGCGGGCCGGTCGCGGTACCGCCGCCGGAGGTGCAGAACGCCGAGCGCGTCGGCGCCGGCGGCGCGGCGGGAGGGGTCCGTCATCGACGGTCGCCTTTCCGGGCAGGGTGGTCCAGGCCGGGGTTCCAGCCGTGGCTCAACGGTAACGCGCGCCCGCATTCCGTCATAGACTCCCTCGTATGCGCATCGGCGAGCTGTCGGAGCGGACCGGCGTCCCGGCCGCGACGATCAAGTACTACCTGCGGGAGCACCTGCTGCAGCCGGGAGAGCACGGCGAGGGCAACACCGTCGAATACGGGCCCGCCCACGTGCACCGGCTGACGCTCATCCGGGCGCTCTCCGAGACCGCGGGCCTGTCCGTGGCGCAGATCGGCGAAGTGCTCACCGTCCTTGCGCGCCATCCGGAATCGGCGTTCCAGGCGCTGGGCGCGACACTCGCGGCGACCCACCGGGACCCCGCGTTCTCGCTCGCGAGCGAAGGCACCACCGAGGCCGCCGAGCGCACCGTGGACCAGCTCCTCACCGAGTACGGCTGGGCCGAGGTGGCGCCGCCGATGTACCGCGACGCGATGGTCACGGCCCTGACCGCGTTCTACCGCTTGGGGAATCCGGACCCGCAGGAGGTGCTCGGCCACTACGCGGACGCGGCGGCGGCGCTGGCGTCGGCGGACATGGAGGCGATCGCGGAGGCGACCAGGGTCGAGGGCGTCGACGTGGAGCAGGCGGTGGTGGCGACCGTCCTGGGCGAGACGGTGTTCGCGGCGCTGCGCCGGATCGCGCACATCGCGGCGTCGGCGCGGACGCAGGAGGGCCAGGGGCCCTCGGGCACAATCTAGGAAGCGCACCGCCCGCCGGTCGCCCCCGCTCCGCCGGGCCGCCCCGGTCCACTCCCCGAGAACGATTGACTCTCCCATGCAGGACGCTCTCCGCTTCGACCGCGATCCCGACCGCCCGAGCCTGCTGCACCTCGTCTGCGACGGGGTCGTGCAGGCGACGATCGACCTCGACGACCCGTCCTACCTGGACGCCGAGTACATGCAGCGGATCGCCTACCTCGTCGACGCCGTCGCCGAGCCGAAGCGGCCGCTGCGGGTGCTGCACCTGGGCGCGGGCGGGCTCGCGATGGCGCGGTACGTGGCGGCGACGCGGCCCGGGTCGTACCAGCAGGCGGTCGAGACCAACGACGAGCTGATCGAACTGGTCCGCGCCGAGGCCCCGCTGCCGCGCGGCGTGAAGGTGAAGATCCGGCGCACCGACGCGCGCGAGGCGGTCGAGTCGGCGCCCGACGGCAGCTACGAGCTGATCATCAGCGACGTCTACGACGGCGCGCGCGTGCCCGCGCACGTGACCGGCGTCGAGTTCCTGCACCAGGTGAACCGGGTACTCAGGCCGGGCGGGCACTACGCGGTGAACCTCTGCGACGGCGGGCACATGAAGTTCCTCAAGCCGGCGCTCGCGGCGATGCGCGAGGTGTGGCCGCACGTGGCGGTCATGGGCGAGCCGGCGGTCCTGCGGGGGCGCCGATTCGGGAACGTCGTGGCCGCCGCCTCGGGCGTCGGACTCCCGGTCGCGGAACTGCGCCGCCGCTGCGCGGGCGCGGCCTTCCCGTGCCGGGTCCTGGAGGGCACGGAGCTGCGCGAGTACATCGTGGGCGCCGCCCCGGCCACCGACGCGAAGGCGATCCCGTCCCCGCCCCCGCCGCGGTCCCTCCGCAGCTTCTGAGCGCGGGCCGGATTCGGTAACGCGAGCGGGCCCGCGAACCGTCCCGGCGGACGGTCCACCCGCAGGTCGGCCGTTCGGACAATAATCCCGGAGGATAGCGGCCCTGTCTCCCGGCCCGTCACGCCTGTCCGGTCCCGGGCAGTGGTGGCGTTCACACCGAACTTGGCGATGCGAGTCACCTTGTATTAGCGTCGGCGCCTGTTCCGGTCGGGTCCTCAGGGCTCCCCCAGAGACCCACCCGTCCGGACCGCCGAGCCGCGCCGCGCATGCCGCCTGTCCCTCCCGGTACAGGGCGAAGCACCGCAGCGCGGGCCGGGGACCCAGCCGCGCCGTCCCCTCCGCGCCGAACCGGCGCACCACGGCGCATGGGGTGAATCCCGCCCGGACGCGAGTCCGAGCGGGTAGGGCGATCTTCCCTGCCCGAACCCGACAGCTAACCCGGTAGGCGGCCGAGGAAGAAAGGCCACCCCGTGGCTCAAGCCTGCACAGACATCGCACATCGTTCCCGCGCCGCGGCGATCCTCCGCCGCGTCGCCGCCTACACCGGCGTCACCGTCGCCACCGTCGGGCTCGTGACCGCGTTCGCCGGCAGCCGGGCCCACGCGGCCGAGATCGACTACGACGCCGCGTCCGCGTCCGAGATCCAGGACCACATCGAGGACCTCGAGTCCCAGCGCGACGAGACCGGCGCCGCCATCGACGGCCTCCAGGCGCAGCTCGACGCCGCCCAGGCCGTCGTCACCGCCGCCGCCGCGGACTACGGCTCCAGCGACGTCCAGCTCACCTACGTCACCGCCGCGGTCCAATCCGCCGACGACGAACTGGGCGCCAAGGTCTCCACGCTCGTCGAGTACGCGCAGGAGCAGTCCGACAAGTACGCCGAGGCCCAGGAGGCCGCCGAGCGCAGCGACGGGCTCGAGACCCAGATCGCCGACCTCGAAGCGCAGGCCGGCAAGCTCGACGCGCAGATCCAGGAGGCCGAGGCCGCGTACGACGAGGCCGCCGAGGCCGAAGCCGCCGCGGCGGCCGAAGCCGCAGCGGCCGAAGCCGAGGCGGAAGCCGCGGCCGAGCAGGAGGCGGCGGCCGAGGTCCCCGCCTCGTCGTCGTCCGGTTCCGCGGCCGAGTACAGCGCCGACGCCGCCACCGCCGCGGTCCAGTTCGCGCGCGACCAGCTCGGCGAGTCCTACGTGTTCGGCGCCGCCGGCCCCGACACCTGGGACTGCTCGGGCCTGGTCACCGGCGCCTACGGCGTCTCCGGCATCTCGCTGACCCACTCGACCTGGGCGATCTGGGACGAGACCAGCGCGATCGGCCGCGACGACCTCAAGCCGGGCGACCTGGTGTTCTACAACGGCCAGGGCCACATGGCGATCTACATCGGCGACGGCCAGGTCATCCACGCGCCCAAGCCGGGCGACGTCGTCAAGGTCTCCGACCTCGACATGGGCATGTCCATCGACGGCTACCGCCGCGTCTGACCGACCGATCGGAGCCGATCCAGGCGGCATCGCGAGCGTTCCTCGGCTCGCCTGCCGCCCCGGCTTCGATACCGCCCGGCGCCTGCGACATCGCCGGGCAGTCCTGGGCCGCCCGCTTCCGCCCCCGCCTCCCGCCAGGCGGCCGGAAGCGGGCGGCCCAGTCGTCGCATCCCTCCGGAGAGCCGCTCCGCAGGGCATGCACCTGGATCCGGACACGCTTAAGGGCCGGGGCGATGCCCCGGCCCTTCGCGCTGTTCGGCTCGTGCTGTTTCCTCAGCGGTTACGCCTTCAAGCCGCCTCGGCCATGACCTGGTCGTTGGCGAGTTCCTTGAGGCGGGCCAGCGCCTGGATCTCGAGCTGGCGGATGCGTTCGCGCGACAGGTGGAACCGGTGCGCGACCTCCGTGAGCGAGTGCTCGCGGCCGTCCTCGAGCCCGTAGCGGGCCTTGACGATCCCCGCCGAGCGCTCGTCGAGGTGGTTGAGCATCATCTCGATGCGCTGGCGTTCCATCCCGGCGAGGACCACGTCCTCCGGGCTGGGCTCGTCGGAGTCGGCGACCAGGTCGCCGAGGTTGGTGTCGCCGTCGTCGCCGATCGGCGTGTCCAGCGAGACGGTGTCCTGGCTCCAGCGGATGAGCTCGTTGACCCGCTCGACCGTGACGCCGAGGGCGGCGGCCACCTGGTCGGGTTCGGGGTCGCCGCCGAGCTCACGGGTGAGCTGGCGGGTGACGTTGCGCATCCGGTTGACGTCCTCGACCAGGTGCACCGGCAGGCGAACGGTGCGCTCCTGCTGGGCGATCGCCCGGCTGATGGCCTGGCGGATCCACCACGTGGCGTACGTCGAGAACTTGAAGCCGCGCGCGTAGTCGAACTTCTCGACGGCGCGGACCAGGCCGGTGTTGCCCTCCTGGATCAGGTCGAGCATCGGCATCCCGGAGCGGACGTACCGGCGGGCGATCGAGACGACCAGCCGCAGGTTCGCCTTGATGAACTGCTCCTTCGCGCGCGCGCCGTCCTCGATCAGGCGCTTGAGCTCCTTCTCGGTGGCGTCGCCGAAGGTCTCTCCCTCGCCGAGCAGGTGCTTCGCGAACAGCCCCGCTTCGACGGCCTTCGCGAGGTCGACCTCGGCGGCGGCGTCAAGCAGCGGCGTCTTCGAGATCTCGTGCAGGTACACACCTACAAGGTCTCGTTCCTCAGCGACCTCTTCGGTGGTGAGGGTGGGTGTTGTCGTAGTCTCCACGCTCAAGGTCTCCTCCAGCTTCCTCGTCCCCCGACACCGCGTGAACGGTGTACCAGTTACAACGACCGCTTCGTTGCGTGGAATTCCGTGCCCCGGTGTTCGATGCGCCACGGTTACGGAATCGATGCGAACGGGTGCCCTTTCGGGTGTTCGCGCAATCCCGTGAACCGGTCTCGCGGGCTATGCTCGATTCACGGCTCCTGTCACTGGGACGGGCGCGGGGAACGCTCATGATGCCTCTGAGACGGGGATCACCTCACCGGCGTTGCGGGGTGGCGATCCGAGTCCTGGTCACGGTATCGTTTCCGGCCTGCTTCATCGCAAACCTTCAATCTCTAGGGGTACACGCGCCTTACCTTGAAAAAGTTGAGAGATCATCTCTTTGCGGCCCGAATCACGTGGATCCGGGTCGGGAAGGCGGCGACGCTCTGATACCCGCACCATAGCGGACGGTAGCGGTGACAAGCAACACCATTCCCAGCTGTTGTTGTCGGATTCCGAGCACCCCTCGTTCTCCTCAGTCTGAACCCTCCGGGCCCTCCGCGGGGCGCTTCCGGCCCCCGTGATGCGAAGATCACGCGCGTGACCGCCTGAGCGTAGAGTTGGCCGGGTGACAGAAGAACGCCTTGTGTGGGTCGACTGCGAAATGACCGGCCTCGACCCGGACACCGAAGCCCTCATCGAAATCGCCGTGCTCGTCACCGAACCGGACCTGACCCCTCTGGACGACGGCATCGACATCGTCATCGCCTGCGACGGCGACACCCTCGCGAACATGGGCGCGTTCGTGGCCGACATGCACGCCAAGTCCGGGCTCACCGACGAGGTGCGCGCCTCCGAGGTCTCGCTCGCCGAGGCCGAGGACGCGGTCCTGCAGTACGTCAAGCAGCACGTGCCCGAGGCCCGCACCGCCCCGCTGTGCGGCAACTCGATCGCCACCGACCGCACCTTCATCACCAAGTACATGCCGCGCCTCGACGACCACCTGCACTACCGCATGATCGACGTGTCGTCGATCAAGGAGCTCGCCCGCCGCTGGTACCCGCGCGTCTACTACAACCAGCCGCCGAAGGGCCTCGCCCACCGCGCGCTCGCCGACATCAAGGAGAGCGTCAAGGAGCTGGAGTACTACCGCCGGACCGTGTTCGTGGCCCTGCCCGGCCCCACGAGCGAAGAGGCCAAGGCCGCCGCCGCGGCACTGGCCGAGACCGCCGGTGAGACCCCGAACACCCAACCCCGTTGACATTCGCCCGGCCCCGATGGCTATCATTGTCCCCGGCTTCCTTGTTGAAGCCCGATGGTGGTCGTAGTTCAGCTGGTAGAACGCTTGGTTGTGGTCCAGGAGGTCGCGGGTTCAAGTCCCGTCGATCACCCCATCTGAAAGGCCCCGTGAACGGTCCGTTCGCGGGGCCTTTTCCATGCCTCGAACTCCGGCCGCTCCACGCGGTGCCGGAGCCCCCTCCGGGCGGCCGGCCCGCTAGTGCTGGTTCCGCTTGCGGCGCATCCGCTCCTTACGCTTGCGCTCCTCCGCGGGGCGCATGATGGCGCGCTCGGCGCCCGTCAGCGCGATGCCGACGACGAGCAGCGGGACCATGACCCAGATCGGCCAGAAGTAGACCGAGTTCTCCGTGAAGAGCTCGACGACCGCCCACACGCCCAGGTTGATGCCGATCGGGATCGAGAACCCGAACCACATCCACTTGATCCAGTCGGGCGCGCCGAGCTTCTCCGGCTCCTGCGAGTCGAGGATGCGCTGGTACGCCGGCAGGTCCGCCAGGACCGCCTCGGCGTCGCCGACCGTCTGGGCCGCGAGGAGCACGTCGACGCGCTTCTCGTACTCGTCGAGGTCGATGTACCCCTGGTCGACGGCCGAGCGCAGGATCTCGGTCAGGGCACCGCGCTCGGGATTGCCGATCCGCATGCTGCGGTCGCCGAACCGTTCGAGGGAGGACATTCGGGCTCCTTGGGGGCTGGGGGTCGGGGTCAGTGTCCGAGGTGGCCGCGGCCGTGACCGCCGCCGTGGCCGCGGTCGTCGCGGCCCGATCCGTCCTCGTCGTCGCCGCGGCCGTCGAAGCCGAGGTTCACCACTTGGACGATCGTGGCGATGCCGAGGCCGAGGATGGGCCAGATCGGCCAGAAGTACGTCGGCTCGCCGGTGCCGATCCAGGTCGCGAACCAGACGCCGGTGCAGATCAGGCCCACCGTGACGAGGCCGCGCAGCGCCGGCACGTCCTTCAGGCGAATGCCCCGGGGCTTGTCCGGCGCGGAGGAGGCGGCCCGGGCGGGCTCGGCGGGCGCATCGACGGCCGAGGTCGAAGCAGTGGCGACCTCCCCGGCCTTCGGGCGGCCGCCGGGCAGGTCCTCGAAGACGATGTCGAGCTCGGCGTTGGTCTTGGCGCCGTAAACCGCCTTGGCGCGTTCGTCGAACTCGGCCAGGTCGATCCGGCCCTCGTCGAGGGCGGCCTGGAGCTGCTGGATCGCCAAGTCGCGGTCCGCGTTGGAGATCCGGAGCCTATCGTCGGTCACGATGCCAATTATGGCATCGCGGTCCTATTCGGCGCGAGCCGCGCTCGCGGCCAGTTCGCCCAGCTGTGCGACGCCGCCGTCGGGGGCCGTCAGCACCCACACGCCGTCCTCGCAGAGCGCGATGGTGTGCTCGGTGTGCGCCGCGACCGAGCCGTCGTCCGTGACGATGGTCCACCCGTCCTCGAGCTCGGCGGTGTCGGGCGAGCCGAGCGTGATCATCGGTTCGATCGCCAGGGCCATGCCGGGGCGGAGCTTCGGGCCCTCGCCCGGGCGGCCGTAGTTGAGGATGTGGGGGTCCTGGTGCATCTCGGTGCCGATGCCGTGCCCGCCGAAGCCGGTCACGATCCCGTAGTCGCCCGAGTGCTCCACGGCGTGCTCGATCGCGTGCGAGATCCCGCCGAGGCGCTTCGAGGTGGCGGCGGCCCGGATGCCGGCCCACATGGACGCCTCGCAGGCCTCCCGCAGGGCCCGCAGCTCGGGCGCGACCTCGCCGATCTCGATGGTGATCGCCGCGTCCCCGTGCCAGCCGTCGACGATGGCGCCGACGTCGACCGACAGGAGGTCCCCCGGCTCGAGGACGGCGTCCTTCGCGGGGATCGCGTGGACGACCTGCTCGTTGACCGAGGAGCAGATCGACGCCGGGTAGGGCCCGAAGCCGATGTCGTAGCCCTTGAAGGAGGGGACCGCGCCGGCGCCGCGGATGACGTCCTCGGCGATCCGGTCGAGTTCCGCCGTCGAGACGCCCGGTCCGGCGGACTCGCGCATGGCCTGGTGGACCTCGGCCACCACGAGGCCCGCGGCCCGCATCTTGCGGATCTGCTCCGGGGTCTTGTACTGGATCCGGTCGCGACGGCGGAACACGGACGCTACTCCGCGGCGCCGATGGCGGTCAGGGCGCGGGCCGTGACCTCGTCGACCTCGCCGATCGCGTCGATCTCGACGAGCTTGCCCTGGGCCTCGTAGTAGCCGACGAGCGGGGCGGTCTGCTCGGCGTACACCTTGAGGCGGTTCTTGATGGTCTCCGGGCGGTCGTCCGAGCGCTGGTAGAGGTCGTCGGAGTCCGGGTCGGCCGGCGGGTCGAACTCGAGGTGGTAGACCTTGCCGGTGGACTTGGAGACGCGGCGGCCCGACAGGCGGCGCACGACCTCGTCGTCGCTGGCCACGAGTTCGAGCGCCAGGTCGAGTTCGGCCCCGGCGGCCTTGAGGATGCCGTCGAGGACCTTCGCCTGCTCGGTGTTGCGGGGGTACCCGTCGAGGAGGAAGCCGTCGGCGGCGTCGTCCTGGGCGAGCCGGTCGGCCACCATCTCGTTGGTGACCTCGTCGGGGACGAGGTCCCCGGCGTCCATGTACTCCTTGGCCTTGAGGCCCAGCGGGGTGCCGCCGGAGACGTTGGCGCGGAAGATGTCGCCGGTGGAGATCTTGGGGATGCCGAGCCGCTCGGCGATGATCTCCGCCTGGGTGCCCTTGCCGGCCCCCGGCGGGCCTACGAGTACCAGTCGCAAAGAATTTCCTCCCGTGTCGTGCCGATCCTCGGCTCGTGGACGTTCGCCGAGCGTGCCGATAGCGCGGCCTGGCGGCCGCGCTGTGGCACCGAGGTCAAGCCTGCGTCAGCGCAGGAAGCCCTCGTAGTGGCGCTGCATCAGCTGGGACTCGATCTGCTTGACCGACTCCAGGCCGACGCCCACCATGATCAGCACCGACGTGCCGCCGAACGCGAACGTTGCGAACAGCTGCTGGTTACCGAACGCGATGATGGCCAGATTGGGAAGGATAGCGATAGCGGCCAGATACAGCGAGCCCGGGAAGGTCAGGCGTGACAGGACTCGCTGCAAGTAGGTCGCGGTGGGCTTCCCGGGGCGCACGCCCGGGATGAAGCCGCCGGCCTTCTTCATGTTCTCCGCGACGTCGTCGACCTTGAAGGTGATCGACACGTAGAAGTAGGTGAAGAAGATGATCAGGAACGCGTACAGCGTGATGTAGACCCACGAGCCCTGGTTGAGCAGGTACCGGTCGATGAACTGGACCCACTGGGCGTCGCTGTTCTGGTTGAGCTGGCGGAACAGCGTCGGGATGTACAGCAGCGACGAGCCGAAGATGACCGGGACGACGCCGGCCTGGTTGACCTTGAGCGGGATGTACGTGGAGGTGCCGCCGTACATCCGGCGGCCGACCATCTTCTTCGCGTACTGCACCGGGATGCGCCGCTGCGACTGCTCGATGAAGATGACCGCGACCATGATCGCGATGCACAGGCCCACGATGACGGCGAACATGAACCAGCCCTCGGACTCCTGGAGGGACCAGAACTGGCCGGGCATCTGGGCGGCGATCGACGCGAAGATCAGCAGGCTCATGCCGTTGCCGACGCCCCGCTCGGTGATCTGCTCGCCGAACCACATGATCATCGCGGAGCCGGCGACCATGACCGCGACGACGGTGACGACGGACATCCAGTAGGGGATGTTCGCTTCGGTGGTCGACAGGTCGGGCAGGATCGGGCTCGGGCACTCGGTCTGGAAGAGGATCCCCGACCGGGCCAGGGCGATGTAGCCGGAGGCCTGGAGCAGGGCGAGGCCGAGCGTCAGGTACCGGGTGTACTGGGTGATCTTGACCTGGCCGGGCTGGCCCTCCTTGCGGAGCTGCTCGAGCCTGGGGATCACCACGGTCAGCAGCTGCATGATGATCGACGCGGTGATGTACGGCATGACGCCGAGCGCGAAGACCGAGAGCTGGAGGAGCGCTCCACCGGTGAACAGGTTCAGGAGGCCGAAGACGCCCGCTTCATCGGTGGGCTGCATGTTCAGGCAGGACTGCACCGCGGCGTAGTCGATGCCGGGGCTCGGCATCTGCGCACCCAGGCGATACAGACCGATGATCATCAGGGTGAACAGGATCTTCTTGCGCAGATCCGGGGTCCGAAACGCGCTGATGAAGGCGGAGAGCAATGCGGTTCCTCCTGAACAAGACCCCCTGGCGGGGCCCGGAGACGTTGCGGGGCAACGTCCTAGTTACCAGTGGGCGTGTGAAGTTCGTAGCGAGGGGATCACACGCCCGAGGAAGACGGTGGACCTCGCCAAGGGAGCCTAGCAGGCGCATTCGGACGCAGAGTATTCGGCACTCAGCATGACGAAACGGGCCGGAGTTCCCTCCGGCCCGTTTGCGCTGTTCAGGTGTTCGCCCGGTGCGCGGGTCCGCCTATTCGGCGAGCGCCTCACCGGTCTTCTTGTCCACCACGGTGGTCGTGCCGCCGGCGGCGGCGACCTTGGTGGTGGCGGAAGCCGAGAAGGCGTGCGCCTTCAGGTCGAACTTGACGCCGTCGACCTCGCCGGAGCCGAGGACCTTGATGAGCTCCTTCTTGTTGAGGACGCCCGCCTCGATCAGCTGCTCGGGGCCGACCTCGCCGCCGTCGGGGAAGAGCTCCACGAGACGGTCGAGGTTGACGACCTGGTAGACGAGCTTGTTGTGCGGCTTGAAGCCCTTGAGCTTCGGCAGACGGATCTGGAGCGGCTGCTGGCCGCCCTCGAATCCGGCCGGCACGGTCTTGCGGGCCTTGGTGCCCTTGGTGCCGCGGCCGGCGGTCTTGCCCTTGGAGCCCTCACCGCGACCGACGCGGGTCTTGGCCTTCTTGGCGCCGGGGGCCGGCTGCAGGTCATGAATGCGGATAGCCATGACTACTCGACCTCCTCGACGTCGACCAGGTGACGGACGCGGTGGACCATGCCGCGGAATTCCGGGCGGTCCTCCTTGTAGACGGTCTGGCCGATCTTGCGAAGGCCGAGCGTCTCGATGGTCGCCCGGGTCTTCGGCTTCTCGCCGATGACCGACTTGTGCTGGGTGATCTTCAAACGTGCCATGTCAGATCCCCTAAGCCTGCGCAGCCTGGGCGGCTTCGGCGCGGGCGCGCAGCAGGCCCTGAGGAGCGATGTCCTCGAGGGGCATGCCGCGGCGGGCCGCGACGGCCTCCGGGGCTTCGAGCTGCTTGAGCGCCTTGACCGTCGCGTGGACGATGTTGATGGCGTTCGAGGAGCCGAGGGACTTGGACAGGACGTCGTGGACGCCGGCGCACTCGAGCACGGCGCGCACGGGGCCGCCCGCGATGACGCCGGTACCGGCGGAGGCGGGCTTCAGGAGCACCTTGCCGGCCGCGTCCTCACCGAACGTCTCGTGCGGGATGGTGCCGCCGATGCGCGGGACCTCGAAGAAGTTCTTCTTGGCCTCTTCGACGCCCTTGGCGATCGCCGCGGGGACTTCCTTGGCCTTGCCGTAGCCGACGCCCACGTTGCCCGCGCCGTCGCCGACCACCACGAGGGCGGTGAAGGCGAAGCGCCGGCCGCCCTTGACGACCTTGGCGACGCGGTTGATGGTGACGACGCGCTCGATGTGCGGGGACTTCTCGGCGCGGTCGCGACCGCGACCGCCCTCGCGTCCACCGCGGCCGCCGCGACCGCCGCGGCGGTCGCCGCCGCCGTCCCGGCCGCCACCGGCGGCTTGCTGTTGATCAGCCACGAGACTGATTCCTTTCGTTCGCTCAACGCCGGCCCTGGACCGGGCCGACTCGCATGCTGCGCCCTTTGCGGGCCTTCGGCCCGGGGCGTCCGGCCTCGAGAGCCGGGAGACGCTGCGCCGAAGCGCAACCTCTCGATTATGCCTGGTCAGGGGTTGTACCGCGAACGGCGGGGTCGTGCTGAGGCCGGGAACACACGCAGGACCGCCGCCCGCGGCCGAGCGCGGGCGGCGGTCCGGAGCGGTGCTCCTGGGGGTGCGGGCGGCGCCGGTCAGAGGCCGGTGACGTCCCACTGCTGGTTGGCGGCGCCGGTGCAGGTGTTCTGCACGATGGCGGCGCTGTTGGCGGTCGAGGAGCCGGCGACCTCGAGGCAGAGGCCGGAGTGCTGGGCGACGATGAGGTGGTTACCGTTCGCCGCCGCCCTGAGGGCGAAGCGCTGGTTGCCGCCGGCCCAGCAGCCCCACTGGCCGACGGCGGCGCCGGGGGCGGTGGACTGGTCGAGGACGTCCCAGCACTTGCCGGTGGCGGTGTTCGCGATGGCGCCGACCTTGGAGCCGGGGTAGACCGGGTCGAAGGTGAACGCCTGCGGGGCGCCGTTCCAGCAGCCGTACTGGATGAGCAGGGTCCCGTCGGTGCCCGAGCCGCCCGGGACGTCGATGCACCTGCCGGAGTTCGCGTTGACGAACTTCGTGGCGTAGGGGCTGCCGTCCTCGGTGCCGACGACGCCTTGGACGGTGCCGGCGGCGGCGTCGATGTTGAGGGTCGAGTACCAGGTCAGCGACATGCTGGTGTTGCTGGGGAAGGCGATGGGGAGCCAGACGTACTCGCTGTCCATGGGCTTGCCGCCCCACTGGGGCCCCCAGCGGTCGCCCATGTAGAGGTAGCTGGTGCCGGCGGTGCCGGTGACGGTGGTGACGAAGGTCGGCTGGGAGCCGAAGGTGGTGGCGTTGCCGGCGTTGGACCAGCCCGACCAGGCGCCCTCGGGGAAGTTCGTCGTGGTGGCGTACTGGGTCTGGTTGGCGTTCCAGCCGGTGGCGCCGGAGGTGACGAGGAAGTAGACGCCGTTGCGCTGGAACACGGCCGGGGCCTCGCGGTGGTAGCCGTCGAAGACGTGGACGAGTTCCTCGATGCCGAGGTAGTCGTCGGTGAGGCGGTAGACGTTGAGGTCGTAGTTGACGTCGGCGGCGGAGATGAGGTAGGCCTCGCCGTCGGTGTCGACGAAGAGGGTCATGTCGCGGGAGTCGTAGCCGAGGGGGCGGAACGAGCCCCGGTAGTCGTAGTCGCCGGCGACGGTGTCGGAGACCGCCACGGCCACTTCGGCGTCGCCGTAGTCGACGCCGTTCTCCTTGTGGGCCCAGAGGACGTACTTGCCGGTGCGGGCGTTGTAGATGACCTTGGGCCGCTCGATGTTCGCGGGCGAGAGCTCGGGGTCGGACTCGGCGCTGAGGATGTCGTTCCTGAACGTCCAGTTCACGAGGTCGGTCGAGGAGTACATGCTGACCTGGTCGAAGAGGTAGCCGTCGCGCTGCTCGCCGACGAGGTAGTAGGTGCCGCCGACCTTGAGCATGCCGCCGCCGTGGGCGTGCATGAGGTTGCCGGAGGTGTCGGTGATGGTCTGGCCGTTGTCGAACGCCACGGGCGCCGCCGCCGCGGGGGCCGGGGCGGCGAGGCCGAGTGCCGCGGTGGCGAGGGCCGTGGCGGCGGCGAGGGCGCCCAGCCGCTTCTTTGCTGACATCGTCGTCTCCTTCACGAGCGCTCCAAGGGGAGGCTGATCGAATGATTTCGATATTTGCACAGATTCGGCCGCTTGTAAAGACCCTTCGTATAACCGGTATAAGAACAAGGAATTTCATATTTCAACGGCGGCCGATAAAGTTACTCCAACGTCGTCCCCCGTTCGAGTGGCTCTTTCTGTCGGCTACTCGACTGGCGCCGAATCAATCGTCACCGCGACTTGTCCGATTCAATCTGATACGCGCGGCATGCGCGGCGTTCCGTATAGCGCAAAAAGGACATCTGCGCGGGCGCGGTGACCGAACGTAACAGAGACGTAAGCAGACAGGGCCCCACCACCTGCCGGTTCTCCGCTAGCGTGGTCGATGCAACCCGTTCAGTGACCGCACGACCCGAGCGCGACGCCGCACCCGGATCCCCTTTCCCAGCATTCCGGTAACCCGCAATTCCGCACGCACCGACGCAATCCATTGAGGATGAGTCCATGCGTTTATCCGCTGTGCCCGATGGAGGTCTCACCAATGCGTCGGAACCGGCCGCCGACAATGCGGCTCGCCCGATTCTCAATCGTCGGCGCCGCCTGTTTCGCGATACAGGCGGGGATCCTCCTCGCCCTCCGCGAGGCCGGCGTGCCGGACACGGCCGCGAACGCGGCCGGGTTCCTCGCCTCCGCGCAGGTCAACTTCCTGCTGAGCTCCGCCTTCACCTGGGCCGACCGCCGCCTCCCCGCGCCAGGAGCGCGACCCGTCGCAGCGCGCTGGGCCGCGTTCCAGGTCACCGTCGCAGCCGGCCTGGCGTGCAACACCGCCGTGTTCGCGCTCGCCTCGCGCCTCGCGCCGCCCGTCGCGGCCGCGGCCGTCGCGGTGTGCGCCGGGGCCCTCCTCACCTACCTCGCCGGCGACCGCCTCGTCTTCCGCCGCCGCAAGGCGGAACCGACCGACCACTCTGGAGATTCCCTTGACGATCATCACCGCCCGGCCGCAGCCGTCCCCCGTCCGAACGGCGGCACCGCCGCCGACTGACGGCGTGGCCGTGGTCATGCCCGCCTACCGCGAGGAGGCCAACGTCGCCTCCACGGTGCAGGACTTCCTCTCGACCCTCGTCCGCGAAGGCGTCCCGCACGCGGTCGTCGTCGTCGACGACGGCAGCGACGACCGCACCGGCGCGATCATCGACCGCCTCGCCGCCGCCCACCCCGGCCGCGTCATCGCCGTCCACCACGAACGCAACCAGGGCTACGGCGCGGCCGTCCGCACCGGCCTCGAGACCGCCCTCCGGCGCACCGCCTTCCGCGAGATCCTCCTGACCGACGCCGACTGCCAGTTCCGCGCCGAGGACCTCGTCCGGCTGCGCGAACGGAAGAAGGAGGAGCGCGCCGACGCCGTCATCGGCTACCGGCGCCGCCGCGCCGACCCGTGGCGCCGGCGCCTCAACGCCGCGGTGTGGACCCTGCTGTGCAAGACGCTCCTGCACGTCCCCGGACGCGACGTCGACTGCGCCTACAAGCTCATCGACCGCTCGCTCCTCCAGGACCTCGAACTCAGCGGCGAAGCCGCCGCGATCTCCCCCGAACTCCTGTGCCGCATCAGCGGCGACGGCGCCCGCATCGTCGAGCACCCCGTCGAGCACTACCCGCGCGAGCACGGCGAGCAGACCGGCGCGCGCCTCTCGGTCGTCGTCAAGTCCCTCGCCAGCCTCGCGGTCGTCTACGGCCACATGGTCCGCGACGCCCGCCGGCTCGGATGGGCGCGGCGCCTCGCGGCACCGAACGACCCCGGTGCGGCCCTGGCCGCCCTCGCCGCATGCGCCGCCGCCGTCATCGCCTACCTCTACTTCGCCGACCACGGCCACCTCCTCGCCTACAAGGACGCGAACTCGCACCTGCTCATCGCCAGACGCGTCGTCGACAGCCCCACCGCCGGACTCGCCCAGCTCGGCGGCGTCTGGCTGCCCCTCCCCCACCTGCTCGCCGCACCGCTGTCGCTGTGGGAGGGCCTGTACCTCAACGGCTTCGCCGGCGCGTTCGTCTCCATGGCGTCCTATGTGGTCGCCGTCCGGTACCTGTTCGCGCACGCCCGGTCGCTCTCCGGCCACTGGGCCGGGGGCCTCACCGCCGCCGGCCTGTTCGCCCTCAACCCCAACGTCCTCTACCTCCAGGCCACGGCCATGACCGAGCTGCTGCTCTTCGCATGCGCCATCGCCGCCCTCCACTACCTGCACGAATGGTGCACCGAAGGGCGCCTGCGCGACCTGTCGCTCGCCTCCGGCGCGGTCCTCGCCGCCACCCTGACCCGCTACGAAGGGTGGATCCTCTTCGCCGTCGCCGCCGCCATCGTCGCCGTCACCGCCCTGCGCCGCCACCGCCGCTACGCGCACACCGAGGGCGCCGTCGTCGTCTTCGGCTTCGTCGCCGGCGCCGGCATCATCGGCTGGGCGCTCTGGAACCTCGCCATCTTCGGCGACCCCATGAACTGGAAGTCCGGCGAGTACGCCGACGCCTCCCTCTGGGTCGCCGAGGGCGAGGCCAACGTCGGGTCGCTCCCCACCGCCATGGAGACGTACGGGCTCGCCGCCCTCCACAACCTCGGCATCGCCACCGCCGCACTCGGACTCGCCGGACTCGTCCTGCACGCGGTCCGGCGGCGCCTGCACTCGCGCGCCCTCGTCCCCTACGCGATGCTCGTCTTCGCGCCGTTCTTCGTGTGGGCGCTCTACACCGGCGAACGGCCCCTCCACGTCAAGGAGGTCATGGGCGCGCTCTACAACGTCCGGTTCGGGCTCATCATGCTCATCCCCGCCGCCGTCTTCGCCGGATACCTCGTCGGGACCCTCGCGAAGCGGCTCCCGGGGCGGCGCCTCGCCGCCGGAACGCTCGCCGCCGCCTCCGTCGCCGGAGCGACCGTCGCCGTCGGCGGCGCCGTCACCCTCGACGAAGCCGTCGAATACCGCGCCAGCGGCTGGGAGGCCGACAACGCCGCCGTCGCCGAATGGCTGCGCGAGCACCACGACGGCGGCACCACGCTCATGATGTCGTTCGAGAACGAGTCCGTGACGTTCGAATCCCAGGTGCCCACCGGGTCGCTCGTCTACGAAGGCTCGTACCGGATCTGGGAGGAGGCCCTCGCCGACCCGCACGCCGCGGGGGTCGAATGGATCTACATGCGCGCCGTCCCCGGCTCCGAAGACGACGTCTGGGACGCCCTGTGGGGCACCGACACCCTCGAAGACCACTACGAACTCGTCTACGACGAAGGCGACCGCCTCGTCTACCGCGCCGAGGAGGACCGCAAGTGAACCCCGACGCCCCGCCCGCCGGGCTCAGCGCCCAGCGGCTCCTCAGCACCGGCCAGACCGCCCTCGTGCTCACCGCGGCCGGCACCGTCGCCGCCTCGATCGCGCTCGACCTGCTCACCGGGTTCGGGCCCGGCCCGCTCCAATGGGCCCAAGGCGCCATGTTCGCCCTCATCGCCCTCTACCTGGCCGTCATCGGCTTCAAACTCGCGATGGTCCTCGGCTCCGGCCGGTCCACCGCGATGCGCTTCGAACCCGGTGCCCTGGAGACGTTCCCGGACTCCGAGCTGCCCCGGTACACCGTCCTCGTGCCGCTGTACCGCGAAGCCGCCGTCGTGCCCGGCCTGGTGCGGCGGCTCGCCGCGATGGACTACCCCGCCGAGAAGCTCGAGATCCTGCTGCTCGTCGAAGCCGACGACGGCGAGACCCGGGCCGCGCTCGCCGCGCAGCGCCTCGGGCCGGCGTTCCGGACGGTGGTCGTGCCCGACACGCAGCCGAAGACGAAACCGAAGGCGTGCAACGTGGGCCTGGCCCGCGCCACCGGCGACCTGTGCGTCATCTTCGACGCCGAGGACCGGCCCGACCCCGACCAGCTCCGCAAGGCCGCGCTCGCGTTCCGGGTGCTGCCGGACCGGGTCGTGTGCGTGCAGGCCGAACTCCAGTACTGGAACCCGTGGACGAACTGGCTCACCCGGTGCTTCTCGGCCGAGTACGCCACCAACTTCAGCCTGACGCTGCACGGCATGGACCGGCACCGGCTCGCGATCCCCTTGGGCGGCACGTCGAACCACTTCCGGATCGACGCGCTCCGCGACCTCGGCGGCTGGGACCCGTTCAACGTCACCGAGGACGCCGACCTCGGCATCCGGATCGCCCGGCGCGGCTGGGACGTCCGGATGATCGTCTCGGTCACCGAGGAGGAGGCGAACTCGCGGCTGGGCAACTGGATCCGCCAGCGCAGCCGGTGGATCAAGGGGTATCTGCAGACGTGGCTGGTGCACTCGCGGCAGCCGCTCCAGCTCTGGCGGGAGCTGGGGACGAGGAAGGCCCTGGCGATCCACTTGACGCTCGGGTTCTCGACGGTGACGACCCTGATCAACCCGCTCATGTGGGCGATGACGCTGTCGTACTTCGTGTTCGGTCCCCAGTGGATGGAGCCGCTGTTCCCGGCGGCCGTCCTCTACGGGGGCATGTTCGCGATGATCGCGGGCAACGCGCTCATGTGCTACGCGCTGATGCTCGGCTGCCTCAAGCGGGGCCTGTACGCGGCGGTACGGGCGATGCTCACGGTGCCGCTGTACTGGGGGCTGATGAGCGTGGCGGCGTACAAGGCGCTCGGGCAGCTCCTGCGGCCGAGCAAGCGGCACTTCTGGGAGCTGACCGAGCACGGCCTGGACACGTCGGACGAGGCCGCGGAGGTCGCTCATGCCCGCTAGGTTCCTGCGCCGCGGGGCCGCCGCCGTCCTCGTGGCGCCCGCCCTGCTGTTCGTGCCGGGTGCGGCCGAGGCCGCTCCCCCGGGCGAGTTCGAGAGGCTGCTCGTCGTCGGCGGTCTGGAGGAACCCACGTCGTTCCGGTTCACCCCGGACGGCGACATCCTGGTCGGCGAGAAGAACGGCGACATCGAGCTGGTCGAGGACGGCGTCCTCCACGAGCACCCGCTGATCGAGCTGGCGACGGCCGGCTCGGACGAGCGGGGCCTGCTCGGGCTGGAGCTCGATCCGGATTTCGCGGCGAACGGGTACGTGTACGTCGGCTACACGGCCGCGGACAATCTGGACCGGTTGAGCCGCTTCACGATGACCGGCCACGAGATCGACCCGGGCTCCGAGCTGGTGCTCATCCGGTCGGAGCAGGACGCGAACGTGTTCCACCACTCCGGCAGCGTCGGGTTCGGCCCGGACGGGAAGCTGTACTGGACGCTCGGCATGAACACGAACAACCAGAACCCGCCGAACCTCGGGAACGTGCACGGCAAGATGCACCGGATCAACGCCGACGGGTCGGTGCCGGCGGACAACCCGTTCGTGGACACGCCGGGTGCGGAGCCGACGGTGTGGGCGTACGGGCTGCGGAACTCCTTCCGGTGGGACTTCATCCCCAGTGGACCGAATGCGGGGAGGATCCTGGCCGGGGACGTGGGCGGCTCGGAGTGGGAGGAGCTCAACCTGGTCGAGCGCGGCGCGAACTACGGGTGGCCGCACGTCGAGGGCGTGTGCGCGGACTGCCCGTACGCGCAACCGGTGTACACGTACCCGCACACGGCGCCGCCGGCGAGCGCGGGCTCGATCTCGGCCGTTGAGGTGTACGGCGGGGGGCTGCTCGGGGAGCGGTACGAGGGCGCGGTATTCGTCGCGGACTACACGCTCGGGTTCGTGAAGTACCTGGTCATGGACGAGGCGTACGAGACGGTGGTGTCGGTGGAGGACTTCGACGCCGACGCGGGGACGCCGGTGGAGCTGCGGACCGGCCCGGACGGGGCGCTGTACCAGTTGAACATCTACCCCGGTGAGCTGTACCGGATCGCGCCGTCGGGCGGGAACCGGACGCCGGTCGCGGAGGCGGCCGCGGCACCGGACAGCGGCTACGCGCCGCTGGAGGTGGCGTTCTCGTCGGCCGGTTCGGGCGACCCGGACGGTGACGCGCTGGAGTACGCCTGGGAATTCGGGGACGGCGGCGCGTCGACCGAGGCGAACCCGGTGCACACGTACACCGAAGAAGGGGTCTACCAGGCGGTGCTCACCGTCTCGGACGGGGGCAAGTCGGCGCAGGCGCAGGTCGAGGTCCAGGTCGGGAACACGAGACCGGAGGCGGTGGTCCTGACGCCGGCGGCGGGTCTGACGTACGACGGCGGCGACACGATCGCCTTCTCGGGCGAGGCCGCGGACCCCGAGGACGGGGCGCTGGCGGCGGCGTCGCTGTCGTGGACGGTGCAGTTCCACCACGGCGACCACGTCCACCCGTTCTACGGCCCGGCCGAGGGCGCGGGCGGTGAGATCACGATCCCGACCGCTCCGCACGGCGGGGACGACACGTTCTACCGGATCGCGGTGACGGCCACGGACTCCGGCGGGCTGACGGACACGAGCCACGTCGACGTCCATCCGAACACCGTCGAGGTGTCCGTCGCGACCGACCCGCCGGGGCTGGAGTTCACCCTCGACGGCCGGCCGCTCGCGTCGGCGGCGAAGCGGATGGTCGTGGGCACCGAGTACGTGCTCGGCGCGGAGTCGGTGCAGTACGCGGACGGTTCGCGGTTCCGGTTCGCGGGCTGGTCGACCGGGGCGGAGCAGCAGCACGTGTTCACGGTGCCCGGAGCGGATACGGCGGTCACGGCCCGGTTCGAGGAGCTGCCGTACCCGCCGGACCCGTGGGAGTCGACCGACGTCGGCGAGCGGACCCAGTTGGGGCTCAGCAGCTTCGACGACGGCGAGTTCACGGTGACGGGCGCCGGCTGGGATGTGTGGGACCAGACCGACGAGTTCCATTTCGTGCACCGGCCGCTGGTCGGGGACGGCTCGATCACGGCCCGGCTGACGTCGCAGGACGGCGCGAACCCGTGGGCGAAGGCCGGTCTCATGTGGAAGGCCGCGGCCGAGGAGGGGGCGACGTACGCGGCGATCGCGGTCACCCCCGGGAACGGGGCGCATTTCCAGGCGGACTTCGGGATCGACGGCGGGGGCTTCGCGTACACGGAGGGTGCGGCGTGGCTGCGGTTGACGCGGTCGGGCAACGAGTTCACGGCCGAGCTGTCTCCGGACGGCCTGGCGTGGACGGTGATCGGGTCGGCGACGGTGCCGATGCCGGCGGATGCGCGCGTCGGCCTGTTCTCGACCTCGCACGACAACACGCAGTTCTCCACTGCGGTCTTCGACTCGGTGGCGGTCGCGGCCGCGGATCCGGGGTTGACGTGCGGGGACGTCGGCGACCCGGTGATCGCGGGCTCGGCGTCGTTCGCGCCGGACGGGACGGCGGCGCTCACCGGCGCGGGGGACGACGTCTGGGGCGATGCGGACCAGTTCCACTACTGCCACCGGGTGCTCGAGGGCGACGGCGAGATCATCGCCCGGGTCGCTTCGCTGGACGGCGCGAACGACTGGGCGAAGGCCGGCGTCATGGTGAAGGCCGCGGCCGAGGAGGGCGCGGACTACGCGGCGGCCATGGCGACCGCGGCGGAGGGCGTGCACTTCCAGACCGGATTCGACACCGATGTGGACGGTCCAGTGTCGGATGCGCCCGTGTGGCTCCGGCTCGTCCGCGAGGGGTCCCGGGTCACGGCGTACCACTCGCCGGACGGTCTGGCGTGGGAGCCGTTCGCGAGCGCGGTCCTGGCGGGCCCGGCGACCGTGGGGCTGTTCGTGACCTCGCACGACGGGAGTGCGACGGCCACGGCGGTCTTCGACTCGGTGTCGATCACCGATGCGGTGCCGGAGGTCCCGGAGCCGTGGACGTGCGCCGACGTCGGCGGTCCGCGGATCCCCGGAGACGCGGTGTTCTCCGGCGGCACCGTGACGGTGGTCGGTGCGGGCGACGACATCTGGGGCGATGCGGACCAGTTCCACTTCTGCCACCAGCCGCTCGCGGGCGACGGGGAGATCACGGCCCGGGTGGTCTCGCAGGAGCACACGGACGACTGGGCGAAGGCCGGCCTCATGGTGAAGGCGGCGCCGGAAGCGGGCGCCGACTACGCGGCGCTGATGGTGACGCCCGCGAACGGCGTGCATCTGCAGTCGGGGTTCGACACCGACATCGCCGGGACGGAGGCGGGGGCCCCGATGTGGTTGCGGCTCAGTCGCACCGGGGACACGGTCACGGCCTCGTGGTCGGCCGACGGCGTGGTCTGGTCGGTCTTCGGCACCGCGGAACTGCCTGGTGGAGCGGTGATCGGCCTGTTCGTCACCTCCCACGACGGCTCCGACCCCGGTGCCGCGGTCTTCGACTCGGTCACCGTGGATTAGACGGGCGCCGGGGCTCTGCGAGCCCCGGCGTCTTCGGCCGCCCGGGACGCGAAGGGGGCATCCCGGGCGGCACCCCGCACCGGTTATCCACACCCGATCCACCTGCGGAAACGCCGGCTCCCCCAGCGTTATCCACAAGTAGGTTCTTCGCGTTCGACACTGACTGCCCCGACCTGTTGTAGTGGATAGCAAAAACGTCATCAGCCGGACCGGCGGGATGGCGGCGACAGGAGGGGATTCGCGAACGTCGCCATACCGAGACCGCGCGCGGGAAGCCGCCCGCGCGGCGGTCCCCGCCGGTCCGAACGCTCCGCGCGGAGCATGCGCGGGCGGCCGACCTGACGAGGCCGGCCGCCCGCAAGAACCAACGAGAAAGGTGTACGCCGACGGCGGCTTCGAAAGACCTGGGCCCAAGCCGCTGGCCGCACGACCATTCATCCCGCGGTTCACCGGCCCGCACCGATGCGCAGGGGCCACCGCCGCTGGCGCGGTGCCGGCCCCCTGCGCATCGGGTCCGGTGCTGCTACTTGTCGGGGCTCGGTGGTGCTACTTGATGGCGCCCGCGGTGAGGCCCGCCTGGATCTGGCGTTGGAAGACGACGTAGGCGATGAAGATCGGGATCATCGCCATGACGGTCCCGGCGAACAGGGCGCCGGGGTCGCCCTCGTAGCCCTGGCGGAGGGCGAGGTTGGCGAGGCCCTGGGAGATGACGGCGTCGTCGGGGTTGCGGCCCATGAGGACCAGCGGGAGCAGGAACTGGTTCCACTGGCCGATGATGTTGAAGATCGTGATCGCGATGAGGCCCGGCCGCGCCATCGGGAGCATCACCTGGAAGAACAGGCGGTAGTGCCCGGCGCCGTCGACGATGGCGGCCTCGGCCACCCCCGTTGGGAGCGTTCGGAAGAACGCGGTCAGGAAGAACACCGTGAACGGCAGCGAGTAGGCGATGTAGACCAGGACCAGCCCGGTGTACGTGTTGAGCAGCGCCACGTTCTGCAACGTCTTGAACAGCGGGAACAGGGCCAGGAACACCGGGAACATCATGCCGGCGGCGAAGCCGAAGTAGATGATGCGGTTGCCGATGAACTGGTAGCGGGCGATCACGTACGCGGCCATGGCGCCCAGGAGCATCGTCCCGGTGATGCTGAAGACCATGACCTGCAGCGTGTTCAGGAAGTAGGAGCCGATGTTGCCGTTGGTCCACGCGTTCGCGTAGTTCTCCCAGTGGAGGACCTCGGGGAGCCCGAGCGGGTCGGAGGCGATCTGCCGGGTGGGTTTGAACGAGGTGATGACGATCCACGCGACCGGGATGATCACCAGCAGCGACCACAGCCACAGGAGGCCCTGGGAGAAGAAGTTGAAGGCGACGCCTTCGCGGGGGGCGCCGGAGGCGCGGCTCGCGGGTTTGACGGGGGTCTCGGTTGCCATGTCGCTCCTCAGAACTCGATCTGCTCGCGGCGTCCGAACCGCAGGGAGACCACGGCCAGGGTGAGGGCGGCGAAGAACAGGACCACGCCGATGGCGGAGGCGAACGCCTGCTCGCCGTGGTTGAACGCGTATTTCCAGATGACGCCGCCGACGACTTCGCTCGCGGCGTCGGGGCCGCCGCGTTCGGGCGTCATCATGTAGACGAGCACGAACACGTCGAGCGCGACGATCGACAGGTAGATCCACGCGGTCTGGACCGAGTCCCACAGCAGCGGCAGCGTGATCTTGAAGAACGTCTGGAACCGGCCGGCGCCGTCGATGATCGCCGCCTCGTAGAGGTCCCGCGGGATCGACGCCATCGCCGAGGAGAAGAACACCAGGTAGAACCCGACCGCGCTCCACACCAGGACGGCGATGACGGCCGCGAGCACGAACCGCTTGTCGGCGAGGAACCCGTTGACGGGCGCGGGGAGCCCGACCGCGGACATCGCGCCGGTGATGAGGCCGCCGAAGTTCTCGGGCGCGTACACCTGCTTCCAGAGGATGCCGATGATCGCCACCGAGAGCACCTGCGGGAAGAAGTAGACGACCTTGTGGAACTTCGAGCCGCGCACGCCTTCGATGCGGCCCTGGCGGCTGCGGCCGCCCAGGTTGAGCATGAACGCGAAGAACAGGCCCAGCGCGATCGTGACCACCGGGAGCACCACGAGGATGATCCCGGTGTGCCGCAGCGCGGGCAGGACGAGCCGCTCGTCTTTGAACAGGTTCACGTAGTTGTCGAACCCGATGTAGTCGAAGGAGTTCGTCGACCCCGACCAGTCGGTCAGGGAGATTTGAAAGGCCTGGGCGAACGGCAAGATCACCAGCCAGGTGTACAGCCCCACCGGCAGCGCCAGGAAGCTCAGGATGAACGGGTACCTGCCGTGCTTCACGACCCAGGCCCTCCTCTCGTGTCGGACCTAGCCGTCGTGGCGGAACTTCTCGATGGTGTCGTCGGCAGCGGTCTCGTCGGCGACGGTCTGCATCCGGTCGATGAACTCCGCCGCGGTGGATCCGCCGGACGCCAGCGCGCCCAGGGCGGCCTTGACCTCGTCGCTCATCCCCGTGTACCAGAAGCGGAACCGCGGCTGGAAGAGGTCGTCGGGGTTGGCCACGAGCTGGTCGGTGGCCTGGGCGGCCGGGTTCTCGAGCTCGACGCCCTTGACGACGGTGGCGGCCTGGACGGTGTCGCCGAAGATCTGCGCGCCTTCCTTGGAGAGCATGATCCGCAGGTACTCGTAGGCGCCGGCGAGGTTGGTGGCGTTCTTGGGGACCACGAACGGCTCTTCGCCGCCGGCGCTGATGAGGCCGGGCTGGACGGAGCCTTCGAAGTACGGGACGCCCATGGGCATGTACTCGAAGTCGGCGGGTGCGATGGCCGCCTGCTCGTTGGGGAGCCAGGAGCCGCACGGGATGAAGGCGGCCTTGCGTTCGTTGAACGCCGTCTGGGATTGGATGTGGTCGATGCCGGGCGTGCCTTCGAGGAAGTAGCCGGCGGAGTTGAGCGCGGCGATCGCCTCGGCGGCCTTGACGACCGACTCGTGGCGCCAGGCGTCGGGTTCGAGGTGGTCGATGTTCTTGAGGACGTCGACGCCGCCGTGGCGGCCGGCGAGGATGAGCAGCATGTCGTAGAGGTAGACGGGGTGCTGGCCGGCGTAGGTCCAGGGTGCGATGCCGGCGGCCTGGATGGTCGGGCAGAGGGCGAGCATCTCCTCCCACGTGGTCGGCGGGGTCCAGCCCTGGTCGCGGAACAGTTTGGCGTCGTACCAGATCGTCCACGCGGAGAACACGTAGTTGAGGGCGAAGACCTCGCCGTTGAAGGTGCCCATCTCGAGGACGCCGTCGCGGAGCGTCTCGCGGACGGTGACGTTCGGGTCGTCGTACGAGGGCGCGTCGAGCAGGGGCGTGAGTTCCGCGAGTTCGCCGTCGCCGACGAGGGAGTCCATGGGGATCTGCTGGGCGCCGGAGTTGTCGAGGACGTCGCAGGGCTTGCCTTCGGCGAAGCGCGGCTGCTGGGTCTCGGCGATCGCCTGGGTGGCGAGGTGGGTGATCTCGGCGTCGGGGAACGCGCGGTTGTAGATCTCTTGGTGGGCGACGGCGTATTCGTTGCCGAAGCCGCCGTCGAAGATGACGACGTCGAGCGGCGCGGAGCCGTCGACGCCGAAGGGGTTCTCGGCGTCCTCGCCGACGGTGACCTCGTCGGCTTCGTCGTCGCTGCCGCTGGTGGCGCAGGCGCCGAGGGAGGTGGCCGCGAGTCCGGCGGCGGTGGCCCCGAACAGGTTGCGGCGGGTGAAAATCGGATTCCTCATGGGTTTTCGCTCCTGGGTTGGGGGTAAGGGTTGCGTTCGGTCGGTCGGCGGTCAGCCGGCGCCGTTCCGGGTCCGCGGCGTCGGGCGGTGGCCGACCACTGCTCGCGCGCGGGATTCGAGGGCCTCGGAGGCTTCGGGGAACCGCCGCTGTGCGACGGCTATGTGGACGAGGTCGGCGACCAGGAGCTGGGAGTGCCTGGCGGCGAGCAGGTCCGCTCGGTGGTCGGTCTGCCGGGAGGCCGAGACGAGGGTGACGTCGGCGATCTCGGCGATGGGTGAGTGCGGGAAGGCGGTGAGGGCCACGGTGAGTGCGCCGCGGCTGCCGGCTTCGGAGAGCATTTCGACGATCTCGACGGTGGTGCCGGAGACGGAGGCGGCGATGGCGACGTCGCCTTCGGCGAGGATCGCGGCGCTGGCGAGGGCGTCGTGGACTTCGGTCCAGACCCAGGCGGCGACGCCGGTGCGGTAGAAGCCCATCTGGAGTTCGCGGGCGACGATGGCGCTGGAGCCGACGCCGTAGACGTCGACGCGGCGGGCGGCGGCGATGGCCGCGGCGACGCGTTCGACGGCGGCGAGGTCGAGGAGGTCCATGGTGTCGCGGAGCATGGCGGCGTCGATGGTGATGAGCTGCTTGAGGACTCGGTCGAGTGGGTCGTCGGGGCCGATCTCGCGGCCGATGTTGACGTCCCAGCCGGTCTCGTGCCTGGCCGAGGCCCTGCCGGTCTCGGTGGCGATGGCGACCCGGAGGGCCGCGTACCCGTCGTATCCGAGGTGACGGCAGAATCGTGTGATGGTTCCTGGGGAGGTGCCCGAGAGCTCGGCGAGGTCCATGATCGTCGCCCGGGCCGCGGCTTCAGGGTCGGCCAGGACTTGGCCGGCCACTTTGGACATGGCGTCTGAGAGTTCGCTCGCGCCCATCCGGATCCGTTCGAGGACACCGATCTGGGCGGTGGCGCCTGGCGCGTCCGTCATGGTCGCGGCGACGCTTGCGAGCCGTGGTCGTGCTGGGTGCGGTCCATGGGCGTCCCCTTCAGTGAGGTGGAATCAAGAAAAACTATTACCTATGCCACACACCTGTCAAGATCGTGAGAATTTTTTTTACTGGTTTGCAACTAGGGCGGATACTGCTGGTAGCGCGAGAAGCGAGGAACCCTCAATATGCATGCAAGACTCGCCGTCGGCCTTGACGCCGGCGGGACCAGCAGCCGCGCCGTCCTCATCGATGAGAGCGGCGCGGTGCTCGGCACCGGCGCGTCCGGGCCGGCCAATCCCGTGGGCGGCGACCGAGAGATCGCGCTGTCCAACATGGCGCTCGCGTTCCAGCGGGCGCTCGGCGGCATCGACCCGTCCGAGGTCGGCTCGGTGTGCGTCGGCACCGCAGGGGCGCTGTCGCTGACCGAGGAGGTGCGCGAGGTCTCCGCGGACCTCAAGCGGCGCTTCGGCACCGACTGCGACGTCGAGGTGGTCTCGGACGCGGTCATCGCGTTCGCGGCCGGCTCATCGGCCGCAGACGGCACGGTCGTCGTCTCGGGCACCGGCGCGGTGGCGTTCGCGATCCGCGACCGCACTCCCGCGCTGCGCTCGGACGGCTACGGCTGGCTGTTCGGCGACGCCGGCTCCGGCTTCTGGCTCGGCCGCGAAGCGGTCCGGGCGGCGCTGCGGCACATCGACGGCAACGGCCCCGGCGGCCGGCTCGTCGAGGCCATCATCGCCGCGATCGCCCCGGACAAGCGGCGATCGGGCGCGCTCGTCGCGAAGTGCATGGCGGACCCTCCGGTTCGCTTGGCGCGCTTCGCGGCCCTGGTGTGCGAGGCCGCCGACGGCGGCGACCCGGTCGCCGAGTCGATCGTGGCGCGGGCCGTGGGACACCTGGCCGAATCGGTGTCGTACGTCGTCGACCGCGACCTGCCGATCGTCATGGCCGGCAGCCTCCTGACCCGCCCGACCCCCATCGCCGCGCTCCTCCAGGAGCGCTTCAGGCTGGTCTACCCCAAGGCCGGCATCAGCAAGGCGACCGACCCCGCGATCGGCGCGGCCTGGATGGCCGCCCGGGTCTTCGTCACCGACCCGGCCGACCGCGCCCGCCTCCACCGCCAGCTCGCCTGGCGCTGACCCCCTCGGCACCGGCACCCACCGGCCGCCAATCCCCCACCGAACCCGTCGCCGCGACTCGCCGACCGAACCGCGCCCACCCACCGGGCGTCCGATCGAACACCGACGCCGCCCTCACCGACCTGCCACTCTCACCGGGCAGGATCGAACCGGGGGCGGCTTCGAGTCTCCACCCCTTCAACGCCCGCACCAGGCACGCCGACAGGCACCGCCACCGGTTGTCGCACCCGAAGGGCACCATCGAAGCCGGGGGCGGCTCCGCGCCCCGGCCGATGCGGCGTGCCCTCAGGCCGCCAGCGCCCCCGAGAGCCGTCCGTCCGCCCGTTCCAGTCTCGCGCCGGCCTCGGCCGCGTCGACGCCGAGTTCGAGCATGACGACCGCGGTCTTCACGTGGTTGCCGGAGGCGGCGAGGGCGGCTTCGGCCTCGTCGGGGCCGGCGCCGGTGATCTCGCGGATCATGCGGACGGCGCGGGCGGCGAGCTTCTGGTTGGCGACCTTCATGTCCACCATGTAGTTGCGGTAGACCTTGCCGAGGCGGACCATGCTGATCGTCGAGATCATGTTGAGCACGAACTTCTGGGCGGTCCCGGACTTGAGCCGGGTCGAGCCGGCGACGACCTCGGGGCCGACCTCGACTTCGATGCGGTGCTCGGCCGCGTCCGACAGGACGGTCCCGGTGTTGCAGGACAGGCCGACGGTCAGCGCCCCGCGGCGGCGCGCCTCCCGGACGGCCGCGACCACGAACGGGGTGCGGCCGCTGGCGGCGAGGCCGACGACGGCGTCGGCCGGGCCGATGCCGTCGGCCGCGATGGCGGCCTCGCCGGCGGCGGCGTCGTCCTCGGTGCCTTCGACCGCGCCGCCTTCGGCGGCTTTGCCGCCGGCGATGATCGCCTTGACGAGGTCGGGGTCGGTCGAGAACGTCGGCGGGCACTCGGCGGCGTCCATGACGGCCATCCGGCCGGCGGTTCCGGCGCCGACGTAGCGCAGGCGGCCGCCTTTTGCGAGGCGGTCGGCGACGGCGTCGATCGCGGCGGCGACCTCGGGCAGGACCGCGGCGACGGCGGCGGATACGCTGGCGTCGGCCTCGTTCATGGTCTTCGCCAGGTCGAGGGTCGACAGGTCCTCGATGCCCGCGTAGCGCGGGTCGGCCCGCTCGGTGGCCAGCATTGCCAACAGGGTGCGCGCCTCGTGGCGCTCGGTCGGTTCACTCACAGTTGCGAGCCTAGCGCAATGAAGTAAAATTTCATTCATCCCGTCTCGGGTGAAGAATCGCGCCGCACCATGGCGGTTCCGCCGCAGGTGTACCGTGACGTCATGCCAGCAAGTCGCACCGACGCGCCCAACCTCCTGGTGCTCATCAAGTCCGTCCTCCCCTCGCTGTCGAAGGCCGAGACGAAGGTCGCCCAGGAGATCATCCGCGAACCCGAGGCCGCCTCGACGCGGACCATCACCGAACTCGCCCGCGCCGCGGGCACGTCCGAGGCCACGGTCGTGCGCTTCTGCCGCTCCCTCGGGCTCGCGGGCCACCGCGAGCTGCGCATGCGCGCCGCTCAGGCCGTGATCGGCACCGGCGACGGCCCCGACCGCGAGATCGCCGGCGGCGACATCCCCACCGGCGCCGACATGTCCCGCATCATCGCGACGGTCTCGTACGCCGACATGGGCGCGATCACCGACACCGCGAACGCGCTCGACACCGCCGCGTGCGAAGCGGCGGTGGCGGCGCTCGCGGCCGCGGGCCGCATCGACGTGTTCGGCGTCGAGGCGTCCGGCATCGTCGCCGCGGACCTGGTCAAGAAGCTCCACCGGATCGGCTGCACCGCGTTCTCGTGGCCCGACGTGCACTCGGCGCTCGTCGCCAGCGCCCTCGCCGGGCCCAAGGACGTCGCCGTCGCGATCTCGCACTCGGGTGCGACCACGGAGACGGTGGAGTTCCTGGAGGCCGCCCGGGACCGGGAGGCGGTCGCCGTCGCGATCACCAATCACGCCCGGTCGCCGCTGGCGCAGGCCGCGGACCTGGTCTTGACGACCGCCGCGCGCGAGACGACGTTCCGCTCGGGCGCGACGGTGAGCCGCATCGCGCAGCTCATGGTCGTGGACTGCCTGTTCGTGGGGGTGGCGGCCAAGCAGCGCAAGCGCACGGCGAAGGCGCTGGCGGCGACGGCGGCGGCGGTGTCGCACCGGCAGCGGACGTGACGGTCGCGCGCGGCGGTCACCGTCGCCGCGCGCGACCGGGTCTCACCGGTACCGGTAGGTCTCGACCTCGTCGCGCAGCCGCGGGAGGCGGTCGTGGATGATGCCGGGGCACAGGGTCGAGTTGAAGTCCATGTGCCCGTAGATCTCGCTCGAGGGGGTCGCGTACTGCTCGCACGCGAACGCGCAGAGCGTCACGAGCGATTCCCATTGCGCGGCCGGCGGGACGGCGCCGTCGTGGTAGGACCCCTCGTTGGAGATGCCGATCGCGGTGGTGTTCTGGCCTGAGGTGTGGATGCCCTGGATGAACCGGGTGCCGGCGTACAGGGCCGCGAGGCTGCCGGTGGTGCCCTCGGTGATCCAGCCGCCGCGGCTGACGAAGAAGTTGTATCCGGTGTCGCGCCAGCCGTTGTCGTCCATGTGGAGGTTTTGGACCCAGCGCGCGTGGGCGTGGGCCTGGGCGCGGGAGAAGTCCGATGTGTTCGGTGCGACGGTGTGGTGGACGATGAGCTTCGCGGGCCTGCGGTTGATGACGGGGTTGGAGCCGTTGGGGCGCCGGGCGCCCCATTCGGCGGTCGAGTCGATGTCGGGCTCGAGGGCGGCGCTGCCGGAGTCGGCGTGCGCCGGGGAGGGGCCGAGTGCGCCGACGCCGGCGGCGGCGATCGCGGCGCCGCCGCCGAACAGGGCCCGGCGGCGGATGCGGTGGTCGTCCATGGTGCCTCCAGGGGTGCGCGGGGGCCGGGCCGTCGGGCCCGGCCCCCGATCGGCCGCTAGGTGTTGTTGGCGAGCGCCAGCAGGCGGTCGCGCGCTCCGTTGAAGTAGTTCCGGTCGACGTTCCCGGAGATGCCCGAGACCGATCCGGTGGAGGTGTACTGCCAGAACGTCCAGGTGGTGCTGCTCCATCCGGCGGGGAGGGCGGGGGCCGAGACGCCCCAGTGCGCGATCCACAGGGGGCTGCGCGAGGCCATGCCGGTCCACGAGCCGGTGCAGGTGTTCCACCAGGACGCGGTGGTGTAGATGACGACGTCGCGGCCGGTCCTGGCCTTGTACGTGTTGTAGAAGTCGAGGATCCAGTTGCGCATCCCGGTGGTGCTCAGGCCGTAGCAGGCCGCGCCCGAGGGCGGGGCCTCCAGGTCGAGCGCGCCGGGGAGGGTCAGGTTGTCGGCCGACCATGCCCCGCCGTTGCTGGCGAAGTAGTTGGCCTGGGTGGCGCCGCTGGAGGAGTTCGGCCGCGCGAAGTGGTAGGCGCCGCGGATGACGCCCGCGGCGTGTGCGGCGGGGTAGTTGGTGTTGAACCGTGGGTCCTTGTAGGAGGTGCCCTCGGTGGCCTTGATGTAGGCGAACTGGACGCCGGAGTTCCGGACCGAGGTCCAGTTGATGGCGCCCTGGTAGTGGGAGACGTCGATGCCGGCGATGCGGGTCTGCGCCTGCGCGGGGCTCGCGATGGCGAGTCCGCCGGCGGTGAGGGCGGCGGCGAGGAGGACCACGACCGCGGCGCGGAGGCCGCGGCGTCGGTCGCGGAGATCCCGAAGGGTGGTTCGGAGGGTTGCGAAGAGGTTCACACGATGCTCCCTGCTTGTCAGGAGATCTGCCATTTGGGGGGAGTGCCTGGTTTGGCACCCGGCCCCCAGTATGGAGACAATCTCCACAAACAGTCAAGCCTGTGAAAATAACTTTCCGTTGCCGGGCGGTGAACGTGCTATTCGTAGCCCAGGCCGTGGCCGAACGGGTACAGGACCCCGCCGCCCTCGGCGGGCACGTCGACCGGGAGGGCCCCGGTCGGGGCGATCGCGCCGACGATGACCTTCGCCAGGGCTGCAAGGGAAGCGGGCGCGTACGAGTACGCGGCGAGGACCGCGTTCGCGCCGCGGACGTGCGCGGCGTCGTATGGGGTGCCGACTGCGGCGGCGACCACCGGGGCCGGGCCCCCGGCCAGGGCGGCGACGAGGTCGGCCTGCGGCGAACCGGCGCGTACGTTTCGGGTCGCGACGACGACGAGGTCGCGGCCCGCGGCGGCGCCCTTCGCGGCGGCGATCGCGTCGGCCCCGGGCGCCTCGCCCGTCAGCAGCACCTCGACGCCGAGGCCCTGGGCGGCCAGTGCCGAGGCCAGGCGCTGGGTCGTCTGCTCGCCCCAGCCGGTCACCAGGACGCCGCCGGAGGCGCTCGCGGCCCGGAACGGCAGCGTGCCGTCGTTCGCCAGGAGCGTCACCGACCGGTCGGCGATGTCGTCGGCGGCGGCCCGGTTCGCATCGGACCCGACGACCGCGGCGGCGGCGCCCTCGTCCGTCTCCGGATCGTCCACAATGCCGCGCGAATGCTTCAAGGCGAGAATGCGCCGCACCGATTCGTCGATGCGCTCCTCGGTGAGCTCGCCCGAGGCGACCGCGTTCAGCACCGCCTCGTACGCGAGCGGGAAGTCCGGCGGCATCAGCAGCAGGTCGGCCCCGGCGAGCAGCGCGAGGACCGGGACGCGGTCGTCGCCGTACCCGGTGCGCACGCCCTGCATGTCGAGCGCGTCGGTGACCACGACCCCGGTGAACCCGAGCCGCTCGCGCAGCAGCCCCGTGAGGATCGGCCGCGACAGCGTCGCCGGCGCGAGCGAGTCGTCCAAGGCGGGGAACTGCAGGTGCGCCGACATGACCATGTCGGTGCCGGCCGCGATCGCGGCCTGGAACGGCGGGGCGTCGATCCGCTCCCACTCCTCGGCGGTGTGCGTGATGACCGGCAGGCCCAGGTGGCTGTCGGTCGACGTGTCGCCGTGCCCCGGGAAGTGCTTGGCCGACACCGCCACTCCCCCGGCCTGGTAGCCCCGTACCTGCGCGGCCGCGAAATCGGCGACCAGACCCGGATCCGAGCCGAAGGACCGGACCCCGATCACCGGGTTCTCCGGATCCACATTGACATCCGCATCGGGCGCGAAGTTGTGGTTCACGCCCATCGCCCGCAATTCCGCCCCGGCGATCGCGGCGGCGCGCTCGGCCGCCTCCACGTCGCGCGTGGCGCCCAGCGGCATCGCCCCGGGGAACTGCGTCGCCGGCTCGCCGATGCGCACCACCGAGCCGTACTCCTGGTCCGTCGCGATGAGCAGCGGCACGGTCGAGGCCGCCTGCAGGCCGTTCGAGAGCGCCGCGATCTGCGCCGGGTCCTTCAGGCCGTTCGCCCAGTCGAAGTAGATGATCCCACCGGGCCGGTACGCGGCCACGAACGCGGCCCCGTTCTCGGCACCCAGGCGCTCCCGGTTCGACGCGACGGCCTCCGTATCGGCCGTGTCCGCCGCCTCCCCGTGGACGTACACCATGAACAACTGCCCGACCTTGTCCTCCAGGGACATCGACGCGAGCAGCTCCCCCACCGGGTCCTGGGTCGTCTCGTCCACGGGCTCGTCCCCTTCCGGTTCACCGCCGCGATCGGACGTCGCCTCCGCGATCAGCGCACCGCCGCCGACGACCGCGAAGGCCGCCGTGACACTGGAGATCAGCACGGTCTTGCGGGAGAGCTTCGCCGAACGCACCCGCCCATACTCGCGCAGCCGGTGAACCATGCCGCATCCGGCCCCCATCTGAAACGGTCCAAATCACCCCGAAAATGCCGAACAGGGAGGAGCAGGGCTCCTCCCGGTGGTTCATCTACTCCGGCCCGATGACTTCCAGCTTCGGATAGTAGGTCTTGAACCGGGCGGTGTCACGAGTGAGCAGCCGGAGCCCGCGGACCATGGCGTGCGCACCGATATAGAGATCCGGAAGCGGTGTGCGCTTCGTTCCGCCGAACTTCTTGTACTGCTGGAACGCCTTGCCCGCCAGGAAGGCCGCAGTGTAGGGAAGCGTTTCCCTGTCGACGACCTGGGCTGGCAGGACCGCGTCGAGTTCACCGATGCTGTTGAAGCGGTTCGAGACCTCGGCGTAGATGATCGGATTGATGAAGAGCCCGCCTTCGTTGAGGCAGCGGGCTATCGTGCGCTTCGCGCGCGGACCCCATTGCTCGTCCGCCCCGAACACGTCGATCCACACATTGCTGTCGACGAGCGTTCCGAGGATCCTAGTCATCGCCGCGGAGCATCGCCATGAGCTCGTCGGTGGTCTTGTCCATGTTCGCGGTCCCCTTGCCGTAGATACGGCGCACGAACCGCTCCCCCTTAGTGAGGTCGTCGTCGACCGGCTTGAGGTACACCTTCCCGTTCTCGTCGGTGTAGAACTCGAACTCGTCTCCGGCCTGCCAGCCGAACTCGGCGCGGATCTCGGCCGGCACGGTGACCTGGCCCTTGGTGTTCATGAGCATTCCCATTGTTGTCACCTCCCAAAGCTAAGCGATACTCCGGCTCCGTTCTGACATGTTAGCTCCCACCGCGTGTCGCCCACATGTTTCGAGACGACGAAAGCCGGGCCGGAGCAGATGCTCCGGCCCGGCTTCTGAAAAACCGTCCTAGCGGACTAGAACTTCAGACCGGCCTCGCGGGCGGCGTCGGCCAGGGCCGCGACGCGGCCGTGGTACTTGACGCCGCCGCGGTCGAAGACCACGGCCTCGACGCCGGCGGCCTTCGCGCGCTCCGCGACCAGCTTGCCGACTTCCTTCGCCTTCGCGGTCTTGTCGCCCTCGAACGCGCGCAGACCAGGCTCCACCGTCGACGCGGCGGCCAGCGTGTGGCCCTGCACGTCGTCGATGATCTGGGCCACGATGTGCTTCGAGGAGCGGAAGACCGCCAGGCGCGGCTGAGCGGCCGTGCCGTTGACCTTCTTGCGACCGCGGAAGTGCCGGCGGTTCTTGCCGATCCGGCGGCGCTCGGACACCGACCCGGACGGGCGGCGGTTTTCGAGTTTGCTCGCCATTACTTACCTGCCTTCCCGGCCTTGCGGCGGATGCGCTCGTCGACGTACTTCACGCCCTTGCCCTTGTAGGGTTCCGGCGGACGCAGACGGCGGATGTTCGACGCGACCTGGCCGACGAGCTGCTTGTCGATGCCCTCGACGTGCAGCAGGGTCGGACGCTCGACCGTGAACGAGATGCCCTCCGGCGCGTCGACCTGGATGGTGTGGGAGAAGCCGAGGCTCATCTCCACGCCCTTGCCCTTGGCCTGCGCCCGGTAACCGGTGCCGTTGATCTCGAGGGACTTCTTGTAGCCCTCCGAGACGCCGACGACCATGTTGTTGACGAGGCTCCGCGCCAGGCCGTGCAGGGCCCGCGACTTGCGCTCGTCGTTCGGGCGGGTCAGCGACAGCGACCCGTCCTCGTTCTTCTCGATGCCGATCGGCTCGGGCAGCTCACGGCTGAGCTGGCCCTTGGGGCCCTTCACGGTCACCGTCGCGCCATCGATCTTGACGTCGACGCCGGAGGGCACCAGAATCGGCTGCTTCCCAATGCGGGACATGCTTATACCCTCCTGCTACCAGACGTAGGCGATGACTTCGCCGCCCACGCCGCGCTTGCGAGCCTGGCGGTCCGTCAGCAGGCCCTGGGACGTGGACACGATGGCCACACCCAGGCCGCCGAGGACGCGCGGCAGCTCAGTGGACTTGGCGTAGACCCGCAGGCCCGGCTTGGAGACGCGGCGCAGTCCCGCCAGGGACCGCTCGCGGCGCTCGCCGAACTTCAGGTCGATGACCAGGGTCTTGCCGACTTTGCCCTCTTCAGGCTCCTCGGCGCGCCAGTCGGCGATGTAGCCCTCCTGCTTGAGGACCTCCGCGATGGAGGCCTTCATCTTGGAGTGCGGCATCGACAGCGTGTCGTGGTAGGCCTGGTTGGCGTTCCGCAGACGGGTCAGCATGTCTGCGATCGGGTCGGTCATTGTCATTAGCGTTGTATACCTTTCTCACCCCGGTTCCCCGCCTTGTGCACCGGCGGGGCCTGTGGCGATCGGAGTGTGCGCCTGGAGTTACCAGGAAGCCTTGTGGACGCCCGGGAGTTCACCGGCGTGGGCCATGTCGCGCACGCAGACGCGGCACAGGCCGAACTTGCGGTAGACCGCCTTCGGCCGGCCGCACTTCTGGCAGCGCGTGTAGGCGCGCACGGCGAACTTCGGCTTCCGCTTGGCCTTCGCGATGAGGGCTTTCTTAGCCATTGTCGTTCTCCTTGAACGGGAAGCCGAGCAGCTTCAGGAACGCCCGGCCTTCGTCGTCGGTCTTCGCGGTGGTCACCAGCGTGATGTCCATACCGCGAACCCGGTCGATCTTGTCCTGGTCGATCTCGGGGAACACGGCCTGCTCCGTGAGACCGAACGTGTAGTTCCCGTTGCCGTCGAACTGCTGGTCCGAGAGCCCGCGGAAGTCGCGGATGCGCGGCAGCGCGATCGCGAGCAGGCGGTCGAGGAACTCCCACATGCGGTCGCCGCGGAGGGTCACCTTCGCGCCGATCGCCTGGCCCTCGCGCAGCTTGAACTGCGCGATCGACTTCTTCGCCCGGCGGACCAGGGGCTTCTGCCCCGTGATCGTCGCCAGGTCCTCGAGCGCCCCGTTGATGAGCTTCGAGTCGCGGGCGGCCTCGCCGACACCCATGTTCACCACGATCTTGGTCAGACCGGGGATCTGGTGGATGTTCTTGTACTTGAACTGGTCCTGGAGCGCCGACCTGATCTCGGAGCGGTAAGTCTCCTTCAGGCGGGGCTGCACCTTCTCAGCAACGTCAGTCATTACAGGTCCTTACCCGTCCGCTTCGAAACGCGGACCTTGCGGCCGTCGTCGCCGAACCGGTAGCCGACGCGGGTCGGCTGGTTGTCGGCGTCGAGCACCTGCACGTTCGACACGTGGATCGCCGACTCCTGGGTGACGATGCCACCGGTCTTCGAACCACGGGCCGTCTGGCCGGCCTTAGTGTGCTTGGTGATGCGGTTGACACCCTCGACGAGCACGCGCTCGCGGTCGGGGTACGCCTCCAGCACCAGGCCCTCGGCGCCCTTGTCCTTGCCCGCGATGACGCGGACGCGGTCGCCCTTCTTGATCTTCATCTCTTACAGCACCTCCGGTGCGAGGGAGATGATCTTCATGAACTGCTTGTCGCGCAGTTCGCGGGCGACCGGCCCGAAGATACGGGTCCCTCGCGGTTCGCCGTCCTTGACGAGGACGGCGGCGTTCTCGTCGAACTTGATGTACGTGCCGTCAGGACGGCGCGTCTCCTTCACCGTGCGCACGATGACGGCCTTGACGACGTCGCCCTTCTTCACCCCGGCACCCGGGGTGGCGTCCTTGACGGAGGCCACGATCGTGTCGCCGATACCGGCGTAGCGTCGGCCGGAGCCGCCGAGCACCCGGATGCACAGGATCTCCCGCGCACCGGTGTTGTCGGCGACCTTGAGCCGCGACTCTTGCTGAATCACGTCCCGATCCTCCTACTTCGCCTTCTCGAGGATCTCGACGATGCGCCAACGCTTGGTCTTCGACAGCGGACGGGTCTCCATGATGGAGACGCGGTCGCCGATCCCGGCCTCGTTGTTCTCGTCGTGAGCCTTGTACTTCTTGTTGGACTTGACGACCTTGCCGTACAGGGCGTGCTTCTTGCGGTCCTCGACCTCGACGACCGCCGTCTTGTCCATCTTGTCGCCGACGACCAGGCCCTCGAGGACCTTGCGCCGACCGCGAGTCTGAGTTTCCTCGCTCACTTCTCAACCTCCTCCGGCGCGGCGCTGAGGCCCAGCCGGCGCTCGTTCATGACGGTGTAGATCCGCGCGATCTCCTTGCGGACCAGGCCGAGCTGGTGGTTGTTCTCCAACTGACCGGTCGCGTGGCGCACCCGGAGGTTGAACAGCTCTTCCTTCTTCTCCAGGAGCTTCGCCTGGAGTTCCTTCTCGCTGAGCTCGCGCAGCTCACCGGTGTCGATACCAGTCGCCATCACTACTCACCTGCCCCTTCGCGAGAGACGATGCGGCACTTCATCGGGAGCTTGTGGATCGCCCGCTGCAGCGCCTCGTGGGCCGTCTCCTCGTTCGGGTAAGACAGCTCGAACATGACGCGGCCCGGCTTGACGTTCGCCACCCAGTACTCGGGCGAGCCCTTACCGGAACCCTGACGGGTCTCGGCCGGCTTCTTGGTGATCGCGCGGTCCGGGAAGATCGTGATCCACACCTTGCCGCCACGCTTGATGTGGCGGGTCATGGCGATACGAGCGGACTCGATCTGGCGGTTGGTCACGTAGCTGTGCTCCAGCGCCTGAATGCCGTACTCGCCGAAGGAGACCTTCGTGCCGCGAGTGGCCTTGCCCTTGCGCTTGGGCGCGTGGGGCTTCCGGTAACCGCGCGGCGGCTTCCGTGGCATGAGCATGTCGCTTAGCCCTCCTGCTTCTCAGTCTCGGGGGCGGGCGCGGCGGCAGCGGACTGTCCCGTCGGAGCGGCGCCGCGGCCACCACGGCCGCGACCCCCGCGGGCCGCACCGCCGCCGGCACCGCCGCGGCCACCGCGAGCACCGCGGTCGCCACCGGCGTCGCGACGACGCTGCACCTGCTCGGCCTGCTCCTTGAGCGTGGCCTCACCCTTGTAGATCCACACCTTCACGCCGATGCGGCCGAAGGTCGTGGCGGCCTCGAACAGGCCGTAGTCGATGTTCGCGCGCAGCGTGTGCAGCGGGACCTGGCCCTCGCGGTACTGCTCGGAACGGGACATCTCGGCGCCGCCGAGACGGCCCGAGCACTGCACCTTAATGCCCTTCACGGTCGGGTTGCGCATGGCCGACTGGATGGCCTTGCGCATCGCGCGACGGAAGTTGACACGGCTGGACAGCTGCTCGGCCACGCCCTGGGCCACCAGCTGCGCATCGACGTCGGGGTTCTTGACCTCGATGATGTTCAGCTGGACCTGCTTGCCGGTCAGCTTCTCCAGGTTGCCGCGCAGACGATCGGCCTCGGCGCCCTTGCGGCCGATGACGATGCCCGGGCGGGCGGTGTGGATGTCGACGCGGACCCGCTCGCGGGTGCGCTCGATGTCGACCTTGCTGATGCCGGCGCGCTCCAGACCCTTGGTCATGAGCTTGCGGATCTTGACGTCCTCGCCGACGTAGTCGGCGTACTCCTTGTCGGCGTACCAACGCGAGGTCCAGTCGGCGCTGATGCCGAGGCGGTACCCGTGCGGGTGAATCTTCTGCCCCATTAGGCGGTCTCCTCCTTCTCAGCGTTCTCGTTGGACTTCGCGTCGGCCTCGGCCGGCTTCGGGGCGGCCTTGGGGCGGCGCACCGACGGAGCGGCGGAGCCCTTGGCCTGGACCGACTCGACCACCACGGTGATGTGGCTGGTGCGCTTGTTGATCCGGTAGGCGCGGCCGTGGGCGCGCGGACGGTACCGGCGCATGGTCGGGCCCTCGTCGACCTTGATCTCGGACACCAGAAGCGATTCCGGGTCGAGACCGAGGTTGTTCTCGGCGTTCGCCTGAGCCGACGCGATGACCTTGTAGACCACTTCGGCCGCGCTGAACGGCGCGAACTCGAGGGTCGTCAGGGCCTCGTCCACAGGCAGGCCACGCACGAGGTCGACGACGCGGCGCGCCTTGCGAGGTGCTACGCGGACGTACCGCGCCACCGCGCGCGCCTTCGGAGCCTCCTGCTCCACTGTTGCCATCGTTCTAAATCCTTCGTTCGTTTCTCAAAGCCCGTGGCCTAGCGGCGACGGCTCTTCCGGTCGTCCTTCTCGTGACCGCGGAACGTGCGGGTCGGAGCGAACTCGCCGAGCTTGTGCCCGACCATGTTCTCGGTGACGTAGACCGGAACGTGCTTGCGACCGTCGTGCACGCCGAAGGTCAACCCGATGAAGTCCGGGGTGATCGTCGAGCGGCGCGACCAGGTCTTGATGACGTTCTTGCTCTTGGTCTCGAGCGCCGCGTCCACCTTCTTCTGCAGGTGGTCGTCGACGAACGGACCCTTCTTCAGGCTGCGAGCCATGGCTTACTAACCCCGCTTCCGGTTGGCGTGGCGACGGCGCACGATGAGCCGGTCGGTCGGGTGGTTCTTCTTCCGGGTGCGGCCCTCGGGCTTGCCCTGCGGGTTCACCGGGTGGCGACCACCGGACGTGCGGCCTTCACCACCACCGTGCGGGTGGTCGACCGGGTTCATGACGACACCGCGGACGGTCGGGCGCCAGCCCTTCCAGCGCATGCGGCCGGCCTTGCCCCAGTTGATGTTGCCCTGCTCGGCGTTGCCGACCTCGCCGATGGAGGCGCGGCAGGTGACCTGGACCAGGCGGATCTCGCCGGACGGCATGCGCAGGTGCGCGTACTTGCCTTCCCGGGCGAGGAGCTGGATCGAGGCGCCGGCCGAGCGGCCCAGAGCGGCACCGCCGCCGGGCTTGAGCTCCACCGCGTGGATCGTGGTACCGACCGGGATGTGGCGCAGCTCCAGCGAGTTGCCGGGCTTGATGTCCGCTTCCGGGCCGTTCTCGATCACGTCACCCTGCTTGATGCCCTTGGGGGCCAGGATGTAGCGCTTCTCGCCGTCCGCGTAGTGCAGCAGCGCGATGTTCGCGGTCCGGTTCGGGTCGTACTCGATGTGCGCGACCTTCGCCGGCACGCCGTCCTTGTCGTGGCGGCGGAAGTCGATCACCCGGTAGCGGCGCTTGTGGCCCCCACCGCGGTGACGCGTCGAGATCTTGCCCGTGTTGCCGCGGCCGCCGGTCTTGGTGATCGGGCGCAGCAGCGACTTCTCGGGCGTCGAACGGGTGATCTCGGCGAAGTCGGAGACGCTGGAGCCACGACGCCCAGGCGTCGTCGGCTTGTACTTGCGAATAGCCATATCGGTTAACTCCCTGCGTCTCTTAGGCGATCTGTCCGCCGAAGATCTCACCGAGGCGACCGGGGTCGCCTTCGACGGTGACGATCGCGTGCTTGACGCTCTTGCGCTGGCCCCAACCGGTCCGGGTGCGCTTGCGCTTGCCCGAGCGGTTCAGGGTGTTGACGCTCTTGACGTCCACACCGAAGATCTGCTTGATGGCGATCTTGATGTGGCTCTTGTTGGCGCGCGGGTCGACCTCGAAGGTGTACTTGCCCTCGCCGAGGAGGGTGTAGGTCTTCTCCGAGATGACCGGCTTGATGATGATGTCGCGCGGGTCGGCGACGGTCACTTCGCTCACGCCGCGACCTCCTGATCGGTCCGGTCAGCGATGAACGCCTCGAGGGCGGCCTCGCTGAACACGATGTCCTCGTTGTTGAGCACGTCGTAGGTGTTGACCTGACCCCAGTCGAGGAGGTGCACCTCGGGGAGGTTGCGCAGGCTCTGCGCCGCGGTCTCCTCGTCGCGGGACAGGACCACGAGGACCTTCTTCGCGCCGGTGATCGCCTCGAGGGCGGCCTTGGCGGTCTTGGTCTTCGGGGCCTCGTCCGCGAGGAATGAGTCGATGACGTGCACGTTGTCGCCGCGCACCCGGTCGGTGAGGGCGCCCGCGAGAGCGGCGGCCTTCATCTTCTTGGGCGTGCGCTCGGCGAACGACCGCGGCTTGGGGCCGTGGACGACGCCGCCGCCGGCGAACTGCGGGGCGCGGGTCGAACCCTGGCGGGCGCGGCCGGTGCCCTTCTGCCGGTACGGCTTCTTGCCACCGCCGCGGACTTCGCCGCGGGTCTTGGTGTTGGCCGAGCCCGAGCGGGCGGCGGCCAGCTGGGCCGTCACGACCTGGTGCATGAGCGGGATGTTCGGCTCGACGTCGAAGATCGACGCCGGGAGCTCGATGGTCTTCCCGGTCGCTTCGCCAGAGGCGTTCTTGACGGTGATTTCAAGGCTCATGGTTATGCCACCTGCTTCACTGCGGAGCGGACGAGCACCAGGCCGTTCTTCGGTCCGGGGACGGCGCCGACGATGAGCAGCAGCCCGCGCTCGGCGTCGACCGCCTGGACGCGGAGGTTCTGCGTCGTGTGGCGGGAGCCGCCGTGGCGGCCGGCCATGCGCATGCCCTTGAACACGCGGCCCGGGGTCGCGCAGCCGCCGATGGAACCGGGGGCGCGGTGGACCTTGTGCGCACCGTGGCTGGCGGGGAGGCCGCCGAAGCCGTGGCGCTTCATGACACCCGAGAAGCCCTTGCCCTTGGTGGTGCCGGTGACGTCGACGAGCTGACCGGATTCGAAGACGGTCGCCTCGACGGTCTGGCCCAGCTCGTAGTCGGCGGCGTCCGAGGTGCGCAGCTCGACAAGGTGGCGACGCGGGGCGACGCCGGCCTTCTCGAAGTGGCCCTGGAGCGGCTTGGTGACGTTCTTGAGTTTGATGTCGCCGAAGCCCAGCTGGACGGCGGAGTAGCCGTCGACGTCGGGCTTGCGGACCTGGGTGACCACGTTCGGGCCGGCCTGCACCACAGTGACGGGAACGGCGCGGCCGTTCTCGTCCCAAACCTGGGTCATGCCGAGCTTGGTGCCCAGGATTCCCTTGATCTGCCTGTCCATTGGTCCCCTACAGCTTGATCTCGATGTCGACGCCGGCCGGGAGGTCGAGGCGCATCAACGAGTCGACCGTCTTCGGGGTCGGGTCGAGGATGTCGATGAGGCGCTTGTGCGTGCGCATCTCGAAGTGCTCGCGCGAGTCCTTGTACTTGTGCGGCGACCGGATGACACAGAAACGGTTGATCTCGGTCGGCAGCGGCACCGGCCCGGAGATGGCAGCACCGGTACGGGTGACCGTCTCCACGATCTTGCGGGCCGAGGAGTCCACGACCTCGTGGTCGTAGGCTTTCAGCCTGATGCGGATCTTCTGTCCCGCCATGATTCCTAACCTAACGTAAATTGGCTGTTCAGACCGCTCCACGCGGTCGGGCGTGTCGCGAGTTTGAGACTGGCTCGGGCACAGCAGTGCCCCTTGCTTGTCCATCGGCTCGCCCGCCTGCCCGTCATGAAACGGTCCCTCTCAGCACGGTCAGTGCCTACTCGGGCCCGCGGGCCGGGCGTGAGCACCGGCGCATGTCAAAGACGCGCCCGTGCGAACGCAACCTGACCAGTATGCCCGATCCCCCGAATGCCCAGCAAGCTGGGGTCGGGCAACAGTGGGACAGGTTACGCGTATACGGCTGTCCTCGCGTCCGGGACGTCGCGGGGCGACGGTCTCCGGGAGCGAATGAACCGGGGCGGCCGGCAGGCGGCCGCCCCGGTGTGCGGTCTTACTTGATGACCTTGGTGACGCGGCCCGAGCCGACGGTCCGGCCGCCCTCGCGGATCGCGAAGAGGAGGCCCTCGTCCATGGCGATGGGCTGGATCAGCTCCACCTTCATGTCGGTGTTGTCACCCGGCATGACCATCTCGGTGCCCTCGGGGAGGGTCACGACGCCGGTCACGTCGGTGGTCCGGAAGTAGAACTGCGGACGGTAGTTGTTGAAGAACGGCGTGTGGCGCCCGCCCTCGTCCTTGGACAGGATGTAGACCTGCGCCTCGAAGTCGGTGTGCGGGGTGGTCGTGCCAGGCTTGACGACGACCATGCCGCGCTCGACCTCTTCGCGCTTGGTGCCGCGGAGCAGGAGGCCCACGTTCTCACCGGCGCGCGCGTCGTCGAGGGTCTTGCGGAACATCTCGATGGCGGTCACCTTGGTGGTGATGGCGCCCTCGCGGATGCCGACGATCTCGACTTCCTCGTTCGGGAGGAGCACACCGCGCTCCACACGACCGGTGACCACGGTGCCGCGGCCGGTGATGGTGAAGACGTCCTCGATCGGCATCAGGAACGGCTTGTCCATCTGGCGCTCCGGCTCCGGGACGGAGTCGTCGACGGCCTGCATGAGCTCGGCGACCGCGTCGACCCACTTCTGCTCGCCCTCGAGGGCGCCCAGAGCGGAGACCTGAACGACCGGGGCGTCGTCGCCCGGGAAGTTCTGGTCGGACAGCAGCTCGCGGACCTCCATCTCGACGAGCTCGAGGATCTCCTCGTCGTCGACCATGTCGGCCTTGTTGAGCGCCACGACGATGTACGGGACACCGACCTGGCGGGCGAGGAGGACGTGCTCGCGGGTCTGCGGCATGGGGCCGTCAGCGGCGGACACGACCAGGATCGCGCCGTCCATCTGGGCCGCGCCGGTGATCATGTTCTTGATGTAGTCGGCGTGGCCGGGGCAGTCGACGTGGGCGTAGTGCCGCGCCTCGGTCTGGTACTCGACGTGCGAGATGGAGATCGTGATACCGCGCTGCTTCTCCTCAGGCGCGTTGTCGATCTCGTCGAACGGCGTGTACGGGTTGATGTCCGGGTACTTGTCGTGCAGCACCTTCGTGATCGCCGCGGTGAGGGTGGTCTTGCCGTGGTCGACGTGACCGAGCGTGCCGATGTTCACGTGCGGCTTGTTGCGCTCGAACTTTTCCTTAGCCACTTCGTCCTCCTGTGGACTGGGTAAATCTGGTTTGACTTATCTGACCTATTGCGTCGCTTCGGGTCTCAGCGCCTCTGCCGGCAACAGGTGGTAGCGCCGGGCACCCGGGCTTGGGTGCCCGAAACGCCTACTCGCCTGTCGCCTTGGCGATGATCTCCTTGGCGACGTTCGTCGGGACTTCGGCGTAGGTGTCGAACTGCATCGAGTAGTTCGCCCGCCCGGCCGTCTTCGACCGCAGGTCGCCGACGTAACCGAACATCTCCGACAGCGGCACGACGGCCTTGACCGTGCGGTCGTTGCCCCGCTCGCCCATCTCCTGGACCATGCCGCGACGGGAGTTGATGTCGCCGATGACATCGCCCATGTTCTCTTCAGGGCAGATGACCTCGACGGCCATCATCGGCTCGAGCAGCACCGGACGAGCCCGCTTCGCGGCCTCCTTCAGCGCCATCCGACCCGCGATCTTGAAGGCCATCTCCGAGGAGTCGACCTCGTGGTACTGACCGTCGATCAGTTCCATCTTCACGCCCACCAGCGGGTAGCCCGCGAGGACGCCGTCTTCGAGCGCGGACTCCGCGCCGGCCTTGACCGACGGGATGTACTCGCGCGGGATGCGGCCACCGGTGATCTTGTCGTCGAAGGCGAAGATCTCGTCCTCGTTCGACTTCATCTCGAGCGGCTCGAGGTTGACGAGCACCCGCGCGAACTGACCGGAACCACCGGTCTGCTTCTTGTGCAGGTATTCGACCTTCTCGATGCGCTGCGTGATGGTCTCGCGGTAGGCCACCTGCGGCTTGCCGATGTTGGCCTCGACGTTGAACTCCCGCTTCATGCGGTCGACCAGGATGTCGAGGTGCAGCTCGCCCATGCCGGAGATGATCGTCTGACCGGAGTCCTCGTCGGTCTTGACCCGGAAGGTCGGGTCCTCTTCGGCGAGGCGCTGGATGGCGGTGGCCAGCTTGTCCTGGTCGGCCTTCGACTTGGGCTCGATGGCCACGTCGATCACCGGCTCGGGGAAGACCATCGACTCCAGGATGACCTGGTCGTTCGAGTCGCACAGCGTGTCACCGGTGGTGGTGGCCTTGAGGCCCTGCACCGCGATGATGTCGCCGGCCTGCGCGTCCGCGCGCTCTTCGCGCTTGTTCGCGTGCATCTGGTAGATCTTGCCGACGCGCTCCTTGCGGCCCTTGGTCGAGTTGATGACCTGGGTGCCGGACGCCACCGTGCCGGAGTAGATCCGGACGTAGGTGAGGCGGCCGAGGTGCTTGTCGGTCTGGATCTTGAACGCGAGGCCCGCGAAGGGCTCCTCGACGTCCGCGTGGCGCTCGGCCGGGGTCTCGTTGTCGGTGAGGGTCCCCTGGATCGCCGGGATGTCGAGCGGGCTCGGCAGGTAGTCCACGACCGCGTCGAGCAGGGGCTGGACGCCCTTGTTCTTGAACGCGGTGCCGCAGAGGACCGGGTTGATCTGGTTGGCGATGGTCGCCTTCCGGATCGCGGCCTTGACCTCGGCGGTGGTGATCTCGTCGCCGGAGAGGAACTTCTCCGCGAACTCGTCGTCGGTGTCGGAGAGCGTCTCGAGGAGCTTCTCGCGGTACTCCTCGGCCTGGTCGGCCAGGTCCGCCGGGATCTCCTCGACCGTGTACTCCTCGCCGAGGCCGGTCTCGCCGCGCCACACCTTGGCGTGCATCTCGACCAGGTCGACGACGCCGATGAAGTCGGCCTCGTTCCCGATCGGGAGCTGGATCACCGCGGTGTTGGAGTTGAGGCGGTCCTGCATCATCTCCACGCAGCGGAAGAAGTTCGCACCGGTGCGGTCGAGCTTGTTGACGAAGCACATGCGCGGGACGCTGTACTTGTTCGCCTGGCGCCAGACGTTCTCGGTCTGCGGCTCCACGCCGGCGACGCCGTCGTAGACGGCGATCGCGGAGTCGAGCACGCGCAGCGAACGCTCCACCTCGACGGTGAAGTCGACGTGCCCGGGCGTGTCGATGATCTGGATGACGTGGTCGTCCCACTGGCACTTGGTCGCAGCGGAGGTGATGGTGATACCACGCTCCTGCTCCTGCTCCATCCAGTCCATCGTGGCGGCGCCGTCGTGGACCTCACCGATCTTGTGCGAGACACCGGTGTAGTACAGGATCCGCTCGGTGGTGGTGGTCTTACCGGCGTCGATGTGGGCCATGATGCCGATGTTCCGGAGCTTGGCGAGCTCCGCGTTGGCCTTGTTAGCCACGATGTCTCCTTCTCACTACCAGCGGTAGTGCGCGAACGCCTTGTTGGAATCGGCCATCTTGTGCGTGTCTTCGCGCTTCTTGACCGCGGCACCGAGGCCGTTCGAAGCGTCGAGGATCTCGTTCGTCAGGCGCTCGACCATGCTCTTCTCGCGGCGGTCGCGGGCGTAGCCCACGAGCCAGCGGAGACCGAGGGTGGTGGCGCGCTGCGGACGGACGTCGACCGGGACCTGGTAGGTCGCGCCGCCGACGCGGCGGGAGCGGACCTCGAGGGTCGGCTTGACGTTGTCGAGGGCGCGCTTGAGGATCACCACGGGGTCCGAGTCGGCCTTCTGGCGGCAGTTCTCGAGGGCCTCGTAGACGATCCGCTCGGCGAGGCGGCGCTTGCCGTCCTTGAGGACCTTGTTGATGAGCTGGGTGACGAGCACCGAGTTGTAGACCGGGTCGGCGGTAAGCGGCCGGCGCGGCGCGGGACCTTTACGCGGCATGGCTTACTTCTCCTTCTTCGCGCCGTAGCGGCTGCGGGCCTGCTTGCGGTCGCGGACACCCTGGGTGTCGAGCGCGCCGCGGATGATCTTGTAGCGGACACCCGGCAGGTCGCGGACACGACCGCCGCGGACCAGCACGATGGAGTGCTCCTGGAGGTTGTGGCCCACACCCGGGATGTAGGCGGTGACCTCGGTGCCGTTCATGAGGCGGACGCGGGCCACCTTGCGCATGGCCGAGTTCGGCTTCTTGGGCGTGGTGGTGTACACGCGCGTGCACACGCCGCGGGCCTGCGGCGAGCCCTTCAGCGCGGGCGTCTTGTTCTTGCTGGTCTTGGCCTGGCGGCCTTTGCGGACCAGCTGCTGGATAGTCGGCACTAGGCAGACCCCTCTCAACAGTCGACGGTTGCGTATTCCTGTGTTGACGCCATCTGTCCCCCACGATGCGGAGCACGGCGTCGAGGCCGGGCTCAGCGGGATGGGTTCCCGTCCCCCGCGTTCGGGCGTGTCGCGTCTCTCCGGACCCATACCCGCCGCCCGGCAGACCGAAGTCCGCCGCGATGCGAGTTCAGACGCGTTCGTGAAGCGATCTCCTCGGAGACCGGCTAAAGAGCCGTGTTCACGAAGCCCCCAGTGCGAGGGATGCGTGCCGATGGCGCCGGCCTGCGGGACCGAGATCCCGCTGCCTTGCAGGCACGCAACCTGGCCTGGCTCTCACGGGGACCGAGCTGCCGGAGTTGACAGGGCCACCATGCCGCTCAAAGCGGTGTCCAGGCGCAAGGGAGAAGCCTACCTAGCCTAACGAACAAGGTCAAAGCCGATTTCGCCCTGAGCGGCATCCGTGTTCGGAGTCACGCCGGGGTGAGGAGCCTTGTCCTGTCGTTTCGGTGCGGTAAGCACACCGCAGCCATCTTAGCTCGCGGGACGCGCGCGCCCCGCGCGGGGAGCCCGGTGGGAGTGCTTGTTCACCAGGGGTTCCCCCGGATGTCAGGCGATGTCGCCGCCGTACGGCGCCTGCCCGGCCGACCGGGCCATCCCGAGCACCCAGACCAGCAGTGCCGCGACGACGACCGCCCCGGCGATCCCGATCGCGATCCACGCGGTGCGCCTGATCCCGGGCAGCCGCGCCGCGCCGAGGAGGAACCCCTCCGAGGCCCGGATGTCGGCCTCCGCCTGCCGGGCGAGCATGAGCGCGACCACCGCCGGAATCGCCCCGCCGACGAACACGGACAGCGCCGCCCCGACCCCGGCCAGCATCCGCGCGGCCACGATCTTCGTCGACTCCACCGGCTCCGGATCATCCGGATGCCGAACCCCCTGCTGCACCTGCGCCACGAACCCATCCTGCCCTACCGGTCGGGAAGCTCTTCGGACGGTTCTCGATCACGGTTGAGATAGTCGAAGAACTCATCGACGCTACGGAAGACCCGACCGGACGGATCGCCGTACAACTAGTGCGTGACGCCCTCCCGGCCCTCAACCCGCGGCCGATCACCTTCTCCTCATTCTCATGCATCTGGTCAGGTCCCCTACCGCGACGACATAAAGCCGCGCGACACGCCCTCGCAAATGCTTCTCCTGAGCCTTACCCACGGGTGAGAATAGAAAGTATTATGGTAGCTATGAAAGTAAGCTTGAGCATCCCCGACGAGGACATCCGCTTCCTCGACAACTTCGCTCGCGACCACGGCATCCCCTCACGCTCGGCCGCGGTGCAGCAGAGCATCGCGCTGCTGCGCGAAGCGGAGCTCAAGGAGCAGTACAAGATCGCGATGCAGGAGTGGCGCGAATCGCCCGATTCCGAACTGTGGGAGAGCACCGTCGGGGACGGCCTCACCGATGCGTAGAGGCGACATCTACCAAGTCGACTTCGAACCCAGCCGCGGCGCCGAAGCGAACAAGGCCCGACCGGCGATCGTCGTCAGCCGCGACACACTCAACCAGGCCGTCGAAGAGCTGGGATACGGCGTGATCACCGTAGTGCCGCTCACCTCGAACACCAAGCGGATCCTCCAGTTCCAGACGCTGCTCAGATCGGTCGACACCGGACTGCCGTCGGACTCCAAGACTTTGACCGAGCAGGTCCGGGCGCTCAGCGTCGAACGGTTCATCCACCGTGTCGGCGGGCTCAATGCCGAACTCCTCGCCCGTGTCGACGCCGACCTCCGGCTCCACCTCGACCTGTAGTCAGCGCTCTCCTCTCCCGGGCTCGCGTCCGTCCGCATCGCGGACCGCCCTCGCCGCGATATCCGTCAGCAACTCCAGCAGGTACTGCTGGAGCGTTTGCCCCTGGTCCTTCGCGCTCGCGCAGAGCAGTTCGTAGAGGTCGTCCGGAACATCGCGGATCTCGATCGTCGCCATGCTCAAGTTCTACAGCGACGAGTCGGTAAGAGCCGCAATGAAACGCCGGTGGGGGCCGGGCGCTTTCGCGCCCGGCCCCCACCGGTTTTCTCAGTGCCGTCGGGAATCGGCGGGTTCTTGCTTAGAACGTCCCCAGATCGTACGAGTCCTCGAGGCTCACGGCCGGGCCGCCGCCGTAGGCGAAGGCCGACGCGGTCGAGTCGTCGTAGCCGCCGAGGGAGTAGACCGCGGCCTTGGCTTCCTCGGTGGGCTCGACGGAGACGTTGCGGTACTTGGCGATGCCGGTACCGGCCGGGATCAGCTTGCCGAGGATCACGTTCTCCTTCAGGCCGACCAGCGAGTCGGACTTGCCGGAGATCGCGGCCTCGGTGAGCACCCGGGTGGTCTCCTGGAACGAGGCCGCGGACAGCCACGACTCCGTCGCCAGGGAGGCCTTGGTGATGCCCATGAGCTGCGGGCGGCCGGAGGCCGGCTCGCCGCCGTCGGCGATGATCTTGCGGTTCTGCTCCTCGAACTCGAGGCGGTCGACCAGGGAGCCCGGCAGGAACTCCGAGGTGCCCGAGTCGATGATCGTGATCCGCTTGAGCATCTGGCGCACGATGATCTCGATGTGCTTGTCGTGGATCATCACGCCCTGCGACCGGTACACGTCCTGGACCTGCTCCACCAGGTGGCGCTGGACCTTCCGCGGACCGAGCACGCGCAGCAGCTCGTGCGGGTCGATCGTGCCCTCGACGAGCTTCTCGCCGACCTCGACGTGCTCGCCCTCGCCCACGCGCAGGCGCAGGCGCCTCGGCACCTTGTCCACCACGATCTCCTCGGAGCCGTCGTCCGGCGTGATGATGATCTTCCGGCTCTTCTCCGCGTCCTCGATGCGCACGGTGCCGCTCGCCTCGGCGATCGGCGCCTTGCCCTTCGGGATGCGGGCCTCGAAGACCTCCTGCACACGCGGCAGACCCTGCGTGATGTCGTCGCCGGCCACACCACCGGTGTGGAAGGTGCGCATCGTGAGCTGGGTGCCCGGCTCGCCGATCGACTGCGCCGCGATGATGCCGACGGCCTCGCCGAGGTCCACCTTCTCGCCCGTGGGCATCGAACGGCCGTAGCAGGCCGCGCAGACGCCCTGGCGGGACTCGCAGGTCAGGACCGAGCGGACCTTCACCGCGGTGACGCCGGCGGCGACGAGCTGGGCGATGTGGTCCGAGTTCAGCGGCGTGTTGCGCTCGAGGAGCACCTTGCCGTCGACCTCGACGTCCTCGCCCAGGTTCCGCGCGTCGATCGAGGTCTCGACCAGGTCGGACTCGATGAAGCGGCCGTCGACCACGACGCCGACCGGGAAGTCGAGCGCCCGGTCCGTCCCGCAGTCGTCCTCGCGGATGATGACGTCCTGCGACACGTCCACCAGACGACGGGTCAGGTAACCCGAGTCGGCGGTCCGCAGCGCGGTGTCCGCGAGGCCCTTGCGGGAGCCGTGGGTCGAGATGAAGTACTCGAGCACCGTCAGGCCCTCGCGCAGCGACGACTTGATCGGGCGCGGGATGATCTCGCCCTTCGGGTTCGCCACCAGGCCGCGCATGCCGGCGATCTGGCGCAGCTGCAGCATGTTGCCTCGCGCGCCCGAGTTGATCATCTGCCACAGCGGGTTCTCCGGCTGCAGCGTCTCGTTCAGGTCGTCCAGCACCTCGGCCGTGGCCTTGGTCCAGATCTCCGTGAGCTCGCCGCGCCGCTCCTCCGCGGTCATGAGACCCCGGACGTACTGCTTGTCGATCTTGGCGGAGTCGGCCTCGTACTTCTCGAGGATCTCGGCCTTGTGCGCCGGCTCCACGACGTCCTCGATGCCGATGGTCACGCCCGACCAGCCGGCCCACTTGAAGCCGGCGGACTTCAGCGCGTCCAGGCAGGCGCCCAGCTGCACCTTCGAGTAGTGCTCGGACAGGTCGTGGATGATGTTCGACAACTGGCCCTTGCGGACCTCGTAGTTGACGTACTCGAAGTCCGGCGGCAGGCACTCGTTGAAGAACACCCGGCCCAGCGTCGTCTCCACCAGCAGCGGCTCGCCCGGAGTCCAGCCCTCGGGGGCCGTCCACGGCTCGCCCGGGCCGTTGTTGATCGACTCGATGCCGTCCAGACGGATCCGGATGCGCGCCTGGATGTCCAGCTCGCCGCGGTCCTTCGCCATCTGCGCCTCGCCGACGTCCGAGAACGCCCGGCCCTCGCCGACGCGGCCTTCGGAGAGGTGCGTCAGGTAGTACAGGCCGATGATCTGGTCCTGCGTGGGCAGGGCCACCGGCTTGCCGTCCGAGGGCTTGAGGATGTTGTTCGACGCCAGCATCAGGATGCGGGCCTCGGCCTGGGCCTCAGCCGACAGCGGCACGTGCACGGCCATCTGGTCGCCGTCGAAGTCCGCGTTGAAGGCGGTGCACACCAGCGGGTGGAGCTGGATGGCCTTGCCCTCGACGAGCTGCGGCTCGAACGCCTGGATGCCGAGGCGGTGCAGCGTGGGCGCGCGGTTGAGCAGGACCGGGTGCTCGGAGATGACCTCTTCGAGCACGTCCCACACGACCGGGCGCGCGCGCTCGACCATGCGCTTGGCCGACTTGATGTTCTGCGCGTGGTTCAGGTCCACCAGGCGCTTCATCACGAACGGCTTGAACAGCTCCAGCGCCATCTGCTTGGGCAGACCGCACTGGTGCAGCTTCAGGCGCGGGCCGACCACGATGACCGAGCGGCCCGAGTAGTCGACGCGCTTGCCGAGCAGGTTCTGGCGGAACCGGCCCTGCTTGCCCTTGAGCATGTCGGACAGCGACTTGAGCGGACGGTTGCCGGGGCCCGTCACCGGGCGGCCGCGGCGGCCGTTGTCGAACAGCGCGTCCACCGACTCCTGCAGCATCCGCTTCTCGTTCGCCACGATGATCTCGGGCGCGCCGAGGTCCATCAGGCGCTTGAGGCGGTTGTTGCGGTTGATGACGCGGCGGTACAGGTCGTTCAGGTCCGAGGTCGCGAACCGGCCGCCGTCGAGCTGCACCATCGGGCGCAGCTCCGGCGGGATCACCGGCACGCAGTCGAGCACCATGCCCAGCGGCGAGTTGCCGGTGGCCTGGAACGCGGCCACGACCTTCAGGCGCTTGAGGGCGCGGAGCTTCTTTTGGCCCTTGCCGGTCGCGATGACGTCCCGCAGGTGGATCGTCTCGGCGTCCAGGTCGAGGTTCTCGAGCAGGTTCTTGATGGACTCGGCGCCCATCCCGCCCGTGTAGTACTCGCCGAAGCGCTGCTGCAGCTCCCGGTAGAGCATCTCGTCGCCGATGAGCTGGCGCACGTCCAGCTTGCGGAACGTGTCCATGACCTCGTCGAGGCGGTCGATCTCCCGCTGCGCCTTGTCGCGGATCTGGCGCATCTCGCGCTCGCCGCCGTCCTTGACCTTGCGGCGGACGTCGGCGCGGGCGCCTTCGGCCTCCAGCTCGGCCAGGTCGGCCTCGAGCTTCGAGGCGCGCTCCTCGATCGCGGCGTCGCGCTGCTGCTCCAGGTGGCGCTTCTCGGCGACGATCTCGTTCTCCAGCGTCGGGAGGTCGCGCTGGCGCGCCTCGTCGTCGACGGCGGTGATCACGTAAGCCGCGAAGTAGATGACCTTCTCGAGGTCCTTCGGCGCCAGGTCCAGCAGGTAGCCCAGGCGCGAGGGCACGCCCTTGAAGTACCAGATGTGGGTCACGGGCGCGGCCAGCTCGATGTGGCCCATGCGCTCGCGGCGCACCTTCGAGCGCGTCACCTCGACGCCGCAGCGCTCGCAGATGATGCCCTTGAACCGGATGCGCTTGTACTTGCCGCAGTAGCACTCCCAGTCCCGGGTCGGGCCGAAGATCTTCTCGCAGAAGAGGCCGTCCTTCTCGGGCTTGAGGGTGCGGTAGTTGATGGTCTCGGGCTTCTTCACCTCGCCGTGAGACCACTGCCGGATGTCCTCCGCGGTGGCGAGGCCGATCTTCAACTTGTCGAAGAAGTTGACGTCGAGCACTGAACTCTTCCCCTTGATGGTTCTTAAGGATTGGATGAGACGTTGGCGGGGGCGGCGGCGAGCCGCCGCCCCTGCTCGACGTCAGGCGCTCTCGAAGTCCACGCTCGAGGGCTCTTCATGGGACAGGTCGATCCCGAGCTCCTCGGCCGCGCGGAAGACCTCGTCGTCGCTCTCGGTCATCTGGATGGCCTGCCCGTCGGCGGACAGGACCTCGACGTTGAGGCAGAGCGACTGGAGCTCTTTGAGCAGCACCTTGAACGATTCGGGAATGCCCGGTTCGGGGACGTTCTCGCCCTTGACGATCGCCTCGTAGACCTTGACACGGCCCACCACGTCGTCGGACTTGATCGTCAGCAGCTCCTGCAGCGCGTAGGCCGCGCCGTAGGCCTGCATGGCCCAGCACTCCATCTCACCGAAGCGCTGGCCGCCGAACTGGGCCTTGCCGCCGAGCGGCTGCTGGGTGATCATCGAGTACGGACCGGTCGAACGCGCGTGGATCTTGTCGTCGACCATGTGGTTCAGCTTCAGGATGTACATGTAGCCGACCGAGATCGGGTCCGGGAACGGCTCGCCGGTGCGCCCGTCGAACAGCTGCGCCTTGCCGGTCGGGGCCACCATGCGCTGGCCGTCGCGGTTCGGGAGCGTGCTCGCCAGGACACCCTGGACCTCGTCGGGGTGGGCGCCGTCGAACACCGGCGTCCCCACCTTCGAGTCGGCCGGGGCCTCGTCGGCGCCGATCGCCTTCAGGGCCTGCTGCCAGGCCTCGTCGAAGCCCTCCAGCTTCCAGCCCGTCTTCGCCGCCCAGCCCAGGTGGACTTCCAGTACCTGGCCGATGTTCATTCGGCCCGGGACGCCCAGCGGGTTGAGCAGGATGTCGATCGGGGTGCCGTCCGGCAGGAACGGCATGTCCTCCTGCGGCACCACCTTGGAGATGACGCCCTTGTTGCCGTGGCGGCCGGCGAGCTTGTCGCCCACGCCGATCTTGCGCTTCTGCGCGATGTAGACGCGGACCAGCTCGTTGACGCCCGGGGACAGCTCGTCGCCGTCCTCGCGGCTGAAGGTGCGGACGCCGATGACCGTGCCGGCCTCGCCGTGCGGGACCTTCAGGGACGTGTCGCGCACCTCGCGGGCCTTCTCGCCGAAGATCGCGCGGAGCAGGCGCTCCTCCGGAGTCAGCTCGGTCTCGCCCTTCGGCGTGACCTTGCCGACGAGGATGTCGCCGTCCTCGACCTCGGCGCCGATCCGGATGATGCCCCGGTCGTCGAGGTCGGAGAGCATCTCCTCGCCGACGTTCGGGATGTCCCGGGTGATCTCCTCCGGACCCAGCTTGGTGTCGCGGGCGTCGACCTCGTGCTCGTCGATGTGGATCGAGGTGAGCACGTCCTCTTCGACCAGGCGCGAGGAGAGCACGATGGCGTCCTCGAAGTTCTGGCCCTCCCAGGTGGTGAACGCGACCAGCAGGTTCTTGCCGAGGGCCATCTCGCCCTTGTCGGTCGAGGGGCCGTCGGCGATCGGCTGCCCGGCCTCCACGCGCTCGCCCTCGGTCACGAGGGGCACCTGGTTGATGCACGAGCCCGCGTTGGAGCGGCGGAACTTGTGCAGCAGGTAGGTGCGGCGCATGCCGTTGTCCTGCGCGATGGTGATGTAGTCGGCGCTGGAGTCCTCGACGATGCCGTCGGCCTCGGCGACGACCACGTCGCCGGCGTCGACCGCGGCGCGGTACTCCATGCCGGTGCCCACCAGCGGCGAGTCGGTCTTGATCAGCGGCACGGCCTGGCGCTGCATGTTCGCGCCCATGAGGGCGCGGTTCGCGTCGTCGTGCTCGAGGAACGGCACCAGCGCGGTCGCGACCGAGGTCATCTGGCGCGGCGAGACGTCCATGAAGTCGATCTCGTTCGCGGTCAGGAGCTCGGCCTCGCCGCCCAGGCCGCGGGCCAGGACCTGCGCGTCGACGAACGAGCCGTCGTCGTTCAGGAGCTGGTTCGCCTGGGCGATGGTGAAGCGGTCCTCTTCGTCGGCCGTCAGGTACTGGATCTCGTCGGTGACCTTGCCGTCGACGACCTTCCGGTACGGCGTCTCGATGAAGCCGAACGGGTTGACGCGGGCGAAGGTCGACATGGCGCCGATGAGGCCGATGTTCGGGCCTTCCGGCGTCTCGATCGGGCACATGCGGCCGTAGTGCGACGGGTGCACGTCGCGGACGTCCATGGCGGCGCGGTCCCGCGAGAGACCGCCCGGGCCGAGCGCCGAGAGGCGGCGGCGGTGGGTCAGGCCCGTGATCGGGTTGACCTGGTCCATGAACTGCGACAGCTGCGAGGTGCCGAAGAACTCCTTGATCGCGGCCACCACGGGGCGGATATTGATCAGGGTCTGCGGCGTGATCGCCTCGACGTCCTGGGTCGTCATCCGCTCGCGGACGACGCGCTCCATGCGGGAGAGGCCCACCCGGATCTGGTTCTGGATGAGCTCGCCGACGGTGCGCAGGCGGCGGTTGCCGAAGTGGTCGATGTCGTCCGGCGCGTAGCCCGGCTCGGCCGCGTGCAGGCGCAGCATGAACTCGATCGTCGCCGCGAGGTCGTCCTCGGTGAGGACGCCGGTCGAGATCGGGTGGTCGAGGCCGAACTTCTTGTTGACCTTGTACCGGCCGACCTTGGCGAGGTCGTAGCGCTTCTTGTTGAAGAACAGGTTCTCCAGCAGCGACTGCGCGTTGTCCTTGGTCGGCGGCTCGCCCGGGCGGAGCTTGCGGTAGATGTCGAGCAGGGCCTCGTCCTGCGAGTTGATGGTGTCCTTCTCGAGGGTCGCCATCATGAGCTCGGACCAGCCGAAGCGCTCGCGGATCCGGTCGTTGTCCCAACCGATCGCCTTGAGCAGCACGGTCACGGCCTGGCGGCGCTTGCGGTCGACGCGCACGCCGACGGTCTCGCGCTTGTCCACGTCGAACTCGAGCCAGGCGCCGCGGCCGGGAATGACCTTGGCGCTGGTGAGGTCGCGGTCCGAGGTCTTGTCGGGCTGCTTGTCGAAGTACACCCCGGGCGAGCGGACGAGCTGCGACACGACGACGCGCTCGGTGCCGTTGACGATGAAGGTGCCCTTCGGGGTCATCATGGGGAAGTCGCCCATGAAGACCGTCTGGCTCTTGATCTCGCCGGTGGTGTGGTTGATGAACTCCGCGGTCACGAACAGCGGAGCGCAGTAGGTGAGGTCCTTCTCGCGGCACTCCTCGATCGGGGCCTTGACCTCGTCGAAGCGAGGGTTGGAGAAGGACAGGCTCATGGTGCCCGAGAAGTCCTCGATCGGGCTGATCTCCTCGAGGATCTCGTCGAGGCCGCTGACTGCGTCTTCACCCGCTCGGGCACGGTAGGTCTCGTTGCCGACGAGCCAGTCGAACGAGTCGGTCTGGAGCGCCAGAAGGTTCGGTACTTCGAGTTTCTCTTCGATCCTGCCGAACGAGATGCGGCGGGGAGCGTGCTTGCTCTTGCTGGAGCTGGTCTTGCCAGTGCGGGAAGCTGCCAAGATTCGTCCTTCCGAGGACCTGATTGTTACGACGGCCGGCGCATGCCACAGACACCGCATCGATGCGGGATCGACGAGGACAGCCGGAAGCAGGCCACTGATGGGACGACATGCCGAAAGGCGATGAACGTCGGTCGAAAGCCTGGAATCCCCACCGTCCGCGACCCTCACCGCGTCAAGAAGGCGTGAAGGAGGCAGCGCAAATTAATACCCTAGCGTAGACTCCGGCGGACTGTCAACTGACCCAACGCGCGGTGGGGTAAGTGGTGACGAGCGTCTCGCTGACTGCCGAAGTTCCTCCCGGTCATGGGTCGGTCCCCTGCGGGGGCCGTCGGTGCCGTCCTGCCTCCGGGCCGCCGCGGGCGGCCCGTGTTCGCCCGCTCCCGCAGCGTTTCGGACGAGCGCCGGAACACGGGGGCGTTGCGTGCGCCACGGAGTGGCGCTTGAGGAACTAGTTTGCAGGATCAAGTCACAGTTCGTCAAGTCAGGCGTCTAATTCGCCCGGATGCGCCCCTTCGGCCCGGGCGCGTGGAGCGGGCGTCGGCCAGCGGCGATGGGCGCCTGAGGAGCCGGCGGCGGGCCTCCGTGCGGCCGGTCTCCGGGCGTGTCGCGATCGGTGCGGGCGCGGGACGCCTTGCGTCGCCCGCGGCCGGTGCCCCGGCCGTGATGCGGCGTCCCGCCCACGCACCTTCGGCGGCCGAGGACCGCCTCACCTGTACAACGAGCCCGCGCCGGGAAGGTGACGCGGGCTCAGCCGGATGCGGGGTCTGCCGGGGGCGGCGCGGGCGGCGCGGGCGGCGCGGGCGGCGCGGGCGGCGCGGGCGGCGACAGGGTACGTGCGCCGCCGGGGGCCGCGACCATGCGCGCACAGGTACGGCAGCGGCACGGGTAGGGGCCGGACCTTCCGTCCCCCGGGCGCGGAGCGGCCCGGGCCGCGCCCCATCTGCGCGACCCGGGCCTTTTCTTCCCCGATAGAGAGGTGGTTCGTGTCGACGTCCCGCTAGGCGTCCAGGAGCTCCTGGGCCTTCGCGAGGGCGTCGTTGGTGGCCTCCTGCCAGGCGTAGACGTCCTGCTCGATCGCCGCGTAGGCGTCGGCGTGGGCGTCCTCGTAGGCCTTCTCGGAGGCGTCGGCGTAGCCGGTCTCCTCGCCGCAGGCGGCGAAGTCGACGGCCATCTGGATCTCGTACGCCTTCCACTCCTCATAGGAGGATCCGGCGGCCTCGGGGATCTCCGGGACCACGGCGTCGCTGTCGCCGACCATCATCTCGCGCTCCTCGTCGGAGGCGTCCTGGTAGTAGAGCGCCGCGAAGAACTCGTAGACGGGCAGGCTGTTGTACTCGTCGAACTCCCAGCCCTCGTAGCCCTTGCCGGTGATGCACTCGATGAGCTCGTCCTGCTTCTCGGCCATCGCCTCACCGTAGGCGATCTCGATGTCCTCCCACATGGTCTCGTCGCCCCAGATGGGATTCTGCTCGCCGTAGGACCAGTACGAGTAGGTCTCCTCGGCGCCGCCCTCGCCTTCGTAGGTCTCCTCGATCAACTCGGGCTCGCCGTGGAGCTCCTCGATCATGGAGAGCTGGCAGCCGCCCGGCATGGGCTCGGGCTCCATCTCCTCCTCGAGGTCGATCGCGCCGTCATCGGCGGCGGCGGCCTCCTCCTCGGCGATGGCGTCCTCGGAGAACTCGCCCTCGCCGGACATCATGTCGGCGTAGTCCTGCGCGGAGCCGTAGGACCACTCGGCGTACTCCTCGCCCTGGTAGGCGACGTACCAGGCGTACTGCTCCTCAGGGGTGAGCGCGTCCCACTCGGTGGTGTCGGGCTCCTCCCAGGAGCCCTCCTCCTCCGCCCACCTCTCCTCTTCGGCGGCCCAGTAGTCCTCGGTGGCGGGGTCGTCCATGCCGTCGGGGCCGTTGGCCCACTGCCCGAAGCCGTACTCCTCGGCCTGGGCGGGGTCGATGAGGAAGCTCTCGTGGGGGTAGTACTCGGTGAGCGCCTCCTGCTCGTCGGGCTCGTACGGCTGCAGCGACCAGGGGTCGTGGACGGTGAAGCCCTGCTCCTCCAGGCACTTCTCGACGAGCCGGTACTCGGCGGCCGCCAGCTCGGCCTCGAGCCGGTTGCTGTCGTTGATCATGTCGACCAGGCGGTCCTCATCGGACTCCGCGGCGTCGTCGCCGAGGCCGAGCATGCCGCAGCCCGCGGTCAACGCCAGCACGGCGGCAGCGCCTGCGACGGCGGCGGCCCCTCTTCTCCCGGGCATCGTCGTTCTCCTTGCGTGTCAGGTGTGTCTACCCGCAAGACGAGGCGGTGCGCGGCTTTCGTTGCAAGGCCGCCGGGAATCTTCTGAAAATCTCTCAGGTGGCACGAAACCGGGGCCGCACTGCGCGATGCAGTGCGGCCCCGGGTTCCGTACGAAGGGCTGGGAGGCCCCTTGAGGATGAGTAGTGTGCGACTACTTCAGGGAGACGGTGGCGCCGGCGCCCTCGAGGGCCTCCTTGGCCTTGTCGGCGTCTTCCTTCTTCGCACCCTCGAGGACGGCCTTGGGGGCGCTCTCGACGAGCTCCTTGGCCTCCTTGAGGCCGAGGCCGGTCAGGCCGCGGACTTCCTTGATGACCTTGATCTTGGACTCGCCGGCCGACTCGAGGACGACGTCGAACGTGTCCTTCTCGACAGCGGCCTCCTCGCCACCGGCGGCGGGGCCGGCGGCGGCCACGGCGACGGGGGCGGCGGCGGTGACGTCGAACTTCTCCTCGAACGCCTTCACGAACTCGGAGACCTCGAGGAGGGTCATGCCCTCGAACTGCTCGAGCAGCTCGTCGGTGGACAGCTTGGTAGCCATGGTGTGATTCCTTTCTGAACGTCTTCGGGCCTTGCGGGGCTACTCCCCGGCGGCCGCTTTCTTGTCCTGCAGCGCCGCGCCCAGACGCGCCACCTGCCCGGCGGGGGCGGCGATGACGGAGACGGCCTTCTGCGCGGTGGCCTTGAGCGCGCCGGCCAGCTTGGCCAGGAGCACCTCGCGGGATTCGAGGTCGGCGAGCTTGTTGATCTCGTCGACGGAGAGGGCCTTGCCCTCCATGAACCCGCCCTTGATCACCAGGGCGTCGTGCGTCTTCGCGAACGCGCGGAGGCCCTTGGCGGCCTCCACCGGGTCGCCTTCGATGAAGGTGATCGCGGTGGGACCGGTGAACAGGTCGTCCAGCCCGGTGACCCCGGCCTGGTTGGCGGCTCGCTTGGCGAGCGTGTTCTTGGCGACGCGGTAACGCGTGCCCTCGCCGAGGGAACGCCGCAGCTCGCGGAGCTCTGCAACGGTCAGGCCGCGGTACTCGGTGAGCACCGTGGCGGTCGCGCTGGAGAAGTCCTCGGCGAGCTCGGCGATGGCGGTCTGCTTACCCGCCGGATATTCCCTGTCAGCCATGTTTCCCTCCTTTCTCGGCTGAAATCAATCCTCAACCGTCGCGGAGGCGACAAAAAAGGCGCCCCAGCGGGACGCCTTGTCAGTGGGACCTGAAGGCCGACGGGATCGGCCCACACCATGGTCGCTTCGAAGAGTCGCCCTACGTCGGTCCCGGGTGGTTTACAACCGCACGAGGCGGTGACCGAACGGTCTTTGGGTTGTGGCCTCCAGCGTAGCAGCGGACACGGAGAAGCCCCAGCGCAGGAGTCCTGCGCCGGGGCTACATCACACTCGGCCGCGCCGTGGAGGCACCGCTACTTGATCCGAACCGCCTGCGGGTCGACCGGGATGCCCGGGCCCATGGTGGTCGAGATGACCGACTTCTTGATGTACACGCCCTTGGAGCTGGCGGGCTTCAGCCGCTGGACCTCTTCGAGGGCCGCGCTGTAGTTCTCCGCGAGCTGCTCGGCCGTGAAGCTGGTCTTGCCGATCGGCAGGTGCAGGTTCGCGTGCTTGTCGACGCGGAACGCGATCTTGCCGGCCTTGATCTCGGTGACGGCCTTCGCGACGTCCGGCGTGACGGTGCCGGTCTTCGGGTTCGGCATGAGGCCGCGCGGGCCCAGGATCCGCGCGATCCGGCCGATCTTGGCCATCTGGTCGGGAGTGGCGACGGCGGCGTCGAACTCGAGCCAGCCTTCGGAGATGCGCTTCACGAGCTCGTCGGAGCCGACCTCGTCGGCGCCGGCGGCGACGGCGGCCTCGGCCTTGTCGCCTTCGGCGAAGACGATCACGCGGACGGTCTTGCCCGTGCCGTGGGGCAGGGAGACGGTGCCGCGGACGAGCTGGTCGGCCTGGCGCGGGTCGACGCCGAGGCGCAGGGCGACCTCGACGGTGGCGTCGAACTTGGTCGGCGAGGTCTCCTTGGCGAGACCGGTCGCCTCGACCGGCGCGTACAGCTGCGTCCGGTCGACCTTCTTGATGAGGTCTTGGTACTTCTTGCTGCGCTTCATGTTTCCATCCTTCGGATGTCGTGGTGAGGGCCGGCGCGCGCCCTTCCACTGGGTTTCATGCCGGCGGGGCCGGCGACGTTCGGTTGCTCTTAACCCTCGACCGTGATGCCCATGGAGCGGGCGGTGCCGGCGACGATGAGCGACGCGGCGTCGAGGTCGTTGGCGTTGAGGTCGGGGAGCTTCTTCTCCGCGATCTCGCGCACCTGGGCCTCGGTCACCTTGCCGACCTTGACGCGGTGCGGCTCGCCCGATCCCTTGGCGACACCGGCGGCCTTGAGCAGGAGCTTCGCGGCCGGCGGGGTCTTGAGGACGAACGTGAACGAGCGGTCCTCGTACACCGTGATCTCAGCGGGGAGGACTTCGCCGCGCTGGGATTCGGTGGCCGCGTTGTACGCCTTGCAGAACTCCATGATGTTGACGCCGTGCTGACCGAGGGCGGGGCCCACCGGCGGAGCCGGCGTGGCCTGGCCACCCTGCAGTTCGAGCTTGAACGTCACAACGGCCTTCTTGTTGGGAGCCATCGTGTCCTTCTCTTCCTGGGCTTCGTCTACGGCTTGCAAAGCTTCGCCGTGACTGGCTGTTCACAGGGCGGACCGCCCTGTGTTCTTCCGTGCGCGCACCGGCTCGGAGCTGGAGCGCAACCGTTCCAGGGTACCTGCCGAGCGGCAGGGTCCCCGAAGCGAGGTGTGTGAGCTGTGCTTCAGGTCGCCGGGGGCCGCGGGGCCCGCGGCGCGCCTGCGGTTACAGCTTCGAGACCTGGTTGAAGTTGAGCTCGACCGGGGTCTCGCGGCCGAAGATCGAGACGAGCACCTTGAGCTTCTGCTGCTCGGCGTTGATCTCCGCGATGGTGGCGGGCATCGACGCGAACGCGCCGTCGACGACGGTGACGGACTCGCCCTCGGCGAAGTCGACCTTGATGTCGGCGTCGGAGGAGGCGGACTCGCCGGCCGCGCCCTCGTCCTTGGGCTTCTGCTCCGGCGGGAGGAGCCACTGGATGACCTCGTCGAGCGGGAGCGGGCTGGGCCGGTCGGTGCGGTCGACCACGCCGACGAAGCCGGTCACGCCGGGCGTGTTGCGCACGACCGAGTACGACTCGGGGGTCATCTCCATGCGGACGAGCACGTAGCTCGGGAAGACCTTGGCCTCCACCTTGGAGCGCTTGCCGTTCTTGATCTCCACCTCGGTGTGGGTGGGGACCTCGATCTGGTAGATGTAGTCCTCCATGTCGAAGGACTGGATGCGGTTCTCGAGGTTCGAGCGCACGCGGTTCTCGAAGCCGGCGTAGGAGTGCAGCACGTACCACTCGCCGGGGGCGAAGCGCAGCTTGGCGCGCAGCGCCTCCGCCGGGTCGACCTCGGGCTCGCCGGGCTCGGCGGCCTCGGCCTCGTCGGTCTCCGGCTCGTCGTCGACGTCCGCGACCTGGGCCGCAGCGGCCTGCGCCGCGGCTTCTTCCTTCAAGGCCTCGTCGAACTCAGACACGCTTGACTCTCATTCCGGCTCGGTGCCCGCCGTCCGCGGGCACTGCGACTGTGCTTCTGCTGCTTCTGCTTCGGTTTCTTCGGATGCGGCGGCGCTGCGCCGAGGTACGGCTCTCGCCGTGGCGGATCCCGCCGCCGGTGAAGTCGCGCGCCGGCGGAACCGGCGCGCGTCATACCCACTAGGGTAGCCGCTCTGCGGCGGGGCGCGCCTCAGGCACCGTCGAAACGGCGCAGGTCACGCGAACCGCCCGGGGCGGGCGCGGGCGGGACGGGCCGGATGCCGACTCGCCCGGGGACCGCGGAGGGCCTAGGAGTCGGCGCCGAAGGCGCGGCGGACGAGGTCGCCGAAGAGCAGGTCGAGCCCGCCGATGTACGCCATCATGATGCCGACGAAGACGAGCACCACGATCGAGTAGGTGATGAGCTGGCGGCGGGTCGGGTAGACGACCTTGCGCAGCTGCTCGACCACCTCGCGCAGGAACCGGCCGAGCTTCTTGAAGGGGTTGCGCTCGACCGCCTTGTCGCCCTGCTTGCGGGTGGGACGCCCCTTGTCGGCGGTCGCATCGGAGCGGCTGGTGTCGTCGGCCACGTCGGCTTCCTCCAGGGTTCGTCTGATCGGGGCGGTCAGGCTTGCAGCATACCGGACTAACTCGACGCGTCCGCGTCGCGGCGTCGCGCTTTGTAGGCGGCGGTGAGTTCGGCGCGGCGCTCGTTCCAGTGGTCGCGCATCAGCCGCATCTCGACCTTGGTGAACTCCATGAACGCGGCGGTCTGGATGAGCCGGTCGCGGCCGGGACCGTCCGGGAGCGTGTCGATCCCGACGAGCGCGGTGTCGCGGTAGCGGTCGAGGAACCCGGAGCGGTCGAGCATGATCGAGCCCCAGATGTCGTCGTCGTTGAGCCGGTAGACGTCGGCGCGGGTGGAGGGCCGGCGGGTCTTGAAGACCAGGCCGGCGGCGAGGAGCTCGCGCACCGCGCCCGAGACGGCCGCGAGGCTGATGCCCAGGCCCTCGGCGATCTCGGCGGCGGTGTAGGTCTCGTCGTCGTCGACCAGGATGTAGGTGAACACCCGCGCGGCCATCTTCTGCATCCCGCTGGTCGCCAGGATCGCCGCGAACTGCTCCACGTAGTCGAGCATCGACTGCCGCTCCGCGCTGTGCTCTTCCATGTCTCCCCTTCGCCGCGCCCCGATCGGTTCTTGATGATATCTTGACACTCATCATGTTTCACAAATTTGTGAAAACTATGATAGCTTGAGCGCATGAACGCAGTGATCCGCACTGAGAACCTGGTCAAGCGCTTCGGTCACGTGACCGCGCTCGATCATCTCAATCTCGAAGTGGCCCAAGGCGAGACCCACGGGTTCCTCGGCCCGAACGGCGCCGGCAAGTCCACCACCATCCGCGTCCTCCTCGGCATGCTCCGATCCGACGAGGGCCGCGCCGAGCTCTTCGGCGCCGACCCCTGGAAGGACGCCGCCGAGCTCCACCGGCGCCTCGCGTACGTCCCCGGCGACGTCGCCCTCTGGCCCGGCCTCACCGGCGGCGAGACCATCGACCTCCTCGGACGCCTGCGCGGCGGCATCGACAAGCGCAAACGCGACGAGCTCCTCGAGCGCTTCGACCTCGACCCGCGCAAGAAGGGCCGCTCCTACTCCAAGGGCAACCGCCAGAAGGTCGCCCTCGTCGCCGCGTTCGCCGCCGACGTCGACCTGCTCCTGCTCGACGAGCCCACCTCCGGACTCGACCCGCTCATGGGCGCCGTCTTCAACGAATGCGTCAGGGAGGCGTCGGCCCAGGGCCGCACCGTGCTCCTCTCGAGCCACATCATGAGCGAGGTCGAGGCCCTCTGCGAGCGGGTGAGCATCATCCGCAAGGGCGTCATCGCCGAGACCGGCACCCTCGCCGACATGCGGCACTTCTCCCGCTCCCGGCTGCGCGCCACCCTCAAGAACCCCGTCCGCGGCCTCGGCGACCACGACGGCGTCCACGACCTGAAGACCGACGGCCTCGACATCGACTGCAACGTCGACGCCGCCGCCCTCGACGACGTGCTCGCCCAGCTCGCCGTCGCCGGCGTCGCCGCGCTCACCTGCGAGCCGCCGTCCCTGGAGCAGATCTTCATGCGCTTCTACGGCGACGAGCTCGCCGCCTCGGGCGTCCAAGAGGAGAACGGGAAATGAGCACCGCAGCAGCGGAGATCGAAGACGGCCTGGGCACACTCGCCGGCACCGGCAAGCTCCTGCGGTTCCAGGCCCGCCGCACCCGCGTCTTCCTCATCGGATGGTTCGCGGGGCTCGCCGGCGGCACCTGGATGATCGCCGCGGCGTTCCCCGGCCTCTACCCGACCGCGGCCGACCGCGCCCAGTACGCGACCACCGTGGACACTCCGGCGATGCGGTCGATGACCGGCCCCGTCGAGTACATCGAGGCGTACGCCGACAGCACCGCCGCGATGCTCGCCCACAACATGCTGCTGTGGACCGGGGCGCTCACCGCCGTCATGTTCGCCCTCCTGGTCACCAGGGTGACCAGGGCCGACGAGGAGACCTCCCGCCTGGAGGTCATCCGGTCCCTGCCCGTCGGCAGGCGCGCCGACCTGGCCGCGGCGATGCTCCTCGCCGTCATCGCCTCCCTCGTGCTCGGCCTGCTCCTGGCGCTCACCGTCCTCGGCGTCCCCGGCGCGGACCTCGAAGGCGCACTGCTCTACGGCCTCGCGCACGCCGCCATCGGCATCGTGTTCGCCGCGCTCACCGCCGTCGCCGCGCAGATCGCCGGGTTCGGATCCACCGCCACCGGCATGGCCTTCGGCGTCATCGGCCTGGCCGCGCTCATGAGCGGCGTCGGCAGCGCCCAGGAGAGCGGCGCGATCTGGGCCTCCCCCATCGGCTGGTCCCAGGAGACGTTCGTCTTCACCGCCGGCCAGCGCTGGTGGCCGCTGGCGGTCTCGGCCGGCGCGGCCGCGCTGCTGGCCTGGCTCGCGTTCTCCCTGGTCACCCGTCGCGACTTCGGCCAGGGCATGATGCCCGCCCGGGCCGGGCGGGCCCACGCGGGCGGCGGGCTGCGCAGCGTCGGCTCGCTGACGCTGCGGCTCAACCGGGCGGTCCTGTGGTCCGGGGTCGTGACCATGCTCCTGCTCGGTGCCGCGTACGGGTCGGTGGTCGGCAGCGCCGACGACATGCTCGAGACGCTCTCGGACACGCAGCGCCAGGTCCTCGACCAGGGCGGGGCGTCCATCGAGCAGAACTTCGCGGCCACCATCAGCGCGCTCGACGGACTGTTCGCCAGCATCTTCGGGCTGCTCGTCGTCGGCCGCGCCCGCCGGGAGGAGACGGGCGGACGCGGCGAGCTCCTCGCCGCGGGTCCGGTGCCGCGCAGCGGCTGGCCGGGCTCGTACCTGCCGACCGCGCTGGCGACCGTGACGCTCGCGGTGGCCGTCGGCGGGCTGTTCCTGGCGATCACCGGATCGGCCTCGACCGGGGACGGGGCGTTCTTCGGGGAGCTGCTCGGCGCCTCGCTGCTCCAGCTCCCGGCGGCGTGGGCGCTGACCGCGTTCGCGTTCGCCGCGTACGCCTGGCTGCCGCGTGCGGGGTGGCTGCGCTGGCTGGCGTGGGTGTACGCGTTCGTCGTGTCCTACTTCGGGCAGCTGCTCGACATGCCGGCCTGGTCCAGGGCGCTCTCGCCGTTCGACCACCTCGCGAGGTACCCGGCCGAGGACGTCGAGTGGCTGCCGGTGGTGCTGCTGACGCTGGTGGCCGGCGTCTTCGCGGTGCTCGGCTACGCCGGTGCCCGCCGGAGGGACCTGCACTTCAGCTAGCCCCGCACCAGACCCCGTTCCAAGGAAACCGGGCGCCGCCGGTCCGACACCCCGGGCCGGCGGCGCCGACCCGTGCCGGTGGTGCCGGCGGGACTTGTCATACCCCCGTGAAAGCCTGTGGTTCCATGGGCAGCGTGTTCGAACTCCGCTATGAGTTGACCGATCCGCCCGCCGAGGCCGAGTTCGCACTCGATCCGGCGCAGCGGTCGGCGGTCGAGCACGCCGCCGGGCCCCTGCTGATCCGGGGCGGGCCGCAGACGGGCAAGACCGAGGCGCTGCTGCGGGCCGCGGCCGCGAAGGTCGAGGCCGGGGCCGATCCGGCGTCGATCCTGTTCTTCGGGCTGCGCCGCCAGGACACGGCGTACCTGCGGGCCCGTCTGAACGCCGCGACGGCCGCGCGGTCGGCGGCCGAGATCGGCGTGTACACCTTCCCGGCGTTCGCGTTCGCGGTGCTCCGGTCGGCCGCGGCGCTCGACGGCCGGGAGGAGCCGCGGCTGCTGACCGGTCCGGAGGCCGACGCGCTCATCCGGTCGATGCTCGAGGTCGAGGACTTCGGCTGGCCCGACGGGTTCGACGAGGCGGTGCGCACGTACGCGTTCGCGCAGCAGCTTCGGGACCTGGTGCTGCGCTGCGGCGAGCGCGGCCTGTCGGCGCCGGAGCTGACGCGGCTCGCGCTCGAGCACGACCGTCCCGAGTGGACGGCGGCGGCGCGGTTCTACGACCGGTACGTGACCACGCTGGCACTGCAGTCGATGTCGAGTGCGCTGTACGACTCGGCGGAGATCGTGCGCGCCGCGGGGGCCGCGCTGCGCTCGCGTCCGGAGCTGCTGCCGCGGCCCGCGTGGGTGTTCGTGGACGACCTCCAGGACGCGACCCCGGCTCATCTGCGGCTGCTGGAGCTGCTGGCCGGGGACGGCGGGAACATCGTCGCGGCCGGGTCGCCGGACGCGGCCGTGTTCGGCTTCCAGGGCGGCGACCCGGAGTCGATCCGGGAGTTCCCGTTCCGGTTCCCGGCGTTCGACGGGGCCGAGGCGCCGACGGCGCAGCTGGACGACGTGCACGAGGTGGCGCTCGCGCCGCTGGCGGCGACGACGGTGCTGTCGCGGCGCCTGCGCGGGTCGGACCGGGACCGGCGGCGCGGGACGGCCTCGCAGGAGCGGGGCCGGGCGGAGGTGGTGTACCTGCCGTCGGCGACGCGGGAGGCGGTGTACATCGCGGACGTCGCGCGGCGCGCGCACCTGCTCGACGGGGTCCCTTACGGCGACATGGCGGTGGTGGTGAAGTCGGCGTCGTCGATCCCGCAGATGCGGCGGGCGATGCAGCACGCGGGGGTGCCGACCCGGCAGGCCGCCGACGACGTGCCGCTCCCGGCGCATCCGACGGTCCGGGACCTGCTGCGGGTGGTGCTGGTGGGGCGCCATCCCGACCGGCTCGACGAGACGGTCGCGGCCGGGCTGCTGCATTCGCAGTTCGGCGGCGCGGACCCGTTCGCGGAGCGGCGGCTGCGCCAGGAGCTGCGGCGGCTGGCGGTCGCGGCCGACGACTTCTCCCCCGGCGCCGACCTGCTGGTCGAGTCGCTGGCGGATCCGGCGCGGATCGCGGCGCTGCCGGAGGAGGAGTGGGCCGAGCCGGCGCGGCGGCTCGACGCGCTGTTCGCGGCGGCCCGCGGGGGCGGCGGCATCACCGAGACGCTGTGGTCGGTGTGGGAGGCGTCGGGGCTGGGCGAGCGGCTCAAGCGGCGGGCGCTGTCCTCGGACCGGCGGGCGCAGCGCGCGGACGCCGAGCTGGATGCGGTGATCGCGATGTTCGACCTGGCGGCCGATTACGAGAAGAAGCAGCCGGGGGCGCTCGTCGACGTGTTCTGCGAGCATGTGCTCCACCAGCAGCTTCCGGGCGACTTCCTTTCGGCGCGTGCGGAACTGGGCGATGCGGTGACGTTGACGACGGCGCATGCCGCGCACGGTCGCCAGTGGGCGTTCGTGGTGGTGGCGGGCGCGCAGGAGGGGGTGTGGCCGAACCTGCGGCCGCGCGGTTCGCTCCTGGGCGCGGAGGCGCTGGTCGACGTGCTGGACGGGCGCGCCGACGTGGACCAGGTGGCACAGCTGCTCGACGAGGAGCGGCGGCTGTTCTACAACGCGTGCACGCGGGCGCGGACGCGGCTGCTGGTGACGGCGGTCGACTCCGACGACGCGCAGCCGAGCCGGTTCTGCGGGGAGCTGGGGGTCGAGCCGGTGACGGCGCCGCGGCGGGGGCGGCCGCTGAGCCTCGCGTCGCTGGCGGCGCGGCTGCGGGAGGCCGTGGTGGACGCGGGGCACGCCGAGCGGGACGCGGCGGCGGCCGGGCTGCGCCGCCTCGCCGAGTCGGGGGTGCCGGGCGCGGATCCGGCCACGTGGTGGGGTCTGGCGCAGGTCTCCGACGAGCGGGCGCTCAAGCTCGCCGGGGAGACGCTGCGGATCTCGCCGTCGCAAGTGGAGACGTCGCAGCAGTGCGGGCTGCGGTGGATCCTGGAGTCGAACGGCGCGGACGACGGGGACCTGCTGCCGCGGCATCTGGGGACGCTCCTGCACGCCGCCGCCGAGGCGGTCACGGTCGATCCGGCCGCCGACCCGAAGGCGGTCATGGAGCAGGTCGTGGGCGAACATTTCGACCGGCTGCCGTTCGAGGCGCCGTGGCACGCCGAGCAGCAGCGCCGCCGCGTCTCGGGCGCGGTCGAGCGGTTCGCGGCGTGGCTGAGCGCGAACCGGCGGGAGCTGCTCGGGGCGGAGCGGTCGTTCCGGGTGAAGCTCGAGGTGGGGCCGCCGGGCGTCGAAGTCGTCATGTCCGGGCAGATCGACCGGCTCGAGCGCGACGGCGACGGGCGCCTGTACGTGGTGGACCTGAAGACCGGCAGGAACGTGCCGCGGGCCGACGAGGTGCAGACGCACGCGCAGCTGGGGGCGTACCAGCTCGCGGTGGCCGAGGGGGCGTTCAGCGAGGGCAGCGAGCCGGGCGGCGCGGAGCTGGTCTACCCGAACGTGGAGAACAAGAAGTCGATCCGGATCGTGACGCAGGGGCCGCTGAGCGAGGGCGAGAACCCGGACTGGGCGCGTGAGGCCGTCGCGGAGGCCGCGAACCGGATGGCCGGCGACGTGTTCGAGGCGCGGAACACGAGCAAGTGCGCGACGTGCAAGATCAAGCAGTGCTGCCCGATCGCGGACGAGGGGCGGCAGGTCACCGATGAGTGAGGCGCGGGTGAACGAGGCGGGCGAGGCCCGGGTGAGCGAGGCCCGGGTGAGCGGGGCGCGGGCGGCGCAGGTGCGGCGGTTCAGCGCGCTGGGACTCGCCAACCGGCTCGGGGCGAACCGGCCCACCGCAGAGCAGGAGCTCGTGATCGAGGCCGGCCGCGACCCGATGCTCGTGATCGCGGGCGCGGGCTCGGGCAAGACGACGACGATGGCCGACCGGGTCGTGTGGCTCATCGCGAACCGGGTGGTGCGCCCCGAGCACATCCTCGGGCTCACCTTCACCCGCAAGGCCGCCGCGGAGCTCGCGGCGAGGGTCAGGGAGAAGCTGCGGCGCCTGACCGAGTCGATCCCCGAGCTGTCGGACCTGCACGGCGAACCGACGGTGTCGACGTACAACGCGTACGCGGGGAGCCTGGTCGGCGAGCACGGGCTGCGCATCGGCATCGAGCCGGGCACCCGGATCGTCACCGACACGGGCCGGTGGCAGATCGCCCGGGACCTGGTGTGCGCGTGGGACGGCGAGATGAGCGAGTTCGACGTCGGGATCGACGAGGTCACCAAGCGGGTGCTGCAGCTCGCCGGGCAGCTCGCCGAGCACCTCCGGGACGGCGCCGACCTCCGGTCGTTCGGCCGCGACCTGTACGAGGAGCTCGAGGAGCGCGTCAACGGCAAGCCGCTCAACGACGAGTTCCGGAACCTGGCGTCCCTGCGGCGCAAGTACGACCAGCTGCTGCCGCTGGTGGAGGCGTGGGACCAACGCAAGCGCGAGCTCGGCGTCATGGACTTCGCCGACCAGCTCTCGCTCGCGGCGCAGCTCGTGGCGGGTGCGCCCGAGATCATCCGCTCCGAGCGCGACCGGTGGCGGGTGGTCCTGCTCGACGAGTACCAGGACACGTCGTTCTCCCAGGTCTCGCTGCTGCGGGACCTGTTCGGCGGCGGGCACCCGGTGACGGCGGTGGGCGACCCGAACCAGTCGATCTACTCCTGGCGCGGCGCCTCCGCCGGGACCCTCCAGCGGTTCCCCGCGGACTTCCCGGCCGCGACGGGCGAGCCCGCGAAGGTCGCGTACCTGACGAAGTCGTGGCGCAACCGCGAAGCGATCCTCGAGATCGCGAACACCGTCTCGGCGCCGCTGCGCGCCGCGGACGTGCCGCCCCTGACCGTGGGCGCGAAGTTCGACGACGAGCACGGCCCCGGCCTGGTCGAGGCGGCGATGCACCTGTCGGCCGCCGACGAGGCCGAGTGGATCGCGGCCCGGCTCGCCGCGGTCTGGCAGCCGGGCGCCGAGGAGACCGCCGCGGTCCTCATCCGCAAGCGCCGCCAGATCCCGGCGCTGCACCGCGCCCTGACGCACGCCGGGCTCCCCGTCCAGGTGGTCGGGTCGCTCGGGCTGCTGTTCTTCCCCGAAGTGGCCGAGACGGTGGCGATGCTGCGCGCGGCCGCGGACCCGATGAACGGCCCGGCGCTCATGCGGCTCCTGGCGGGGAACCGGTGGCGGATCGGTCCGCGCGACATCGCGGCCCTGTGGGCGCGGGCGCGCGAGCTCGCCCCGGACTCGCGCGGCTTCGAACCGGACGCGGGCGTGGAGGCCGAGGCGTCCCTCGCCGACGCGCTCGGCAATCCCGGTGCGCCCGAACGCTACTCGACCCTCGGGTACCTGCGGTTCGCGCAGCTCCACGAGGAGCTGAGCTGGATCCGCAGCCGCCTGGGGCAGAGCCTCCCGGACGTGGTCGGCGACGTCATCACCCACACGGGCCTGGACGTCGAGGTGATGCTGCACCACGGGGACCTGAGCAACCTCGACGAGTTCACGGACGTGGCCGCGTCGTACGAGAACGACACGGCCGGGGCGAGCATCCCGGGGTTCCTGTCGTACCTGGAGACGGCGGCCGAACAGGAGCGCGGCCTCACGGTCGAGGGCGCGAACCCGGCCGGCGGGGTGGTGCAGCTCCTCACCGTCCACGCAGCGAAGGGCCTGGAGTGGGACGTGGTGGCGGTCCCGGGGCTGTGCGACGGGATTCTGCCGACCACCAAGCGGGACTCGACGTGGGTCTCGGACGCCGCGCGCCTGCCGTACCCGCTGCGCGGCGACGCCGAGAACCTCCCGGTTCTGTACCTCGACGAGGCGCGGATCCCCTCGGAGGTCGCGAAGGCGGTCAAGGCGTTCAAGAAGGACGACCACGAGGCGAACCTCGGCGAGGAGCGGCGGCTGGCCTATGTGGCCATGACGCGCGCCCGCCGGGCGCTGCTGGCCAGCGGCTACTGGTGGGACGCGGACAAGCAGAGCGCGCGGCGGCCCGCCCCGTACCTCGAGGAGGCCCGGAACGCGGGCGCCGAGACCCCGGTGTGGACCCAGTCGGGGCCGACGAACCCGCTCGAGGACCAGGCCCGCACCGCGCAGTGGCCGAGCAAGGCGCCTTTGGGGTCCCGGCAGGCGGCGTTCGCCGAGGCGGCCGAGCTGGTCCTGAACGCGGCCGACCCGGAGCGGGAGGGCCCGCTCGCGCGACAGTGGCGCGAGGAGGCCGAACTGCTCCTGGCCGAGCGCGAGGAGCGCGAGTCCGGGATCGTGCGCCTGCCCCGGCCGGCGCGCCTGTCGACGTCGCAGCTCATGGCGATGCGCGCCGACGAGGCGGCGTTCGCGGCCGAGCGGCGCCGGCCCATGCCGCAGCCGCCGCGACCGGCGACCCAGCGCGGCACCGAGTTCCACTCGTGGGTGGAGGAGTTCTTCGGCGGCGGCACCCTCTTCGACCCCGCCGATCTGCCCGGCGCGGCCGACGAGGCGATCGACCAGTCCGACCTCGAACGCCTCAAGGCCGCGTTCCGCGGCTCCGAGTGGGCGAACCGGCGCATCGCCGCCCAGGAGGTGCCGTTCGTCATCGAGTTCGAGGGAACGGTCGTGCGCGGCCGCATCGACGCGGTGTTCTACCGAGAGCCCGGCGACCGCGACGGCGGCTACGACATCGTCGACTGGAAGACCGGCCGCCCGCCGGAGGGCGAGGCCGCGGCCCATGCGGCGCTCCAGCTCAAGGTCTACCGGAAGGCGTGGGCGCGGCTGAAGGGCGTCGACGAGTCGGAGGTCCGGGCGGCGTTCCACTACATCTCGGCGAACCGCACCTGGTGGCCGGACCTCGATTAGGGAGGCGGACGCGTCGCGTTCGCACCGATGCCGCCGCGGATTTGCCCGGCATTGCTATCGTGGCGTTCGCCTCCAACGGCCGGCCCGGCCGGCCGGCGGCCCTGACACCCGAAGGGTCGCAACCGAATCCCCCATTGATAGGAACCAATGAGCATGACCTTCAAGCTCCGCACCGCCCGCAGGGCCACCGTCGTCACCGCCGGCGCCTTCGCCCTTCTCCTGGCCGCCGCCGCGTGCGGTGGCAGCAGCGACACGCCTGAGGGCGCGGTGGAGAACTTCCTCGACAACGGCATCGAGGACTTCGCCAACTCGTTCGCCTCCGGCGATGTCGACAAGGCCGCCACCGATGCCGAGGAGTACTTCTGCGCTGAGGACATCACCGCCATCAAGGACATGGGCGCCATGTTCGAGGGCATGAGCGAGGACGAGATCAAGGAGGCCATGGGCGACGAGGAGATCGTCCCCGAGGACTGGTCGTACGAGATCGGCGAGGTCACCGAAGAGGGCGACACCGCGTCCGTCGCGGTCACCATGACCGAGAACGGCGAGGACACCGAGGAGACCTTCGACCTGGTCAAGGAAGACGACGTCTGGAAGATCTGCGGTTTCATGGCCTGAGGCCGCATCGCCTGAAGGGCCCGGCGAGCGCAGCTCGTCGGGCCCTTCTCACTCGCCGCGGGCGCCGATACCGTCCGCGGTCACTCGGCCAGTAGGGCGAGCAGTCCATCGGCGATCTCGCCGACTTCGGCGAGCCGCCCGGACGCCACAGCGATGACCAGGTCATAGGCCTTGTCCTCGACGGCGTCGGGGTCGGCGAGCCGCAGACCGTTGAGTTCGAGGAACGTCGCAGCGGCGAGGAAACCGAGACGCTTGTTCCCGTCGACGAGCGGGTGGTTCGCAACGATCGAATGCAGGAGCGCCGCGGCCTTCTCGAGGAGCGACTCGTACGCCTCGGAGCCGAACACGCTCGTCTGCGGGCGGGCGGCGGCCGATTCCAGCAGCCCGATGTCGCGGATCCCGACGGTCGGCCCTGCTGCGACCACGGCGAGGTCCACCAGTTCCTCAGTCGTCAAGTAGCGGGGCACTACTCGCCCAGTCTCGTCATCAGCCGGGCGTGCCGCTTCGCGATGTCCTCCGCCACCGATCGGACGTGCTCGCGCTGCCGACGCTCCATCCATTCGGCGATCGCGGCTTCGGCGGCGCTGTTCATCGACAGGCCCGCTTCCGCGGCGACCTCCCGGAACCGGCTCTCCACCTCGTCGGACAGCCTGAGTGTCATCGCCATCCCGGCACCTCCATTCTGGTTGCATCGATGATACCAAGGATGCCACCAACTCGGCGGTCGCGCATCGTCGACCGCGGGTGCGGACGTGAGAGGGCCCGACTGGGGATGCCAGCCGGGCCCTCTCGCGTCGTCGTCTAGCGCTTCTCGACCGCGGCCTTCACCGTGGCGTCTCCAGCCTCGCCGGAGGTGGCGCTTTCAGGGAGGTCCCCGAACACCAGGTCCAGGGCGAGGGTCTCGGCCTGAACGAACTCGCGATGGGCCTCGACGGCGGCGCGGACGGCGTCCGAGGCGTCGACGGTGACGGCGACGCGGTCGGTGACGTCGAGGCCGGCGTCCTTGCGGGCCTGCTGGATCACGCGGACCAGGTCGCGGGCCAGGCCCTCGGCGGCCAGCTCCGGCGTGACCTCCGTGTCGAGGACGAGCACGCCGCCCTCGTTCGGAAGGGCCTCGGTGTGCTCGGCGTCGACGGCGACCATCGTCAGCTCGAACTCGCCGTCCTCCAGGACGACGCCGCCGGCGGTGACCGTGCCGTCCTCGACGGTCCAGTCCCCCGCCTTGACGGCCTTGATGACCCGCTGCACGTCCTTGCCCAGGCGCGGCCCGAGCACGCGCGGGACCAGCTTCAGGTCGGACTTCGAGTAGGCGCTCACGTCGGAGTCGAACTCGACGGCCTTGACGTTCAGCTCGTCCTTGAGCAGGTCCGCGAAGGGCTCGAGGCGCTCGGCGTGCGGGGTCGCGACCGTGACCTTCGCCAGCGGCAGCCGCACCCGCAGCTTGCGCGCCTTGCGCATGAACAGGCCCACGGAGGCGATGTCGCGCACGGCGTCCATCGCCTCGACCAGGGCGTGGTCGGCGGGCAGGTCCCCGGCCGAGGGCCAGTCGGCGAGGTGCACCGAGCGGCCGCCGGTCAAGCCCCGCCAGATGTCCTCGGCGACCATCGGCAGCAGCGGCGCGGCCACCTCGGTCGCGGCCTTCAGCGCCGTCGCGAGCGTGGCGAACCCGGCCTCGTCGCCCTCCCAGAACCGGTCGCGGGAGCGGCGCACGTACCAGTTGGTGAGGCTCTCGAGGTAGGACCGGAACGCGGCCGTGGCGGCCACGAGGTCGTAGCCGTCCATCGCCTCGGTCATCGCCTCGACCAGTTCGCGGGTCTTGGCGAGCAGGTACCGGTCGAGCCGGTGCTCGGACGCCAGCGCGGTCGCGCGGGCCTGCTCGGGGCTGGCCTCGTATCCGGAGGCGCCGGCGTAGAGCGTGTAGAAGTACCACACGTTCCACAGCGGCAGGACGATCTGGCGGACGGCGTCGCGGAAGCCGGTCTCGGTGACGGGCATGTCGCCGCCGCGCAGGACCGGGGACGAGACGAGGAACCAGCGGACCGCGTCGGAGCCGTACTGCTCGAACGACTCCCGGACGTCCGGGTAGTTCTTGAGCGATTTGGACATCTTCTGGCCGTCGGCGCCCAGGAGGGTGCCGTGGACAACGGCGGTGCGGAACGCGGGCCGGTCGAACAGGGCGGTCGAGAGGACGTGCAGCAGGTAGAACCAGCCGCGGGTCTGGGCCGTGTACTCGACGATGAAGTCGCCGGGGAAGTGGTGCTCGAACCAGTCGGCGTTCTCGAACGGGTAGTGGACCTGGGCGAACGGCATGGACCCGGATTCGAACCAGCAGTCGAGGACCTCGGGGACGCGGCGCATCGTCGACTTCCCGGTGGGGTCGTCAGGGTTCGGCCGCACGAGGTCGTCGATGTAGGGCCGGTGGAGGTCGCGGACTTCGACGCCGAAGTCGCGTTCGAGTTCGGCGAGGGAGCCGTAGACGTCGATGCGCGGGTGCTCGGGGTCGTCGCTGACCCACACGGGGATGGGCGAGCCCCAGAAGCGGTTGCGGCTGATGTTCCAGTCGCGCGCGTTGGCGAGCCACTTCCCGAACTGGCCGTCCTTGATGTGGCCGGGGGTCCAGTCGATCTCCTGGTTGAGTTCGACCATGCGGTCGCGGAACTTGGTGACGGCCACGAACCACGCCGAGAGGGCGCGCTGGATCAGCGGGGAGCCGCAGCGCCAGCAGTGCGGGTAGTTGTGGTTGTAGGTGTCGTGGCGCAGCAGCCGCTGGGTGGCCTTGAGGTCGTTGATGATGAGCTTGTTCGCTTCGAAGACGTGGACGCCGGCGTACGGGGGGACCTCGTCGGTGAACTTGCCGGAGTCGTCGACGGGGACGACCGGTTCGATGCCGGCGGCGTCGGTGACGAGCTTGTCCTCTTCGCCGAAGGCGGGGGCGATGTGGACGACGCCGGTGCCGTCCTCGGTGGTGACGTAGTCGGCGGCGAGGACCTGGTGGGCGTTCTCGCGTCCGGCGAAGAAGTCGAACGGCGGGTTGTAGCGCAGGCCGACGAGGTCGGCGCCCTTGTAGCGGGCGAGGACTTCGGGGGCGTCGCCGAGTTCGCGGGCGTAGGCGGCGAGGCGGGCCTCGGCGAGGAGGTAGCGGCCGTCGTCGGTGGCGACGACGGCGTAGTCGACGTCGGGGTGGACGGCGGCGGCGAGGTTGGACGGCAGGGTCCAGGGCGTGGTGGTCCACACCAGGAGCTTGACGCCGCCGAGGGGGCCGTCGTCGGCGACGTCGAGGCCGACGGTGACGGCGGGGTCCTGCCGGTCGCGGTAGGTGTCGTCCATCTTGGTCTCGGTGGCGGCGAGGGGCGTCTCGCAGCGCCAGCAGTACCAGAGGACGCGGTAGCCCTCGTAGATGAGGCCCTTGTCGTAGAGGGTCTTGAAGGCCCACATGACGCTCTCCATGTAGGTGAGGTCGAGGGTCTTGTAGTCGTTCTCGAAGTCGACCCAGCGGGCCTGGCGGGTGACGTAGTCGTGCCATTCGCCGGTGAACTGGAGGACGGACGCCTTGGCGGCGGCGTTGAACCGGTCGATGCCGTAGGCCTCGATCTCGGCCTTGGTCTTGAGGCCGAGTTCCTTCTCGGTGGTGACCTCGGCGGGCATGCCGTGGGTGTCCCAGCCGAAGCGGCGCTCGACGCGGCGGCCGCGCATGGTCTGGTAGCGGGGGACGATGTCCTTGACGTACCCGGTGAGGAGGTGCCCGTAGTGGGGCAGGCCGTTGGCGAAGGGGGGGCCGTCGTAGAAGACGAACTCGTTGGCGCCGTTCTCGCCGGCTTCGCGGGCCTCGACGGAGGACTGGAAGGTGTCGTCCTTGGTCCAGAAGTCGAGGATGCGGCGCTCGACCTCCGGGAGGTTCGGGCTCGCGGGGACACCCCGTCGGGGGTCGTCGAGTGGATAGGCCATAGACCCGGTTCTCCTCACACACCTTGCTCACCTGTGTGCGAGGACGAGCCGCGCCCTCTGAGGGCGGCCCGCGGTACCACCTCGCTTGGCGCACGAGTGCGCCCGCTCGATTCGGCGGCGGTGACGGGCCGCGCCCGTCCGGTTCTACTGGGGCCCGTGGCGGCCGCGGGTGCCGCGGCCGGTGGGCCGGTTCTTCCGGAAGCTCGCCGGTGATGGCCGGGTCGACGCTGTTGCACGCAAGTGTAGCGCTGCCCGCCCGGGGGTCCGCGAGCGATTTGCGCCGAGGGGGGCCTGGTCACCGGTCGGCGTCCCAGGGTGCGGACATGTACTATCTGCCTTGTGAGCATCCACGCGAACAACTGGTGGTGGCGTCGCTGAGGCGGCGTCCTGCTTGTGCGTGCGAGCGAACGGAGCGACCGTCGTGAAGGCGGTCGCTTCGTCGTATCCGGGGTCGGCCGCTTCAGGACGGGACTCGAGACCCAGCACCTTCTTGAGGAAGAGGCCCTGATGACAGTGTTCAAGACCCCGTCGGGAGTGACGGTCGAGCGGACGGTGTCCGAGCTCGACTCGCCCGACCTGACGTCCGTGGTGGCGCAGGTCGAGGCCCGCCGCGGCGGCGTGCTCTCCAGCGGCATGGAGTATCCGGGGCGCTATTCGCGCTACCACCTGGCGTACGTGGACCCGTCCCTGGAGGTCGTGGCGCGCGGCCGGCAGGTGACGGTGCGGCAGTTGAACGCCCGCGGCTACCTGCTGGTCGACGTCCTCGCGGACGCGTTCGCGGCGGCCGGGGTGGGGGCGGTGACCCGCGACGACGGCGAGGTGCGCGTCGAGGTGCCGGTGCCGACCGAGCGGGTGCCGGAGGAGCTGCGGTCGAAGCTGCCGACGGCGTTCTCGGCGCTGCGGGTGGTGCTCGAGGCGCTGCGGTGCGACGACCCGTACCTGGGCCTGTGGGGGGCGTTCGGGTACGACCTGGCGTACCAGTTCGAGCCGATCCCGTACGCGAAGGACCGCCCGGCCGACCAGCGGGACCTGGTGCTGCACCTGGCCGACGAGCTGTACGTGGTCGACCGGAAGCGCGAGACGGCGCAGGTGCGCCGGTACGAGTTCTCGTTCGGGGACCGGTCGACGAAGGGCCTGCCGCGCGAGACCGAGTCGCTGGAGTACGTGCGGGCCGAGTCGGTCCCGGACGGGCCGGTGCCGGGCGTGTACGCGGACACGGTGCGCCGGGCCCGCCGCGAGTTCAAGGCGGGCAACCTGTTCGAGGTGGTCCCGGGGCACGAGATGTACGCGGCGTGCGATTCGCCGACGCTGTTCTACGAGCGGCTGCGGACGGCGAATCCGGCGCCGTACGAGTTCATCTTCAACCTGGGCGAGCGCGAGTACCTGGTGGGGGCGTCGCCGGAGATGTTCGTGCGGGTCGCCGGGGACCGGGTGGAGACGTGCCCGATCTCGGGGACGATCGCGCGCGGGGACGACCCGATGCACGACGCCTCGCAGATCGCGGAGCTGATCGGCTCCGCGAAGGAGGAGTCGGAGCTGACGATGTGCACCGACGTGGACCGCAACGACAAGGCCCGCGTGTGCGTGCCCGGGTCGGTGAAGGTCCTGGGGCGCAGGCAGATCGAGCTGTACTCGCGGCTGATCCACACGGTGGACCACGTCGAGGGGCGGCTGCGCGAGGGCATGGACGCGCTGGACGCGTTCTTGACGCACATGTGGTCGGTGACGGTGACGGGCGCGCCGAAGACGTGGGCGATGCGGTTCATCGAGGAGCAGGAGACGACGCCGCGGCGCTGGTACGGGGGCGCGGTCGGGTTCGTGGGCTTCGACGGTTCCATGAACACGGGCTTGACGCTGCGCACGGCGCAGATCCGCGGGGGCGTGGCGGCGGTGCGCGCGGGCGCGACGCTGCTGTACGACTCGGACCCGGACGCGGAGGAGGCCGAGACGCACCTGAAGGCGCGGGCGCTGCTGGAGACCGCGGCGGGCGGGGTCGGCGCCGCGGCGCCGGTGCCCGAGCCGATCGAGGTGGCGGGCGGCCCGGCCGGGGTGGGCCGGAAGGTCCTGCTGGTGGACCACGAGGACTCGTTCGTGAACACGCTCGGGGACTACTTCCGGCAACACGGCTGCGAGGTGACGACGCTCCGGTTCGGGTTCGACGTCGCGTCGGTGCTGGACGAGCTCGCGCCGGACCTGGTGGTGCTGTCGCCGGGGCCGGGCCGGCCGGAGGACTTCGGGACGGCGGCGCTCCTGGACGAGCTCGAGCGGCGCGCGATGCCGGTGTTCGGAGTGTGCCTGGGGCTCCAGGCGATGGTCGAGCACGCGGGCGGGCGCCTGTCGCTGCTGGACGAGCCGAGCCACGGCAAGCCCGGGAACGTGAAGGTGAACGGCGGCGGCCTGTTCGACGGCCTGCCGGACGAGGTGACGGCGGCGCGCTACCACTCGCTGTACGCCACCGCGGACCAGGTGAAGGGCGATTTCGCGCCGACTGCGGCGATCGACGAGGTCGTGATGGCGATCGAGGCGCCCGGGAAGCGGTGGTTCGCGGTGCAGTTCCACCCCGAGTCGATCCTGACGGCGGCGGGCGCGCACGGACACCGGATCATCGGGAACGCGCTGCGCCTGACGGCGTGACAGGGGACGGGTCGACGGAGTGACGCCGCGGGGCCGGGATGCTTCCCGGCCCCTTCTCGTCGCTGCTCCCGGTCAGGAGGTGTACTCCCAGTCCTTGACGCAGCCCCACGCGCTGTGACCCCAGTTGCCCTTCCAGTAGACCTCCATCCAGAAGTCGCTGGAGTGGCCGCACGCGGTGTACTCACCGCCGGCGACGCGGGTGCAGGAGGTCTGCACCCAGGTGCCGGCCGGGATGGATCCGAGGATCGCGGAGCCCGCCTCGGCGCGGAGCCGGTGGTTGACCCCTTCGGCGAAGCGGGCGCGGCAGGTGCGCTGTTCGACGGCGCTGGCCGGGACCGTGTCCTGGTCTTGGGCCGTGCCGTGCTCGATGCGCGACTTGACGGGCGTCGGCACTTCGGTCGGGACGGCCGCGGCCGGCGATGCGGCGGACAGCGACAGCGCGAGGCCGGCTGCCGCGATTCCGATGGCAGTGAAGAGCTTCTTCAGTACCATGATCACCCCTTTGGTGAACGTGTTCATGACTGCGCCTTGTGACGCAGGCTCCACTTAAGTACGTGGAAGCGGCTCTTTCCCCACAAACCACGCATTGTCGGGAACCTGACAGCGCCGGTTCGGCGCGTCGGATCGGGGCCGCGCGGCGGCAGGGCCCGCGTGTTCGAATTGCGGGGCGGCCGCCGATCGGGGGCGGAGTGTCGGTGGCCCGTGGTTGGGTGGTCGGATGGCGAAAACCGTGTACAACACCGCGACCACCGTCGACGGGTTCATTGCCGATCCGGACAACTCACTGGAGTGGCTGTTCCAGGTCCCGGGCGGACTGCCCGCGGAGCCGGGCTCGGACGGCGAGGCGGTCGAGACGCCGCTCGACGAGTTCGGCGAGTTCCTGAAGGGCGTCGGCGCGATCTGCATGGGGTCGACCACGTACGAGTGGATCCTGAACTTCGAGAACGCGGCCGAGCAGCCGGAGAAGTGGGTGTACGAGCAGCCCGCCTGGGTCTTCACCAGCCGCGACCTGCCGGCCGTGCCGGGCGCCGACATCCGGTTCGTCTCCGGCGACGTCGCGGCGGTCCACGCCGAGATGGCGGCGGTCGCCGGCGACAAGGACCGCTGGATCGTCGGCGGCGGCGACCTCGTCGGACAGTTCTTCGAGGCGGGCCTCCTCGACGAGATCCGGGTCAGCCTCGCGCCGGTGTTCCTCGGCGCCGGGGCGCCGCTGCTCCCCCGCCGCATCCTCTCCGACCGCCTCGAACTCATCGAGGCGAAGCCGAGCGGCCAGTTCGCGACTCTCGCTTACCGGGTCAAGAACTAGGCGGAGTCCTCGGCCCCGGGGCGCATCGGTATCCGGACCGCAGCGCCGGACCGGGGCCGGGACCTCGCCAGGCCGCACCTGGGCGGCAGGAGACTCGCCTCCGGCCGCCCACCGGTCCCGGCCCGGCCTTCGCGGGCGGGCCGGGACCGGACTTGTGTGCGCTGCAAGAGTGCTTAGTCGTCGCCGCGGTCGTCGGTGTCGTCGCGGCCGTCATCCGAGTCGTCGTTGTCGTCACCGTCGCTGTCGTCCCGGTCGTCGTCGTCATCCGAGCCGTCGTCGGAGTCGTCGTCTTGGGCCGAGTCGAGGACCGTGCCGTCGAGGGCGTCGACCGCGACGTCCCATTCGACGCCGTCGGCGTCGGTGATGTCGATGATCCAGACGGGGGCCTCGGCGGTGCCTTCGAGGTCGGCGTCGCGGACCGTGCCGTCGACTGCGGTGAGCGCGGCCTCGGCGGCCGCGTCCTCGCCGATGGCGCCGGCCGGGAGCTGGAAGTCGTCGTCGGAGCCGTCGCCGTTGTCGTCGTACTGGTCGTCGAGGTCGAGACCCGTCTGCGAGGCGCCGTTGTCCTCGCGGCGGTCGTCGGCGTCGTCGAAGTCGGCGGCGAAGGCCGCGGCGGTGCCGCCGCCGAGGAGGAGGACGCCGGCGGCGCCCGCGATCACGAGGGTGCGGTGGCGGCCGGTGAAGCGGCGGGCCTTCGGGGCCTCGGGCTGCTGGGCGGGAGTCTGCTCGTTCATGACTGGTCCTTTCGGTCCGTTCGGATCGGATGTCGGCAACCTTGCGCCCTCGAACCTGAAGCCAAGCTGAAGTCACCTGAAGACGGCTTAAGGTTTCCGGGCCGACGAGCCGAGGACGACGCGTTCGCGCTGGCAGGAGGCGAATCCCGACCGGGGAGTCGACTTCAGCTTGGCTTCAGGTTCCGTGTGCCAAGCTTCGGAACATGCGTTTGCTGATGGTGGAAGACGAGCAGCGGCTGGCCCAGGTGGTCGCCGCCGGGCTGGCGGCCGAGGGATACGCCGTCGACCTGGCCCACGACGGCCCGACCGGCCTGTCGATGGCGAGGAGCGGCGACTACGACGCGGTCATCCTCGACATCATGCTGCCCGGCATGAACGGCTACCAGGTGTGCGCGGCCCTGCGGGAGGCCGGCGTCGAGACCCCGATCCTCATGCTCACCGCCAAGGACGGCGAGTACGACGAGGCCGAGGGCCTCGACACCGGCGCCGACGACTACCTCACCAAGCCGTTCTCCTTCGTCGTCCTCCAGGCCCGCATCCGCGCCATGCTGCGCCGCGGCCGATCGGCCCGGCCGTCGGTCTGGCGGTTCGGCGACCTCGCCGTCGACCCGGCCACCCGCACCTGCCGCCGCGGCGACAAGGCGCTCGACCTCACCTCCAAGGAGTTCTCGGTCCTCGAATACCTGGCCAGCCGCGCCGGCGAAGTGGTCTCCAAGTCCGAGATCCTCGAGCACGTGTGGGACTTCGCCTACGACGGCGACGTGAACATCGTCGAGGTGTACATCTCCAACCTGCGCCGCAAGATCGACGCGCCATACGGGAAGGCGGCCATCACCACCGTGCGCGGGGCGGGCTACCGGCTGGCGGCCGACGGTGGATGAGAAGACGAGGAAGCGGGCCCTGAAGGAGTCCCGGCGGCACGCCTACGACAAGCGGCTCCTGTGGCGGCCCGAGTCGGTGCGGGCACGGACCACCGTGGGCGCCACCGTCGTCGTCGCGATCGCGCTCATCGTCGCCGGCTTCCTCGTGGTGACGCTCCTGCGCGACAACCTCTACGGCCGGGCCGAACTGACCGCCGAAGTCAACGCCCGCTCGATCGCGGGCCAGCTCGCCTCCGGCACCGCGCCGGGCGCCGTCGAGCTGCCGGACGACGACGAAGCCGCCCAGATCGTCGCGGCGAACGGTGACGTCGTCGCCGCCAGCGAAGACCTCGCCGGGATGGGCGCCGTCGGCGACTTCGCCCCCGCACCGGACCCGGTCACGGAGACCACTGAGGATGCGGACGACGGCGACGACGGCGGCACCGACGATGACGACACCGACGACCAGACCGACGACGATGACGACGACGCGGACGACGGCGACTCGGACGGCGGCGACTCGGACGACAATGCGACCGAGACCCAGAGTCCCTCGGCCGCACCGGAACCCACGCAAGGCGCCGTCGGGTCGTCGATCGCCTACGAGACCGTGACCCTGCGGTCCGAGGGGGCGCCGTACCGGTTCGCGGCCATGAACGCCACCGCGCCAGACGGCACCGTTTACACCGTCTACTCGGGAGCGTCGCTGGAGACGCAGGAGGAGGCCGTCGAGAGCGTGACGGCCACGATGTGGTGGGCGCTGCCGGCGCTGCTCGCAGTCGTCGCGGTGGTGACCTGGCTCGTGACGCGGCGGGCGCTGCGCCCGGTCGGGGCGATCCAGAAGGAGCTCATCTCGATCACCGGCGGCGACCTCTCCCGGCGGGTGCCGGTGCCGGCGAGCCGCGACGAGATCCACAGCCTCGCCGTCACCACCAACACGACCCTCGCGGCGCTCGACCACGCGGTGTCGCAGCAGCGCCGGTTCGTCGCCGACGCCTCGCACGAGCTGCGCAGCCCGCTCGCGATCCTGCGCAGCCAGATCGAGATCGCGAGGGAGCACCCCGAACTCCTCGACCTCGACGCGACGCACGCCGACGTGATCCGGCTCCAGGACCTCGCCGCCGACCTGCTGCTCCTGGCGCGGCTCGACGCCGGCGAGCGCCCGCCGCACACCGAGGTGCCGTTCACCGAGCTCGTCCGGGAGGAGGTGGCCCGGCGGGCCGCCTCCGACCGGGTGCCGGTCCGGCTCGAGGTGGAGGAGGACCTGTCCGTCTTCGGGGTGCGCGGGCACCTGGCGCGGGCCGTCGGGAACCTGCTGGCCAACGCGCAGCGCCACGCCGCGACCGCGGTGACGGTCACGCTCGCGGCGGAGGACGACGAGTGGCTGTTCCTCGACGTCGGCGACGACGGGAACGGGGTGCCGGCCGGGGACCGCAGGCGGATCTTCGACCGGTTCGTGCGCCTCGACGAATCGCGCAGCCGCGACGAAGGCGGCGCCGGACTGGGCCTGGCGATCGTGCAGGACGTGGTGCTGGCGCACCGCGGCATGGTCCAGGTCCTCGAGTCGCCGGAGGGAGGTGCGCTGTTCAGGATGGCGCTGCGACGGGCCGACCGCCGGCCCCCGCAGGCGAGTGCGGAGGCCGGCGGGCCGGTCGCCTCAGGTCCTGCCCCGTGAACCGGGCCCGGGCCGGCCGGGTTCACGGGAAGGATCTCAGGCGAGGTCGACGGGCTCCTTGCGGCGGTGCGTCACGAGGAACAGGACGGCGCCGAGGATGAGCGCGCCCGCGGCGGCCGCGACGAACGCGATCGTCGAGCCGCCGGTGTCCGGCAGCGAAGGTCCGCCGATCTTCAGCGCCGCCGAGTTGTTCGCCAGGTCGCCGTCGAGGTTCACGCCGTCGACGCCGCGGAGGAAGGCGTCCACTTCGACGCGTCCGGCCTTGCCGGTGGCGTCCGAGACGTCGACGGTGAGGACGATGTCGACCGATTCTCCGGCGCCGAGGCCGTCGAAGGCGCACGCGAAGTCGATCCGGTCGAGCCCGGACCCGGCCTCGAGCGCTTCGCGGCGGTCCTCGATCTCGTCCTCGTCGAAGCAGCGCCAGCCGTCGTCACCGGGATCCTCGGTGTCGCCGATCGAGACGAGCGCCGCGCCTTCGGGGAGCTGCCCGCGGACGAAGTAGGACGGGTCCCCCGCGTACGCCGGCCGATCGGTTGCGGCGGCGGGGCCGTCGTTGCCGATGGGGATGGTCAGCTCGACTTCGCCGCCGCGGATCTTGGCGCCGCCGACGGTCAGGTCGAAGGGGTGGTCGGTGGTCTCGATGGTGATGCCGCCGCGGTTGTCGCCGTCGATCGGGTCCTGGTCGCCGGCGGCGGTGAGGCCGAGCAGGTTCGAGGAGCCTTCGTCCCAGGAGGGTGCGCCGTATTGGCGTTCGAACGTCGCCTGGTCCATGGAGAGCACCTCGTACTCGCATGCGCAGACCGCGAGGGGGCCGGGTGCGCCGGGATCGACGGTGTACTCGATCGGGTGGGTGAACTGGAACGCGGTGCCCGGGAGGTCCTCGAATTCGGTGAAGAAGCAGAAGTGGCCGCCGGGCGTCGACCTCCAGGCGTCGGCGAAGCAGTTGTCCCAGGGCGCCTCGATGCCGACCACGCCTTCGGCGTCCAGGCTGGTGAAACCGGGGCCGAGCCAGACCGCGGTGACGTAGAGGTCGTCGGGGAGCGCGGCGTCGGTGCTGAACCTCGGATTGACGTCGACCGCGGAACCGGGTTCGACGCCGGTGTGGGCGACGTCCGCCGCGTCGTAGTCGGTGAAGGTGCCCTCGTATCGGTGCTCGACGACCTCGACGGTGCCGGTCTCGGTGTAGGTCTCGGACGCGTCGAAGTAGACCAGGAGCGTGTACTCGTACTCGCCGAGCTCGGTCCCGGCCGCTGCGGCGACGGGGAAGAGGAACTCGTTCGCCGTGCCGGGGTCCTCGATCTCGCACTCGATGTAGGGCGAGGGGTCGTATGTGGTGCAGCCGTGGCCGATGCCGAAGGTGATGGTCCCGTCGGGGGCGTCGATGTCGAGCGTCATGACGAGGGGGCCGGCCGGGTCCTCGTCGAAGGCGACGTCGAGGGTGGCGGCGCGCGGCATGCCGCCGGCGACGAGCGGGCCGTCGAGGTCGAGGACGATCTCGGGCGCCGGCCCCTGTGCGGCGGCGGGCGGTGCGAAGGCGCCCGTTCCGGCGACCGCCGCCGCGAGGACGACGGCCGCCGCCGAACGCCGGCCGATCCGTTCGAAGAATGTGCTCATTGGACGCTCCAAGCGGGCTTGCCAGGGGGCGTCGGCTCGGCGTCCGGTGGCGAGGGCTGATGAACGGGAAACGTCCGTGCGCGGCCCGAGGTTGCGGAGCCCGATATGAACAATGGGTGAACTGACGGGTGTCGCGCCTGGTCAGGAGATGCGCGATCCGAGGGGGACGTCGGCGTCGGGGGCGAGGAGGACGACTTCGTCGGTCCCCTCGACGGGCACGCCGAGGACGAGCACTTCGGACATGAAGTCGGCGATCTGCCGGGGCGGGAAGTTGGTGACCGCGACGACGGTGCGCCCGACGAGCTCTTCGGGCGTGTAGCGGGCGGTGATCTGGGCGCTGGAGCGTTTCACGCCGAGGTCGCCGAAGTCGATCCAGAGCTTGTACGCGGGCTTACGGGCCTTGGCGAAGACTTCGGCGCGTTCGATGCGGCCGGTGCGGATCTCGGTGCGGAAGAAGTCCTCGGCGGAGCTCTGCTCCCGGGTCTGCGACTGGTGTGCCATGCCGGGAGGATAGCGCCGCCCGGTCAGGCCCGAAAGCGGGCTTCGAGCCGCCGGAGGGCGTCGGGGGTGAGGCGGCCGTAGAGGCGGATGCGGGCCATGCCGCCGTCGGGGAAGATGTTGAGCCGCACGGCGGTCGCGGGACGGTCGTTGCCGAGGACGAACCGGTGCGGCGTGTCCGGTTGCAGTGCGGTGCGTTCGAAGAGGGTGAAGGTGTCGGTGCCGTCGGCGGCGTCGATGGAGGCCCAGCCGGGCGCGTTGTGCTTGAGGTGGGTGGTGTCGAGTTCGGCGACGCGGATGACGCCGCGGCCGGCGAGGCGGATGTCGAGCCATTCGTGGCCGGGGGTGCGGCGGCGGGCGGTCTCCCAGCCGTCGGCCTGGCTCGCCGGCAGGCCGGGCATGATCGCGCCGACCGGGTTGGAGTAGAAGGCGTTCGATGCGCCGGTGACGGCGGCGCCGTTGACGAGCGCGGCGAGGTCGAGCGGGAGGTCGGCGAAGCCCGCCGGGTCGGGGACGGGCGTGCCGTGGACGCGCAGGCGCGCGACGCCGCCGTCGGGGTGCAGGTTGAGGCGGACGTGGGTGTAGCGGGCCGGGTCGTCGACGTCGTACTCGTTGCGGCTGTCGCCCTTGGCGTCCGTGATCGGGACGATGGGTCGCCAGCCGGTGAGGTCGGCGACGGCGGGGTGGCCGTCGGCGCGGCAGGCGTCGACGGAGATGCGGGGCGGGTAGTTGCCGGTGAAGTAGGCGGTGTCCACCACGATGCCGCTGATCACGCCCGGGACGCCGAGGCGGACGATCGCCCAGTCGTGGCCGTCGGTGCGGCGGCGGCGGGTCTCCCAGCCGTCGTAGACCTGGCCTTTGGCGCCGAAGGTGTGCGCGGCGTGGACGACCGGGTAGGGCCGGATGAGGTTCTCCTTCTCGGCGAAGGACTCGTCGTTGGCGGCGAGGACGGCGCCGCCGAGGGCGCGGGAGGCGAGGTCGGGGAGCGCCCAGCGGTCGTCGGCGGGGCTGGTTTCGGGGACGGTGGCGTTCATCAGGGGCTCCTCTTGAGCTGTCGGCCGCGCGGGGCGGCCTCGGTGTCGATGCGCTTGCCGCGCAACCAGGTGGCGACGACGTCGCCGGTGAGGCGGCGGCCGTCGTACGGGGTGACGGGGTGGCGGTGGAGGAGGTCGGCGGCGCGGACGGTCCATTCGCGTTCGGGGTCGAAGGCGACGAGGTCGGCGTCGGCTCCGGCGGCGATGCGGCCTTTGCGCCGGAGGCCGGCGAAGTCGGCCGGGCCGCGGGACATCCACCGGGCGACGTCGGCGAGCGCGTGTCCTCGCGCGCGGGCTTCGGTCCAGACGACGGGGAGTCCGATCTGGAGGGAGGCGATGCCGCCCCAGGAGGTCGCGAAGTCGCCGGTCTTCATGGCGGGCGGGCTGGGCGAGTGGTCGGAGACGACGAAGTCGATGCGGCCGTCGGCGAGCCCGGCCCAGAGGGCGTCGCGGTTGGCGTCGCCGCGGATGGGCGGGCAGCACTTGAAGGCGGTGGCGCCGTCGGGGATGCGCTCGGCGGCGAGGGCGAGGTAGTGGGGGCAGGTCTCGGCGGTGATCGCGATGCCGTCGAGGCGGGCGCGGTGGATCTGCTCGAGGGCGCCGGCGGCGGAGAGGTGGAGGATGTGGACGCGGGCGCGGGTCATCCTGGCGGCGTCGATGACGTCGCGGATCGCGTCGGTCTCGGCTTCCGGCGGGCGGGTGGCGAGGAACCGGTCGAACGCGGTGGCGCTGCCGGCGTCGCGGAGGCGGTCGGGGTTCTCGGCGTGGACGATCAGGGTGGTGCCGAGCGCGGCGACGGTGGTGCAGGCGCGGATGAGCCCGGCGCGGCCGAGGGGAGGGAACTCGTCGACTCCCGATGGGGCCGTGAAGCATTTGAAGCCGAAGACGCCGGCCTCGTGGAGTGCCTTCAGTTCGGTCTCGTTGCCGGGGATCGCGCCGCCCCAGAAGCCGACGTCGACCCAGGTCCGCCCTCTGGCGGCGGCGCGTTTGGCGGCGAGGGCGGTGGTGTCGACGGTCGGCGGGAGGCTGTTGAGGGGCATGTCGACGATGGTGGTGACGCCCCCTGCGGCGGCGGCGCGGGTGGCGGTCGCGAAGCCTTCCCATTCGGTGCGGCCGGGTTCGTTGACGTGCACGTGGGTGTCGACGAGACCGGGCAGGAGCGCGAGGTCGCGGAGGTCTTCGGTGCGGTGAGCGGGGATCGGCTCGTCGTAGTCGCCGATGACGGCGATCCGCTCGCCCGCGATCGCGACGGCGGCGGGCCGCTCGCCGTCGGGCAGGACGGTCCGGCGCGAGCGGAGCACCAGGTCGTAGACGACGGGCGCGGAAATGTCGGAGGGGTCGGTCATCATGGTGACTCCAAGTGCGCACATGGTGACGATAGAGAGGGGGTGTCGCGAAGGGACCGCGTGCGGAGGCACGACGGGAATGCACGGCATGGGAACCCGACGACCGCCGATCGGGGCCGAGACCGGAGACTGCCGGGGCGGTTCGATGCGGTTCGGCTTCCGCGACCGGTGTGCCGGACCGGCTGCTGAAGACGGCCCGCAACGTCGCGGCCTGCGTGGACCGGGTGCCGCGTCGGCTGGCGGAGGTCGAGCGTCACTCGTCGGTTGCGGTCCGAATGCCGGCCGGGCGGCCGGTGACGGTTCTCGCTGAGGCGATCTCCGCGGTGCCGGTGCTCCAGTTGCCGCGCTTCGCGGACCGCGTGCAGCGCAAGCTGTAGGCGGAGGTCGAGAGCCGCTCGGCGGTCGCCCGAGCGCCGGCCGGGCGGACGGTGATGGGTCATGCCGACGGCCCCTCTGCGGAGCGTGCGCTGCGCTTGGCGCCTCGACTGTGGGTCCGGGTCGAGTGCCTCCCTGCAGCCGCGGTCCGAATGCGGGTCGGGCGACCGGCGACGGTTCACGCTGAGAAGACCTTCGCAGAGCGACTGCGAGCGCCGCGCTTCGCGGACCAGGCGTTGTGCTGACGGCGGGCGGCCGTCGACGGCTTGTGGGCGCTCGCGGTTCGCGAGGACGGCCGCGAAGTCGTTGCGGCTCATGGTGCCTCGGTTTTCGCGGCGCGGTAGGCGCGCCATGAGCCGAAGGCGGTGATGTCGGTCAGGCCGGGCAGGTCGGCGCAGGCGTCTCGGAGGCGCATGCCGAGGGCTTCAGTGCCGTCGGCGAGGCCGACGACGCCGAGTTCGAGGTCCGCCGGTTCGGCGGGCAGGAGGGAGGTGCGCAGGACGGCGAGGTCGATGTCGTAGAGCTCGCCCTGGATGGCGGCGCCGTCCCCGGGCCGCGCGGCCTGGAGGGCCGGGTGGTCGTCGTCGACCGAATGCAGTCGGTAGATCGGCAGCGTCGTCGCGGCGCCGAGGAACGGCGCGCCGCCGATGAGGTGGTGGAGGTTGCCGCCTTTCATGCCGCCTCCGTTGAGGAACATGTGGACCATCGTCGGCTCCTTCGGTTCGGTGGTGACGGTTCGGACCGGTCGCGGCTGCCGCGGCGTCGGTCGGATCCGGCGGTCGCCGGACCCGACCTCGGCCTCGCGGCTGCGCGTGGCCGTCAGCGGTGGATGGGGCCGCTGGCTTCGGTGAGGAAGCCGGCGGTGGCGCCGTTGCGGACGGCGGTGATCTCGGCGACGATCGACAGCGCCGTCTCCTCGGTGGTGCGGCCGTTGAGGTCGAGGCCGATCGGCGACCTGAGCCTGGCCAGCGCGGTCTCGGGGACGCCGGTGTCGCGGAGCCGGGCGAGCCGGTCGCGGTGGGTGGCGCGAGAGCCCATGGCGCCGATGAAGCCGGCGCGGGAGACGAGGGCGCGTTCGAGGAGTGGCACGTCGAACTTCTCGTCGTGGGTGAGGACGCAGATCGCGGTGTCGGCGTCGACGGTGATGGCGTCGAAGTGGCGGTGGGGCCAGTCGACGATCACCTCGTCGGCTTCGGGGAAGCGGATGTCGGTGGCGAAGACCGGGCGGGCGTCGCAGACGGTGACGCGGTAGCCGAGCTGCTTGGCGATGCGGACGAGGGGCCCGGCGAAGTCGATGGCGCCGTAGACGAGGAGCCGCGGCGGCGGGGTGTGGACTTCGACGGCGTATTCGCCGGCGCGGCCGGAGGTCGCGGGCAGGTCGGTGGCGCCGAGTTCGAGCGGGCCGGTGAATCCGTGGGCGGTGATGGCGACGGCCCGGCCGATCTCGGGGCCTTCGGCGGCGCGGACGAGGGTGACGGGTTCGCCGTCGAGGATCGCGTCGAGGGCGGCGGCGAGCGCGGTGTCGTCGGGTTCGATGCGGGCGATGAGGACGTCCATGGTGCCGCCGCAGGTGAGGCCGAAGGCGACGGCGTCTTCGTCGCTGTAGCCGAAGGATTCGACCGCGGGTTCGCCGCTGTCGAGGACTTCTTGGCAGCGGAGGTAGACGGCGGCTTCGACGCAGCCGCCGGAGACGCCGCCGACGGCCGCTCCCTGGCCGTCGACGGCGAGCGCGGTGCCGAGCGGGCGCGGCGAGGAGCCGGTGCTCCCGATGAGGGAGGCGAGTGCGAAGGGGCGGCCTTCGCGCATCCAGGTGCGCAGTGTGGCGGCGATGGTGTTCATGACGGCCTCCGGACGGTGAGATGCTCGGGTCGGACGGGGACGCGGGTGAGCGGCAGGCCGGTGGCGTCCCTGATGGCGGCGACGATGGCGGGGGTGGAGGAGAGCGTCGGGGGCTCGCCGGCGCCGCGGAGCCCGTAGGGCGCTTCGGGGTCGGCGTTCTCGACGATGCGCAGGCGCATCGGGGGCATGTCGAGGATGGTGGGGATGAGGTAGTCGGTGAAGGAGGCGTTCTTGACGCGGCCGCCGTCGGTGACGATCTCCTCCATGACGGCGAGTCCGAGTCCTTGGGCGGTGCCGCCGTGGATCTGGCCTTCGAGGGCGACGGGGTTGAGGATCTTGCCGACGTCTTGGACGCAGGTGAGGTCGACGACCTTGACGAGGCCGAGTTCGACGTCGACGTCGACGGTGGCGCGGTGGACGCAGAGGGCGAGCTGGACGTGGCTGTCGCCTTGGCCGGTGACGGGGTCCATGGGTTTGGTGGCGCGGTGGCGGAAGACGCGGGTGGCTTCGATGGGGCCGTCGGCGAGGTCGCGGTCCTGCCAGAGGTCGCGGACGGCTTCGCAGGCGGCTTTGACGGCGCCGCCGGTCATGTAGGACTGGCGTGAGGCGGAGGAGGATCCGGCGGAGCCGATCTTGGTGTCGTTGGGGAGCAGGACGACGTGTCGGACGCCGAGTTCGGTGCGGGCGATCTGGGTCTGGAGGTTCCAGTGGCCCTGGCCGACTTCGGCGGCGGCGGTGTGGATGTAGGCGACGGGTTCGCCGTCGTGTTCGGGGCCGCCGAGTTCGAGGCGGACGCGCGCGGTCGAGTAGTCGTCGAAGCCTTCGGAGTAGCAGATGTTCTTGAGGCCGACGCCGTAGCCGACGCCGCGGCGGACGCCTTCGCCGTGGGTGGTGTTGCCGGTGCCGCCGGGGAGTTCGACGATGTCGCGGTCGGCGGGGACGGGTGGGACGGGGAGGTCGGTGAAGCGGTCGAGGAGGTCGGCGAGCGGTGAGAACGGCCGGGCGCGGTCCGGGTCGGCGGGGGCGGCGGGGTCGGGTTCGTAGGCGTCGATGACCTGGCCGGTGATGAGCTGGTCGCCTCGGGCGATGGCGTTGCGGCGGCGGATCTCGAGGGGGTCGAGGTCGAGCGCGTCGGCGAGGGCGTCCATTTGGGACTCGTAGGCGAAGCAGGTCTGGACGGCGCCGAAGCCGCGCATCGCCCCGCACGGCGGGTTGTTGGTGCGCGCTCCCCAGGCGTCGATGCTCGCGTGCTCGACCCGGTAGGGGCCGACGGCGAGTGAGGCGGCGTTGCCGACGACGGCTTCGGTGGTGGAGGCGTAGGCGCCGCCGTCGAGGACGATGTGCGCTTTGACGTAGACGAGGTGCCCGTCGGCGTCGGCGCCGTGCTCGTAGCGCATCCGGGCGGGGTGGCGGTGGACGTGGCCGAGGAAGGACTCGGCGCGGTCGTACATCATCTTGACCGGTCGGCCGGTGCGGAGGGCGAGCATGGCCATGTGGATCTGGACGGAGAGGTCTTCGCGGGCGCCGAACGCGCCGCCGATCCCTGCCATCTCGAGGTGGATCCGCTCGGGTTCGAGGCCGAGGCACGGCGCGATCTGCTCGAGGTCGGAGTGGAGCCACTGGGTCGCGACGTGGAGGACGAGGCCGCCGCCGGTGGGGACGGCGACGCCGGATTCGGGGCCGAGCGGCGCTTGGTCCTGCATGCCGACTTCGTATTCGCGGGTGACGACGACGGCGGCTTCGGCGGTGTCGGGGTCGCCGACGCGCACGGGCTGGTACCGGAAGTAGGCGCCGGCTTCGACGGCTTCGCTCGGGTCGCATTGCGGTTCGAGGGGCTCGTAGTCGACGGCGATGCGTTCGGCGGCGCGGCGGGCGAGGTCGAGGGTCTCGGCGGCGACGATCGCGACCGGTTCGCCCTGGTAGTTGACTTCGCCTGGGGCGAGGACGGGCTGGTCGGCCTCGATGAGTCCGTAGTGGAGTTTCCCGGGGACGTCGGCGGCGGTGAGCACGGCCGCGACGCCCGGCAGTGCGAGGGCCGGGCCGGTGTCGATCGACCGGATGAGCGCCCGCGGGTGCGGGCTGCGGAGCGTGTGGCCCCACAGCATGCCGTCGAAGGCCAGGTCGGACGCGTAGTCGAAGGTGCCGTTGACTTTCGCTTCGGCGTCGGGGCGGATGGGCGACTGCCCGACGGTCCCGTCCGGTCGAGCGGTGACGGCGTTCGCGGGCACGGCGGCGGAGGTGCGGGTCCGATACGCCGCCTCTCCGTCGAGCGTCGGAGCGGCCGAAGCAGGCGGGGAGGGCGGGCCGATGGGCGGCCGCGGCTCCTGCGGCAGCTCTGCTCCGGTTCGAGGAGCGGCAGCGGGTTCACCGGGTGGTTGCGGCCGGTGCGGCGCGTCGGCACCGCTGCGGGGGCCGCTGTGGGCGGCGGCGTTTCGAGGGCCGGCTCCGGTGGCGCTGCTGCGGGGGCCGGTATCGGCGGCCGGCGGGGCGGCGTGCTCGTGCGCCGCATCGGGCCGGGCGGCGGGTGCGGGGGTGTGCCCGACCCCGCCGGCTGCCCAAGGCGGCGGGGTCGGAGTCGCGGGTTCAGGCATCGGATGCCTCCCTGAGGTCGGCGCCGGCGGCGGCGAGGTCCTTCGCAAGCGTCTCGGTGTCGGCGGTGCGGAGTTCTCCGTCGGCGACGACGGTGGCGCCGGCGACGGTGAGGAGCCGCAGCGGCGCGGCCGGGCCGAGGACGAGGGCCGTCACGGGGTCGGCGATCCCGGCGTGGCCGATGCCGGTGAGATCCCAGAGGGCGATGTCGCCCTGCTTGCCGACCTCGAGGGATCCGATCTCGGCGTCGCGGCCGAGGACCCGGGCGCCGCCGAGGGTGGCGAGGCGCAGCGCGGTGCGCGCGTCCATGGCGTGGGGGCCGTGGAGCTGCCTGGCGGTGTAGGTCGCCTGCCGCAGCTCCTCCCCCAGGTGCCCGGCCTCCTGACTCGCGGCGCCGTCGACGCCGAGGCCCACCGGGATGCCCGCGGCGAGCATGGCCGGGACGTCGGCGAGGCCGGTTCCCAAGCGTGCGTTGGAGGACGGGCAGTGCGCGACGCCGGTGCCGGCCGCGCCGAGGCGGGCCCGGGACCGGTCGTCGAGGTGCACCGCGTGGGCGAGCCACGCGTCGTCGGCGAGCCACCCGACCCGGTCCATGTACTCGACGGGGTCGCAGCCGTGGACCGCGGCGCAGAACTCGGCCTCGTCGACGGTCTCGCACAGGTGCGTGTGGAGCCGCACGCCCTTGTCGCGGGCGAGCGCCGCGGACTCGCGCAGCAGCTCCGTGGAGACCGAGAACGGCGAGCAGGGCGCGACGGCGATGCGCAGCATCGAGCCGGGGGCCGGGTCGTGGTGGCGGTCGACGGCCTCCGCGGTGGCCGCGAGCGCGGCGTCGAGGTCCTCCACGATGCGGTCGGGCGGCAGGCCGCCGTCGGCGACGCCGCGGTCCATGGACCCGCGGGCGAGGTGGAGCCGGACCCCGATCCGGGCGGCGGCCGCGATCTGGACGTCGACGAGTTCTGCCGCCTGGCCGTCCGGGTAGACGTAGTGGTGGTCGGCGGCGGTGGTGCAGCCGGAGAGGGCGAGCCAGGCGAGCCCCGCGGTGTTGGCGGCGGCGACGTGCCCGGGGCGGATGCGGCCCCAGACCGGGTAGAGCTCGACGAGCCATTCGAAGAGCGTGTGGTCGGTCGCGTATCCCCTGGTGGCCCATTGGTAGAGGTGGTGGTGGGTGTTGACGAGGCCGGGCGTGGCGAGGCAGCCGGTCCCGTCGATGCGGCGGGCGCCGTCGACGTGCGGGGCGGGGCCGGCGCCGACGGCGGTGATGACGCCGTCCTCGACCACGACGTGCCCGGAGGCGTGTTCGGGGCCGGCGACCGTCACCACGGCTGCGTTGTCGATCACTATCGCGCCCATCGCGCACGCTCCGGGGTCGGATTGTCACACCCGGTCGGCAGGCTTGGAGCCGCTGCCGAACCGAATACGGAAGGAGGTGAGGGAATGTCGTGACTCATCGGGGTTCACCAGCCAGGCCGGCGGCGGCCGTGTGGACGGCGTCGATGATCTTCTCGTAGCCGGTGCAGCGGCACAGGTTCCCTGCGAGGGCTTCCCGGATGTCCAGATCGGACGGGTCGCCGTTGCGGCCGAGGAGGTCGGCGACGGAGACGAGGAGCCCGGGGGTGCAGAAGCCGCATTGGACCGCGCCGCACTGGACGAACGCGTCGCGGACGGGGCGCGGCACGGCGCCGACGACGGTCTTCACGTCGCGGCCCTCGCACTGGGCGGTCGCGACCAGGCACGAGCAGACCGGAGCGCCGTCGAGCAGGACCGTGCAGGACCCGCATTCGCCCTGTTCGCAGGCGTTCTTGGAGCCGGTGCGGCCGAGCCGGTCGCGGAGGGTGGCCAGGAGGCTCTCGCCGGGCCGGTCGATCTCGGCCGCGACGTCGGCGCCGTCGACGCGCATGGTCACTTTCATCGGGGGTTCCTCTCGTGCGCGGCGGTCCAGACCCGGCGCAGCGCCCGGGCGGCACAGACGGCGAGGGCGTGGCGCCGGTAGTCGGCGGTGCCGCGGACGTCGTCGATGGGCCGCGCTGCGGCGGCGACGCGGCGGCCGAACTCGTCGGCGAGCGCGTCGTCGAAGCGGCCGGGGTCGGACCACGGCAGCTCGACCGCCTCGGCGTCGGGCGCGGTGAGCGGGACGGGCCCGGCCGAGCCGATGCCGGTGCCGAGTCGGCGCGTCTCAGGGTCGAGCGCGAGCGCGAAGGAGCAGACCGCGATGACCATGGCGTTGCGGGTGCCGACCTTGAGGAACTGCTGCGGGCCTGCCGCTTTGGGGACCGTGACGGCGGTGATGAGTTCGCCGGGGCGGAGCGCGGAGCGCTTGGGGCCGAGGTAGAACTCCCCGATCGGGACGTGGCGGACGCCTTCGGTGGAGGCGATCTCGACGCTCGCACCGGTGGCCAGGAGCGGCGGGTGGGCGTCGCCGGCCGGAGAGGCGGTGGCGAGGTTGCCGCCGATGGTGCCGCGGCTGCGGATCTGCGGGGACCCCACGGTGCGGGCGGCGGCGGCCAGGCCGGGGAGGACCGCGGCGAGTTCGGCGGTGATCCGCGCGTACGGCACGCCCGAGCCGATCCGGACGGTGTCGCCTTCGTCGGTCCAGTCGCGCAGTTCGTCGAGGCCGGTGAGGTCGAGCATCGCCTCAGGGCGGGTGAGCCGGTAGTTGACGGCGACCATGAGGTCGGTGCCGCCGGCGACGGGGACGGCTTCGGGGTGCTCGGCGAGGAGCCGCACGGCTTCGGCCACCGCCGCGGGGCGGTGGAAGTCGAAGCGGGCCGGGGCCGCGGCGGTCATGGCGCCTCCCTTCGGACCGCGCCCTCGATGAGCCCGTAGGGCAGGTCTCCCGCCTGGAAGACCACGCCGGGGTTGTCGAGGCCGAATCGCCCGAGGTCGAGCAGGTAGTGGTGCCGGTTCGGCAGCGACAGGCGCACTTCGCCGGCCTCGGGAACCGTCTTCAGTATGCGCTCGCCGACGGCGTAGAGGGTCTGTTGCAGCGAGAGCGAGTAGGTGTCGGCGAACGCTTCGAGGAGGGCGGCCCGGGCCGACTGGAACGCCTGGTCGTAGTCGGCGGGCGCGGTCGTGTAGTCCCAGTCGGCGGCGACCGCGGTGGCGAGGATGCGGTCGTCGGTCTCCGGGAGGGTCGTGAACTCGTTGACCAGGAAGCCGGTGAACTCGGAGTCGGTGGTGTTCAGCAGCAGCAGGTCCCGGATCCCGGCGGTGACCGCGGCCCCGGCGCCGCCGTAGGCCGCTTCGGCGGTGCGGCGCTCGCCGCCTTCGCCGCGGGTAAAGGAGTGGTCGCCGACGCGGGTCCACGGGTGCTCTTCGATGCGGACGCGCGCGTGGGTGATGGAGGGGGTGGTGTCGACGAAGTGCCGGGCGAGCCGCTCGGCGAACGCCTCGACGGCGCCGACGCCGTCCCGGGCGAGGGCGTACACGGTGTTCTTCTGCGTGTCGGTGGGGAGGACGCCGGTGTTGTCGCCGCTGTAGTGGGTGGCGTCGAGGTCGCCCGAGAGCGCGGTGTGCACGGTGAGGTCGCGGATCGCGTGGCGCGGCGTGTCGCGGTCGACGCGGACGAGCCGGACGCCGGACTTGCCGTAGCTGTTGGGTCCCAGAGTGAACCCGGGCGACGGTGCGTTCATCTAGCTGCCTCGGTACGTGGAGTAGGCGAAGGGACTCAGCAGGAGCGGGACATGGTGGTGCCCGCCGGCGACGCGGAAGGCGATCTCGACCTCCGGGTAGAAGGTGTTGATCCCTCGGTCGGCGAACCAGTCGCCGGTGTCGAAGCGGAGCCGGTGCAGACCGGGTTCGGTGCGCCAGTCGGCGACGCGGCCGTCCTCGTCGGTGCGGCCCGAATGGACGACGGCGAAGACGCCGTCGCCTTCGCGGCGCAGCAGCGTCAGATGGACCCCGCCGGCGGGCCGGCCGGTGACGGCATCGAGAACGTGGGAGGAAACGGTGCTCACCGGGCGACCTCCCCACTCGACCGGCCGGACGCGCTCCGAGACGCGCTGCCGGGGGCGATGCCGAACGCCTTGTCGAGGCGGAGTGCGACGATCTTGCGCAGTTCGGCGCGGGCCTCGGCGCGTTCGGTCGGGTCGTCGTTGCGGAGCCGCCGCCGGGCCTCCGCGAGGATCTCCTCGGCGGTGAGGCCAGTGGCGCAGATGAGGAACACGCGGCCGAAGCGGCGCTCGTACGCGGCGTTCGCCTCGGCGAGTTCCGCCCGGACCGACTCGTCGGCGGTCATCGCCCTCGCCTGCTCGCCACGCGACCACGCCGCCTCGGTGGCTCCGGCGGGACCGCCGCTCATCGCGTCCGCCTCGCCGGTAGACCGCGCCTCGCCGTTGCCGGTCTTCCCGTCGCCGCCGGGCCGCTGGCCACGGCGTCCCTCCGCCGGGGCGTCGCCATGCCGGGCCCCGCCGCGACTGCCCGCCGGGCCGTCGCCGTCGTTCCGGGCCGGTTCAGGGCCGCTCCCGCTACGTCCGCCGATGGGCGGGTGGGCGGCGTGCGCGGCGGCGACCTCCGCCTCGTCGAGCTCGTCGAAGCCGGCCAGCGCGGCGGCCTTCAGCGCGGCGAGCGAGCCGTAAGGCCGCCCAGTGGCGAGCTTCTCGGCCCAGGCTCGCGAGGCGCAGCAGGCGGTGAGCACCTCCATCGCGGCCTCGGGGTCCGCCGTGTTGAACCCTCCGAGCGTCCACATCGGCGCCTCCCGTTCACGTCCGGTTCTCCGCGGTGCACCCTCAGGGTCGCAGGTTTGTCGCCGCGTCGGGCAATTGAAGCCGAAACCCGAGGCAGAAGGCATTGTCGCCCGCTATGAAACCTTCGTTTCCCAGTCGTTAAATGCTGGAGGATCGTCCAAAGTCCGCCCGGCCGCGGCGCTATGGTGGCCTTATCCACCGCGTCCCGAACCCGCCTGCGAAGGCCGGACCCCCTGGGGGCCACCATGCGACTCCGTACCCTGCTGCAGATGCCGGAACTGGGCCTGACCCTGGTGTCGGGCCGCCACCACCTGGACCGGGAGGTCCGCTGGGTCGTCCCGACCGACCTGCGCGACCCGCGCCGGTACCTGTCGGGCGGGGAGCTGGTGCTCACCGGGATGATGTGGCGCCGCGCCGAGCGCGACTCCGACGCGTTCGTGCGCAATCTGACCGCCGCCGGGGTGACCGCGCTGGGCGCGGGCGACCACCCCGAGTTCCACTCGGTGCCGTCCGACCTCGTCGACGCGTGCGCGAGGCACGACCTGCCGCTGTTCGCCGTGGACGCCGAGGTCGCGTTCGCCGAGATCACCGAGCGGATCGTGCAGCGCCTGTCGGCGGGGCGCTCGGGCGACCTCGCCTCGCTCCTGGACCGGCACCGGCGGCTCATCGCCTCCGACGGGATCGGGCAGATCCTCGAGCTGATCGACCGCGAGCTCGGCATGGAGTGCCTGGTGCTGTCGCCGACCGGGCGGGCTCTGCGCGGAAGCCTCGAACTGGGCGAGAACGAGCGCGCCGCGATCGTCGCCCGCGCGCACGCCGCCGACCGCCTGCCGCAGAAGGTGACGCTCGACCGGCACCGCTGCTACTCGGTGTTCGGCATCGGCCCCACGATCCACACGGGGCGGTTCCTGGTGGTCGGGGACGACCACACGCGGTGGCCGCCGGAGCGGCGGCTCGTCGCCGAGCAGCTCTCGGCCCTGCTCATGCTCGAACTCGACGACCCGTCCCAGCGCCCCGCGCCGCACATCGAGCTCGTGACCGCGCTCCGCGAGGGCCGCGCCGACGAGCACCTGATGCGCTCGGCGGGCCTGCCCGCGGACGGGCCGGCCACGGTGATCGTCGCGACCGGCGGTCCCGAGGCGCTGCGGGAGGCCGTCGTCGCCGAGACCCTCCAGTTCGACTGCGTCCTGAAGGACGCCGCCGTGCGGGGCCAAGCCCGGAAAGACGGCGCACTGAACGACGGCGTACTGAAAGACGGCTCCCTCGAGGACGGCGTTCCCGAAGACGGTGCGCCGCAACCAGTTTCAGGATTCGAGGACGCGCTGCGGCCGCCGGCCGCGGCGTGGGCGACCGTCGGCGGCGAGACCGTCGCGGTCCTGACCGGACCCGGCGCCGCTCCCGGGGAGCGCGCCCGGCTCCTCGCGTGGGCGCGGCGCTGCGCCTCCGTGCTCCAGTCCGCGCACCCCGGCGGGCCGGGCGCCGTCGGCGTCGGCCTCGCCGACCCCGTCAACGCCCCCGACGGACTGCGCGGCGCCCTCGAACAGGCCCGCCACACGGCCGCGCTCGCCCAGCCGCGCCCCGGCCGCATCGAGGTCGCCGAACCCGACCACCTCGTCTCGCACCGGATGCTCCTCGCCGCCGTCCCACCCGACGTCTCCCGGGCGTTCCGCACCCGCGTGCTCGACCCGCTCCTGGAGTACGACGCCCGGCACCGCTCCGACCTGCTGCCGACCCTGCGGCGGTTCCTCGAATGCGACGGCTCCTGGCGCCAGTGCGCCGTGAGCCTCCACGTCCACGTCAACACCGTCCGGTACCGAATGCGCCGCGTCGAAGAGCTCACCGGCCGCGACCTGCGCAATCCCCTCGACCGGATGGACCTCGCACTGGCGGTCAGCCTGGACTGACCGCCCCGTCAGCGGGCGGCGCAGGGGGCGCGCCGCACCTCCCGCCGCGAAGCGGGACCATCGAAGGGGGATATTCGAACCATGGGGAACACCGCGGGGCTCGTACTCGCCGCAGGCGCCGGCAGGCGCTTCGGACAACCGAAGGCCCTCGTCCAGTACGACGGCCGCAGCCTGCTCGACCGGGCGGTGGCGACACTGCGCGACGGCGGCTGCCGCCAGGTCCTCGCCGTGCTCGGCGCCGGGGCCGAGCAGGCGCTCTCTGCCGCTGTCGAGGCGTTCACGCCGGTGCTCAACCGGCGCTGGGGGCAGGGGCTGTCGACATCGCTGAAAGCCGGGCTCGCCGCCGTCCCGGAACGCTACGACGGGGTCGTCGTGACCCTCGTCGACCTGCCGCACATCGAGGCCGAGGCCGTGCGGCGGCTCATCACCGCCGCCGGGGACGGAGCCACCGTCGCGATCGCCACGTACGAGGGCCGGCGCGGCCACCCGATGTACTTCGCCCGCGAGCACCTCGACCGCATCGCCGCCGGCGCGATCGGCGACCGGGGCGCCCGCGACTTCATCGCCGCGAACCCCGGCCTGGTGCGCGAGGTCGCGTGCCCGGGCGACCCGATCGACGTCGACACTCCGGCCGACCTCGCCGCGCTCCGGCACCCGAGCCACGCGTAACGGGACCGCGCACTGCTGCCAGCGTCGTCAGCGGTGCGCCGCACCGGTCAGAACCAGAGGTCGATCTCGCGCTTCGCGGACTCCTCCGAGTCCGAGGCGTGCACCAGGTTCTGCTGGTTCGACAGCGAGAAGTCGCCGCGGATCGTCCCCGGCTCGGCCTTGCGGCCGTCGGTGGCGCCGGCGAGCTTGCGCACCACCGGGATCGCCTCGTCGCCGGACACGACCAGGCTCACGAGCGGACCCGAGGTCATGAACTCCTTCAGGCCCTCGTAGTACGGGCGGCCCACGTGCTCGGCGTAGTGCGCGTCCGACAGCGCCGCGTCCATGGTCCGCAGCCGCATCTCCTCCACGCGCAGGCCCTTGCGCTCCAGGCGGGACAGGACTTCGCCGATGAGCCCGCGCCGGACGGCGTCGGGTTTGATCAACACGAGCGTGCGCTGCTCGGCCACGAGAGACTCCTTGGAAGCGACGGGATCAGTGGCTGCCATCGTAAGGGATGTTGTGCCCGTTGCCTCACCCACGTACGATTCACCTTGAAACCCGGTTTCCCCACTTGCGGATGAGGTGTCCCAGATGCCCTCGAGACAGCCACCCCGTCCCGCCCCGCGGCCTTCCAAGGCCCCCAGCCGGGGCGGCGCCAAAGGCGGGGCCGCCCGAGGCGGAGCGAAGGGCGCCGCCAAGGGCGGGTCCGCGGGCGCGCGCAAGGCGGCGCCGGCGAAGGCGCAGCCGCGCGGCGTCCGGCAGCCGACCCGGGGCATGACCGCCGAGCAACTCCGGCAGCAGCGGCTCCTCATGGACCAGCAGCGGCGGCAGCGCGAGGCCCGCTGGTGGGCGATCAACCAGCACGCGATGCGCGACCTGCACTCGCGCCAGCACCACGCGGCCGGCAGCGAGGCGATCGGGACCGTCCTCAACGCCGACAGGCGGATGCGGTGGCGGACCTCGCGCGCGATCGGCGCCATCACTTTACTGATCCTGTCGTTCTTCTTCACGTCCATGGCGATCGGCGCCCAGAGCGTCGGGATCGCCGCGCTCGCGTTCGTGTGCCTCGCGGGGTGCATCGCGTTCTTCACGGTCGAGCACTCGGCCCGGCGCTTCCCGCAGCCGGTCCCGGCGCCGCCGCTCATCGGGCAGCACCGGCTCGAGGACCTCATCGTCGAGGACGACCCGCCGCGCGGCGCCGCGGTGAAGCAGCCCGAGCAGGGCACGCTGGACGACCTGTTCGAGTCGCCGCGGCCCGAGGCCGGACCGGTTGCGGCGCAGCCGGAACCGTCGAAGCCCGCAGCAGCCGCCGCGGCCGGGCCGACCGTCGTGGTCGTGCCGGTCGACCAGGGCCCGAAGCCGGAGGCCGAGCCTGAACCCGACGTCGCCGTCGCGACCGCGCCCGTCCCGGACTCCGGTCCGGCGCCGGTCGTGCCCGACGCCGCGGTCGCCACGGCGCCGGTGCCGGAGCACGAGGCGCCGGCGGCCGCACCGGAACCCGATGAGTCGCCTGTGGTGACCGAGGCCGCTGCTGTGGTCGTTCCGGCGGAGCCCGCGGACGCGACGGAACACGACAAGGCCCCTGCCGCAATGGCGTCCACTGGGGAGTCTGCCGCTCAGGAAGCGGCGCCCGATGACCCCGCGGGGGCGACCGCAGATCACAACCGGGCGTCCTTGTCCATTGAGGAGCCCGAGGCTCAGGAGTCCGTTCCGGAGGATCCCGCAGAGGCGCCCGCACCGGACCACGACCGGGCGCCCGCCGCCACGTCGACCACTGAGGAGCCTGCCGCACCGGAGGCCGCCCCGGCTGCCCCCGCGGAGGCGACCGCTGCACCGGAACCCGGTGCGGGCGAACCGGACCGCGAGGACCCGCGGGCGCCCGATGCGCCCGACGCCTCGGAAGAGCGGCCCGTGGCCGCGCATCCGGTCGACGGCGCGTCGTCGGAGTCGGCGCCGCTGCCCGCGGACCCGCCGGCGGCGTTCACGCTGCCGAGCGACCGGATCGGCGGCGGCAGCGCAGGCGACGCGACGCAGTCCGCGGAGCACGCGTCCGATCAGACGCACTCGAGTCAGGCGCGACCCCATGAAGGACCGCCGAACCCAGCGCCGCCGAAGGGCCCCATAGCGGAAGCGGCGACGAAGCTGCGTTCCCCGTCCCCGCCGCGGCAGCGGACCTCCGGGGAGGGCAGCAGCCTCGCGAACGACCTCGCCGAACTGCTCCTGTCGGAGCAGCGGCTCGGCGGCGCCGACGTCACCGACGTGGCCGCGACCCTCGTGGTCGCCGACCTCCAGCGGTCGGTCGAGTTCTACACGGACGCACTGGGCCTGTCGATCTCCGACCGGACCGAGGAGGCCGCCGTGCTCGACGCCGGGTTCGGGAAGATCCTGCTGTGGGAGCGGCCCGACGCGCCGCCCGGCGAGCGCGGCATCATGCACCTGACGTTCGAGGTCGGCGACATCGACGCCGCGTTCACGCAGATGAACGAGGCCGGCGTCCAGTTCCTGCACCTGCCGCGCACCGCGCTGCTGGGCCAGAACTACGAGATGCGGGCCGCCGCGTTCCGGGACCCGGACGGGCACGGCCTGGCGATCACCGAACACCGGGAGCGCGAATAGCTCCCGACCCGATCCCGTTCCCGCCCTTGCGAACCAGCGTCTTCGAAGCGGAGTGCCCATGCTCATCGTCGGCGAGATCCACACCGCGCTGCTGCCGCACTCGCGGCCGCTGACGCCCGAGGAGGCCAAGGCGGCCCTGTCGCTCGCCGTCGGCGAGACCGTCGTCCAGTGGGCGCGGCCCGTCCCGCACACGGCGTCGCCGACGCTCCTGCACGGCGTGGACTGCAAGCTGCCGCTCGCGCCCAAGCAGGACAACCCGCACGCCGACGACCGGTCGGCGAACGGGTCGGTCCGCGCGGTCGGCACGGTCTGCTCGCGGGCCGTCCTCACCGGCGGCCACCTGCTCCAGGGCTCGGCGTGGACGGCCGTGTCGCCGCCACGGCAGCCCCGGCGGATGCCCTGGTCGTACTACCTGGCGCGGCCCGGGACGCTGGAGACGATCGGGAACTTCGAGGCCGAGCGGCTCGCGCGGGCGTTCCTGGCCGCCGAGAACCGGCGCGACCGCTCCGAACTGCTCGACGTCGCCGCGATCGCCCGGCATTCGATCCACGACGTGCTCGCACGGCCCGTCCTGGACCAGCGGCCGCCGGTCAAGACCGGGTCGACCCGGCTGCGGTGGGCGGCCATCGCCGAGCCCGGCGCGAACAAGGCCGTCGCGTTCCGGCTGGTCGGGAACGACCGGCGGCGCATGAGCATGACGACCGGCCCGGTCGAGCCCGAAGCGCTCGCCGCCGCGGCCGAGGACCTCGCCGTCCACGACTGGCTGCTGACCGCGGTCGCGTCGCGGATCGCGCTCGCGAAGATCGGCGAAGACCCGCGGCACACGCTGCGGACGCTCCGGCCCGTCGTCGACCACCTGCTCCACCTGTGGGCCGCGGGCGCCCGGACCTCGCGGGACCTCGAGTTCATGTGGGACTCGCTGGAGCGGCGCCCGGGCCTGACCCGGCAGTGGACCACGATGACCGAGCGGGTCCGCTCCCAGATCGACTACGGCGCGGCCGATCTCGCCGCGAAGATGCTCGACATGATGGAGCAGAGCGAGCGGCGGCAGGCCGGCCCGGACCAGTTCCGGCGCTAGCGCTACAGCGGCCCCTGGAAGATGTAGGTGAGCCGGTCGACGAGCTCGGCCGGCAGCGTCATCCCTTCACGCTCGGCGGACTTGCGGATCGACTCGACCGCGCCCGCGTCGGGGCGGACGCTGCCGCAGATCACCCGCACCGCGTGCTCCACTTCCAGAAAGTCCACCGACAGGACCGACACGGTCCGGTACGCCGGGAACGGGAACGCCCTCGGGTTCAGTTGCAGGATCGGCGGCATCTCGGCCCACGTGTCCGGGAAGCGGCTCCCCGACAGGCGCTGCCCGGGCGCGTGCCCGTGCTCAGCGGGCACGAGCGACTCCACCGGCTCGGGCACGCCGATGCGCCGGCCCTGGTCGCGCAGCACCCCCAGGCGCAGGAGCTGCCAGACCGCGGCGAGCATCGGGCACGACCAGCGCCGGCCCTTCGCGGTCTCGTTCCACAGCTCGACGTCGAGGAACACCGAATGCTCGCGCCGCGCGTTCTGGCTCGGCGGCGTCCACCGCAGCGGCGCGCCCATCGCGATGCCGCGCGGCTTCGGCGTCGGCACGCCGTTGGGGAGCCAGCCGAGGTCGGACACCTGCGGACGCGACCCGTTGGTGCCCGGCGGCGGTTCGAACACGATCCGGTCGGCGACCAGCCCGGCCAGGTTCAGCGACCCCATGCGGTCGCACGAGGACTCGCGGGCGAGGTAGTCGATGCGCAGCCCCGCGTCCGCGGCGGCCTCCGAGACCGTCGCGATGAGCTGCTCGGGATCGGGCAGGTCCTGGTGGAAGTAGTCGTCGACGAGGTAGCAGGTGCTGACCCGCGGCGTGCGGCCGCCGAGGCGCTTGGTGAGCGCCTCCGTGGTGCCGTGCACCCACGCGGCCGCCGAGGCCATCTCCTCCTTCAGCGCGTCCGGACGGGCGAGGTCGTCGGCGTAGAGGTGCCCGACCTCGATCGACAGGTGGGACATGCCGAACCGCTCGGTGCGCTGCTTCGCGCTGGTCTCCTCGTACGTCATTCGATCCCCCGCACGCTCGCTTCGAGTCCGGGCTGGAACAGCTCCTCCGCCGAGCGGGCGGCCAGGTCCGAGAAGGCCCGGACGGTCTCCAGGTTGGCGATCCTGAGGGTGACCGTGTCGGCGTCGGTGATGACCTGCTCGCGCCATTGCAGGACCGGGTCGAGCGGGACCGACCCGAGGAGGTTCATGCGGCCGAGCTTCAGGCGCGCGGCCATCTGGTGCAGGTCGGCGTCGATCTTCCGCAGCCACCGGATCTGCGTGGCCTCCAGGCCCGACAGGTCCGCGCCGTCGGGGTCGACCACGGCGGTGCGCACGTACCGGATCGAGGCGAGCAGCTTGCGCTGGTACTCCTCGCCGTACGCCTTTGCGGTCTCGACCAGGCCGCGCTCGCCGTGGACGAGCGAGTGCGCGGCGATGACGTGCTGCTTCGTCCAGCGGTGGTAGACGATCCACCGCCACGGCAGGTTCGCGAGCTCGGGCCGGGCGGTCGCGGCCATGACCATGTCGGTGGCGTGGGAGCGGCCCGCGGACAGGTCGACGATGACGAGGTCGTACTCGCGCGAGAGCTCCTGGAGGAGCTTGACGCACCGGTCGACGGTGTTCTCGTCGCCGGGGAACTCCGAGCCGTCCGCATCGCCGGGGCACAGGACGAGCTCGCCGGCGCCGTCGGGGCGGGCCTGGAGTTCGGCGCGGTCGCTCACGGCCCACACCGAGTGCCGCTCGGGCTCGGAGGCGAGGTCCTGCAGGTACTCGTGGACGCCGTTGCCGTAGGTGCCGTGCTCGAGGTCGTCGATCCCGAAGATCGCGCCGGCCGTCGGCGAACCGAAGTCGAAGTCCACATAGCACACGTTGGCGCCCTGGAGCGCGCGGCGGTACGCGAGGTTGCACGAGGAGACCGACCGGCCCGTCCCGCCCTTGTCCGAGGTCGCGAACAGCAGCATCGTCACACTCCGGTCTCGGCGTCGCGGCCGGCCGCGATGAGCCGGTCGAGATCGATGAGGGCCTTGACCCCCAAGGAGAACGCCGTGCCCGGCCGCTCGTCGACGACCTCCTTGGCGTGGCGGATCGTCAGCCCCACCGAGCGGATCTCCTGCGCCAGCGCCGGACCGGCGTTCGCCGAGCCGCGCAGCAGCTCCTGGTCGTAGATGTGCTCGGCCTCCACGAGCAGCTCGTGCGCGAGGTCCTCCAGGCTGCGGGAGCGGGCGGGCTCGGACCCGGCGAACTGGGCGGCGATGACCATGGCCTCGACGACGCGGATCGTGAAGTGCCAGGACGGGTCCTCGAACCAGTTCGGCAGCTCGGCGTACACCTGCTTGGGCTGGTCCCACAGGCGCGCGGCGAGGCCCTCGCGGATGCGCCGCCGCGACAGGTGGTCCCACACCAGGTCGGCGACTTCGAGGAGTTCGGCGCGGGCGTCGATGGTGACCAGGAGCCCGGCGGCGTCGTAGAGGCGCTTGAGCAGGAGCGGCGCGAAGTCGACCATGTTCCAGATCATCGCCGGGCCGTCGAGCTTCTCGATGCCGGCGAGTTCGGCCTTGACGCCCGGGAAGTGCATCTCGATCGCGCGGTCGCCGACGAGCGGGCGGCGGGTGATGCGGCCGCGGTTGGCGAGTTCGACCAGGACGTCGGCGAGGCGGATGAGGTCGTCGTCGCCGCCGCGCTGGGAGCCGAAGGTCTCGGTGGCGACGGCGCAGACCAGGAGCGTGTAGTAGTCGTACTCGAGGCCGTCGGTGGTCCGCCAGGGGACGTCTTCGAGGGGCCACTTGGAGCCGCCGCCGAAGGACGCGACCATGGCCCAGTAGCGGCGGGTGACGTCGAGCCGGATCTGGAGCGACTGGGCGAGGCGCCGCTCCTCCTCGGTGAGGAGGTTGCGGCGCATGACCCGGTCGGAGAACAGGGTCGCGATGGCCTCGAGCGCGACCACGGTGAAGTACAGGTACGGGGCGTCCTCGGCGCGGCCGGTGCGCTGGGTCGAGGTGTCGGAGACGTCGGGGATCTCGGGGGCCTTCTCGACGACCGACCAGGACCAGCCGATCTCGAACAGCTTCGTGGGCGCCTCGACGCCCGCGGTGCCGCCGGAGCCGACGGTGATGGTGCGCAGGGTCGCGATGATCTCCTCGGCCGCTTCGCGGAAGCGGCGCACGATCTTCCGGTCGGGCTGGCCGTCGACGTTGATGAGGGCGATGAGCTGGCGGCCGAAGTCGTCGTCGGCGTCGAAGGTGGACACCGCGAAGGAGCGGAGGAGGCCGGTGATGGCGCCGAGGAGGCGGCGGTGGACGATCTGCTCGATGTGGTCGAGCTCCTTGACGAGGTCCTCGCGGCCCATGCGGTCGACCGTGGGCGAGAAGTCGCTGAGGAAGGTGAGCGCGGTGAGGCTCAGCGGGATCGCGAGCGCGAAGCCCTCCGTCACGTCGATGGCGCGCTGCTCGGCCGTGGCCTCCCGGGTGCGGTCGACCCGGTGCATGTTGGAGCCGCCGGAGTAGACGGGCACGCCGTCGGCGTCGACGTGCTTCTCCATGTACTCCTTGATGAGCCGCATGATCCGGATGGGGATCTCGACGGCGTCGCCGAGGCCGGAGAGGGCGTCGAGGACCGCGTCGCTGGTGGCGTCGGGGTCGGCGTAGCGCAGGTCCGGGAGTTCCTGGGCGGGGAAGAGCAGGCACAGGAGCTGCTGGGCGTCGCCGACGGCGTCGGAGTCGTTGCGCCCGCCCCAGTACCACTCGCGGCGCTTGGAGCCGTCCTCGGCGGGGCGCCAGCTGTAGGCCACCTGGGCCTTCCAGATGTCGAGGAGCTGTTGCCGAGGCTGCATCTTCACTGGGGACCACCGCCGTGCGCTCTGGGCCGAAACGGACAGGTTCACTATGGCATGCCGATGCGTCGCAAACGGACTCGCAGAACGCGTTTTGTCGGTTACCCGACACTTCAGTCGCGTCCGCGGCGGGCCCCTCGAACGTCCTATCAGTATGGTCGGCGGGACGACGCCCCCGGACCGCCCCTGACACGAGGAGTCGAGATGGTCGAGATGATCCTGGCCGGCGTGATCGTCGGGGCGGTGGCCGCGGCCGCCGTCATCACCGGAACGCGCGACCGCCGCCGCCGCAAGGCGCTCGACGGGCTGGACGGCGCCGCCGGGCACCCCGAGCCGATCCCGGGCGGCTGGCACGCCTCCTCCGCGCAGAACGCGGGCGTCACCATGGGCATGGACTCCGGCGGCGACGGCTTCTGATCAGGCCGTGCGCTCGTAGACGCGGCACGGGACCGCGAACCCGGGCACGGTCGTCTCGCGTTCGAGGACCATGCCGAGCTTCTCGGCGACGCGGATCGAGGCGGCGTTCTGCGAATGGATGCAGGAGACGAGCCGGTCGAGGCCGAGCTCGCCGAACGCGAACCCCATCACCGCGCGGGCGGCCTCGGGCGCGTAGCCGCGGCCCCACCGGTCCCTCCTGACGCGCCAGCCCAGCTCGGTCGCCGGGAGGATCTCCGGCAGGAAGTGCGGGGTCGCCAGCGCCGACCAGCCGACGAGGGTGCCGGTGGCGGTCTCGACGGCGGCGAAGACGCCCCAGCCGTGCGCGTCCCAGTGCGCCTCGGCCTTGGCGGTGCGGGCCCGGGTGTCCTCGATGGCGAGCGGTGCGCCGCTGCCGATGAAGCGCATGACCTCGGGGTCGGCGTTGAGGACGTGCATGGCGTCGGCGTCGCCGGCGGTCAGCGGGCGCAGCAGGAGCCGCTCGGTCCGCAGTTCGACGGTCATCGCTTCGGCGGCCTTCCGAGGGCGGTCTTCACGGACCAGCAGTAGCCCCACACGAGCGCGAACACGATCCCGGCGACGCCGAGGGACCAGTGGATCGGCCAGCAGGCGATCACCGCGACCTGCAGGACCGCGCCGGCGGGCCAGACCCACGGGCGCTTCGCCATGCCCGCCAGGACGATCGAGGCGAGGACCAGGGCGGCGATCGCGATGGTCGCGGGAGCGGGGTCGTCGAGGATCATCCGCATCGGGACGATCGCGAGCAGCAGCGCGAGCGCTTCGAACGCGAGCGCCAGCGCGGCGAGGCTGCGGGCGGCGCGGGCCGGGTCGCGCAGGCCGGAGCGGTCGGCGTCCGGCTCCTCCCAGGGGGCCTCGGCCTCCTCGGGCTCCTCGGGGTGCTCGTGGCGGTCAGCCACGGCGGCCGACCAGGATGCGGCGCGCGTCGGCGACGGTGAAGACCGAGCCGGTGACGAGGACGCCGCCGCCGGATTCGTACAGGTCGTCGGCCTCTTCGGCGAGCTCGATGCCGCGGGCGATCGCGTCCCGCATGTGCGGATACACGTGGACCCGCTCCTCGCCGAAGACCTCCGCGGCGAGCTTCGCGAGGGTCGCGGCGGGCATCGCCCGGTCCGACGTGGACTTGGTGACCACGATCTCGTCGAGGATCGGCTCCAGGAGCTCGAGCATGTGGTCGACCTCCTTGTCGGCGAGCATCCCGACGACGCCGACGAGCTTGCGGAAGTTGAACCCCTCGTCGACGGCCTTCGCCATGGCCTCCATGCCGGCCGGGTTGTGCGCGGCGTCGAGGATCACCGCCGGCTCGGTCCGGACGACCTCGAGGCGGCCCGGGGACGTGAACTCCGCGAACGCCTGCCCGACGACCTCCGCGTCGAGCGCCTTCGGCTCGCCCGCGCCGAGGAGCACCTCGACCGCCGCGAGCGCCAGCGCCGCGTTGTGGGCCTGGTACTCGCCGTGCAGGGGCAGGAACAGGTCCTGGTAGCGGGCGGCCCGCGTCTCGATCGTCAGGAGCTGGCCGCCGACGGCGACCTCGCGGGCGGTCACCTCGAAGCCGCGGCCCTCGGCGACGAGCTTCGCGCCGACCGCGCTGACGCGGCGCAGCAGCGGCTCCATCGCCGAGCGCTCCTGGACGGAGGTCACGAGCGTCGAGCCCTCGTGGACGATCCCGGCCTTCATGGTCGCGATCTCGGCGATGGTCTCGCCGAGCCACTTGGTGTGGTCGATCCCGATCGGGGTGATGACCGCGACCTCGGCGTTGAGGACATTGGTGGAGTCGGTCTCGCCGCCGAGGCCGACCTCGACGACGCCGACGTCGATCGGGGTGTCCGCGAACGCGCCCATGGCGAGCGCGACGGTCATCTCGAAGTAGGTGAGCGACTCGCTGGCCTCGCGGTCGACGAGCTCGGCCAGGGGCGCGATCTCGTAGTACTGCTGGGCGAGCCGCTCGGGGCTGATCGGTTCGCCGTCGACGCAGATCCGCTCGGTGACGTCGTTGAGGTGCGGCGAGGTGAACATGCCGGTGCGCAGGCCGTGGCCGCGCAGAAGCCGCTCGATCATGCGGGTGGTCGAGGTCTTGCCGTTCGTCCCGGTGACGTGGACGGACCGGAACGAGCGCTGCGGGTCGCCCATGAGGTCGAGGAGCTGCTTGATGCGGTCGAGCGTGAAGTCCCAGCGGGAGAACCCGCGGGACTCAAGCGCCGCTTCGACTTGCGCCAGTTCGGCGTTCAATGTGGTCGTCCCCCATGGTCGTCGACGAGACGTGCGTTGTCGATCGGTTGTGGCGGCCGGGGCCGCACGCGGCCCCGGCCTCGGTCACGCGAGCCGCTGGAGCTGCGCGGTGATGCGGGCGATGTCGGCCTCGGCGGTCGCCTTGCGCGCCTTGATCTTGTCGACCACGGCGTCGGGGGCCTTCGCGAGGAACGCCTCGTTGCCGAGCTTCGCGGCCGTCCCGGCCAGCTCCTTGTCGGCGACCTTGAGGGCCTTCTCCAGGCGCGCCCGCTCGGCGGCGACGTCGATCGTCCCCGACGTGTCGAGCGCGACCGCGGCCTGGTCCGACACCGCGAGTTCGGCGGTCGGCGCGAAGTCCTCCCCAGGGGCCTCGAGCCGCACCAGGGACCGGATCAGCGGCTCCTGGTCGGCCAGGCCCGCCGCGTCCAGGCCCGTGAACCGCGCCGGCACCGGCTGGCTCGGCTTCACGCCCTGGTCGCTGCGGAAGCGCCGCACCTCGGTCACCAGGTGCTGGAGGGCGCCCACGAGCCGCTCGGCCTCGTCGTCGGCGCCGGCCGGCCGCGGCCAGGCGGCCACGGTCAGCGAGTCCCCTCGGTCCTCAGTGCCGGTGAGCGTCAGCCACAGCTCCTCGGTCACGAACGGGATCACCGGGTGCAGCAGGCGCAGGAGCTGGTCGAAGACGTGGCCGATCACCCGGCGGGTGTCGTCGGCGCGCGGCCCGCCCTCGGCGAGCACCGGCTTGGTCAGCTCGAGGTACCAGTCGAAGACGTCGTCCCACGCGAAGTGGTACAGCGCGTCCATGGCCTTCGCGAACTCGTACTGCTCGAGGTGCCGGTCGACGTCCTCGATCGTGCGCGAGAGCCGCGAGAGCACCCACCGGTCGATCAGCGACAGGTCGACGGGCAGGTCCCCCTCGACCGTGGCGCCGGACATGAGCGCGAACCGGGTGCCGTTCCACAGCTTGTTGCAGAAGTTCCGGGCGACCTCGGCCAGCTCGGTCGACGCGATCGCGTCGGCGCCGGGGTTGGCGTCCCGGGCGAGCATGAACCGCAGCGCGTCGGCGCCGTACTGGTCCACCACGTCGAGCGGGTCGATGCCGTTCCCGGAGGACTTCGACATCTTCTTGCCGTGCTTGTCGCGCAGGAGCCCGTGCAGGAACACCTCGCCGAACGGGGCCTTCCCCATGGCGTAGGTCCCGAACATCATCATCCGGACCACCCAGAAGAAGATGATGTCCCAGCCGGTCACGAGCACCGCGGTCGGATAGAACTTGTCGAGCGCCGGAGTCTGCTCGGGCCAGCCGAACGTCGAGAACGGCCACAGGCCCGAGGAGAACCACGTGTCGAGCACGTCCGGGTCCTGCACGTAGCCGTCGGGCGCGGTCTCGCCCGGGCCCACGCACACCTCTTCCCCGTTCGGCCCGTACCAGATCGGGATCCGGTGGCCCCACCACAGCTGGCGCGAGATGCACCAGTCGAGGAGGTTGTCGACCCACGAGAAGTAGCGCTTCTCCATCTCCGGCGGGTGGATCTTGGTCTCGCCGCTGCGCACGGCGTCGCCGGCCATCTTCGCGAGGCGCTCCACCTTCACGAACCACTGCTTCGACAGGCGCGGCTCCACCGTCGTGTCGCACCGCTCGCAGTGCCCGACCGCGTGCATGTACGGGCGCTTCTCCGCGGTGATGCGGCCCTCGGCCCGCAGCGCGGCGGCGATGGCCGAGCGCGCCTCGAACCGGTCGAGCCCCTGGAACGGGCCGTGCGCGGTGATCACGCCGCGCTCGTCCATGATCAGGATCGACTCCAGGCCGTGGCGCTGGCCGATCGCGAAGTCGTTCGGGTCGTGCGCCGGGGTCACCTTGACCGCGCCGGTCCCGAACGCGGGGTCGACGTGCGAGTCGGCCACGATCGGGATGCGCCGGCCGGTGAAGGGGACCTCCACGGTCTTCCCCAGCAGGTGCCGGTAGCGCTCGTCGTCGGGGTGCACGGCCACCGCGGTGTCGCCGAGCATCGTCTCGAGCCGGGTCGTGGCCACCACGATCGACTCGTCGCCGTCGCCGTAGCGCATGGACACGAGCTCGCCCGCGTCCTCCTGGTGCTCGACCTCGATGTCCGACAGGGCGGTCATGCAGCGCGGGCACCAGTTGATGATGCGCTCGGCGCGGTAGATCATGCCGTCGTCGTACATGCGCTTGAACATGGTCTGCACGGCGGCCGAGAGCCCGTCGTCGAGGGTGAACCGCTCGCGGTCCCAGTCGACGCCGTCGCCGATCTTCTTCATCTGCGAGGTGATGCGCTCGTGGTAGACGTCCTTCCACTCCCACACCTTGTCCACGAACGCCTCGCGGCCGAGGTCGTGACGGGACAGGCCCTCCTTGTCGGCGAGCTGGCGCTCCACCACGTTCTGGGTGGAGATGCCGGCGTGGTCGGTGCCGGGGAGGAACAGGGCCTCCTTGCCGCGCATGCGCTCGCGCCGCACCAGCGTGTCGATGAGGGTGTGGTCGAGCGCGTGCCCGAGGTGGAGCTGCCCCGTCACGTTCGGCGGGGGGATCACGATCGCGTAGGGCTCGCGGTCGGAGTCGTCGGCAGCCTTGAAGCGGCCGTCGGCTACCCATTTCGCGTAGCGTCGCGCCTCTACCTCTACGGGCGCGTACGTCTTCGGCAGTTGGGTTTCCGGGGCCGGCGTCTTCTCTGCTGCGTCTGTCACCGTTCCAGTCTACGAAGCCGCATGGTGAGAAGGCGAAGAGGTTTAGCCGGTGTCGCCGAGAACGCTCCTCGCGGCCGAGGCGACGTCGGTCTCGCCGTTCGCGACGGCCGCCGCCAGCTCGTCGGTGACCCGGAACCGCTCGCGCAGGGCCGCGTCGACCCGGGCGCGGATCTCGGCCGCCGCCCGGCGGCGGCGCTTGTCGGCGAGGTGGTCGCCCTCGGAGAGCCAGTCGCGGTGCTTCGCGATCGCGGCGACGAGGTCGTCGATCCCCTTCGCCTCGGAGGCGACGGTGGTGCAGATCGGCTGGCGCCACTCGCCGGGTTCGCGGCGGACCAGGCTCATCATGGCGCGCAGGTCGCGGACGGCGCCGTCGGCGCCGGGCCGGTCGGCCTTGTTGACGACGTAGACGTCGGCGATCTCGACGACCCCGGCCTTGACCGCCTGGATGCCGTCGCCCATGCCGGGGGCGAGCAGCAGCAGGGTGGTGTCGGCCAGGGAGGCGATCTCGACCTCGGCCTGGCCGACGCCGACGGTCTCGACGATGACCACGTCGAAGCCGAGCCCTTCGAGGAGGCGCACGCCCGCGCCGGTGGTGGCCGCGAGCCCGCCGAGGTGGCCGCGGGTGGCGACCGAGCGGATGTAGACGCCGGGGTCGAGGGCGTGGTCGGCCATGCGGACGCGGTCGCCGAGGATCGCGCCGCCGCTGAACGGGCTCGACGGGTCGACGGCGAGGACGCCGACGCGCAGGTCCTGCTCGCGCCACGCGGCGATGAGCGCGGAGACGAGCGTGGACTTGCCGACGCCGGGCGAGCCGGTGATCCCCACGATCAGGGCGTCGCCGCCCTTGGTGAGTCCGGCGAGCTCGGCGCTCTCGGCGCTGCCGGTGCCCTGGTTCTCGACGACGGTGATGAGGCGGGCGGTGGCCCGGCGGTCTCCCGCGCGGGCCGCCGCCACCAGGTCTGGCAGACCCATCAGGCTCCCTTGAGGACGATCGCGTCGCCCTGGCCGCCGCCGCCGCAGAGGCCGGCGGCCCCGAGCCGCCCGGGGGCGAGCTGGCGGGCGAGGGTCTGGGCGAGGCGGGCGCCGGAGGCCCCGATCGGGTGGCCGAGGGCGATCGCGCCGCCGTCGGGGTTGACCCGGTCGAGCCCGACGCCGAGGGTCTCGGCGGAGGCGAGCACGACCGCGGCGAACGCCTCGTTCATCTCGACCACGTCGAGGTCGGCGACCGAGGCGCCGGCCATGCCGAGGGCCCTGGCGATCGCGTTGGCGGGCTGGTCGAGCAGCGAGTTGTCGGGCCCGGCGACCGTCGCGTAGGCGAGGACCTCGGCGGTCCAGGCCCAGCCGTTGGCCTCGGCGAGCGACTTGCGGGTCAGCACGAGCGCGGAGGCGCCGTCGGAGATCTGCGACGCGGAGGCGGCGGTGATGGTGCCGTTCTCGGTGAACGCCGGGCGGAGCTGCGCGAGGCTCTCCGGCGTCGACTCGGGGCGGACCCCCTCGTCGGCGTCGACGTAGCCGCGCCGGGTCTCGACCGGGGTGATCTCCTCGGCGAGGCGCTCGGCGGCCTTGGCGGCCCGCTGGTGCGAGTCGGCGGCGAACGCGTCCTGCTGCTCTCGGGTGAGCGACCGGCCCTTGAGGTGGCGCTCGGTGGACTCGCCCATGGAGATGCCGTCGTAGGCGTCGGTGAGCCCGTCGTGCGCGAGGTGGTCGAGGAGGACGGCGTCGCCGTACTTAAAGCCGCGGCGCGAGCCCGTCAGCAGGTGCGGGGCGCGGCTCATCGACTCCATCCCGCCGGCGACGACCACGTCGGCGGCGCCGCCGCGGATGAGCTGGTCGGCGAGCCCGACGGCGGTGAGGCCGGAGAGGCACACCTTGTTGATCGCCAACGACGGGATGCGCATGGGCAGCCCGGCGGCCACGGCGGCCTGGCGGGCGGGGTTCTGTCCGCACCCCGCGGGCAGGACCTGCCCGAGGAGGACCTGGTCGACCAGGTCCGGGCTGACGCCCGCGCGTTCGATGGCGGCTCTGATCGCGGTCCCGGCCAGATCGGTGGCGGGGATGTCGGCGAGCGCGCCGTTGAAACGCCCGATGGGTGTCCGGGCGGCGGCGAGGATGACGGTTGCGTCGTTCATGGCGGACCTCCGTTGGTCTGTTCGCTCGATACGCTCGATCGTATGACGTTCACGGACGGAATCGGATTGCGGCGCATCGATCACGTCGGCATCGCGGTGCCCGACCTCGACGCGGCCCTGGAATGGTACGAGGGCGCGCTCGGCGGCCGGGCCGTGCACCGCGAGGTCAACGAGGCGCAAGGGGTGGTCGAGGTGATGGTCGCGTGGCCCGAGGGCGGCGCGCAGGTGCAGCTCCTCGCGCCGCTGACGGACGACTCGCCGATCGCGAAGTTCCTGGGGACCAAGGGCCCGGGGCTCCAGCAGCTCGCGTTCACCGTGGACGACGTCGCGGCCGCCGCGGACGCGCTCCGCGCGAGGGGCGCGCGGCTCCTGTACGACGAGGCGCGGCAGGGCACCGCCGGGTCGAGGATCAACTTCGTGCACCCCAAGGACGCCGGGGGCGTGCTGGTCGAACTCGTCGAACCCGCTTAGTGCGCTGGGGCCCTTGCAGGTCAGGGCCCGCTCTGTCGGATAGGCGACGCCTTCCGGGTGACACCTGGAGGACACCGGAACTTCACCTGTTTCGACATCCGTGTCATTCCAAGGGATTCGCCCGATTTGCGGCTAGTGTTGCGGGTGATCCGGCGGGCACAAACCCCTGACCTTGCTGTCGACATTCCCCTTGGCGTCTGCAAGTATTGGTCCATGTCGCAGCAGCCCTCCAGCAGTACCTTTTTCGACAACGACCAATCGGTGCCGGAATTCCCCGTGCAGTTGCGGGGTTACGACCGGCACCAGGTGGATGACTTCATCCAGAAGAACCTCGCCAAGCTGACCCAGACCGAGCAGCAGCGCACCGAGGCCGAGCAGCGGATGACCGACGCCCAGCGTCGTCTGCGCCAAGCCGAGCAGCGCATCCAGGGCCTCGAGCAGCGCCTCGCCGAGCAGCAGAAGCAGCTCGAGGAGAACACGCGCCCGACCCTGTCCGGTCTCGGCACCCGCGTCGAGCAGATCCTGCGGCTGGCCGAGGAGCAGGCCAACGAGCACCGCGCCGAGGCGAAGCGCGAGACCGAGGGCATCCTCTCGGCCGCCCGCCTGGAGTCGCGCGAGATCACCGACGCCGCCCGCGGCGAGGCCGGCAGCCTGAAGCAGAACGCCGAGCGCGAGGCCAACGCCCTGCGCACCCAGGTGGAGCGCGAGGTCGCGGAGCTGCGGACCAACGCCCGCCGCGAGTGCGAGACCCTCCGCGCCGACGCCGAGCGCGAGACCAAGCAGCTGCGCACCGCCACCGGCCACGAAGTCGCCGAACTGAAGGCATCCGTCGAGCGCGAGGTCGCGACCCTCCGCGCCACGGCGGACCGCGAGATCACCCAGCTGCGTGCCAAGGCCGCCCGCGAGGCCGAGGAGAAGCGCGCCGAGGCCGCGAAGCTCTTCGCCGAGGCGAAGGAGAAGCGCGACAAGGACCTCCAGGCCCTCGACCTCGAACTGGCCGAGCGTAAGGAGAAGGCCGAGCGCGAGGAGTCCGAGCGCCACACCCGCGCCGTCGCCGAGACGCAGAAGCTCGTGTCCGACGCCGAGAACCGCGCCCGCGACGCCGAGGAGCGCGCCAAGGCCGCCGAGACCCGCGGCGAGGAGAAGCGCAGCGAGGCCGACAAGTACGCCGAGGAGACCACCTCGAAGGCGAAGAAGGACGCGCACAAGCTCGTCAGCGACGCCAAGGCCGAGGCCGAGCGCCTCCTGGCCGACGCGAAGTCCGATGCGGAGCGTGTCACCAAGGACGCCGAGTCCAAGGTGGCCGAGCTCACCGCGAAGCGCGACCAGGTCCAGGAGACGCTGCGGAACCTCAGCGGTCTGGTCAGCGGCGCCCTCGGTGGGGCGCTGGGGCAGCAGGACGGCGACAAGTAGAAAAATCAGACGAACAAGTAAACCTGGCGAATCCGCGTTACCGTCGAGACCTACGACAGTGAAGAATGATCGTAGGCGTTGGTCGACGGTGGAGGAACCACAGCTCGGCCGCGTCCCGTCACATCCGGTCCCTATCCGGAGGTGGCGGGACGCGGCTTACGTGAGGATGAGGGCATGGCGCGTGAAGACAGACTCGACGATTCCGAACTCCTGACCGGATTCGATGAGGGCGGACCCATCGACCGGGGATTCGAGACCGCCCTGCGCGGCTACGACAAGCGGCAGGTGGACCGGTACCTCCAGCAGATGCAGCTCCAGATGGACACGCTCGCTGGGGAACGCGCCGAGGCACTCGCGCAGATCGACCGGCTCGTCGTGCAGATCCAGCAGTTGCAGGCCCAGATCCAGGAGCTGCGCCGGCGCAGCGCCGCCGGCGACAACGCCTCCTACCGGCACCTCGGCGTGCGCATCGAGCACATGCTGACGCTCGCCGAGGAGCAGGCCGAGGAGATCAAGGCCAAGGCGCACGCGCAGACCCAGCACCTGCACCAGCGCGCCGACCAGCGCCTGCGCGAGGCCGAGGCGCAGATCGAGCAGGCGCGCAAGGATTTCGAGACGACGTTGAAGGCCCGGCGGGCCGCCGCCGAGAAGGCCGAGGCCGACCGGCGCGCGATCATCGACGCCGAGATCAACAAGCGGGCCCGCGAGGCCCAGGCGATGCTGGACCAGGCGAAGGAGCGCGCCGCGGCGCTGGTGGCCGAGGCGGAGCAGGACGCCGAGAACAAACGGGCCGCCGCTGACGAGCAGACCCGGCAGCTGGTCGCTCACGTCGAGCGCCTGCGCGCCGAGGCCCAGCAGCTCAAGGACGACGCCGCGGTGGCCGCCGAGCAGGCGATCGCCGAGGCCCGCGAGAAGGCCGACCGCATCGCCGCCGAGGCCGAGGCGGAGGCCGAGCGCAAGCGCGCCGAGCACGAGGCCGAACTGCGGGACCTGCGCACCGAGGCCGTCGAGAACCTCGAGCGGTTCAAGCAGGAGACCGAGACGTTCGCGCAGTCGGTCCGCACCGAGGCCGAGAACGAGGCGACGCGCCTGCGCGCCGAGGCTGCCGACAACGCGACCCTGACGCGCACCGAGGCCGCCGACGAGGCCAAGCGGCTCCGCCAGGAGGCCCAGCGCCGCCTGGAGGAGGCCGAGGCCGAGTCGCAGCGGCTCACGGCCGAGACCGAGCAGAAGGTCGCGGCGCTGACCGCGGAGGCCGAGGAGACCGCCCGGGCGCAGCGGGAGGCCGCCGAGGCGCTCGCGCAGCGCCTCACGGAGGAGACCGAGCGGGAGACGCGGCGCATGCGCGAGGAGGTCGCCGCGGCGACCCTCCAGGAGCGGCAGGAAGCCGAGACCGCCGCGCGTGCGCTGAGCGAGGCGGCCGCCGAGGAGAGCGAGCGGCTTCGCGCCGAGGCCGCGGCGGAGGCCGAGCGGATCACCGCCGAAGCGGCCTCCGAGGCCGCCCGGCTCCGCGAGCACGCCGACCGGGCCAAGGCCGAGGCCGAGGCCGACGTCGAGCGCGCCCGCGCCCAGCTGGCCGAGATCGAGGCCGAGCGCGAGCGCCTGCTCGCCGACGCGAAGGCCGAGGCGCAGCGGATCCTCGAGCAGGCCGGCCTGGAGGCCGAGCAGGTCCGGGCCGACCGGGACCAGTACATCGCCGAGGCCGAGAAGAAGGCCGAGAACGCCAAGCGCCGCGCCGAGGAGCTCTCCAAGTCCGCCAAGCAGACCGCGCGGCGCGACTCCGAGGCCATCCTCGCCACCGCGCGGGCGCAGGCGAAGAAGCTCATCGAGGAGGCCCGCCGCGGCCGCGGCGAGGCGGCCGAGGAGCCGGCCCCGGCCGGCGACGGCGCGGTGAACAAGTCCGCGGCCGCCCGCAAGCGCGCGCAGAGCGGCGGCAAGCAGGCCAGCAGCAGCGAGTCGGCCGAGAAGGTCTCGTACTCCTGAGCAACGCGACACGGAGGGCCCGGCGCTGAGCGCCGGGCCCTCGTCGTTCCAGCGCATCCGGCCGTTCCGGTCGTCCTGGTCCTTGAATCGCCGTCGACGGCCGGCCTCGGCGACGCGGAAGGGCCCGCAGCGGTCTCGCTGCGGGCCCTTCGTCAGGAAGCGGGGTTCGCCGTCCGGCGCGCTACTTGGCGCCGGCCTTGGTCTCCTCAGAGGATTCCTCGGTCTGCTTGCCCTTGCTCTTGGCGTCCCCGGAGCCGCCCGGGGTGGTGCCGACGATCGGCGGCATGAGGCCGCCGCCGCCGGTGGCGCGCTTCTTGTTCCACACGTCGAACAGGACCGCGGCGAGGACGACCAGGCCGAGGATGATCTGCACGGTGTCGGTCGCGATGCCGAGGACCTGCATCCCCTGGCGCAGGACGCCCATCACGAGACCGCCGATGACGGCGCCGATGATGGTGCCGACGCCGCCGGTGACGGAGGCGCCGCCGATGAACGAGGCGGCGATGGCGTCGAGCTCGAACGCGTTGCCCGCGCCCGGGGTGGCCGCGTGCAGGCGGGCGGTGACGATAACGCCGGCGAGGCCGGACAGCGCGCCCATGTTCACGAAGACCCAGAAGGTGGTCTTCTTGGTCTTCACGCCCGAGAGCAGCGCGGCCTTCTCGTTCCCGCCGCCCGCGTAGACGTGGCGGCCGAAGACGGTCCGGTTGGCGATGAACGTGTACAGCAGGACCAGGCCCAGCAGGATCCAGCCGATGATCGGCAGGCCCTTGTAGGAGTAGAAGACGTACGCGGCGGCGACGATCACCGCGGCGACGGCGACGACCTGGGCGAGCCACGCGAGCTGCGAGCGTCCGGCGATGCCGGCCTTGACCTGGCGCCTGCGGCTGCGCACCTGGAAGAACACGTACAGGGCCGCGCCGAGCACGCCGACGACGAGCGTCGGGAGCCGCAGGTCCACGCCGAGGAAGGCGTAACCGGAGGCCAGCTCGTTGAAGGTGCCGGTGGTGCCGATGGTCTCGGCGTCGAGGACCTTCAGGGTCAGGCCGCGGAAGATGAGCATGCCCGCGAGGGTGACGATGAAGGCCGGGATGCGCACGTACGCGATCCAGAAGGCCTGCCAGACGCCGATGAGGGCGCCGAGGGCGATGGCGAAGAGCACCGCGGTGTACCAGGGCCAGTCCCAGTGCGAGAGCGCGATCGCCGACATGGCGCCGCAGAACGCCAGGACCGAGCCGACCGACAGGTCGATGTGGCCGTTGACGATCACCAGCATCATCCCGACCGCGAGGATCAGGATGTACGAGTTCTGCAGGATCACGTTCGTCAGGTTCAACGGCGTGATGAAGTTCTCGTTCTGCAGCGTCACGTTGAGGACCTGGAACAGCAGCATGATCAGCACGAGGGCGATGATCATGCCGTAGGAGCGCAGGTTGATGTTCTTCAGGGCCGAGATGAGGCTCGGCCGCGGTGTGGTCTGGACGGTGCTCATTGGCGTAGTTCTTCTCCCCCGGATGCGGTCTCAAGCGTCATGAGTCGCATCAGTTCTTCCTGTGTGGCGTTCTCGCGGTCGACCTGGCCGGTGATGTGCCCGGCGCTCATCGCGTAGATGCGGTCGCACATGCCGAGCAGCTCGGGCAGTTCGGAGGAGATCATGAGGACCCCCTTGCCCTGGTCGACCAGCTTCTGGATCAGCTCGTAGATCTCGTACTTGGCGCCGACGTCGATGCCTCGGGTCGGCTCGTCGAGGATGAGCAGCTCGGGTTCGGTGAAGACCCACTTGCCGAGCACGATCTTCTGCTGGTTGCCGCCGGAGAGGTTCCCGGCGAGCTGGTAGACCGACGGGGCCTTGACGCCGAACTCCTTGCGCAGGCGCTCGGAGACGGTGTTGATGCCGTCCTGGTCGACGACGCCGCGCTTGGAGAGCTTGCCCAGGCCGGGCAGGGTGAAGTTCTCGCGCAGGTCGTACTCGAGGTGCAGGCCGTAGTGCTTGCGGTCCTCGGTCGCGTACGCGAGGCCGGCGTCGATGGCCTCGGGGACATTGCGCAGGCGCAGCGGCTTGCCGTCCATGAGGGCCGTGCCGGAGATGTTCGAGCCCCAGCTGCGGCCGAACAGGCTCATGGCGAACTCGGTGCGGCCGGCGCCCATGAGGCCCGCGAGGCCGACGATCTCGCCGCGGGCGACGTTCAGGGACGCGCCGTTGACGATGACGCGGTCGCGCTGCTCGGGATGGTGGACCGTCCAGTCCTTGACCTCGAAGAAGACCTCGCCGATCTTGGGCTCGTGCGGCGGGAACAGGTGCTCGAGGTCGCGGCCGACCATGGACTTGATGAGCCGGTCCTCGGTGACGGCGTCGGCCTCGGTGTCGAGCGTCTCGATCGACTGGCCGTCGCGGAGCACGGTGATCCGGTCGGCGACCGCCAGTACCTCGCCCAGCTTGTGGGAGATGATGATGCTGGTGACGCCCTCGTCGCGGAGCGTGCGGAGCAGCTCCAGGAGGTTCTCGGAGTCGGTGTCGTTGAGCGCGGCGGTCGGCTCGTCGAGGATCAGGAGCTTGACGTTCTTGGACAGCGCCTTGGCGATCTCGACGAGCTGCTGCTTGCCGACGCCGATCTTCTCGACCAGGGTGGCCGGGTTGTCGTGGAGGCCGACCTGCCGCATGAGGCGGGCGGCCTCGGTGTTGGTCCGGTCCCAGGAGATGACGCCGCGGTTCTTCTGCTCGTTGCCGAGGAAGATGTTCTCCGCGATCGAGAGTTCGCCGACGAGGGCCAGCTCCTGGTGGATGATGACGACGCCCGCGGCTTCGGAGTCGCGGATGTTCTTGAACTGGGCGGGCTCGCCGTCGAACTCGATCTCGCCTTCGAAGTCGCCGTAGGCGTAGACGCCCGAAAGGATCTTCATGAGCGTCGACTTGCCGGCGCCGTTCTCGCCGACGAGCGCGTGGATCGTCGCCCGCTTGACCCCCAAGTCGACCCCGGAGAGCGCGAGCACGCCCGGGAACCGCTTGGTGATCCCCCGCATACGGAGGATTTCTTCAGTCATTGCTTCGTCCTATTTGGAATGAATGGACAGCTCTGGGGAGAGAGGTTCGGGGACGCCCGTGGCGGGCATGGGCGTCCCCGAGGAAGAGGTCCAGCGGAACCTACGCGAGGTCTTCTTCGGCGATGTAGCCGGAGTCGACGACGACTTCCTGGTAGTTGTTCACGTCGACGCTCACCGGCTCCAGCAGGTAGGCCGGGACGACCTTGTTGCCGTTGTCGTAGGTGGAGTCGTCGTTGATCTCGGGCTCGTTGCCGTCGAGGACCGCCACGACCATGTCGACCGTGGTGGCCGCGAGCTCGCGGGTGTCCTTGTACACGGTCATCGACTGCAGGCCGTCGATGATGTACTTCACGGACTCGACCTCGGCGTCCTGGCCGGTGATGACCGGCATGGTGGTGTAGCCGTTGCCCTGGAGCGAGGCGATGATGCCGCGGCTGATGCCGTCGTAGGGCGCGAGCACCGCGTCGACGACCGAACCGTCGTTGTAGAAGTTCGACAGGATGTTGTCCATGCGCTCCTGCGCGACGGCGCCGTCCCAGTTCTCGGTCGCGATCTGCTCGAGCGTGGTCTGGCCCGACTTGACGACGAGCTTGCCCTCGGTCACGAACGGTTCGAGCACGGCCCAGGCGCCGTCGAAGAAGTACTTGGTGTTGTTATCGGTCAACGCGCCGGCGAAGAGCTCGATGTTGAACGGGCCGGCCTGGTTCGCGAGGTCGAGCGCCTCGACGATGTAGGTCCCCTGCAGGGTGCCGACCTGGGTGTTGTCGAAGCTCGCGTAGTAGTCGACGTCCGGCGTGTCCAGGATGAGGCGGTCGTAGGCGATGACCGTGATGTCCTGGCCCTTCGCCTGGGCGAGCACACCGCTGAGCGACTTGTTGTCGATCGCGGCGATGACGAGCACGTCGACGTTCTGCCCGACCATGGTCTCGATCTGGCTCACCTGGTCGGCGGCCACGTCGTTCGCGTACTGCAGGCTGACCTCGTAGCCCTCCTCCTCGAACGCCTTCTTGAGGTTGTCGCCGTCGAGGATCCACCGCTCGGAGGTCTTCGTGGGCATCGCGATGCCGACCTTGCCGCCGCCGCCCTCACCGCCGCCGTCCTCGGAGGCGCATGCGGAGGCGACCATGGCGACCGCGGCCGCGCCGATGGTGCCGGTCATCAGTTGACGTCGATTGACGTTCATTAGTACTCCTTCGTACCGGGCGGTGCCGGGGCATGACCGACGTCGCCCTGGGGTCAAGACGGATTCGATAGTTCAACGTTTTTCCACAACCGTCAACAGCGGATGCGTCTCGTGTCCGAATCGTTGCTTTTCCAGTTCACCGAATTCCGACACTCGATCCCCACAGGGCACATCGGACTTCGGCTCACTTCATGGAAATGACCGTGCGTATTGACTTGGTCACCTGATCGTGCCACATCCCTACGGCCGACTACCGCTCGACCGATCGGATGGGATAGCCTCACATTTAGTGCCAAATCACGACACCGTTCAGCTGACCCCCTGAGGAGGTGAGGATGTCGAGCACGACGACCGTCGGACCCGCAGCCGTCCACCGTTTACTGCACCGGGACGCGGTGTGCAGCGTCTTCAGCGGCACCGTCGCGGCCGACCCCACGGACCTCCTGTGCGTCACGGTCGCGCACGAGCGCGTCGACGGCTCCCGCCGCGAAGTCTTCCTCGAATGGGCCGCGAAGCTCACCGGCCTCGCCGCCCACCCCCATCTGTCCCCCTGCAGCGCGGTCGGCCTCACCGAGAACGGACGCCCGTACCTGGCGGTGGGCACCGCCAGGCGCACCCTCGCCGACCTCCTCGCCGAGCAGGGGCCCATGCCTCCCGGGCAGGTGCGCGCCCTCGGCGTGGCCTTGAGCGACGCCGTGACCGTCTACCACCGCGCCGGCCTCATCCACGGCGCCATCCAGCCCTCGCACATCCTCGTCGGCCAGGGGCACCACCTCCAGCTCACCGCCTACGACGTCACCGCCCCCGTCCTGGCCGCCCCCCTACCCCCCTCCCCCTACACCGCCCCCGAGCACCTCGACGCCGCCGTCGCGGGCGAGGTCGCCGCCAGCCCCGCCGGCGACGTGTACGCCCTCGCCACCGTCCTCTACGCCGCCCTCGGCGGGCGGCTGCCGTGGGTGCGCCACGCCCGCGAGGACGCCGCCGACCCGCTGCTGCGCGCCGCCCCCGTGCCGCACGTCCCCGGCGTCGACGCCGAACTGACCGACCTCATCGGGGCCGCCCTCAGCCCCGACCCCCGGCGGCGCCCCACCGCCGACGTCTTCCGCGAGCACCTCACCCGCATCAGCCTCGCCGGGCCCTTCGCCCCCGGCCAGCGCCCCGACTCAGTGGCCTCCGGCCTCCTCCCCCGCCGCGGCCTCCGCCCCGTGACCGTGGCCGTCTCGACCGAGCTGGCGCCGTACCGGGCCCGCCGCGAGCGGGTCGGGCTGCGCCCGCGGCTGCGGTCCATCGCCACCGCGACCGCCGGCATCGCGCTCACGGGAGCGCTCCTCGGGGGCGCCGCGCTGGCGACCTACGCCGCGACCAACCCGGAGAGCACCGGCACCGTCTGCACCGACCCGGCCGTGCTCGGCGGGCGGATCAGCGAGCAGCTCGACGAGGGCGAGATCATCGAGAGCTGGTGCGCCGACGGCGGCGGCTATGTCGCGGCCGAGGTGGACTACCCGGGCGGCTCGGGCGGCGACGGCGACGGCTCGACCGAGCGCCGCGTCTGGCGCATCGAGGGCGACGACCTCGTGGCCGTCACCGGCTGCGCCGACACCGCGATGCCGCCCAGCATCATCGAATTCCTCGACTGCCCCTGAGCCCCGGGACCCGTGGTCGGTCCGCGGCCGCATGGCCGGGTCGGCCCGCGCTGCGACCGCCGCCGGCGCGTGCGGCCGCCCGTCCTGTCGCCGCCGGGCACGGCCGTTTCAGGCTCGTGTCGCTCATATCGTTGGGCCCCAAGGTGTTCCATGACCGCCTCCTTCGCTGCGCCGGCCGTGCGCCGGGGCTGGAGGCAATGGTGCTGGGGTGCAGCTGAAGGGGACCTGAAGCCGCCTTCAGGCGGCTTCAGGTCCGCGGGTCCGCCCCTTTCGGGCTCGGGCGGGGCGGTCCGGCGCTATCCGGCCTCGGGCGGGCGCTGCTCGTCTCCCGGCTTCGGGAGGAAGCCGCCGAAGGCGGCGACGGTCTTGTTCGCGTAGGCGGAGGTGTCGCCGCGCTCCATGGGACCGTCCCAAGTGGTCGGCAGCGGGGCGTGCGCGGGGAGGATGCGGGAGACGATGCGGTCCAGGGCCTCTTCGGCCTTGCCGACCCAGAGGTGGCCGCCGCCGGCGATCTCCTCGACCTCGGCCTGCGGGATCGCGGCGAAGCGCTGCTTCGCCTCGGGGTACTGGAGGTAGTCGTCCTGCTCGGGGATGAGCGCCAGGAGCGGGCGGCCGTCGTCGGCCCACCGCTCGAGGTCGTCCTCTTTCGAGTAGCGGAGGGGCGGGGAGAGGAGGATCGCGCCCTCGACGCCCGGCTCCAGGCCGTACTTGAGGGTGAGGTCGGTGCCGAAGGACCAGCCGACCAGCCACAGCCGCGGCAGCTCCGCGAACTCGGCGTACTCGACCGCGGCGGCGAGGTCGAAGCGCTCGCCCACGCCGTTGTCGAACGCGCCCTGGCTCTTGCCCTGCTGCGATTCGGTGCCGCGGGTGTTGAAGCGCAGCACCGCCGTGTTCGCCAGCGCAGGGAGCCGCCAGGCGGCCTTGCGGAAGATGTGCGAGTCCATCATGCCGCCGTGGGTGGGCAGCGGGTGGACGCACACGATGGTCGCCTCGGGCTCGCGGTCGGCGGGCAGGGCGAGTTCGCCGACGAGTTCGAGCCCGTCGGCGGTGTGGAGCGTGAGCGCCTCGCGTCTGGCGGGGAGCATGCTCGCGGATCTGATGACAGCCACGCCGGAATTATCCCCGCCGGGGCGGGCGCGAAACCAGCCGCTGTGTCGCAGCACTCGCGGCCGGCCGGGCCGGTGCCGTCCCGAGCCCCCACCCGCCCGGGGAGAAGGTAGTCCGATCTTTCCGTGCGGGTGCGACAGGAAGGCGGCCCCGCGGCGGGCCTGTCACCCGGAAGGGCTCGGTTCGGTGCGCGCCGGCGGTCAGCGCCAGCGGCCGGGGCGGCGGCGGTCGCGGGCGTTCCAGCAGCCGGTGTGCCAGTGGCGGCGGTCGTCGCCGTCGCCGCCGTCGGCCCAGGCGACGACGTGCGGGGTGCCCGGCTGGATCTCGAGGTCGCAGCCGGGGCACCGGTAGACCTTGTCGGCGCCCGCGCCGGGGATGCGGCGCACCCGCAGCGGACCGCCGGGTCCGTCGACGAGGGTCGGGTCCTGGGCGCCGGAGGTCGGCCGCCGGGGTTCGTCCCGGCGGCGGTTCTTGCGGGGCACGGTCGGGCCTAGGTGCGCGGGGTGTCGTCTTCGGCGGGCCGGGCGGCGGCCTCGGCGGCCGCGGCTTCGCGCGCGACGCGCTCGTTGAGCCGCCTGACGTGCTTGTTCATCCCGCGGATGAGGAAGATCGTCACGACGACGAGGAAGACGGTCACGAACAGCCCGAGCGGTCCGGCCATCGCCTGGTCGCGTTCCGGCCCGAACTCTTGTGCCAGCATCTCGATTCCCACGCCTCAACCGTAGCCCGGCCGCTCAGGCGTCCTGCAGGGCCGGGAGCCTCCAGTCGACCGGCTCACCGCCCTGTTCGGCGAGGAGCGCGTTGACGCGGCTGAAGGGCTTGGAGCCGAAGAAGCCGCGGCGGGCGCTCAGCGGGGACGGGTGCGCGGACTCGATCGCGGGGATCGGGCCGAGGAGGTCCTTGAGCTTGCGGGCGTCGGCGCCCCAGAGGACGGCGACGGCGGGGCCGCCGCGCTCGGCGAGGGCGCGGATGGCCTGCTCGGTGACGGGCTCCCAGCCCTTGCCGCGGTGGGAGGCGGGGGTGCCGGGGGCGACGCTGAGGGAGCGGTTGAGCAGGAGAACGCCCTGCTCGGCCCAGGGGGTGAGGTCGCCGTTGGCGGGGAGGGGGTGGCCGAGGTCGTCGCGGTACTCGTTGAAGATGTTGACGAGGCTCTTGGGGAGGGGGCGCACGTCGGGGGCGACGGCGAAGGAGAGGCCGATGGCGTGGCCGGGGGTGGGGTAGGGGTCCTGGCCGACGATGATCACCTTGACGTCGTCGAAGGGCTGCTGGAAGGCGCGGAGGATGTGCTCGGCGGCGGGGAGGTACTTGCGTCCGGCGGCGACTTCGGCGCGGAGGAACTCCCCCATCTTGGCGACGTCGTCGGCGACGGGGGCGAGGGCCTTGGCCCAGCCGGGTTCCATGAGTTCATCAAGGGTCTTGTTCATGACTCAGATGCTAGGACCCTCCACCGACACGAAGTACCCCGCGTCGCGCAGGGCCGCAACGATTTCGGTCGCGTGTTCGGAACCGCGGGTCTCGATCGAGAGGTCCACTGAGACCTCGCCGACGGACAGGCGCGGGTCGGAGCGCTGGTGGTAGACGTCGACGATGTTGCCGCCGTAGGAGCCGACGAGTCTGAGCACGGAGGCGAGGGCGCCGGGGCGGTCGGCGCAGCGGAGGCTGGCGCGCATGAAGCGGCCGGAGGCGCCGAGGCCGTGTTCGATGAGGCGCATCAGCAGGAGCGGGTCGATGTTGCCTCCGGAGAGGACGGCGACGCACGGTTCGTCGTAGGCGACGGAGTAGTTGAGGAGCGCGGCGTAGGCGGTGGCGCCGGCGGGTTCGACGACGAGCTTGTTGCGTTCGAGGAGGGACAGGAGCGCGCGGCTGATGTCCTCTTCGGTCACGGTGACGACTTCGTCGACGAGGCGCGCGACGTGTGCGAAGGGGACGTCGCCGGGGCGGCCGACGGCGATGCCGTCGGCGATGGTGTGCATCTTGTCGAGCTTGACGGGACGGCCGGCGGCGAGCGAGTGCGGGTAGGAGGCGGCGCCTTCGGCCTGGACGCCGATGATCCTGATGCCGGGTTTGAGCTGCTTGGCTGCGGCGGCGATGCCGGCGACGAGCCCGCCGCCGCCGACGGAGGCGACGATGGTCGCGGTCTCGGGGAGCTGCTCGAGGATCTCGAGGGCGATGGTGCCCTGGCCGGCGACGATGTCGCGGTGGTCGAAGGGGTGGATGAGGACGGCGCCGGTCTCGTCGGCGAAGCGGTGCGCGGATTCGAGGGCGTCGTCGACGGTGAGGCCGCCGAGGATGACCTCGGCGCCGTATCCCTTGGTGGCGGCGACCTTCGGGAGGGGCGCGGATTCGGGCATGAAGACGGTGGAGCGGATGCCGAGGGTGGAGGCGGCGAGGGCGACGCCCTGGGCGTGGTTGCCGGCGGAGGCGGCGACGACGCCGTGCTCGCGCTCGTCTTCGCTGAGGCCCGAGACGCGCATGTAGGCGCCGCGGATCTTGAAGGAGCCGGCCCGCTGGAGGTTCTCGCATTTGAGGTGGACGCCGCCGAGGACGGGGTCCCGGGAGGGTTCCAGCGGGGTGCGCCGGACGATCCCGTCGAGTGCTTCCGCGGCTTTGCGGACTTCCGAAAGTGTCACCAGCTCCGTCACGCCTCGATCGTAGTGCGCGTGCCGCCGGGGATCGCCGCACACCGTTGCGGGGCGGGTCGCGGACTGCTCCGAAACCTCCCGATAACGGTTGCCGGAGCCCGAAATGTCGACCCCGCGCACCCTTGGGGCTCGCTCCCCGGATTCGAAACCGCAGGTGGCACCGAGTGAACCTGAGTTCACTTCATGCGACTGCGCCTGATGAAACAGCGGGTGACCCCCGTTACTCAATGAGCCCGGAAGGCTTAAGCTACGAACAGTCATCTCTTAACCCTGGCGAAGCTCGCGAGTCATCCACCGGCAACGCCCGCCCAGCGCCGCCGCCGAACCCAACCGTCCATCCCCTTGAAACCCCTGGAGTCAACGGTGACTGCTGTCACGCTGAAGAACGTCTCGAAGGTGTTCCCCGGCGACACCCTGGCCGTGGACTCGCTCAGCATGGAGGTCAACCACGGCGAGTTCCTCGTCCTGCTCGGCCCGTCCGGCTGCGGCAAGTCCACGGTGCTCCGCATGGTCGCCGGACTCGAGACGCCCTCCGACGGCGAGATCCTCCTGGACGGCGAGTACGCCAACGACCTGCCCCCGCGCGAGCGCAACGCCGCCATGATCTTCCAGACCTTCGCGCTCTACCCGCACATGTCCGTGGGCGACAACATCGGCTTCCCGCTCAAGCTCGGCAAGCAGAACGGCGCCCAGTCGGTGCCCGACGCGGTCGGCGACATGGCCGGCGCCCTCGGCATCTCGGACCTGATCGACCGCAAGCCCAGCCAGCTCTCCGGCGGCCAGCAGCAGCGCGTGGCCATGGGCCGGGCCCTGGTGCGCCGCCCGAAGCTGTTCCTCATGGACGAGCCGCTGTCGAACCTCGACGTGGGCCTGCGCGCCGAGCTGCGCACCGAGATCTCCTCGCTGGTGCGCCGCCACGACGCGACGACCCTGTACGTCACGCACGACCAGACCGAGGCCCTGACGATGGCCGACCGGGTCGCGGTCATGCGCAAGGGCGTCCTGCAGGACGTCGGCACCCCCGACGAGGTGTACGAGCGGCCCGCGACGATGTACGTCGCGGCGTTCCTCGGGACCCCGCGCATGAACCTCATCGAGGCCCGCGTCAACGTGTTCCTCGACCGGTACGTCGCGCTCGACTTCGGCGAGCAGGAGCTGCGGCTGCCCTGGCACGACCTGCGCGGCCGGGCCGTCGCCCGCTACCACGGGGAGAACATCGTGGTCGGGATGCGGGCCGAGGCGCTCGCGCCCGTCGCCGAGGGCCACCCGGGCCAGTCGATCCAGGGCCGGGTCCGGTTCTACGAGCACCACGGCCACGAGACGCTCGTGTTCCTCGACATCGGCGCGACCGCGGTCGTGCCCGACGGCATCGGCGACAAGCCGGACCTGGCGCGCGGCGGCTCCAAGCCGCGGCGGCGCCTCGGCGGCCTGTTCTCCGGGTTCGGGCAGTCCCCGGCCGAGCGCCGCGAGGCCGACTCGGGACCGATCCGCAAACCCGCCGACCTCGTGTTCCGGCTCCCCCCGCACATCCCGGTGTCCGCGGGGCAGCCGATCACCGTGGCCGTCCACATGGACGCCCTGCACTACTTCGACAAGTACGGCAAGCGGATCGACGTCGGCTGGACGCAGCGGGCCTAGAACGCCCGAAGGGGGCCCTCCGCGGAGGGCCCCCTTTCGCGCGGTCCTAACCCAGGAACTTCTCGGCCTCGATGATCTTCACGGAGATCTCGAGTCCCTTCGGGGTCTTGTAGGAGACGGTGTCGCCGACCTTGTGCCCGAGGATCGCCGAGCCCAGCGCCGAGTCCGGGCTGTACACCGTCAGCTCGGTGGTCGCGGCGATCTCGCGGGAGCCCAGCAGGAACTTCTCGGTGTCGTCGGGGTCGCCGTCGAAGGCGATGGTGACGACGGTGCCGATCTGGATCTCGTCGCTCTCCTTCGCCTCGCCCACTTTCGCGTTCCGCAGCAGGTCCTGGAGCTGGCGGATGCGGCCCTCCTGCTTGCCCTGCTCGTCGCGGGCGGCGTGGTAGCCGCCGTTCTCGCGCAGGTCGCCCTCTTCGCGGCGGGCGTTGATCTCCGCGGCGATGACCGGCCGGTTCGCGATGAGCTCGTCGAGCTCGTTCTTGAGGCGGTCGTATGCCTCCTGGGTCAGCCAGGTGCCCTGGTTAGCGTCGGTAGCCATGTCTTCTCAATCCTCCGATAGTGCGATCCGTAGTGTGGAGTCCCGCATCAGCGCACCGCGCCCTGGACGCGGCCCCGGATAGCGAAAGGCCCGCCGACCGGGATGCGGTGCGACGGGCCGTAAGTCTGCGTTCAGTCGGCCTGCCAGCACCTCAGTACTTCACCGGTATTGACGTCGCCCTCCACGGGGAGGACGTAGGTCATCTCGACGTGGGTGGAAGCGTCGGCCGGGACCTCCACCTCGGCGTAGCCGATCTCGGCTCCGGCGAGGTCGCGGGACCGGACGGCGCACGTGGCGCCCTCACCGGCCGGCTTGTAGACCTCGAACGTGATCTCGACCTGCCCGGGGACGGAGTCGTCGTAGGCGAGCAGGCGCTCGGAGAGCTCGTCCTGGCCGTACGACTCGGTCAGGAGCCATGCGGCGACGGCGCCGGCCGCGATGACGCCGGCCGTGAAGGCGGCGGTCACCGCCGGGCGGCGCCGGGAGGGTTCGCGGCGGCGACCGTAGCGACCGTCGGGGAAGGACACGGCAGCCGTTTCAGGCACGCGTCCGTCCGTGGTCTGCGTCTCAGTCATTGGCGCGGCTTTCCTTCGCGATCAGCGGCTTCGCCGCCGGGAGTCCGGATTCCGGGAGGAACCGGGAAGCAATGATTATCGAGTATCGTTGCACAGAATGCCGGAGCCGACAACTACCGCTGCGCGCGAGTCGGTCCGAGCCCTATGGATCCCTGTTTACCAGCCAGCGAGGTCGACTGCTGTGACGAATCGAAGCACACTGCGCCTGATGTGCGTGCACGCCCACCCCGACGACGAGTCGAGCAAGGGCGCCGGGACGATGGCGCGCTATGTGCGCGAAGGCATCGAGGTCCTGGTCGTCACGTGCACCGGGGGCGAGCGCGGCGACGTCCTCAACCCGAAGATGGACCGGCCGGAGGTGCAGGAGAACCTGCCGCGGATCCGCAGCGAGGAGATGGCCCGGGCCCGCGAGATCCTCGGCGTCGAGCAGCACTGGCTCGGCTTCACCGACTCCGGCCTCCCCGACGGGTGGCTCCCCGACTCGGGCATCGAGCTCCCCGAGGACGCGTTCTACCTGGTGCCCACCGAGGAGGCGGCCGCGCCGCTGGTCGAGGTCATGCGCTCGTTCAAGCCGCACGTGGTGACCACGTACGACGAGGAGGGCGGCTACCCGCACCCGGACCACGTCAAGACCCACGAGGTCGCGGTCGCGGCGTTCGCCGCCGCCGGCGACCCCGGGCGCTACCCGGACCGCGGCGAGCCGTGGCAGCCGCTGAAGCTCTACTACAACCACTCGTTCGGCAAGGCCCGCATCGAGGCCCTGCACTACGCGATGACCGACGCCGGCCTCGACTCCCCGTACAAGGAGTGGATGGACGCCGGGGACTGGACCCGCGACAAGAGCGAGCGGGTGACCACCCGGGTCGAGTGCGCCGAGTACTTCGAGATCCGGGACGCGGCGCTGAAGGCGCATGCGACCCAGGTCGACCCGGACGGGTTCTGGTTCGCCGTGCCGCGCGCGATCCAGGAGAAGGCGTGGCCGACGGAGGACTTCGAGCTCGTCGAGTCCCGGATCGAGACCCGCCTGCCCGAGGACGACCTCTTCGCCGGTCTCCGGTAACAGCGTTCCATCGCTTCACTTGGGCCCCAGGGAGACCTGGGGCCTCTTGCTCCACTTGCGAGGGCGGTCGCGACGGCGGATCGTCCCGCTCCGCGCACCCTCAGTGAGGAAACAACTGTCGGGCTCCCGACACCACCGTGTATTTCGCCGGAAAGTGCGGGAACCTTGCTGCAAGCGCGCTCCCGCGGGATACCGTGCGGGAGAAACCGGGCCGCACCCAGGCCACGAAGCATTCTCACGCGGAGGCGGGCGCAGAACGGAGGTGGAGCCATGGTCAGTCGTGAAACTTCGCCGGCTCGAACGAAGTCGTTCGTCGGCAGTCTCCTCGTCGCCACGCCCACGCTGCAGGACCCCAACTTCGACCGCACCGTCGTCATCGGCGTCGGACACGAGTCCGACGGCGTGCTCGGCGTGGTCCTCAACCGCGCCACCGAACGGAAGGTCGCCCACTACCTCGACCAGTGGGCCGTCCTCGCCGGCCACCCCGCCGTCCTGTTCGAGGGCGGGCCGGTCCAGCCGGACGCCGCGATCGGACTCGGCTGGCGCAAGGCCGACGCGCCGTTCTCTGACGCGTTCCGGCCCGTGCTCGGACGGCTCGGCACCCTCGACCTGTCCCGGGAGCCCGACGAGGTCGCACCGCTCCTGGAGGGCATGCGCGTCTTCACCGGGTACGCCGGATGGGCGCCGGGTCAGCTCGAGTCGGAGATCGAGGCGGGCGCGTGGATGGTCTTCGACGCCCTCCCCGCGGACCCGTTCTCGACCAGCCCCGAGGACCTGTGGTCGATGGTGTGGAAGCGCCAGGGCGGCATGCTCTCGGCCGTCGCGCACTACCCGGCCGACCCGTCGCTGAACTGAGCCGGCCCCTCACGCCCCGGGCCGCCAGGCCATCAGGACGATCACCAGGGTGTAGAAGACCAGGTTGAGCCCGGCGAGGGCGAGGAGCCTGCCGCGGTGCTGCTCGAGCAGCTCGCTGTCAAGTGCGCTGTCGAGTGCGCCGTGGGCGTCCTGGAGCTCCTTGCCGATGCGGGCGAGCACCCCGGGGATGACGGCCGCGCCGTTGACGACCGCGATGACGTAGAGCGTGGAGGCGATGACGAGCCAGGCGTCGCCGAACGAGTAGCGGTCGCTGGTCACGGTCGCGACCGCCCCGAACAGGGCCGCGATGAGCGTCAGCGCGTTGAAGAGCATGCAGCGGCGCCCGGCCTGGTGCACCCGGTCGCCGTCGCGTTCGCGCAGGGCGCGCTCGCCGAGCAGGGGCAGGAGCATGGCCGGGCCGACGAAGATCACCGCCGTGAGCACGTGCAGGACGACCAGGAACGTGTGCATAGGACGATGTTACGGACATATCAGGCGCAGTGCGGGCGGAACGGCGGGGACGAGCCGGCCCGGGACGAGCTATGCCCAGGGTCGATCGCGGACGCCATACGGCCGCCCGCAGGGGGTCGCACGGGCCCGAAACGCCGCATGGGCCCCTTTCGGGGCCCATGCGGGTGTGGTGGAGCTGCAGGGAATCGAACCCTGGTCCTCCGCGGCCTTCGTGAGGCTTCTCCGGGTGCAGTCCGCTGTGCCTTTTATCGAGCCCCACCGATCACGCGGACGAGTCGGTGAGACGGGCTCTAATCGCCGAAAGTCTCGGACGACGTCCCAGCGATCAAGACGTCGGCCACAGCATCCTTAAATGATGCCGCTGGACCAGGGCGGATGCGCCCCTGGAGCGGCAAACTTCACTGTCGCTTAAGCAGCGAGGGCGAAGTCAGTGCGTTGCTTTGCGTTGGCACTTATTGGTTTCCAACATCGGTTTACGAGACGGCGTTGGCTTCCTCGACCCGCTTCCCTCACGTCAACGTACGGAGTCGAAACCGATCAGCCCCTGGATCGCGCCAGAAGCAACGTCGAGTGAGTGTTCATCACCCTGTTGAGTTGTGCTGTGGAATTCTACCCCGGTTCAACGAGCGGCGTCGAACCGATATTCCGGTACGGCCGGCGTGACGCGCCGGTCACACCGCCGCTAGCGGCCGCCGCGCTTGGCGGCGCGGCCGACGGCCCGCTCGATCTCGCGGTCGGCCTCGCGCTTGGCGATCGCCTGCCGCTTGTCGTAGTTCTTGCGGCCGCGGCCGAGCCCGAGCTCCATCTTGGCGTACCCGTTCTGGAAGTACACCGACAGCGGGATCAGCGTGAGACCGGCCTCGTCGAGCTTCGGCGAGAGCTTGTCGATCTCCGAGCGGTGCAGCAGGAGCTTGCGGATGCGCCGCGGCGGGTGGTTCGTCCACGTCCCGTAGTCGTACTCGGGGATGTGGAAGTTGTGGACGCGGGCCTCGCCGTTGTGGATCTCGGCGTACGCGTCGACGATGTTCCCCCGGCCCTGGCGCAGGGCCTTGACCTCGGTCCCGGACAGGACCATGCCGGCCTCGTAGGTGTCCAGGATCTCGTAGTCGTGGCGGGCCTTCCGGTTGGTGGTCACCACTGAGCGCTCGGAACCCGAGTGCTTGACCTTCTCCTGCTTCTTCTTGGACACCAGGCAAGCTTAACGATCGAACATCTGTATGGCCAAGCACATTTCCGGCTTCGCATGCTGCGCTCATCGGCACAGGCACGCGGGCAGGTATCCGAGCGGGTTCACACGCTCGCCGTGGACGCGCACTTCGAAGTGGAGGTGCGGGCCGGTGCTGGCGCCGGTGGTGCCGACCGCGCCGATGCCCTCGTCGCGGTCGACGTGCTCGCCGTACGACACCCAGATGCTCGACTGGTGCGCGTAGCAGGAGGTGACGCCGCCGCCGTGGGAGATGCAGGTGAGCTTCCCGTAGCCGGCGTTCCAGCCCGCGTAGACGACCCTGCCGGAGTCGACGGCGTGGATCGTGGTGCCCGAGCCGGCCGCGAAGTCGGTGCCGCCGTGGAAGCGGGAGCTTCCGTAGATCGGGTGGATCCGCCAGCCGAAGTCCGAGGACTTCCAGCCGTCGACCGGCACGACCCAGTCGCCGCCACCGCCGCCGCCCGAGGACGGGCCGCCCCCGCCCGAGTCGTCGTCGTCCTGGCGGCGCAGCTCGTCGGCGAGGCGCTCGGACTCGGCCTCGAGCTCGTCGTACTCGGACTGGGCGTCGGCGCGCTCGGCCTCGGCGACGGCGAGCGCGGCCTCCTGGTCGGCCTGGAGCCGCTGGACCGCGAGCTGCGCGGCCTCGGCCTCGGCGACGCGGACCTGGGCGTCGGCGAGGGCCTGCGCGGCGGCGGCCTCGGCGGCCTCCGCCTCGGCCTCGGCGACCGCGGCCGTGTTCTCGGCGTTGGCCGCCTCGCGGCGGGCGAGGGTCACCTCCTCGACGGCCTGGTCCTTGCCCTCCATGAGGAACTCCAGGTAGGTCAGGCCGTCGATGGCCTCGGCGGGGTCTTCGGAGGCGAGGATCGCGTCGACGGTGAGCAGTTCGGCGCCGCGCGCGGTCGCGTTGAACATCGCGGCGCGGGACTCGCGGGCCTCCTCGACGACCGCCGCGGCGGCCTCGTACTCGGCCTCGGCGGCGGCGAGCGCCTCGCGGGCGGCGTCGGCCTCGCGTTCGGCCTGGGCGGCCTCGGACTCGGCGGCGGCGACCCTGCCGCGGGCGACGTCGACCGCATGCTCGGCCTCGGGGAGCCGGGCCCGGGTGTCGGCGAGGACCGCGCCGGCGGCGCGCACCTCGTCCGAGGCGTCCTCGAGTTCGGCGGCCATCCGCGCCTTCTCGCGCTCGACGGCGTCGAGCTCGGACTGGGAGACCCCGAACGCGGGACTGCTCGCGGTCCCTGCCAGGAGCAGGGCCGCGAGCAGCCATCCGATGCGCCTCATAGCGCCCGAATCTAGTCCATCTGCGACAGATGTTCAGGCCAATCGGGACACTCGCCCCGAACGGGTGAGCCTTACACCTTGATGTTGAACCGCAACGTGATCCACGCGGTGATCGCGGAGATGACGGCGGAGATGCCGGTGAGGATCGGCAGGAGCAGCAGGATCGACTGCATGCTGATCGGCGGCATCAGGCTGAAGAGGTCCTTGAACTGGCCGTCGATGACCAGGAACTTCGCGGCGATGAGCGTCGCGAAGGCGAAGATCGCGCCGATGACGCCGGCGAAGACCGCCTCAAGGACGAACGGGGCCTGGACGAACCAGTTCGGGGCGCCGACGAGCTTCATGATCGCGACCTCGCGGCGCCGCGAGTAGGCGGCGACCTGGATCGTGTTCGCGACCAGCATCAGGGCGGCGACGCCCTGGACGAGCGCGACGATCAGGGTGAGGCGCTGGGCCCCGCCGAGGATGTCGAAGACCTGCTGGAGGATGTCGCGCTGGTTGGTGACCTGGTAGACGCCCTCGCGCTCGCTGAAGTCGGCGATGAGCTTGTCGGCGTCGCCGATGTCCTTCATCTTGATGCGGAAGGCGGCCGGGAGGACGCTCGGGTCGACGGAGCTGACCAGGTCCTCGGACTCCTCGAAGGTGTCCTTGAAGCGCTCGTACGCCTCGTCCTGCGACTCGTACTGGACCTGCTCGGCGTAGCCGCTGTCCTCGAGTTCGTTCTGGATCTGGTCGGTCAGGGTCTGGTCGATGCCGCGGTCGAGGTAGACGACCACTTCGAGGTTGGTCTGGTAGTACTCCTCGATCACGTCGACCTGGTTGTACAGCAGCAGCCCCGCGCCGAGCATCGTCAGCGAGACGGCCATGGTGATGATCATGGCGACGGTCATGGAGATATTGCGCCACAGTCCGAGGAAGACCTCGGACATCACGTACTTCGCGCGCATGTGCTCTGGTTCTGCCTTTCGCTCAGCCGTAGACGCCGCGCGCCTGGTCGCGGACGATCTGGCCGTTCTCGATCTCGATGACGCGGCGGCGCATCTGGTTCACGATGTTGGAGTCGTGGGTGACCATCAGGATGGTGGTGCCGGTCCGGCTGATCCGGTCGAGAAGCCGCATGATCTCGATCGAGGTGTCGGGGTCCAGGTTGCCGGTGGGCTCGTCCGCCAGCAGGAGCAGGGGCCGGTTGACGAAGGCGCGGGCCACGGCCACGCGCTGCTGCTCGCCGCCGGAGAGTTCGTGCGGGTAGCGGTGCTCCTTGCCGCCGAGGCCGACGAGCTCGAGGACCTCGGGCACGACGCGGCGGGCCACGGACTTGGGCTTGCCGATGACCTCGAGCGCGAACGCCACGTTCTCGGCGGCGGTGCGGTTCGGCAGCAGCCGGAAGTCTTGGAACACGCACCCGATGCTGCGCCGGTAGGCCGGGGTCTTCCAGCGGCGCAGGCGGGTCACGTCGGTGTCCCCGACGGTGATCTTGCCCTTGTCGGGGACCTCTTCCCGCAGCAGGAGCTTGATGATCGTCGACTTCCCCGCACCGGTGGGGCCGATGAAGAACACGAACTCCCCCTTGTCGATGAAGACGTTCATGTCCTCCACCGAGGGGCGGTTCGACCGGGGGTAGTGCTTGGTTACACCCTCAAGCTGAATCACGAGGCGGAGTCTATCCGCCGTTTCGGCGGGCCGGTCCGGCGGCTCCAGTACAAGCGTGGCATATTCCGGTATTTCGGACCCATATGTCCCGCCCGTTCGGGGGTAACGGCGTGATTTCGCCCGAACGGGGGAAGCATATGTGGTCAGGAGGCCCATGCCGGCGCCGCGAAGGGTCACGGGGCCGCCACGAGCCGTCCACAGCGGAGCCCGGATCCTATAGGAACCTACGAGCCGGCGGCGGCCTTCTCCCCGCTCTTGCGCCAGCGGATGCCCGCCTCGAGGAAGCCGTCGATGTTCCCGTCGTAGACGCCCTTGACGTCGGCGGTCTCGAAGCCGGTGCGCAGGTCCTTGACCATCTGGTACGGGTGCTCGACGTAGGAGCGCATCTGGTCGCCCCACGAGGCGGTGGCCGAGCCGCGCAGCTCGTCGACCTTGGCCCGCTCCTCGTCGCGCTTGCGCTGGAGGAGCTTGGCCTTGAGGACCGCCATCGCGGTGGCCTTGTTCTGGAGCTGCGAGCGCTCGTTCTGGCAGGAGACGACGATGCCGGTCGGGAGGTGGGTCAGGCGCACCGCCGAGTCGGTGGTGTTGACGCCCTGGCCGCCGGGGCCCGAGGAGCGGTAGACGTCCACGCGGATCTCGTCCTCGGGGATGTCCTCGATCTCGTCGGTCTGCTCCAGGGCCGGGACCACCTCGACCGCGGCGAACCCGGTCTGGCGGCGCCCCTGGTTGTCGTACTTGCTGATGCGCACGACCCGGTGCGTGCCCTGCTCGACCGAGAGGTGCCCGTAGGCGTAGGGGCCCTTGACGGCGAAGGTCGCCGAGCGGATCCCGGCCTCTTCGGCGTAGGAGATGTCGTACACCTCGGTGCCGAAGCCGTGCGGCTCCGACCAGCGCAGGTACATGCGCATGAGCTGCTCGGCGAAGTCGCAGGCGTCGGCGCCCCCGGCGCCGGACCGCACGGTCACGACGCAGTCGCGCTCGTCGTACTCGCCCGAGAGGAGGGTGCGGACTTCGAGCTCGTCGACGGCCTTGCGGATCGAGTCGAGCTCGGCGCCGGCCTCGGCCGCCGCGCCCGGGTCGTCCTCGGACTCGGCGAGTTCGAACATGATCTCGACATCGCCCATGCGCTCGTGCAGGGAGGCGAGCTTCTTGAGCTCGGCCTGGATATAGGAGAGGCGCGAGGTGAGCTTCTGGGCGTGATCGGGGTCGTCCCACAGCCCGGGGTCGGCGGCCGCGGCCTCGAGCTCGGCCAGCTCGCGCCGGAGCGCGGGGAGGTCCAGGACGGCCTCGACGCTGGCGAGCGTCGCCTTGAGTTCGCGGAGATCGGCTGAAACATCGACACTGGTCACAACAGATCAGGGTACGCCTGTATTCGGGCTCATACGAAACGGGACGCGAGCCCTGTGGGGGCCGCGTCCCGTTCCGTGCTTGATGTCGTGCGACCGGCGTCGGCGCCGGGTCTCTCCGTCTACCGCTTCTTCAGCCAGCTGAGCGCCGCCCGGTGGTACCCGATCGCGAACTCCATCGCGATCGCGGCGTTCGGGTCTTCGTCGGCGTAGTCCTTCGCGGCGGCACGGGCCTCTGCCAAGGCCTCCTGGTGCTGCTCGACCGCGTCGGCGAACATCTCGTCGGCGGTGTCCTTCGAGAGGTAGTCGAGGAAGGCCGTGCGCAGCGCGACGGGGTCGCGCAGCTGGCCGATCCGGGCCGGCTCGTTGAGCCAGCGGGTGAACGCCCGCTTGCCGTTGGCGCTGATCGTGTAGGGCACCGAGGCGCGCGGCCCCGGCTTCCCCACGCGGACGAGGCCGCCCTCGGCCAGCGCGGGGAGTTCGCGGTAGACCTGCGAGCGCGTCATGGTCCAGTACGGACCGAGGCGACGGGTCGCCTCCGCCATGAGTTGTCCGCCGGTCATCGGTCCTTCGTGCAGCAAGCCCAGCAATGCTGCTGAGGTCGCGTTGAGTTCTTTTCCTGCCATGCCCGACAGGATGCCATGTGGATGCCGCTCTGACAAGTGGACAGCTCCAATGTGTCGATAGACCTCGACCGATGGTTCATCCTGCGTGACCATGGAAAGCACTGCAAGCCTTGTGAATCCGTCGGGGGTCGATCCGGGATTGCAACGCCTGATCGGAGAATTCCAATCGTGTGATCCCCATCGCCCTCATCGGTTCGGACGATGCGGGGTCACTCGGCGCTCATGGATCATTATCGACTGTCGCCGCCGATTTCAGTTGTCGGCATGGGCGAACCGATGAGGTCCGATCCGGGCGAGTCATCGTCGGAACCGCCCTCTGTGGAGCCTCCGTCGCCCTCATCCGACTCGGACATTTCAGTAGATTCCACCCCGGCGTCGGGGCTCTCCGACTCCGGCCCTTGAGGACTGGCGGACTCCTCGCCGGGAGACCCGGAGCCGCTCGGTGCCGGTTCCGTTGGGTCCGCTGAGGACTCGCCCTCGGCGGGCGCCGACGAGCCGGCCTCTTCGGACGGACCGTCCGCATCCTCCGCATTCGGGACGTCCGGGCCCGTCAGGGCCGCGAAGGCCCAGACCGCTCCGGCCGCGAGCGCGACCAGTGCCAGGGCGGCCGCCACGAACCGGCCGCGGCGAGGCGACTCCGCGGGCGCCGACTCGGCGGCGAGCATCGCGCAGAGGGCGCCGGCGCCGATCTCCGGCCGGTGGGGCGTGACGGGCGCGTAGTCGAAGGAGCGCGTCGCGTCCCGTTCGCGCAGTTCGGGTTGGATCGGGGCGGTCGCCTGCCGCGACAGGCGCGGGGCGAGTCGGCGCAGCTCGGCGGCGACCGCGTCGAGGTCTCCGCGGGCGCGCGGGTCGAGCGACAGGAGCATCTCGACGACCTGCCACAGCTCGCCGTCGACGGCGGCCGGCTTGACGGGAATGCGGGTCAGGTGGCGCTCGACCACGTCCGTGATGGACCCGCCGCGGTAGGCGCTGTGCGCGGTCAGCGCCTCGTAGAGGACCAGCCCGAGCGCGTAGTTGTCGACCCCGGTGCTCGCCGAGTCGCCGGAGGCCACCTCCGGGGCGATGTACTCGGGGGTGCCGTGCGAGGGGGCGGTGCGGGAGGCGGCGGCGCGGGCGATCCCGAAGTCGACGAACTTGACGCCGTCGGAGCCGTGGAGCATGAGGTTGCCGGGCTTGACGTCGCTGTGGCGGTACCCGGAGCGGTGGATCGCGGCCAGGGTCTCGGCGGCGCTGGCGCACCGCAGCGCGGCCTCGGACGCCGGGAGCGGCCCGTGCACGCGCAGGTGCTCGCGCAGGTCCAGGCCCTCGATGAACTCCAGGACCACGGCGCAGACCGTCTCGGTGACGATGAAGTCCTTGACGCCCACGACGCCCGGGTGGTCGATCGTCCGCAGGATCTCGGCCTCGGCGCGGAAGGACTCGAAGATCTCCGCCTCGTCGCGCAGCTCCTCCCGGAGCACCTTGACGGCCACCCGGTCCCCGGTGATCCGGTCGAGCGCGCGCCACACGATGCCGACCGCGCCGCGCGCGATCTCCTGCTCGAGGACGTAGCGGTCGGCCAGAACCGTGTGCATGGCAGCTCCCGGGGGTGGCGGCGGGCGGGCTGAGTCCAGCGTAATCGGGGTGTCACCGCAGCTCAGCGGCGGGATCACAGGCTGGCACGAACGGGGGATACAGCGCCGGTCCGGCCCGGTGCCCCGACCGGGGTTCAACGGTCGCGTGCTGTGAGTGCCGGACCACTACACTTGCGCCCATGTCCCTCGAACGGCCAAGCTTTGAACAGACAGCCGAAACTCAGTGCCGAATCAGTGGTGATCGCCTGTGACCGAATTGCGCTGGCGCTACGGCGCCGCCACCGACGTGGGCAAAGTCCGCGACCTGAATGAGGACTCCCACCTCGCGTCGCGGCGACTGCTCGCGGTCGCCGACGGCGTGGGGGGCGCCGCTGCGGGCGAGGTCGCCAGCGGGGTGACCATCGCCGAGGTGACGCGCCTGGCCCGCCGCTCCCCCGCCGACGCGCACGCGGAGCTGGGCGAGGTCGTCGAGGCCGCCCGCGACCGCATCCGCGCCGCGGTGGCCGAGAACCCCGAGTCCGAGGGCATGGCGACGACGCTGACGGGCCTGTGGCTCGGCGACGACGCCGTCGACATCGTCCACATCGGGGACTCGCGCGCCTACCAGATCCGCGGCGAGGACTTCGTCCAGGTGACCGTGGACGACTCGTACGTGCAGCACCTGGTCGACGAGGGCGCCATCACGCCCGCCGAGGCCCAGGACCACCCCTACAAGTCCGTCGTGACGCGCGTGCTCCAGGCCAACCCCGCGCCGGCGCACTTCGAGACCCGTCCCGCGCAGATCGGCGACCGGTACATGCTCTGCTCCGACGGGCTCAGCGACGTCGTGGACGACGCCGTGATCGAGAACGTCCTCCGCGACTTCGCCGACCCTCAGGCGGCCGCGGACGAACTGGTCCGCCTGGCCCTCGAGGGCGGCGGCCCCGACAACGTCACCGTGGTCGTCGGCGACGTGTCCGAGCACCGGCCGCGCCGGCGCCGGCCCTGGATCCTCGCCGCGGCGGCCGTCGTGCTGCTCGTGGCCGCGATCGCGCTGGGGCTGTACTTCTTCTGAGACTCGAGCCAGGGCCGCCCGGTCGCCCGGGCGGCCCTGTCCGCTGCCGTGCGCGCGGATCCGGCTCTCGCCGTCCCGGTGACGCGTGACCGGTGCCCGATCCGGTTCGCGCGCGCTCAGTCGAAGGCGAGGCCCAGGTTCGCGCCCTCGGCGCGGGCCGTGTACTCGAAGAACAGGGCGTCGTCGGCGGTCACGTTCTTGAGGTGGCCGTGGAGTTCGTAGCCGATGACGGCCACGAGGCGGTTCCAGGCCAGGATCAGCCGGGCGGTCTCCTCGACGGTGAAGTCGCCGTCCGCGAGCAGGTCGAGCATCGCCGGCTCGATGGCGGCCGGGTCGCACACCGGGCCGGTGTAGGGCCGAAGACCGACGGAGCGCTTGGCGTCGGCGACGATGCGCGCGAGCGTGAGCGGCATCCGGGCGGCGATCTCGGTCGTGAGATGGGGGGCGGCGTAGCCGGGGACCGGGGTGCCGAACAGCAGCGCGTACTCATGGCGGTTGGCCAGGCACCAGGCGCGGACGGCGCGCCAGACCGAGAGCCAGCGCTCCTCCGGGGCGGCGTCGGGGAGGTCGCCGGCGATCGCGGCGTCGCCGATCTCGCCGTAGGACTCGACGAGGAGCGCGGTCAGGAGCTCGTCGCGGCTGGCGAAGTAGCGGTACACGGCCGAGGAGGCCATGCCGAGGTCGCGGGCGACCGAGCGCAGGGACAGGCCGGGGGCGCCCACGTCGCCGAGCTGGCGGCGGGCGGAGGTCAGGATCTCCTTGGTGAGCTCGGCTCGGGCGCGTTCTCTGGCGGTTCTCGGCGCGTTCATCAGGCCAGTGTACAGAAACGAGAGCACTGCTCTTGCGTTGCCGACCAGGGATGTGCAATCATTGCTCTCAACAGAGAGCGCCGCTCTCGACTTCGAGCGGCGAACCCACAAGGAGCACCCCGTGTCAGGCACCCCAGACCCCCGCACCGGCGCCGTCGCGTTCGGCCTCGCCGGCGTCCTGTTCGTCCTCTACGAGGCGGCCGCGCCGCGCCTCGACCAGACCACGCTCGAAGGCGCCGAGTCCTGGACGAGCGCCGGCTGGGCCGTCGCCCACATCGCCGCGATCGTCGGGCTCATCCTCATCCCGCTCGCCTACGGGTCCCTGCGCGGCCACCTCGAAGGCACCCGCAACGAGAAGACCGCGTTCCTCGCCGCGACCGCCGGCTACATCGGATCGGCGCTGACGATCTCGTACTACGGCGCGGAGGTCTACGGCCTCAAGGCGATCGGCGAGCGCGCCGTGGCCGACGCCGACCCGACGATGACCGAGGTCGCCGACGCCTTCCGGTTCGATCCCGTCGCCATGGCGGTGTTCGCGACCGGCCTCGCGCTCATCGCGCTCGCGGCCGTCATCGCGGCGGTCGCGGTGTGGCGCTCGGGGACGCTCAACCGGTGGAGCGGCGTCCCGCTCGCCGTCCTCATGGCGACGTACCTGCCGCAGTTCTTCCTGCCCCACGCGGGTCGGATCGCCTGGGGCGCCGCGGTGGCCGCGGCGGCGCTGTGGCTCGCGGCCGAGATGTGGCGCGCCGCCGCGAAGACGCCCGTGAAGGAGCCGCAGGCGCGGACGAAGGATCTCCAAGCGGCGTAATCGGATACGACGGCGGCCCCGCGATCGCGGGGCCGCCGTCGTTCGTCCTAAGCAGACAGTGCGATGCCGTCGAGGATGTCGTGCTCGCTGATGAGGACCGAGTCGATCCCGCTGCGCTCCATGACGGTGCGCAGCACCAGCGCGCCGCCGACGATGACGTCGGCCCGGCCCGGATGCATCACCGGGATCGCGAGCCGCGCGGCGTGGTCGGCCGCGGCCAGGTCGGCGGTCACCTTCGCGACCTGCTCGTACGAGAGGCGGCTGCCGTCGATCGCGTCCGCGTCGTAGGCCGGCAGGCCCAGGGCGATCCCGGCGATCGTCGTCGCGGTCCCGGCGACGGCCACGAGCTCGGTGGCGTCACGGTCGGCGTCGGCGACGGCGAGCCCGCGGTCGACGAGGGCGGTGACGTCGGCGACCGCGGCGTCGATCTCGTCAGGGCGCGGCGGGTCGGAGCGGAGGTGCCGCTCGGTCATGCGCACGCAGCCGACGTCCATGGAGATCGCGGCGAGCACCTCGGAGCCGGTGCCGCGCACGAACTCGGTGGAGCCGCCGCCGATGTCGATGAGCATCCGCTGCCCGGCGTGGGCGGGCAGGGTGGCGACCGCGCCGGTGAAGGAGAGCCGGGCCTCTTCGTCGCCGGTGATGACCTCGGGGGCCTGGCCGAGGACGGTCTCGACCATGGCCGTGAAGTCGTCGGCGTTCGCGGCGTCGCGGCTGGCGGAGGTGGCGACCATGCGGACCGCTTCGGCGCCTTCTCTGCGGATCTGCGCGGTGTAGTCGGCGAGGGCGGTGCGGGTGCGCTCCAGGGCGGCGTCGGCGAGGCGCCCGGTCCGGTCGACGCCTTCGCCGAGGCGCACGACCTCCATGCGGCGCACGACGTCGCGGAGGCGGCCGTCGTCGCCGATGTCGGCGATGAGCAGGCGGATCGAGTTGGTGCCGCAGTCGATGCCGGCGACGCGCCGGGTGCTCATTCGCTCTCCTCGCGGTGTGCGCAGCTTGCGTTCCGCCACCACTCGGGCAGCATCTCGATGGCCTCGTCGCCGATCGGGCTCACGCCGGGCCCGGCTGCGAGCGCGTGGCCGACGAGGGCGTGCAGGCATTTGACGCGGTCGGGCAGGCCCCCGGCGGAGACCCCGGCGATCTCGGGGACGTCGCCGAGACGGGCCCGGCGGGCCAGGTAGTCCTCGTGGGCGCGCCGGTGGTGCGCGGCCAGTTCGGGGTCGGCGGCGAGCCGTTCGTTCATGTCCTTCATGACGCCGCCGCCTTCGAGGCGGCCGATGGCGGACGCGGCCTTGGGGCAGGTCAGGTAGTACGTGGTGGGGAACGGCGAGCCGTCGGGCAGGCGCGGTTCGGTCTCGACGACGGCCGGCTGGCCGCAGGGGCAGCGCCAGGCGACGGCGTGGGCGCCGCGGATGGGGCGTCCGAGCTGCGCGGAGACGGCGGCCGCGTCGGCCTCGGTCACCGCTTGGGGCGCTTGGGGCCACGCTTCCGGCTTCACTGCATCACTCCGCTGGTTCCTCGGTTTCCTCTGGGTCGAGCTGGTCGGCGTCTTCAAAGGTAGCGGTCAGCTCGTCGTACCAGGCCTGGTCGGAGGCGGTCTCGTCGTCCTCGTCACCGGTGTGCCTTGGTTCGTCCTCGTCGATGACGATGACGAGGTCCTCGCCCGGGGGGACGAGCAGGAGGCTGGAGCGGATCTGCGCCTCGACGTACTCGGGGTCCTCCCATTTGAGGCGCTCGGCCTCGAGCTCCTCGATGCGCTCCATCTGCGCGGACTGCTCGGCTTCGAGGCGGTTGATCTCGATGCGCTGCTCGATGTAGGTGCGCAGCGGGTACGCGTATGCGAGGGCGAGCGCGGAGAGGACGAGTGCGAGGACGGCGGCGCGGCGCGAGACCTTCCGGGCGGGGCGGTAGCGGACCCGCTTGACCTCGGCCCGGCCGGCGGCGCCGGGCGCGGGGCGCCGGGCGGCGCGGGTGCGGCCGGGACCGGTGGATCGTCCTCCGGGGCGGCTGGGTCGGCGGCTCGCGTTCACGGGCCCCAGCCTAGTCGATGCCGCCGGGGGCCGCTGCGTTCGAAGGCCCCCGCGCCACGGGGCGCGGGGGCCTTGCGATCCGCTTCAGCTCTCCTTCAGGTTCGCGCCGCTGCGGTTGCGACCGGGGGCCCTTTCCCAGCCGGAGGCCGTGCCTCCGGTGTGCGTCCGGACCGGTTGCGCCGCTTCAGCTCCCCTTCAGGTTCGCCGAGCTACGGTCGTGCTCGCCGAACCTCGGCGGTGATGCCGCAATCGACGCCGTGAACCCGCGAAGCTGCCGCCTCACCTTCACGTACGTCGGCAGTGGCGCACCTTCGCCTCAACGAAGCCCGGCCGGCCGCTCTTCGCCTCCGCGAATTTCGGCCGCGCCGCCGCTTCGCCTTGGCGAGCGTCGACGTTGCCGCTACTTCGACTTCGCGAACTTGGGGAATGCCGAAGCGCCGGCGTAGCGGGCGGCGTCGCCGAGGTCTTCCTCGATGCGCAGGAGCTGGTTGTACTTGGCGACGCGGTCCGAGCGGGCCGGGGCGCCGGTCTTGATCTGGCCGCAGGTCATGGCGACGGCCAGGTCGGCGATGGTGGTGTCCTCGGTCTCGCCGGAGCGGTGGCTCATCATGCAGCCGAAGCCGGCGCGGTGGGCCATCTCGACGGCGTCGGTGGTCTCGGTGAGCGAGCCGATCTGGTTCACCTTGACCAGGAGGCCGTTGGCGGCCTGCTCCTCGATGCCCCGGCGGATCCGCTCGGGGTTGGTGACGAACAGGTCGTCGCCGACGATCTGGAGGCGCGAGCCGACGGACGCGGTGAGCGCGGACCAGCCGGCCCAGTCGTCCTCGGAAAGGGGGTCCTCGATGGACACGAACGGGTAGGCGCCGATGAGCTCCTCGTAGTAGGCGCTCATCTCCTCGCCGGACTTCTTCTGGCCCTCGAAGAGGTAGGCGCCGTCGGTGAAGAACTCGGTCGCGGCCACGTCCATCGCGAAGGCGATGTCGGTGCCCAGCTTGTAGCCGGCCTTCTCGATGGCGACCGCGATGAGGTCGAGTGCGGCGCGGTTCGAGTCGAGGTTGGGGGCGAAGCCGCCCTCGTCGCCGAGGCCGGTCGACAGGCCGCGCTCCTTGAGGACGGACTTGAGCGCGTGGTACGTCTCGGCGCCCCAGCGCAGGGCCTCCTTGAACGTCGGCGCGCCGATCGGGGCGATCATGAACTCCTGGACGTCGACGTTCGAGTCCGCGTGGGAGCCGCCGTTGAGGATGTTCATCATCGGCACCGGCAGGAGGTGCGCGTTCGGGCCGCCCACGTAGCGGTACAGCGGCAGCTCGGCCGAGTCGGCGGCGGCCTTCGCGGTCGCGAGGGAGGCGCCGAGGATCGCGTTCGCGCCGAGGTTCGACTTGTCCGGCGTGCCGTCGGCGTCGAGGAGGGCCTGGTCGACGAGGCGCTGCTCGGAGGCCTCGAGGCCGATCAGGGCGTCGCGGATCGGGCCGTTGACGTTGTCGACGGCCTTCTCGACGCCCTTGCCGAGGTAGCGCGACTTGTCGCCGTCGCGCAGCTCGATGGCCTCGAACGCGCCGGTCGAAGCACCCGACGGGACGGCAGCCCGCTGGAGCGTGTCGTCGTCGAGCAGGATCTCCACTTCGACCGTCGGGTTGCCGCGGGAGTCGAGGATCTCCCTCGCGCGGATGTCTTCAATTGCAGCCACTGTCACTCCTGAAATAGCCGAATCTGACGATCGGCCCGATTACCGGGCCGTGTCCGAAGGATTTCGGCCGACCCGACGCTGCGCCGGCCACAGCTCCTTAGCGTACGCCCCGGCCCCGGCGGCGGTGCCTCCGAGCCGCGAAAACGCGATGGCGCTCGCGGCCCCCGCTCGTGTTGGATGGGGGATGGACCGACCGCTATATGGTGGAGGCCAATCTCAGATCAGACACCTGTGCTAGGCGCGCCCCCCAGATGCCGCCGGGCGAGTCGCGACCCGCGGGCTACGCCGAGACCGCCCCGGCATCCCCCTCGCCGAGCACTATGGAAGTGGAGCCCCATGATCGTGCAGAACCCTCTTCGCCGCTGCGCCGTGCTCGGCGCGGCGGCGCTGCTGGCGCTCGCCGGCTGCTCCCTCAGAGGAGGAACCGAGGAGCCGGCTTCGGAGGACCAGGCCGCGCTCACGGAACTGAGCGAGCGCCTGGCCGCCGGAGAGGACCACGCCTACACCGCCGAGTACCTCATGGAGGACTCGGAGGAGGCGCTCCTCGTGGCCGTCGACCCCGAGGCCGAGACGGCCGCGGTCGTCGTCGGCGACCGCCCCTCCCTGTGGTCGGGCGGGGACGGCACCGAGCTCACCGTCTGGCTCGGGCAGAAGCTGGAAGGCATGCTGCCGACCGAGGACGACGTCGCGGCCTGGCTCGCCGCCGCCGCGGCCGACGCCGCCGCCAGCGCCGAGTTCTCCGACACCACCCTCGCCGGGGAACTCGCCGACTGCGTGGACGTCCAGGGCGCCGCGGACGCCCCCGTCGGCTCGTTCGAAGTGTGCGTGACCACGGTCGGCGTCATCGCCAGCATCACCGCCAAGGTCGGGGACACCGCGTACACCGCGAAGCTCGTGAACTACCACGACGGGGTCGACACCGCCTGGCTCGACGACATCACCGGACAAGCGAACACGAGCAACCAGTGAGAATCACCCCTTGTCCGTGACCGCCACGCGTTAGAGTCACTCGGCGGGCCGGGGACCGGGCGCTACGGGGGTGCACCTCAAGAGGTGCCGGCCCGACCCGGCCCGCCACTCCCGACCAGGCGCCCGACGTACGCCACATCACATGCGACATCCCGCTTGTGCACCCCCGGCGAGTACCGTGTAATGTTGTCGTCGTTGCCGCGGCAAGCCCGCGAAAACAAAGGCAAGCTCCCGTCGTCCAGGGGCCTAGGACGCCGCCCTCTCAAGGCGGAAACGGCGGTTCGAATCCGCTCGGGAGTACATAGAGATACGCACCTCAGGGGTCGACTTCGGTCGGCCCCTGAGTTTTGTCGTGGGTGCCTTCGGGCGCTCGGGCCGGAGGGCGATTCCTCAGGGTGCTGCGGCCGGTGGTCGGCGCGGCCGGCGTTTCGAGGGCGATGAACGACCCGAGGGTCGGTGAGGTCGTGCGGGCCCGGGCGACGGGGTCGCACCGCCCGGATCGGCGGGTTCACATTGCGCCGCCTGCGGCTTACTCGGGGGCGGTGCGGATGTGGAGGAGGTCGGCGGCGGTCTTCACGGCGCGTTCGAGGGCGTCCGTGTCGGGGGCGGTGAGGAGGACTGCGGCGACGCGGTCGCGAGAGGACCGGGTCGGGTGGACGCGGTCGCCGGGGGCCACGTCGATTTCGAGGTCGGCGACCTCGGGGAGGCGGCGGGTGGCCGGGACGCCTTCGATGCGGGTGACGACGCCGGGCTCCGCGGCGGGGAAGCGGATCGCGGCCGCGCCGGAGCGGGTCCGGCGGATCCCGGGGTCCTCGCCGAGGGCGACCTTGATCGCGGCGGCGAACAGGTCGGTGCCGTGCGCGAGGGCGTGGAGTTCGAAGATGCGGTCGCCGGGGGTGCGGACCGCCACTTCCATGAGGTGCGGGCCGGAGTCCTCGAGGCGGAATTCGAGGTGCATGAGGCCGTCGCGCATGCCCATCGCCCCGGCGACGGCGGCCGCGAGCGCGCGCGCCGGGCCGGGGTCGGGGAGCCCTGCGGGGACGGTGTGGCCGAGTTCGACGTAGAACGGCGGCTCGGTGGTGGTCTTCCTCGTCGGCTCCGCCCACACGAGGCGGCCGCCCTGGACGACGCATTCGAGGCTGTACTCGGGCCCTTCGAGGTACTGCTCGACGAGGAAGGGGGCGCCGGCGTTCGCGGCGTGCCAGTCGCGCAGTCCGGTCTCGTCGGCGACGAGGCGGACGCCGCGGCTGCCGGTGCCGTCGGCGGGTTTGGCGATGACCGGGTACCGGGAGGCCGCCCACATCGCGGCGGTGTCCAGGTCGGACGGTGCCAGCGCGGCGGGCTGGGCGATGCCGTGGCGGGCGAACAGGCTCCGCTGGAGGGCCTTGTCCTGCGAGACGGCCGCGGCGCGCAGGCCCGGCCCGGGCAGGCCGAGCTCGTCGGCGATGAGGGCCGCCGCGGTGACGTGCGGTTCGCCGAACGCGACCACGCCGTGGACCTCGCCCGCCGCGAGCACCTCTGGGAGTGCCGAGTACCATGCGGCCGTAGAGGTTCCGAGCACCGGACGGCCCGCCTGGTCGTCGTCGAGGAACCCGCGGGCCCTGGCGAACTTCAGCGACGCCGGGTGGTCGAGCACCGCGAGGTCGACGCCGAGTTCGCGGGCGGCCTTCGCGTACGGCCGGCCGACCCGGCCCATGCCGATGAGCAGCACGCGCCGCCTCATCGGGAGCACTTCCTTTGCGGCGCTTGCGATTCGCGCATCGGTCCGGTCTCCTCTCGTCGAGCCGTCGGAGCGAAGCTACCGCATTTCCCGGGCCGGCGTAACGCCGCGACAAGGCGGGGCAGTTCCGGATATCGCACGATATATTCAGAAATAGAATGACGGATATTTCACTTATTTTGGACTTATACCGTCGAATATTTCTTTGCACTCAATTGCCACTCTGCATTATTCGCGCAATTCAGATCGCTGTTCGTTGCAATGCCGATTCGGTTGCCTCGCCACTCCGACTTTTTCAAGATCATTCTCAGTGATCTTGGTATATCGTTTCGTTATAGTTTGTATATACTACTGTTATCGTCGAGTACCTAGGGTGGTTCACTGTTGCGCTACCGTTATCTCGGGACGCATCAAGATCCACTTTGCATCTACCATCGAAGCGACACCCACCACCCACCGATTGCTCGACCCTTTGATTCGGCGTGCCGTCCGGACGACTGCGCCGCATCTCGGCCATGGGCTGAATCAATACCCCCAAGGTGTTCTCATAATGAAACATCAACTCGTGGTCGTCTACGACGTCGGCGCTGCCGGACCCGTGGACATAGCCACTGCTGCGCATGGAACCTGCGACATCGTATTCGTGTGCGATCCTGCGAATCCGAATGCCGCACGACACCTCGACCAGATGCACCAATCCGGAACCGTGGTCGCCATTTCCGATCCGAGCCCCGCCGACATCAGCAGAGTCGTCCAGGTCATCGGAGCGGACGGGATCACCACCTTCAGCGAATTCCAACTCGAATTGACCGCCGCCGCAGCCGCGGAATGCGGACTCCGATTCCACGATCCGTCGGTGATACGACTGCTCACCGACAAGTCGGCGCAGCGGAGTGCACTGCGCGCCGCCGGAGTCGACGCCACCCGCAATGCCGCGGTGGATTCGCTCGGCGATCTCGAATCAGCCGTCCGGGAGGTCGGACTCCCGGCCGTGCTCAAACCGAGAAAGGGTGCGGCCAGCGCCGAAACCCACCTCGTACCGACCATTGAGGACGCCGAGCGCGTGCTCCGCGACGCCGGCGGCCGCTTCGTCCTCGAAGAACTGCTCGTCGGCGACCCCGCCGCGGCCGGCCAGGGCTGGGGCGATTTCGTCTCCGTCGAGTCCGTCGTCGCCGACGGGACGGTCAAGGCCTCGTACGTGACCGGGAAGCTCCCGCTCGCGCCGCCGTTCCGCGAGACCGGGCAGTTCGCACCCTCGACCCTCGACGGCGCGGTGCGGGACCGGGTCGCGGCGTACGCCGAGGCCGCGGTCGCCGCGCTCGGAGTGCGCTGGGGCGCCGTCCACACCGAGGTGAAGCTGACGCCGCAGGGGCCGCGGATCGTCGAGGTCAACGGGCGGCTCGGCGGCTACGTCGGCGACGTCCACCTGCGGGCCGGCGGCCCCGACCTGCTGCGCGACACGATCGCGGTCGCCCTCGGCCTGCCGGTCGAGGAGCGCGCGCCGGCGTACCGGCAGGTCGCGTTCCGGCACTACCTCGCCGCGCCGCCGTACCGGGCCCGGCTGGAGCGGCTCGACGGGATCGACGACCTGCTGCGACTGCCCGGAGTGACCCACGTGGACCTGCGGGCCGAACCGGGCCGGGTCCTGGACTGGCGCAAGGGGACCCAGGAGTGCCTGGCCGTCGTGTACGGCACCGCCCCCGACCACCGCGCGCTCGCGCGGACGATCCGCCGGATCGCCGCGACGGTGCGGCCCCGGTACGCGTCCGCGCAGCGACAGCCGAGTGAGGAGATCCGATCATGAACGCCGACTTCGACATGGACCACCTGGACCGGGCGCTGGCCCTCCACGGCGAATGCGGTCCGGACGGCTGCGCGCCGGTCCGCGAGACCGCCGGCCTGCGGCTGCGGGCGGACGACCCCGAATCGCTCCTGGTTTCGGCGGTGCTGCTGCTCGGCGCCAGGTACAGCGGCAGCGACTCCTATGCCGTCGCGGTGGCCGGAGCCGACGGCTCCCTGCGGGCGGTCGGCGTCGACGCCGCACCCGCGGCCGCGATCGGCGACTGCGTCCCGCGGGACGCGGCGGTCGACCCCGCGACGTGCGCGCTCGCCGTCGACCTGCTCGGCAAGGCCGACGAGCCCGGCCGGCACGGCCTCGTGTTCGGTTGCAGCGCGAGCGAATCGGAACTGACGCTGACCGCGGTCGGGCACTCGCACGGGGACGACCCGGGCTGGACCGCCCGCGTGCTCGGGCACCTCGGCGAAGTGGTCCGGGCGCTGGTCGAGGCGCCGCGGACCCCGGTCGGGCGGCTCGAGATCCTCACCGGGCCCGAGCGTGAGGCGGTCTTCGGGCGGTTCAACCCGCCGCCGACGGACTACCCGCGCGGCGCGAACCTGATCGAGCTGTTCAAGACGCAGGTCGCGGCGGGCCCCGACCGGCCCGCGGTGCTGCGCGACGGCGAGGAGCTGACCTACCGGGACCTGGACGAGCGCTCGGACGCGCTGGCGCGCACGCTGATGCGCCGCGGCGTGCGGCCCGGGGACCGGGTGGCGCTGCTGGCGGACAAGTCGCCGCACATGGTCGTCGCGACCGTGGCGATCCTCAAGTGCGGGGCGGCGTACGTCCCCGTGGACCCCGCCTATCCGGCGGAGCGGCGCGCGTTCCTGCTGTCGGACTGCGCGATCTCGGTCCTGGTGGCGGCGGGCGTCGACGTCCCCGAGACGCCGGGCGTCGCCGTGGTCGACGCGGCCGGGCCGCACGAGGCCGGCCCGGTGCCGGTCCCGGCCACCGGGCCCGCCGACACCGCGTACGTCATCTACACCTCCGGCTCCACCGGAAACCCGAAGGGCGTGGTGGTCCCCCACCGCGGAGTGGTGCGCCTGGCGACCTCCTGCGACTACCTGGACCTGTCGCCGCGGACGCGGCTGCTCCAGACCTGCGCGATCGTCTTCGACGTCACCACGATGGAGCTGTGGGGGCCGCTGCTCAACGGCGGGTCGATCACGCTGGTGCCGGACGAGACGCTCCTCGACGCCGCGGCGCTCGGCGAGCAGATCGCGCGGCACCGGATCACGACCATGTGGCTGACGGCGCCGCTGCTGCACCTCCTGGTCGACCAGGATCCGGCGATCTTCGCCCCGCTGCGGCAGGTCATCGCCGGAGGCGACGTGCTCTCGGGGCCGCACATCGCGGCGCTCATGGCCGCCTGCCCGGACCTGGAGGTGATCAACGGGTACGGCCCCACCGAGAACACGACGTTCTCGACCGCGCACCGGATCGCGGCGGCCCCCGAGGGCCGGGTCCCGATCGGGCGGCCGATCCCGAACTCGACCGCGTACGTCCTCGACGCCGCGATGCGGCCGCAGCCGGTCGGCCTGCCCGGCGAGCTGTACACCGGCGGCGACGGCGTCGCCGACGGGTACCGGAACCGGCCCGACCTGACCGCGCGCGCGTTCGGCGACGACCCGTTCGCGCCCGGCGGCCGGCTCTACCGGACCGGCGACCTGGTGCGGTGGCTCCCCGACGGGACGATCGACTTCCTCGGCAGGGTCGACAACCAGGTGAAGATCCGCGGCTACCGGATCGAGCCGGGCGAGATCGAGCAGCACCTCAACGCGCTCGACGGCGTGCTCCAGTCGGCGGTGCTGGTGCGGACCCGCCGGGGCGAGAAGTACCTGCGCGCGCACTACACCAGCGACCGGGGCCTGTCCCCGGACCGCATCCGCGAGGAACTGGCCCGGACGCTCCCGGAGTACATGGTCCCGGCCGTGTTCATGGAGCTCGACGCCATGCCGCTCAACCGGAGCGGGAAGATCGACCGGGCCGCGCTCGCCCGCCTGGAGACCCCGGACGGAAGCGCCGCGCCCGAGGACGGCGCGGCCGGCGGCGAAGCGGCGGGAGACGCCGTGGAGTGGGCGGTCGCCGCGATGTGGAGCGACGCCCTCGGCACGGCCGTCGGCCTGGACGACGACCTGTTCGGACTCGGCGTCTCGTCGCTGACCTCCGCGGTCGTGTCCGGCCGGATCCAGCGCGAGCTCGGCGTGCGCCTCCCGGCGGCGCGACTCCTCTCCCACCCGACCGCCCGCCGCATCGCGGCCCTGGTGCGCGGCGCCGGCTCGGGCGCTCTGCCGCCGGTGGCCCCGGCGCCGGACCGCGCGGTATACCCCGTCTCGGCCCAGCAGCGGCGCATCATCGTCGAGCAGGCCAAGGACGAGACCGCGACCCACTACAACCTGCCGGTGCAGATCCGGCTCCCCGAGCCGGTCGACCACGGGCGGCTGGAGACGGCGCTCCAGGCCCTCACCGCCCGGCACGAGGCGCTGCGGACCGGGTTCGTGCAGATGGGCAACGAAACGTACCAGCGGATCCACGAGGAGGCCGCGGTCGCCGTGGCGGTCCTCGACGACCCGGAGTCGTGGCGGCCGCGGCCGTTCGACCTGGCCTCGCCGCCGCTGCTGCGCGCGTTCCGCTCGGCCGACGGACGACTCGTGGTCCTCGACTTCCACCACGCCGCCGTCGACGGCCGGTCCCTGGAGCTGCTCCTGGACGACCTGGACCGGCTCTACCGCGGCGAGGCGCTCCCGGACCTGCCGCTGCGCTACCGCGACTACGCCGTGTGGCAGCAGGGCGAGGGCGGCGCGGCCGTGCGCGAGCAGCAGGAGGCGTTCTGGCTGCGGGCCTTCGCCGACCGGCCCGAGCCGCTCGAACTGCCGACCGACCGGCCCCGCGGCCCGGTCCGCGAGTACGACGGCGCCCGGCTCGCCTTCGAACTCGGCACCGCCCGCACCGCGGGCCTGGCCGCCCTCGCGAGGCGGGAGGGGGCGACCCTCTTCCACGCGCTCGCGGCCGCGTACTTCGTGTTCCTGCACCGCATCACGGGCCAGACGGACCTGACGGCGGGCCTGCCGGTGGACGGGCGCGGCGTCGGCGACGTCGACGAGGTGGCCGGGATGTTCGCGAACACGCTGTGCCTGCGGGCCCGCATCCGCCCGGGCCAGGCGTTCACGGCGCTCCTGCGGGAGGTCCGCGACGACGTGATCGCGGCCTTCACCAACGCGGACTACCAGTTCGACGAGTTGGTCGCCAAGGCCGGCGGCGAACGCGACTTCAGCCGCAACCCGCTGTTCGACACGATGCTGGCCTACAGCGAGGCCGCGGGCGCGGGGCGGCCGTGCCTGGGCGGGCTCGCCCGCCAGGACGACTCCGCCAGCGCCGCCAGCATGTTCGACCTCAACCTCCAGTTCGCCGGGACCGGGAACCTGACGGCGACCTGGGCGTACAACTCGCGGCTGTTCCACGAGCGGACGGCGAAGTCCTTCGTGGACGCCTTCCTGGAGGCGGTGGACGCGGTCCTCGCCGCGCCCGAGGCGCCGCCGCTCCCCGCGCCCGACGCGACCGCGGCCGGCGACGGCCCCGCGTTCGACTTCTGACCCCCTGGCACGCACCCTGAAGGGACCCACTGTGAAGACACTCGGACAGTTGAAGATCGAGGCGGCCCGCCGCCCGTACGCGACCGCCTTCTGGCACAAGCAGTTCCCCGCCGGCTGGGAGAAGACCGGGTTCCGCGGCGACCGCGGTGAGGGGACCGGCCGCGGCCGGGTCGAGCTCGCGATCGGCGCGGCGACCTCTGACGCGCTCGACCGGTTCGGCCACGGCGACGCGACCGCGCTGCACTCGCTGCTGACGGCCGCGGTCGCGGCCCTGCTGCACCGGTACACGGGCGCCGGGCGGGTCGCCGTCGGGCAGCCGCTCACGCTCGACCCCGACCGGGCGGCCGAGCCGCTCGCGTCGGCCGTGCCGGTGCTGTGCGCGGTGGACGGCGGCGCGTCGCTGCGGTCGCTGACCCCGCCGATTGCGGCGGCGGTCGCGGAGGCCGAGAAGTACCACGACTACCCGTTCGAGGTCCTCGCCGACCATCTGGGCCTGGCCCGGCCGGCGGGCGCGAGCCCGTTCTTCGACGTGGGCGTGCGGCTCGAGGGCCTGCACGAGGCGTTCGCCGAGCCGCCGGCGGCGGTGTTCGACTTCGCGCGCGCCGACGCGGGGCTGCTGCTGCGGTTCGGGTACGACCGGGCCGTGTTCAGCGCGGCCGCGGCCGGGCGGCTGGCCGCGCACTTCGGGCTGCTGCTCGACGCGATGTGCGCCGAACCGGAACTCGCCTCGGCGGACGTCTCGCTGCTCGGCGGGGACGACCGGCGGCTGCTCGACGCAGTCAACGACACCGGCCGGGAGCTGGACGACTCGGTGCGGTTCCACGAGATGTTCGCGCGGCGGGCCGCGGCGGCGCCGGACGCGGTCGCACTCCGGTGCGCTGGCGTCGCGCACACGTACGCCGAACTCGACGCGGCCGCGAACCGGCTGGCGTGGACGCTGCGGGAGCGCGGCGTCGGCCGCGAGTCGGTCGTCGCGGTGATGGCGGACCGATCGTTCGCGATGATGGCCGCGATCCTGGCGGTGCTCAAGGCCGGCGGTGCGTACCTGCCGGTCGACCCGGCGCACCCGGCAGCGCGGATCGAGTACGTGCTGCGCGATTCGCGGGCGGCGCTGGTGTGCGCGCAGCGCGCCCACGCCGGGAAGGTCCCGGCGGGGGTCGACGCGGTCGACCTCGACGATTCGGCGTCGTTCGACGCCCGGAGCGAGGCGCCGCCGGCGGTCGGGGACGCCGCCGATCTGATGTACGTGATCTACACGTCCGGATCGACGGGGAACCCGAAGGGCGCGGCGGTCGAGCACCGGGCGGCGCTCAACCGGATCGCGTGGATGCAGCACGCCTACCCGATCGGGGCGGGCGACGCGATCCTTCAGAAGACCCCGATCGCGTTCGACGTGTCGGTGTGGGAGCTGTTCTGGTGGATGCGCGAGGGCGCGTCGCTGTCGCTGCTGGGGCCCGGGGACGCCGGGAACCCGGAGGCGATCATCGCCGCGGTCGAGTCGACCGGGGTGACGACGATGCACTTCGTGCCGTCGATGCTCGCGGTGTTCCTCGAGTACGTGGCGTCCGCGGGCGCGGCGGGGCGGCTCGCGGGGCTGCGGCAGGTCTTCGCCAGCGGCGAGGCCCTGAGCGCGAGCCTGGTCCGGGAGTTCCACCGGCTGCTGGCCCCGAACGGGACCCGGCTGGTCAACCTCTACGGCCCCACCGAAGCCACAGTGGACGTCTCGCACTTCCCGTGCGACGACCCCGATCCGGAGGCCGTGCCGATCGGGCGGCCGATCGAGAACCTGCGGCTGTACGTGGTGGACGAGCGGCTGCGGCCGCTCCCGCCCGGGATCCCCGGCGAGCTGTGCATCGCGGGCACCGGCCTGGCCCGCGGCTACCTGCACCGTCCGGAGCTGACCGCCGAGAAGTTCGTCGAGGCGCCGTTCCCCGGGGAGGACCGGGTGTACCGGACCGGGGACCTCGCGCAGTGGCTGCCCGACGGGAACGTCGAGTACCTGGGGCGCATCGACCACCAGGTGAAGATCCGCGGCTACCGGATCGAACTCGGCGAGATCGAGGCGGCCCTCGCCGACCACCCCCTGGTCCGGGAGGCGGCGGTGGTCGTGCGGACCGCCGGCGACGGGCAGGTGCTCCACGGGTACGTCACCGGCGGTGCCGCCGAAGCGGACCTGGCGGCGTACCTGCGCGAGCGGCTGCCCGAGTACATGGTGCCGTCGCGGATCGCCGTCATCGACGCGATGCCGCTGTCCCCCAACGGGAAGCTCGACCGGAAGGCGCTGCCGGAGATCCGGCGCGCCGGCGCCCGGCGGGACGCCGCCGCCCCGCGCGAGGGCACCGAGCGGGTGCTGGCCGGGATCTGGTGCGAGGCGCTCGGGATCGAGCGGGTCGGGACGGGCGACAACTTCTTCTCGGTGGGCGGCGACTCGATCCACTTCGTGGTGGTCCTCGCGAAGGCCCGCCGGGCCGGGCTGAACTTCACGTTCCAGGAGTTCTTCGCGCACCCCACGATCGGCGAGCTCGCGGCGTACCTCGACGCGCGGTCCGAGGAGGCCGCGGTCCCCGAGTCGCTCGAGTTCGCGCCGTTCGCGCTCGTGGCCGAGGAGGACCGGGACCGGCTCCCCGAGGACGCCGAGGACGCCTACCCGCTGTCGATGCTCCAGGCCGGCCTCATCTTCCAGAGCGAGATGATCCGCGGCACCGCCGAGTACCACGACATCATCACCTACCTCATCCAGGCGCCGTTCGACCGCGAGCGGTTCGAGCAGGCCGTCGCCCTCGCCGTGGAGCGCAACCCGATGCTGCGCACCACCTACCACCTGGACGGCTTCCGCGACTACCTCCAGGTGGTGCACCGGACCGCGCCCGCGCCGCTCGTGGTCGTCGACCAGCGCGGCATGGACACGGCCGCGCAGCAAACGTGGTTCGAGGAGTGGTCCGCGGCCGAGAAGGCCCGAGAGTTCGACTGGTCGCGGCCGGGGAGCCTCCTCACGCTGCACGTCCAGATCCTCGGGCCGGAGCTGTACCGCTACAACATCAGCCTCCACAACTCCTGTGTGGACGGATGGAGCATCAACCGGGTGCACGCCGAGGTCTTCGACATCTACCACCGGCTCCGCTCCGGCCAGGAGGTCGAGCCGGCGACGGGCGCGAACCACCAGCGCGACTACGTGGGCCTCGAACTGCGGTCGCTGGCCTCGGCCGAGGACCGGGAGTTCTGGGCCGGCCGGCTGCGGGAGCACCCGTTCACCGAGATCCCCGCGCTCGCGCCGCCCGGCACCCCGAACGAGGTGGTGCTCAGCCACTTCGACATCCCCCTGGAGCTGTCCGACGCGATCCAGGCGCTCGCCGACGAGCTCGCCGTCCCCGTCAAGAACGTGCTCATGGCCGCGCACCTGCGGGTCATGGCCGTCATCAGCGGCGACGACGACGCGGCCACCGGGTACGAGCACTCGGGCCGCCCGGAGGCCGAGGGGGCCGAGCGGGCGATCGGGATGTTCCTCAACACCATCCCGTTCCGGGTCGACCAGGGCCCCGGCTCGTGGGCCGACCTCGTCCGGGCCGTGTACCGGGCCGAGACCGACCTGCTCCCCCACCGGCGCTACCCGATGGCGAAGATGAAGCAGGACTTGGGGACCCAGCGGACCCTCTTCGAGTCCACGTTCAACTTCACCCACTTCTACCTGCTCAAGGACCTGAAGCGGCTGCCCGAGTTCGACCTGCTGAACGTGCTGGTGCAGGCCGAGACCGAGTTCCCGCTGCGCTGCGAGGTCTCGCGGCACTTCTTCCACGACAACGTGCGGCTGAGCCTGCACTACCACGCGGACCGGATCAGCGAGGAGCAGATCAGGCGCATCGGCGGCTACTACGTGCGCGCCCTCGAACTGATGACCGGGGACCCGGGCGGCGAGTACACGGCCCTGTCGCTTCTTGACGGCGCCGAGCTGGCGCTCGTCGAGGACCGGTTCCCGCGCGCGGCCGCCGGCCGGTTCGCGCCGGGCGCGGCCGTCCGGGTGGTCGACGCGCACGGCATGCCGTCCCCGGTCGGGACCCCGGGCCGGATCGTCGTCCTCGACGGTCCCGTCCCGGACGGCACGTCCGACGGGGCCGCCGACGGCGGCAGCGCCTCCCACGAGCGCGCCTTCACCGGCCGCGCCTTCACCGACACCGGCGAGCGCGGGCGATGGACGCCCGCAGGGGAACTCGAAGTCCTCGAGGCGCCCGCCGAGGCGCCCGCCGCGGCCCCGGAGGCGTTCGCGCCGCCGGCCGGCGAGGCGGAGGAGCGCGTCGCCGCCGCCTGGGAGAAGGTCCTCGGCATCCCCGCCGAGGAGATCGGCCGCAGCGACGACTTCTTCGACCTCGGCGGCAACTCGCTCACCGCGATGCGCGTGACCATGGGCCTCGACGGGGCCGTGAGCCTCATCGACGTCATGGAGCACCCGCGGCTGCTCGACCTCGCCGCGATCCTCGGCAGCCGGTCCGCCGAGGAGGGCGTGCTGCGGCCGCTCACGGCCGCGGCGGGCCCGCCGTCGGCGACGCTCGTGTGCTTCCCGTACGCCGCCGGCCACCCGTCGAACTTCCTCGACCTGGCCAAGGCGGTCGCCGCGGCGGCGCCCGACATCGCGGTGCACGCCGTCGAGTTCCCCGGCCACGACCCGCGGTTCCCCGGCGAGCCGCTCACCACCATCGCCGAGACCGGCCGGCTCGTCGCCGACGACATCGCCGCGCGCATCGACGGCCCGGTCATCCTGTGGGGCCACTGCTTCGGCGCCGCCGCAGCCGTGGAGACCTGCCGTCTGCTCGAGGAGCGCGGCACCGACGTGCGCCGCCTCTACCTGGGCGCCAAGCTCCTCAACGACGCCGACTACCTGCGGGAGGCCATCGAGGTCGCCGAGGGCCTCACCGACGACGAGATCATCGCCTGGCTCATCGACCGCACCGGCTTCACCGAGGCCGACGGGCTCGAACCCGACCAGCGCGACTTCATCTGCCGCATGTTCAAGCACGACAGCGCCTCCGGGCACCGGTACTTCATCGACGCCCGGGAGCGGCCCGAACCGGTGCGCCTGCGCACCCCGGTCACCTTCGTGGGCACCGGCGACGACCGCCTCGTCGCCGGCTACCGCGAAGCCCACCGCGACTGGACCCAGATCGCGGCCGACGTCTCCCTCCGCGAACTCGACGCGGGCGGCCACTACTTCGCACGCACCAGGGCCCGCGACGTCGCCGCGTTCGTCGCCGCGGACCACCGATCGACCGACACGCCCAGAAGGTAGGACCCCCTGTGAAAGAACTCATCTCCGTCCTGAAGAACCGCGACTACCGATTGCTGTGGTCCGGTTCCGTCGTCAGCCTCATCGGCGACGGCGCCACCTGGACCGCCCTGGCCTGGCTCGCCATCACCATCGGCAACGCGGGCTCGGTCGCCGTCATGGCGGTCTGCTACACGATGCCGATCATCCTGGGCGGCACCGTGATCGGCCCGCTCATGGACCGGCTCTCGCGGCGGTTCCTGCTCGTCGCCGACTCGCTGCTGCGCGCCGTGGTGATCGGCATCGTCCCGGTCTTCGCGCTCACCGGGAACCTCGAGCTGTGGCACCTGTACGTCACGGCCGGCGTCTACGGCCTGCTCAAGATCGTGCCGCTCGCCGTCGTCCCGACGCTCGTCCCCGAGCTGGTCGAGAAGCGCGCGCTGCACTCTGCGACCGCGCTCGAGTCGATAGCGTACGGCGCGGCCGGCATGGCCGGGCCCGCGATCGGCGGCGTGCTCATCGCCGTCTTCGACGCGCCCACGGTGCTCATCCTCGACGCCCTCACCTATCTGGTGTTCGCCGGCTGCGTCCTCGCGATCAAGGCGCCGCTGGCCGCTCCCGAGGGCAACACCAGCATGAGCCTCAAGCAGAGCTTCGGCTGGAAACCCGTGTTCGCCCTGTTCAAACGCGACGACGTCCTCGTGTGGACCACCGTCAGCTTCGCGCTGTTCAACGCCACGGTCGGCATGATCCGGGTGGTCATACCCTGGCTGGTCGTCGAGCAGCTCCACGCCGGGGCCGGGACGCTCGGCATCGTCCTCGGCATCGCCAACAGCGGCGCGCTCATCGGCGCGTTCCTCTCCGGCGTCGTCAAACCCACCGACCGGCAGATGCTGCGCGTCGGCGTCCTCCAGCTCATCGGCGGACTCGGCCTGCTGTTCCTGTTCGGACCGCAGGTCTGGATGATCCTGCTGGGCCTGATGATCCTCGAGTTCGTGTCCACGCCGATGACCGTCTCGGCGCAGGTGCTGCGCCTGGCGCGCATCCCCGCCGACATCCGCGGCCGCACGATGACGTTCATGCGGACGCTCCTGCAGTCGACATCGCCGGCCGGTTCGGCGCTGGCCGGGCCGATGCTGCTGGCGGGCCTGTTCGCGCCGCTGCTGGTCATCGCGGCCCTGTCGACGTCGGCCCCGGCCGCGTTCGTGGCCTGGAAGTACCGCCGCCGCTCCTTCGCCGACGAACTGGGGCTCAACGACCCCGTGCCGGAGAAGGAGGAGGCGAAGGCGGCCGCGTCCTAACCGAACTCGAGTTCGTCGGAGGCGCACACCGTGCCGATGGAGGGGAACACGACCTTCTCGGCGAAGGTGTGCGCCTCCGCGCTGAACGCGGCCATCGCGTCGGTCGGGAGCACCACCTCGTAGCCGTAGTCGGCGGCCGTGCGGGCGGTCGACTCGACGCCGAACGTCGTCACCAGGCCCGCGATCACCACGGTCGCGACGCCCCGCGCGGTGAGGAGCGCATGGAGCCCGGTCTCGTGGAAGGCGCTCAGCGCGCGCTTGACGACCACCGGCTCGCCCTCGAGCGGCGCGCACGCCTCGTCGAGCCCGCTGCCGGGCGGCTGCTCGTCCACATTGGGGCGTTCGACGCGGACCCAGACCACGGACGCCCCGGCGGCGCGGGCGCGGTCGGCGAGCGCGAGGCACCGGTCCCTGACGTCGGCGCCGGTGCGCGGGGCGGTGTCCAGGGCGATGATGCGCGGCATGAGGTCGATGAGGATCAGTGCGCCGCTGCGGGAGTCGATCTGCATGCCCCCATCGTGCCTTAGCGCCCGTCCTGCGAAACAGAACGGTCGTCATTCACCCGCTCGCCGGGTTGCCGGGGTTCCCAGACACCTACCGGTGCATCGAGGCCCCAGCCTCGCGAACGAACCGACTCGGATACCGCCCCGCCCTGACGCACAGGACAAGCCCTGGCGGGCTCGTGCGGGTCCCGCGGCCCGCCCCTGCGGGCGCATCGGCTCTGGACGGCCGCGCGGCGGCCCCGGTACGGTGTCCCGATGGGCGGCAAGGCGATTCCGGTGCGGTTCGGCGGCACGGCCCCGGCAGGGACGGTCCGCCCGGCGCCCGGCGCCGTCGCGGTGTTCCTGGCGGAGCGCACGACCGAGGTCGATGCGTCGGTGCTCAGCGCGGCCGAGGCGGCGCGCGCCGCTGGATTCGCCCGCGTCGAGGACCGCGAGCGGTACACGGTCGCGCACGTCATGCTGCGGCTGCTGCTCGCGTCGTACCTCGACTGCGAACCCGCGGACCTGCGGCTGTTCAACGAGACCTGCCCGGTCTGCGGCGGGCCGCACGGCCGCCCCGCGGTCGCCGGGGTGCCGCGGCTGCACTTCTCGATCTCGCACGGCGGCGCGTTCGCGTTGGCGGCGTTCGCATCCGAGCCGGTCGGCGTCGACGTGGAGCCCGTCCCGGGCGAGACGGCGGTCCACGACCTCCTCGGGTGCCTCACCGCCGGCGAGCGCCGCGAGTTCGACGCGCTCGACCCCGCCGCGCGCCCCGCGGCGTTCGCTCGGGCCTGGGTGCGGAAGGAGGCGCGGCTCAAGGCGGACGGCACCGGCCTGGCGGCCGACCCGGCCGGCGTCCACGCGGGGCTCGGCCCCGACCCGGGCCCCGGATTCCTCGATCTCGAAGTGCCGCAAGGGCATGCGGCGGCACTGGCGTTCGCGGCCCCGCAAGGCTCCGCGCTCGGGACGGCCCGCCGGTTATCATCGGCTACCGCGGCATCGGGACGGGCGATCCGCCCGCGGCGGGAGAAGGGCTGGTGGGACCGTGATCGGGGTGGTCGGGGAGGCGCTGATCGACCTGGAGGTCGCGGCGGACGACGCGCGGCATCCGGTGGCGCATCCGGGCGGGAGCCCGATGAACGCGGCCGTCACCTTGGGCCGCTTGGGAACCGAGACGGCGTTCCTGGGGCGGCTGTCGTCGGACGCGTTCGGGAAGCTGCTGCGGACGCACCTGGCCGAGTCCGATGTGAACCTGCGGTGGATCGTCGACGCCGAGGAGCCGACGAGCCTGGCGATCGTCTCGGTCGACCCGGGCGGATCCGCGGCCTACGCGTTCCACACCGGCGGCACCGCCGACTGGCAGTGGAGCACCGACGAGCTGCCGCGCGACCCGGGGGTGGACGCCGTCCACACCGGGTCGCTCGCGCTGGCGCTGGAACCGGGCGGGCCCGTGCTGGAGCGGTGGCTCGCGGGGCTGAGCACGCGCACGACGATCAGCCTGGACCCGAACGTGCGCCCCGCGCTGCTGGGCGAGCGGGCGGCGTACCGCGACCGCCTGGAGCGGTGGCTCGCGTTCGCGTCGATCGTGAAGGTCTCGGACGAGGACCTCGCGTGGGTGTGGCCGGGCGAGGCCCCGGAGACGCTCGCGGAGCGGTGGATCACGAAGGGCCGCAAACTGGTCGTGGTGACGCGGGGCGAGGGCGGCTCGCTCGTGTGGGCCGGCGGCGAGTCGTTCGCGGTGGAGGCCGTGCCGGTCGACGTGGTCGACACGGTCGGCGCCGGGGACGCCTTCAGCGGGGGCCTGCTGGACTGGCTCGACCGCCACGGGCGGCTGCGTCTCGGCGACCTCGACCGGCTGACGGCCGGTGAAGCGCGCGAGGCGGTCGGGTTCGCGTCGCGGGTCGCGGCGGTGACGTGCTCGCGCGCGGGCGCGAATCCGCCCCGGCGCTCCGAGCTGGACTGAACGGAACGGCGTCCCGAACGGCGTCCTTCCGGGCCGGTTCCTCTCGCATTGCACGGGCCCGGCCCGCGGGCCGGGCCCGGTTGCTACGGGCGCCGGGTGATCGAGGCGGCGACCGCCCTGACGACCTGGACGCCCTGGCGGCCGAACGGGTCGCGGACCTCGACCGCGAAGCCGGGAGCGAGGAGTCGGGCGACTTCGCGTTCGCTCGCCAGGCCGTCGCCGCCGAGCGGTTCGGGCTTCCAGTCGTCGCCGCGCTCGTGGTACTCGGCGAGGAACGCGCGGAGGCCGTCGAGGTCGCCGAGGGACTCGCCGCGCATCGCCTGGATTTGGAGGTCGACCCTCCAGGCGCCGTCGTCGGCCCGGGTCTCCCAGACCCGCTGGACGAACGCGACGCCGCCCCATTCGAACTCGAAGTCGGAGGCGACGCCGAGCCGGTCGGGCAGGTACCCGACCGCGAGGCCGCCGATGTGCGTTTCCTTGCTGCTCACAGTCATGTCTCCATTGTAGGCATTTGTCCGTCTCGGGTCCGGAAGTCGGTTGATCCGGCTTGTCCTCGAATCAACGGTTGCGTAAGTTCGCCATGTCTTGTGGGTAAAAGATCGGATTCACCCCTTGCGGTGCCACGACATCCCATGATTCGATGACCCCGACCGATGGGGCATTCGCGCCCGTCGATCGGTGTACCCCGTCAGCCGCACTCTTCCCCCCTTCCCCCACAGGAGTCACCATGCAAGCATGCAAGCGCGCCGTCGCCGCGGTCGCGGCGGCCGCGGTCGCCCTCCTCGCGGTCCTCGTCCTCGACTCGGCCCCGGCGCAGGCCGTCCGGCCGCCGGGCATCCCGTCCCTCTCCACCGCGCAGGCCGAGCTGAACGCGCTGACCGTGGCCGCCGAGTCCCACGGCTCCAGCTACGACCGGGACCTGTTCCCGCACTGGTCGAGCGTCGGCGGCGGGTGCACCGCGCGGCAGTACGTGCTCAAGCGCGACGGCCGCGACGTCGTGACCGGCTCGGACTGCCAGCCCGACTCGGGCTCGTGGCAGTCGGACTTCGACAACGTCTGGACCAGCACGGTCTCGAACGCCACGGTCGACCACGTGGTGGCGCTCTCCGAGGCGTGGGCCTCCGGCGCCTGGGCGTGGACCACCGCCGAGCGCCAGGCGTTCGCGAACGACGTCGACTCGCCCCAGCTCTGGATCGCGACCACGTCGGCGAACTCGTCCAAGAGCGACTACGACCCGGCCGAGTGGATGCCGTCGAACTCGTCGGTGCGCTGCGACTACGTCAAGGCGTGGACCCATGTGAAGTACCTGTACGACCTGACCGTCGACGCCGCCGAGAAGTCGGCGATCCAGTCGCACCTGAACACCTACTGCTAGCGGCTGAAACGGCGGCGCCCTTCGCGGGCGCCGCCGCTCTCACATGGTCGAGACGAGGACTATCAGGCCGACCAGCGCCGCCAGGCCGAGCGCGATGATCGCCAGGACGAGGCCGGTGAGCGCGAGGCCCTTGCCGGAGACGCCGCCCTGGGCGGTGCGGATCTGGCGGCGCGCGGAGATCGCCAGGAAGAGCGCGCCGAGGCCGAACAGGGCCGCGGACATGAAGAAGGTGAGCCCGGCGAGCGGGCTCAGGGCCGCGACGATGAGGCCCGGGAGCGCGGCGAGGACGGCGCCGATGCCGGCGATCAGGGATCCGATCGCCGGCCCGGACGGGATCGGCTTGAGGCGCGGCTGCACGATGGCGAAGCCGTCGATGGTCACCGGTGCCGGGGCGGACCAGTACGGATGGGCCGGGTAGAAGTACTGGGCCTGCGGGTGCTGCGGCGGATGGCCGTGGACCGGCGGGCCCGGCTGGACGGGCTGCATCCGGGGCTGGTTCATGGGTCCCGGGGGCGGCTGGAGATGAGGATGGTACGGATCCGCGGTCACGTCCCCAGATTAGCCGCCTCGGAGCGTCCGGGCGACCTCGGCGAAGTACTCGTCCACCTCCGCGGTGTCGTAGCCGCGCAGCGTGAGCTGGAAGCCGAGATTGGTGAGGGAATCGGGGTGGGGCGGGGCGCCGGCGTCCGTGGCGGTTCGGATGCGGGCGACCGCACGGTCGACTTGGGCGCGGTCGTATCCGCGGAAACGGACAGAGAAGAAGGGGTTCTCCATACGTCACAGTCTGCCAGGTGAGCGCCACGTACCGGGATCGGCCTACCGGCTGATGAATTTGCGGGGAAATATCAACTTCTAACGGGCACAGGCTAAGTGAGGAAGCGTTTCCACCTTTTCACCTGCTGTCGGATCGTCCGCGGATATTCCGATGCGATCGCCGCAGCGGCGACGGCGTCCTCTTCGGAAACCGCTTGGGGAGCGAATGCCGCGGCATTGACCAGACGCGGCAAAGGGCCGATATCGGCTTCAAGCGTCGAAAGCCGCGCCGCCGACTCCTCCGCGTTCGCGTGGTCGGGGACCTTCACTCCCGCGCGGGCGGCGGCGGCGAGCACCTCGGCCCAGGCGCCGGCGACCCGCTCGGCCGGGCCGCCGCGCGTGAGCCTGCGGCGGCGCCGCAGGGCCCTGCGGGCCTTGAGCACGAGCGGCACGCAGGCCACGAGGACCGCGGCGAGCGCGTACCAGGCCCACACCGGGATCCCGCCGGCCTCCCGGCCGAGCTCCTCGTTGAAGTCGCCGTCCTGCTCGAGGGACTCGTCGTTGAAGTCCTCGGCCTCGCCTCCGCCGCCGGAGTCCTCCTCGGGGCTCGGGGTCTCCTCCTCCATCTGCTCGAGGGTGTCCTCGGGCGGGACGGGCACGGCGTCGGGCGGCGGCATCGGGTCGAAGCGGACCCAGCCGACGCCCTCGAAGGCGATCTCGGGCCAGGCCGAGCCCTGCGCGGCGGTGACGGTGCTGGAGCCGCCGGGGACCTCGAAGCCGACCACGACGCGGCTGGGCAGCCCGATGAGGCGGGCGATGACCGCGTACGCGGCGGCGAAGTGCTCGCTGGTGCCGCGCTGCCCGCCCGCGTCCGCGGGACTGCCGAGGAAGAACCCGAGGGCCGGCAGATCGTGCCCGGAGGGCGCCTCCGGGTTGTACGCGTAGTGCTGGGCGAGGAAGTCCGCGAGCCCTTGGGCGCGTTCGTAAGGCGTGTCGTAGGTGGTGCGGACGTAGTCGGCGATCGTCGCCATGATCTCGGGGGTCGCGGGCGGGACGGCGACGGTGCCGGCGTCGGACAGGTCGGGCCGGGCGGTCTCGGCCGCGGCCGGGTCGGCGGTGACGAGCGCGGACTCGACGTGGTAGGTCGAGCCGGTCGCGAGGCCGTCGGGGGTGAGCAGGCAGCGCGTGGTGAGGTTGACCGCGATCGGCAGGTCGGTGACGGTGGCCGGGTCGGCTGCGGCCGGGACGAGCTTGCCGCCGAGGCCGATGATCTCGACGTCCGCGGAGAAGTTCGCCTCGCCGCTGCCGGGGATCACGGTGCCGGCGGTGCGGAAGTCCCCCGCGGCCTGCCAGGTGGTGCCGTCGTATTCGGTCAGGACGGCCAGGCGCATCCACGAGTCCCCGGAGGTGTCGGCCTCGAACAGCTCCTGGTCCGGGTATTTGGACCAGGCCGCGATCCGCACCAGCGGGTTCAGGTCGATGTCGGTGAGCTGGGGCGGCTCGACGTACTCGCGGGGGTCGCCCGGGCTGGCGGTCACGAACCGCGCCGCGGCCGGGCCGAGGACCGCCACGGCCGCGAGGAGCACACATGTGGTGATCACGGCGCCCATGAGCGCCGGGGCCTTCGAGGGCGCGGGCCCGTCGACGACCGCGTCCCGATCGGGCCGGCGCTCGGGCGGGGCGGCGGTGACGGCGAGCGCCGCGGCGGCGAGCACGCAGAACGCGAGGGCGGACCACGTCCCGCCGTCGGCGTTCGGCCCGACGAGGTACAGCCCGGCGGCGTACAGGAGCGTCGGCGGCAGGCAGCCGAGGAGCGTGCGGCCGTACCGGATCGCGAACTCGCAGGCGAGCGTCGCCGCGAGCCACGTGAGGAAGACGGGCACGACGACCGTGTCCGGCGCGGGCTCGACCGGGATGAGCGCGGTGAGCGTGCGCGGCACGGCGTTGACGAGCGCGTCGACGACCGTGACCGGCAGCGGGTCGGCGCCGTCGGCGGTGAGCGCGATCGCGCCCAGGAGGTACCCGGCGAGGCCGAGGAGCGAGGCGCTGGGTGCGAGGAACGCCGGGCGGTTGCGCAGCGCGAAGCCGATCGCGAAGGCGCCCAGCGCGGCCCCGGCGACGAGGAGGACGAGGAGCCGCCCGTGGTAGACGCGGGCGGCGACGGCGCCCGCGAGGAAGCACATGAGGGTGAGGCAGACCGCGACCGCGGCGACGCGCAGCCGGTACCGGGTGCGCCGGGGGCTGCGCTTGGGCCGCTCGCGCGCGATCTCGACCGGGTTCTGGACGGCGCTCACAGCCGGGTCCCGCCGTTGTTCCAGGCCGCGGCGAACTGCTCGCCGTCGGCGGCGCGGACCGTCGGCAGCCCGCCCGCGAGGGACGCCGAGGCGGGCAGCCCGGCAGCGAGGTGGACGGCGATCACGGTCGGGTAGGCGCGCTTGAGGAGCGCGAGCCGGTCGGTGGGCGGCTCGGTCCCGGTGATCCACACGAGCGTGTCGCCGTAGCGGGCGGCGGTGAGGCGGGCGACGTACGCGTCGAGCGACTCGGCCGCGTTCGGCGCGAGCTCGGCGAGGAGGTCGCCGTAGGAGTCCCGGCCGGCGCCGGACACCGAGGCGCCCGAGGCGGGCACGAGCGCCGCGTGGTACTCGGCGCGGAAGCACGCGGTAAGGATCGAGTAGGCGGCCTCGCAGGCCGCTTCGAACGCGTCGCTCGGCGCCCCCGGCGGGCCCGGCCAGCTCTCGGCCCGGTCGTCGATCGCGATCGCGACAGTCGGCAGCGAGGTGTCGAGGTGCTCTTTGACCATGAGCTTCCCGATGCGGGCGGAGGTCCGCCAGTGGACGTGGCGCAGCTCGTCGCCGATGACGTACTCGCGCAGTGCGTGGAACGTGAGCGAGCCCTGCTCGACCTTGTCGGCGGTGCCTTCGAGCGAGCGGGCGAGGCCCTCGGGAGTGCGGGCCAGCTGGTGCAGTCGCGGGTGGATCCACAGCCGCGCGGTCGGCCCGAAGTTCCCCGCGGTCGCGGCGAGGCCGAGGAGGTCGCGCTTGCCGATGCCGAGCGGCCCGGCCTCGATCACGCCGCGGCGCTCGGCGCCGATCACGTAGCTCGCGCCCGCGCTCTTGCCGGGGCGCAGCCGCGCCAGCGGGACGGCGACGCGGCGGGTCTCGAGGCCCCCGCCCGGCAGCGCCCCCGAACCGCGGACGTGCACGGCGCCGTACGCGTCGACCGCGCGGGCGTTGACCGCCCGCCAGCGCCCGGTGTTGCGGACGGTGAGCTGCACGTTCGCGGTGTGGCCCACCGAGACCCGGTCGGGGCTCACGGTGCGCTCGACTTCGAGGCGGGGCTTCGCGGCGATCACGGACCCGGCCGCGACGCACGCGAGCGCCCCGGCGGCGCCGACGGCCGCGAGTTCGGGGTAGCCCCAGAGCCATCCGGAGGCCAGGAGCGCCGCGGCGGCGAGCGCGAGGCCGACGCCGCGGGCCGTGACGGGCACCGCCAGCAGCTTCTCGGCCAGTGTGGAGCGAGGCGCCGCGGCCGCCTCCGGTGCCGCGGCCGCACCGGTCTCGCTCATGCCGCCGAAGCGGGCAGCGGGACCGGGACCTTGTCGAACGCGTCGGCGACGACCTGCAGGCCGGTGGCACCGCGCATCGCCGCGTCGGGGGCGAGCTGGATGCGGTGCGCGAACACCGGTCCGGCCAGGGCCTTCACGTCCTCGGGGATGATGTAGGTGCGGCCCTGGGAGAGCGCGAAGACGCTCGCGGCCCGCGAGAGCGCGATGAGCCCGCGGGGGCTGACGCCGACGGCGACCTGCGGGTGGTTGCGGGTGGCGTTCGCGAGCTGGACGAGGTACGCGTACAGGGGCTCGGCGATGTAGACGTGCTTGGCCATCTCGGCCATCTGCGCGACCGTGTCGGTGTCGACGACCGGGGCGAGATGCTCGGGGCTGCGCTGGTGCGTGCCGCGCAGGACCTCGATCTCGGCGGCCTCGACCGGGTAGCCGACCGAGAGCTTCACGAGGAAGCGGTCGAGCTGGGCCTCGGGGAGGCGGTAGGTGCCGTCCATCTCGACGGGGTTCTGGGTCGCGACGACGAGGAACGGCTGCGGGACCGGGTGCGGGCGGCCGTCGACGGTGACTCTGCCCTCCTCCATGACCTCGAGGAGCGCGGACTGCGTCTTCGGGCTGGCCCGGTTGATCTCGTCGGCGATCACGATGTTCGCGAACACCGGGCCGGGGTGGAACTCGAAGGCCCCGCTGGCCTGGTTGAAGATCGTCACGCCGGAGACGTCGGAGGGCAGCAGGTCGGGCGTGAACTGGATCCGCCGCCACTGGCCGGAGACGGCGGCCGCGATGGCGCGGGCCATCGTCGTCTTGCCGGTCCCGGGCACGTCCTCGAGGAGGATGTGGCCCTCGGCGAACATGGCGGTCAGCGCGAGCCGCACGACCTCCTGCTTGCCGAGCACGACGGTGTCCACCGCGGCGCCGAGGCGCTCGAACGCGGCGGCGAAGGACTCGGCCTGCGCGGCGCCCAGCTGGACCGGCTGCTGCATGCGCTTAGGCACCCGCAGCGGGTGGGTCTGCTCGGTGTCGTGCATTCTCTGCTCCTGCTAGCACTGCGGGAGGTCCCCGGTGGAGTTCTTACCGACCCCGTCGATGTTGAACCATGTGAACGGGATGTACGCGTTGGAAGCGTAGTCGATCTTGATCCATTTGTTCGAGGCGTCTTTGCCGGGGTGGTAGTCGACGGACTGGCCGCTCTCCGTGCCGCGCGGATTGATGGTCGCGTCGCCGGTGGTCCAGCAGTACGCCTTGTAGCCGGTCGGGGTGTTGGTCGTGCCGAGCGAGTTGCCGGACTGGCTGGGCTGCGAGTAGACGCTGACGCCGTCGACCGAGTCGCAGTAGCCCGAAGGCGTGTCGTAGCCCTCGTCGCACCGGAAGTACACCTTGCCGGTGATGTTCGAGGTCGAGGCGTTGTGCGTGTCCGAGGTCGCCTCGCCGGCCGGGTTCGAGATCCGGACCTGGAAGCTGTAGCTGGTCGAGGCGTAGAGGCCGGTCACCGCCATCACGTCCGGGCAGGACTTGGTGCCCTGGTTGGAGCCGTCGACGAACACGGTGCACTGCGCGTCGCTGCTGCCGCCGTCATCGAAGGCGAGTGTCAGGTTCACCTGGTTGGTCAGCGACTCGTGGCCGGTGATCTGGACCGACGGCGCCGCCATCGTGTTCGAAGTGGTGGTGGCCGGCTCGGACTGGCCGGCCTCGTTCACCGCGACCACCGACACGTTGACCTGCTCGTTGTTGCCGAAGCCGGACATGCTCGTGGTGGTCCCCTCGGTGACCTCCTTGGTCTGGCTTCCGGCGGTGACGATGTACTTCGTGATGTCGCGGCCGTTGTTGGACGGCTGGTCCCACCTGACGTCGATGGTCCCGGCCGTGCTCGGCGAGGACTCCGCGAACAGGTTGCCGGGTGCGTCGGGCACGTTGAACGGCACGACCGTGCCGGACAGCGGCGAGGGCGCGGAGGCGGCCGCGCCGGACAGGGTCGTCACCTGGAACGCGTACTGGGTGCCGTACTCGAGCGTGCCCTCGACGGTCTTGAGTTCGGTCCCGGTGGCCTGGCCGACCACGGTCCGCTCACCGGTGCCCGAGACGGACTCGACCTGGTACCCGGAGATGTCGTTGCCTTCGCCGTCGGCCTCCTCCCACGACACGGTGACCGTGCCGTCGGGGTTGGCCGTGGCAGTGACGGCACCCGGTGCGCCCGGGACCTCCGCGGAGGGCGTGATCGACGGCGAGGTGACGGTGTCGCCTTCGCCTTCGGCGTTGTGGGCGGTCACGGTGAACGTGTACGGCTGGCCGTTCTCGAGGTCGGTGATCTCGAGGACGCGCTGGCTCGGGGCGATCTCCCAGGTCTCGCCGGCGCCTTCGACGACGTACTTCGTGAGGGCCGAGCCGTTGTTGGGTGCGGCGTCCCACGAGAGGTTGATGAGGCCGTCGCCGACGGTGCCGTCCAGGTTGGTGACGGCGCCGGGCGGGCCGACCTGCGGCGCGGACTCCTCGTCGCCGTTCTCGTCGCCTTCGTCGCCGCCCTCGTCGTCGTCGGTGGGCGGGGCGTCGCCGCCGAGGATGTCGTCGCGGTTCTTCTCGGCGAGGCGGGCGTTGCCGTCGGAGGAGACGACGACGGCCGCGTTCGTGTTGACCGCGTTGGCGAACAGGGTGTCGCCGGTGTGGTACAGCTCGACGGGCCCGCCGCCGGAGTCGATCTCGATGCGGTCGAGCTCGTTGCCATCGAGGTCGTAGACCCAGACGAGCCCGGAGGCGCCGTCGGGAACGTAGATGCGCTGGTGGAATTCGACCGAGGCGCCGAGGAGCTCGGAGGCGCCGGCGCCGATCGAGAAGCTGCGGGTCTGCTCGTCGTCGACGGTGACGATCGAGGGCGGGTCGGTGACGGTGACCGAGGCGATCGTGCCGGGGCTGGTGTCGGCGGTCTCGGCCGGGCCGGCGAGCTCGATGTCGGTGACGGCGCGGCGGCCGTCGGAGCGGATCGTCGTCATCTCCTTGGCGGTGGAGTTGAGGACGGCCACGCCGTCGCCGAGGACGGTGAGCGCGAGCTCTTGGCGGGGCTGGGCGACGACCTCGGTCGCGAGGGTCTTGGCGCCGGAGTCGCGGGGTTCGATCTGGACGATGGTGCCTTCGCGGGGGACGCCGATCCAGAGCTTGCCGGTGGCGTCGAAGGCGCCGCCGGTGAGGCCGGCGGGGAACTGGAGGGGCTCGCCGATCGCGGCGAGGGTCGAGGGGTCGACCTGGTTGACCAGGCCCTGGGTCTGGTCGATGATGAACGCGCCCTCGTCGGACAGGGCGACTCGCACGCCCTCCCCGGGGGCGGTCTCGGCCGCGCCGGTGACTTCGAGGGTGGAGAGGTCGATCGCGGAGACCTTGCCGGTGGCGATCTCGCGCAGGAGGAGGTGCGAGTCGGTCTGCTCGACCTGGACGGCGTTGCCCATGGCGTCGGTGACGTCGAGGCGCACGTCGGTGGCGGCGGTGAGGCCGTTGACGCGGGCGAGTTCGCCGAGGGGGGTCGTCCACAGCCAGAGGCTGGCGTCCTCGCCCTCGTTCTCGCGGCTGAAGGCGCCGGTGCCGAGGAGGGTGGCGACGAGTGCGCCGACGAGCACCACCGGGAGTCCGACCGCGATGAGCAGTCCCTTGACGTTCAGGCGTCGGGCGTCGACGTTGCGAGTGGTCATAAGGGGGAGTTCCTCTGCGCTTCTGGTGCAAGGCTGCGGATCGCGGGCCTGCGCGGGGTTCGCGCGGACGGGGTGCGGTCGGGGCGGCGCACGAACCCGAGCCTAATTCGCGGGTGCAACTAGGACCAGGCTGCCATTGTCACAAGACGGTATCGGTCCCGGGTCGCCCAAAGTGGCGCAAGCCAGTCACATTACCGGCACGTAGCGGGACGGTCGAGTCGCTCCAGACGCAAAGGCGGCGGCGCGCGAGGCGCACCGCCGTTCAAGCCTTCGATGTCCAGTGGTTCGACTGGTTCGACCTGTGCCGCCGGTTCAAATGGCGACCACCTCCAACAGCGACTCCAACGGAGTGAAGTCCTCGGGATTGCGGGTGAAGAGCGGCAACCGGTTCCGGATGGCGATCGAAGCGATCATGAGGTCGGCCGTGTACTTTCGCGGCTTGCGACCAGCCGTCAACGCGAGCAGGTTGACAGTGCCGAACACTCGTGCGGACGCCTCGTCGAATGGAAGCGGGTTGCGGAAGGACTGCTGTGCCCAATCGAGCAGCTGCTGACGGCGCGCCTGTTCGACAGGCTCGTTCCGAGCGGCATGCGGCCCTGCATACAGCTCGGCGAGCGTGACCGCGCTGATCGCGCTGGCCGTCGGCAGTACCTCCTGCGGAAGCTTGCCGAAGTCGATGACGGCCGAGGTGTCGAGGAGCCCGAATTCGTGGACTGGTCGCGATTCAGTCATCGCTGTCGCTGCGGCGGTCGTAGGGGTCGCGGAATTCCCAGTCGACGGCTTCGGACAGGCTCTCCCGGAACTTCTTGAAGTCGATGCGCGGCAGTCCTGCCGCGGTCTGCTTGAGGACCTCGGAGGACACGAACGGGCTCTCGTCCACCAGCGGCATCAGCCGGGCGATGGGGGTGCCGTTCCTGGTGACGATGATCTCCTCGCCGGCTTCCGCTGCACGCAAGACCGCGGCGCTGTCGTTGCGGAGTTCTTTCTGAGTGATCATGCGACTCATGACCCCATGATACCTCCAAGCGCTACCAGAACACCCGCATGAATTGCGCGAGTCCTGGTCACGACGGCGTGTCGAGCGCCTCGCCGCCGGGCACGGAGACGGCGGTGCACGAGTGCACCGCCTTTCGATGGATCGCTGTTCGATTCTGGTGCCGGGGCGGCGCGGGTGCGCCGCCGTCGGTCCTGCCTTGGTCGTAGGGATAAGAGGTGCGTCAGGCGGCCTCGCCGAGTTCGAGGACGCCGCCGCGGCGGGAGCGGGCGACGCGGGCCATCGCGAGGATCTCGGCGGCCGTCTCGGGCGCGGCGAGCTCGTTCGGCGTGTACACCGGCGCGTCCATGCCCGCGATGGCTTCGCGGATGGCGAGCTGGGACTGGGTGAGCCGCCCGGAGGCGGCGATCACCGGCAGGCCCAGGGAGCGCAGGTGCTGGGCGCCGTAGCGGGCGCCGGCCGCGTCGGCGGCGGCGAGGACGACGCCGTCGACGAGTTCGCGGACGACCGGGAACTCCAGCAGCGCCGAGGTCTCGGTCTGGAGGATGCCGTCGGCGATCTCCATGACCACGGCGTCGACGTCGTGCGCGGCGGCGTGGTGGTAGAGCGTCTGGGCGAGTTCCGCCAGCTCCGGGACGGGGACGCCGGCGGTGGTCGGGTAGCCGCCGTCGGTGAAGTCGGCGGCGACGACCGCGCCGGAGTCGCGGAACATCCACGGGTCGCCGCCCGCGCCGGTCCCGGTGATCTTGATGCCGGCGACGCGGCGCCCGGAGCGCGACAGTCCCCGGATGACGGACGCGGCGGTGGTGGACTTCCCGGCGTTCATGGAGGTCCCGACGACGCACACCACCGGCGGGTGGTCGCCCAGGCCGAACGGGGCGAGCACGGTGAAGCGGCGCAGGTCGATCGGAACGCCCTCGCGGTCGGCGAGGATCCCGACGGGCTCCAGGCGGGTGGGCGGGCGCATGTCGCCGTGCCGGGAGAGGACCTCCCCGGCGACGCCGCCGGCGGCCACGAGGTCGACGGAGGTGCCGAGGACGTCGGGGATGCGGGATTCGTACTGGTCGGGGGCGTACCGTTCCCCGAATGCCAGCAGGACCTCGTCGCCCGGGTAGATGGCGGCCTTGCGGCCGGTGGCGAGCTCGAGCCAGTTGTGGTGCCCGATGGCGTCGACCCTTGCGACCAGGATATGGCCGGCGCGGGGGGCGCATTCGTCGACCAGGGTCAGTCCGGGCAGCGTCAGGTCGACGTTGCGGACCGCGTAGGCGACTTTGAGCCGCGAAGCGAGCTCAGCAGAGAACTCACGAATGCGCATGCACACTCCAAAGAGGACAAAGTGGGTGAGCAGGAGCCCCTGCTCGAATGGAAGTACACCGGTGATTCAGATCGTGACCACGGTGGCAGACGCGACGATCGTCGCGCTGTTGATGGACGAATATTACGGCCTGTATACGGGCTTGTAAAGGGTCGGTTAGGTAAAAGTGCGGCGGCGCCGAAGTGACACTTCGGCGCCGCCGTCGAACCGGTCCTCAGCAGGGAGGACTCACCGATTTCGGCCCCTTGCGGCCACGGCTCCGATGACGATCACGGCCGGGTGGTGCGCCTCGGTGACGCCCAGGTCGGACAATTCGCATTCGCGGACGGTCTGGTTCTTCGTGGTCGCACTCTCCACGATCCGGACCGGCGTGTCGCCGGGGCGGCCGCCCTCCATGAGCGCGGCCGCGATCGCGGCGCGGTTCTTGACGGCCATGAGGAGCACGATGGTGCCGTTCCCGGCGCCGAGGGCGTGCCAGTCGACGAGGCTCTGCGGCCCGGGCGGGACGTGGCCGGTGGCGACGGTGAAGTCGTGGACGACGCCGCGCTCGGTGACGGGGATGCCCGCCGCGGCGGGGCCGGCGATCGAGGAGGACAGGCCGGGGACGACCTCGACCGGGACGCCGGCCTCGAGGCAGGCGTCGAGTTCTTCGGCGCCGCGGCCGAACACGAAGCCGTCGCCGCCCTTGAGGCGGACGACGAACTTGCCTTCGCGGGCGCGTTCGACCATGACGGCGTTGATCTGCTCCTGCGTGGTGTGCCGGCCGTACGGGAGCTTCGCGGCGTCGACGATCTCGACGTCGTCGCCGAGGAGGTCGAGCAGTTCCTGCGGGGCGAGCCGGTCGGAGACGACCACTTCGGCCTGGCGGAGCAGTTCGAGGCCGCGCAGGGTGATGAGGTCCGCGTCGCCGGGGCCGGCGCCGACGAGGGCGACCCCGGCGGGACGGGTGCGGCGGGCGCGGGGGGCGTCGATGTCGCCGGAGCGCAGGGCCGCGGCGACGGCGTCGCGGACGGCGGCGGCGCGGCG
>NZ_WIAO01000060.1 GCF_009451885.1 Glycomyces albidus
GTCGGCGGCCCCGGCGGGCGAGGGGATTCGGTGCTCCGGCGCCTCGCCGTGCTCGGAGCCGCGCTGACCGTCGCAGCGGCCGCGGCCGCGGTCCCCGCCGCGCCGGCCGCCGCGCAGGAGGCCTGCGAGGGCGTCACCGTCGTGGTCGACTTCGGTTCGCTCGCAGCCGGTCCCGAGACCGGGTGCGCGCCCGATCCGGCGGACGGGCTCGACGCGCTCGCCCAGGCCGGGTTCTCGGTCACCGAGGTCGCCTCGATCCGCGGGATGGTGTGCAGCATCGACGCCATGCCCGAAGCCGACTGCGGCGCCGCGCCTCCCGCCGACGCGTACTGGTCGTACTGGCACGCGAACGCCGGGGACGACGAATGGACGTACTCGATGGTCGGCGGCGCCGACGCGACCCCCGACCGGGGGGACGTCGAAGGCTGGGCGTTCGGTGACGGCTCCGAGCCGCCCGCGGTCGCCCCCGGGGACGCCGTCGCCTCCGCCGCGCCCGGGACCGGATCCGATACCGGGTCCGGCGCGAACCTCACCTGGATCGCCGCCGTCGCGGCGCTCGCCGTCATCGGCGGGCTCACGGCGTGGCGGCTCCGACGCGACCGGCGCGCCTGACCGTGCCGACCGACGCCGTCCGCCCGATGCGCCGCCGCACCGCCCACCCCGTGGCCTGGTGGGGCTGGGCGCTGCTGCTCGCGACCGCCGCCGGGCGCACCGCGAACCCGTGGCTGCTGCTCCTCATCGCCGCCGTCGCCGGGCTCGTCGTCGCGTTCTGCCGCGGCGACGAGCCCTGGTCGGGCGCCTACCGCGTGTTCCTCTACATCGGACTGAGCGCGGTGGCGGTCCGCATGGCGTTCTACGTGGTCTTCGGCGGCTCTGACGGGCCCACGGTCCTGTTCACCCTCCCTTCCGTGACCCTCCCGGACTGGGCGGCCGGGTTCCGGCTCGGCGGCGACGTCACCGCCGAAGGCGCGCTCGCGGCCCTCTACGACGGGCTCCGGCTGGCGACGCTCCTGGTGTGCGTGGGCGCGGCGAACGCGCTCGCGAGCCCGCGCCGGCTCCTGCGCTCGGTCCCCGCCGTCCTGTACGAGGTGAGCGTCGCGGTCGTCGTCGCGCTGTCGGTCGCCCCGCAGCTCGTGGCCGGCGTCGGCCGGGTGCGGCGCGCCAGGGCCCTGCGCGGCAACACGAGCCGCAGCCCCGCGAACCTCATGCGCACCGTCGTCGCCCCGGTCCTGCACGACGCGCTCGACCGGTCGCTGCACCTCGCGGCGGCGATGGCCTCGCGCGGCTACGGGCGCGCCGCGGGCGTCCCGGCCCCGGCCCGCCGCGCCACCGGCGCGGCGCTCCTCATCGGACTGCTCGGCCTGTGCGCCGGCGCGTACGCAATCCTGGGCACCGCGACGCCCGCGCCGCTCGCCTGGTCCGTCCTCGCGGCCGGCGCCGCCGCGGCCGTGTTCGGGATCGCGTTCGCCTCCAAGCGGGTCCCGCACACCCGGTACCGACCGGACCGGTTCGGCCCCAAGGACTGGGCGGTGGTCGCCTCGGGCGCGGCGGCCGTCGCCGGCGCGGTGGCCGGCCTCGCGCTCGAACCGGCGGCGATGTGGCCCGCGACCGCGCCGCTGCACGCGCCCGCACTCCCGTTCGCCGCCGCGGCCGGGGTCCTCCTCGCCGCCGCGCCCGCGCTCCTCGTCCCGTCTACCCCGGAGGGCACCCGATGATCGGCGACGCCATCGCCTTCGAGCACGTCACGTTCGCCTACGCGGGCCCGCCGGTCCTCGACGACGTCACGTTCGCCCTCCCCGAAGGCGAGTTCTGCCTCCTCGTCGGCCCGACGGGCGCGGGGAAGTCGACGCTCCTCAAGGCCGTGAACGGGCTCGTCCCCCGCTTCACCGGCGGCGACATGCGCGGGCGCATCACCGTCACCGGACGCGACGTGCGCGGCGCGACCCCCGCCGACCTCGCCGACGTCGTCGGCTATGTCGGCCAGGACCCGCTCGCGGGCTTCGTGACCGACGAGGTCGAGCTCGAACTCGCCTACACCGCCGAGCAGCTCGGGGTCGCCCCTGCGGCGATGCGCAAGCGGGTCACCGAGATCGTCGACCTCCTCGGCCTCGCCGACGTCCGCGACCGCGCCCTCGCGCAGCTCTCCTCAGGGCAGCGGCAGCGGGTCGCGATCGGCGCGGCCCTGGTCGCCGGACCCGCCGCGCTCGTCCTCGACGAGCCGACCTCGGCGCTCGATCCGACCGCGGCCGACGAGGTCCTCTCGGCGCTGCACCGGCTCGTCCACGACCTCGGGATCACCGTCCTCCTGGCCGAGCACCGGCTCGAACGCGTCGTCCAATACGCGGATTCCGCCCTCCTTCTCGACGGCGGCCGTGTCACCGCCGGGCCCCTCGGCGAGATCCTCGCCGACTCACCGGTCGCGCCCCCGGTGGTCGAACTCGGACGCCTCGCCGGATGGCCCGGCCCGCCCGTCACGATCCGCGAAGCCCGCCGTCACGCAGGTCCGCTTCGCGAAACGCTCGCAGCGCGTGCCGGAACCGTAGCCCGGGGTACCGACAATCCTCTTCGGCCCGCGGGCCCGCCGCTGCTCGAGGCGCGCGGCGTCACCGTCGACTATCCCGGGGTGCGCGCCGTCGCCGGCGTCGACCTCGCCGCCTCCCGCGGCGAGCGCATCGCCCTCATGGGCCGCAACGGCTCCGGGAAGTCCAGTCTCCTGTGGGCGCTGCAGGGCACCGGGAAGCGCTCGGGCGGGACCGTCGCGATCGGCGGCGCCGACCCCGCCGCGCGCCGGCCCGGGGAGCGGCGCACCCTCGCCGGGCTGGTCCCCGCCGAACCGGCCGACCTGCTGTACGCCGAGACCTGCGCCGCCGAATGCGCCGGCGCCGACGAGGACGGCCGCGCCCCGAAGGGCACGTGCGCGAAGATCCTCGACGACCTCGTCGACGACGTCGACCCCGCGGCCCACCCGCGGGACCTCTCCGAAGGCCAGCGCCTCGCGCTCGCCCTGGCCGTGACCCTCACGGCCGCACCGCCGCTGCTGCTGCTCGACGAGCCGACCCGCGGTCTCGACTACCCGGGGAAGGCCGCGCTCGCGGCGCGGCTGCGGGCCCTCGCCGGGGCCGGGCACTGCGTGGTCGTCTCGACGCACGACGTCGAGTTCTGCGCGGAGTTCGCCTCGCGCGTGGTGGTCCTCTCGGACGGGGAGGTCGTGGCGGACGGGCCGGCGCGGCAGATCACGGCGGCGTCGCCGATGTTCGCGCCGCAGGTGGAGAAGATCCTGCCCGGCTGGATGACGGTCGGCGAGGTCGCGGCGGCGCTGGAGTCCGGCGATGGGTGAGGCGCGTCCGGCGGTGCGCCGCCGGGCGGCGCTGGCGCTCGTGCTGGCGGCCGGGTTCGGCCTGGTCGCGATGGCGTGGCCGCTGCTGGCGGCGCCGGGCGGGGCGCTGACCGAGACCACTGCGGGCCCTTGGCTGTTCGCGCTGCTGCTGCCGCTGGTGACGGCGACGGTGGTGGTGCAGTTGACCGACGGGGGGCTCGACGCGCGGGCGGTGGCGATGCTGGGGGTGCTGTCGGCGGTGGTGGCGGCGGTGCGGCCGTTCGGGGCCGGGGCGGCGGGTGTGGAGACGGTGTTCTTCCTGATCGTGCTGGCGGGCAGGGTGTTCGGGGCGGGGTTCGGGTTCCTGCTGGGCTGCACGGGCCTGTTCGCGTCGGCGCTGCTCACGGGCGGTGTGGGTCCGTGGATGCCGTACCAGATGCTCGCGGCGGCGTTCGTGGGCCTGGGGGCGGGTCTGCTGCCGCGGACGCCGGGCACTCGGGCAGGCCGCGCCGGGGAGCTGGCGCTGCTCGCGGTGTACGGGGTGGTCGCGTCGCTGGGGTACGGGCTGCTGATGAACCTGTCGTTCTGGCCGTTCGCGATCACGCAGGGGGCGCTCGCGTACGTGCCCGGCGGGGGCCTGGGGGAGAACCTGCCGCGCCTGTTCGCGTACTCGGTCGCGACGTCGCTGGGCTGGGACCTCGGCCGGGCGGTGACGACGGCGGTCCTGCTGCTGCTGACGGGGCCGCTGCTGCTGCGGGTGCTGCGGAGGGCCGCGAGAAGGGCGAACTGGGACTAGGGCCTGTCCTGCGGGTCAGGGCGGGGCGGTCGCTCGCAAGGCGTAGGAGGCTTGCCGGTGCGGTGCGGACAACGCGGCGAGCGGTCAGACTCGGCCGTTCCGATGTACGGGACCGGCACTGGCGGCGCGGGCCCCGATCGGCGGTTCAGTCGTCCAGTGCGGCGACGATGCCGCGGAGTCCGGCGGCGATCTCCTTGGGGCCGGGGGCGTTGTCCGGGTAGCCCATCCACTGCATGACGACGCCGCTGACGAGGGCCATCTGGACGGCGCCGACGGTGTCGATCGTCTCGGGGTCGAGGTCCTCTTCGAGTTCGCCGGTGGCGAGCGCGGCCATCGCGGAGAACGCGCCGGGCTGGCCCTGCGCGTAGACCGCCATGAGTTCGGGTGAGCGCTGGGCCTGCATGAACAGCTCGAAGCTCGACATCCACATGGTCGAGTTGGCTTTGACGTGCTCGATGAGGAGGTTCCAGACGGCTTCGAAGCGCTTGGGCCCCTTGGGTTCGTCGAGTTTCGCGAGCTGCGCCTGGAGTCCGGCGTCCCAGTCCTCCAGGGAGGAGAACAGCGCCTCCTGGAGCAGCGCCTCCCGGGAGCCGTAGTGGTAGCCGATGGCGGCCATGCTGACGCCCGCGGCGGTGGCGATGTCGCGCACCGTGGTCCGGTCGTACCCCTTCTCCAGCAGGCACTTCTTGGCGCCGTCGAGCAGTGCTTCGCGATTTCCCATGGGCGCGACTCTATCAGCGACCTGGGCGTTCGCCTGGCGCGATTGTCTTGCGCAGTTGACTTAGGCAAATTTCTTAGGCGATCGCATTGCGCGTTTGCCTAAATCCTTGGTACGGTTCTGCCACACGCGGGCGACACCCCGCCCGCAGGAAACGGAAGCGACCCCGCCATGAATGTCGAACACCGTGCCAAGCGCTTCGCCGTCGGACTCGCCGCCGCCGGCGTCGCCGCGGCCGCGATCGCGTACGGCTCCGCCACCGCGATCGCCGAACCCCCCGCCGACCGGGCCCCGACCCTCGTCACCACCGATCTCGGACGGCTGCAGGGCGCCGCCGACGGGACCGTCCGCTCCTGGCTCGGCGTCCCCTACGCCGCCCCGCCGGAGGGCGACCTCCGCTGGAAGTCGCCGCAGCCCGCCGCCGCCTGGGAGGGGGTGCGGGACGCGACCGAGTTCGCGCCGGCCTGCTCCCAGGGGATCGCGGACATGCCGGCCGTCCCGAGCGAGGAGGAGGACTGCCTCTACCTGAACGTCTACGCGCCCGACACCCGGCGCGGCGACCTGCCCGTCATGGTCTGGTTCCACGGCGGCGGGAACTCCTACGGCGCCGGGTCCCAGTACGACCCGTCGCAGCTCGTCGACGAGGGCCGGGCGGTCGTGGTCACCGTCAACTACCGGCAGGGCCTGTTCGGGAGCATGGCGCACCCCGCGCTCGACGAGGGCGGCGAGACCACCTCCGGGAACTACGGCCTCGAGGACCAGCAGGCCGCGCTGCGCTGGGTGCGCGAGAACGCCGCCGCGTTCGGCGGCGACGACGGGAACGTCACGGTCTTCGGCGAGTCCGGCGGCGGCTACGACGTCTGCGCGCATCTGACCTCGCCGACCTCGGCGGGCCTGTTCGACAAGGCGATCGTCCAGAGCGCCCCGTGCGCGGCCGACTGGGCGCTCTCCCGGGAGGAGGGCCAGGCGCGGGACATCGCCGTCGCCGAGGCGCTCTGCCCCGAGGCCGAGACCCTCGAAGCGGTCGAGGCGTGCCTGCGCGGGCTCGAACCGAAGGCGCTGAACGAGGCCGTCGCCGGCCTGTACGAGGTGCAGCCGGTCGAGGGCGGCCCCGTCATGCCGGTCGCCACGGCCGACGCGATCGCGGCCGGGGACGTCGCCGACGTGCCGGTCCTCATCGGCGTCAACCGCGACGAAGAGCAGCTCATGACCGGCGGCCAGGAGATCCTCACCGGCGAGCGGATCACCGAGGAGGACTACCTCGCGGCGCTCGAGGCGACCTTCGGCGAGGACGCCGACGCGGTCGCCGCCGAATACCCGGTCGGCGCGTACGAGAACCCGGCGAAAGCCCTGGCCGCGGTGCAGACCGACGTGAACTGGGCCGCCCCGCTGTCGCGGACGGCCGCGATGCTGGGCGAGCACACCGACGTGTTCGTCTACGAGCTGGCCGCGACCGACACCCCCTGGTTCGGCGCCTTCGCGCGTCCTGAGTGGCCGGTCGACTCCTACCACATGGTCGACGTCGCCTTCCTCTTCGAACCGGACTTCTACGAGGCCCGCACCCCCGGGCAGGAGGTCGTGGCCGACGCGATGGCCAAGGCGTGGACGACGTTCGCCCGCACCGGCGACCCGGACGGCCGCGGCCGCTGGACCGAGGGCGAGTGCGCGGCCCGCGCGTTCACCGACGACGGCGTCCGCCGCACCGACTTCGCCGAGGTCCACCACCTCGAGTTCTGGGCCGGCCTGCAGCACTGAGCCGTACCGCGGGGCCCGGGGCGGGCGCCCCGGGCCCCGCACGCGAATCCGCAGGGAAGTGACCTCGGGCACATCTCGTTCGGGGCTGTCACGTTCGGCCCGCCCGCCGGTTCACACGGGCATCAGCGTCTACCGAACGGGAGCAGTCCGATGAACCTCGCCTTCCACATCGTCACGATCGCCGCCGCCCTCTGGATCGGATTCTCGGCCTACTCGATCTGGGTGAAGGCCCCGTTCGTGGCCGAGCCCCTCGAGCAGTACGGCGTCCCGCGCACCTGGTGGTTCCCGCTCGGCCTCGCCAAGGCCGCCGGGGCCGCGGGCCTCCTGATCGGCCTCTGGGTCCCCGCGATCGGCATCGCCGCCGGCATCGGCCTGGTCCTGTACTTCACCGGCGCGGTCGCCACGGTCCTGCGGGCCCGCTCCTACGGGACCCTGTTCGCGCCGCTCCTGTACCTGGTCCCGGCCGCCGCGGCGCTCACCCTCGGCGTCCTCGCCTAGCACGCCACGAGGAAAGGGCCCGCGCGGTCGCGCGGGCCCTGCGCTCGTCCGGCTACTTCTGCCACTGCTCGGCGAAGGAGACGCCGACCTTCGGGTTGCCGATGAGGGCCAGCGGCATGAAGAACCCGATCTGGCCGAGGACCCCGATGAGCACCACGATCTCCTTGTCGCTCAGGTGCTCGCGGGCGGACTCGACGAGTTCGTCGCTGACGCGCTCGCCGGTCGGGTTCGGGGTGTGGACGGCCTCGGCCAGAGCGAGGGCGGCCCGCTCGGCGTCGGTGAACAGCGGCGAGGTCCGCCAGGTGGCGACCGCGCCGAGCCGCTCGGGCGCGTCCTCGGCGGACTCGAGCGCCCGCGAGGTGAAGTAGCTGCTGCCGAGGAGCTGCCCCACGCGCAGGTGGACGAGGGTCACGAGGGTCTCGGGGAGGACGCCTTCGGCGTTCACCTTGTTGACCGCGGCGGCGATCTCGCCGGTGACGGGCAGGTGCTGGGCGGGGTTCTCGATGCGGGGCATGGTCGACATGGCGGTGATCCCTTCGGTGGCGGTGTTCGCTTCCACCCCCCTGACGGATGCCGGGACGCCGATGTGACCGCTGAGCGATCCACGTCACAGCAGCGAGCGGACGACGGCCGCGAAGTCCTCCGCGAGCGGATGCCCCGGCGGCCACGCCAGCGCCACCCGCAGCGGCTCCGCATCGGCCAGCGGCACCCACGCCAGGTCCGGCCGGGCGTAGTACGCGGCCATCGACGCGGGCGCGAAGCACACCGCCGCACCGGCCGCGACCTGCTCGAGCATCTCCTCGACGTTGTCGTTCTGCGGCCCCCACAGCGGCTCGGACCCGTCCGGCCGCGGGTTCACCGCCCACCAGTCGACCCACTCCCGCGGCGCCTTGTCCGTCCACATGAGCGGCTCGCCGTTCGTCTCCGCGACCGTGACCGACTCGCGCCCGGCCAGGCGGTGCCCGACGGGCACGCCGACCACGCGCGGCTCGGTGTGGACCACGACGCTCTCGCACCCGCCCAGGTCGGCCGGGAGCCACACGAACGCGACGTCGACGCCGCCGGCCCGCAGCGCCGCGGCCTCCCCGCCCCAGTCGAACCGCTTGGGCACCACCCGGACCCCGGGACGGCGGCGCGCGAACTCGGCGCGGGCCCGCGTCGTCAGCTCCCCCGCGCCGCTCGCCTCGAACCCGACCCGCAGCACCCCGCCCGACCGGTGCCGCTCGGCCACCGCCGCGACCCGGTCGGCGGCCGCGACGGCCGCCGCGGCCGCCCGCACCACCTCGCTCCCGGCCGCGGTCGGCTCCACCCCGGCGGGCGTGCGGTCGAACAGCCGCACCCCCAGTTCGGCCTCGAGCCGCTTGAGCGCGTACGAGAGCGCGGGCTGGCTGACGTACAGCGCCCGCGCCGCCCTCCCCAGGTTCCCGTGCTCGGCGATCGCCGCCAGATACCGCAACTGCCGCAGCTCCATGCAGCGATCATAAGCCGTGTTTATCGAGCCGTCGGAAACCGGTATTGGACGCCCGGAGGGCCCCGAGGGGATAAAGGAACGGCACACCGACGGAAGGAACCCCAGTGAGCACCGAACCCGCCCGCACCGCCGACGGCCGCGTCTGGCTCGTCACCGGCACCTCCTCCGGATTCGGCCGCGCCATCGCCGAAGCCGCCCTCGCGGCCGGCGACACCGTGATCGCGACCGCCCGCCGCCCCGAGGCCCTCGACGACCTCGCCGCCGCCTACCCCGGCCGCGCCGTCCCGGTCGCCCTCGACGTCACCGACCCGGCCCGCGTCAACGCGGTCGTCGCCGAGGCCGTCCTCTGGTACGGCCGCATCGACGTCCTGGTCAACAACGCCGGACGCGGCCACATCGGCGCGGTCGAGGAGACCACCGACGCCGAACTCCGCTCCCTGATGGACCTGCACTTCTTCGGGCCCGCGAACCTGGTCCGGGCCGTCCTGCCGCACATGCGCGCCAACGGATCCGGCGCGATCGTGCAGCTCTCCAGCATGGGCGGGCGCATGTCGTTCCCCGGCGTCGGCGCCTACTCCGCCACCAAGCACGCCCTCGAGGGCCTCAGCTCGGCGCTCGCCGCCGAGGTCCGCCCGCACGGGATCGACGTGCTCGTGGTCGAACCGGGCGCGTTCCGCACCGGCCTGAACGGGGCCGGGCACTCCCAGTCGGCGCCGATCGACGCGTACGAGGCGACCGTGGGCCCGTTCCGGACCGCGTTCCCCGACTCGGACGGCACCCAGCCGGGCGACCCCGCGAAGGCCGCCGCGGCGATCCTCGACGCGCTCGCGGCCGAGACGGTCCCGCTCCGGCTCGTCCTCGGCGGCGACGCGGCCGACGCGATCGGCGCCGAGCTCAAGGCCCAGCAGGCCGAGTTCACCGAGTGGGAGGCGGTCGCCCGCGCGACGGACTTCGACTAGGCGGCGCCCGCGAGCCACCGCCACCGCGGCAGCTCGGCCCACAGCGACGCCGAGGCCAAGGCGCTCAACGGGATCGCGGCCCACAGCGGCCAGGCGGTCCAGGCGCAGGCGACGCCGGCGGCCATCGTGGCGGCCAGGATCGCGATCGTCACCGGGCCGGGCACGGGCACCGCGACCGCGGGCTTGTCGCCGGGGGTCGCGAACACGGCCGGGACCGCGACCGACGCGAGCACGACGGCGATCGCGAGCCCGAGGCTCACCTGCGCGAGGGCCGCGCCGATCGCGGCCCAGCAGCCGACCTCGGTGAGGAAGCGGAGGACGGCGGCGCGGCGGCGCGGCGGCGCTTCGGCGAGGCCGCGCCGAGGTCGTGCACGGGAGGGGCGTTCTTCACCGCTCGATGATCCTCCGGCGGGCAACCCGCCGCAAGGCCGCCCGCCTATGAACCGGGACAGGCGATCCCGCCCGATTCGGAGGACTCATGCGAAGAACACTCATAGGCGCGGCGGCGGTGCTCGCGGGCGCAGGGCTCGTCCCGGCCGCCGCCGAGGCGCAGGCCGAGACGCAGATGCCCGCCGCGGCGGCCGACGCGTCCGAAGTGGCGCTGCCGACCGGCGACACCGTCGGCATCGCACCCGACGGGACCCTCGAACTGCCCGGCGGCAGCGCGTTCACCGTCGGCAGGGACCCCGGCGGCGACCGCGTCGTGGTGCCGCTCGACGCGGTCGACGAGCTCGCCGCCGGCGAGTACGACACCGCCGAGTTCAACGTGGACTCCCCCGGCGAAGGGTTCGCGGCCGCATCAGAGGAGGCCCCGAACCTCACCGTGACCGGCGAGTGGATCGACGGGTCCGCCCCGGACCAGCTCGCGGTCTCGTGGGTGCGGGTCGGGACCGACCAGGGCGGCGGCCCCGAGTTCGTCGAGGGCGGCACGGCCGAGCTGGCGCTCGAGCCGGGCCGCTACCACCTGGTGACGATGATGTACAAGGGCGCCGAGGAGGACGACGCCGACGTGGTCTCGTCCATCCAGGAGATCCGCGTCGGCGAGAACCCGGTCGAGGTCCTCGTCGACGGGTCGAAGGCGAAGCCGCTCGGGTTCGACCTCGACCGCGAGACCGCGGCCGAGAGCGTCATGCTCGAGGTGTTCAGCCACGGGCCCGGCCACGAGGAGGGCGGCGGCGCCTGGCTCGGGCTCTGGGCGTTCCCCGGCGGGGACCTGTACGCGGTCCCGTCGGTCCGGCTCGGCGGCCGCCACGATGTCGGCTACGTGCTGCGCGAGGGGCTCGCGAGCCCGGAGGGCACCGCGGACCCGTACAGCTACAACCTGTTCCGGAAGGGCTCGGGCGGGTTCCGCGGCGACCTGACGCCGCCGGTCGCGGACGAGGACCTGGCCCGGATCGACGCCGACTACCAGTCGCTCGGCGCCGGCGGCGTGCTCAACCGCCAGGACCTCTCCGACCACCCGGTGTACGACGGGTGGGCCTACTCGGGCACCGGCCAGGTGGCGCTGCCGTCCTCGCGCACCGAGTTCTTCACCGCAGGCCCGGACCTCACCTGGGAGCACCGCGGCTGGTTCCCGTACGAAGGCGGCCCCGGCTCACCGTGGGACCTGGTGCACCACCGCTCCGGCGCCCTCGAGCCCGGTTCGGTGCAGGACATGACCTGGAACAACGCGCCGCTGTCGGTGGGCATCGACAACAACGGCCAGGACTGGCCGCCGGGCACGTTCGTCCGCTGGGACGAGTACGAGTCGCTGTACTTCGCGCCGTGGATGTTCTCGTCCGCCACCGGCGGTGAGGGCATCCACAGCGAGTACCTGCCCGGGAAGATCACCCTGTCCCAGGACGGCGAGGTGCTCGCGCAGCACAGCGAGATCGGCCTCGGCGTCTCCGCCGCCGACGTCCCCGCCGGGGAGCTCACCCTCGACGCCACGGCCGACCGCGAGGCGTCCTGGACCCCCCTGGGCACCCGCTCCGACGCGCAGTGGACGTTCGACTACGACCCCGCGGGCAACCCGGTCCTGCCGGTGTCCGTGGTCGAGTTCGCGGCCTCCGGGATCGTGAACGGCGCCGCCACCGCCGGCGCCGTCCAGGACGTGCACCTCGAGTTCGCGCAGCAGCCGGGCGCCGACGCGCAGCAGTGCGCGGCGATGACGTTCGACGTGTCCTTCGACGACGGCGCGACCTGGACCCCGGTCCCGGTCGACCGCGACGGGAACACCGCGACCGCCGAGCTCCGGCTCCCCGAGCACCCCGGGTTCGTCTCGGTGCGGTTCACCGCCGCCGACGAGAACGGCAACACCGTCCGGCACGAGACGATCCGCTCCTACGCGATCGCCTAAGCCCCGATGGAAGTCGGGCCCGCCCCCTCGCAGGGGCGGGCCCGGTCGCGTCCTCCGCCTACCCGATGAGCGCACCGGCGCCCAGGAGCGCCTTCAGATCGGCCGACAGCTCGACCGAGGGCCGCACCCGCCACTGGTCCCCGAGCGCCAGCAGCGTCGTCTTCGGACCGTTCGCGAGCTGGACCCGCACCTGCGCCTCACCGCGGTGGGTCTTGAACGTGTCGGAGAGCTTCTCGATCAGCGCGGGGTTCACCGACGCGGCCCGCAGCGCCAGCGTGATCGGCGCCGAGTTCGACTCCGGCCCCGACGACGTGTCGAGCACCGCCAGGTCCTGCGCGATGAGCTGCGCGGTCCCGTCCCGGCGGTCCAGCTTGCCTTTCACGCAGCACACGAGGTCGTCGGCCAGCGAATCGGATACGAGCTCGTACGTGTTCGGGAAGAACCGCACCTCGATGGAGCCGGCCAGGTCCTCCAAGGTCGCCGACGCCCACAGCTTGCCCTGCTTCGTCACCCGCTTGGCGACGTTCTGGAGGATCCCCGCGACGCGCACGTTCGCCCCGTCCTGCACCTCCTCGCCGTGCAGCAGCGCGATCGGCCGGTCCGCGTTCGACGACAGGAGCCGCTCGAACCCGTTCAGCGGATGGTCGGAGACGTACAGCCCCAGCATCTCCCGCTCGAACGCGAGCTTGTCGCGCCGGTCCCACTCGTCGTCCGCGATCGTCAGATCCACCCCGAGCGTGTCGGTCGTCTCGGCCATCATCCCGCCGAACAGGTCGAACTGGCCGCGCGCCTCCTCCTTCTTGATCGAGACCATCGCGTCGATCGCCTTCTCGTGCACCTCGGCGAGACCCCGCCGGGCGTGCCCGAGCGAGTCGAACGCCCCGGCCTTGATCAGCGACTCCACGGTCCGCTTGTTGCACACCGCCGCCGGCACCTTCTGCAGGAAGTCCTTGAAGTCCGCGTACGGGCCCTTCTCCTCGCGGGCCTCGATGATCCCCGCGACGACGTTCGCGCCGACGTTGCGGACCGCGCCGAGCCCGTACCGGATGTCCTTCCCGACCGGGTGGAACATGTGCCGCGACTCGTTGACGTCCGGCGGCATGACCGTGATCCCCATCCGCCGGCACTCCGACAGGTACACCGCGGCCTTGTCCTTCGAGTCGCCCACCGACGTCAGCAGCGCCGCCATGTACTCGGCCGGGTAGTTCGCCTTCAGGTACGCCGTCCAGTACCCGACGAGCGCATACCCCGCCGCGTGCGACTTGTTGAACGCGTACCCGGCGAACGGGAGCATGATGTCCCACAGGGTCTTGATCGACTCCTTGGAGAACCCGTTCGACTGCATGCCCGCCTCGAACGCCGCGAACTGCTTCTCCAGGACGTCGAGCTTCTTCTTGCCCATGGCCTTGCGGAGCATGTCCGCCTGTCCCATCGTGAACCCGGCCAGCTTCTGCGCGATGCGCATGATCTGCTCCTGGTACACGATGAGGCCGTACGTCTCCGACAGGATCTCCTCCAGGGCGTCCGCCAGCTCGGGGTGGAGCGGCACGACCTCCTGGCGCTTGTTCTTGCGGTCGGCGTAGTTGTTGTGCGAGTTCGCGGCCATCGGACCGGGCCGGTACAGGGCGTTCACGGCGATGATGTCGTTGAACTCGGTGGGCTGCATGCGCTTGAGGAGCTCCCGCATCGCCCCGCCGTCGAGCTGGAACACCCCGAGGCTGTCGCCGCGCGAGAGCAGCTCGTACGTCTTCGGGTCGTCCGTGGTGAGCGTGTCCAGGTCGAGGTCGATGCCCCGGTTGATCTTGATCGCCTCGATCGCGTCCCCGATCACCGTCAGGTTCCGCAGACCCAGGAAGTCCATCTTCAGCAGGCCGATGTCCTCGCAGGACGGATAGTCCCACCCGGTGATGATCGACCCGTCCGGCCTGGCCCACATGGGGATGCAGTCCACCAGCGGCTGCGACGACAGGATGACCGCGCACGCGTGCACGCCCGCGTTCCGGATCAGCCCCTCCAGCCCCAGCGCGGTGTCAAAGATCTGGCGCACCTCGGCGTCGTTCTCGATGAGGCTCCGGACCTCGCCGGCCTCCTTGAACCGCGGGTGCTCGGGATCCATGATCCCCGACAGGGGGATGTCGGTCGCCGCGACGGGCGGCGGCAGCGCCTTCGTGATCCGCTCCGCGATCGAGAACCCGGGCTGGCCGTGGTGGATGCGCGCGGCGTCCTTGATCGCGGCCTTGGTCTTGATGGTGCCGAACGTGATGACCTGGGCGACGAACTCCTTGCCGTACTTCTCGGTCGCGTACGTGATCATCTCGCCGCGGCGGCGGTCGTCGAAGTCGATGTCGATGTCCGGCATCGACACGCGCTCGGGGTTGAGGAACCGCTCGAACAGCAGGCCGTGCTCGATCGGGTCGATGTTCGTGATCTTCATCGCGTACGCGACCAGCGAACCGGCCGCCGAACCGCGGCCCGGCCCCACGTAGATCCCGATGGACCGCGCGTGCGCGATGAGGTCGGCGACGACCAGGAAGTACGACGGGTAGCCGGCGTTGATGATGACGTTCAGCTCGAGCTCGGCCCGCTCCAGGTAGTCCGCCGGCACGTCCCGCCCCGGGAACCGCTCGTGCAACCCGATACGCACCTGCTCCCGCAGCCACGACCCCTGGTCGTGGCCCTCGGGCACCTCGATGACCGGCATCCGGTCCTGCACCGCGAAGATCTCGTCGTAGGACTCGACCATCTCGGCGACCAGCAGCGTGTTCGCGCAGCCCTCCTGCCAGTACTCGTCGCTGCGCAGCCCGTACATCTGCTCCGCCGACCGCAGGAAGTAGCCCTCGCCGTCGAGCTTGAACCGCTTCGGGTCGTCGAGGGTCGTACCCGACTGGACGCACAGCAGCGCCTCGTGCGTGTCCCGCTGGTCCTCGGTCACGATGTGGGAGTCGTTCGTGACCAGCGGCGGCAGGCCCAGCTTCTTCCCGAGCTCGTACAGCTCGTCCTTGACGCGCTGCTCGATCCCGATGCCGTGGTCCATGATCTCGAGGAAGTAGTTCTCGGCCCCGAAGATGTCCCGGTAGTCGGCGGCCGCCTGGTACGCCTCCTCGACCTGGCCCAGCCGCAGCCGCGTCTGCACCTCGCCGGACGGGCACCCGGTCGTCGCGACGATCCCGCCCGCGTTGGCGGCGATGAGCTCCCGGTCCATGCGCGGCTTGTAGTAGTAGCCCTCGAACGAGGCGAGGCTGGAGAGCCGGAACAGGTTCCGCAGCCCCGCGGAGTCCTTCGCGAGCATCGTCATGTGCGTGTACGCGCCGCCGCCGGAGATGTCGTCGGGGCGCTGGCCGGGCTCGCCCCAGAACACGGGTTTCTTGTGGAACCGGTCGTGCGGCGCGAGGTACGCCTCGATGCCGAGGATCGGCTTGATCCCGGTCTTCTTGGCCTGCTGGTAGAACGCGTAGCCGCCGTACATGTTGCCGTGGTCGGTCAGGGCGATCGCGGGCTGGCCGAGCCGTTCGGCCTCCGCGAACATGGGTTTGAGTTTCGCGGCCCCGTCGAGCATCGAGTACTCGCTGTGCACGTGCAGGTGGACGTACTGGTTCGACACGCTTCGCTCCCGCTTGACCTGTGGTTTTGTCGCCGCCGGGCCTTCCGCTGCGCCCCCGCGGGCGGCCCGCTCCGGACCTTCTAGCCTAGCCCCCCTCGCGGCTGCGCCGCGCGGCCTCCGAGGGCCGGATGGGGTCGGTCTCGGCCCCGGCGGCGGCTTCGGCGAACACCGCGGCGGTGGCCGCGTCGAGCGGGAAGAACAGCTCTACGGCGAGTTCGGAGACGGTGATGTCGCGGGGCGCGCCGAAGGTCGCGATGGTCGTGAACATCGACAGGTCGCCGCGTCTGCCGCGCACGCGCAGCGGCAGCGCGATCGGGTTCGACGGGGCGCCGTCCCAGCCGCCGTCGTCGCGGGCGACGGGCTCGTAGCCCTCGACTTCCTCGATGAGTTCGGCCGCGGCCGGGTGGTCGTCGACGGCGAGCTGCGCCCGCAGCCGGTCGAGGAAGTACTGCCGGACTTCGCCGAAGTTCCGCAGCCGCGGGGCGAGTCCGCGCGGGTGGAGCGCGACCCGGGCGAGGTTGACGCGGCCGCTCAGCAGCTCGGGGTCGACGTCCTCCATGAGGACGCCCGCGCCGCCGTTGAAGTCGAGGAGGTTCCCGAACCGGTCGACGACGACGGCCGGGAGCGGGTCGTGGTGCTCGAGGATCCACCCGATCGCCTCCCGGGCCACGGCGAGCCGCTCGTCCCAGTAGTCGGTCTCGGTCCACGCGGGGGCGAACCCGGCGGCGACGAGCAGCGCGTTCCGTTCGCGCAGCGGCACATCGAGCGCTTCGGCGAGGCGCAGCACCATGCGGCGGCTGGGTTCGGCGCGGCCGGTCTCGATGCGCGAGAGGTGCCTCGCGGACACGCCGGTGCGCACCGACAGCTCGAACTGGCTCAGGCGGCGGCGCTCGCGCCAGCCGCGCAGGAGCGCGCCGAAGGCGGGGAGGGTCTGGACGGTCACGGCGCAACCGTAGCCGCGCCGCGGGTGCCCGGCCATGACCTCAGAGGTCATTGCGGACCGGACGCCGCGGGTCCAGCATTGCCGACATGCGGCGACGACCCGAGTCCCCGCCCGACCCCCTTGTGGAGGAACCAATGACGACGACCGCCCTCACCGCCACCGCCGCCGAGACCCGGCTGCGCTCGGTCCTTCGCCTCGACGCCGCCGCCTGCGCCGCCTTCGGCCTCCTCATGACCGCGGGCTTCGCCCTGGTCGACCCGCTGCTGGGTCTCGGCCCGGCCTGGGCGGTCCCGCTCGGCGTGTACCTCCTCGGCTGCGCGGTCGCCCTGGCCCTCGTGGCCGGCTACCCGAACCTGGTGCGCGGCCAGGTGATCGGCGTGGTGGTGAACAACGCCCTCGCGACGATCGCCTTCGCGGTGCTCCCGTTCACCGGCCTGGTGGACCTGACGATCGGCGGCTACATCGTGCTGCTCGGCGGCGCGGCCCTGGTGGCGCTCTTCACGGTCCTCGAAGCCGCGGGTGCGGCCCGCATCTGAACGACCCCCGAGGGG
>NZ_WIAO01000061.1 GCF_009451885.1 Glycomyces albidus
ACTACGTGGCGTCGAAGGGCGACGCGGAACTCGAGCGCAAGACCGTCACGTTCACCCGCGACACGCAGGCGCCCGCCAACCGCCGCCGGCGGATCAAGGACCGCGGCATCTACTACCGCATCAACGCCGGCGCCTACACGGGCTGGTGGGTCGGCGAGGTCTACCCGAAGTCGTACCTCATCGGCGAGTACCTCCCGACCGTCTGCCACCCCAACCGGACGCTCACCTTCCCGGCGGCCACCCAGGTGACCTGCTACCTGCTCGGCTCGGACGGCAAGTTCGGCACCAGCCGCACCGTCAGCTTCGCCAACCCCTCGAACGCCCCCTTCGACCGGCGCTCGATCGTCAACGGCAGGCCCATGTACCGGATCGCGGCCGGGTCCCTCACCGGCTACTGGGTCTGGGGCGGCGACGTCGTCAGGGACGGCAGCTAAAGCCCGCAGACGGCGAAGCGCCCGCCACCGCTGGACGCGGTGGCGGGCGCTTCGCGGAGCACCGCAGGGCCGCTAGGCCTTCTTGGTCTCCCAGAAGATCTCGGCGATCTGGTCGATCTTCGCCAGCAGCTCCTCGGCGACCTTCGGGTCGGCGGAGCCCTTGGCGCCCGAGGCGCCGGCGAGCTTCGTGGCCTCGTTGACGAGGGTGTGCAGCTGCGGGTACTTCTCGAAGTGCGGCGGCTTGAAGTAGTCCGTCCACAGCACCCACAGGTGCTCCTTGACGAGGTTCGAGCGCTGCTCCTTGATGATCAGGGCGCGGGTGCGGAACTCAGGGTCCTCGTTGGCCTGGTACTTCTCGCAGATGGCCTTGACCGACTCCGCTTCGATGCGGGCCTGGGCCGGGTCGTAGACCCCGCACGGCAGGTCGCAGTGAGCGGAAGCCGTGACCTGCGGCAGCAGCCGCTTGAACAGAGGCTTGAACATTCGCCCCTCCAGCTTCCTTCAGTGGGTTGTGATTCCACCGCCGACACTACCTCTCCCAACGCCCGTTTTGGTCGGCCCCCTAGAGTTGTCTGTGCGACACGGCTGCTCACAGAACGCCATGGTGGACAGTGAATTCAACGAGACGGAGGTCAGCCCCGATGCTCGCCGCTTACGCCCGCGCAGTGAACCCCGACGACCCGTTCGAGGCCCTCTCGGTGGGTGAGATCGAACCCCCTGCGGTGCCCGAGGACTGGATCCGGGTCGAGATGGTCGCCGCGTCGATCAACCACCACGACCTCTGGTCGCTCGCCGGCGTCGGCCTGCGCGCCGAGCAGACGCCGATGATCCTCGGGACCGACGCCGTCGGCCGCACCGCGGACGGCGAAGCGGTCGTCGTCTACCCCGTCATCGCGGACGCCTCCATCGAGGACGAGACCCTCGACCCCAAGCGCACGCTCCTCTCCGAGCTCCACCCCGGCACGCTCGCCGAGTACGTCTCCGTGCCCGCCCGGAACCTCGTGCCCGTGCCGAAGGGCTGGTCCGCCGCCGAGGCCGCCTGCCTGCCCACCGCCTACCTCACCGCCTGGCGGATGCTCACCGGCCGCGGCCGCCTCGGCGCCCGCGGCGACGCCGCCGACAGCGCCGTCCTCGTCCAGGGAACCGGCGGCGGCGTCGCCACCGCCGCGATCGTCCTCGCCAAGGCCCTGGGCGCCCGCGTCTACGCCACCGGCCGCGACGCCGAGCGCCGCGAGCGGGCCGCCGGTCTCGGCGCCGTCCCGGTCGAGGCCGGCGGGCGCCTGCCCGAGCGCGTCGACGTCGTCGTCGACTCCGTCGGCGCACCCGTCATGGAGCACTCGATCAAGTCCCTCAAACCCGGCGGGCGCCTCGTCAACTGCGGCGTCACCGGCGGCCCGGTCGCCGAAGTCGACCTGCGGCACGTGTTCTTCAAGCAGCTGGAGATCGTCGGCTCGACCATGGGCACCCTCGACGAGCTGCGCGAACTCATCCTCTTCTGCGCCGAGAGCGGCGTCAGGCCCGTCATCGACTCGACCCACGCCCTCGCCGACGCCGAGCAGGCTTTGCGCCGCCTGGCCTCGGGCGACGCGTTCGGGAAGGTCGTCGTCACCGCCTCCTAGCGCCCGGACAGCGTCGTAAGTACGACAGTCGGACCGGTTTCTGGCGGGTTCGCCCTCCGGCCGGCCCCTCCTGCCCTCACCCTGTAATGGATGTCACCTACGGGTCGGTTCACGGCCCCGGACATCGCCGAGCGCCCTGACGACACGGGCGCCGAAGGCAGGGGAGAAGCGGCCATGTCGGTACTGGGACGGGTCGGCGGCGGCGTCAAGGCCGCGGCCGGGAGCATGTGGGCAGTGACGAAGAAGCTCCTGGGCAGGATCGCGATCGCGGCGCTCATCACGGTCGTCGCCGTCGCCCTCGCGAAGAACGGGGAGAGCTCGGCGGCGGAGTCCGCCGGCCTCGCGGGGAGCCAGGCCCGTCCCGTCGCCGCGCAGCACGCGATCCTGTCCGAGGGCTGGACCCGCGAGCAGGACCTGTCGTGCACGTACGCGGTGAAGGCCACGTTCGGGGTCTCGGTCTTCACCGAGGCCGACATGGGGGCGCGGCGCCTGCTCCGCCTGCACAACAGGACCGAGGTCAACGGGGCGTGCGCGCCGACCCAGGGCGGCAGGACCATCGGCTGCGCCGGCCTGCGCTGGGAGACCGACTGGATCCGCGTCCAGTCCGGCGACACGGTCGGCTACAGCCCGGCCTCGTGCCTCGTCAAGGAGGGAGTTCTATGACGGGACCGACAGCGACGGCAGTGCCGGAGTGAGCGGGACCCGGAGGAGCACGCGGGGACCGCTGTAGGAAACGGAGCGGCGGGGCCCGGCAGGCGACCGGGCCCCGCCTCCATGCGTGCGCCTACTTCAGGCCCACGCCCGCGACGCCGTTCACGATCTGCTTCTGGAAGATCAGGAACACCACGAGCAGCGGCAGCGCCCCCAGGATCGCGGCGGCCATGTTCTGGGCGTAGAACAGGCCGTAACCGCCCGAGACGACGCCCAGGCCCACCGGCAGCGTCATCATCGACGGGTCGGTCGCCACCAGCAGCGGCCACAGGAAGTTGTTCCACGAGCCGATGAACGTGAAGATCGCGACCGCGGCCATGATCGGCCCCGACAGCGGGACGATGACGCTCACCAGCACCCGCAGGTGCCCGGCGCCGTCGAGCTTCGCGGCCTCCTCGTAGTCGCGCGGGATCGCGTCGAAGAAGCGCTTCAGGATGAACACCATGACCGGCGCCACCACCTGCGGGAGCGCCAGGCCCCAGTACGTCCCGGCGAGTTGCAGGTCGTTCACCAGGTCGAACAGCGGGATGATGAGCGCCTGCCCGGGCACCATGAGCCCGGCGACGATCGCCCCGAAGATGACGTTCTTCCCCGGGAAGTCGAAGCGCGAGAACCCGTACGCCGCGAGGACGCACAGGAGGAGCGTCAGCACCGTGACGATGGTCGAGACGATCGTCGAGTTGATCATCCACGTGAGGTGGTCCCCGCGCTCGAAGAGCGTCCGGTACCCGTCCAGCGACCAGTCCTGGGGGATCCAGTGGATGTCCTGGCCGAGGCTCGCCTCGGTCTCGGTCTTCAAGGACGTGGACAGCGCCCACAGGAGCGGGAGCAGCCACAGCACGGCCAGCGCGGCCGCCGCGACGTAGACGATGACGGCGCCGACCGTCGGGCGCCTGAAGCGCCGTTTGACGACGCGCCGCTCGGACGGCGCGGTCGCGGGCTTGTCGAGCACTGCGGTCATGTCAGTCCTCCTTTCGGGAGAACAGCCGGAACTGGACGATGGAGACGATGAGGATGAGCACGAAGAGCACGTAGGACAGCGCCGACGCGTAGCCGATGCGGTAGCCCTCGAAGCCGGCGATGTAGATGTAGTGGATGGCGACCTCGGTGGCGCGGTTGGGGCCGCCGGCGGTCATGAGGTACATCTGGTCGAAGATCCGCAGCGAGGCGATGAGCTGCAGCACGATGACCAGGCCGGTGGTGCGCTTGAGGAGCGGCAGGGTGAGGTGGGCGAGCTGGCGCCACCAGCTCGCGCCGTCGATGCTGGCGGCCTCGTAGACGCTCGGGTCGATCGTCTGGAGTGCGGCCAGGTACAGCAGGAAGTTGAACCCGAGGGTCCACCAGACGGTGGTGATGACGACCGACCACATGGCGGTGGTCTCGCCCTGGAGCCAGATCGTCGGCGTCGCGGCGTCCTGGATGCCCAGGAGCTGGAGGTAGTGGTTGAGGAGGCCGCCGTCGGGCTGGTAGATCCAGATCCAGATCATGGTCACGACCGACACCGGCACGACGAACGGGGCGAAGAACGCCATCCGCAGGAACCAGCCGAGCTTCCTGGCGCGGTTCACCAGGAGGGCGAGGACGATCGCGAGGACGACCAGCGGCGGGGTCGAGTAGAGGGTGAACTCGGCGGTGTTCCAGAGGGCGGACCAGGCGCGTTCGTCGCCGAACGCCTCGGTCCAGTTGTCGAGCCCGATCCAGGACGCGGGGCGCCCGGTGAGGCTCTTGTCGGTGAAGGAGTAGTACAGGCCGAGGAAGGTCGGCCAGACGAGGAAGAGGGCGTAGAAGGCGGCGAAGGGCAGGACGAACCAGAGTCCGGTCCACGACTTCTTCTTGGCGCCTGCGGGGTTCGGGGGTCGCGTCATCGCGGCCGGCGCTTCGGCGGGCGCCTCGGTTTTCACTGTCATCGGAGTTCCTATTGCAACGTTTCAGTCGACCGGATTGGGGAGGGAGAGCAGGGTTTCGATCCGCTCCTTGATGGTCGCGAGGGCGACATCGGGGGTCATGGCGAGGCCGTAGACCTGGTTGAAGATCGAGCCGGTCTCGTCGAACAGGCGCGCGGCCGATCCGGAGAACCACGCGTCGGGGTCGAACTGGACGTTCTGGACGACTCCGGAGTACTCGGCGTTGGGTTGCAGCGCTTGGTACTCGGCGCCTTCGGTGACGGGCAGGTAGGCCGGGGTGTGGCCGCCGCCCTCGCCCCAGCGGAAGCTGTGCTGGAGCATCCAGGAGGCGTACTCGATGGTGGCCTCGCGGACCTCGGGGTCCCAGCTGTTGTGGCGGGGGAGGACGTAGGAGTGGCAGTCGCCCTGGGTGCGGCGGTTGCCGAAGAAGTTCGGCATCTCGGTCATCGAGAAGTCGAGGCCCTGCGCCTCGTTGAAGGCGCGGAAGCGGTTGATCTCCCAGTTGCCGACCTGGACGAACGCGGCGGAGCCGTTCTCGAAGTTGGCGGCGCACTGGCCGCCGTCGGCGAAGGTGGGGCACAGCCCTTCCTCAGCCATGCGGTACATGACCTCGATGGCCTGGAGCGCCTTGTCGTCGTCCATCTCGTAGTCGCCGTCGGTGAAGGTCATCTCGCCGTCGGCCTGCCGGTACCAGGCCCAGAACTGGCGCCAGCCGCCGAGGGTGTCGAGGGAGGTGCCGTACTGCCCGGTGAGCTCCTTGGCGGCGCGGAGGAGGTCGAAGTACTCCTCGACGCTGGTGGTCTCGAGCAGCGTGCCGTCGGGGTTGAGGGCGCCGATCTGCTCGCACATCGTCCGGTTGTAGTAGTTGACGAGGGCGTGCGTGTCGATCGGGATGGCGTAGAGCTCGTCGTCGACGAAGCACTTCTCCCAGATCTTCTCGGGGAAGTCGGCGGGGTCGAGTCCGTGCGCCTGGAGCTCGTCCACGGTGATCGGGTCGAGGAGGGTGGCGGGTGAGACGCTCTTGAGCCGCGAGAGGTGGATGGTGGCGATGTCGGAGGCGTTGCCGCCGGAGGCGCCCATGACGAGCCGGGTGTAGAACGGCGTGCCCCATCCGAAGGTGGTGGCCTCGAGTTCGATGTCGGAGTGCTCGGAGGAGAACTGGTCGTGCATCTCCGTCATGACCGCGCCGTCGGCGCCGGCCAGGAGGTTCCACTGCTTGACGCGGGTCTTGCCGCTCAGACCGCCGCTGACCGACCCGCACCCGGCGAGGCCGATCCCGGCGGCCGCGGCCGTGCCGGTGAGGAGTGCCCGCCTGGAGAGGGACCCAGGTGGCGAGGGATGGTTCGGCATCTATGCATCACTCCAATGTGATCTTTGTCGTTGCGGCCCGGGTGAGGGGCGGGCCGTGGAGCCATTGTTACCGTTCTCATCCATCGAGTCAAGAGTGCGGACGAATAGAAAACGCTATCTTCTGCAACGTTGTGGAAACGTCCCCGACTTACAGCGCCCCCGAGAACGCCGGAAGGGGGAGGCCGACGGCCTCCCCCTTCCGGGTCTCGTTGCGTCAGTCGCTTACTGCGGCTGCGGGATCGCGACGTCGATGAGCGCCTGCTGCTCGACGTCGTGGACCTTGGGCGAGCCGGTGGACGGCGCGGCCGCGGCGGGGCGCGAGATGCGGCGCAGGTGGACCCCGCCGAGCTGCTCGAGCAGGTTGAGCGCGATGAACGACCACGCGCCCTGGTTCGCCGGCTCCTCCTGGACCCAGGCGGTCTCGACGGCGTTCGGGAACGCGCCGAGCGCGGCCTTGAGCTCCTCGGCCGGCAGCGGGTAGAGCTGCTCGACCCGCAGGATCGCGGTGTCGGTGACGCCGCGGGCGGTCCGGGCCGCGGCGAGGTCGTAGTAGACCTTGCCGGAGCACAGGAGGACGCGCTTGACGTTCTCGGGCCGGATCTCGCCCGAAGCGAGCGCCGGGTCGGTCAGGACCGGGCGGAAGCGGCCGCTGGTGAACTCGTCGAGCTGGCTGACGGCGGCCTTGTGGCGCAGGAGCGACTTCGGCGTGAAGACCACGAGGGGCTTCTTGACCGGGTCGAGGCCCTGGCGGCGCAGCAGGTGGAAGTAGTTCGCCGGGCTCGTGGAGTTGACCACGCGCATGTTCTCGTCGGCGCACAGCTGCAGGAACCGCTCGATGCGCCCGGAGGTGTGGTCCGGGCCGGCGCCTTCGTGGCCGTGCGGCAGCAGCAGGGTCACGCCGGAGTGCTGGCCCCACTTGGCCTCGCCCGAGGAGATGAACTCGTCGATGATGGTCTGGGCCCCGTCGACGAAGTCGCCGAACTGGGCCTCCCACGCCACGAGCATCTCGGGGTTCTCCACCGAGTAGCCGTACTCGAAGCCGAGCGCGGCGAACTCGCTGAGCAGCGAGTCGTAGATGAAGAACTTCGAGGTGCGCTCGCCCAGGTGCGCCAGCGGCGTGTACTCCTCGCCGGTGGCCTGGTCGATGACGACCGCGTGGCGCTGCACGAAGGTGCCGCGGCGCGAGTCCTGGCCGGCGAGGCGGACCGCCTTGCCCTGCATGAGGAGCGAGCCGAACGCGAGGGTCTCGGCGAACGCCCAGTCGACGCTGCCCGAAGTGGACATCTCGCTGCGCTTCTCGAGGACCTTGCGGACCGCCTTGTGCGGGGTGAACCCGTCGGGGAGCGTGGTGTGGGCCTTGCCGATCATCGCGATCGTCTCGGCGTCGACGGAGGTGTCGATGTCGGCGACCGGCTCGGGCTGGTGGCGCCACGGCAGCGGGCCGGTCTGCCCGGCCAGGGCCTCCTTGGTCTCGCGGAAGACCCGTTCGAGCTGGGCCTGGTAGTCCGCGAGCGCCTCCTCGGCGTCCTCCATGGTGATGTCGCCGCGGCCGATGAGCGCGCGGGTGTACAGCTTGCGGACGGACTGCTTGCCGTCGATGACCTGGTACATCTGCGGGTTGGTCATCTTCGGGTCGTCGCCCTCGTTGTGGCCGCGGCGCCGGTAGCAGACCATGTCGATGACGACGTCCTTGCGGAACTGCTGGCGGAACGCGAACGCGAGCTTGGCGACCTCGGCCACGGCCTCGGGGTCGTCCCCGTTGACGTGGAAGATCGGCGCCTGGATCATGCGGGCGACGTCGGTGCAGTACAGGCTCGACCGCGAGTGGGTCGGCGCGGTCGTGAAGCCGACCTGGTTGTTGACGACCACGTGGACGGTGCCGCCGGTGCGGTAGCCGCGAAGCTGCGACAGGTTCAGGGTCTCGGCGACCACGCCCTGGCCGGCGAACGCGGCGTCGCCGTGGATGGCGACCGGCATGACGGTGAAGCCGTCCTCGCCGAGGTTCAGGCGGTCCTGCTTGGCGCGGACGACGCCTTCGAGGACCGGGTTGACGGCCTCGAGGTGGGACGGGTTGGCGCACAGGGAGACCGTGGTCTCGCCCTTGCCGTCCGGGGAGGTGAACTTCCCGGTCATGCCCAGGTGGTACTTGACGTCGCCGGAGCCGCCGATGCTCTTGGGGTCGATGTGCCCCTCGAACTCGGTGAAGATCTTGGAGAGCTTCTTGCCGACGATGTTCGCCAGGACGTTCAGGCGCCCGCGGTGGGGCATGCCGATGACGACCTCGTCGAGCTCGGCGCCGGCGGCCTCGTTGAGGATCCGGTCGAGCAGCGGGATGAGCGACTCGCCGCCTTCGAGGCTGAACCGCTTCTGGCCCACGAACTTCGTCTGGAGGAACGTCTCGAACGCCTCGGCGGCGTTGAGCCGCCCGAGGATGTGCTTCTGCTCCTCGACCTTCGGCTTCTCGAACGGCACCTCGATGCGCCGCTGGAGCCAGGAGCGCTCCTCCGGGTCCTGGATGTGCATGTACTCCACGCCGATGCGCCGGCAGTAGGAGTCGCGCAGGACGCCGAGGATGTCGCGGAGCTTCATGCGCTGCTGGCCCGCGAAGCCGCCGACGGGGAAGGTCCGGTCCAGGTCCCACAGGGTGAGGCCGTGCGACAGGATGTCGAGGTCGGGGTGGCGGCGGATCTCGTAGTGCAGCGGGTTCGTGTCGGCCATCAGGTGGCCGCGGACCCGGTAGGCGTGGATGAGCTCGATGACCCGGGCGTTCTTGTCGATCTGGCCCTCGTGGGTCTTCGACACGTCGCGGACCCAGCGGACCGGCTCGTACGGGATGAGCAGCGAGCGGAAGACCTCGTCGAAGAAGTCGTCGCCGAGCAGCAGCCGGTGGAGCGTGGCCAGGAACTGGCCGGACTCGGCGCCCTGGATGATCCGGTGGTCGTACGTCGACGTCACGGTCATGATCCGGGAGACGCCCAGGTCGGAGAGGGTCTCGTCGGAGGCCCCGGCGAACTCGGCGGGCACCTCCATGGCGCCGACGCCGACGATGAGGCCCTGGCCCTTCATCAGCCGCGGGACGGAGTGGACGGTGCCGATGCCGCCCGGGTTCGTCAGCGTGAGCGTCGCCCCGGCGTGGTCCTCCATCGTGAGCTTGTTGTTGCGGGCCTTGCGGACCAGGTCCTCGTACGCCTGCCAGAACTCGCGGAAGTCCATGGTCTCGGTGTGCTTGATGGACGGCACGACGAGCGTGCGGGTCCCGTCGGGCTTGGCGAGGTCGATCGCGAGGCCGAGGTTGATGTGCTCGGGCGTGACGAGCTGCGGCTTGCCGTCGACGACCTTGTAGGACGCGTTCATGCCCGGGTGGGCCTTGACCGCCTGCACCAGCGCGTAGCCGATGAGGTGCGTGAAGGAGACCTTCCCGCCCTGGCCGCGCTTGAGGTGGTTGTTGATGACGATCCGGTTGTCGAACAGGAGCTTCGCGGGGACCGCGCGGACCGAGGTGGCCGTCGGGATCTCCAGGGAGGCGTCCATGTTCTGGGCCACCTTGGCGGCGATGCCCTTGAGCGGCTTGGTCACCACGCCTGCGGAGCCGTGGGTCTGCTCAGCGCCGGGTTCGTTCACGGGGGTCGCCTTCTCGGTCTCGGGTGCCACGGCAGCGGCGGGGGCGGGTTCGGGCTTCGCCGGGGCGGCCGCGACGGGCTCCGGCTTCGGCGCAGGGGCGGGCTCGGGGGCCGGCTCGGGCGCGGCCGGGGCCGGTGCGGCCTCCGCCTGCACCGGGGCGGCCCGCTTCGCCCCGTTCTCGTCGCTGAGCTGCGTGGTCGTCGGATCGCCCCCGAAGAACTCGCGCCAGCCGGCGCTCACACTGTCGGGATTTTCGCGGTAACGCTCATACATCTCGTTGACCAGCCACTCATTGGCACCGAAATCGGTCAACGGATTGCCCGGAGTCGCACTCGACACGACTGAATCGCCTCTTCTTTGACGCTGCGTGGACGGGGACGGCAGTCCCCGGACTCAAGGGTAACCGGGGGGAGGAGCTGGTGTCGTACCGGCAACGCCGTTGCGGGTCCGATCACTCGGACCGGGGCGAATGCGCTGCGCAGCAGGTGGATGCGGGTGAACGTCTCGTTCACCACACCTCCTGTCCGCGGGCCTATCCGGCCGCGCTGCGCTCCTTGCCGGAGAACGTCTCGGTGGGCTCTTCGAGGAGCTCTTCGGCGCCGACGACGGTGAAGAGGCGGGTGATGAAGCGGTTGGGGTTGACGACGGCCAGCACGACGCCCATCTCGCGGGCGATGCGGTAGGCCACCACGATGGTGCCGATGCCGGTGGAGTCGAGGACCGTCACCTTGGCGACGTCGACGCGGATGGCGGTGGCCCCGCCGGCCTCGAGGGCGTTGGTGATCGTCTCGCGGATCTGGGGCGCCGTGGCGTAGTCGACCTCGCCGGCAAGCTCGACGGTGACGACACCGGTGTCGGTTGTGGCGGTCTCGATAGACAGCGTCATATTGCGATCCTCGCCCCTGTTGGGATCCTTGCCCGAGCACACCTGCCGTACTCGGCTGGAGCACAAAGTCTATCCGACGGCCACGGCGCAGGACAGCTCGCGCGCGCCAGATTCCCGCATAGCCACGCACAGTTCCGAAAAAGGTCACACGAACGTGTCTCGTCCCGGTGCGGTGCGTCACCGCCGCGGCCGCGTGGGGCCCGCCGCAGCCGCTTGGCGCGCCCCGGCCTCGGGCGTATGCTTCGCATCACCTGCGACCTGCGGAGCACCGGCTCGCGCGCCGACCGGCCCGCCCCGACCCTGAAGATGAGGCCATGCCGCTTTCGACCAGCCAGCCGAGCGCCGAGACCGAAGCGACCCTCCTGGTCGTGGAGGACGACGAGAACATCTGCGAGCTGCTCGCCACGTCGCTGCGGTACGCCGGGTTCGCCGTCCACGCCGTCGGCACCGGCGACGAGGCGCTCCGCTCGATCGCCAGGCACCGCCCCGACCTGGTCGTCCTCGACGTGAACCTGCCCGACTTCGACGGCTTCGAGGTGGTGCGGCGGATGCGCTCGGGCTCGGACCACACGCCGGTGCTCTTCCTGACCGCCCGCGACGACACCGCCGACACCGTCACCGGCCTGTCGGTCGGCGGCGACGACTACATCACCAAGCCGTTCGCGCTCGAAGAGGTCGTCGCCCGCATCCGCGCGGTCCTGCGCCGCTCGTCCGGCGAGCTCCCGCGGCCCTCGCGCCTCCAGTACGCCGACCTGGAGCTCGACGAGGAGACCCACGAGGTGTGGCGCGCCGGCAAGGCCGTGCAGCTCTCGCCCACCGAGTTCAAGCTGCTGCGGTACTTCATGATCAACGCCGGGCGGGTCCTGTCGAAGGCGCAGATCCTCGACCACGTGTGGCGCTACGACTTCCGCGGCGACGACGGCATCGTCGAGTCCTACGTCTCCTACCTGCGCCGCAAGGTCGACACCGGGGAGCCGAAACTCATCCAGACCCTCCGGGGCATCGGCTACGTCCTGCGGGAGCAGCATCGTTGAGCGCACCGCGCGTCCTGGAAGGCGTCCGCGACAAGTGGGACCGCACCCCGCTCCGGGTGCGGCTCACCGCCGCCGTGCTCGTCCTCGTGGCGGGCTCGCTCAGCCTCATCAGCGTCTCGACGATCCTGGCGCTGCACTCCTACTTCCTCGGCACGGTCGACGAGGAGCTGGAGACCCAGCTCCTGTCCTGGAGCCCGGAGACCTTCGACCCCGACAACATCGAGGACTCCGACGACACGCCGGGCCTGCGGCCCCAGCAGTACCTCTTCAGCGTCCTCTACGGCGAGGGCAACCGCCTCGACCGGCCCACCGACCGCCCCGACTACCCGGTGTTCGACTACGACGACCTGGTCAGGGCCGACGGCGAGGCGTTCACGGCCCTCTCGGCCGACGGCATGACCCGCTGGCGGGTCCTGGGCCTGCCCGGCTCGGAGGTCGGCACGAACGACCCCGACTACGACCCTGAGGAGCACAACCTCCAGCCCGACGCGTACTACGTGCTCTCGTACAAGCTCGCGCACTTCGACAAGACCGTCGCCGGGCTCGTGTGGGTCGACCTGCTCATCGGCGCGGGCGTGCTCGCGGGGCTCGCGGCGATCGGCGTGGGCCTGGTCCGCGCGAGCCTGTCGCCGCTGCGGCAGATCGAGAACACCGCGGCGATGATCGCCGCCGGGAACTACTCGCGCCGCGTGCCCGAGCACGACCCGGCCACCGAGGTCGGCCGCGTCGGCCGCGCCATCAACTCGATGCTCACGAAGGTCGAGGGGGCCCTCCGCGCCCGCGAGTACTCCGAGCAGCGCGCGCACGACTCGGAGGAGCGCATGCGCGAGTTCATCGCCGACGCCTCCCACGAGCTGCGGACGCCCCTGACGAGCGTGCGCGGCTACGCCGAGCTGGTGCGCGCGAACCCGCAGATGCCCGAGGCCGACCGGCAGCACTACATCCGCCAGATCGAGGAGGCCGCCAAGCGCATGGGCCTGCTCGTCGGCGACCTGCTGCACCTGGCCCGCCTCGGCCAGGAGCGCCCGGTCGAGACCGAGCCGGTGGACCTGGCGCCGCTCGCGCACGAGGCCGTCACCGCGCACGCCGTCATGGCCGAGGACCACGAGTTCAGCTTCGCGTGCGCGCCCGGCGCCGCCACGGTCGTCGCCGCCGACCGCGCCCGGATGCGGCAGGTCCTCGACAACCTCCTGTCGAACGCGCTGCGGCACACGCCCGCGGGCACGCACGTGCGCGTCGAGCTCGCCTCCGAGGACGGCACGGTCCTGCTCACCGTCGCCGACGACGGGCCCGGCATGGAGCAGGAGACGGCCGACCGGGTCTTCGAGCGGTTCTTCCGCTCCGACGCGGTCGTCCACCCCGGCTCGGGCCTCGGCCTCGCGATCGTCGCGGCCATCGTCAAAGCCCACGGCGGGACCGTCCAGGTCGCGTCCCGGCCCGGCGAGGGCACCACGTTCACGGTCCGGCTCGCCGCCGAGCCGACCGACGACCCCGAGGCCCCGGCGCCGGACCGAATCCTTGGGAATCTCTGAGGTCCGCGTCCCCGCTCTTCCGGGACCAGCACCGACCCGACCCGTCTGACCAGTGCGTCCGCAACGATCATCATTAAAGGGTTTTAAGGCGTTTTCGCAGCGGGCCGAGAGCTGGGGCCTGCATGCTGCCATACATGAGCAACACTGAGAGCACCGAGGGCCCCGAGGGGACCGAACCGCAGGGCCCCGACGGGGCTCCGCACCCCCGGGCCGCGCACCCCCGGGCCGCGCATCCCCAGGCCGCGCAGCCGGCCCCTGATAGCGAGCCCGCCGCACCTCCCGCCCCGGCATCACCGTCCGAGGCGGCACTCTCCGAGGCGGCGCCGTCCGAGCGCCCCCCGGAGACCCGGTCCGAAGCGTCTGACGGCCTGCCGCAAGGGCACGCCGCCGCCGAGCACCCCGAACCCGAGCCGAGCCTGCCCCCGGCCGCACCCGCCGCCCCGGCGGCCGCGCCGTCCGGGCACCAGCAGGTCCCGTACCCGGCCGCACACCCGGCCCCGCAAGGCCACGCGACCGACCAGACCCGCGTCCTGCCCGCGGGCGCGCCGGCACCCGCCCCG
>NZ_WIAO01000062.1:0-4938 GCF_009451885.1 Glycomyces albidus
CGGTCCGAACACGAGCGACGAGCAGCTCTCCCGACATGGCTGCACTGGTATAACCATCACCGCGCCCACACCGCACTCGGAGGCAAACCACCCGCCACCCGCGTCCACAACCTCACAGGGCAATACATCTAGCGCCCAAAGCCGAACTCCCCTCCAGCGTCCTCGGCACTTTCAACCTTGACGGCTTCCGATTCGCCGTCGAACCGACACTCGCACCTGAGCACGCGGTCCTCAGCGTCATCAACGTGTCCGGCGGGCTGACTCCGGTAGCCGATCTCCTCCACGAGAACGGACACCTCTGCGGTCTGGCACCCCGCCCCGGCTGGAAGTCAACACCTGAAGGCCGTAAGCGCCGCTGGCGCCGTGAATCGGAATCGATCCTGACCCAAGCCACGGCCGAAGGCCGTCTCTAACTTTCCTCTTCTGCGGGGCACGCCGGGTGGGCGGCGTGCCCCGCCCCCAGCACGCGGGCGCGGCGGCGGCTGACCTTGGTTCCTCCAACCTGTCGCGCCCGCCTCACTCCCGTTATCCGACAAGGAGCGGCACATGCTGACGCTTGCCCGAAGCCTCGACAACATTCAAGATGACCTGGACATTTGCGGGTACACGCTTCTTCGCGCTAAACCCCAGATCAACGCATTGACCGACGCTGCCACAGGCTTCGGAGCCCACATCGGCGCGAAGTCGATGGGGGTAAAGCTCCTAGAAGCGGCGGATTCAGGCGACTGGCTAGCTCGCCACACCGAGAACCTCACCGACTCCGACCTCCTCGAGTACTTCGCTCTGGGATGCCTGACGCCGGCCACCTTCGGCGGAGCCACCTACCTGTAAGACGGACGCATCGCAGCCCGCGCGATGACTTGCTCCCCCAGCGGATCATGCCAGGTCCGATGTTCTTCTGAATCCCTCACTGTGAAATGACCGAGGCGATACGCCTGGCGTGCAGTCATTCGGGAAAAACTGCCGAGCCGTACCTGCCATTGGTCAGGGCCGTGTCGGACTAGAGGCGGAGCCGACCGACTCTTCCGGGCACCGATCCGATGATCTTGACCAGGTCGGTCGCAGCTTCGATGTCGGGCACTTTGCCAGCGATCGTGAGCGGGATCCCGCTCACGTCGCAAGCGACATGGTGCTTGGAACCAGGCCGTCCTCGATCTACCTGAGACGGGCCGGTTTGATCGTCCAGGTCTTGGCACACGCCATGGGAGCCGTTGAGACAGACTCCGGACCAGTCGATCTCCAAGCGCGTCGAGGTCGGCGAGAAGGGCCTAGTGGAGGCGTTCCCAAACTCCAACTTCGCATCAGCGACGGAAGCGCCCCAGCTCAAAGCCCTCGAAGAGATCCCGAGCCGTACCCCAAAAAAAACTGGCTGCCCGTTGACCGCCTTCCCGAACGGGATCGATTTGATGGCGGCGTTGGGCGCAAAGAATTCAATTAGGAAGCTGAGCATCCTGAGGCTCAGTAAACCCACAGGCAACAATGAACATCAAGTCGGAGATGTCGCCAGCCTCAAACCAGTGGATCCCACAGTCCCGTTCCTCCCGGCTATAATCTCCGGGTCAACTGTAGGCCGTGGGAAGATTAAATGGATTCCATCAGCGCAGCAATCTCGACCTGGATTGGGAAGAAGCTCGCCGACCGAACGCTCAAAGCTCTCCAGCAGCGGACGGTTCGCAGGGGGGATGCACCCGAAGTTCTGAGCGCCCTAAAAGCAGTCGTCATCGACGCAACATCCCACGCAGTAGAACAATTCTACGTCAACGATCATCAAATGAGAATATCAACCAAGGCTGCACTGTTTGAACGAGATTCAGCCGAATTGCCACTTGTTGATGGAACTGCCCTAGACGACATTACCAATTCCGTGAGAATTTGGGTATCAGAAATTGAATCTCCTATTGATACCGACGGACTCCCCACAGAAATTATCAATGACCATCCGCTTACTGCGATGATCTGTCAAACAATTCTAGAGAGGATTCAACTGGAAGCCACCCGAGGGGCACGCATACTGCAATCGCTGTGGATGGATTTCCTAATCAACTCACTCAAAGTTCGAGTCGAGAGATCTCCCAGTTCTCTCAATCAAAAAATCGACTCCGAATTTCACAAGAATGAAATTGGAACCTTTGTTCAGGCCGCAAAGGTAGAGAACCTGCACATACATTCAGCTCACTCAACACTGGCACCTAAGATAACAAATGAATACTGGGACCCAGAGCGCACGACCGCAGGGTTCATCGATAGACCGGAAGCCATGCACAAGCTGGAACAAACGGGCAACTTTCCAATAACCGTCATCACTGGAATAAGCGGAGTTGGAAAGACAGCCCTGTGCGTAGCATACGGAGACAGGAATGTAGATAAGTTCCAGGATGGTCGGATCTACTTCAATTTTCATTCCTTTCATGCTACCAAGACTCCAATCGATTCAATGACCGCACTGCGTTCGATAATTCCTGTAATCTGCGAGTCCGTTTCGGTAGATCAAGTAAACAAACTCGACAGCATCTCCTTGTCGACGTTGTGGCGCCAGCTAACTACCAATCAAAGTCTCCTTCTCATTTGGGATAACGTTTCCGAAATTAGTCAAATCGAGCCCATCCTGATAACACAGCCGAACTGTCGGACAATCATTACTACGCGAAAACCTATAGAGGTTGCCTCAAGCGCCACAGTTAAACTTGACGTGATGCGTTCGACAGAATCCATAGAAATGTTTAGGTCGATAACCGGTTCGAGTAGTTATTCTGAAGAGGACCTAGAGAAGCTGACATCTCTGGACATGCACCTTCCAGTTCTGATCGATGCCCATGCAAGACAAATTAATAGTGGAAAGAGATCTATAACAGAATTGCTTGAAGAACTCTCAGCCAGCACTCAAAGTTTTCAGAGCGAAACACAGCGTGCTCAATTTGAGCGTCTAGATGGATCATATCGATATCTGACGGAGGATCAGAAATTTGCGCTTCGGGCTCTTGGGTCACATCCTGGGACGTCATTGACGATGGAAACACTGTCGGCTCTAATCGGCTGTGACCTACGAGAAGCAATCAAAGTCGTCGACGAACTGATTGATTTCGGACTTGTCGTGCGCCATCATCATGAATACAGCGACACACCGGAGCTTCGCTCGTTCAGGGCCCATGACGCCATTCGCACCTATGCCAACTTCCAAGCCGAGCTTGAAGACGAGATTCGGATTTTCCAGCGAGACCTGATCTCTCATTATCGATTGAAGATCAGCTCGGTCAACGACCTAGTTGAATGGATCCAGGTCGAGGGCGATAGTGCACGAGATTCCGCTCTTTCAAGTACTAGGCGACCTAACGCAGTTTTTGCCGCCATGCTTGGAGTTATCTTTAGCTCGTATGGACGATGGGTTGATGCTGATCTTGTTCTACAACACGCGTCTGACAGCTTCATGCGGGATGGGAATATTCGAGATTATGCGCGCGCGCAACTCGAACTCGGCAGAATTTGTGCAAAGAGACGCGACTATCCCGCAGCTAAGGAGCGGTTGAATATCGCTCGCAGCGCTTTCGAACGCCTAGATGATCGGCCGAACCAAGCTCGTGCAATTCATAGTCTAGGCGATATTGCGTCGAAACTTGGAGAGCATCAGGCTTCCAGTGATTATTTCCGCCAAGCAGCCGATATATTTGAAGAGGTCGGCAATGCACACGACGCAGCGCATGCCCTCCAAGGTCTTGGATATGCGGCTCTTGAGCAGGGGGACACTGAGCAAGCTAGAAGTCACCTTGAGCACGCCGCAGAGCGAAATAGCGCAATTGGAAACATTACCGGGTATGCCGATGCGCTGCTACGTCTCGGAGATTTCTCCCTGAAGCGGGGGGATATCGAAGGAGCTAAGGCCTATTATCAGGAAGCTGAGCTAACAGTCAGAGATAGCGAGGGTGCACCCACAGTTCATGCGAACACTCTATATGCCCTCGGCAAACTAGCAGCCCGAGAGAACGACCAATCCTCTGCCGAATCATACTTCCGCGCTTCCTCCGCTGAATACAGAAAGGGAGGATCACCAGGAGGCACCGTAAACGCAATCCAGATGGTTGCCCGGATCTTGGCGGATAGAGAAGAATATTCTGAGTCAATTGAACTTTTGCGTTCCGCGATAGACCTGTCTAGTTCAATGGGCGATAACCATCGTTGCGGAGAGACCTACAACATACTCGGTTCGATTTATTCCGATCAGAAACTCCTACATGAAGCTTATGAAAGCTATTACAATGCCGCGAGGCAATTTGCCTCAGTCCATGACGCACATTGTGGCGGTGGGGCACTTCAGGATTGCAGTGCCATAGCAATCACGATGAAGAACTATTCCGAGGCTGAGGCCTGCCTCGTGGAAGCAAAGGCAAATTTCGATTCCGCCAATGATCCCTACTGTGCAGGTCATATTCTTTGCAGACTAGGCTATCTTCTGCTTCGACAAGCGCGATTTGATGAATCACGGGCAAAGTTCCACGAGTCCCTAGCCTACGCTCCGAGGGCTCGAGCGTTCAAAACCCATTCGTCTGCACTCGAAGGCCTAGGGCTTCTCGCGTTTAAGCAATCAGATTTTACGGCCGCACGAGGTTTTCTCCAGGAAGCCTTGTTGATATACCGAAGGACCAAAAGCGTCAAGTCGGCTTCATTCGTCGAAGCGAAACTTGAACAAATCGACGAATTGCTTCGAGAGTAGTACCGGGCTTGAGCGAGACGGGCTGAACTTAGTTCATCGTTCTTCGACGACGTGTGAAGCCGTTTTGGTGGGCGCTACAGCCGCTAGGCGGCCATGCAGGGCCGTAACCTGGGGAAACAGGTTTCCATAAGCCTCGATGATCCCTGCAAATGACCAGTCGAGTCGCGGGGGGGGGGGGGGGGGGGGGGCGGTCTCGGGGGGGGGGGGGGGGGGGCACACCAAAGCAGAAGCCG
>NZ_WIAO01000062.1:4948-13046 GCF_009451885.1 Glycomyces albidus
ACCTTTCGCGTCTTTCACCCCCTATTCGCCGGGGGGGGGGGGGGGCCCCCCCCCCCCCCCCCCGCGACTCGTTTCTCTCCAACCTTCTCATCCCATGTTCGAGCTCGGCTATTCCAGCGGTGACCGCCGCCGGGAAGAACGACGCCCGGCGAGCGCCAGGGGCGCTGGCGGTCAGTGCGCTCGGTGAGCACTTCGAAGACCATGTTCAGCTCTTTGAGCTCTCGGGCCGCCGACGCGCTGGGATCTGCTTGTAACGTCAGGTGGGGCTGGCTTCCCGGGCTGGTCAGACGCTTTCGCGCCCGCTCGTGGCGGCGAAGCGCTCGGTACAGGTCCTCGAGATCGCACGGCCATTGGCTCGAGAAGAGCGTGAACTCAATGGTCGGTTTCATCCTCATGGTCGGCGGGACGCCATTGAACTCGCTGAGGCGGTGGATGACCGCGACCTTTCGAATGGGGTCGTGTTTCGACGCGCGGAGTCGAAGCTCCAGTTTGAAGAGCGTGCCGCCGAGTTCGTAATCGCCGCCTCGGCGTCCGCGGCTCAACCAGGCCCCTTGCTGGAGTCATGCTTGACCTCGGTTTCCGTGTACGAGGGGTTCCAATCGGAGTGCTTCGAGCGGGTCAGGACGAGGTCGGGGCGCAGTTGCTCTCGCTGCCGTCGTTCGAGCTCTTCCCGCCAGCTCGACGGAAGTTCGAGGGCACCGCTCATATGCTGTCCACGAAACGCAGCTCGACAATGCGGTCGTCGACCCTGTCATCACCGTGCACAAGTCGCCAGTAGGCCCGCAACGCCCGGAGGGCGAAGCTGCCGAGCTTCTCGGTGACCTCGGCTGAGACGGTGGTCTTGCCGTGCGCCAGTACCGAGGCGTTGCGCGCGTCGCTCATCGAGCGGAGGTGTCGCAGCGCTTTGGTCTGGTCGAGCCCGAACAGCGGCAGCATCGGATCGTTCAAGACTTGCAGCAGGAGTGCGGACTCGACCATGCCGACCTTGAACGGCATGCCGCGGAACTCGCGGTTGAAGACCAATTCGGACAGGTTCCGATACCGTTCGATGAAGGCCTCCGGGTCCTGGTCGGCCTTGGCCCAGTCGGGCTTCGACGGCGAGATGCCGTGGTCCGAGAGTCGCATCTCGAAGAGGCTTTCCAGCATCCGGTAGTAGAGCAGAGCGGCGAAGTCGCGGCGCCCGTGCTCCTCGTAGTGCTTCCCCAGCAGGTAGAAGGTCAGGGCGAGCGGCTCGCCCTCGCGCCGGCGGGCCAGTCCGTCCAGGAAGTCGAGCTGCACGCGGAGACGGCGCTCGGTCTGCGGGTCGCAGCGGGAGGAGGCGTCGTTCAGCCGCGTCCGCATCGTCTTCACGGCCTTGCCGAGGCGATCGAATTCGAGGTCGCTCCATGCCATGTAGAGGTCGGACAGGTCGCAGCCGAATCGGGCTCGCGCCGGTGTCGGGGAGGTCTGGGCGATGGTCTCGAACCGCCGGTACGCGGCGTCGAACGCGCCGTGCCCGAACTCGACCTCCGCGGACTCCTGCTGGCGGTCCCCGAAGAGCTTGGTCGGGTTGTCGAGCATCACGAGGCGCTCGGTACCGGGTTCCGCCTGCCGGATCTCGGGGTTGAAGTCGCCGTCGATGTAGCACATGCGCGAGTCGAGCTGGGTCGCGGCCAAGGCCGCGCCGGCGGACATGGACTTCTTCCCACCGGTGATGTCGATGACCACTGTCGGGTTGGGGACGCCGTTGAACCGTTTGTAGTCGTCGACCGCGTTCCGAATCCGTTCGTAGAGGTCGACCGGAGCGAGCGGGTCCACACGCCGCACTTCGACGTGCGACGCGGGAAGCTCGACGTGCTCCCGGATGAAGTCGATGCCCTCGCGCGCGGAGTGGGAGACCAGGACCAGCAGCTCCTTGGGCCGCAGGAAGGCCGCGGCGAAGATCGTAGTCTCGGGAGAGAATCCCGAGAGGCTCACGAGCAGGTCCACCGGACCGTGATCCTCAAGGGAAGCCTGTCTCTCTATGCGGCGCAGGGCTTCTGGAACAAGTACTTCATGCCGGTACCGGCGGGCCTGCTCTGCGGGAGTGCCTTTGCCGTCGTAGTCCTCTTCGCCGCACATGATTCGGACGATTCGGCTCCGGTTGCGGGGGTCAACCTTTGACATTGGCTGAAATTAACCAGCGATCAGGGGGACGGGTATCCCCCACGATGGAGAAAGCGCTTTTCTGTCGGATATCCGACTCTGAATGCGGATCCCCGCACACACTCGAACTGCGTTAGCTTTGACCGATGGCATCCGATGAGTCACTCAACGCAGCTGCCGCCGTCCCGAATCGCCTTGAAGAACTCCTTGAAAAAGCCGCTCAGCCGAACCGTCCTCCCGTAGTGATCGGTGTCCGCGACCTGCTCGCATGGTGGGGTGAATCCAGACGGACTCCTGAGACGGTAGAACAAGTACAGACGGATCTGACCCGATACGGACTCACCACGGATCCTCCGTTCACCGAAGTCTGGGCCGAAAGTCAAGTCACCCTGATACCGGCCGCCTCAACAACCGCAGAGGACGACACTGAGCCGAGCGCAGAGGGTGCACTCAGGGTCGGACATCTCAAAGGTGCGAGCCAGCGGGTCGAATGCGTCGCTAAGACCGAGCCGATCTCCAAGGCGATCACCGCCATGACGCGCAAGGACTATTCACAGCTCGCGGTCGTGGACGACAACGGCGTTCTTCGCGGGGCGATCAGCGAACGCAGCATCACGAGGGCCTTCCTCCGCGGCCCCCTGGAACTGGTCTCCGACGCCCGCGAGCCGATCCGGCAGCTCAAGCCCGACCACCTGGTGCTCGACCTGGTCGACGAGCTGTGCACGAGCGGCTTCGGGATCGTGGCGAGCGACGAAGGCCGACCCACAGGGATCATCACCGTCGGTGACCTGCTTCAGGAGTTCGTCTCGCTCCATTCGCCGATCCTGACCATCAGCATCATCGAGCTCCACATCCGCAATAGGACCCGGGCGCGCCTGGATCCCGCGGTGATCGAGCGGTATCTGACGAAGTGGGCCAAGGCCAAGCCGAACGCGGCACCGACCTTGGGCAGGTACCGCGAGATGCTCAAGGTCGACGACAACTGGCGAAAGCTCGGCTGGAACATCGACCACGAGTACTTCCTCCGGACCCTGCAACTCGTCAGCACCACCCGGAACGAACTGGCCCACTTCTCCCCCGATCCCCCCGACCAGGAGCGGCTCGCCGAGATCGACGACTTCGCCAGAGTCCTCCAACAGCTCACCTGACCCCTGTCCCCTCCCCCCGACTTGGAGCGCCTCCCATGCAGCACGAACTGACCCAGCGCGAACGTTTCATCCTCCTGGCCCTCATGGTCCACGAACCCCCCACCGACGTCACGAACACCGCCCTCAAAGCGAGCTTCGGTCTCGACGTCGGAGCCGGTGAGCGCGAGAACCTGGCCGCTGCCGGCTACCTGACGTTCCTGCGCGCCCGCAGCTCAGGGCAGCCGTACCTATACGAGCTCACCGCGGCCGGGCGTGAGCGCGCGGTCGAGGAGCTGGCCGGGTCGGCCGACCCGAAATCCGCGATCAACCTGCGGGTGGTGTACGCCCTGTTCAACGCTGTTCACCGTTTCCTCCAACGGAACCACGTCCCGGCGGAGGCGGTCTTCAACGCGGACCGCCATGACATCGGCGGCGACCTCGACTCGCCCGTCGGCGACGCCGTCGCCAAGGAGTACGGCAACCTCGCCGAAGGACCGGGGGCATGGGTGCCGCTGCGCGCCCTGCGCGACGCACTGCCGAACATCGACCGGGGCGAACTCGACGACACGCTCAAGCTCCTCCTCCGCCGCCGGGTGATCAGGTTGACCTCCGAGGCCAACCGCCGCACACTGTCTGAGGCCGACAAGGCCGCGGCGCTGAACATCGGCGGAGACGACAAGCACTGGATGGCGATCGCATGAGCCTCGATCCGTCCCTGCGCCGGGCACTGGAGGCGCTGCTGAAGCTCGACTTGACGGTCCAGTTCACGGACGTGTGGAAGGACGCCGACGTGAACGTCGAACTCCACAACCATGATGCCGCCCAGGAGCTGCGGCGGAGCCTGGAGGAGGCGGAGCAGCTCCGGCACACCAAGGCGCTCGGGCTCGTCGTCCACGGCGAGGCCGGATCAGGCAAGACGCACCTGGTCCGGGAGGGCCGCATGGCGCTCGAGCGCGGCGGCGGGCTCTTCGTGCAGATGGACGTCAACCGCGACGAGGACTTCGCCACGGCGGCGCTGCTGTCCTTCGTGTTCAGCCTCACCGAAGGCACCGGCAAGGACGGGCAGCAGGTCCAGCTGCTCCTCAAGAAGCTGCTGGAGAACGCCGAACTCGCCGATGAACACCGCTGGGGCATCAAGGACTACTACCCGACGCCGGAAGCGGTGGACGCGGTCGTCGCCGCGGTCCACGCGGAGTTCGGCTACCTCGACGGCACGGCACGCGACGTCGTGCGCGCACTCTGCCTGCTGTCCTCCCGCAACCCCGCCGACCTCGGCATCGCCGAGGACTGGCTGTCGTGCAGGGAGGAGGTGGGCACCGGGCGGCGGGAGCGCTGGGGGATCCATCCGGCGACGCGGCGGCCGCGGGAGGTGCTGCTCGCCCTCACCAAAGTGGTCTCGCTGGTCGGCCCTGTCCTGTTCTGCATCGACCAGATCGACGAGATCGTGCAGAAGGCGGACCTGAATACGGCCGGCGTGTCACCCCATGGCGACCTCGACGCCCAGCTGAGCAACCTCGCGATGGGACTCATGGACTTCATCGAACAGTCTCGTAGGACGCTGACCGTGGTGTCCTGCCTGCCCGGCTCTTGGAGCCGGCTCGAGGCGGCGACCTTGCAGTCGGTGCCGGGGAGGTTCTGGTCACCGCGCGCGCTCGACGAGCACCTCACCGGCGACGCCGCTCGGGCGATCATCGCCCGGCATGTCGAGGCCCGACTGGCCGACGTGAAGTTCAAGGCACCGTGGGCGGGCTGGCCCGCGGCGCCGGAGGCGTTCAACCAGAAACTGCTCAACACGCCGCGCCAGATCCTCCGCAGCGTCCAGGACCATGCGAGGAGGTGCCTCGACCAGGACGACTTCGAGCCGCTGCGCTCACTCGTCCCGGATGCGGGCGTGGGTCCGGTGCGGGAACCGGAATCGGTCGCCGCCCGCTTCGAGCAGATCCTGCGGGAGGTGGATGTCGCCAGCGCGCTGAGCCATGAGCACGAGGACACCGATCTGCCTCCGCTGCTCGTGGCCGGATTCCGGGCGTATGCAACGGAGACCGGGACTCCCATGAACGTCCACCCGCTGCGGAAACCCAAGTTCAACGGCATTCACGCCGTGCTGCGCCAGGACGATCGACGCTGGTGCCTGCGAGGCGTGGCGCAGGGCCGGGGCGTCGCCTTCAAGGCCCGCCTCAACTGGCTCTTCGAGCAGTCCGGTGCCGAGCAGGACCTCGACGCCGTGGCGGTCGCGCTGCGCACCCGGCCGTGGGAGCTGACGGAGACGGCGCAGCAGAACCTGCTGGAGCTCCAGAAGCGAGGCCTCCGCGTCATCGACCTCGACCCCGGGGAACTGCGCGTATGCGCCGCGTTGAAGCAGTTGGAGGCCGAGCGCCATCCCGAGTACGAGACTTGGCTGTGCGCCACCCGGCCGATGAGCGGCACCGCGCTGGTGCGCAACATCTTCGACGAACAAGGAGGCGAGCCGCCGCCACCGGGGCCGGAGACACTGCCGATGCCCCACCCTCTTCCGCTGGGCGGCTTCGAGGACGGTACTCCCGCATCAGTCGACCTCGAGCGCCTGCGCAAGCACGTGGCCGTGTTCGCCGGCTCCGGTTCCGGCAAGACCGTCGTCCTGCGCCGCCTCATCGAGGAGTGCGCCCTGCAAGGCGTGTCCTCGATCGTGCTGGACCCGAACAACGACCTGGCGCGGCTCGGCGAACCGTGGCCGAGTCCACCCGCGGCTTGGAGTCTGGGCGACGCGGAGAAGGCCGCGGCGTACTTCGCCGACACCGAGGTCGTCGTCTGGACGCCGCGTCTGGCGAAAGGCCGTCCGGTCTCCTTCCAGCCGCTGCCGGACTTCGGCGCGGTCATCGACGACGAGGACGAGTTCGAGAGCGCGCTGGACAGCGCGGTCGCCGCGCTCGCGCCCCGGGCGAAGGTCGCCGGAAACACCGACCGCCATGAGCAGGCTCGGGCGGTGATCCGGCAGGGCCTCATGCACTACGCCCGCAACGGCGGCGACGGACTCGAAGGGTTCCTGCAACTGCTCGCGGACTTCCCCGACGACGTGGTCAACCTCTCGAAGGCGACCGAGATCGCCCACAAGGTCGCCGAGACGCTGCGGGCCTCGCAGATCAACGACCCGCTGTTCGGCGGCGACGGCGCGCCGCTCGATCCCGGTGAACTCCTCAAGCCGAGCAGAGGGAAACGGGCCCGGGTCTCGGTGGTGAGCCTCATCGGACTGCCCGACGCGGCCCAGCGCCAGGGCTTCGTCAACCAGCTCCAGATGGGGCTGTTCGCCTGGATCAAGCGCCATCCCGCGGGCGACCGGCCGCTCGGCGGCCTCTTCGTGATGGACGAGGCGCAGACGTTCGCGCCGTCCGGCGCCATGACCCCATGCACCGGGAGCACGTTGGCGCTGGCCTCCCAGGCCCGGAAGTACGGACTCGGACTCGTGTTCGCCACCCAGGCGCCGCGCGGCGTCCACAACCAGGTCGTCGGCAACTGCGCGACCCAATTCGTGGGCTTCCTCAACCACCCGACGCAGGTCGCGGCGGTCAAGGACATGGTCGACGCCAAGCAGGCCAAGGACCTCCAGGTGACCGAGCTCGTAGCGGGCGACTTCTACCTCAAGACCGAGGGCAGACCGCACCGGCGCGTCACCACCCCCATGTGCCTCAGCCACCATCCGAAGAGCGCGCTGACGCCGGAGGAGGTGGTGTCGCTGGCCAGGCGCGAGCACTGACCCGGAAAAGCCCGGCGCGGCCGGTCAGCCTTCGCAGTCTCGGAACACGCGCTCCTTTCGGCGCCACAGGTCGATGGCACGGTCGAGGACGGCGCGGGTGCGTTCGTCGTCGAGCCAGGCGGCGTAGTCCGGGGCGGCCGCGAAACGCGGGAGGCAGTCGAGGTGGGTGACGTGGCCGAGCAGGGGCGGTGTGTGTTCGGTGAAGGTGAGGCGGAAGGTCGGCTCGTGCCAGTGCCAGGCGAAGGCGAGGGTGCGGTCGGCGACTTCGCGGTAGCCGAGGACGGGCAGGCCGTCGGCGAAGCGCAGGGTCATCCGTCGACCTCCGCTTCGTGGCGGGCGGCGTGGTGCCAGATCGCGGTGGCCTTGTCGCGGGCGGTGCGGCGCAGCGCCGCGGGCCACTCGGCCCGGTACAGGTGCAGTCGCGCGAACGGGGAACCGATCCGGTTGATGTAGCCGAGGTCGACGGCGGGTTCGGGTGTGATGCGGCGCAGGCGGACGGCGGTGGTGGGGCCGCCGGCGAGTTGGTAGACCTCGATGCGGCGGTGTTCGAGGGTGAAGCGGCCCAGGACGATGCGTTCGGGGTTCATGCGGCACCGCCGTCCCAGGAGAAGCCGATCAGGGTCGTGAGGACGTCGCGGAGGGAGTCCGAGCCGATGCAGGAGGCGAGGAGTTTGACGGCGGAGCGGCGCTGGGGGCAGCCGTGGGCGCCCCAGGTGTGGCGGCACCATTCGCAGCGCAGGCGGCCGAGGCCGAACCAGGTGCGGTAGGGCTTGTGGAGTTCGAGGTCGATTTTGACCGAGGCGGGGACCGGGTCATGGCGTACGCTGAACGAGACCACGGGAGGTTTCCTCTCTGGTAAGGGGCGGGCCGCCTCCGGACGCCAATCAGGATGGGCGGCCCGCAGCGTTTCTATTCAGTTGGTTTTCTGAGACGCGTGATACACGCGTTCTGCGACCTTGGCACATCGGTGCGGCGAGGGCAACCAGCGACTGAGGTGTAACAAGGATGTTGGACACGGATCCTGATTTGAGAGGATCGTGTCCATGCCCGCGAAGCGCCGGAAGTTCAGCCCGCAGTTCAAGGCGGAGGCTGTGCAGATGGTCGTCCAGACCGGTCG
>NZ_WIAO01000063.1 GCF_009451885.1 Glycomyces albidus
GCCCCCGCCACCCCGCCGAGCGGCACCCCCCACGTCCACCCGGGGCAGGTCCACGCCGGCCACCTGCCGCCCCGGCCGCCGCAGGAACGCGGCGAGGTCGGATCCAAGACCGTCCAGACCGTCCTGCTGAGCCTCGGCGGGCTCCTCGTGGCCGCCGCCATCATCATCTTCACCGCCGTCGCCTGGCGCAACCTCGGCAACGGCGGCCGCGCCGCGATCCTCGGCGGCGTCACCCTCCTGCTCCTGGCGATCCCGGTCGCGTGCAAGCGGTACCGCCTCTGGGCCACCGCCGAGACCTTCGCCGCGCTCGGCGCGCTCGCCCTGTGGTGCACGACCCTCGCCGGCTACTACCTGTACCGGCCGCCGGGCGCCGAATTCGGACCCGACTCGGTCGGCGCCTGGACCGCCGGCGTCCTCGCCGTCCTCGCGGCCTACCGCGGCGCCACCAGGCTCACCGCCACGAGCTGGGCCCTGCTCCCGCTCGCCGCGATCGGCGCCGCCTACGCCGCCGCCAGCGACCTCGGCCTGGCCGTCGTCCTCATGCTCGCCATCGCCCTCGCGCTCGGCATCGCCGCGTGGCTCACCGGCCGCTACCCGGGACGCTACGAGCGCTCGGACCTGTGGGCCTCCCGGTTCCTCACCTGCGCCGCCGTCGTCGCCGCCTGCTCGGCGGGCCTGCGCGCCGCCTTCGGTCTCGACGACCCGGTCGTCCCGCCCGTCGCCGCGGCCGTCGCCGCCCTCGCCGCCGCCAACCTCGTCGGCGTCGGATTCGCACGCCGCCTTCGCGTCTCGATCACGAGCATGCTCGTGGCCGCCTCCGCCGCCGGATCGCTCGTGCTGTGCGCGTGGACGCTCGCCGTCCGCTCGGAATCGCCCGAGCTGATCGTGCCCTCACTGGCGCTGCTCGCCGCCGCGGTGGTCCCGTTCGCGACCATCGGCTCCCGCGACGGCGCCTGGGGGTTCACGCTCGCGCAGGCCGCCGGCCTCGCCTCCCTCGCCGCGTTCGCGACCGTCGCCTTCGACGCGCCCGACCTGAGCGCCTACCTCGCCGCATTCATCGCCGCCCGGCTCGCCGCCCCGCTCGTCGGCGAACCGCTCGGGAAACCGCTGCGGATCGCCTCGTACCTGGTCGCCGCGGGCACCGCGCTCGCCGCATCGCTCATCGCGCTCGGAGGCGCATGGGCGATGGTGCTCCGCCTCGAGCAACCCGCCGGATTCAACTGGGAGGTCCCGATCGTCCTGGCGGTCTTGGCCTTCACCGCGGTCCTCCTCCCCGCCCGGTTCCGCGTCAACGCCGCCGCCCTGGCCGTGACCTTCGCCATCGTGTCGGCGGCGAGCCTCCTGTGGGGCGAGGACCCCGCGCGGTTCGACGCGGTCCCCACGATCGCCTTCCTCGTCTGCTGCGTCATCGCGCTGACCTCGGCCCTGGCCTCGGGCACGATCGCGGGCCGCTGCACGGGCTGGTCGTCGCTCGCGGTCTGGATCCCGGCCAGCGCGCTGGCGGCGGCCTCCAGCGAGACCATGGCCCCCGACGACAACTCCTGGATCACGCTCTGGATCACCATCGGCGCCGCCGCGATGCTCGTCATCGCCGCGGGCGCACCCCGCCGCACCCGCCCCGACCGGGTGCTCGCAGCGGTCCTCGCCCACGTGCTGGCCGGGATCTCCATATTCGTCGGCGTGATCCAGGGGGTCGTGATCGGGATCGGGACCTCCGACACCACCCTGTTCCCGTCCGCGCAGTTCGGCGTGTACACGCTGGCACTGGCCGGGGCGGCGATGATGGCACCGGTCCGCAAGTGGGGCTACGGGATCGCCGCGCTGTGCACGGGCACGCTCGGCTGGTGGTCCCTGCTGGCGGCCCAGAGCATCGAGACCCTCGAGTTCTACACCGGGCCCCCCGCCGCGATCCTGTTCCTCATCGGACTGTGGCGGCTCGAAGGACGCCCGGCCTCCGGGTCGTGGTCGACGCTGGCGCTGCCGATCCTCATCGGCATCGGGCCGAGCCTGCTCCTCGCGCTCGGCGACGGCGAGCCGGCCCGGCGCGTGGGCGTCGGCGCGGCCGCCATCGCGGTGATCATCGCGGGCCTGGGCCGGCGCTGGCAGGCGCCGCTCGTGCTCGGATCGATCGCGCTCGCGGTGCTCACGATCAACGAGCTGTCGCTGGTGTGGGACCACATCCCGGTGTGGATCCCGCCGGCCATCGGCGGCGCGATCCTCATCGGCGCCGGCGCGACCTTCGAGAAGCGCCGCCGCGACCTCGCCCGGATCAGAGACGGTCTGAAAGCGATGCGATGAGGATGCAACCGAACCGGCGCCGCACGGCGTCATTACCGATAGCACCGGGCGCGGCGGACCAACCCGGTCCGCCGCGCCGCTTTCCCTCTCCGGCGTTCGCCATGCCCCTTAGGGTGTACGATCGTGTGTATGGCGAGGCACAACATCAACATCAGTGAAGAGGTCTGGCAACTCGCGGCCGCTTCCGGCAACGCAAGCGCTTATATCGAGAACGCGGTCAGAGCCAAGTACTTGCGCGAGGTCCAGGACGAGGCGAACGCCGTCGTCGCCGCGCTTCCCCAATCCGAAATCGACGATTGGATGGCATGGGGCGCCTCCATCCTCGACCACTCGACCGAGGACAACCGGTGAACCCTGAGCCAGGGCAGGTCTTCCGCAGGATCGAACGGCCCGATTCGCTAGTAGTGGTGCTGTCATCCGCTGAAGACAACCGCAGCACTGGCTGGGTGACCGTGTGCGTCTACAGCCTGACGGGCATGATCGGCAATCTCCCGGCGACCAGGCATCTGCATAGCCTCACCCCCTCTCCCGGCTTCATTACCTGGACCATGCACCAGTCGGTGCCCGCGAGCGCCCTGGCCGAGCCGGTCGGGGTCGTGGAGACATCGGCGCTGGCCGCGGCGCGGGCCTCCATGGAGGCCCGCTTCAACTGATCCGCTGCGGCCGCGTCACCGCTGCGAGGTGGTCCCGCGCACGGGAGCGTTCGAGCCTAGTGGTGGTGCGCCGCGGCTTCGCCGCGGCGGTGGACCTCGCCGGCGAGGCGTTCGGCGATGGACTCGGGGGTCAGGCCGAGGTCGGCGAGCAGTTGGGCCCGGGTGCCGTGCTGGTGCCAGCCGCGTTCGACGGCGAAGTCCACGAGCGGGGTCTCGTCGCCGGAGTCGCGCAGGGACTGGGCGAGCGCGTCGCCGAAGCCGCCGGTGCGGATGCCGTCCTCCACAGTGGCCACGAGCGGGTACTGGCCGGCGAGCTTGACGAGCGCGTCCGGCACCGGGGAGATCCAGCGGGGGTCGACCACGGTGGCCCGGATCCCCTGCTCCGCAAGGAGGGCGGCGGCCTGGACGGCGATGCCGGCGAGCGAGCCGCAGGAGACGAGCAGCAGCTCGTCGTCCTCGTGCTTGACGAGCACGTCGAGTCCCTCGTGGACGTCTACGGCCGGGATGTCGGCCTCCGGGACCGCGCCGGTGGGGAAGCGGACCATCGTGGGGCCGTCGTCGACCGACAGGGCCTCGGCGAACTCCTCGCGCAGGCTCGCGGCGTCGCGCGGCGCGGCGATGCGCAGGCCCGGGACGACCCGGAAGATCGAGGTGTCCCAGATGCCGTAGTGGCTCGGCCCGTCGGGGCCGGTGATGCCGGCGCGGTCGAGGACGAACGTCACCGGCAGCCGGTGCATGGCGACGTCGAGGACGGTCTGGTCGAACGCGCGGTTCATGAAGGTCGAGTACACGGCGACGACCGGGTGCATGCCGTTCATCGCCAGGCCCGCGGCCGAGGTGACGGCGTGCTGCTCGGCGATGCCGACGTCGAAGACCCGCTCGGGGTGGCGCTTCATGAGCTTGTCGACGCCCGTCGGGCCGGGCATGGCGGCGGTGATCGCGACGACTTCGGGGCGCAGGTTCGCCTGGGCCACCAGCTCGTCGGCGAACACGGCGGTCCAGCGGCGCTTGGAGGCGGCGACCGGCTCGCCCGTGATCGGGTCGAACGCGGCCGAGGGCGCGTGCATCTGCTCGGCCTCGTCGGCGCGGGCCGGGGCCCAGCCGCGGCCCTTCTCGGTGAGGGCGTGGACGATGACGGGGCCGCCGAAGCCCTTGGCGCGCTCGAGCGCGAGCGTGAGCTCGCCGAGGTCGTGCCCGTCGACCGGGCCGACGTATTTGATGCCGAGGTCGGAGAACATGCCCTGCGGCGCAAGGGCGTCCTTGAGGCCGGTCTTGGCGGCGTGGAGGCCCGCGTAGGCGGCGCGCCCGAACACGGGGATGCGCTCGACGAGCTCCTGGATCTTGCGCAGCGCCGGCTCGTAGCCGGGGTTGAGGCGCAGCGCCGAGAGGCGCTTGGCGAGGCCGCCGACGGTGGGCGCGTAGGAGCGGCCGTTGTCGTTGACGACGATGACGAGCTTGAGGTCGTCGCGGGCGGCGATGTTGTTGAGCGCCTCCCAGCACATGCCGCCGGTGAGCGCGCCGTCGCCGACGAGCGCCACGACGTGCCGGTCGGAGCCGGACAGGGCGTGGGCCTTGGCGAGGCCGTCGGCGTAGGAGAGGGCGGTGGAGGCGTGCGAGTTCTCGACCAGGTCGTGGGGCGACTCGGCCTGGCTGGGGTAGCCGGTGAGGCCGCCGCGGCTGCGCAGGCCGGCGAAGGCGCCCGCCCGGCCGGTGAGTGCTTTGTGGACGTACGACTGGTGTCCGGTGTCGAAGACGACCTGGTCGTGCGGGGAGTCGAAGACCCGGTGGATCGCCATGGTGAGCTCGACGACGCCGAGGTTGGGGCCGATGTGGCCGCCCGTCCTGGCGACCGCGTCGACGAGGAATTCGCGGATCTCGTCGGCGAGTGCGGGCAGGTCGGCCTCGTCCATCGACTTGAAATCGGCCAGCCTGCCGATGCTCGACAGCAGCGGGCCCATCTCGGGTTCGTCGTGCGGGTTCATAACGCGGAAGTCTATCCGCGACACCGGCTGTTCGAAACCTCCGCGAGTGCGGCTGGGACCTGTCTCATGGCGGCCCGGGGGCCGTGATCAGGGCGTCATCGCGGCGGCGGGGGCGGTCACGGTTCGCGCGGGCGGCCGTCACGGGGCACGGGTTCGACCGGATCGCAGGGGCCCCACCGGAAGTTCATCCGAAAGCGTGAGAGTACCTGTCACTGTCGGAAAGCAGTCATTCCCCGAAAGGGACACGCCGTGCGAAAGCCCAGCCCTCCCGTGATCGGAATGTGATCATCGCAACATGGATCTCATCGACCTGCACCAGAACACGGAATGGCCCGCACGGCTCGATCAGGTGTTGAGCTCCTCACCGGTGGACTGGGGTGCGCGGCGGGAGCGCGTGCGGGAGGTGGCCCCGGGCCTGGCCCGGCTCCAGCGGCTGTCCGCGGTGCCGCGCTTCGACCTCGACGCGGTGGACCCGGAGGTCTACGAGGGCATCCTCATCGACGCGCTCGCGGCGGCCGCGCGCGGGGGCGCGGCCTACACCGAGCTGCGGCTGCCGCAGGAGTCGGTGGTGTACCCGCAGTTCATGGAGCGCTTCAAGGCGGCGCGTTCGCAGGTGACCGAGGACTACCCGGAGTTCGACGCGGGCGCGGTCCTGAGCATGAACCTGTGGGATCCGATGCTGCGGGAGCTGTGCGACGCGTTCGGGGACGCGGCGGCCGCGGGCCTGGCGGGCGTCGAGATCATCTACGTCCCGTATGCGGCGGAGGCGGACTGGTCGCGGGGCCGGGTGGTCGCCGAGGCGGCGGGCGCGGCGGGGCTCGGCGTGACGGTGCCGGCGGGGGCGTTCAACGCCTCGAACCTGGCGGCGCTCACGGAGATCGAGCAGATCCGGCGGATCGGGCACGCCGTCGGCGCGGCGAGCGACCCGGGGCTCATGCGGCTGCTGGCGGAGCGCGGCGTGACGGTCGAGGTGTGCCTGACGTCGTCGGTGGTGCTGGGGATGGTGCCGAGCCTGGAGGAGCACCCGCTGCCGCGGTTCCTGGAGGCGGGGATCGAGGTGGTGCTCGGGACCGACTCGCCGATGCGGATGGGGACCGGCATCGCCCGCGAGTACGAGAAGGCGCGGGCGCTCGGACTGAGCGACACGGATCTGGCGTCGATCACCGAGCACGCGAAGGCGGCGCGGCTGCCGTGACCGCCGCGGCCGGTCACGAATCGGTCTCGGCCTGGCCTCCGCCAGATCTCAATTCTGTCGAATGTCTGTTTGTAGACAATCCAACCGACGACAGTACACATCCTTTCATCGCGCCTCTCACCAGCACAGACGCGGCGATGCCACGGCTCGTGTCTGCTTTCTCACGCACTGCTCGGCTTGAAAAAACCCGAGCGTTGGCTAGGGTTCCCAGGGTTGCCGCCCCTCGACGACGCCCCCCGACGGATGCCCGTGCCCGGTCCGGCGACTCGCGCCCTCCCCCGCCGCGAGCGCCGCCGGCCGGGTACGAAAGGAAGCAATGCCAGCGATCGAAGTGGAGTCCCTGTACAAGGTCTTCGGCAAAGGCGCCCGAAGCGCCGTGTCCCAGCTCGAGGCGGGAGTCCCGCGCGACGAGCTCACGGCGAGGAACGTGACCGCCGCCGTCATCGACCACACCTGGTCCATCGAGCCCGGCGAGATCTTCGTGGTGATGGGCCTGTCCGGCTCGGGCAAGTCGACCCTGATCCGGATGCTCAACGGCCTCATCAAGCCCACCTCCGGCACGATCCGCATCGACGGCGTCGAGCTCGGCTCGCTCTCGGCACGCGAGCTGCGGCGCCTGCGCCGCGAGAAGATCAGCATGGTCTTCCAGCACTTCGCGCTCCTCCCGCACCGCACGGTCGTCGAGAACGTGGCGTTCGGCCTGGAGATCAAGGGCCTCGCGAAGGCCGAGCGACTGGAGCGCGCGAGAGAGGCGGTCGAGCTCGTCGGCCTGTCCGGCCACGAGGACAAGCTGCCCGCGCAGCTCTCCGGCGGCATGAGGCAGCGCGTGGGCCTGGCCCGGGCCCTCGCGGCCGACACCGAGATCCTGCTCATGGACGAGGCGTTCAGCGCCCTCGACCCGCTGATCCGGCAGGAGATGCAGGACCAGCTCCTGGACCTCCAGGGCGCGCTCGGCAAGACCATCGTCTTCATCACCCACGACCTCAACGAGGCCATGCGGATCGGCGACCGGATCGCCATCTGCGACGGCCAGGTCAAGCAGCTCGGCACCGCCGAGGAGATCCTCATGCACCCGGCCGACGAGTACGTCGCCGAGTTCACCGCCGACGTCGACCGCACCCGCGTCCTCACCGCCGAGGCCGTCATGGAGCCGTGCGGGACCCGCGACACGAGCGCGTTCACGACCGTCGAGCCCGACGTGCCGGTGAACGAGCTCTACGAGCCGGTCCTGAACTCGCGGTCGCCGCTGCTGGTCGTCGACGACAACGCCGACCCGCTCGGCGTCGTCACGCCCCGGTCCATCATCAAGTCGCTGGCGCCCGAGCGCGAGAGCGCCGGCGCCGAGCAGGAGGCGCAGCCGGCATGATCGAGTACCTCCGCGACTGGTTCTGGACCTACATCTGGAAGCCCTTGCCCGACATGCCGTTCGGCGCCTGGATGGAGACGTTCATCCGCTGGGCCCGCGACGCGTGGGCCGCCGGGTTCGACGCCGTCGACGCCGGCCTGGAGTTCCTGTACGCGAACCTCGCCGACGGGCTCCTCTGGCTCCCTTCGGGGGTCATGGTGCTGCTGTTCGCCGCCGCGGCGTGGGCCGCGAAGGGCTGGAAGCTCGGCGTCGGCATCGGCCTGGGCATGTTCGTCGTCGCCTGGACCCCGTACTGGGAGGAGACGATGCAGACCCTGGCGATGGTCCTCGTCGCCGCGGTCATCGCGATCGTCCTGGCGATCCCGCTGGGCATCGCCGCCGCCGAGAGCCGGGCGTTCTCGGCCGTCGCGCGGCCGGTCCTCGACTTCATGCAGACGCTGCCGGCGTTCGTCTACCTCATCCCCGTGGTGATGCTCTTCAGCGTCGGCGTCGTGCCGGGCATCATCGCCACGATCATCTTCGCGATGCCGCCGGGCGTGCGCCTGACCGAACTGGGCCTGCGGCAGGTCGACGGCGAGGTCGTCGAGGCCGGGCAGGCGTTCGGGGCCTCCCCCGCGCGCATCCTGGTGCGGATCAAGCTGCCGCTGGCGCTGCCGACGATCATGGCCGGGCTCAACCAGGTCATCATGCTCGCACTGTCCATGGTGGTCATCGCGGGCCTGGTGGGCGGCGGGGGCCTCGGCGCCGTCATCTCCGGGTCGCTGGGCCGCCTCGACATCGCGGCCGGCTTCAACGCCGGCCTCGCCGTGGTCCTGCTCGCGATCCTCCTCGACCGGGTCACGCAGGGCCTGTCCGACCGCACCCCGGTCGCGCGGGCCGCCGAGCTCGCCCGCTGAACCACGCCTGAAGAACGCCCCGAGAAGTCAGCGCGGGCACCCGCTCGCCGGAAAGCAGGAGACATGCAACGACGTTCGATCATGAAGGGCGCCATCGCCACCGGCGCGACCGCCTCCCTCGCCCTGGCCGGCTGCTCCGTGGAGGACGAGCCCGGCGAGGCCGCGGCCGAAGGAGTCGACTTCGGCCTGCCCGAAGGCGAGGGCGAGATCGTCATCGGCTACATCAACTGGGACGAGGCGGTCGTCGCCACCGAGCTGTGGCGCCAGGCCCTCGAAGCGTCGGGGTACACCGTCACCACCCAGGAGTTCACCGAGGTCGGGCCGTTGTTCGAGGGCCTGTCCTCGGGCGACCTGGACGTCTTCCTCGACGGGTGGCTCCCGATCACCCACCAGACCTATATGGACACCTACGGCGACCGGCTCGAGCAGCTCGGCACCTGGAACGAGAACGCCTCGCTCACCGTGGCCGTTCCGGCCTATGTGGACGTCGATTCGCTGGCCGAGCTGAACGCGAACGCCGGCCTCTTCGGCGGCCGCATCGTCGGCATCGAGGCCAGCGCCGGGCTCACCGAGGCCGTGCAGAACAGCACGATCCCGACGTACGGCATCACCGACCTGACGCTCGAGACCTCGTCGACGACGGCGATGCTCACCGAGCTCGACAGCGCGATCGCCGCCGAGGAGCCGATCGTCGTGACGCTGTGGCAGCCGCACTGGGCGTACGCGAAGTACGACCTGAAGAACCTGGAGGACCCGGAGGCGACGCTCGGCGAGGCCGAGACGATCAACATCCTGGCGCGCACCGGGTTCAGCGACGATTTCGCCGACGTCGCCGGGGCCCTGGAGTCCTTCGCGATGAGCGACGAGCAGCTCGCGGACCTGGAGAACACGGTGTTCGCCGAGCATGACGGCGATGTGCAGGCCGGTGTCTCGGCCTGGTTGCAGGACAACCGGTTCAGCGACCTCGTCGCCTAGGCGTCCGCCCGGCAGACCCGCGCGCGGCGCTGCGGCGGCCGGGGCCCTGGGGGCCCTGCGGCAGGAACGAGGACCGGGCCGACCTCCGCCGTCGCAGCCCACGCGCGCAGGCCGTACGCGGCCTGGCCGCCTCCCCCACAGGGGCGGCCCCGGTGCGGGACCGGAACGCCCGGTCCCGCACCGAAACCACGTTCCCGGGCCCGCGCGGTGCCGCGCAGGGTGCGAGCGTCGGAAAGCGTTCGTTTGCATTGATATATGTGGATGCGTCGGTTAATATGTGACATGGCAACCGGTTTCGGCCGGTCGCCGCAGGTTGGCGGTGGCATTCCCCGGCATCGCGCACCGCATGGCGCATAGGAGCACCATGTCGATCCACGACCAGGACAAGTCCACATCCCCCGACGCGGCCCCCGGACCGAACGTCAAACGGCGCCGCCTGTTCCACGGCGCGATCGCCGCGGGCGGCCTCGCGGCCGCCGGAGCCGGCGGCCTCGGCCTGGCCGCCGCGCAGGAGTCCACCACCGCGGACGCCGGCGCACTCGCCGTCCACCCCGGGATGCTCCACACCCAGGCCGACTTCGACCGCATGCGGGCGAAAGTCGACGCCCGCCTCGAGCCGTGGCTCTCGGGCTGGAACAGGCTCACCGCGAACAGCCACTCCCAGAGCACCTGGACGGCCCGGCCCACCGCGACGATCATCCGCGGCGGCGACGGCCAGAACTACCCGCAGCTCTACAACGACATCCACGCCGCGTACCAGAACGCGCTGCGCTGGCGCGTCGGCGGCTCGACCGCCCACCGGGACAAGGCGATCCAGATCCTCAACGCGTGGTCGAACACGCTGACCACCGTCACCGGCAACGCCGACCGGTTCCTGGCCGCGGGCATCTACGGGTACCAGTTCTGCTGCGCGGCCGACATCGTGCGCGGCCAGAGCGGTTTCGACCTCGGCGCATTCCAGGACATGATGACGAGCGTCTTCCTGCCGATGAACGACTCGTTCCTGACCGGCCACAACGACGCGTGCATCACCAACTACTGGGCCAACTGGGACCTGTGCAACATGGCGAGCAAGCTCGCCATCGGCATCATCTGCGACGACTCGTCGATCACCGGCCAGGCGATCGACTACTTCTGGAACGGCGAGGGCAACGGCTCCATCCGGAACGCCATCCCGTTCGTCTACGACGGCGGCCTCGCCCAGTGGCAGGAGTCGGGCCGCGACCAGGGGCACTCGATCATGGGCATCGGGCTCATGGCGACGTTCATGGAGATGGCCTGGAACCAGGGGATCGATCTGTACGGCGCCGACGGCAACGCCTTCGCGAAGGCCGCGGAGTACGTGGCGCGCTACAACCTCGGGCACGACGACCTGCCGTTCACCCGGTACAGCTGGGGCACCGGCCAGAACTGCGCCTACCGCGAGCACACGGTGATGGGCTCGGGCGGGCGCGGGCAGGTCCGGCCGGTGTGGGAGATGGTCTTCCACCACTACACCGCGCGCCGGGGCTTCGCGATGCCGAACGTCGGCACGATCTGCGGCACCAACAGCCCCGAAGGCGGAGGCGGCGACTACGGCACCACCTCGGGCGGGTTCGACGCCCTCGGTTTCGGCACGCTCGCGCACGTGCGACTGACGTGGGACGAGATGCCCGACGACCTGAAGCCCCTCGGCTGACGCACGGCGGGCCCCGGCAGGCCGGGGGCCGCTCGCCTCGCCGGCGCCGCTGGGCTCAGGTCCTGGCTCAGGTCGCCCGGGGCACCGAACCCGCGCGGCTGCCGCCGGCGCCGGCGCGGGTGGGTGGGACCTCCATCCCGAACCCCCACCCGCCCGGGGAAAGGTAGGTGCGATCCTCCCGCCCGGGTCCGACAAGAACGGCCGCAAACGGCCGACCCGTCACCCTGGCGAGGGACGGGATGCGAGCGGTCGGCCGCGCTGCGGCCGGCCGCTCACGCGTACCGCCCGCGTTGCCGGCGGCCGCTACGATCCCTGGGCAGCACCCGCTTCCAGCCGCCGATCCCCTTGGTGCGCTGCCGACGAGCTAGGAGACCCTTTGTTCGGCATCCTCGCCCCTTGCCCGTCCCGCACCCCCGACGGCCTCAAGCCACGTTGGATGGGGCATTTCTGCGGCCTGTGCCTCGAACTGCGCGACGACGCCGGCCAGCTCGCGCGGCTCACCACCAACTACGACGCCCTGGCGCTCTCGGTCCTCGTCGAGGCCCAGCTCGGCGGCGACGCCGAGTCCCGCAACGCCGGGCCCTGCGCGCTGCGCGGGATGCGGCGCCAGACCGTCGCGGTCGGCGGCGGTCCGCGCCTGGCCGCGACCGCCTCGCTGCTGCTGGCGTCTGCGAAGCTGCGCGACCACGTCGAGGACGGCGACGGCATCGCCGCCCGGCCCGGCGCCCGCGGCGTCGCGGGCCTCACCGCGGACCGGTTGCGGGCTAAGGCCATCGGGCTCGGCGAGTCGATCAGCCTCGACGTGGACCCGCTCGTCGCCGCCGTCGCCCGCCAGCGCGAGGTCGAAGCCGCCAGCGGCACCGGCACGCCGCTCATCGAGGTCACCGCGCCGACCGAGGCGGCCACCGCCGAGCTGTTCGCGCACGCCGCGGTCCTGGGTGGACGGCCGGAGAACGCCGACGCGTTCCGGACCGCCGGCGCGGCGTTCGGGCGCCTGGCCCACCTGCTCGACGCCGCCGAGGACTTCGAGGAGGACGCCGAGCGCGGCGCGTGGAATCCGCTGGCCGCCACCGGGGCCGGCGTCGAGGGTGCGCGGTCGCTGGCGCGCGAGGCGCTCGGCGACCTGCGGGCCGCGCTCGAGTCGGCCTCGCTCGTCGACCGGACCATGACCGAGCTGCTGCTGGACCGCTATGCGCGCCACGCGGTCGCGAAGACGTTCGGCACTACGTGCGCGGCCTACCGCCACCCCGACTCGCAGCGCGACCGGCACCGCGGCCGGGACCGGCGGTACGACGACGGCCACCGCGGTCGCCGCCGCGGTTTCTGGGCCGGGCTGTGCAGTTTCGCGGTGCTCGCCTGCACCTGCCAGCTGTGCTGCGCCGAGCACTACGAGGGCCCGTGGTCGGGCCGGTCCCGGGAGGGCTGCTGCCGGGACTGCTGCGACTGCTGCAGTTGCGACTGCTGCCAGTGCTGCCAGTGCGGCGGCGACTCGGACGGGGGCTGCTGCGGCTGCGACTGCCCCTGCTCGTGCGACTGACCGCGGCGAGGGCGCCTCGGCTTCAGTTCGGCGGCTGCGGCCAGCCGTTCGGCGCCGCGGGGCCGGAGGCGGGAGGGCCGGGCTGCACCGGCGGCCGGTACCCGTACTGGGTGCCGGGGGCGCCCGGGCCGCCGGGCGGGAC
>NZ_WIAO01000064.1 GCF_009451885.1 Glycomyces albidus
GGGCCTTGGCCCGGGTCAGGTAGAGGTCCTTGCGGGCGGGGTCGGTTTCGGTGCGGTAGGCGGTGATGCACCCGAGCCCGAACTGGATCTGGGTGACCGGCTGGTCGTAGCCCGGCTCGTCCCAGTCCGGCCGGTACTGGATCACGCCGTCGGCATCGAGGTAGGTGTGCTGGGTGTCGGGGGTGACGTTCTCCCACCGCGTCGGCCGGTCCCGCCACGGCTTCATATGCTCCGGAATATCCAGCACCGCAACAAAACCGTCCCGATTGAACTCGAACGGCAACGTGGTCGGCAGGTCTTCTTCGAGCTCTTGCAGCGCCTCCATGTCCGGGGCGTTCCGCGGGGCGGGGACGGTCCGGCTCGGCGGCTCGACGCGGCCGCCTTCGAGCTGGTCGGGCAGGGGCGGGAGCGGGGGTTCGAAGGCGGACCTGCCCAGTTGCAAAGCCACCGGGGCGCGCTGCAGCAGATCGGCCGCATAGCCCGTCCCAGGGCCCGCAGCGGCCCCGACGACGCCTCCCGCGGCGGCGGCCACGGCGGCTCCGCCGGCGAGGTGTATGAACCGTCGGCGGTTCACTGCGGGTCGGCTCGTGCCAGTCATATTCGGTCCTTCCGAGTAAAGGTGACTATGACTCTAGAGCCGGGGCCCAAATTGGAGTGCCGGGGGGATGCGCACGTGGCCAGGGGGATCATTTCGACCCCTGGCGCGTGATTCCTCCAGGGTGGTACCCGTATCCCGGGGCGCACCACTATTCTTTACAGCGAGAGGGCGCGAGTCCTTCGGCCCCTCGAGTCACAGGAAGCGGTTATGCCGGTGAGCGATGAGCGCGACGACGTGCTGCTGCTCGACGTGCCCTCGGCGGGCGACTACCTCTCGGTGCTGCCGACCGCGACCGCGGCGGTGGCGACCCGCCTCGGGTTCTCCCTCGACGAGATCGAGGACCTGCGCGCGGCGGTCAACGCCGCCGTGGCGCTCCTCATGCCGACCGAGCGCACCCGCCCCTTCCGCCGCAAACCGAGCGACGAACCGCTCCACTGCCGCCTCGAAGTGGGCGTCGAGACCCTGCAGATCGTGCTGAGCCGCTCCAAGGGCGAGCCGCTCCCCGACGACGGCTCGTACCAGTGGCAGGTCCTCCGGGCGCTGACCGACGAGGTCGAATCCGAAGTCCAAGGCGCCCTCACCACGATCCGCATCCGCCAGCGCCGCCCCGCGACGGAGGCCGACGCCGACACCGAGCGCCACCGGATCCACTGAGAGCCGCGTCACCCGTCCCGGCGGGGGCCGGAATGTCGTACCCCTGCGGCACCACCGAAACCGGGGGCCCTCCCCGGCGCCGATCGCGGCGCTTCCGGGTGCCCCGGGCCGGTCCGGATCGGATGTCGTACCCCTAGGGCAGCATTGGAATCGGGGCCCTTCCCAGCGCCTGGCGCGGGTCTTCGGCGTGTCTGGTCGGTGCCGGACAAGCTTGAAGGCCCGGCGGGCAATGCCGGGCCTTCCAAGCTTCTGTTGTCGCAAATTCGAGGGATGGTCTACATCAAGGGATTGTGCGGTGCTAGCCGACGACCTGGGTGGCGAGCGTGCGCAGGGCACCCGAGCGGCGCTTCAGCTCGCGGCGCTCGATCTCGCTCATGCCGCCCCACACGCCCGCGTCCTGACCGCTTTCGAGCGCCCACCGCAGGCACTCCTCGGTCACGGGGCAGCGCCGGCAGACGTTCTTGGCCTGCTCGATCTGTACCAGTGCCGGACCGGTGTCCCCGATCGGGAAGAACAGCTCGGGGTCCTCGTCACGGCAGATGGCCTCGTGGCGCCAATCCATCAAAACATCTCCTTGCTAAGCATCAAGCATCTTGCTTTCACGGTGTTATGCGTTCTTGCGTTCGGGCGTTGCGGACCGCTGGGGCCCCGCACCGGGCGTTCAGGTCGCGCTCCGCTCGCGCGCCGTTCCGTGTTCCCGCCGCGGGAAGTCACTGCGGCGGTCGCACCTCACGGATCGGCGCGGGTGGGCTCTCAGGCGGATGTCGTTTCCCGGCAAAGGGAATCGTTATCACCGTGAGCGTGGAGTGCCCTCGCATCGCGCCGGCGTCATCGCTGAGCGCTCTGGGCCGGGGCACACCCGCCTACGGCGTCGGCCGCCCGAATGGCGACTGCAAACGTACAGCTCCGCGAGCGGAACTGCGACATGTCCGCACCGTGACCCGGGTCCTTGTGAATACTTTCACAAGGCTGTCGATTGTCAAGGGTTCGACTCCGGAATTCAGCACGAGAGTGAGTGAACTCACCGTGCTACCTCGAAGAAGACTCGGGGAACTCGTTCCTCGGCGACGCCGGGACCCCTACCGCGGGTCCTCGGGCGACGCCCGCCACACGTTCCCTCCGCACGACCCGAAGCCGTTGTCCGGCGCTCGGGTTTCGTAAAGGAGGGGGTCGGTGACAGCGAGTCGAACCGGTTTGACACACTGGTACTCAAGGTTGGCAGACACACTTTCGAAAAGTCCGCCAGGGCAGAAGTACCCTCAACGCCCGGTCTATACGCACCGAAAAGACGATATTCGGTTGTAAGTCTCGCGCCGTCCCGGTAGGGATGGCGAAATCAACCTTGCCTGCTCACGGGCGACTTGTCAACACCCACCTAGAGGTTTTCCCAAGTTGTTAGCAGGCGACCCGCAGCGCCTTCGGCACCGAGCTGAGTTCGAGTTCGGTGCACTCGCCGAGGTAGTCCCCGTCGAGCTGGAAAGCCTGCGGCAGCGACGCGCGCAGCCGGATCCTGGAGAGATCGTGATGCGTCACCGCGTGCTTGCCGTCCGGTCCGTCACGTCCCACCAGCAGTGAAGCGGCGGTGCGCGCGGCGTCCGACAGACCAAGTTTACGCAGAATCAGGACATCAAGTCCAGCATTAAAGGACGCCCGCGCGTTGAGATTCACCGGAAGGGCGCCCAGATACGTCCACGGCGCGCAGTTCTGCACCACGACCATCCCGGTCGAAAGGACCTCTTCGCCGGTGGAGAGCGACACTTCGATCGAATCGCCTTCCACGCCGTGCTCGTTCAGTTCCGCCATGACGGCGCGGGCGTAATGCGCGCCGAGGTTGCGCTTCTTGCGGTACGACTCGACCTTCTTGATGATCGACGCGTCCCAGCCGAGTCCGGCGCAGAACGTGAAGAGGCGGTCGACGCCCTCGCCCTGCAGGCGCCCGAGGCTCACGGTGCGGGTGCGGCGCTCCTCCAGGGCGGTGACGATCGCCATCGAGGCGCGGCGGCGGTCCCAGGGCAGGCCGAGGGCCCGCGCGAACACGTTCGTCGAACCGGCCGGGATCGGCGCGAACAGGGGCGCCTCGTCGGCGGGGCGGCCGTCCGCGACCAGGCCGTTCACCACCTCGTTCACCGTGCCGTCGCCGCCGAGGCTCAGGACCACGTCGTAGCCGGCGTCGGCGCCGCGGCGCGCGAGCTCCTCGCCGTGCCCGCGGTCGCCGGTCTTCTCGACGGTCAGGTCGAGCACGCGGTCGAGCTTCTTGGCGACCCAGCGCGTGCGGCGGCGCGAGCCGGTCGAGGCCTTGGGGTTCACGATGAGCAGGCCGCGCTGTGGCCCTGCTTTCAGGTCGCGCATAGGCGCAGCGTAGCCCGGGATACGGTTGGCGGGTGAACGAAACCGACCCCGACATGGGCGCGGTCACCGAAAGCGGCGGTGGCAGCGCACGTCCGTGGACCCTGACCGCCGCCGCCGGTGTGTTCTGGCTCCTCGCAACGGGACTCGTTGCGGCCGGGGCCTGGGCCCTGGTGCAGATCGCCACCGGCGACGTCGACACCGCGAGCGGCGCGGCGGGCATCGCGCTCATGGCGTGGCTGGCGGCGCTCTACTACTGGTTCATCGGGCGCCGGCTCCTGCAGCGCCGCGACATCGTGGCGCAGGCGGTGTTCCAGGCGCTCCTGTGGCTGCCGGTCGGGTACTACCTGCGCGAGGCGGCCCACCCGGTCGTCGGGCTCGGGGCATGGGCGCTCGCCGCGGTGATGCTGGTGCTGCTGCTGTGCGGGCCGAGCCGGAGCGCGGTCGGGTTCGGGGAGCGGCAGCCGTTCAGCGAAGGCTGACGGAGGCTTTGAACCCGCGACCCCCTGGACCACGACCAAGCGGCTGCCGAACCGAGTCCGGTCCCCGCTGTCCTCCTACGCCTCTGCGGCGCGCTCGGCGATGAGATCGAGCAGTTCCGGTGCGGCGCCGAGAGGTTCACCCGTATGGACGACGCCGGCCGCTCGGGCCGACTCGATCGCGGTGTCGCACAGGATGCCGGGGGCGATGAAGTAGCAGACGGCGGCGATGCGCTGCGCGCCTTCGGCTTTCAGCCGTTCGACGGTCTCGCCGGGTTTCGGGCCCGGGCCCGAGGCGAAGCCGGGGCCGGCCGGGACGCCGAGGAGGCGGCCGGCTTCGGCGGCGACGTCCGCGACATGGGCGCGGCCCTCGTCGACACGGGTGCCCGCGGCGCAGACCACGAGACCGTCGATGCCGTAAGGCAGGTCGCGGACGAGGGCGCGCGCGAGCGACAGGTCGCCGACCGGGCGTGCCAGCGCGACGGCGAGGCCCGGCCGGGCCTCTTCGGCGCGCTTGGCGACCTCCGGGAGGTCGGTGCGGGAGTGGTAGGCGTCGGTCAGCAGCAGGGGCAGGGCGACCGCGGCGGCGACGCCGGTGTCGGCGATGCCGCGCAGGACCTCGACCGGGTGGGGCTCGTTGAACTCCAGGAAGCCCGCGTCCGCTCCGGCCGCCCGCGCGATGGCGCGGACGGCCTCCGGGGAGCGCGGGTCGGGACTGCCGTGGGCGACCAGGACGATCGGCCGCGGCGGGCCCGAGGGCGCGGGACCGGGAGCCGGCGCATCGGATGCGCCCGCTTCGGTTACCCGCACCGGTTCCTCAGACATGCAGTCCGCACTCGGTCTTGTCGAACGCGGCCCAGCGGCCGGCGCGCGGGTCCTCGCCCGGCTCGGTGCGGCGGGTGCAGGGCCAGCAGCCGATGGAGCGGAAGCCGTCCTTGAGGAGCGGGTTGACGGGGATGTTGTGCCGCTCGATGTACGCGTTCTGGTCGGCCTCGGTCCACTTGGCGATCGGGGAGACCTTGACCTTGCGGCGGGAGAGGTCGAAGTCGACGACGCGCGTGTTGGCGCGGGTCGGGCCCTCGTCGCGGCGCAGGCCGGTGGCCCAGCCGTCGTAGTCGGCGAGGGCCTTGTTGAGCGGCAGGACCTTGCGGAGCGAGCAGCACTCGTCGGGGGCGCGGGAGAACAGGCGCGGGCCGAACTCGGCGTCCTGCGCCAGGACGCTCTGGTCGGGCTGGATCGAGCGCACGTTGACGTTCATCGTCGAGGCGACGAAGTCGCGGACCTCGAGGGTCTCCGGGAAGTGGAGGCCTGTGTCGAGGAAGACGACGTCGATGCCGGGGGCGACCTCGGCGGCGAGGTGGACCACGGCGGCGTCGGCCATCGAGGAGGTCACGCAGAAGCGCTCGCCGAACTCGCCGACCGCCCACTCGATGATCTGGTGGGCCGTGGCGTCTTCGAGGCGCTTCCCCGCTTCCGTGGCGAGGTCACGGAGTTCGAATGGGTCTCTCTGGGTCCCGTTGCTGCTCATGCTGCTTCACTCCGATCAGGGGTGGTTCACTCCGGCGCGGGGCCGGTGGGAGGCGGGGCGATGATGGGCGCGGCCGCCATCCCGTGGTATTTGACGGCGAAGACGCGGGTGCAGTCCGCGCAGTGCCATCCGCCCTTGATCTCGACGTCGTTGTCGGCTTCGGGCTCGAAGGGTCTGAGGTCTTCCTCCCCGCAGTAGGGGCAGTAGTACGGAACGACACGGGCGCTCACTGCAATTCCGCTTCGTCGGCGCGGTGGACCCACTGGGCGAAGGTCTCGCCCTCGGACCTGCCCGCGAGGTAGCGGCGCGTGACGCGTTCCACGTAGTCGCCGAGGTCTTCGGAGGCGACCTTGAGGCCGCGGGACTTGCGGCCGAGGCTCGCCGCGGAGGCGTGTCCGCCGCCGAGGTGGACCTGGAAGCCCTCGACCTGCATGCCGTCCTTGACCACGAGCTGGCCTTTGAGGCCGATGTCGGCGGTCTGGGTGCGCGCGCAGGCGTTCGGGCAGCCGTTGACGTGGATCGAGACGGGCGTGTCGAGTTCGGGGACGCGCTTCTCGAGCTCGGCGACGAGGTCGCGGGCGCGGTCCTTGGTGTCGACGATGGCGAGCTTGCAGAACTGGATGCCGGTGCAGGCCATGGTGGCCCGCCGCCACGGGGACGGGTTCGCCTCGAGTCCGATCGCGCGGAGGTCCTCGACGGCGTCGTCCACTCTGTCGCCGGGGATGTCCAGGAGCAGGAGCTTCTGGAGCGGGGTGGCGCGGACGCGGTCGGAGCCGTACTTCTCGGCGATGTCGGCGAGCTGCTCGAGCATGGTGCCGGAGACGCGGCCGGCGACGGGCGCGAGGCCGATGAAGTAGTTGCCGTCCTTCTGCTTGTGGACGCCGATGTGGTCGAGGAGCTTCTCGGGGACCGGGGGCTGCTCGAGGTCGGGGAGCCTGCGGCCGAGGTAGGCGTCGGACTCGAGGACCTCGCGGAACTTCTCGGCGCCCCAGTCCTTGACGAGGAACTTCAGGCGGGCGCGGGTGCGCAGGCGCCGGTAGCCCCAGTCGCGGAAGATGCGGACCACGTTGACCCACACGTCGACGATGTCGTCCTGGGAGACCCAGACGCCCAGGCGCGGGGCGAACATCGGGTTGGTGGAGAGGCCGCCGCCGACGTACAGGTCGAAGCCGGGGCCGTGCTCGGGGTGGTGCGCGCCGATGAGGGAGATGTCGTTGACCTCGTACGGGCTGTCGGGCAGCCAGCCGATGGTCGACTTGAACTTGCGCGGCAGGTTCGAGAGGCTCTTGTCGCCGATGAAGCGGTCGTAGATCTCCCGGATCTGCGGGGTCGCGTCGATGACCTCGTCGACGGCGACGCCGGCGACGGGCGAGCCGAGGATGACGCGGGGGCAGTCGCCGCACGCCTCCTGGGTGTCGAGTCCGACCGCTTCGAGGCGGCGCCAGATCTCGGGGACGTCCTCGACGCGGATCCAGTGGTACTGGATGTTCTCGCGGTCGGTGACGTCGGCGGTGTCGCGGGCGAACTCCTTGGAGATCCCGGCGATGGTCCGGAGCTGGGCGAGGCTGAGCTGGCCGCCGTCCATGCGCACGCGCATCATGAAGTACTTGTCGTCCAGCTCCTCTTCCTCGAGGACGCCGGTCTTGCCGCCGGCGATGCCGGGCTTGCGCTGCGTGTACAGGCCCCACCAGCGGAACCGTCCGCGGAGGTCCGCCGGGTCGATGGAGTCGAAGCCGCGGTGGGCGTAGACGCCCTCGATGCGCTGCCGGACGTTCAGCGGATTGTCGTCCTTTTTGGACTGCTCGTTCTTGTTGAGCGGCTCCCGGTGGCCCATGGCCCACTGGCCTTGGCCCTTGGGGCGGGACGGTTTGCGCGTTGGCGTTGGCACAGCTCTCCTCATGCGGACACAGGTGTGGCAGGGTTCGGCGACATCGTTCGGCGGCGGAAACGCCGGAAGGATCTAAGCGCGCATCAGAAGACAGGCGGCGCTGAACACACGGCAGAGGTCGACGTGGCGGCGTGCCACCAGTCGGAGCCCGTGTGCGCGAGACATGCCTGCAAGCATGCCACACATCTCAGCCGATGACATCCGTCGTCCCGCTGCATGGACGCGAATCCGGTGCGGCCCGCGCGTCATGGATGAGCAGCGTCACATGGTCGCGATCGAAGGCGCGGTCGAGGGCGCGGCCGAAGCCCGCTGCGGGCGAGGCGGTTCCCGGCTTCGGCGCGCCCCGCCCGTTCGATCCGCCGGCTACTGCAGGGCGAACTCCACGACGGCCTCGGTGCCGCCTTCGGCGCGCGGGCGCATGTCGATGGTGCCGCGCAGCTCCCCGGTGACCAGGGTGTGGACGATCTGGAGGCCGAGGCGGGTGGAGTCGGCGATGCGGAACCCGTCCGGGAGGCCCTTGCCGTGGTCGGAGACGGTGACGCGGAAGCGGTCGCCGTCGCGCTCGACGCCGATGACGACCTCGCCGTCCTGACCGGGCGGGTAGGCGTGCTCGACCGCGTTCTGGATGAGCTCGTTCACGACCATGACCAGCGGGGTCGCGTACTCGCTGGGCAGGACCCCGAAGGTGCCCTCGCGCCGCAGCGTCACCTTCGACTCGGCGACCGACACCTCCACGGCCATCGAGGCCACCCGGTCGACGATCTGGTCGAAGCCGACCGACTCGTCGGAGGACTGCGAGAGGGTCTCGTGGACGAGCGCGATCGAGGCGACCCGGCGCACCGACTCCTCGAGCGACAGCCGCGCCTGCGGCGAGCCGACCCGGCGGGCCTGGAGGCGCAGCAGCGCGGCCACGGTCTGGAGGTTGTTCTTGACGCGGTGGTGGATCTCGCGGATCGTGGCGTCCTTGGTGACCAGCTCCCGGTCCAGGCGGCGGACCTCGGTGATGTCGCGCACCAGGACCAGCGCGCCGGCGGCCTTGCCGCCCGGGCGCAGCGGCAGCGCCCGCATGAGCACGGTCGCGCCCTTGGCCTCGATCTCCTTGCGGCGCGGCGTGCCGCCGGCGAGCGCGTCCGCGATGCGCCGCGCCGCGTCCGCGCCCGCGTCCGGATTGGCCGGGAGGCTCCGGGTGAGCTCGGCGAGGTCGCGGTCGCGCAGGTGCCCGGTGACGCCCATGCGCCGGTACGCCGAGAGCGCGTTCGGCGACGCGTACCGGACCAGGCCGTCGGAGCCGATGCGGACCAGGCCGTCGCCGATGCGCGGCGCCGTCGTCGGCTCGCCGGGCAGCAGCGGCGGCGGGAATCCGCCGTCGGTGAGCATCTGCACCAGGTAGTCGGCGGTCTTCAGGTAGTTCAGCTCGAGGTGCGAGGGGCTGCGGGTGTCCGAGAGGTTCGTGTCGCGGGCGGCGACCGCGATGACCTCGCGGCGGTCGCGGCGCCGGACCGGGATGGCCTCGTGGCGGGCGGCCACGTCGCCGCGCCACACCGGGTCGCCCTCGCGGAAGATCCGGCCCTCCGTGTACGCGACGCTCAGGTGCTTCGCGTCCTCGCCTTCGAGGATGCGGCCGACCTGGTCCTCCTCGTACGCTGTGGGGCCGGTCGTGGGCCGGACCTGCGCCAGGCAGACGAACCGGCCCGGGCGGTCCTTGACGGCGCCCCAGAGGAGGAAGTCGGCGAAGGAGAGATCGGCGAGGAGCTGCCATTCGGCGACGAGCCGCTGCAAGTGCGCCGCGGAGTTCGACGTCAGGTCGGTGTGCGCGCTGATCACATCACGGAGTGTGGACACCGGGCCAATGGTACCGGCGGGTCCGCCGGAGGCACCCGTGCTCGGCGCCGCGGACGGGCCGGCGGGCTACGGGAGCGTCATGTCGGGCTTGTCGAGCTCCTCGACGTTCACGTCCTTGAACGTCAGGACGCGGACGTGCTTGACGAAGCGGGCGGGACGGTACATGTCCCAGACCCAGGCGTCGCTCATCTCGACCTCGAAGTAGGTCTCCGCGTCGGCTCCCCGCACGTGGACCTCGACCGCGTTGGCCAGGTAGAACCGCCGCTCGGTCTCGACGACGTAGGTGAACTGCCGCACGATGTCCCGGTACTCCCGGTACAGCTGCAGCTCCATGTCGGTCTCGTACTTCTCGAGGTCCTCGGCGCTCAACGCTCCTCCTTCTCATGCGACGGTTCCACGATAGTGCGCGCATGCCCCGCCGCGGACGCGGCTTGCCCCACCCGTCCCGGATTCACGCCGGGAGGCCCCGGCAAACCCCGTTCAGACGACTGCGGGTACAGCGCGCGCGGCGACGTTGGCGTACGAGAACCGGTGCTGCTCGCACGGCCCCCAGCGGCGCAGCGCCGCCTCGTGCCCCGGCGTGCAATATCCCTTGTGGACGGCGAAGCCGTACTCGGGGTGGCGCTCGTCGAGCTCGGCCATGATCCGGTCCCGCGTCACCTTCGCGACCACGCCCGCCGCGGCCACGCACGCCGCCGTCCGGTCGCCTTTGACGACCCCGAGGCTGCCGGGCAGGCCCGGCACCGGGAAGCCGTCCGTCAACGTGTACCCGGGCCGCTCCGGCAGGCGCGCCACGGCGACGCGCATCCCCTCCAGGTTGCAGACCGCGACGCCCCGGCGGTCGATGTCGCGCGGGCTGTAGCTGACGACGCTGATCAGCGCCTTCGTGCGCTGGAGCCGTTCGAAGACGCGCTCGCGCGCGGCCTCGGTCAGCAGCTTCGAGTCGTTCAGCTCGTCGATCCGCGCGCTCGGCGGCAGGATCACCGCCGCGACCACGAGCGGCCCCGCGCACGCGCCCCGGCCGGCCTCGTCCGCGCCGGCGACCGGGCCGAGGCCCCGCCGGGCGAGCGCCGCCTCCAGCGCGTACAGGTCGCCGTCGCGCCGCATGCGGGAAGGGGTCGGTCGGATCACGGTCAGGAAGGCTCCGGTACGTCCTCGAAGGTCTCCGGGATGGAGAACCAGTTGAAGTCGTTGAAGGGCCAGAACAGGACGAACGCCTTGCCGATCACGGCGTCGACCGCGATCGTGGACGCCTCCACGTTCCCGCCGGTGCGGACGAAGCGCTCGCGCGAGTCGCCCGAGGCCGAGCGGTGGTCCCCCATCACCCATAGTCTCCCCTGCGGGACGACCACGTCGAACGGGTCCTGCGACGGCTGGTCCTGCTCGCCCGTGAGCGGGTTCGTGAACAGGTACGAGTCCTCCTCGATGGCGACCCCGTTGACCATGATGCGCCCCTGGTCGTCGCAGCAGACGACATGGTCGCCGCCGACCGCGATGACCCGCTTGATGAACTCGTCCTCCTCCATGACCGACCGCCACGACTCCGGCGCGGTGAAGACGATGATCTCGCCGCGCTCGGGGTCGGAGAAGTCGTACACGAGCTTGTTGACGAGCACCCGGTCGTTGATCTGGAGGGTGTTCTCCATCGAGCCGGAGGGGATGTAATAGGTCTGGACGACCCAGGTCCGCACCACGATCGCCACCAGGATGGCGACGCCCAGCAGGATGGGGAGTTCCTTCCAGAACGATCCCTTCTTCTTGGGCTGCTGCTTGTCGGAGGTCTCCTCGGCGCCCTCGCCGTCGGCGCCGGGCGCTTGCCCTTCTTCGATCACGGTGCGAGTCTACGCGCTCGCGCTCCGGCGGCAGGGGCGGTGGTCGCGGTGGCGGGCAAGGAAGGCGGCGGGTCCCAGCCGGTGCCCCACGCCGCCGGGAGGCCGTCGTCCACCGTGCCGGAGGCCGACTGGCCGCCTTCGGATCCGGTCGTCCCGTCGAGGACGTCGAACGCCGCCGGGATCTCCAGTTCGGTGGCGCGGTCGGTCGGCCACACGAGCGCGATCGCCCGGCCGATGATGTTCTCGACCGGGACCGGGCCCTGGCAGCGGGAGTCCTTCGAGTTGCCCCGGTGGTCACCCATCACCCACACCTCGCCTTCGGGGACGGTGACCTGGTCGAACCGGCGCGAATGGCACGTGCCCGGCTCGGGCTCCACCGGCGCGTTGTCGTACACGTACTCGTCCTCTTGGAGCGAGACGCCGTTGACGACGACGTTGCCGTCCGGGTCGCAGCACATGACGGTGTCGCCGCCGACCGCGATGACGCGCTTGATGAAGTCCTTCTCGTCGGGCTCGGCCAAGCCGATCAGGTCCAGGACCGCGGTCGAGACGGTGGACAGGAGCGAGTCGTCCTCGCCGCCGGCGGGCCGGTACTCGGGGTCCCACGAGTCGGTGCCGCGGAAGACCACGACCTCGCCGCGCTGCGGGGTCCGCAGGGTGGTGGTCAGTTTCAGGACGAGGACCTTGTCGCCCTCCTGGAGGGTCTGCTCCATCGAGCCCGACGGAATGTAGAAGGGCTGCACGGCGAACGTGCGGAGCAGCACTGCGGCGGAGAACGCGACGACCAGGAGGAGCGGCAGTTCGATCCACAGCGACAGGTACTGGCGCTTGTGGGGCTGGGAGAGGCGGCTCTCGGCCTCCTTCTTGGGCTTGCCGTCGTCCGGGTCGCCGCCGCGGACGGCGTCGCGGGCGGCGCTGTCGCGGGCCGCCGAGGCCCGGTCGCGGGCGGCGGAGACGCGGTCGGGCGCGCCGGTCGGGCCTTCGGAGCGGAGCACGCGCCGGGCCGGATCGGCGGGAGGCCG
>NZ_WIAO01000065.1 GCF_009451885.1 Glycomyces albidus
GGTGTGGGCGGCGCGGCGCGCCAGCGCGGTGAGCGCGAGCGGGTTGCCGCCGGCGCGCGCGGCCAGGGCCGCGGCCCGGGTCGGGGGGAGCGCGGGGGCGGCTTCGGCGACCAGTTGCGCGGCCTCGGTCTCGGTCAGCTCGGGGACGGGGACGACGGTGGCGGCGGCCAGGAGGCGCGCGAGGGCGTCCTCGCCGAGCCGGTTGGGGACCCGCAGTGCGGCGGCGACGGGGAGGCGCTCGGCCAGGACCGGCAGGACCGCGAGCGTCGCCGCGTCGCACCACTGGAGGTCGTCGATGATGAGCAGTCCGCCGCGGGTGCGGGAGTAGACGGCCTCGGCCAGGAGCGGGAGGTCGCCGGCGGGCATGCGGGCGCGCGTGGCGCGTTCGAGGGCGAGGGCGGGCTGCCCGGAGAGCATGGCCAGGCCCCCGCCGGCGTGGACGGGGCGCTTGGAGGCGCGGGCGAGCCGCTCCAGCAGCCGGGTGCGGCCGGACCCGGGCGGGCCGGTGACGACCACCAGGCCCGGTCCCGCCAGCGCACCGGCCATGGCGCGCAGTGCATCGTCACGGTTCGCGACCCCAGTGCCGTGGGGTGTCGAGGCGACGCGGGGCGCCAGTCCGGGGGTGGGCGGCGGGGCGGCCAAGGGGGCTCCTAACGCTGTGGCACGAATGGGGGAGGCGGCCGGGCGGCTGCGGTTTGTAGTCTTCTGTGAGTCGACGGATCGCCGACGCCTCTCATGATATTGCGGATGCTTCGATGCCGCAGACCGGCGTCCGGCGGCCCGGGTGCCGCAGACCGGCGCAGGCCCGCAGGGCCGACAGGGCTATAGAGAGGGCGGACACGGGGACCATGGTGGCAGGACAACTCACCACGAGTGTGGCGAGCATGTGCGAGGAACTGGCCGGCAAGGTCAGCAGCGCGTCGCGCCCCGTGGTCGAGGAGGTCGCCGGACGGTTGGGGCAGCCCCTTCGCGTCGCGGTCGCCGGCCGGTTGAAGGCCGGGAAGTCCACGTTGGTGAACGCGTTGATCGGGCGCCGGGTGGCGCCGACGGCGGCGGGTGAGTGCACGCGCGTGGTGACCCAGTTCCGGTACGGGCCCGCCGACCGGGTCGACGTGGTCGCCCGCAACGGCACCAAGCACGCGGTCCCGTTGGACGCCAACGGGATGATCCCCACGACGCTGCCGATCCCGGCCGACGAGGCCGCGATGATCGACGTGCAGCTGTCCTCCGACCGGCTCCGGGACCTGACGGTGGTCGACACGCCGGGTCTGCAGTCGGTCAACACCGACATCTCCGAGGCCGCGCGGGAGATGCTGTTCGCCGCGCCGATCGCCGAGGACGTCGACGACGACTCCAAGGCCGCGGTCGAGTCCGCCGAGGCGATCATCTACGTGTTCACCCAGCAGGTCCGCTCCGACGACGTCGAGGCCCTGGACGCGTTCGCGAAGGCGTCGCAGCAGCTGTCGTCGTCGCCGATGAACGCGCTGGGGCTGTACAACAAGGCCGACAAGCTCGCGCCCGGGCCCGGGCAGGACCCGTGGCCGGTGGCCGGGCCGATCGCCGGCGACCAGGCGCAGGTGCTGCGCCGCTCGGTGTGCGACGTGGTCCCGGTCGTGGGGCTGCTGGCCGAGACCGCCGAGGCGGGGCTGCTGACCGCCGCCGACTGCGAGGCGCTGCGGACCCTCGCGGGGCTCGACGAGGACAAGCGCGCGCTCATGCTCGCCTCGGCGGGCCTGTTCTTGAGCACCGAGGGCCCGGTCGACAAGCACCAGCGGCAGCGGCTGCTGGAGCGGCTGGACCTGTACGGCATCCACTTCGCGATCGCGCACCTGCAGGCGAGCCCGCACCTGGCGACCGGGGAGCTGGTGCGGCTGCTGTTCGCCGCCTCGGGGTTCCCGCGCCTGCGCACCACGCTGCACCAGATCTTCGGGGTCCGCGCCGACGTCATCAAGGCCGGGTGGGCGCTCGGTCGCCTGGACGCCGCGGCGGCGTCCGGTCCGGCCGCGGACCGGGACCTGCTGCGCGGCGCGGTCGAGTCGATCGTCGCCCGCCCCGAGTACCACCGGCTGCCGCTGCTGGAGGCGGCCGCGCAGGTCACCACCGGGCAGGTGGCGCTGCCCGAGGCGATGGAGGCCGAGGTGGCGCGCCTGGCGCTGACCGACGACGCCGGCGTCGTCCTGGGCCTGCCGGACGCGCCCCGGCCGCAGCTGCGGCGGGCCGCGATCGAGGCGGCCGCGCGCTGGCGGGCGTTCGCCAACGGCGGCGCGACCCCGTCCCAGGCGCGGGTGGCGAACGTGGTGCATCGTGGTTTCCATCTGCTGGCCCAACGACTCGGCTGACCCCCGTCACCGTTACGACATAAGGAGAGCAAAGTGACCAATCGACTCGGCGGACCGCTGGTGGGGGCCCTGGTGGGCCTTGCCGCGGCGGCCTTGGGCGCGGTGTTCCTCACCGGCGGCGGGTTCGATGCGCGCGTCCTGGCCATAGCCGCCGGCTCGGTCCTCGTCACCGCGGGCGTCGCGTTCGCCGCGGGCCGGTCCATCGCCGCCCCCGTTCCCGCCGCGGCGCCGGCTCCGGCCGCGCCGGCGTTCGCGCCCGCGCCCGGCACGGGTGCCGCCTCCGGTGCGATCCCGGTCGGGCAGCTCGCCGAGCCCGCCCGCGCCGCGCAGGCCGTGGCCGACCGGTCCGTCCTGGTCGAGACCTGCATCTGGATGCGCGACCGCGCGACCTCGCCGGCGCTCGCCCAGCACCTGGACGGGGCGTTCTCGAAGGTCGGCGTCGCCCAGGTGGACGCGACCGGGCAGCGGTTCGACCCCGCCGTCCACGAGGCCGGCTCGACCGTGGCCGCCCGCGGCCCCGCCGACGAGGGCATCATCGCCCGCACCGAGCAGATCGGGTACACCGACCGGGGCCGGATCCTGCGCCACCCGATCGTCACCGTCTACCGCGGCCAGGGGGTGCGGGCATGACCGACACCGCCGCTCCCGCCGCGCAGAGCCCCGCGACGCCGGCGAAGAAGGCCGCCGCGAAGCCGAACCCGGCCGCCCAGATCCACAAGCTGTGCGTCAAGGCCGCCAAGGCCGGCAACGCGTCGCTGCGCACCGTCGACGCCCGCGCCGCGGCCGAGGTGGACGAGGTCGCGCGCTGGCAGCCCGACAAGCCGGTGGCCGTGGTCGTCGGCGAGACCAAGCGCGGCAAGTCGTCCCTGGTGAACGCGCTCCTGGGCATGCCCGGTCTGTCTCCTGTGGATGCGCAGGTGGCGACGACGGCGTACCTGGAGTTCGCGTGGGCCGAGCAGGCGTCGGTGCGGGCCTGGCAGCCGGGCGCGGCCGACCCGATGCTCCTGGGCGTGGGCGACCTGCGCAACTGGGCGACCCGGCTCGGCACGATGCCGCCGGGGATGGTCCCGCCGCGGCGGATGCTCGTGGGGCACCCTTCGGCGCTGCTCAAGCACATGTCCGTGGTCGACACGCCCGGCACGGGCGGCCTGGACCCCGACCACGCCCAGATCGCGCTCGAAGCGGTCGCGCGCGCCACCTGCCTGATCATGGTCACCGACGCGTCCTCCCCGATGGCCAAGACCGAGCTGGACTTCCTGACCGAGGCGTCCAAGCGCGTCAACTTCGTGGTGTTCGCCCTGACCAAGACCGACACGTACCCGGGGTGGAAGACCGTCCTGGAGGAGAACCGGTCGCTGATCGAGGCGCACGCGCCCCGGTTCCGCAGCGCCCCGCACTTCCCGGTCTCGGCGATGCTCGCCGAGCACGCCCTCAACTCCACCGGCCCCACCCGCCAGGCCCTGGCGAAGGAGTCGGGGATCGGCCGGATGCAGCGCGCCCTGGTCAAGGTCGGCGCCGCCGGCAAGGCCCTGGTCGCCGCGAACGTCGTCCGCGCCGTGCGCACCGAGTTCTCGCGCCTGGCGGTCGCGGCGCAGGAGGACATGAAGGCCTACGACCCCGACCCTGAGACGGCCAACCGGCTCAAGGAGGAGAAGAAGCAGGCCCTGGCGCTGCGCCGCACCGAGACGAAGAAGGCGAACCTGGCCCTGCGCGTGGAGACCCAGCGCGCCAAGATCGAGGTCCAGGGGCGCCTGCGCGTCCACCTGCAGGAGCTCGAGGAGGCCCTCCTCGACGAGCTCGAGAAGGCCAACAAGGCCGCGCTCGAGTCGCTCCCCCAGCGCATCGACATCGCCCTCCAGGGCATCGCCGCGCGCCTCTCGGGCGAGCTGCACCAGCGGTTCGTGCTCCTGGCCGAGCGGGTGCTGCGGCAGGTGTTCACCGAGGACGAGCTCATCCAGGCGACGAACTCGATCTCCGCGGGGCTGCGGGCCGCCGCCTCGGGCCGGGCCCGCCGCGACGCCAACCAGGACGGGGCGCTGCTCATGGCGTCCTCGGCGGGCGTGGCCATGATGGCCGGGCGGGCGGTCACCGCCGGCGCGGGCATGATCGGCCTGACGGCCGTCGCCGGTTCGGTCGCGGGGCTCGCGCTCACCGCCTCCGGGGTCGGCATCGGCCTGGCCGCGGCCGCGTTCCTGCTGTACCGCAGGAAGATCCAGGGCGACCGGCAGGCCGCGAAGCAGTGGGTGCAGCGCGTCATCGCCGAGGCCCGCGCCAACCTCAACGAGGAGATCGGGTTCCGCTTCACCGAGGTCGAGTTCGTGTTCAACTCCACCCTGGACGACGCCCTCGAGCGGCGCGCCGCCGAGTTCGACGCGCGGATCTCCGCGGCCGAGAACGCCGCGAAGGCCGACCAGGCCGCCCGGGCCAAGAAGCAGGCCGCGCTCAAGCAGCGCCGCGACTCCATGGCCCAGAAGGTCAAGCAGCTCGACGAGGTGCTCGCCAAGGCCCGCACCCTCGTACCAGGAGATGAGGAATCCGATGGATGAGTTCGACCAGTTCGACCCTGAGGGGGGCGGCGAGGACTTCCCCGATCTCGACGACGACGGCCAGGAGGCCCCCGGGTTCGACGAGTTCGACACCGGCGAGGTTCCCGACGAGGACGGCCTGGAGGCGTTCGCGTTCGACGACGAGGGCGGCATCGACGAGGACGAGCCCCTCGATGAGGGCTTCGCCGTCGACGCCGGGTTCGACGAGGGCGAGGACGAGGCCGCCTCGGGCGACGAGACCGCCTACGCGGCGACCTACGAGGACCTGCTGCTCGACGAGGCCGACAACCCGCCGGGCTTCCCGCCCGAACTGGATCTGGACGTGCCCGAACCGGTCGACGGCTACCCGTGGGTCGACCTGGACGTCCTCGGCTCGGCCGAGGCCGAGCCGTGGGTGAACGCCGTCGACGCCTCCGAGTTCGCGATCGCCGACATCGACGACCCGGCCGCGCAGGCGCTCGCGCGCTTCTGGCAGGGATAGGCGCGGACGGCTCGGCGGACCCGGCAGCCGCCGACCGACGCCGCTGCGGCCCCGAACCGGTCCGGTTCGGGGCCGCAGCGCGTCCGCGCCCGCAATGGCGCATCGCGGTCGCGGACTGTCCGATGTCGCCGCCGACCGTCCCGGTTCCCGGTCGCGGATTCGGGGCCGTACGCGCCCGGACGGTCCGGCACCGCTCTCATGGAATGCTCGATGCGGATCGAATCCCCAGGTCCGCAGGGCGACCGCGGAGACCCGCACCGCCATTGCGCCCTCCACAGTGGCCGCGCGTTGCGCGCGGGTGCGACGACTCGACCCCGACCGGTGGAATTTTCGGGACCTGCCGACACCGAAAGGGGCGAACCGGCGGTAGATTGGGGACTCCATTACCGTCGAGTCCGACGCCCGATCCCCCTCGCCGGGCACAGGCCCGTCCCCGTACGACCGACCGGGAGCCGTGGTGAACGAACCAGACCACTACCGCGTCCTCGGGGTGAGCCCGCAGGCACCACGCACCGAGATCCAGGCCGCCTACCGCCGGCGCCTCCGCGAGACCCATCCCGACCGCGGCGGCGACGAGGACGAGTTCCACCTCGTCCAGGGCGCCTGGGAGACCCTCTCGCACCCCGGGCTGCGCCGCGAGTACGACCTGCTGCGCTTCGGGCGCCGCGCCGCCCGCCGCTACGGCAAGGCCGCCGCCAGACCGGCCCACCGCAAGGTCCGCGGCTGGAACGTCGCCCCCGCTCCCGCGCCCGCGCAGCACGCCTTCCCCGCCGAAGGCGCCCTCGTCGCCGTCCCCTGGCACGCCCGCCTGCGCCGGCTCCGGCCCGTCTACCGGCCCTCCGCGTGGACCGCGGCCGCGCTGTGCGCCGCCGCCGGCGCCGTCTGGGTCTTCATGGGACTGGGGTTCCTCGGGCAGGCCCTGGCCTCGGACTCGTGGGTGTTCCTGATCCTGGCCATCCCCGTGACGATCGCCGTCGCCATGATCGTCGCCGTCCAGACCTCCCGGGCCCTGCGCCGCCGCCCCGACACCGCCCCGCCCCCGCCGACCGGCCGGCTCGTCATCGCGTTCCTGTTCGCCGCCGCCGTCATCGTCCTCGCCGGGCCCGCCACCCCGTGGGGCTGGGCCCTGGGCGTGTACGTCCTCACCGGCGCCGCCATGGCGTGGACGGTGAAGCGGCTGCGGTTCACCGTCGCCCTGCGCCGCTCCGTCGGCGGCGCCCTGCGCCAGTTCAACGCGTTCGGGCCCGCCGGGACCCGCCCCAAAGCCGACCGGCCCACCGGGAAGCTCCTGCGCGAAGTCCTCACCAACCTGCCCGCGGCGCGCCTGTTCGTGGCGCTCCCGGCCGAGCCGGACACGCGGGTGCCGCACGCGATCGTCTGCGGCGACCGCGTCGCCCTGCTGTGCGCGCCGGTCGGCCGCGACAGCGCCGACGTCGACTCGGTCAACCTCCCCGAAGCCGTCAAAGCCCTCGACCAGGCCCTCCCCGACGCGCACATCCAAGGCTGGGTCCTGTGGCCGACCCTGCCCGAGACCGCCCGCGCCGGCGAGACCACCGCCGTCCACGACGTCGCCGTCGGCCAGGCGGCCGCCGACATCGGCCTGTGGCTCGCCGCCGCCGGCGCCGTCTACGACCTCCCGGTCCTCCAGGCGCTGCGGATGCGCCTCGCCGCGGTCCCGGCCCCCCGCACCGGCGACCGGGGCGCCGTCGTCAAGGCCTGAAACCGCGTCCACCACAACGTGTGCGTGAGCCAACGCACCCTCCACACCGGCCCCGTTCGCCAGTACAGTGCAGGCAATGGACGCCACCGCCCGCGCCGACGCCATCGTCGCCGACCGCCTCCGCGCCGCCGCCGACCGCGAACCCGTGCCCGGCCCGGCGCACGGCACCACCGCCGCCGCGATCGCCGCCTCGATCAGCGAGGGCTCGGCGTACGCCGACCGGTTCGCCCGCGAGGTCGCCTCGGCGGTGCGCGGGACCGCGCTGGCACTCGAAGCGGCCCGCCCGCACCCGACCGACCTGTGGGCCGCCTCCGCCGCGGCGCACCCGGACCCGTCGGTGTGGTTCGAGCAGGCCGTCCTCTTGGGACACCCGGTGCACCCGCTCGCGCGCTCGCGCGGCGACCTCACCGACGACGAGATCCGCGCCTACGCGCCCGAGCACCGGGCCCGGTTCGACCTGGGCCGCTTCGACGTCGCCGACCGGGCCGCGAACTACACCGACGGCCGCGATCTGCCGCTGCTGCCGGCACACCCGTGGCAGGCCGCCCGCCGCGGCCTCGGCGCACCCGCGCGCACCTGGCCGGGCGCGGCCCCGCTGATGAGCCTGCGCACCGTCTCCACCGGCGACCGGCACGTCAAAACGGCCGTCGACCTGCAACTGACCTCCGCGCAGCGCCGCGTCTCGGCCGCCGCGATCCACAACGGATACTTCCTCCCCGAGCGGCTGGAGGCCCCGGCCCGCCGGTGCGCGATCACGCTGCTGCCCGAGACCGCGGTGTGGGCGCGGGCCGAGGGCGAACCCGACCCGGGGCTCGCGGCGATCGTCCGCCCCGCCCCGCACACCATCGGGCACCCGCGCGCCGTCCCGCTGGCGGCGCTCGCCGAGACGTGCCCCTCCGACGGACGCCCGATCGCGGTCGCCTTCACCGGGAACGACCCCGAGGCATGGTGGGCGGCGTTCGTCACCGTGGCGCTGGCGCCGCTGCGGCTGTTCGCCGACACCGGTGTCGCGCTCGAGGCCCACGGGCAGAACACCCTGGCCTCGTTCACCGGCGACATGCCGACGGGCCTGCTGTACCGCGACTTCGGGGGCGTGCGCGTCCCGCCCGAGGACTTCCCCGGGATCATCGGCGACCTGCCCGAACCCGACCGCGAGGCCCGGTTGACGAAGCTCCTCGCCGCCCTGTTCCCGACGACGCTGACCGCGATCGTCGAGACGTTCGCCGCATGGTCGGACACCGACCCCGGGAAATGGTGGGCGACCGTCGCCGCCGGCGTGCGCGACCTGTCCTTGGAGCCGTGGATCGCCGACGCGGTCCTGCGCGACCCCTGGCCGATCAAGGCCACCACCGCGATGCGCCTGGCCGCGAACCCGACCGACGACATCTGGGCCCGGGTCGAGAACCCGCTGGCGGCCGCGTGAACCTCACCGACCGGATCCTGGCCGCCGCCTGGCGCGAGAACCTCAACGGCCACCGCACCGGCCCCGCACCGGCCCCGGAGGGCCCGTTCAACCAGCTCGACTACGACTGGGCAGACCGAGCCGCGGGCCCCGCCCCCGCGGCCGCCGACCGGGACGACGACCCGGTGAAAGCACTCGAAGCGGTCATCGCCGGACCCGTCCCCGCGCACCTGGCCGCCGAACTGGAGTCCGCGCGCACCGGCCGGGCCCTCGCGCACGAACGCGCCGCCGGGCGCCGCCGCCGCGTCGCGGCCCTCGCCGCCCGCACCGGCGCGCCGACCCTCGCGGCGCTCATCGCCGCCTGCGGCAGCGACGTCGACACCACCGCGCGGCTGCTCGAGACCCTCGCCACCGACGGCCACCAGCTCCACCCGTGCGCGCGCACCCGCCTGGGCTGGAACCGCACCGACCTCGAACGGTACGACCTCGAGACCCCCGCGCCGATCCGGGTGCGGCTCGTCGCCGACCGGGACGGCGTCCTCGACCGGTCCGGCGCCGACTTCCGCGACCACCCCGTGCTCGCCGGCCTCGACCTGCCCGACCCGGTCGTCCCCGTCCACCCCTGGCAGCTCGAACACCGCGTCCTGCCCCGGTACGCGGACCTGTTCGCCGCCGGCCGGCTCGCCGTCCTCGACGAGACCGTCCCGGCCTGGCCGACCGCCGCGATCCGCACCCTCGCCGGACACCGCGCCCCCGGGTTCCTCAAACTCGCCCTCGGCATCCACATCACCTCCACCCGCCGCGACATCTCCCCCGCCACCGCGCTCCTCGCCCCGGTCCTCTCCGGCCACCTCACCGCCCTCGACGCGGACGGCACCCACCGGCTCCTCCCCGACCTGGCCGGGGCGTGGCTGCCCGGCAGGCGGGACCTGACCGCGATCGCCCGCGCCCCCCTCGCGGCGGTCACCCCGGCCGGAGCGGTGTGCGTGCCCGCGACCGCGCTGGCCGCCGCCTCGCCGGTGACCGGAGCGAGCCTCGCGGCCGAGTACGCCGACTGGCACGGCGACCCCGGCGCATGGCTGCGCGCCTACGCGGCGCTGTTCGTCCCGCCGGTGCTGGCCAAGGCCGCCATGGGCATCGGCCTCGAAGCGCACCTGCAGAACAGCCTCGTGGCGATGGACGGGCCCGTCCCGGTCGCCGCGGTCTCCCGCGACCTCGGCGGCGCCCGCCTGCACCTGCCGACCGTCCCGTTCGACGTCGACCTGCCCGCAGGGAGCCCGGTGCGCGCCCACTCCATCGACCAGGTCCGCGCGAAGGTCGCCTACACGCTGTTCCAGAACCACCTCGCGGCCCTGGTGACCGCGCTCGAACGCGACACCGGCCTGGACGCGGCCGGATTCTGGGCCGACCTGGCCGACCTCGTCGCCGGCCTCGACCTGCCCGCGGCCGACCGCGACTGCTACCTGGCGCCCACGATGCCGACCAAGGCCCTGCTGTCGATGCGCCTGGAGCCCGGCCGCGAGATCGAAGCGCTCGTCGACAACCCGCTGGCCCGACCGTGAACGAACCGCTCCCGACCAAGGTCGTCGCCGCCGTCCAGGCCCTCGAATCCCCCGCCAGCGCGTGGATCTACGACCCCGCGCAGCTGACGGCCCGCCTGGCCGCGGTGCGCGCGGCGCTGCCGGAGTGGACGGTCCTGTACGCGATGAAGGCGTGCGCGAACCCCGCGATCGTGGCCGCGGCCGCCGCGGCGGCGGACGGGATCGAGTGCGCCTCGGGAGGCGAGCTGGCGGCGGCGCGCGCGGCCGGTGCGGCGCGGCTGGCGTTCTCGGGCCCGGCGAAGACCCCCGCCGACCTGCGTGCGGCAGCGGACTCGCCGGTGCCGCTGTGCGTCCACGTCGAGTCGGTCCGGGAGCTGGACCTGCTCGCGGCGGCCGGGTTCGCGGGCCCGGTGGCGCTGCGGGTGAACCGGGGCCGGGCCCTGCCCGGCAGCCACCGGATGGCCGGGGCGCCGACGCCGTTCGGCATGGACGAGGCCGACGCCGCCGCCGCGGCCGACCGGGCGCTGGACCTGGGGCTGGACCTGGCCGGGTTCCATCTGCACGCCGTCTCCAACTGCCTGGACGCGGCCGCCTACGCCGCGCATGCGCTGGAGGCGCTGGCGTGGTCGCAGCGGGCGGCCGCGGGCCGGTTCGCGCTGCGGTATGTGAACGTGGGCGGGGGCCTGGGCGCGGATCCGCGCGGGGACGTGATCGATCTCGACGCGCTGGCGGGGGCGCTGGGCGGGGCCGCGGGCCGGTTCCGGGCGGCGGGGGTGGAGCCGGTGGTCGAGCCGGGCCGGTACCTGGCGGCGCCGGCGGGCTGGTACGCGGCCGAGGTGGTGGACGTGAAGACGGTCGGGGGGCAGGCGTTCGCGGTCGTGCGCGGCGGCACGCACCATTTCCGGCTGCCGGCGGCGTGGGGGTATGCGCATCCGTTCCGGATCGTGCCGGGCCCGCGGGAGGGCGGGGTGCTCACCGATGTCGAGGTGCGGGTGTGCGGTGAGTTGTGTACGCCCAGGGATGTGCTCAACGGCGGCCAGTGGGTGTCGTCGATCGGCGCCGGAGACCGGCTCGTGTTCGCTGATGCCGGTGCGTACGGTTGGGAGATCTCGCACGACCGGTTCCTGGGCCATCCGGGCCCTGACTTGGTCGTCATCGACTGATCGGCTGATCCGCGAACGCCCGGAGTGCGTCTACTATGAAGGGCCCTAGCGTGCCCGGTCCGTCCCGACCCGGTGCGCTACCGCCTCGATCCCCCCATTGAGGAGTCCGTATGCCGAATCGGCGGTTTGCCCGGCGGACCCATCGCGAAGCGGCGAGGCTCGCCGCCGCCGGCGACCACCCGGCCGCCCTGGCCGCGTTCGCCGCTGCCGCGGTCGAGTACCGCGACCGCCTCGAGGCCCATCCCGGCGACCGGGCCTCGCGGGAGGACTTCGCCGACCTGCTGGCCGCCCGCGCGCGCTCGTTCGCCGCGGTCGGCGACTACGCGCAGGCGTACGCGGCCGAGCGCGAGCGCGACCGGGTCGCCGACGAGCTCGGCGGGGACGGGGCCGAGCGGGCGGGCCGGCGCCTGGACCTGGCCGAGGCGGCGGTCCGGGCGGGGCGGCTGCTGACGGCGGCGGTGCAGGCGGACGCGGCGCTGGGCGCGCTGGACG
>NZ_WIAO01000066.1 GCF_009451885.1 Glycomyces albidus
TGACCGGCCTCGAACAGCGACACCGCAGCAGCACGCTCCTGCTCGGTCAACGAACTATACGGATGCAAACAACAACTCCCCGGAAGCGGAACCGAATTCTCAGTCCAACTTCCGGGGAGCAGTTCAAATCCCGCCGCGCCCCTTCGCCGTCACCGCCCGCGGCAATCGTGCAGCTGCAGGATTCCTCCTCAAGTCGCGAAGGTTACCCGTAACCCGAATCTCGTGTCCTCGTTCTTCCTACAACCCACCTTTTGTGACCCCACGCGGAAGTTAGGAACTCGAATGTCGATCGAGTACAACGAACTCCTCGCCATGCTGATGGAGACCCGCCCCGAATTCGCCACAGAGCTGTACAACTTCACCGACGGGCCCGACCTTCCCGACTACGACAGCATCACCGTCAGCCGCAGAACCCTCGCCTTCCCCGGCCGCCTCCGCGTCTGCGTGGCCGCCGCCTACGCCAAGGGCGGCGAGCGCATCATCGCCATCCTCTTCGACGCCGTCCTCGAACCCGATCCGGCGCAAGCGGAGTCGTGGCTGCAGTTCATGACCGACGCCCAGCGGACGCTGAGCTGCATGGTGGCCTTCGTGGTCCTGTGCCGCGACGCCAGGACCGCCCGCTGGGCACTGACCTACAGCGAGGTCGGCGACATCGGCTGCTATGTCCTGCCCGTAGTGGTTCCCTCGCTGCTCGCCAGCGCCTAGAATGGACTCGGCCCTCGCCGTCGTCCCCACCACGGCTGCGAGGGTCGCTTCGCACCCGCTCCCCGCGCCGGGGACGGCGGGGGCCGCGAATTCCGATTGCGCGGCCCGCCGGGCGGCGGACAGAATCTCCACATGTCCCGATTCGGCGAAACCGTCCCGTACGACGCCACCGCGATCCGCACCGGTTGGGAGACGCTCCCGGAGCCGGTGCGCGCCTGCGTGATCAAGGAGCTCGGCGGCGAGCCGGCCGAGATCCGCATGGCCGGCGGCGGCTTCAGCGGCGGCTTCGCGGCCCGCGTCCGGGCCGAATCCGGCGCCGAGCTCTTCATCAAGGCCGCGGGCGCCGACCGGTCCTGGGCGCTCGCCGCCTACCGCCAGGAGGCGCGCATCAGCGCCGCACTTCCCGATGGCGTCCCGGCGCCCCGGCTCGAGTTCGCGGCGGACTTCGACGACTGGACGGTCCTCGGCTTCGAAGCCGTCCCCGGCCGCGCCCCGACCCTCCCGATGGCCCCGCGCGACCTCGACCTCATGCTCGACGCGTGGGCCCAGGCCGCCGCCGCCCTGACGCCGGCGCCGCAGGCCCTGCTCGACCTCGGCGTGCGCGCCGACCCGATCGACGACAAGCTCCGCCAGTTCACCGGCGTCGCCTCCGGCACACAGCAGCCGTTCTTCGTCCCCGAGGCCCTCGCCGGCCGGATCGACGACCTCGCGGCCCTCGAAGCGGGGATCGACGAGGCCATGGAAGCCGACGCGGTCATGCACTTCGACCTGCGCCCGGACAACATGGTCCTCGGCGCCGACCGGGCCTGGGTGTGCGACTGGAACTGGGTCCAGGTCCACTCGCCCTGGTTCGACACCGCGTGCTTCCTCATTGCGGCCCATGGCGACGGCCACGACGCCGACGCCCTGTTCCGGGCGCATCCGACCGCCGCCGGGGTCGCTCCGGAGGAGCTCGACACCGCCCTGGCGTCGATCACCGGCTACTACCTCGGCGAGTCCGCGGGCGACCTCATCCCGGACGTGTCTCCGTACATCCGCAAACACCAGCGGTGGAGCGGCCTCGCGGCGGCGGACTGGCTCGCGCGGCGGCGCGGCTGGAGCTAGGCGGGTCCTTCGAGCGGGATGCCGAGCCGGCCGCGGTAGGGGTGGCGCAGCTGCCAGGTCTGCTCCCACTGGAGCAGGTCGGCCTCCCATTCGGCGAGGTCGGGCCGGAACCGGCGCTGCCCCTCCCGCTCGGGGAGCGCGACCAGGAACGCCCAGTAGTCCTCGAGGGCCGCCCGGACCGCGTCCACGGGGTAGACCGTGGAGTCCGGGTCGCCGAAGTTCGAGGCGATGGTGACGCCGTCCGGCTCGAAGGCGACCGCGAAACCCTCGCTGTCCCACGGCGCGAACGGCTTGTCCCCCTTGCCGACCTGGTCGGCCATGGCGAGCGCGTCGAGCAGGACCCCGAACCGGCGGCCGACGTCCCAGCACACCCAGGAACCCAGCATCCGCTCGCCGGGGGCGGGGTCCACGGGCGCGGTGCCGCCCTCGGGGTCGTGTCGGTAGCGCATTGCTCGACCTCTCATCGCCTCTTGCCCTTGCGGTCGGACGGGACGTCGTCCTGGTTCGCGTGCGGGTAGCCGTGGGTGTACCCGGGCTTGTTGTTGTCGTAGAAGCCCGTGATCCTGACCCCGTTGCTGTGGCCGATCCACGAGTTCGGGTTGGCCGGGTCGGGGGCGCTGTTGCGGTACGCGCGGGAGATGGCGTCGTTCACCTGCGACGGCGTCCAGTCGTCGGGGAAGAACGTGGAGATCCCGTTGTTGCCGGCCTTGGGCTGCCAGGTGCCGTCGGGGCGCTGGTATCCCGGTCTCGCCTCGTAGACGCCGTTGTTGCCCACGGGCCGCTGGCTGCCGGGCTCGATCCGACGGCCGTCCCAGTCCTTGCCGCCGGGGCGGTAGTGGTAACCGGTGCCGCCGTTGTGGTTCGGTCGCATGTCGCCTTTGAGGGCGTGGATCAGCCGGTCGACGTCGATCTGGTTCGCGTTGTTCTGCCGGATGCGCGCGTTCCGGCCCTTCGCGCCTTTGAAGAACTCGTCCGCCTTGGAGACGATGGTGGCGCCCCGGCCGCCGCGCCCGCCCTTGCCCTTCTTGCCCACGTGTCGCCTCCTAGATCTTTGCGAGAAGCTGCGAGATGACCTGGTCGACGATGGTGTCGACGATCCGGCGGGTGATCTGCTGGAAGATCGGGACCTGCGCGAGCGAGGCGCCGAAGGTGAAGGCGGCCTGGGCGATCGCGAGCGCGATCTGCACGGCGAGGATCGCGAGCTGCACGATGATCATGATCTTGAGGGCGAGCACGAGGGCCGAGCAGACCATGAGCCCCGAGCCGCCGATCATGGCGCCGGTGGCGCCCTGCGTGAGCGAGTCGGCGGGGCCGTCCTCGCTCTCCCACCAGGCTTTGAAGGCGTCGATGTCCTTGCCGATCTGGTCGGCCCAGGCTTGGGCGGCGCTGGTGGTGGCCTGGCTCTCGATGTCGGTGAGCTTGCCGCTGAGGTCGCACCAGGCCTGGCCGGACTGCATGAGGGCGTCCTCGTTGGAGGACGGCCATTCGTGTCCGATCACACTGAGCAGGGTGGCGAGTTCGGACGGGATCATGAGCGCCATCAGCTGCCGCCTCCGATCTCCCCTTGGAGGCCGGCGAAGAGCTTCGCGATCGCGTCGTCGGCGGCCTGGTGCTGGACGCCGAAGTCGCGCACGTCGAATCCGGCGTCCGCGAGGGACTGGACGGCGTCTTCGAAGGTCTCCATGGCGGACTCGTAGATGAGCTGGTGCGCGTCCCCGATGAGCCCGCCGATCTCGTCGCCGCCCGCGGCGTCGCCGATGCCTTCGATGGTGGCCCGGAACTCCTCGAGGGCCTGGGCGAGCTGCTCGGAGGCGCCTTCGATGCCCGTGCCCGCCTTGTCGAGCTGGTCGGGGTCGATCTGGAGTTCGCTCACTTTTCGCGCCTGCCTTCCGCCGCGGCGCGCGCGACGCCGGCGTGGGCCTCGGTGATGCTCGCCATGAAGCCCTGGAGCTGCTTCATCGAGGACTGCTGGATCTCTTCGAGCCTGCTCGACAGTGCGGCGAGGTCGACGTCGGCGGGTTTCGCGGCCTGTCCGCGCGCTGCGTCGAGGGCTTCGTTGACGGCCTTGGTGATCTCCTTGGAGAGCTCGTCCGGCTGGAGCCGGTAGGCGCGGATGTTGGTGATCTCGACGGTGACGCCGCCGTTCAAGGACGCCGTGGCGATGACACGCCCGTCGGCGGCCTCGGCCCGTGCGGACTCCGCCCCTAGGGCCTCCTGCGCTTGCTGAGTCGCTTTGGCGGCGTCGATCACCTGCGAAAGCGCCGTGCCGATGTCCGAGGGATCAGTACCAGTGCCCATGAAATCCACTTCCGTCTCTGGCCGCGAGCATGCGTCATATATACAGCATTATTTCCGGTTGCGCCGCACTGGAAGCGGGACCATGCTCCCACCTCACATTACGCTCTCGATATTCGAGAAATGCATCCCACATTCTAATACCTCTAGGGTACGTTGACCCGCATGGCGAATGAGACCGCGAAGTACATCCACGGCCACCACGAGTCGGTTCTGCGCTCGCACAACTGGCGCACCGCAGACAACTCGGCGGCGTACCTGCTGCCGTACCTCAAGACCGACCACACGATCCTCGACATCGGTTGCGGCCCTGGCACGATCACCGCCGACTTCGCGGAGATCGCCTCCGACGGCCACGTGACCGGCGTCGACTACGTCGCGGAGATCCTTCCACGAGCCGAAGCAGCCGCCAAGGAGCGCGGCCTGACCAACACCAGCTTCGAACAAGCCGACGTCCACGGTCTCCGCTTCGACGACGACACCTTCGACATCGTCCATGCCCACCAGGTGCTCCAGCATGTGAGCGACCCGGTCCAAGCGCTGAGGGAGATGCGCCGCGTCGCCAAACCCGGCGGCCTGATCGCGGTGCGCGACAGCGACTATGCCGCGTTCACGTGGTTCCCCGAGTCGCGGGGCCTCACCGACTGGCTCGACCTGTACGAGACCGTCGCCCGAGCTGCCGGCGGCGAACCCGACGCCGGCCGCCGCCTCAAGTCCTGGGCCCTCCAGGCCGGCTTCCCAGAATCCGCAATCGAAGCGACCTCTTCCACCTGGACCTTCACCGACGAACCCGACCGCACCTGGTGGGGCTCCCTCTGGGCCGACCGCAGCCTCCACTCCGACTTCGCCAAACAGGCCCTCGACGGCGGCCACGCCACTCCCGCACAGCTCCAAGCAATCTCAGAAGCGTGGACCGCCTGGGGCGAAACCGCTGACGCCTGGCTGATGATCCCCCACGGCGAACTCCTCTGCCGGGCCTGAGCTGCCGAACAAAACGCCTCGGGCCGATGAGCAAAACTCATCGGCCCAAAACATGTAGTCGGCGTGTCAGCACCGGATTCAGTAAATTAGCGCTCCACCAATCGAAGCAGACTAGCGAAGTCCGCGGTTCCTAGCTTGAGAACCGGGGACTCCTCGCCGAGCTTGCTGTCCCTGACTTGGAACCCTGCGACGTCGCCTCGTGCTTCCACACAGTTGTCAGCGTCGCCGCTGCGGCTGGACTTCCGCCACCCGTTCTGACTCATCGTCTGAACTCCTTGATCGTCCTCGCCTGGCCGAGACCCACCTCAAACCACTGCCGACATGCCAGCACCGGCTCGGCCGCCTCCACGAATCGGGACTCGCCAGGAGCCTCGAAGTAGACAAGATCAGGGTCTCTTTCGTCAAGGAAGGATAGTACGCTGAACGGCGCTGTCAGCCTCGGATGCGGGCCGGTTTCGAAGGGCAGGTAGGCGATACTGATGTTCGGCCGCTCGTTCAACTCACACAAGCGGGCGAGCTGCTCCTCATCACAGCCGTTATGAAGCACTGCCTCATGGAGCAGTGCACGGATCTGGACGGCATCGCCTCGCGCTTCCAACTCGTGCTGGCGGCGTAGTCGCAGCTCGACAAGCTTTTCGGCGTCCGAACGCCCACGGTCGGGATTCTGCTCGTGAACTCTCCGAATGTAGCGCTCGGTCTGAAACAGACCCGGCACCAGGACGAGCTCGTGCAGATCCAGCTTCACTGCGATCTGTTCGAACCCCAGGTATGGGCTGAACCCTGACTTCACCAGCGCCTCGGCGGATTCTGCAAAGCTGGTGTCGTCGAGGACATCCCAGAGACGCTGCAGTTCGAATTTCTTCTGAGTGGTCGCCTCGAAAAGGTCACAGAGCGCTCCGATCACCGGATACGTGAGATTGGTTCGCTCCCCCTTCGCCAGTCGAGCGTATGTCCGCGCCGAGCCGCAGATCTTCACGAGCCTGATGTCGTTGGTGAGTATCCCGGCTGCGTATCGCATCTTGTCAAGCTCACGCCCGATCTCCCGACGGAGAGCCTTCGCATCTGCCATTCGGTCAGTATCACACGAATTCATTGCGGCACAACCGCCACGAAACGAAAGGCAATTCTGATCGGCAGTACGCCGACCAAGACTGCCGAACATAGGCGACCAACATTTCCGCCCTGCCCTGACCAGGGGTTTTGCCCTTGATTCTCATGCCGCTCGGGATCTACCTTCGTTCTGTCGCAATCGCGCATCCGAAGGGCCGACGAACCGGAGGCAGACATGCAGTACCCGAGCGTCCAGGGAGACCGCCGACCATCGCCGGCTCCTCAAGAGACCGAAATCGGCATCACGGTCTTCGGCTCGACGTGCATTCGCTGCCTCCTCGACCCCGACTGGGGCTCGGTGATGTGCTTCCGCATCGCTCCGGGAGAACTCTCCACCTATATGGGTGTGCTGACCGGACCTGATACCGCGAGTTCGAACCTCCACTTGGTCTCCGAGTTCCGATGGCGCTTCCCGACTCCCGAGGTCCGTGAAAGCCTCCGCCAGACGGTCCTCGCCCTCTACCGCGGTTGGAGGGACCAGCGATGACCATGGACTCGCACACGTCGCCACGCCCGATCCCTGGCGAGCACAAGTCGGACGGCGGCATCCCGCCGTGGTGCCCCGCCTGCACGGCGCACTACCGCTGTCCGATCCGCTTCCCGTGCAGCACCTTCCGCAAGAGTGTCGCTACCAAAGACTGACCCGATCCGGTGCCACAAGTCGCGGGTTCCCGCAGGACACACGCGCCGGCACCGAGGGCCGCGCTCGGCAAGGTGAGGCCGAGCGCGGCCTCTTTGTCGTCTACCTCACTCGAACATCAAAACTGTCGGTGGTCGTCTCTACACTTTCCGCAACCAGGCAGGCGCAAGCCTCACAACTACACAGCACCAATAGGAGGCACGATGTCCACAACCGAACTCGACAACCTCGCCGAGGCGATCACGACCTTGGCTGGAGCTCGCAACCGCATCCCCCTCCCCACCCTCCTCCGAGAGACAGCGCTCAACATCCTCATCCTGTCCCGCATCGCTTCGAACCGAATCCCGGACAAACTCCGAAAGGAAGACATAGAAGCCGCCGCGGATCACCTCATCTCGCAACTTCGCCACGTCGCTTGGGAACTCCCGCCGCCTCCCCCGCTCGAATCCCCGTCGCCACCCGATCCGAGCCCACCCCCGCCGCCGGACCGGTAGGGACGCGCCAGCGCGCACGCGGAGGAGCCGATGCCTGGGATGATCGGGCTTCGGCCTCCCGACCCCTACGGGACCGGGCGCTCGAAGCAACCCTCAATCTTCCCGGACACCAGCGCCGATAGGCCAGCCGATGAACTTGCCGTTTTCCTCATACACAAGGGAGATGCCCACCGATGCAATGAGATCCCTTAGGTCCTCGTTCGGGGCTTCTGGCAGCAGAATCGCGACCGATTCTGGCTTCGGGACCGCGTGGCGTCGGTAGTCGAATAGCTGCCCGATCGCAAGCCTGATCGAGTTTCTGTCAGTCCTGCCCTTCGCCTCATACAGCACTTTGTTGGTCACGTCGAACAGGTCCGTGAGGAGTTCTGAGGTCAGCCCTTCAATACCGAGCTCGAATCGCTTGACCTCGTTGCCGTGACTTTCGAGGTGCGCCCGGAAGCGATCAGTGAGGTCTGCCTCGCGTCGTCGAGCTGACACTGCACCGGTTGGCTTGCGAACGATTGGCGCTGCCGCGTTTCGTTCTGGGTCGACAAGGCGACTGGTGTTCTCGCGAAGTACCCGGAGTTCTCGCTCAGGATGCGCGTCGAGGTAGACCTGGCCTGGCGGGATTACCACCGGTTCAACGGCGGGATCTGCCACCGGCCCCAGCGGTCGAAGCTGGAATACCATCACGGTCCGCTTCCCGCCGTCGCCGTCGGGGATGAGGCGCTCGAAGTAGGGCCGACCCTCATCAAGTTCGTACTCGCCGAGATACTTGTGCAGCTTCGTGTCAGTGCCTTTGACCCGGCCGGCCGCTTGAAACAGTCGGATGGTCCGGCCTTGTTCCTTGTGATGGAGCAACCGATAGTTGTCGGAGCCCTTTGCAAAGTGCTGGTCACCGTCGTCGCCTGCTCCCGTGTACCACACCAGCGGCCCGTAGTCGTCTCGCAGATTCAAGGTGTCGTGGTAGCCGTGCTTCTCCCCTACTTCGGGATCGGTGTAGACGAGGACATTCTTGGTTTTTGCGCTCGGGGCGATACCGCTTTGTTTCGAACCGCCCCATGTGGCGACAAGCTCTGCGCGTGTGTAGTAGCGGCCGAGCTCGAACTCCTTGTCCTCAGTCATCAGCTGCCGTAACCTCCTGGATCAGGGCCGTAAGGGGATTCTTCAGCTTAGGGCACCAGAGCGATCGAGAGGGTTCGGGCGATGGACAGTGACGTCGTTGTCGTCGGGGGCGGGTTGGCCGGGTTGGTGGCCGCCTCTGAGGTGGTGCGGTTGGGGAAGACGGTCACCGTCCTTGATCAGGAGGGATCGCAGTCGCTTGGCGGGCAGGCGTTCTGGTCGTTCGGGGGGTTGTTCCTCGTGGACTCGCCGGAGCAGCGGTTCATGGGGATCAAGGACTCCCGCGAGCTGGCGTGGCAGGACTGGCTCGGCACGGCGGGATTCGATCGGCCGGAGGACGCGTGGCCTCGCAAGTGGGCGGAGGGATACGTCGACTTCGCCTCCGGCGAGAAGCGGGCCTGGCTGCACTCGCTGGGAGTGCGGTTCTTTCCCGTGGTCGGGTGGGCCGAGCGCGGGGGTTATACGGCCGAGGGGCACGGCAACTCCGTGCCGCGGTTCCACATCACGTGGGGCACCGGGCCCGGGATCCTCGAACCGTTCATTCAGCGGGTGAAGCAGGCGGCTCGGGACGGGAAGGTGCAGCTCAAGTTCCGGCATCGGGTCGACCGGTTGACCGTCACCGACGGCCGGGTCACCGGGGTCTCCGGGACCCTGCTGGCACCCGACGAGTCCGCCCGAGGTGTTTCGAGCACACGCGAATCGCTCGGGGAGTTCGAGATCGAGGCCGGGGCCGTCATCGTCGCGTCCGGAGGCATCGGCGGTAACTTCGAGCTGGTCCGCAAGAACTGGCCGAAGAGCCTCGGGGCCGCGCCGAAGCGGTTGATCTCGGGGGTTCCCGCGCACGTCGACGGGCGGATGCTCGGGATCGCCGAGGACGCCGGCGCCGAGCTCATCAACCGGGACCGGATGTGGCACTACACCGAAGGCATCGAGAACTGGGACCCGATCTGGCCCCACCACGGGATCCGGATCCTGCCCGGGCCTTCCTCGCTGTGGCTGGACGCGACCGGGCGGCGGCTGCCCGCCCCGCTGTTCCCCGGCTTCGACACGCTCGGGACCCTGGAGTACATCGCGACCACGGGCTACGAGTACACGTGGTTCGTCCTCACGCAGAAGATCCTCGAGAAGGAGTTCGCGCTCTCCGGTTCGGAGCAGAACCCGGACCTGACGGGCAAGAACGTCAAGCTGCTGCTGAAGCGGGTCCTGCCCGGTGCGCCGGGGCCGGTGGAGGCGTTCAAGAAGCACGGTGCGGACTTCGCCGTGGCGGCGACGCTGCCGGAGCTGGTCGCGAAGATGAACTCGATCAGCGGGGACCACCTGCTGGAGTACGAGACCGTCCGGGCCGCCGTCGAATCGCGGGACGCCGAGATGGACAACAAGTTCACGAAGGACCTGCAGGTCACCGCTCTCAGGGGCGCCAGGAACTACCGGGGCGACAAGCTCATCCGGGTCGCGTCGCCGCACCGGCTGCTCGACCCGAAGGCCGGGCCGCTCATCGGGGTGCGGTTGAACATCCTGACCCGGAAGACCTTGGGCGGCTTGCACACCGATCTCGACGGGCGGGTCCTCAAGGCCGACGGGGAGCCGCTGCCGGGGCTGTACGCGGCCGGCGAGGCGGCCGGGTTCGGCGGGGGCGGCATGCACGGGTACCGGTCCCTTGAAGGCACGTTCCTGGGCGGCTGCCTCTACTCCGGACGGCAGGCCGCGAGGGGCGTGGTGAAGTGAAGGAGCCGGAGAAGCAGGGCCAGTGAAATAGGTCACGAGCCTGCTCGGCCTTGATCGTTTTCAGTGTCCGGAATGTCGCCGAATCGGGAGGAACCAGGCGCAGCGGGCCGGGGACGGTGTCGCACGACCGGTCTAAGGTGGGCGATAAGCGGCCTTCCTCACCCGCGAAACCGAGCACTCCTCGCCTACCGGGCGTGGTCCGCTAGCATCCAAGGTTCCGCGGGTGCCGGCCGGACCCATCACCCTTCGGCAGCGCTCGCCGCAGCCGACTCGGACCACGCACCGAGGAACGGCACCTCACAACTCGTGGATGGTTGAGCATGAGCGACGTTTACCGCCCCTCTCCGGGCAATTCCGCCGGACCTCCTGCCGGACCTCCCGCCGGGCCCCCGGCAGGCCCGCCCCACGGGCTGCCCCCGGGCCCGCCTCCCGGCCGGCCGAGCCCGCCGCCTCCCAGCAGGCCGAGCCCGCCGCTCCAGGGCCGCGTGAGCCCGCCGGGCCGCGTCGGTCCGCCGCC
>NZ_WIAO01000067.1 GCF_009451885.1 Glycomyces albidus
CGCACCTGCACCGAACTCCCTGTCCCTGTGCGTACCCCAATTCTCGCACCCCTGTGCGACACCGTCATCACCCACACGACTAGAGCACACTCACATTTGCACACCAGTCCTCAAGCGTCCCAAGTAATCTGGCACGACCCCCACCCCCGGGGCGTGCGCCACCCGCCCCGGCCCGAGCCTCGAACACCCACCCGGCCGACACACCCTCATCGCCGCCACTCTGACCTCGACTTGCGCGAACCGGCAACACGCCAACGAGCCCGCACCGACTCCCGCCCCTCGTCGCCGCCGCTGTGACCCCGACTTGCGCGAACCGGCAACACGCCAACGAGCCCGCACCGACTCCCGCCCCTCGTCGCCGCCGCTGTGACCCTGACCCGGATGCACCCCCAGCACGCCCCCGACCCTGCGCCACTTACCGGCTTCCGTCGCTGCCGCTCTGACCTCGACCTGCGTGAACCGGCAACGTGCCACCGGGCCCGCACCGAATCCCGCCCCTCATCGCTGCCGCCCTGACCGCAACCCGCACCCACCCTCAACACGCAACCGTGCCGACACCGGACTCCATCGTCCCGGCCGGATCAGGGAGCGAAGCGCGAGTTCCAACCGACGAAAGCCGCCGCAGAACGAGACACTCCGCTCTCGGTCAAGTCCCTGCGTGCTGTCACGCTCGACGATTGAAGCCTCCGATGCACCTTGTTGCAGCGCAACAGATTCAACCGGAGGCTTTCTCAATTCTCAATTCTCAATCGCGGCCGAGGCGGGTCCGACGATCCGGTCGCGGCCGCACGGCACCTCGGGGAGCGAGGCCCCGGGTTGGGCCCCCGGTGCGCAACGGTGCCAGGCGGGTCCGACGATTCGGGCGCTCGAGTGTTCGCCCGGGGAGGGCGTGAATGCTCGCGTTCTAGGAGGCCGCGGCGAAGACCGTTTCCGGTTTGGCGATGTCGCCCTGCTCGACGAGGACGGCGAGGAGTTCTCCCTGCTCGTCGAGGACGGCGGAGCGGCCGGCGATGCCGGCGGCGTCGAGGGGTTTGCCGTAGGACAGTGCCTTGGCCTCGGCGGCGGTCGCGGTGCGCGTCGGCATGAGGCGGGCGGCGGCCTCGCCCATGGTGAGGGCGCCGAGGGGCTCGCCGGCGTCGGAGCGCTCGGCGAGGACGTCGAGCGTGGCGGCTGCGTCGAGGCCGAAACCACCGATCCTGGTGCGGCGCAACGCAGTCAAGTGGCCGCCGACACCGAGGGCGGCACCGAGGTCGCGCGCGATGGCGCGGATGTAGGTGCCCGAGGAGCACGAGACGTCGATGTCGACGTCGAGGACCGGCAGATCCTCGCCGGCCGCCGAGACCGACGGCCTGACCGACCCGACCTCGATCGAGGCGATGGTCACGCGGCGCGGCTTGAGCTCGACGGCCTCGCCTTCGCGGACTCGCTTGTAGGCGCGCTTCCCGTCGATCTTCACCGCGCTCACGGAGCTCGGCACCTGGTCGATCTCGCCGACCATCGCCGCGAGCCCGGCGCGGATCCGCTCCTCGGTGACGGCCTGCGGGTTCGCGTACCCGGTGACGTCGCCTTCGGCGTCGTCGGTGACCGTGGACTCGCCGAGGCGGATCGTCGCGGTGTAGGACTTGTCGAGCCCGGAGACGTACGTGAGCAGCTTGGTGGCCTTGCCGACGGCGACGATGAGGACGCCCGTGGCCATCGGGTCGAGGGTGCCGCCGTGGCCCACCTTGCGGGTGCCGCAGATGCGGCGCATCCGGGCCACGACCCCGTGGGAGGTGATGCCCTGGGGCTTGTCGACGACGATGAGGCCCGGCCGGGGGCCGTTCTGCGCAGCGGTCACGGTCGTAGAGGCTAACCGGCCGCCCGAGCGCCTCGCCTACTGGTGGCGGTCGAGCGATTCCTGGAGCGCGCGCAGCGCCTCCGCCTTCTCTTCATCCCATTTATTGGGACGGACGCGGCGCTTGCGGCGAGGTGACGAATGCGTGTTCATCCTCGAAACCTTAACGGAGGTTCAGGTGCCTCACCGCTCGGAATTCACATCGTGAGACAGAGTTCGTCAGGCGCGCTCGGCGCCGGTGACGGCCCAGTCACCGGACCGCAAGCGCCACAGGATGAGTCCGAGCCGCACCAGCATGTAGACGGCGATGCCGCCCCAGATGCCCGCGAGGCCCCAGTCGAAGACCGGCGTGAGCCACATGAACGGCAGGCCGCTCGCGATCGAGACCACGGTCATGTTCCGCAGGAAGCGCATGTCGCCCGCGCCGATGAGGACGCCGTCGAGCGCGAACACGACCCCGGCGACCGGCAGCAGCAGCACCAGCCACGGCCACACGTTCCCGAGCTGGTCCCTCACGGCCGCATCGGAAGTGAACAGGCCCGGCAGCACCGGCACCAGGGCGAGCACCCCGACCAGGAACAGCGAGCCGTAGCCGACCCCGACGGCGGTGATGCGCCTCGCGGACGCCTTCGCCGCCTCGGGCCGGCCCGCGCCGAGGTCGGCCCCGATGAGCGCCTGGGCGGCGATCGCCACCGCGTCCAAGGCCAACGCCGCGAAGAACCAGAGCTGCATGCCGATCTGGTGTGCGCCGAGCGCGGCCGTGCCGACGCGGGCGGCCACCGCGGCGGCCGAGAACGAGCTCACCTGGAACGCGGCCCCGCGGACGATCAAGTCGCCGTTGGCGACGAGCTGCTTCGACATGAGCGGCCAGTCCACGCGCACGCTCACCTCCTCGCGGCGCAGCGCCAGGAGGAACAGCGTCCCGGAGACGGCCTGCGCCACCGCGTTCGCCCACGCCGAGCCGACCAGGCCGAGCCCGGTCGGGTAGACCAGGATCGGGGCGAGCGCGGCCGAGAGCAGGAACGACGCCGAGACGAACCACATGGGCCGGCGGGTGTCCTGGACGGCCCGCATCCAGCCCTGGCCGGCCCCGGCGACCAGGAGGAACGGCGCGCCGAGGATCGCCACGCGGAGCCATTCGGCCGCGGCGGCCTCCACGGCCGGGTCGTCGCCCATGAGGCGCGCGAGCGGGCCGGCGGCGGCCTCGATCGCCGCGATCATGAGCAGGCCCGCGGCCAGCGCGATCCAGGTGCCCTGGACGCCTTCGGCGACGGCGCCGGCCCGGTCGCCCGCGCCGTAGCGGCGGGCGGCCCGGGCGGTGGTGCCGTAGGCGAGGACGGCGCCGATGAGCGGCGCGAGGCCCATGATGACGCCGCCGAGGGCGAGGCCCGCGAGCGGCACCGCCCCGAGGTGTCCGACCACGGCGGTGTCGATGAGCAGGTAGATCGGCTCGGCGGCGAGGACGACGAGTGCGGGGATCGCCAGGGAGGCGATCGTGCGGTAGGAGGCCGGCTTCGGTGGGGCCGAGGCCGGTTCGGCGGGGGCGCCCGGGGTCACCGTTCGGGCTTCTCGGCCGCCTCGTCCTCGGGCTCGGCCTTCTCGATGTACGGGTTGGCGTCGCCGGCGTAGGCGGCGCCTTCGGCGATCTTGTGGACCTCCGCGTCGGCCGCGGCGGCCTTGGCGAGGAGTTCCTCGATCCGGTTGGCCTGGTCCGGGACGGTGTCGGCGATGAACTGGAGGGACGGCGTGTGCCGCATCCCCAGTGCCCGCCCGACGGTGGTGCGCAGGTGCCCGGTGGCGCGCTCCAGTCCCGCCGCGGACGCCTTCACCTGGTCCTCGTCGCCGAGGACGGTGTAGAACACCGTGGCCTCGCGCAGGTCCGGGGTGATCCGCGCGTCGGTGATGGTGACCATGCCGACCCGGGGGTCCTTGAGTTTGCGGACCGCCTGGGCGGTCAGCTCCATGACCCGCTTCGCCACCTGGGCCCGCTTCGCGGCGTCTGCCATCGCTCTCTGCCTTCCGCTTTCACGCGCACCTCCGGTCGGATGCGCCTTGGTCGACCGCGCACCGTCTTCGGTGCGCCGGTTACTGCTTCAGCCTGCGGTCCGCCCGGCCGACTCGCCCGAACCCGCTCGCCGTGCTCATTCGTCCGCGGGCCCGAAGACCCGCCGCCGGGCGCTGAGGAGCTCCACTTCGGGACGGCCCGCGACGTGGTGCTCGCAGGCGTCGAGGATCTCCCGGACGTGCCGGTGGTCGCCCGCGACGGCCGCGACGCCGATCGTAGTGCGCCCGTGGACCTCCTGGTCGCCGACCTCGGCGACCGCGACCTCGTACTTCCGCAGCGAGGCGACGATCGGGCGCACGTAGGAGCGCTTGGCCTTCAGCGAGCGGGAGTCCGGGGGCAGCAGGAGGTCGAATTCAACACATCCAGTGAACACCGCTCTAGATTACGCGTCCGCCGGTGACATTCCCAAGATCTTTTGCGGCGGCCGCGTCCGGTCCCGGACCGTCCCGCTCGCAGCGCCGGGAATCGCCGGTTTCGCGATTTCCGTCACGGGTACCTGCCTTGAGAGGTCGGAAACGGACCGAGGAGGAGTCATGGCGGCACCGCAACGAGGTTGGGACCGGAACTTTCAGGAACAGCAGCCCACCGAGCCCATCCCGCCGGTCGCACCCGAGCCGGAGGAGCGGCCGGTCGTGAACGCCGGAAGGCTGTGGGCGGGCGGATTCGGGACGGCGGTGGTCGCGGCGCTCGTCGCGCTCGTCGGCATCCTGCTGGTGCGCGGCGTGCTCGGGATCCACATCCTGTCCCCGTCGGACGCCGGCGCCTACGGCGACGCGACGACCACGACGTACGCGTTCGGCGCGTTCGCGGTCGCGATCCTCGCGACGGCGGCCGTGCACCTGCTGCTCTTGCTCATGCCCCGGCCGATGAGCTTCTTCAACTGGATCATGCTGCTGGTGGTCGCGGTGGGCGTGCTCATCCCGTTCACCGTGTCGGCCGAACCGGCGTCGCAGATCGCCACCGCGGCGATCAATCTGGTCATCGGCATGTGCATCATGAGCCTGCTCAACTCGGTCGCGGGGATCGCGACCCGGGTCGGGCGGATCGTGCACGAAGACGGGACGCTCTGAGGGGCCCGATGGTAGGGACAGCCCTACCGGGAACAAGCGGGACCGCCGGGTCGTACCGGGCGGCCCGCTTTCCTACTGTTGACCCATGCGTACAAGCCTCCGGCAACTGGGGACCGACACGGGCTATCTCCTGTCGATGTTCTTCATCGCCCTGCCCTCCTTCATCATCGGCGTCGTCGGGACCGTCCTCGGCGTCGGCACCGCGGTCATCTGGATCGGCGTGCCCATCGCCGCGGCCACGCTGTTCGCCATGCGCGGCATGGCCGCCGCCGGCCGCGCGATGCTCCCCGCCGTCCTGGGCCGCGAGCTGCCGCGGCCGCGGTACAAGCGGGCCCCCGAGGACGCCTCGGGGCTGCGGCGCTTCCTGACCGCGCTCACCGACGGCCAGTCCTGGCTGAACGTCCTGTGGGCGGTCGCGGTCCTGCCGGTGGCGATCGCCGGGTTCGTGATCGCGGTCGTGTGGTGGGCGGTGATGCTCGGGACCCTGCTGTGGCCGGCGTACGGATGGATCATCATCGCCGCCACCGGCGAGGACGAGTCCGGCCTGGCATACGCGACCCGCTGGCTCGGCTGGGGCGACTCGTACCTGGCGCTGTCCGCGCTGGCCCTCATCGGCGGCGCGGTCATGGCCCTCACGATCGTCCCGGTCGTGCGCGGCATGGCGATGGCCGAGGCGCTCATCGGCAAGGGGATGCTCACCTCGATCAGCGGCCTGCACGAGCGGATCGACCAGCTCGAGGAGTCCCGGGCGGCGGCGACCTCCGCGGAGGCGGACGCGCTGCGCCGCATCGAACGCGACATCCACGACGGGCCGCAGCAGCGCCTGGTCGGCCTGGGCATGGAGCTCGCCCGCGTCAAGCGCCAGCTCGCGGTCAATCCCGAAGCGGCGCAGGAGACCCTGGAGTCGGCGATCGCCCAGACCCGGGAGACCATCGACGAGCTGCGGTCGCTCTCGCGCGGAATCGCGCCGCCGATCCTCACCGACCGCGGCCTGGACGCGGCGCTCGCGGCCCTGGCGGCGCGCTCGCTCGTGCCGGTCGAGCTGGAGACGGACCTCAACGGCCGGTACAAGGCGGCGGTGGAGAGCACGGTGTACTTCGTGACCGCCGAATGCCTCACGAACGTGGCCAAGCACTCCCAGGCGACCAAAGCGACCGTGTCGGTGGAGGACTGGGGCGATAGGCTGGTGCTCTCGGTCGGCGACAACGGGGTCGGGGGCGCGCACGTCTCGAAAGGGCACGGGCTCTCGGGCCTGACCGACCGGGTCAAGGCCGTCGAGGGCCAGTGGACCATCGACTCCCCCGACGGCGGTCCCACCGTGATCGTCGTGGAGGTTCCGTGCGTGTAGTGGTCGCCGATGATGCCGTGCTCATCCGGTCCGGGCTGGTCAAGCTCCTGCAGGAGTTCGACTGCGAGGTGGTCGCCGAGGTCGGGGACGGGGACGCCCTCGTCGAGGCGGTCGCCGAGCACCGGCCGGACGTGTCGGTGGTCGACGTGCGGATGCCGCCGTCGTTCACCGACGAAGGGCTCAGGGCCGCCACCCGCGCCCGGGAGGTCGTCCCGGGCGCGCCCGTGCTCATCCTGAGCCAGTACGTCGAGGTCTCCTACGCCGACGACCTCCTGGCCGACGCGCGCGGCGCGGTCGGCTACCTGCTCAAGGAGCGGGTCATCGACATCGAGGACTTCATGGACTCGCTCAAGCGGGTCGCCGCCGGCGGCACCGTGTTCGACCCGGAGGTGGTCTCGCAGCTCATGGTCAGGCGCCGCAAGAACGACCCCGTCGCGACGCTGACGCCCCGCGAGAAGGAGGTCCTGGGCCTCATGGCCGAGGGCCACTCGAACAAGGCGATCGGCAAGAAGCTCTTCATCTCCGACGGCGCGGTCGAGAAGCACATCCGGAACATCTTCACCAAGCTGGCGCTCAGCAGCGAGGACGGCGACCACCACCGCCGGGTCAAGGCGGTCCTGGCGTACCTGCGGTCCTAGGGCCGCCTAGAGCACGAGGAAGCCGCGCTCGATCAGGCGCCGGATCACGGGGTAGAGCTGGGCGTACAGCATCGCCGGCTCCGCCCCGTACGTGTCGGCGAGGAGCTGCACCTGGAGCCGGACCTCGGCCCGTCCGTCGCAGGCGCCCATGAACGCGACGATCAGCGGGTCGACCTCCTCGGCGTAGCGCATGCCGTTCGCCTGCTGGAGCCACTGCCGGTCGACGTCCCAGCCCTCGCCACCGATCGCGGCGGTCTGCTGGAGCACCGTCCCGTCGGCGACGCGCAGCCGCGCCGTCCACAGCGCCTCGGGTTCGATCGCCCGCTCGCGCACGGCGAACCAGTCGGCGACCCGGTCGCTCCACGGGGTCTCGACCGCGTGCCGGGCCTCCTCGCACACCACTTCGGACGGTCCGGTGACGCGGCGGGCGGTGACGAACCCGAAGCCGACGGCCTCGACGTCGTTGGCCTCGAACCAGTCGAGCCAGGCCGCGGCCTGCTCGGCGTCGTGGGATTCGCCGGAGTCGCGCTGCCAGGTGCGCACGTAGTCGAGCGGATCGAGCACTTCGCGCTCGACGGCCCACACCCGCACGCCCTCGTCGGGGAACCAGCCGGCGACCCGCTCGGACCAGTCTTCGCCCTTGCGGTGCAGCCAGTTCGCGAGGAACTGCATGGTGCCGCCCGGGTTAAGCAGGCGCGTGGACGCGGCGGCGAGCTCGGCGGCGACGCCGTCAGCCTCGCGGCCGCCGTCGCGGTAGGTCCAGCCCGAGCCGGGCGTGGCGATCACGAACGGCGGGTTCGCGACCACCAGGTCGAAGGTGCGGCCCGCGACCGGCGCGAGGAGGTCGCCTTGCAGCAGTTCGAGTCCGGTGCCGTTCACGGCCGCGTTCAGGGCGGCGAACGCGAGGGCGCGCTCGCTCAGATCGGTGGCCGTCACCTGCTCGGCGTGCCCGGTCAGGGCGAGCGCCTGGACGCCGCAGCCGGTGCCGACGTCGAGCGCGGTCGCGACCGGCCCGCGCAGCGTCAGGTCGAGCAGGAGCCTCGAGGCGCCCCCGATGCCGAGGACGTGCTCGCGCATGCGGGCGCCGGTCGTGTTCGGGAGCTGGTCGGAGAACAGGAGGCGGTCCCCGTCGAACTGGGCGCCCCAGCCCGCCAGGTACTCGGTGTCCCCCCACACCAGACCGCACTCGCGGGCCTCGTCGAAACCGAAGGGCGCCAAGGCGTCGGCGACCGCCTGAGCCGGCACGGGCACCCCGGCGACGAACAGGCGCGTGAACACCCCGAGCGGGTCGTCCCCGCATTGCGCGAGGAGGGCCCGGTAGTCGCCGCGGTCGGCGGCGGCCATCGCTTCCGGGCCGTAGACGGCCGACAGCGCGGCCCGGCGGAAGCCCCGAAGGGCCTCGCCGAGCCGCGCCGCGGCATCGGGCTGGAGGAGCCGCACCTTACGCGCGCGGCTTCTCGCGCATCTCGAAGGCTTCGACGATGTCGCCCTCTTCGATGTTGTTGTAGTTCTTCAAGGTGAATCCGCACTCGAAGCCCTCGCGGACCTCGGTGGCGTCGTCCTTGAACCGGCGCAGCGACGAGATGGTCGTCTCGGTGACGACCGCGCCGTCGCGCATGAGGCGGACCTTCGCGTTGCGTTTGATCGAGCCGCTCGTGACGAGCGCACCGGCGATGTTGCCGAGCTTCGACGAGCGGAACACCTCGCGGATCTCCGCCGTACCGAGCGCGACTTCCTCGTACTCGGGCTTGAGCATGCCCTTGAGGGCGGTCTCGATCTCCTCGATCGCCTGGTAGATGACCGTGTAGTACCGGACGTCCACCCCTTCGCGCTCGGCCATGTCGCGGACGCGGCCCTCGGCTCGGACGTTGAAGGCGATGATCGTCGCCGACTCGCCGTCGCCGGCCGCGGCCAGGTTGACGTCGCTCTCGGTGATCGGACCGACGCCGCGGTGGATGACCTGGAGGTGCACTTCCTCCGGGATCTCCAGCGCGACCAGGGCCTCTTCGAGGGCCTCGACCGAACCGGCGCCGTCGCCCTTGATGATGAGCGAGAGCGTGGTGCGCTCGCCCTCGGCGATCTTGTCCATGAGGTTCTCGAGCGTGGTGCGCGAGACGCGGGACGCCTGCTGCGCCGCCCGGCGGCGGGCCTGCCGCTGCTCGGCGATCTGGCGGACCATGCGGTCGTCGTCGGCGGCGAGGAACACGTCCCCCGCCATCGGGACGGACGCGAGGCCCTGCACCTGCACCGGGAACGACGGGGTCGCCTCGGTGACGCGGTTGCCGTCGGCGTCGTGCATCGCACGGACGCGGCCGTGGGCCCCGCCCGCCACGATCGAGTCGCCGACCCGCAGCGTGCCCTTCTGGACCAGGACGCTCGCGACCGGGCCGCGGCCCTTGTCGAGGTGCGCCTCGATCGCGATGCCCTGCGCGTTGCCGGTCTCCGAAGCCTCGAGTTCCAGGGACGCGTCGGCGGTCAGGAGCACCGCTTCGAGCAGGTCCGTGATGCCGATGCGCGGCTTGGCGGCCACGTCGACGAACATGGTCTGCCCGCCGTACTCCTCGGCGACCAGGCCGTACTCGGTGAGCTGCTGGCGGACCTTGGCCGGGTTCGCGTCCGGCAGGTCGACCTTGTTGACCGCGACCACGACCGGGGCGCCGGCGGCGCTCGCGTGGTTCAGGGCCTCGACCGTCTGCGGCATGACGCCGTCGTCGGCCGCGACCACGAGCACCACGATGTCGGTGACGTTCGCGCCTCGGGCGCGCATGGCGGTGAACGCCTCGTGGCCCGGGGTGTCGATGAAGGTGATCGCGCGGTCTTCGCCCTCGTGCTCGACGTGCACCTGGTACGCGCCGATGTGCTGGGTGATGCCGCCCGCCTCGCCGGCGACGACGTTCGTGTGCCGGATGGCGTCCAGCAGCTTCGTCTTACCGTGGTCGACGTGGCCCATGACCGTGACGACCGGGGGACGCGGGACGAAGTCGTCCTTGTCCTCCTCGTCGAGGTCGATGCCGAACTGCGCGAGCAGCTCGCGGTCCTCCTCCTCGGGGGACACGATCTTGATGTCCCAGTCGAGGTGGGCGCCGAGCAGCTCGAAGGTCTCCTCGGACACGGACTGCGTGGCGGTCACCATCTCGCCCAGGCCGAACAGCTCCTGGACGAGCGTGCCCGGCAGGGTGCCGATCTTGTCGGCGAAGTCCGAGAGCGACGCGCCGCGGGCCAGGCGAATGGTCTCGCCGTTCCCTCGCGGAGCGCCCGACTGCATCCTCGGCGCTGCGAGGTTGTCGAACTCCTGGCGCCGCTGGCGACGCGACTTGCGGCTCTTGCCTCGGGGCCCGCCGCGGCCGAACGCGCCCGCGGCACCGCCGCCGCGCGCCTTGCCGCCGCCGCCCG
>NZ_WIAO01000068.1 GCF_009451885.1 Glycomyces albidus
CGGCGCCGGTCGCGCGCCACCACGTGGCAGGCGACGCGGCGGCCGGGGCCGCCGCCGTTCGCGCCGGCGGCCGCGAGGGCCGGTGCCGCCGCGCCCTCAAGGGCCGGGACGGCTGCGCCCTCAAGGGCCGGAACGGCGCTGTCGCACAGGCCCGGTTCGTATGCGGGGCAGCGCGGGTGGAAGGCGCAGCCGGCGGGGAGGTCGGTGAGGGACGGGATCTCGGCGGATCGGAGCTGCTCGGCGGCCTGGTTGGCGCGGGCGAGGTCCGGGTCGGGTTCGCACACGGCCCCGATGAGGGCCTTGGTGTACGGGTGCTGCGGGTTGCCGATGACCTCGGGCGTGGGGCCGTGCTCGACGACCTTGCCGAGGTACATGACCGCGATCTCGCCGTCCCACGCGAAGTACTTCGCGACGGCGAGGTCGTGGGTGATGAAGAGGAACCCGACGTCGAGGTCGTCGCGCAGCCGCCCCAGCGTGTTGAGCAGGCTCACGCGGATCGAGACGTCGAGCATCGACGTCGACTCGTCGCAGATGAGCAGCTCGGGGTTCATGGCGAGCGAGCGGGCCACGTTGACGCGCTGGCGCTGGCCGCCGGAGAGCTGGTGCGGGTAGGCGTCGAGGTAGGACTCGGGGGGCGTGAGGTCGACGAGCTGGAGCAGTTCGGCGGCCTTGGCGCGCGCCTCGGTGCGGTTCTTGACCAGGCCGTGGCGCTTGAGGCCCGCGGTGAGGGTCGACGCGACCGTGCGGGTCGGGTTGAGGGCCGCGTACGGGTCCTGGTGGATGTACTGGACGGCGCGGCGGTACGCGGTCTTCTCGGCGGCGCTCATGTCGGTGAGCGGCCGGCCGCGGAACTCGACGGCGCCGGCGGTGGGCCGGGTGATGCCGGCGGCGGCGCGGGCGGTGGTGGTCTTGCCGCAGCCGGACTCGCCGACGAGGCAGAGGACCTTGCCGGCCTTGACTTCGAGGTCGACGCCGCCGACAGCCGCGACGGGGCCCTTCTTGGTGTCGAAGACCTGTTCCAGGCCGCGCAGGCGCAGCAGGGGAGGAGCATCAGACATTGGCGTTCTCCTTCTCGGCCGGGGTCGCGCCCGCGGCGCCGCCGGAGCGCGGGAGGCCCACCTGGTCGTGGTGGAGGCAGGCGACCGAGTGGTGCATGGCGAGCGGGCGGTCGGTGAGCAGTTCCAGGGGGACGCGGTCCTGCCTGCACTCGTCGGTGGCGAAGGCGCAGCGGGGGTTGAAGGCGCAGCCGTCGGGCATGGCCTTGAGGCTGGGCGGGTAGCCGGGGATCGACTCGAGCGCGGGCCGGTCGCCCTTGACGGGCATGACCGCGTTGATGAGTCCGGCCGTGTAGGGGTGCTTGGGCGCGTAGAAGATGTCGCGCGCCGAGCCGGTCTCGATGATGCGGCCGGCGTACATGGTGGCGACGCGGTCGGCGAGTTCGGCGGCGAGCCCGAGGTCGTGGGTGATGAACACCATCGTGAACCCGAACTTCTTCCGCAGTTCGTGGAGCTGCTGGACGATCGACCGCTGCGTGAGCAGGTCGAGCGCGGTGGTCGGCTCGTCGAGGACGAGGACCTGCGGGTCGAGGGCGATGGCGAGCGCGATGAGGGCGCGCTGCTTCATGCCGCCGGACAGCTCGTGCGGGTAGGCCTGGAGGACCCGGTCGGGGTCGAGGCGGACGGTCTCCAGGAGCTCCCCGGCGCGGGCCTCGACGGCGGCCCTGGTCCACTTCTTCCCGTTGTCGGCGTGGTCGCGGAGGGTGTCGGCGAAGTGGTCGCCGATGCGGATGACCGGGTTGAAGGCGTTCATGGCGCCCTGGAAGACCATGGCGGCCTCGTTCCAGCGGAAGCGGCGGAGCTGCTCCTTCTTCATCGCGAGGAGGTCGGCGCGGGTCCCGTCCTTGAGCCGGTAGGTGAGCGAGCCGGAGGTGATCTCGCCGAGGCCGGGCAGGAGCCGCAGCAGGCCGAGGCCGAGCGTGGTCTTCCCGCAGCCGGACTCGCCGACGAGGGCGAGGGACTGCCCTTCGTACAGGTCGAGGTCGACGCCGCTGACGGCGGTCACCGATTCGCGCCTGCCGGTGCGGTAGGCGATCGCGAGGTCGCGAACGGAGAGGATCGGGTCGGTCATGGTCTCACCTTTCCCGGAGGCGCGGGTTGAGGGCCTGGTCGAGGCCGCGGCCCATCGTGACGAGCCCGATCGTGAAGAGCACGATCATGAGCAGCGGCGCGACGACGAACGGCAGGGCGACCGGGTTGAGGTAGAAGTTCTGGCCCCAGGACTGGTGGATCATCAGGCCCCAGTTCGGCGTGCCCGAGGGCATGAGGCCGAGGACGTAGAGGCCGACGATCGCGTAGATCGCCTGGTTGACCGAGATCACGAAGTTCACGAATATGAACCCGGCCATGTTGGGGAGGATCTCCCGGAAGACGATGCGGGCGGCGCCGAGGTCCTGGAGGCGCGCGGCCTCGACGAACTCGCGCTCCTTGAGGGACATGACCTGCGCCCGGATGGAGCGGAACAGGAAGGCCCACATGGTGGAGCCGACGACGATCGAGATGCCCCACGGCGGGATGTCCTCGAAGAACGCGACGACGGCGAGCATGAGCAGGAACTGCGGGATCGTGACGGTGACGTCGGTGAGCTGGAGCAGCACGGCGTCGATCCGGCCGCGGAAGTAGCCGGCGACGGAGCCGAGCGCGACCGCGATGAACACGGCCATGAGGGCCGCGAGGGTGCCCACCCAGATCGGCTGGGCGCCGGAGTTCACCAGGATCGTGAAGGTGTCCTTGCCCTCGTACTGGGTGCCGAGCCAGTGCTCGGCGGACGGCGAGGTCCAGATCTGCGTCGTGTCGGTCGGGTTGTGCTGGTCGATGACGAGCGGCCCGACGAAGGAGAAGAGGACGATCGCGAGGACGAGCACGGTCCCGGCGAACCCGGCGGGGGAGCGGGTCAGGCCGGTCCACAGCCGGCCGAAGAACGTCTCGCCGAACTGCTTGCGGGGCTTCACGATCACTTCGTCCAGTGTGGTCATCACGCCTCCTGCCCTTCGGACTTGATGCGGGGGTCGATGCGGACCAGGAACAGGTCCACGATCAGGCTGGCGATCACCACGGAGGTGGCGAGGATGATGACGGCGGCCTGCACGACCGGGTAGTCGCGGTTCGAGATGGCCTGCATGAGCATCTGGCCCGCGCCGGGGTACTGGAGGATCTGCTCGATGACGATCGAGCCGCCGACGAGCGTGCCGATCTGGAGGGCGATCTGCGGGACGATCGGCAGCATCGCGTTGCGGCCCACGTAGTTGCGGGAGATCCGGCCGGGCTTGAGGCCGCGGGCCTGCGCCACCGTCACATAGTCCTCGGTGAGGACCTCGGTGGTGGCGGCCTTCATGTTGAGCATGAAGGAGCCGGTGGCGGTGAACGCGAACGCGATGATCGGCAGGATCGCGTGGAACAGCGCGTCGCCGAAGAACACGAAGTCGAAGCCCGGCTCGACGCCGGCGGTGATGCGGCCGCGCATGTCGAGGAACGGCAGGACGCCGAGCATCGTGTAGCCGACCACGATCACCGCGGCGATGAGGATGTAGTTCGGGACGCCGGTGAGGAAGGACCCGACGGAGGTCATGGCGTGGTCGAACGCCGACCCGCGCCGGTAGGCCATCGCCATCCCGACCGCGAGGCCGACGACGGTGGCCAGGACGACGCCGGCGCCCACGGCGAACAGCGTCCACGGCAGGTACTCCATGACGTGCTCGAAGACCGTCTTGCTGGGGTTGGTGAGCGAGTTGCCGAGGTCGAAGGTGACCAGGCCCTTGAGGAACTCGAGGTACTGGACCCACACGCTCGCGTCGGCGTCGTAGGCGATGATGTTCGACGCGGTCGCCATCGCCTGCTCGTGGGACATGCCGGCGCTGTTGAGGCGGCCGGCCATGATCTCGATCGGGTCGCCGGGCATGAGGTGCATCAGCAGGAAGGTGATCGTCGCGACCAGCCAGATGACGAACACGGACTGGCGGATGCGGCGGAAGGCGTAGGAGCTCCACGCGCGTCGGAGTACGGAGCGCGCGGCTGGGGGCGGCGTACCGACCGCCGCGCCGGTGCGCTGCGGGGGTACGGAGGGTGCGGTCACCTGGCACTCCTTCGTGCGTGGTCGGGGCTCGTCCGCGGCGTGCGTGTACCGCCGCGAAATGAACAAGGGCTCCGAAACAAATTGGAAAGATTGTTTCTAGTTAACGAACTTACCCGTCGTGACCCGGCGCACGCCAGGCTTGAGACGGAATCGTTACGTTGAACTTCAGGGGGCGTTTCCCCTGGTCCCCTCCGGCGGGTGCGGTCAGAACGGTAGCCGCTCCGCGACGCCGCGGCCCGGCCGTGGGCGCCGGGCGGCCCGGTTCCGGGCCCGGGCCCGGCCCGATCGGCCCGTTCGGGCGATGCCCGGTCCGCCGAGCGGCCGCCCCCGGCGCGGGCCTGTGGCCAAGGACTCCCCGGCCGGGCGCGGGACCCCGGGGCGAGTCCAGTACGCTCGTACTGTTAGGAGCAGTCCGCTCCCCGTCCCGACCACGCGCGGCGAAGCGCAAGGAGAGGTGCCGAAACCCATGGCGAAGATCAAGGTCGCGAACCCGGTCGTCGAGATCGACGGCGACGAGATGACCCGCATCATCTGGAGCAAGATCAAGGACGAGCTGATCCACCCCTACCTGGACGTGGACCTGCACTACTACGACCTCTCGATCGAGCACCGCGACGCCACCGACGACCAGGTCACCGTCGACGCCGCCAACGCGATCGCCGAGCACCACGTCGGCGTCAAGTGCGCGACGATCACCCCCGACGAGGCCCGCGTCGAGGAGTTCGGCCTCAAGAAGATGTGGCGCTCCCCGAACGGGACCATCCGCAACATCCTCGGCGGCGTCGTCTTCCGCGAGCCCATCATCATGAGCAACGTGCCGCGCCTGGTCCCGGGCTGGACCAAGCCGATCGTCATCGGCCGCCACGCCTTCGGCGACCAGTACCGCGCCACCGACTTCAAGGTCGACCGCCCCGGCACGCTCACCGTCACCTTCACGCCCGACGACGGCACCGAGCCGATGGAGTTCGAGGTCGTCAAGTACCCCGAGGCCGGCGGCGTGGCGCTGAGCATGTACAACTTCCGCAAGTCCATCGAGGACTTCGCGCGGGCCAGCTTCCGCTACGGCCTGCAGCGGAACTACCCGGTCTACATGTCGACCAAGAACACCATCCTCAAGGCCTACGACGGCATGTTCAAGGACGTGTTCCAGGAGATCTTCGACGAGGAGTTCAAGGCCGAGTTCGAGGCCAAGGGCCTCACCTACGAGCACCGCCTCATCGACGACATGGTCGCCGCGGCGCTCAAGTGGGACGGCGGCTACGTCTGGGCCTGCAAGAACTACGACGGCGACGTCCAGTCCGACATCGTCGCCCAGGGCTTCGGCTCGCTCGGCCTCATGACCTCCGTGCTCATGACCCCCGACGGCCAGACCGTCGAGGCCGAGGCCGCCCACGGCACCGTCACCCGCCACTACCGCGCCCACCAGCGCGGCGAGAAGACCTCGACCAACCCGATCGCGTCGATCTTCGCGTGGACCCGCGGCCTGTCGCACCGCGGCAAGCTCGACGGCACCCCCGAGGTCTCCGGCTTCGCCGAGACCCTCGAGCGGGTCGTCATCGACACCGTCGAAGGCGGCAAGATGACCAAGGACCTCGCGCTCCTCATCGGCAAGGACCAGGAGTGGCAGACCACCGACGAGTTCCTCGACACCCTGTCGGAGAACCTCGCCAAGAAGGTCGCGTCCTAGCGCGTCACCGCCTCGGCGCCGACTCGTTGTAGAGGGTGCGGTCACCGCCCGTGCCGAGCCCGACGACGGCTCGGCGCCACCGGGCGGCCGGCCGTCCCTTCCCAGTTGGAGGCCCCGGCCGACGTGTGCAGGCGCACAGTCGGCAGGGGCCTCCCCCCTTTCGCGGCTTGTAAACTGGCCGGGTTGCACACCGGTTCGCGCCGAACCGGTCCCCCGACCGAAAGGCAGACATGAGAGGCGTCATCCTCGCCGCCGGACAGGGGCAGCGCCTGCGCCCCGACACCGACCGCCTCCCCAAGACGCTCCTGCCGGTCACCGGGACCGAGACCATCCTCGACACCATCGTCCGCGGCCTCGCCGAGGTCGATGTGACGGACATCGCCATCACCGTCGGCCACGCGGCCGAGCGGATCCGCGAGCACGCCCCGGTCCTCGAATCGCGGTACGGCGTCCAGGTGACCATCGTCGACAACGACAAGCCGCACTGGAACAACGCCTACTCGCTGTGGACCGCCCGCGAGCACTACGCCGCCGGCGCGATCCTCGTCAACGGCGACACCGTCCACCCCGTCAGCGTCGAGCGCGGCCTCCTCGCCGCCGCCGAGACCGACCCCCGGCTGCTGCTCGCCCTCGACGACCACAAGGAGCTCACCGAGGAGGCCATGAAGGTCTTCATCGGGTACCACGGCGTCGAGCTCATCCACAAGGAGCAGCCGATCGCGACCGCCGCCGGCGAGTACATCGGCGTCAGCCTCATCCCCGCCGGCGTCGCCGAGGAGCTCACCAAGGCCCTCGAGGCGACCTTCACCCGCGACTCGACCCTCTACTACGAGGACGCGTTCCAGCTCCTGGCCGAGGCCGGGCGCATCGGGACCGTCTCCACCGGGCCCGTCCGGTGGACCGAGGTCGACGACCACGCCGACTGGGCCCTCGCCCGCGCCATCCTCCAAGCGGACGCGGCCGGAGCGCTCTAGTGCCGACCTTCGCCCGCACGGTCCTCGCCCCGATCACGGTCGAGGTCTCCTCGGGAGCCGTGGCGCGCCTGCCGGAGCTCCTGGCCGACTCCCGGATCTCCTCGGGCGGACGCGTCGCCGTCGCTCTCGGGCCCGGGCTCGGCGAGACCATCGCCGACCAGCTCGACCACCTGCCCGACGCCGTCGTCCACACCGTCAAGCCCGGCAGCCTCGCGAGCGCCAGGGAGCTCACCCGGCGGATGCGCGACGACCACGTGGACGCGCTCGTCGGCATCGGCGGCGGCAAGCTCCTCGACACCGCGAAATGGGCCGCCTCCGACCTGGGCCTGCCGATGGTCTCGGTCGCCACGAGCCTCGCCCACGACGGCCTCGCCTCGCCGACCGCCTCCCTCGAACGCGACGGCGTCTCGGTCTCCTACGGGGTCCACCCGCCGCTCGCCGTCCTCGCCGACCTCGACTTCATCCGCGAGGCCCCCGCGAACCAGCTCCAGTCCGGCATCGGCGACGCCCTGACGAACCTCTCGGCGGTCGCCGACTGGCAGCTCTCGCACGAGGTGAACGGCGAGCCCGTCGACGGCCTCGCCGCCGCCATCGCCCGCACCGGCGCCGAAGCGGTCCTGCGCCACCCGGGCACCATCAGGGACGACGCGTTCCTGGCCACCCTCGCCGACGCGCTCATCCAGGGCGGCCTCGCCTCCAGCATGGCCGGGTCGTCCCGCCCCTGCTCGGGCGGGTGCCACGAGATCGCGCACGCGCTCGAAGCGCTCCACCCCGGCCTCGCCTCCCACGGGGCCGAAGGCGCGATCGGGGCGCTCATCTGCACCTGGCTGCGGGGCGACGAGCCCCTGTTCAAGGAACTCGCCGCGGCGCTGCGGCGGCACGGCCTGCCGCGCACCGCGAGCGAACTCGGACTGACCACCGCGGAGCTCGCCACAGCGGTGGCCTACGCGCCGAGGACCCGGCCAGGCCGTTATACGATTCTCGAACATCGTGAACTGGACTCGGTGGCGCTGGAGCGACACCTGACGGAGATGATGCATGAGCTCGATTAGCCCGCACCCCGAAGGCGTCTCCGGCCCAGCCGGAAACCGCGACGGGAGCCCGGACTCCACCGACGCGGCCGCTCCCCAGGGCGGCCTCGGCACCGGGCCTTCGGCGGCCCCCGCGGGCTACCCGCCCGGGGCCATGAGCTCCGGATCGGCCGCGTTCGCGAGCCCTCCGCCGGCGGCGGCCCCCGGCATCACCCCGCCGCCGCACGGCCAGCCGCAACCCGGCCAGGGCCGGCCGCAGTCCGGACCGCCGCAGCCCGGCGCGCCGGGCTCGCAACCGCCTGCGCCGCAAGGCTACGGGCAGCCCGGCCAGCCCGGGAATCCCCATTCGCCGCAGCACCCCGCCCCGTACGGGCCCCCCGGGCACCCGCAGGCGCCGCCCGCCGCGTACGGCGGCCCGCAGCAGCCCTACGGCGCCCCCCAGGCCCCGTACAACCCCGGCCAGCCGCCCCAGCACCCCCACCAGTCGCCACAGCGCCCCCACGGCCAGCCCCCGCAGGGGCCGCACCAGCCGGGCCAGCAGCCGCCGCAGCCGTACGGCCAGCCCGCGCCGGCCTCGCAGCCGGGCCAGCAGCACTTCCAGCCGCAGACGCCCCCGCCGCCGCCCGCAGTCGCGCCCCCGCCGCCGCACGTCGCCGCCGGCAGCCCGGGCCAGGTCCCGCAGGCGCCGTACGCGACCCGCGTCGAACCGGGCCGCGACATGCCGATGGCCGGCCAGTCCCCGATCCGCCGCAACCTCGACGACACCGCCGAGCTCCCGGCGTTCCTGGACTCCGCGCGCAGCGAGGAGGGCCCGCTCGACGAGTCCCGCCGCGCCGAGGTCAAGCCGCTCAAGCGGAAGTTCCCGCTGACGACCGGCTTCACCGCGCTCCTGCGGCACCGCTACGCGCTGTCGGTCCTGGTCCGCCGCGACCTCGCCGTCAAGTACCAGGCCACCGTCATGGGGTACGTCTGGTCGCTCATCGAGCCGCTGGGCCTCACGCTCATCTACTGGTTCGTGTTCGACCTGGTGTTCGGCGGCGGCAACGACCTGCCCGGCACCTCCGGGTACCTGCTCTTCATCGTCTCCGGCATCTTCGCGTACCAGTGGTTCAGCTCGGCGGTCAACGAGGGCGCGAAGTCCCTCGGCGGGCAGGCCAGCCTCATCACGGTCATGAAGGTCCCCAGAGAGGTCTTCCCCGTCTCGAAGGTCCTCGCGCGCTTCGCCGAGTACGCGGTCGGCTTCCCGATCCTGATCATCGTGGCGACGCTCGACGGCGGCGTGTTCCGGTTGAACCTCCTCTGGCTGCTGCCGGCGATCCTCGTGCAGGCCATGCTGACCACGGGCATCGTCTTCGTCCTCGCGGCAGCGAACGTCCTGTTCAAGGACGTGCAGCGGTTCCTGCCGCTGGTCATGCGCGTGCTGTTCTACGGCTCCGCTGTCATCTACCCGGTGAGCAAGGTCGCCGAAGCGGACACGATGAAGGACAACCCCTGGCTGTTCGACATCTTCTCGACGAACCCGCTCGTGGGCGTCTTCTCGATGCACCGCGCGGCCTTCAACCCCGAGCTCGCGCCGAACCTCTACCAGGTGGGCGTGGCCGTCGGCTTCTCCATCTTCCTGCTGTTCTTCGGACGCTGGATCTTCTACCGCCTCGAACCGCGCGTCCTCAAGGCGCTCTAAGCGACCGAGTCCGACGAAGGCGGCCCCGACCTGAGGTCGGGGCCTTCTTCGCGCTCCCGTGCGCTCCGATGCCCTTGCGAGGGCGGCGATCCCGGCCGGACCCGTGCGTGCGGCACCGCACGGACCTGTCGCCGTCGGTACGATGTGGGGAAGGCCCCCAACCAGTTGCGTGTCCGGATAGTCGGATTGGTCACCGCCGAGTCGGCGTGCGAGCCGGATGCGCTTACTATGGGGCGACCCTGCCCGGCATCCCTAGACGGAGAACCTCGGAACATGACCTCGTCCCAGCCCCCAAGGCCCCAGACCAGAGGCGCTACCGGGGGCGGCGTCAACGAGGAGACCCTCCACCTGCCGGCCACGACGCCCGGTGCGGCGGCCCGGCCCGGCGCCGCGACCCAGCGCACCGCCCCCAGCCCCTACCCAGTGCGGCCCCCGTTCCGCGCTCCCTCCCCGCCGCCGGCGGCACCGGCCGCGCCGGGCGGCCCGATGCG
>NZ_WIAO01000069.1 GCF_009451885.1 Glycomyces albidus
GCCGGCGGCACCGGCCGCGCCGGGCGGCCCGATGCGCACCACCGGCGCCCACCCGCGGCCCGCCCCGGCCCGGCCGCCGCAGCGCTGGGAAGGCGTCGGCTTCCGCCCCGACATCCAGGGCCTGCGCGCCGTCGCCGTCGCCCTCGTGCTCCTGTCCCACGTCGGGTTCTCGTTCGCCGCCGGCGGCTACGTCGGCGTCGACGTGTTCTTCGTCGTCTCCGGGTTCCTCATCACCTCCCTCCTGGTCAAAGAGGTCTTCGACACCGGGAAGATCTCGATCGCGGGGTTCTACGCCCGCCGCGCCCGGCGGATCCTGCCCGCCGCCAGCGCCGTCACCATCGCGACCGTGATCGGCGCGTGGCTGTGGTTCCCCGTCACCCGGCTCGAAGCGGTCATGCAGGACGCGTTCACCGTCATCGTGTACGCCGTGAACTACCGGTTCGTCGCCACCGAGACCGAGTACCTCAACGCCGACCAGATGCCCTCGCCGTTCCAGCAGTACTGGTCACTGGCGGTCGAGGAGCAGTTCTACGTCGTCTGGCCGCTCCTGCTCATCGGCCTGCTCGCCCTTGCGAAGCGCAGCCCCCGCAAGCTCGTCAACGCCGCGATCGGCGCGTGCGCGGGGATCTTCGCGCTCAGCCTGGTCCTGTCCGTCCTCGTCACCCAGGTGTCGCAGCCGACCGCGTACTACGCGGCCCACACGCGCATCTGGGAGCTCGCCGGCGGCGCGCTCCTGGCCCTGACGCTCCCGGCGCTCAAGCGCATCCCGGCGGCCCTGGCGTGGATCCTCGGCATCGCCGGCCTGGCCGCGATCGTCGCCTCCGGGATCCTGTACGACGAGTCGACGCCGTTCCCCGGGTACACGGCCCTGCTGCCGGTCCTCGGCACGATGGCCGTGATCGCCGCGGGCTCGGGCGCCGCGAACCCCGCCAGCTCGCTCCTGGGCACCGGCCCCTTCCAGTACGTCGGGAAGATCTCCTACAGCCTCTACCTGTGGCACTGGCCGATTCTCATCCTCATCCCGCTCGCGGTCGACGCCGAACCCACCGTCGGGTTCAACTCGGTCCTGCTGCTGGCGACGATCGCCGTCGCGCAACTGTCCTACCTGTACATCGAGGAGCCGATCCGCAACGCCCGGCCGCTGAAGACCAGCAACCTGTGGGGCCTGGTCACCGGCGTCGCCTGCTCGCTCCTGGGCATCGCGATGGTGCTGGTGCTCACGGTCGGGTTCGGGAAGGTCCCGCCGGAGGAGCAGCCGGTCGACCTGGAGGCGGTCGAGGAGGTCGAGGACGTCTCCCAGATCGAGCTGCGGCTCCAGGAGGGCCTCGCGGTCTCCACGGTCCCCGCCGACCTCGAGCCGTCGCTCACCGCGGCCACCACCGACGCGCCGGAGATCTACGACAACGGCTGCCACCTCGACGCGTACACGACCGAACTCCCCGACGACTGCGCGTTCGGCGACCCCGACAGCCAGACCACGGTCATGCTCGTCGGCGACTCCCATGCGGCCCAGTGGTTCCCGGCGCTGGAGCCGATCGCGGCCGAGCGGGGCTGGCGGCTGGTCTCGCGCACCAAGAGCGCGTGCACGCCCGCGAGCGTGACCGTCCACAACGACATCGTCGGCGGCGAGTACAGCGGCTGCGAGGAGTGGCGCGGCAACGTCTTCGGTGAGATCGACGAGATCAAGCCGGCCATGGTGATCCTCAGCAGCGAGGACGCGCCGGCGCTGGTCGACTGGGAGGACGACAGCCCCGAGCGCTGGGCGCAGGGCTGGACCGACACGCTCGCGCGCATCACCGCCTCCGCGGAGCAGACCGTCGTCCTCACCGACACGCCCCGCAGCCCGACCGGCGAACCGATCCCCGACTGCGTCGCACTGCACCAGGACGCGGTCGAGAACTGCGTCATGCCGCGTGCGGAGGCCGTCGACGACTCGGGCAACCGCGAGGCCGCCATGGCCGCGCAGCAGGAGGCCGGTGCCACGGTGATCGAGACCGTCGGCTGGTTCTGCTACGCCGGAGCCTGCCCGGTGATCACCGGGAACACCCTGGTGTACCGGGACTCCCACCACATCAGCACCCCGTACGCGCGGTCGCTCACCCAGCTCCTCGAGGAGCAGCTACCGCCGTTGTGACCTGTGGCGCAGCCGCTTCGGCGCGCTGCTCGCGGGCCTCGGCCCTGGACCGCGCTTGGTACAGTGTGTATCGATCCCTTCCCCGTCGGGAGCCCGAGCCCCCTTGAGAGGAACGCCCCATGCGCAGGCTGACCGCACTCGCCGCACTCGTGCTGCTGTTCGCCGCCGGCTGCACCGGCGACGACCCGGGCACCGGCGAGGAACCTGCCGAGGAGTCGACCGCGCCGGCCGCGCCCACCGCGCCCGTCGAGTTGGAACTCGCCCCGCCGACCGGGTTCACCGCGGACGCGAGCGGCGCCGACCGCGAGGTCCTCTTCGCCGAGAACCACGTGACGTACACGTTCTACGTGGCGGGCGCCGAAGGCGGCTTCGACCGGATCCAGGTCACCTCGTACCTGCTCAGCGAGGGCACCGACACGTCCACCTATGAGACTCAGGCGACCCTGGTCACGGACTACTTCGGGAAGCTCAACCAGCTCATCTCGCTGGACAACTACTACCCGACGATCGTGCACCGCCAGGACGGGATCTACCGCTACGGCGAGGTCGTGGTCGACGGCGTCGAGGTCAAGTGGCAGGACCACTTCGTGTTCGCCGGGCCGTACCTCATCAACGTCACCTGCTCCTGGGACGCCCACTACGCCCAGGTCGACGCCGCGTGCGGCGAGCTGACCTCGACGTTCCCGTTCCCCGAGGCGTTCACGGCCGCCGCGGCCTGACGCCCGCGGGCCGGCCGCCGGCTCAGAGGTCGAGCCCCAGGGCGCGGAAGCGCTCGCTGTGGGCCTCGTGGCTGAACAGCCGCCGGGTCGTCTCGAAGCCGGCTTCGCGCTGCTCCAGGTACCGGTCGTGGTCGCCGGTCAGCTCGGTGACGAGCGCGGCCACGTCGGCGGGCTCGGCGTACAGCGCCCCCGACCCGAACGCGGGCTTGAACACCGGCGGCAGGACCACCGGGACGCCCGCGGCCATCGCCTCGACGGGCGCGCGCCCGAACGCCTCCAGCCACGACGAGCACGTGTAGTACACGTACACGTCGAGGCCGCGCAGGAAGTCCCCGACGGCGATCTCGTCGAAGGCGTGGCCGGTCCAGTTGGACGGCAGCCGCCCCATGATCCGCCGCGGCACCTCCACGCCGCCGAGGACGCGGATCGCGAAGCCCGGGTCCGCCGGATAGCAGGCGCGCAGGTGCGTCGCGAGTTCGGGCCACTTCGACAGGTGGTCGCGGGAGTGCCGGCCGATCGTCACGACGTCGCCGACGGGGTGGTCGCCCCGGACCGGCGTGGACTTCAGGTCGATCGACGGGTACCAGTGATCGGCGGACAGGTCGACGCCCTCGAGCTCGTCGGCGTGGTGGTCGAGCAGGGCCTGGTGCACGAGCGGGCCGACGGTGACCCAGCGGTGCTCGCCGATCCAGTCGGTGAGCTTGCGGTGCACGCGGTCGACGTCCCACACGCGCTTGCGGCCGACGCCGCCCTCGTAGTAGGTCATGGGGGCCTGGTTGACCACGAGCATCCGGTGCCCGGCGTCGATCTCGGGCAGGTCGTCGCGCAGTTGCGAGGCGAACGGCGGGAACCGCATGAGCAGCAGGTCGCACGAGACCTTCGCGCGGTCGCCGACGATCCGGACCCGGTCGCCGTCGACGGCGTCGAGGACCTTCGCGTTCAGGGGCCGGCCGGGGTGCATCTCGAACAGCGGGTTGTGGACCAGGCCCACGCGCAGTCCCGCGGCCTTGAGCATGGCGATCTCGTTGAGGTTCGAGGAGGTCGTGCCGCCGGGCAGGTTGAAGTTCGAGGCGATGACGACGTCGTACCGCTCCGCGGCGCCCGGTCCCGCCGGACGGGGCCGCGCGAGGGCGGCGGCCGCGGCGCGGCGGACCGTCCGCGTGTGGCCGCCGTCGGCGGCGATCGACCGGAGCGCAGGTGTCGCCGCGGTCGCGAAGCCGGCGTCGAGGCGCTCCTCCCACTTGCGGACGTTCGCGAGCGCGCGGGTCTCGCGCTGAGCGGCGCGCAGCCGCCGCCGCGACAGCAGCTGCAGCGGGCTGGCGACACCGGAGTCCCGCATCCGGTTGCGCAGCAGGTAGACCACGAGCGCAGCCTCGCCCGCAAGGACGGCGCCCATCGCGGGCAGGTACACCGCGGGCGGACCGGTCAGCGCCAGGGCCGCGGCGGCGGCCGTGACCGCTCCGAACGCGGTCCCGGCGAGTGCGAGCCGCCTCGCAGTGCGCATGCGTGCTCCGTTCATCGGCGGGCCGCCCGCCGCAGCAGGGCTTTGAACCTGGGGAATCCGGCCGAGGACAGCGCGGCGACGGCCAACACGCCCGAGGCGGACAGGGCCGTGAACGTCAGCGCCGCAGCGGCGTCGGCGCCCGCGATGAACCAGCTCGCGACGGCGCCGGCCCACAGCAGCGCGAACGCGGCGGCGCAGGCCGCGACCAGGGCGCGGCACGGGCCCTTCCGCTCCGGCCGGGCCTCGGCCCGGTCCGCCGCGTCGCGCTTCGCCGACAGGATCGCGGCGACCGACTGGGACGAGGTCGGGCGGATCGTCCGCTCCCAGACCTCGGTGCGGGCCGCGGTGAACGCGAACTCGTCGCCGCGTCCCTCCCACAGGGACGGGTCGGTCACGACGAGCCGCTCGGCCGACACCCGGTCGACGGGGGCGACGAACTCCACGGGGTTGTCGCCGTGGAAGCGCTCGTTGAGGAAGTCGAGGATCTCGGGCCGCAGATGCCGCACCTCGGCGCGGAGCCGCAGCAGCGACTCGACGTGCGCGATGCCGACGGTCCTGCCGGCGTCGGCGGCTTCGCGGGCCTGCTCGACCGCGAGGCGCTGACCGTCCTCCCAGAAGCGGCAGTCGACGACATACAGCTCGTCGAACGCGCGCCCGTCGAGGCGGACCCCGCGGTTCAGGCTCGGCGCGTACAGCTCCCGCCGCGGCGCGTCGGCCTCGATGAACCCGCTGGCCTGGCCGCGGCGGATCCGCTCGCGCCAGTGCTGGTGCGCGGACTGGTACGCCGACCTCGCCGGGTGCTGCCAGCCGTTGTCGATCTCGCTGGAGGTGAGGGTGTCGCCGCTGAGGCGCACCAGGGTGAAGACCTCGCCCTGGAGCTTGCGGACGGCCCGGTTGCCGAAGACGGCCTTGAACCGGAAGTGGAACTCGGTGTCGGCGCCTTTGCGCAGCGCGTCGAAGTAGCCCATGCGCTCGCGCACCGGCTCGGTCCGGAACATCACCGACGTCGAGCGGGGCCCCTGCACCGGCCGTCCGGTGTGGACGACGGTGAGGTCCTCGCGGACGCGGACGCAGTTCGCGAACGTCATCACCACGGTCGGGTCGGCGAGCATCGGCGCGACCTGCCGCTCGAGCCAGCGCGGGTGCGCCCAGTCGTCGGAGTCGAGGCCGGTCGCGAACACGCCCTTGCACTCCACGAGGGCCCGGTTCCGGGCCCGGTAGGTGCCGGAGTTCTCGGGGAGCCGGAACAGCCGGATCCGCTCGTCGAGGGCGGCCGCGCGGGCGAGGATCTCGCCGTACTCGGGGCCGGAGGCGTCGTCGACGAGCAGCAGCTCCCAGTTCTGCCAGCTCTGCGCGATCACCGATCCGATGGCGGTGAACAGGGTCTCGTCGGGCCGGAAGGTGGTCATGATCACCGAGATGCGCCGCTGCCCGTTGACGGGCGCGGCCGCTCCGGCGCGGAGCCGGTCGAACCGGACGCCGTCGCCTTCGGCGACTTCGAGGTCGGGCATGCCGGTGAAGACCCGGAACCGCTCGAGCCACGCCGCGGCGTCCCCGCCGCGGTCGGGGTGCACCTGGTCGGCCTCGAACGCGTGCCGCCACCTGGGCGCGAGATCGCCGAACCGTGCGAGGACCTCGGCCGCCGACCCGGTCGCGGCGAGCGCGGCCTCGGCGTACCGGATCTGGAACTCCGGCAGCACCGACTTGGGGTCCAGCCGCTCGGCGAGTGTGAAGAGGGCGTAGGCGTCCTGGTACTCGCGGCGCCGCGCGAGCGCCGCGGCGTACCCGGCGAGCCGGTCGGGTGCGACCGCCGACGTGTCGGCGTCCTTGGATTCGGCGAGGGCGACCAGCTCGTCGCGGGTCAGGCCGGGGGCGGCGAGTTCGCGGGCGATGTCGACGGCCAGTGAGGATCGGGTCCGGACCGTCGTGGCGTAGAGGGCTTGAACCGGCTGGGACCGCGCTTCCCGGAGCAGCGCTTCGCGCAGTGCCGTGTTCCTCGTGCCGGGTTCGCCGGGCTCCGTGGACGCGGGGTTCGCTGCGGGCAGCGGAGTCGCAGAGGTCGTTGAGGTCATCGAAGCAGTTCAGTCAGCCGTGGGAGGAGGGAAACCGGGTGGGGAGAGGCGCGCATGGGGCCGAGGCGATCCTAGCATGCACGACATCGGCGAAAGCTCCTCAACGTTTCCGGGTGCGATGTTCACCGCCGTGAAACGGCAGCTCAGGAGTGGTGTGATCCCGTGGCGCCGAGTCGGGCGACCCGCCGCACCAGCGCGGCCGGAGAGAACTCCTCCTCGACCTTAGCGAGCGCGCGCAACGCCTGCGCCTCGTAAGCCGCCGGATCGGCGACGAGGGCGCGCACCGCGGCCGCGACCTCGTCGGCTCGACAGTAGACCGCGGCCTCGCCGAACAGCGACTCGAAACGCCGGTCCATGACGCAGGGCACGCCGGCGGCCATCGCCTCCAGCGGGGAGCGCCCGAACGCCTCCACGCAGTCGTCGGCGATGAAGTATACGAACACGTCCAGTCCGCTCAGGAACTCCGCGGCCGGCACCGACCCGAACGGCAGGTCCACCCAGTTGCGCGGCAGCGTGCCGAGCAGTTCGCGGGGCGTCTCGGCGCCGCCGAGCGACCGGATCTCGAACGCCGGGTCGTCGGGGTAGCAGGAGAGGAGCTTCTCGGGGGTCTCGGGCCATTTCAAGGGCGCGTCGCGGGTGTGGCGGCCGATCCGGATCGGGCCGCCGCCGGCGGGGCGGGCGGGGCGGCGCCATTCGGCGGTGTCGATGATCTCGTACCAGTACTCGTCGGCGACGTCGATGCCGCCGAGCGCGTCGCCGTGGTGGCGTTCGAGCGTCCGGCGCACCTCGGGGCCGATGAGGTACCAGGTGTGGTCGCCGAGCCAGCCCTGCACGGTCTCGTGGACCGCGGCCGGGTCCCACTGCGGCCGCCTGCCTCCGTCCGCGTCGTAGTAGGTGAAGGGAACCTGGTTGACCAGGAGCACGGTCCGGCCGGTCGTGATCTCGGGCAGGTCGTCCATGAGCCGGCCCATGATCGTCGGGAGCCGGATCACGGTGAGGTCGCAGCGGACGGCGTCGTGCGCGGAGACGAGCACGACCCGCTCGTCGTCCACGAGCTCGGTGATCTTGGGGTTCAACGGCGTCGTCACGTCCCACCGGTACACCGGGTGGTGCAGCAGCCCGACCCGCAGCCCGGCGGCGGTGAGCGCCCGGATGTCGGCGGCGTTCGCGGAGGTGTTCCCGCCGGGCAGTCCGAAGTGCGACACGATGAGGACGTCCACCGCGATGTCGGCGCGGGCCTCATGCGCGCGCTCCTCCGCCTGGAGCCACGCGTCGAGGGTCCGGAGGACCTGGAACCGGTACTCGGGCGGGTTGTCGGCGTTGCGGGCGGTGCGCAGCAGCGGTTCGAGCGCGGTCGCGGAGAACCCGTGCTCGAGGCGCGCGGCCCACTTCTCGTGGAACCGGCGTTGCTCCTCGGCCTGGTCCTCGGCGAGCGCGTCGACTCCGGCGGCCTCGGCGGCGCGTTCGAGTCCGCGGCGGACGCCGAGGTTGCGGGCCCGGCGGACCACGGACGCGAGGAGGACCCCGATGACGGCGAGTTCGGCCGCGGCGATGAGGCCCGCCGCCGCGAGCACCGCCGCGGTCACGAGGGCCCGCCTTCCCGGAGGGCGGGGACGCGGACGCCGAGCGCGGCGACCCGCAGCAGCAGCGCCTGGTGCGAGAAGCGCTCGCGGACCGTGGCGAGCGAGCGCGCGGACTGCTCGCGGTACCGGTCGGGTTCCATCAGGGCGCGCACGACGGCTTCGACCTCCTCGGGCTCGCAGTAGACGCCGCCGTCGCCGAACAGGGGCTCGAAGCGCGGCGGCAGGACGCACGGGAGCCCCGCGGCCATGGCCTCCATGGGGGATCGGCCGAACGCCTCCACGTACTCCTCTGCGGTGAAGTAGACGGCGACGTCGAGGCCGTGCAGGAACGCCTCGGGCGGGACCGACCCGAAGGGATGGCCGGTCCAGTTGCCGGGGAGCCGCCCGAGGACGCGCTCCGGTGCACCGGTGCCGCCCAGGACGTGGACCTCGATGTCCTCGGCGTCCGGGTAGGTCGCCCGCAGGTCCTCGGCGATGGTCTGCCACTTCAGCGTGTGGTCGCGGGAGTGCCGGCCGATGCGTATGGTCCCGTCGGCCTCGCGGACGCCGTCGCGGCGCCACACGTCGGGGTCGAGGCACCCGTACCAGTACTCGTCGGCGAGGTCGACGCCCGCCATCTCGGCGCCGTGGTGGCGTTCGAGCGCGTCGCGGACCGAGGGGCCGATGGCGTACCAGGTGCTGTCGCCGACCCAGGACCGGAGGTTGTCGCGGACCGTGGCGACGTCCCAGGAGAAGTGCCTGCCGGCGCCGTCGGGTCCGTACGCCTCGAACGGCGTCTGGTTGACCAGGAGGACCGTCTTGGCGGGCTTGACGTCCGGGGCGTCGTCCATGAGCCGCATGAGCAGCGGCGGGAACCGGATGACCATCAGGTCGCAGTCGACCTCGTCGCCGGGCCGGAGCATGACCACGGACTCGCCGAGGAGCTCGGTGATCTTCGGGTTGACGTCCCGGGCGACGTTCCACTCGTAGACCGGGTGGTGGATCAGGCCGACCGTGAGGCCGGCGTCCCGGTAGGCCTTGATCTCCTCGGCGTTCGAGGCGGTGGTGCCGCCCAGGAGGTTCAGGTTGGAGACCAGGACGATGTCGAAGCGGCCGCGCAGGGGTTCGGACCGCTCGCGCCGGCGGGTGTCGCGCCAGTCGACGATCGCTTCGAGCATCGCGGCCCGGAAGAGGTACGTGCCCTGCTCGTTGTGGACGTAGCGGTACATCTCCGGCAGCGCGGTGGCGGAGAAGCCGTGGTTGAGCCGCGCGGTCCACCGCCGCAGCGGGCGGAGCTTGCGCGCGGGCAGCCGGCCGGGCGCGGCGCGGAC
>NZ_WIAO01000007.1 GCF_009451885.1 Glycomyces albidus
ACCTCAGAAACCGAGCGCAGGCAAGCCCTGCCGGGCTGGCTCCACTTCTACAATCACCACCGAGCCCACTCCGCCATCGGAGGCCAGCCACCGATCACCCGACTGAACAACCTCCCCGAACATCACATCTAGCCGGCGCCGAGTTCTGCCGCGAGGAACTCAGTGCGCTCCTGGATGACCGCCTTGAGCGACTCGGCGGCCTCAGCGGTGCCCGCGGCACCGCTCAGGGCGGCCGCGGCCGCGGCTTCGTCGACCGCTTCGAGCGCGGTCCCGGAGGCGTACAGCTGCTCGTACAGCTCGCTGTACGCCGTCGTGTACTCGTCATGGAACGCCTCGATGAACCGGGTCTTGAATTCCCCGGCTCCGCCGCTCATGCCGCCGAAGCCGCCCCCGCCCTCGGGCATCTCCATGCCCTCGGGCATCTCCATGCCTTCAGGCATTTCCATGCCTTCAGGCATTTCCATGCCTTCAGGCATTTCCATGCCCTCGGGCATCTCGCCGCCGCCGGGGAAGCCGCCTTCTCCTCCCATGCCGCCGCCCATCATCGAAGGCGTGTCGCCCGGGGCGAGCGTGGCGTCGGAGAGCGTCAAGTCCAGGTCCCAGGTGATGACGCTGATCAAGCCGGTGTCGTAGTCGTACCAGAGGTAGTAGTTGCTGCCCGGCCCTGACATGTCGTCGCCGTTGGTGAGCAGGTTCTGCAGCGCGGCGTAGTTGGCGAACGAGTCGACGTCGACCCACTCGCCCAGTTCCTCCTCGAAGGTCGCGTCGTCGGCTCCGTCGAGCCACTTGAGGAAGTCGACGAGGTACTGCAGTTCGTCGTTGCCCTCCATGTTGACCTGCTTGAAGTCGTCCTCGTAGTCGTCGGGGTCCTCGCCCTGGTAGGCGAATTGGCCGCCCGCGCGGGCCTTGTAGAGGACGCCGGCGTTCGCGCCGTACTCCTCGGTGGCCCACGTGGTGTCCATGACGTCCACGACCCGGCGGGTGACGGCCTCGGAGCCGTTGACGGACATGGTCGAGTAGGTCCAGCCGTAGCTCGCCTCGCCGCTGGCCTCGACCAGTTCCATCGAGACCGCCTCGTGGAGCGTGGACCCGCTCAGCCCGGAGTCGACGCGGAAGCTGATCTGCTGGTTGCCCTGGTACACCTGCCCCTCCACGAACTTCGAGAAGTCGACCAGCCAGGGGAGCCCCTCGGGTTCGTCGAAGCTCAGGTCGGCCATGCCGCCCATGCCGCCGCCGCCGGGCATCTGCATCCCGCCGTCCTCGCCGGCACCCTCGGGCATCTCCATCCCTTCGGGTATCTCCATGCCTTCGCGACCTTCCATGCCCTCGCCCATGCCGCCCATCGAGATGCCGCCGCCGAGCGAGGAGAGCGTCGAGTTGCCCTTCAGCCGGATGCCGACGTCGTGGATGGTGGTGCCGTCGATCGTGATGTCGGCCTTGATCCACTCCTTCTCGCCGGAGTCCTGGAAGATCGCGATCATCTCTTGGTAGTCGTCCTCGTCGTACTCCAGGCTGATCTCGTGCGCGACCGAGGTGTCGAACAGGTCCACGGTGCCCTCGATGTCGTAGCTCACTGCGAACCCCTCGTTGGAGTCGGAGTAGGCCAGGGCCGAGACCCGGACGGTGCCGATGACGAGGGCCAGCACCAGGAGGAGCCCGACCGAGCCGGCGATGAGCCTCCAGTAGTGCCGCAGACTCGCCGGGATCCGGTGGTGCAGCTTCCTCATGCCCTTGGCCCCCACCGCTACAGGTCCGTCTGGTCGTAGCCGGTCAGCACCGTGACCTGCTGGCCCTGCGTGACGTCGCGCAGCGCCGCGAGCAGGTCGGCGGAGGTCTTGCCCCGCTTGAGCTTGACGGTGTAGGTCATCTCGGTCAGCGCCCCGCCCCGTATGGTCTCGATGCTCACCTGCTCGTACTCGTCGGTGTGGCGGATGAGGACGTCGTCGATGTCGCCGGAGAGGTCCTCATGCGCCGGCACCTGGGCCTTGACGACCTGCCGCTGCACGTTGTGGTGGAACCAGTTGAAGCGGTGCATGATCAGCAGCGCCAGGCAGATGACGACGGTGGCGATGACTGCGAGGGTGTAGAAGCCGGTGCCGCAGGCCATGCCCACGCCCATGACCAGGAAGATGTACCCGACGTCGCGGGTCTCTTTGAGCGCGTTGCGGAAACGGATGATCGACAGGGCGCCGACGAGCGCGAACGCGCGGGCGACGTTGGAGCCGATGATGAGCATGATCATCGCGATGATCACGCCCATGACGATCATGGTCTGCACATAGGACTGGGAGTAGGAGACGTTGCGGTGGGTCTTGCGATAGACGATGCCGATGACGCAGCTCAGCAGGAACGACAGCGACAGTGCCAGCGCGATGTCCAGGTAGCTGAACTCGCCGGTGTTGTCGCTGAGGTTGGTCAGGAAATCCATTGAAGCAGGTTGCTTTCCATTGAGGCGAGGGCGCATCGCCCTCGCGTTGGGCCGTTGAAGAAGAGAGGTCGGGCGCTCACCGGCGCTAGGGAACCCGGGCGGTCTCGCTGTGCTCGGGTTTGGAGTGCACGGCGTAGTCCTCCTCGACGGGCACGTGGAAGACCGAGCGCGGTGCCTTGCCGAACGCCTCGATGCTCTGGCAGTACTTGGACACCCGCACCACTCCCATTCCGAGCCGGGCGGCGGTGTCGGTGACCCAGTACGGGACCCGCTCGTTCGCCTTGACCTCGACGATCGCCTTCTGCGGCGGGATGATGAGCCGGTTCTCGACCTCGGCGCCCAGGTGGAAGTCGCGATCGCGCCCTCGCACCCGGTGGTCGATGGTGACCCGCAGACCGAGGTCGGCGTCCGAACCGAGGTACGCCTCCCTGCTGTAGGAGGTGATCGCGGTCGGCCGCAGGCCGTGCCCTTCGATCAGGCTGAGCACCTCCTCCAGGAACGGGCGCTGCTCCGGTGCGTGGTCGATGAGGACCGCCTCGTCGCAGAGCCTGCGCGCCAGCCGGTACGGCACCTTCACGCGCCGCTTCTGGGTGACACGGTTGACCCGCTGCTTGATCTCGATGAACACGGGCGACTCGTCCGTGAGCTCGTGCCGCTCGCCGTAGTTGCGGATCCGCAGCTTGCGGCGGAACCGCAGGCCCTCGATCTTCTCCCAGTAGTACCGCAGCGAAGGCGAGTCGTAGTACAGGCTGCTCACCGGGTAGCCGCCCCTGACGGTGAACGGGTCGGCCTCCATGCGCGAGCGCAGGACCTCCCGCAGCCGGGGCACGTCTTGATAGGAGAGCAGGTACTTGATTTCGAACCGGTTGAACGAGTGCAGTGCGCTCGCAGTGCGGCGCAGGTGGCCGGCGTCTTCACTCATAGGCGCTCCTTGGTCGCTTGGGAACGACACGAGTGAAGCCCGAGTAGCTCTAACTGAACTTCCGGTGAACTCAAAGTTGCCTCAAAGAATCAGCCCAAATCAACCAAGGCGCACATACCATCACACTCCGTGATGATGCGCCGCAGGTCTGATCTGTTCCTTCCCGAATCACTGCACTGTGGACATCCGGCGGCAGGGCGTCGACCGTGCGATCGCACGTGGCGGTGTGACGACCGAGAGATTGGTCACTAACGGAGCTTGTCGGCTAAGCTCAACGCCGAGCACGGACATCGCGTCGCTTGGCGCATCGCCCGAACGGAGAGCTAATGACCACGACCTCGGCCACCAGCGACGCGCCCGCGGCGACCGAGCAGCACGGGATGACGCCGATCGAGATCCCCGCCCAGCCCGACGCGATCGAGCTCGGAACGGGGCAGCTGCCGGAGGCTTCGGCACCAGAGGCATGGCACAGCGAGTACGGCAGCATGTTCGCTCGCAACGTCAGCACCGCCACGCTCACCCCTTTCCTGCCGGATCCGGCCAAGGCCACGGGCACCGCCGTGATCGTGGCTCCTGGCGGAGGATTCATGTCCCTGTCCATGGAGAACGAGGGCTGGGACGTTGCGCGAGCGCTCGCGCACCGCGGCGTCGCCGCCTTCGTGCTGAAGTACCGGCTCAAGCCGACCCCGGAGGGTCTTGACGACTTCGCTGCGGCGATCAGGGTGATGCTGGCCGGACCGCGCCCATCGCACAGGCATGACCCGGCCACCGCGCTCCGCGCCCTGGACCCTCAGATCGCCGACGCCCGCGCAGCGTTCGCGCTCGTGCGCAGCCGAGCGACCGAGTGGGCGATCGATCCCGAGCGCGTCGGCATGCTCGGCTTCTCCGCCGGTGCCATGCTCACCGTCGCCACCGCCCTTGTCGGTGAGGATGCGAACCCGGCGTTCATCGGCGATATCTACGGTCCGCTCGCGGCGTTCGAGGTACCCGAGGACGCGCCGCCGCTGTTCATCGCACTTGCCGCAGACGATGGGCTGATGGACCCGAGCGGGTTCCCCCTTGTCGAAAGCTGGCGCGCTGCCGGGCGGCCCGTGGAGCTCCACTTCTACGAGCAGGGCGGGCACGGGTTCGGTATGTATCCGAAGGAGACGACCAGCACCGACTGGTTCGACTCCTTCGTGAGCTGGATGAGGATGCACGGTCTGCTCGAGCGCGCTGAGCCGACATCCCCCTGACGCCGCCTTCCTCGCACCCATACTCGGCTGACCGCGAGCTGCGGACCCGGCAACCGGCCTCCTGCTTCCGAGACCGCTGGAGCCCGCACTCCCAGGTTGGTCGTGTGGCCTCCATCTGGTGACGCTTCGGCAGCGGGCGGTAACGCCTCCTGCCCGAGGCGTCGGGTGGCTGCGAGGGTGCCCAGCAGGGCGAGCGCCTCAGCGCTCGCGGTATCGGGCTCGGCGTGGTAGACGATCAGTTCCTGGCCGGGCGCGGACTTCACGTCGAAGGCGTTGATGTCGAGCGTGATCGCGCCGACTTCGGGGTGCGTGAAGGTCTTGCGCTGCAGGCGCTCGCCGCGGGCGTCGTGACGTTCCCAGATCACTGCGAACTCCGGGCTCCGGGCCAGCATGAGCCGCAATACTTCGGCGATGCGCGGGTCGTCGGAGAACATCCCGTGCAGGACCCGGAATCCGGCGACGGTGTACGAGGCGACCTGCTCCCAGTCAGGGTAGAAGGACCGCGCGGCCGGGTCGAGGAATAGCTTCACCAGCAGGTTCGGGCCGTGCTGGAAGCCGTCGAACAGCGCATACGCCAATCGGTTGCCGGCGAGGACGTCGTAGGCGCGGCCGAGCACGATCGCGGGGTTGTCCGGCCACATGTCCATGAGCCGCAGCAACTGCGGGTCGATCCGCTCGGGGCCCGGGCGGCGCGGGCGCGGGCTGAGCCCCGCGATCCGGAACAGGTGCAGCCGGGCGTCGTCGTCCAGGTGCAGCGCCCGGCTCAGCGAGTCGAGGACGTTCGCTGAGGGATGCCGTTCGCGGCCCTGCTCCAGCCGGACGTAGTAGTCGACGCTGACCTTCGCGAGCACGGCGACCTCCTCGCGGCGCAGGCCGGGGACACGCCTGGCTCCGTAAACGGGAAGGCCCACTTGGTCGGGGCCGACCTGCCCGCGGCGGGCGCGCAGGTAGTCGCCGAGCCGGTTCTCAACCATGCGACCCATGCTAGTGCCGTTCGGCCGCGCGAGCCTGGGTGCGGGACTCCCAGGGGAGCCGCTGCCTTCTCCGGTGGCGGGGACCGTGCGAAGTTTGACGCCACGGCCTGCGCCGTTCCGGCGAGCGCGCCTTCCCGCGCGGCCTGTCGAGTTCGACAGGCGTCGCGCATTCCTCCCACCGCTGCAAGGAGCATCGACATGAAAACCTGGCTGATCACCGGCGCGTCGAAAGGACTCGGGCGCGCCTTCGCCGAGGCGGCCCTCGAACGCGGGGACCGCGTCGCCGCCGCCGTACGCGACATCTTGGCGCTCGAGGACCTCCGCGACCGGCATCCGGGCCTGCTCGTCCTGCCTCTCGACGTCACCGACGCCGCGTCCGTCCCGGAACGGGTCGCCGAGGCCGAAGCGCGCCTGGGCTCTATCGACATCTTGGTCAACAACGCCGGATACGGCCACTTCGGCGCCGTGGAGGAACTCACCGACGCCGAGCTGCGCGACCAGTTGGAGACCAACGTCTTCGGCGCCCTCCGCGTCACCCGGGCCGCGCTGCCGGCGATGCGCGAGCGCCGATGCGGCCACATTGTGCAGATCTCCTCGATCGGCGGCGTCGGCGCCTTCGCGAATCTCGGCGCCTACCACGCGTCGAAGTGGGCGCTCGAAGCGCTCAGCGAGTCGCTGTCGGTCGAGGTCGAGCCGTTCGGCGTACACGTCACACTCGTCGAGCCCGGCGGCTTCGCCACCGACTGGGCCGGCCCCTCGGCCCGACGGAGTACGCCGCACCCGGCCTACGACCCGATGCGCGCCGCGGCCGCCGCCCGACGCGGCGGCCAGGCCCCCGGCGACCCCGCAGCGGCAGCCCGCGCACTACTGGAGGTCGTCGACGCCCCCGAACCGCCGCTCCGCGTGCTCTTCGGTGCGCTCGCCGCCGGCATCGTCACCGGGATCTACGAACGCCGACTCCAGGAGTGGGCGGCATGGGAGGAGCTCGCCGTCCGCGCCCAGGGCGCCTCGGGGGACTGAGCGCCGAACCAGTAGTGCGATCACCGAAAGTGCCGCCCGATCAGACGATGCGGACGTCCTCGCTTGTGTCCCATCGGTCGAGGATTACCTGTCCGGTGCTAGATGGATCGCCCGGCGAACCACGGTAAACCTTGGAAAACGCGTATGAGGGCCGGACTTGTGTTTGACGCAGCGGAGTCGAGGGGTGGCCGTTGCGCCGCCGGGGTCCGGCCCGCCACGCAGTGGCCGCCGCCGTCGGGATGTTCCTGAGCTTTCTGTTGTCGAGGTGGGCCGGCTCCTCGGGTCCGACCCGCTCGGTGCGGCGGCTGCGGGCGATGCGGGCCGAAACTTCCGGAGAAAGTTCCGAAAGTTCTTCGAAACTTATTGACGAGCCTCGATGCCATGCGCATACTTCGTAAATCCATACTTTTCAATGCGATTTGGAGGACGCATGTCTGAGGCACAGCCCCAGAAGGAACTCTCAAGCCCGTTCAGCCGCAGGGGACTCTTGCTCGGCGGCGGGGCGCTCGCCCTCGGTGCGGCGTCGGCGCTCGTCGTGCCGGGCGCCGCGAACGCGCAGACGCTGACGCAGAACGCGACCGGCACCCACAACGGCTACTACTACTCGTTCTGGACCGACAGCCCGGGCCGGGCCTCGATGACCCTCGGCTCGGGCGGGAACTACAGCTCCCAGTGGAACGGCGCCAACAACTGGGTCGGCGGCAAGGGCTGGGCCAACGGCGGGCGCCGGACGGTGAACTACAACGGCTGGGTTCTCCACGGCAGCAACGGCTACCTCGCCCTCTACGGTTGGACCTCCAACCCGCTCGTCGAGTACTACATCGTCGAATCGCACGGCCCCTACAACCCCAGCAGCGGCGCCACGAACCGCGGCACCGCCTACATCGACGGCAGCAACTACACCCTCGGGCACTCCATGCGCTACAACGCGCCTTCGGTCGAGGGCACGAAGACGTTCGCGCAGTACTGGAGCGTCCGCCAGAACCTCCGCAGCAGCGGCACCATCAACACCGGTGCGCACTTCGACGCGTGGGCGCGCGCCGGGATGAACCTGGGCGCTTTCAGCTACTACATGATCATGGCGACCGAGGGCTATCAGTCCACCGGCAGCTCCAACATCACCGTCAGCTGACCCCAGTGGAGGGAGGCGCCCCGCGCGCCTCCCTTCTCCATGTCTCGATTTGGAGCCGGACCCTACTCAGTCGGGGGCGGGTACCGGTCTGCCGCACCGGCCCCATCGCCGGCCACAAAAGCGTCTTGAGCCGGCCGAGTGCCTCGCCTGCTAGGGGCGTGGGAGGCCGGCGAGTTCGGCGAGGCGGCGGTGGGAGTCAAAAAGGGCCTTGCGGTCATAGGATGAGGTGCCGATGAGGAGTTCGTCCGCGCCGGTGGCCTCGACCAGGTCGGCCAGGCGCGGCGCCACCTCGTCGGCGGTGCCGTAGATCGCGCCCGCCAGCGCCTGCTCGAGGTGCTCGGACTCGCGGCCGGTCTTCTCGACCGCCCTGATCTCGTCGGCTGGTCGCAGCGGCCGGAACTCGCCTTTGGTGCGGGACAACGCGGTCGACCAGTACTCGGGCAGGAGCAGGTCCTCGGCCGCCTCGCGGGTTTCGGCGACGGCGACGCTCTGCGCCACCACGACGTACGGCTCGGACCGCCATGCGGAGGGCCGGAAGTCGTGCCGGTAGGCGTCGATCTTGGCGCGGGTCCCCTCGAGTCCGTTGGACGGGGCGATGACCAGGCCTACACCGTGCCTCGCGGCGTACTCGCCGCCCGAGCCCACCGCGAGGACGAAGGGGTCGGGGCGCAGCCCTTCGCCGGGTCGGGCGTGCACGCCCGGGTGAGCATCCTGCTCGCCGGTGAAGTAGCCGAGGAGTTCGGTCAGGAGTTCGTCGAAGCGGTCTGCCTCGTCCAGGTCGTGGCCGAGCGCGGCTCGTACGGCCGGGACGAAGCCGAGGGTGCGTCCGAGGCCCATGTCGATGCGGCCTTCGAAGAGCGACTCGAGGACGCCGAACTGCTCGGCGACCACCAGCGGGCGGTGGTTGGGCAGCATGACGCCGCCGGTGCCGACCCGGATCCGCGAGGTCGCTGCGGCGACGGCCGCCGCCAGGACGGTGGGCGCCGAACCGGCGATGCCGGGCACGCTGTGGTGCTCGGCCACCCAGTAGCGGTGGAAGCCCAGTTCCTCGGCCTGCTCGGCATTGGCGACGACGTCGCGCAGGGTCTCGGCGGGCGTCTCGCCCTCGGCGATCACGGCGCGGTCGAGCAGTGAGAGCCGGAGGGGGTGCGGAGTCCTCATATGCCGCGCAACGCCCGCGCGGCCGCGATTGTTTCGCGATCCGCGCCGATCGTGCCCGGCCTCACCGGCCCGTTCGAGGCCGAGGTCCGGTCGCGGTCACCGACCATGGTCGGTCCGCGCTTCCGGCCGCTCGTTGTCTTGCCATGGGTGTTCACACCCCGGGTCGAGTCGCGCGATCGAGGACTCGGAATGTCAGAACGCTTGCAGCTGAGGAGTGTTCGCCGCGGCGTCACTGGCGGCGGCCGTCGGTCTCGTGCAGGAATTCGATCCGCCTGCTCAATGACGCAGGTCTCATCAAGCTCTCGGCCGTCGGCGGTCACGTCTGCGACGTCGGATCCGTCATGCGGGTGAATCACGACGACCACCACCCAGAGAGGGACCGACATGAGCACCACTCCGCGTTTTCCGAACCCCGCCGTCCTCAATCCCGCCATCGTCGAGTCCGGTGCGGTGATGCGCGGCATCGCCGCGAACGGGTCGCTGCCGCGACCGACGGTCTCCATGGTGCAGCTGCGTGTCGGGCAGCTTTTCGGAAGCGACTACCTGACCGCGCTCCACACCGGCCTCCTCCGCGCCGCCGGTGAGACCGAGGAGCGCATCGCCGCAGTCGCGGACTGGAAGCACGCCACGCAGCTCACCGATGCCGAGCGGGCGGCGCTCGCGCTCGTCGATGCCGTCTACGCCCCGGAAGTGTCCGACCGGCACGTCTCCGACGCCTTGTACGCCGAAGCCGCGAAGCACTACGACGAAGCGGCCCTGATGACCCTCGCCGGCGTCATCGGCCAGGTCGGCTTCTTCGTGCCCCTGGCCCTGATCGGCCTCCCCGCCCCCGGCCTGCCCCCGGAGCAGCAGTGGCGCGAGTGAACCGGTGACATCCGCGGGGCCCGCCCTCCGAGCGGGCCCCTCGCCCGGCCGACATCAACAGCACCCTGAAAGGAAACCCATGAACACCACCCGCATCGAAGGAACCGTCGCGACCGGCTTCGAGTCCGTCCGCGACGAGTTCGCCGCCTTCGTCACCGAGACCGACGGCCAGACGGGCTCGCAGCTCGCCGCCTACCACCATGGACGCCTGGTCGTCGACCTGTGGGCCGGCGACGGCACCGGCCCCGACACCCTCACCGGCGTCCACTCGGTCACCAAGGGCGCCACCACCCTGGTGACGGCGCTGCTGGTCCAAGACGGCCTGGTCGACCTCGACCTGCCCGTCGCCCGGTACTGGCCGGAGTTCGGCCGGGCCGGCAAGGCCGCCATCACCGTCCGCGACGTCATGAGCCACCGCAGCGGCGTCATCGGCATCCCCGGCGGCTTCACCGTCGAAGAGCTGGTCGACGAGCGCCTGGTCGCGGACCGCCTCGCTGCGGAAGCGCCGCTGTGGCGGCCGGGCACCGCCCACGGCTACGCCGGGTTCACCGTCGGCGCGCTGCTCAACGAGGTCGTCCGCCGCACGACCGGGCAGACCATCCAAGAGGTCTACGCCGAACGCGTCCGCGAGCCGTACGACCTCGACTTCCACCTCGGCCTCCCCGAGGAGCTCGAACCGCGCTACCGCGACATCCGGCCGTGGACGGCCACACCCGAGCAGGAGGCCGCCTTCGCCGCCTACTCGCCGAACCCGGACGGCATCGCCGGCATAGGGTACAACCTCGGGGAACGCGGCTTCACGCCCGAGACCGTGATGACCTTCCCGAACGCACGGATCGTCCGCGCCACGGGCCCGGCCTCCGCCGGCGGCGTCGCCTCGGCCCGAGGCATCGCCAAGCTGTACGCCGCGACGATCGGCGAGGTCGACGGCCGCGCCCCGCTGCTGAAGCCCGAAACGCTCACCGAGTTCACCACGATCCACTCCACCGGGACCAACCTCGTCACCGGCGACGGGTCCCCGTTCGCGCTCGGCTTCGAAGCCAAGGGCCTCATCCACCCGTTCCTGAGCGCGCGGGCCTTCGGCCACACCGGTTCGGCCGGTGCGGACGGCATCGCGGACCCGCTGCACGGCATCGCGATCGGCTACACCCGCAGCCTGGCGGCGTTCGCCTTCGACGCCCCCGAGCGCGGCCGCTTCGCCGCCGCCATCGCCGGCGCCGCCGCCGGCCTCGGGGGAGAGGAGTCCTGACATGACCGCACTCGACCGTCCACGCTCCCCCGAGCAGACCCGATACCGGCCCGGAACCGTGCTCGCCTTCGTCAGCGCGGCCCAGTTCATGGTCTTCCTCGCCGTCTCCGGGGTCAACCTCGCGCTCCCTTCGATCCAAACCGATCTGGGCATGTCCGATGTCAGCCTCGGCTACATCGTGACCGCCTATGCCACCGTCCTCGGCGGATTCCTGCTCCTGGGCGGCCGCCTGGCCGACCGGTCGGGCCGCCGCCGCGTCCTGCAAGCCGGCTTCTGGATCTTCGCCGCCGCCTCGATCGGCGCCGGCTTCGCGCCCGACGGGGCGACACTCATCGCCGCCCGGGCCGTCCAAGGGCTCGGGGCCGCACTCATCGCCCCGGCCGCCCTGGCGATCCTCACCAACGCCTTCCCCGAAGGGCCCGAGCGCAACAAGGCACTCGGTGTGTGGGGCTCGCTGGCCGGGATCGCCTCCATCGTCGGGGTCATCGTCGGCGGCGCGCTCACCGACGGACCCGGTTGGGCCTGGCTGTTCTGGCTCAACGCTCCCGTCGGCATCGCCGCCGCGGTCCTGGCGCCCCGGCTCGTTCCCGAGAGCCGCGCCGAAGGCGCACGGGTCCGCTTCGACTCCGCCGGAGCCGCGACCCTCACCGCCGGGCTCCTGCTGCTGATCTTCGTCCTCGGCGAGGCCACGCGCTGGGGCTGGAGCGATGCCCGCACCATCGGCGGGCTCGCGGGTGCGGCGGTGCTGCTGGCCGCCTTCGTCGCGATCGAGGCGCGCGCCGCCGCACCGATCATGCCGCTGCGCGTCTTCCGCCTCGGCACCATGCGCACCGCCAACCTCGCCGCGGTCCTGGTCTTCGGCTGCTTCACCGCGATGTTCTTCTTCGTCGCCGTGTTCATGCAGAAGGTCTACGGCTACTCACCCATGGAAGCCGGATTCGCTTACGTCCCACTGGCCGTCATGGTCGGCGCCGGCGCCGGCATCGCCTCCGGCATGACCGCGAGGTTCAGCGCCCGAACGATCCTGGCCGCCGGACTCGCCACCACCACTGCGGGTCTGCTGCTGATGTGGCGGGCGCCGGTCGGCGGCACCTACTGGACCGACCTGCTCCCGGCGTTCCTGCTGCTGGGCCTCGGCTGCGGCCTGTGCTACGTGACGCTGCAGATCGCCGCGTTCACCGGCCTCGACGACGCCGACGCCGGGCTGGGGGCCGGGCTCATCAACACCAGTCAGGAAGCCGGTGGGGCACTCGGCCTCGCCGTCATCGCCACCATCGCCTACAACGGCATGACGGACGAACTCGCGGACGCCACCGGAACCGCCGGAATCCTAGCCGTCCAGGCGCAGGCCGGCCATGACGCCTTCCTCACCGCGGCGGGCTTCTGCATTGCGGCGCTTGCCATCGCGCTCGCATTCATGCCCAAACCGGATCACACCGCCCGCACCTGAGCAATCTCCGGCCACACACCGCTGCATGCGGCCCTCGCCAGGGCGAGGGCCGCATGCAGCGTATTCACCGCTGAGCCGGCTCGGTGCCTCCGCGCCGTTCTCGCTGCAACGGGACGTGCGGCTGGAGTACCAGGCAGGCGATCCGCCAACTGGGATACCGCAAGTCGTGCGCGCGAATCGAAAGCCGATCGGCACGGTGCCGGCGGCGAGGCATTCCAGGGCTGCGTGCTCCATGCTTCACCTCGGCAGGTCGAGGGCGCGGCGGACGCCTTCCTCGAGGTGGGCCGCCGAGAGGCCGCCGCGGGTGACGAAGTCGAACATGAGCCCGTCGACGAGGGCGGCGATGACCCGGGCGTCGAACGCGGGGTCGGCCGAGCCGGCCTGGACCGCGACGAGTTCGGCGAGGTCGCGGAACTCGGTGCCGCAGCGGGCCATGGCCTCGCGCACCGCCGGGTCGCGAGCGCCGGCGAGCTCGAGTTCGAAGCGGGCCAGCAGGAGTTGGCGGCTATCGGTCCACCACCCGCGCAGCATCGCGGCGATGCCGGCGGGGTCGGGCCGGTCGCGGTCGGCGGCGAGCGCGCGCACGGCGCGGTTCACGGCGGGGAGGGCGCGTTCGCGGTCGACTTCGGTGATGCGCTCGACGACGGCGAGGAGGAGCTCGTACCGGGTTCTGAAGTAGTAGGTGACCGAGCCGTGGGGCAGGCCGGCCGCGTCCTGGACCGCGCGGTGGGTGAGGCCGCGGAGGCCGTGCTCGGCGATGACCGCGATCGCGGTGTCGAGCAGCTGGGTGCGCCGGTCTGTGGGCATGGCCGCAATTGTGCCATGGGGTCTGGACGCACGACGCGAGCTTATCTACATTTGTAGAGAAGATCTCTCCAGTTGTAGAACATTGCTCCATCTGTAGAACGGAGTGCCATGACCGCTCACCGCAGGTCCCCCCTGTCCGCTGCGACCGCGGCCGCGCTCGTGCTCCTCCTCGGCGCCACCGACTTCATCGCGGCCTGGTTCTCGCGCCCGGAGCAGCGGGACGCGTTCGTCGCGCTGGCCCGGGGCCTGGACTTCGACGAGACGCACGAGCGACTGGCGGACGTGCAGGCGCCGACCTTGATCGTCTGGGGTGCAGCGGACTCGTGGATCCCGTCGACGCAGGCGCAGGGCCTGGCCGAGCGGATCCCCGAAGCCACCGCCGAGGTCTTGGAGGGGTGCGGACACAATGTGCACGAGGACTGCCCGGGCCCGGTCATACGGCTCCTCACCGATTTCCTTGCGGCGTAACGGATGCAGTATGGCAGTCACTGTCAGTTGACAGTCACTGCCTATGATGTCGACAGGGCGCGGACGGCGCCGGAGCGCTCGGATTCCTTGGAGTGGCACATGCTGTACGGCCGGCGGGCGGAGCAGACCGCGATCGACCAGACGCTTCGCGACGTGCTCGACGGACGGCCCGGCACGCTGGTCCTCCGCGGAGAGCCGGGCATCGGGAAGTCGGCGCTCCTGGACTACGCCGCCGAGCGCGCCGAATACGACGGGGCGCAGGTGCTCCGGACGACGGGTGTGGAGTCGGAGGCGGAGCTGCCGTTCGCGGCGCTGCACGCGCTCCTGCGTCCGATCATGGCCCACGCCGAGGCCCTTCCGCCTCAGCAGGTCGAAGCGTTGCGCGGCGCGCTCGGGGTCGGTGTGAGCGCCGGCGGCGACCGGTTTCTCGTCGGGCTCGCCACGCTGAACCTGCTCGTCGAGCTCGCGTCCCGGCGCCCGCTGGTCTGCCTCGTGGACGACGCGCAGTGGCTCGACGGCGAGTCGGCCGACGCGCTCTTGTTCGCCGCGCGGCGCCTCTACGCCGAGCCCGTTGCCGTGCTCTTCGCGGCCCGCAGCGGCAGTGCGTTCACCCCGCCGGGGCTGGACGAGCTGCCGGTGGCGAGGCTCGATCGGGCGGCGGCCGAAGGACTGCTCGCCGAGCACTCGGGGACGCTGCCTCCGGCGGTCCGCGCCCAGCTGGCCGCCGAGGCGCAGGGCAATCCGCTCGCGCTCATCGAGCTCCCGCGGATGCTCTCTGCCGACCAGCGGTCGGGATCGCTTGCGCCACTGGCGTTCTCGATGTCGGCCGCGGAGCCGGTGACGAACCGGGTGCTCGCGGGCTTCAGCGAGCGGATCGCCGCGCTGCCCGAGGGCGCCCGCCTGTGGCTCCTGGCGGCCGCGCTCGACGACCGCGGCGACCTGGATGTCCTCGTCCAGGCCGGGGAGCGGCTCGGCGTCGCCCTCGCCGAAGCGGCGCCGGCCGAGCACGCGGGCCTCGTCCGCATCGGCGGCGACGGCGTCGTCTTCCGCCACCCGCTGGTGCGGGCCGCAGTCCCGTTGACGTGCGACATCAGCGCGCGGCTGGCCGCACACCGCGCACTGGCCGAGGCTGTGGACGACGACCGGCGGGCGTGGCACCTGTCCGCAGTCGCGCTCGGCGCCGACGAGCAGGTGGCGACGGAGCTCGAGCGGCTCGCGCAGCGCGCGCGCCAGCGCGGCGGCCAGGCGGCGGTCTCGGCGGCGTACGCCAGGGCGGCGGAGCTCTCGCCGGGTCCCGCCGACGCCGCGCGGCGGTACACCGCCGCCGCCTTGAGCGCCGCCGAGGCGGGCCTGCGCGACCGGGCCGCGGAGCTGGTCGGCCGGGCGACGGGCGCCGCTGGTCCGGCGGGGCCGGACGACACGGTGGCCGCCGATCTCGCCCGGGTCCGGGCCCGCTTGGCGTTCGAGTCGGGGAAGCCGTTGGAGGCGGCGCGAATCCTCTTGAGCCACATCAAGATGAGCAAGACCGACCTGGAGCGGCTGTCGTTTCTCGGGCTCGCGGCGTACTACGCGTGGACCAGCGCCGCGCATCCCGAGCAGGCCGAGACGGCCCGCCGCATCGAGGCGTTGACGCCCCGGGGGGCCGAGCCGATGGAGGCGCCCGAGGCGATCGTCCGCGACTTCTGCTCGATCCTGGGCGGGGGCACGAGGGTCACGACGTCGTTCCCCGCGTCGTCGCAGCGGACGCCGGCCGATCTGCGGCCGCTGGTGGGGATGCACCTGCTGGTCCAGGCCGACTTCGACGCGATGGAGCGCGAAGCCGAAGCGCTCGTGGGCGAGTGCCGGACCGAGGGGCGGCTCGGCCGCATCCCAGAGGCCTTGACCACTCTCGCGATCGCGCGGCTCGCGGGCGGGCGGCATCCGGCCGCGCGCGCCGCGACGGCCGAAGGGCTCGACCTGGCGGCCGACATGGACCAGCCGGTGTGGCGCGGCTACCTCGCCGGAATCCACGCCTGGCTCGCGGCGGTCGCCGGCGACGAGGAATCGCATGCGGCGCTGTCGGCCGAGGCGATGCGCAGCGCGGACGACCTGGCGTGGATGCCGAGCCGCTGCTGGGCCGAGTACGCCGGCGCGATGCTCGATCTGGGCGCCGGCCGGTACGCGGGAGTGCTCGACCGCATCGACCGGGCGGTCGCCGGGCCGTGCCGCCACGCGTTCGTGTGGCGGTTCGCCTGGCCCGACTACATCGAGTCGGCGGTGAAGACCGGCGAGCCCGAGCGCGCGTCGTCCCTTGTGGATCGCTACGCGACGTGGGCGAAGTCGACCGGCAAGAGCGGGGCCCTCGCCGTCCTGCACCGGGTCCGCGCGCTGACCGGGGACGACGAGCGCGCCGAGGCGGAGTTCGCGCGGGCGCTGGAACTGCACCTGCTGCACGAGCAGCCGTTCGACCTGGCGCGGACCCGGCTGGCGTACGGCGAGTGGCTTCGCCGCGAGCGCCGCCGCGCCGAGGCCCGGCAGCAGCTGGAGGCCGCCGTCGAGGCGTTCGACCGACTGGGGGCCGCCCCATGGGCGGCGCGGGCCGCCGGCGAGCTGCGCGCCGCGGGGGTCGCCGTCCCCGGCCGGGCCGCAGGCGACCCGCTGGCCTCGCTCACGGCCCAGGAGCTTGCGGTGGTGCGCTTGGCGGTCACGGGCGCGACCAACCGCGACATCGGGGCGCAGCTGTTCCTCAGTCCGCGCACGGTCGCGCACCATCTCTACAAGGCGTTCCCGAAGCTCGGGGTGGCCTCTCGTGCCGAGCTGGGCGCGCTCGTGGCCGGCGAGTGAGGCCGGCTCGTCCTCTCGCCTGAGCCGCGGCGCTCCTGGGTGAGGAGGACGAGTCGCCTGCGGCCGAAGGCGATCCAGCCGGTCCGGCCGAGCACCTGTGCAAGGGCCGGAATGCCGCGCCCTGGAGGGGCGGGGTGAGCGGCGCCCCGCGGCGAACGCGGCCGCCAGGACGCCCGCCTGATCGCCGAGTACGGACGCGCCGTCGAGGGATGATTTCGGTTGCCACGGCGCCGAACTCAAGGAGCACGGGGGCCGATCCGCTTCGGCAGCATGACCGGTGTTCGCGGCTCCCGCATAGGTCGACCGACCCAACGCCGGGCCGCACGCGCCCGCTCCGCCGGGCCGGCCGACGCCCTCTGTGCTCGGAGTTTGCGGACCAGTCGACCGAAACTTATTGCGTCCCTTGGGAAACGGAGGCGCCGTCACTACGCTCGGGTGGCATGCGGACCATCCGCTCGAACACTGCTAAGGAGCTCCCCATGTCCGAACACCAGCAAGCGGACGTCATCGTCGTCGGAGCGGGTCCGACCGGGCTGCTCTTGGCCGGCGACCTCGCCGAAGCCGGCGTCGACGTCCTCGTCCTCGAAGGCCGGAGCGCCGACCTCTCGAACCTCTCCCGGGCCTTCGGCGTCCACGCTCGCACCATGGAGGAGTTCGACGCGCGCGGCATCGCCGACGCGCTCCTCGCGTACGGCGGTGCGAAGCTGCCCGGCATCCGTCTGTTCAACCGGGTCACCCTCAACCTCGCCGACCTGGAGACGCGTTTTCCGTACCTCCTGATGACCCCGCAGTACACCGTGGAGGAGGTCCTGCGGCGGCGCGCGCTCGAGGCGGGGGCCGAGATCCGGTACGACCACAGGGTGACCGGACTCGAGCGCGGCGACGGGCGGGTCACGCTCAGCACCGCCGCCGGGGAGTACACCGCCACGTACGTCGTCGGCGCGGACGGCGTGAAGTCCGCAGTGCGCGAGGCGATCGGCATGCCCTACCCGGGCGAGGCGGTCCTGAAGTCGATCATGCTCGCCGACGTGAAACTGGCCGAACCGCCCGCCGAAAGCCCTGCGATCCACGGCATCAACGGCGCGTTCTGCTTCATCGCGTCGTTCGGCGACGACTACTGGCGGATCTTCGCCTGGAACTCCGCCGAGCAGAGGAACGACGACGATCCGATCGACCTCGACGAGATCAAGCAGGCCACCCGCCTGGTCTTCGGCTCCGACTTCGGCATGTACGAGCCGCGCTGGGTCTCGCGCTTCCACTCCGACGAGCGCCAGGTCCCCTCATACCGCGACGGCGACGTGTTCCTCGCCGGCGACGCCGCGCACTGCCACTCGCCCGCCGGCGGCCAGGGCATGAACACGGGCCTCCAGGACGCGGCCAACCTCGCGTGGAAGCTCGCGGCCGTCCTCAGAGGAGCCGACCCGGCCCTGCTCGACACCTATCACGCCGAGCGCCACCCCGTCGGCAAGATGGTGCTGCGCTCCAGCGGCACCATGATCCGCCTCGCCGCCGAGCGCTCGAAGATCAAGGCCGCCATCGGCGGGCTCGCGTTCGGCGCGGCCATGCACATCAAGCCCATCGAGGCCAGGGCCATGGGCGTCATCTCCGGGGTCGGGTTCCACTACGGGCACGACAAGAACGAGGACGCCCTCGTCGGCCACCGCGCCAACGACATCGCGCTCGCCGACGGCGGCCGCCTCTACGAGGCCCTGCGGGGCGGCCGATTCGTCGTCCTCGACAGCGCTGAGCCCTTCGCGGACCGCTTCGTCGCCGACGCCGCGTCGGCCGCCCCTGACGGCACCGCGAAGGTGATCCGCCCCGACGCCTACATCGGCTGGGCCGGCGCCGACGATCCCGCCGCCATCCGCGCCTACCTGGAATCCCACGCGGGCAAGCGCTGAGCGGTGGCCGCCCCCGGAAGCCGTTGAGCCGTCATGAGTTCGCGGACTGCGGGGGTCGGCGCCGGCTGCTCGCCCGCAGCCGGACGGGCGGCCCCGGTCGGTACGGTCGCGGGCAGTGCCGCGCGCAATGAACGCGCGGAGGCCCGGCTGCCCTGGGTGAGCGCATACGGCAAGCTCGCCGAACCCGGTATCGTCGGCGGTCATGGACATCCCGGTTGAGGAATCGTGGCGGCGGATCGCCGACTGGACGGCGCGGCACGCGCCGTCGACCGCGGCGGCGATCCGTCCGAGCGCGGGGAAGGCCGAGATCGGCCGCACCCGAGACGCGGTGGACCGTCCTTTGCCGGCCGATCTGCTCGACTGGTGGAGGCTCATGGACGGCATAGCCGACGCCGACTACCGCGTCTGGTCCCCGATTCCCCCGTTCTACCGGCCGTTGCCGGTAGCCGAAGTCCGCGAGCAGTTCGCAAGTCTCTCGCGGTTCGCCGACGAATCATGCTGCGGCGCAGCAGGTGCGCATGCCGCGGTGGCCGGGGAGCCGACGTTCGGGTTCTGCACCGCCACTGTCCCGATCTGTCGGGACAGTGGCGGAGACGTGCTCGTGGTCGACCTCCGCGACGGTGATCGGCGCGGCTGCATCATGGAATGGCTCGCCGAGGACGGCTACATTCCGACGGCTTGGGCCGGAACCGGGCCCATGCTCGCCGATGTCGCCGAGCGCCTCGACGACCCGGCGCAGACCGGGACCGGCGAATTCGGGATGCTGGAATGGGCCTGAAGCGGCGGTAGCACCGAACCGGGCGTCGATCCGGTGCGCAGCGCCGCCGCGCGGAACGTCAGGAACTCGGGCGTCCCCGGGCCAGCGACACCGTGGACGGCGGCGCGCTGCGGCGGGCGGTCGAGGGGCCGCATTCGGCGTCGCCGACCTGCCGGGCGTGAAAACCGGGCCGACAGGTCAGCGACGGCCCGGCCTGCGACCGGGGCCGTCAGCGCACGATCTTGAAGTTGAACGCGGCGGTGCCGAGCGCGCCCATGATCCGGAGCCAGACGGGCAGGAGCATCTCGGCGCCGCGGGCGGTGGTGATGTCGCCGAGGTCGATGACGTCGGTGTGGCCGAGTTCGTGGAGCAGGCCGGTCACGGTGGTCTTGGCTCCGGCGTCGTCGCCGGAGAGGAACACGGTGCCGGGCTCGGGCAGTGTTCCGGGGCGGGCCATGAGGTCGGCGGTGAGCGTGTTCAGGGTCTTGACCACAAGGGTCTCGGGGAAGGTGCGCTGGATGCGTTCGCCGAGCGAGTCGGTGTTGCAGTAGCGCAGCGTGGGCAGTTCGCCGTCGGGGAAGTCGAGCGGGTTGGCGATGTCGATCAGGACCTTGCCGGCGAGGTTGTCCGCGCCCGCCTGGGTCAGCACGCCGAGGCTGGACGCGCCGCTGGTGGCGTTCAGGGCGATCTCGGCCGCGGCCGCGGCGTCGGCGAAGGTCGCCGTTCGGACGCCCGCCCCTTCGGCCCAGTCGCGGTAGGAACCGCTGCCGGTGGCGCGGGCCGCCGTGGCGTCGGGGTCGCGGGTGCCGACCGTGACCTGGTGGCCGAGGGCGGCGAGGCGGGCGGCCATGGTCCGGCCGACCATGCCGGTGCCGAGGACTGCGATCTTCATGTGGGGCTCCTTGACAGTGAGAGGTTGCGGACCCGGTTCGCGGCGCGGGCGGCACCGCGAACCGGCTGCGGGCGTGAACGAGTGGACGGTCCTATTCGGCCACAGCGAGGGCCGGCCGTTGCCGGTGGCCCGCGCAGACGGTCTCGGCGGGCGAGCGGATCCGGTGCCGCTCAGGCATACGGAATCCCGACGAGCGCCCGGCGCTCACCGGCGATGCGAACGCCGCGGGGGACGTGAACGGCACCAGGCGCGCATGGCGGGGGTCAGCAGCAGCCACACCATGATCGCACCGAGCGCCAGGTCCCGGAAGTTCGATCCGCTCAGGTCCTCCGCGATCATCGAAGCAGACGACCTCGCCACCATCAGCGCGTAGTAGACCGCGAGCGTGATCCGAACCCAGTTCTTCCCCCAGAACAGGGCGAACGACAGCGCGAAGACGAAGGCGCCGCCCAGCACCGTCCACGCCCCGGCGAGCAGCGACAGCGCGAGGTCGTCCGGCAGCGCCATCTCCGCCGGTGCGGCGCCCGACCTGCCGAGCGCCAGCAACAGGACCAGCAGGCCGGTCTGGGACCAGATCAGGACCACGGCGGCCTTCCCGGGCGCCGGCATCGCCTGGAACCCGCGATCGGGGCCCTCCCCGGCGCCCCTGTGCACGCCACCGGATTCGACGACATCGGCGTCCATGCGGTCCCTCCTTCTCGATCGACGCGCTGCGGTCTTCCCGCTCACCTTGGCGGCGCCCGGTACGGAACCCGCACGGAAACGGCACGAGCGACCCGTGCGCAGCGGGTCGTCGCAGCCGCGATGGCGACGAGTCCTCGCCTTATAGAATCGGATCGCTAAGGAGGTCGGACCATGTTGGATTTCCGAATACTCGGTCCGCTCGAAGTCCGCACATCGCTCGGCCCGACGGCGATCAGCGGCCGCCACCACCCCAGACTCCTCGCCGTCCTGCTCGACGAGGCGAACCGGACCGTCCCGGTCGACCGGCTCGTCGAGGCCCTCTGGGGCACCCGGCCGCCGACCACCGCCGTCAGGCAGGTGCAGAACATCGCAGTCGCGCTGCGCCGCCAGCTCGGACCCGCCGGCGCCCGGCTCGAGAAGACCGACTCGGGCTACCTCATGCGCATCGGGACGGACGAACTCGACGCGCTCCGCTGCGAGCGCAGCGCGTCCGAAGCGCGCCGCCATCGCGCCGCCGGGCTGCTGGTCGAAGCCGAAGCGGCATACGGCGACGCGCTCGCCGAATGGCGCGGGCCCTCGCTCGCCGGACTCGCCGGCAGGGCGCTGGAGCAGGCGGCCCGGCGCCTCGACGACCTCCGGCTCACCCTCACCGAAGAACGCGTCGACATCGGACTGGAACTCGGACGGCACGAGTCGCTCGTGAGCGAACTCCAGCGGCTGCGGACCGAGCACCCCTACCGCCAGCGCCTGGCCGAGCAGCACATGCTCGCGCTGTACCGGAGCGGACGCGGGCCCGAGGCGCTCCGCGTGTTCGCGGAGGTCTGCGACCGCCTTGCCGACGAGCTCGGCACGGACCCCGGCAAGTCCCTGCGCGACCTGCACACCGCCATCCTCAGGGAGGACCCCGCGCTCGACGCCGCCGCGGCACCGGGACCGTCCGCGCCGGTCACCCTCCCCACCGGGACCGCCGCCTTCACCGGCCGCGGCGACGCGCTCGCGGCCCTCGACGAGTCGGTGCAGGCCGCCACGCCGTTCGTCGTCCTCGCCGGGCCGGGCGGGATCGGGAAGACGGTGCTCGCCCTCCACTGGGCGCATCGGGCCGCGGACCGGTTCCCCGGCGGCAGGCTCTACATCGACCTGCGGGGGTTCGCCCCGAACGCCGCGGCCGTGACACCGACCGAAGCGGTCCGGCAGCTCCTCGGCGCACTCGGGGTCGAATCGCGCCGGATCCCGGCCGACGCCGCCGCCCAGATCGGCTTCTACCACAACGTCATCGGTAGTGAACGCCGGCTGCTGATCCTCGACAACGCCCGGGACGCGGCCCAGATCCGCCCGCTCCTGCCGAACTCGCCGCTGGTCCACACGGTGGTGATCAGCCGCAGCAGGCTCGTGGGGCTCGCCGCCTCCCACGGCGCGCGCATCGTCGAACTCGGCACGTTCACCCCGTCCGAGGCCGCCGACCTGCTCCGCCGCCAGCTCGGCGACGAGCGGCCCGGTGCCGAACCCGAAGCGGTGGAGAGCATCCTCGCCGCGTGCGCCGGACTGGCGCTGGCGCTGGCGATCACCGCCGCCCGTGCGGCGACCCGTCCCGACCATCCGCTCGCCGCCATCGCCGACGAGCTGGAGACCTCCCGCCTCGACGCGCTCACGGGGGACGAGGCCGCCGCGGACCTCCGCGCGGTGTTCTCGTGGTCGTACCGCGCCCTCGACTCGGACGCCGCGCGGCTCTTCCGCCGCCTCGCGCTGACTCCGGGCCCGGACTTCACCTTGGACAGCGTCATCCCGCTCAACGGCGGCGCGCGCGGTGAGACCCTCCAGGCGCTGCGCCGGCTCGTCGACGCCCACCTGGTCGAACACGGGCGCCCGGGCCGGTACCGGCTGCACGACCTCGTCCGCCTCTACGCCGCCGAGCTGCTGTACTTCGAAGAGCCGCAGCCGGATCGGGACGCCGCCGCGACGCGGCTCCTCGACTGGTACCTCAGCGGCGCTCGCGCGTGCAGGTCGCTCCTGTGCCCCGAGGAGGTCAGCCTTCCCGGGCCCGGCGGCACCGGCGAGGCGCCGTTCACGACCGCCGCCGAGGCCGCCGACTGGCTCAGAGCCGAATGGGGCAACCTCGTCGCGGCCGTCGAGTTCGCCGCCCGGGACGGGAAGCACGCGACCGCCTGGCGGCTCGCCGACATGCTCCGCGGGCATGTGTGGCTCGGCATGCTGGGCGGTGACGGGCTGCGCCTGGGGCGGGCGGCCCTCGCCGCGGCCGAAGCGGCCGGCGACGTGTCCGGTCTCGCCGCCGCCGAGCTCGTCATGGCCTGCGCCCTGATCCGGTCGAACCGCACCGGCGAGTCCACTGCGCACGGTCTCGCCGCCGCCGCGCACGCCCGGCGGAGCGGCTGGACCGCAGGCGCCGCGGCCGCCGAGTTCAACCTCGGCGCCGGGGCGTTCTACCGGGGACGCATGCGCGAAGGACTGCGCCACCTCGACGCCGCGCTCCGCGACAACCGGGCCGTCGGCGAGCGGCACGCCGAATGCACGAATCTGCACTGGCTCGGCATCCTGCACGCCCTCCTCGGGGACCTCGACGTCGGCGTCTCCTTCTTCCACCAGGCGCTGGAGGTCGCCGGCGACATCGGCGCCGACTCGGCGAAACCCGTGCTGCTCATCCACATGGCCGAGATCGAGCTCTTCCGCGGCAGGCCCGAGGAGGCCGCCGCCCGCCTCGCCGCGGCCGCCGAACTCGAACGCGCGGGACCCGGCTACGACAAATCCGGCGACCTTCACGGGGCCACCGCGCGGCTGCGGCTCGCCGAAGGCGATGTCGCAGCCGCCCTGGACCTGTCGAGACGCGTGGTGGAGACCAGGACCGACGCGGCCGACCACCGGATCCGGACCCACGCGACGGTCACCCTGGCGGCCGCGAACGACGCCGCAGGCGAACACGAGGCGGCGATCGCGCTGTACGACCAGGCACTCGCGATGACCGAACAGGACGCCACCGGCTTCCATCGCGTCGAGGCCCTCGTCGGGCGCGCGGGCGCGCTGCTGCGGAGCGGCCGCACCGAGCGCGCCCGCGATGCGGCGGCGCAGGCGCTCGAAGCGGCCGAGGCGGGGGAGTACCGGTTCCTGGAAGCACAGGCGCACACCCGGATCGGAGAAGCCGAGCTCGCGATGGGACGACCGGAGGCCGCCACGGCGTCGGCTTGGCGGGCCCTGGAACTGTGCAAGGAGACCGGCCACCGGCCGGGCGAACCGCCGGCACGGCGCCTCCTCGCCGCGGCGGAACCGCGCTGACGACGGGCGGCGCCGCCGCCGCTATCCGAGGACGGGGTAGCGCTGGACGAGCCGGAGGCGCCGCCACCGGCGGGTCAGGCCCCACCGGGCGCCCGCGTCGGTGAACACGAACGCGACCAGCATCGTCGCGTACACGAAGTGCGGATCGACGACGGGATTGTTCTCGATCGGCAGCATCGAGAACCACAGGGCCGCCATGAGCGCCGCCCCGCAGCACGCCGCGATCCGCATCATGACGCCGAGCACCAGCCCGAAGCCGAGCCCCGCCTGCGCGGCCATGAACAGCCAGTCGGCCCAGGCCGCTCCCGAAGCGCCGCTGTACATCCCGCCGGCGCCGCCGGAGAAGAACTCCGCGGTCGGGCTGCCGCCGTCGATCCACCCCTGGTCCGCCGGGGTGTCGAAGCCGAGGCCGAAGGTCTTGTCGAGGAACGCCCACAGGAAGACCCAGCCAAGGGCGATCCGCACCACCGCGAGACTGCGCGGCGGCGGCGCCGCGGTCGCCGGGGGCTCGAGTTCGACGGGTTCGTTCACGGAAGCGTGCGTGGTCATTCGCAATCCTCGGGGTGAGCACGGAGAAGGTCCACTGAAACTAACATGTGGACGAACACGCGACAATGCTCGAAAGCGCGTCCATTCGCCATTCAAGAATTCAGAACGATGCATTCCATCGCGATTCAAGACCCATTCCAGACCCCGTACAGCAACCCCTCGAACGACCATTCGTCCACTGCCTGTCCAGACCGAATATCGGCCCGCTCCAGCACGGCGCGACACGCTTTCCCAATGACGACGCAGCTTCCCTGGTCGGTGGTCGTCCCCTGCCACAACGCGGCCAAGACCCTCGACCGGTGCCTCGCGGCACTCGCCGCGCAGACCGCGGCCCCGGCCGAGGTCATCGTGGTCGACGACGCCAGCACCGACGACACCGCCGCGATCGCCGAGCGGTTCCCCTGCCGCACCGTGAACATCCGCCCGAACCGCGGACCGGCGGCCGCGCGCAACACCGGAGCGGCAATCGCGACCGGACGCGTGCTCTTCTTCCTCGACGCCGACATCGAATTGCGCCCCGACGCGCTCGAAAACGCCGCCGCCGCGATCGCGGCCCCCGGAACGGGCATGGTCCAAGGCGTCTACGACGCCGATCCGATGATCGACGACGGACCGGTCGAACGCTACAAGACCCTCTTCGAGCACCAATGGCGCACCGGATCGGCGGGCGCCACCGACGTCACCCTGTTCGCGCTCACCGCCATCCGCGCCGAGGTCTTCACCGCCGCCGGCGGCTTCGACGAGACGCTCCGCTCCGGTGAAGACGTCGAGTTCGGCTCCCGCCTTCCCGCCGGGTGGACCGTCATCACCGACCCGACCGTCGTCGGCCGCCACGACGACGTCGACCGGCTCGGCCCGCTCCTCATCGAACAGTGGCGCCGCTCCCTCCGATTCGCCGAACTCCTCGCCCGCGCCCGCCGCGCCCCCGCCGCCGGCAACACCGTCCGGACCGGCGCCTACGGACCGGCCGCCGTCCTCGCCGCCGGCGCGATCGCCGCCAGCGCCCCCCTCGCGCTCTGGCAGCCCTGGCTCGCGGCCGTCCCGGCCCTCTTCGCGATCGCGTTCGGCATCGCCAGCGCCCCGCTCGTCGCCGCCGCGGCGGCCCGCAGCCTCCGGTGGGCCGCCGCGGTCTACGCCCTGCACCTGCTCTACGTCGGCACCGCCGGCCTCGCGAGCCTCGTCGGCGCCCTGCGCCCCGCGGTCTGGAGGCCCCGGCCGTGAAGCGGATCCTCTGGCGGCTCTCCGGCATCGCCGTCGTCATCGCCGTCGCGATCGCCGTCGCCGCGGCCATGCGCGGCCAGGACTGGAGCCAGGCCCTCGACTTCGCCACCGGCGAGCACCTGCCGCAGATCGCGCTCGCCGCCCTCGTCAACCTCGCCGGACTCGTCCTCGGCATGCTCGCCTGGCGCGCCCTCGTGAACGGCACCGGAGCACCGGTCCCCCTGCGCGACAGCGCGAACATCTACTTCACCGGGATGCTCGTCAAATACCTTCCCGGGCGCCTGTGGACCCTCCTGGTCAACGTGCGCATGGGCGCCGGCGTCGGCGTCGGCACCGCCCGCATGGCCGGCGTGTACGTCATCAACATCGCCGTCATGCTCAGCACCGGGATGCTCGCGGGCCTCCTCGCCGCCCCGGCCGCCCTCGGGAACCGCGGCTGGTGGGTGCTCCTCGCCGCCCTGCCCGCGCTCGTGCTCTTCGCCCGTCCGGCACTGGTGAACACCGCCGCGGCCCTCATGATGCGCCTCTTCCGCAGGGCCGCACCGCGACTGGCCTACACGGACCGGGCGATCCGGGCTTCCCTCGCCTACCAGGCGGTCTCGTGGCTCGTCGCCGGGCACCACCTGTGGCTGCTCGCGGTCGCCGCCGGAGCGCCCCCGGCCCGCTCCTACCTGTTGTGCGTGGGACTGTTCGGCCTGGCCCTCGTGATCGGCTCGCTCGTGGTCGTCGTGCCGGACGGCCTCGGCGTCCGGGAGGGGATCCTCGTGGCGGCCCTGGCGCTGGTGCTGCCCCTGCCCATGGCCGGCGCCGTGGCGGTGACGAGCCGCGCGGTGGCCACACTCGGGGAGGTCGGCGCCGCGCTGGCGGTCTACGCGCTGGCGGCCCGGGCCCGCCGCAAGCGGGCCCGGGCCGGCGTTCAGGAGCCGGCGGCCTCGGCGAGCACCGCCGCGTAGGACGCCAGTGTGGACTCCCGGCCGAACGAGGCCGACGCGCTCGCCGCTCCGGCCGCCCGCCGCCCGGCCGGGTACCCGCACACGCGCCGCAGGGCCTCCCGGATCCCGTCGGCGTCTCCGGCCTCGACGAGTTCGCCGAATCCGGTGGTCTGCAAGGGCACCCGCATGCCGGGCAGGTCCGAGGCGACGACCGGCACCCCGGACATCATCGCCTCGGTCTGGGTGATCCCGAAGGACTCCTCGGCGACCGACGGGAGCGCGAAGGCGTCGAGCGACGCGTGGAAGTCCGCGATGTCGGGCTCGTCGAGCCGGCCGAGGAACCGGATGCGGTCGTCGCCCGCGGCGAGGCGCCGCAACCGGGCGACCACGTCGCCTCCCGCGACGCCCTCGTCTCCGGCGAGGAGCAGCCGCGCCGACGGATCGTCCCAGCCCCGGAACGCCTGCACGAGGTGGTGCAGGCCCTTCTCGGGGGCCATGCGGCCGAGGAACCCGACGTGCGGTCCGGGGCCGTCGCGGAACGCCGGCGTCCCGGGTTCGCGGCGCTCGCACGGCGGCGGGATGGCGCACACCCGCCGCTGCTCCATGATGGGCCAGTGCCGGGACGCCTTGGCGTGGTCGGTGTTCGCCACGACCACGGCCGTCGAGCGGCGCAGCGCGGCGGCCACGGAGTACTCCACGACGGCGATCTGCGCCCCGGCCGTGACGCCTCCGGAGAGCCACACGTCGTCGTGGTGGTGCGCCACGATCGGAGTGCCGCGCGCACCGCGCGCGACGAGCCCCGCCTCGAGCATCGGCAGGTGCAGGTTGACCACTTCAGACCGGCGCGCGATGCGGCCGGCGAGGGCCGCGAACCCGGGGCTGACGACGCCGCGGCCGATGCGCGCGGCCACGGGCGCCCGGTAGACGTCGACGCCGCCGCGCCGCTCGAACCGCGGGAGCGAGCGGTCGTGCCTGGAGGCGACGGCCGCCACGCGCATCCCCCGGGCGGCCAGGGACTCGGCGACCTCGACCGCGACCTTGGTGAGTCCGCTCGTGTAGGGGGCGTAGTAGTTGAGCACGACGCACGCGTCGTATCGGCGGTTCACCGCGGCCTCCTAGCGGATGTCGAGTCCGACGGTCTGGGCGTCGTGGTCCGACAGCCCTTCGCCGGAGACGATCTCGTAGTGGGTGACCTCCAGGCCCTCGCTGGTGCAGACCCAGTCGAGCCGCCACCATTTGGGGAACGGGAACCGGATCGCGGGCCAGCTCACCGGCATCGCCGAGTCGGGGTCGGGGCATTCGAGACGGTCCCTCATGGACGCGATCCCGGCGCTGAGGATGGTCGAGTTGAAGTCGCCGCCGACGAACACGGGATTGGGGTTGGCGTCGATGTCCTCGTTGAGGATCGTGAACTGGGAGCTGCGCCGCTGGTACTGGGCGCGCACGTACTCGTAGAACTCGCCGCTGAGCGGTGACGCCTCGCCGGTGGGGACCGGCACCGAGAGGTGCAGGTTGTACATGGAGACGATCTGTCCGTCGACGTCGAGGTCGGTGCGGAGGATCTTGGTGGTCCAGTACTCGCGCCACGGGTCGTCGGCGGGAGGAGCGCCGGGGTCGTCCTCGTCGATGAGGGCTTCGGTGTCGAGGGCCTTGGACTCCACGACCGGGTACCTGGAGAGGGTGACCATCTCGCTGGCGATGACGAGCTCGTAGTCGGGGAAGTGCTCGCGCAGGGCCGCCTCGTCGTCGATGATCTCGACCCGGTCGGTGCGGGTGAGGTACTCGGTGAGCAGGTAGACGTCGGCGTCCTGCTCGAGCAGGTAGTCGTAGAACGCGTCGGCGTCGTCCCAGCGGTAGTGCCAGTAGTCGGCGTTCCAGGTGAACACTTCGAGGTCGGCGGCGCCGTCGTCGCCGCCGCCGGTGACCAGGGCCGAGAGGTTCAGGCCGGCGATCGGGTAGGCGATGGCGAGGAGCGCCGCGTGGACGGTCCACAGCCGCCACCGGATCCCGCGCCGGATCCGGACGGCGCACAGGCCGAGCAGGAGGGGCGGCACCAGGAGCGCGAACGGCGGGACCATCTCGATGAGCGACCACCACCAGACCCGTCCGCTGAGGACCAGGTGCGCCAGCAGGAAGAGCGCCCAGAAGGCGGTGGTGCCGACGGCGAGGCGGACGCCGAGGCGCCGGCGCCGCGGCTCGGTCGCCGCGTCCGGTTCCGGATTCGTCTCCGGCTCGCGGTTCTCGGTGAGGCTCATGGTCTCCTTCAATCGTTGGGGTAGAGGACGGAAAGGTCGAGCAGCGTGGTGGCGGCGATGCACGCGAGGCAGGCCGCGCCGATGGCGAGGAGCACGGGGTCGCGGACGAGGAGCCGCGTGGGGTCGCCGTCGCCGCCGCGCAGCTCGAGCCGCTGGAGGTAGCGGAACAGGGCCATGAGCAGCAGCGGCACCACCAGCATCGCCAGCGGCCCCTTGGACTCGGCCGCCTGCGGCCCGCCGAGGGCGAACAGCAGGAACGTGGCGGTGGCGAGGCCGCCGGCGATGGAGGTGAACTGCTCGAGGAGGGGCGCGGTGTAGCCCTTGAGGGCCGCCCGGTGGGCGGCGCCGGCCACCACGATCTCTCTGCGGCGCTTGCCGAGCACGAGCAGCAGCGACAGGAACAGGACCGAGAGCACGACCAGGTTCGCCGGCGCGGTGTCGAGCACGACGTATCCGGCGAGCGCCCGCAGGGGGAACCCGGCCGCGACGGCGAACAGCTCCAGCACCGGGACCTCCCTGAGCCCCCGGCTGTAGGCGAGGTTGAGTCCGATGTAGGCGGTGATCGGGACGAGCAGCAGCGGGTCGGCGGCGGCCGCGAGGGCGGCCGAGCCGGCGCCGCAGGCGACGGCGACGAGCACCGCTCCCCGCACGCTGACGGCCCCGGAGGCGAGCGGCCGGAACCGCTTGACCGGGTGGTGCCGGTCGCGGAACCGGTCGGCGATGTCGTTGACGGCGTACACGAGCGAGGACGCGAGCATGAACGCCGCCACCGCGAGCGCGGGGCCGGCGAGCGTGGCGCGGTCCCACACCTGCGGGTCGAGGAACGGCAGCAGGACCGCGACGTTCTTGACCCACTGGCGCGGCCGCGCCAGTGCGACCGCGGCCGCCGCGGTGCGGAGGTTAGGCGTCCGAGGGTCGGCCGGGGACAGCTCCCCGGTCTTGAGGCTGGTCATGGCGGCGCTCCTGCGGTCGTGCGGGCGGGAAGAGGATCTTGGCGCCGGCGAGCATGCCCTGGCGCCACCGGTCCGAGCTGGTGGCGCCGGCGGCGCCGCGCGGGGCCTGGGGCCGTTCCCGCCACCAGCGGAACGTGCGCAGGATCGCGTCACGGTTGCTGTGCTCGGGATGGAACCCGAGCCGCTCGGCGGCCTTGCTGATGTCCACATAGGAATCTGCTTTGAGCTTGCGCACCAGCCGGTCGTAGACGGGGGAGAGCCCGAGCGCCGAGGCCGCGCGTAGCAGCGCGATCGCGGGCGCGGCGGGGACGGACCGGATCCGCCGGCCGCGGCCGACCTCGTCGAGGACGACCTGGAAGTCCTCGCGGAGCGTCCCGAACTCGGCCGCGCCGATGTTGTAGGTGTCGGCCGCCGCGTCCTCGGGTGCGGCGAGCACCATGCGCACGGCCCGGGCGAGGTCGTCGAGATCGAGCATCTGGACGCGCACGTCGCCTTTGCCGATGACCGGGAAGTCGCGGCCCTCCTCGGCCCACTCGAACAGCATCCCGAACAGCCCCAGGCGGCCGGGCCCGAGGAAGGTCTTGGGCCGCACCACGGTCACGCACCGGTCGGCCCGGTGGGGGACCACCAGCGCCTCGGCCTCGGCCTTGGCGGCGCTGTAGGCGTCGACCGGCTCGTGCGGGTGGTCCTCGGGGGTGGGCACGAGCGACGGCAGCCCGTACACGGCGGTGGAGGAGATGTGGACGACGCGGCCGACTCCGGACTTCGCGGCTGCGGCGGTCATCGACCGGGCGCCGTCGACGATGATCGACCGGATGTCGGCCTTCGGGTACGACGGCAGCGCCGACGCGCAGTGGACGACGGCGTCGCAGCCGTCGGCCGCCTCGCTCAGCGCGGTCTCGTCGCGCACGTCGCCGGTGACGACCGTGAGGCCCGCGGCGGGCGGGAGCTCGCGCAGGTCGTAGCCGACCACGTGAGTGCCGTCCGCGAGGAGGTCGGCGGTCACGCGCGAGCCGAGGACCCCGGCGGCGCCGGTGACGAGGACGCGGGAAGGCGCGGTCACCACAGGCTGCTCACCTTCTGGGCCACGAAGCGGCGCACGAGCCGCCCGAGCCCGGCCGAGAGGGTCTCCTCGATCGCGGCCAGGCAGCGGTGCACCTCGTCGAGCGGTGTCACCAGGGGCGGCCCGATCACGACCGGATGCTCCCCGTTGAGCGTGTAGTACAGGTAGATCCCGTGGTCCTCGTACATGGCCTGGAGGAACGCCGACGACAGCAGCTTCTGCCGGAAGCCGGGGTCCTTGGCGAGCCCGCCGGGCACCAGTTTCACCAGCGTCTCTACAAGGGACGGACGACCTTGGAGGAACAGCCCCCACAGGGCGCCCGCGCCGCGCACGTCCGCGACCTCGTCCGGGAAGGCCTTCGCGATCCGGTCGAGCCCCGGGGAGAGCACCGCCTCGATCGCACGGGCCCTCGCCGGGTAGTCGTCCTCGATCGCGATCTTCACGGCCTCGATCGCGGTCGCGCACTCCTCGCCGAACCCGTAGTACGTGGTGCTCGTGGTCTGGAGCAGCGCGTCGCCGAGGTTGTCGTACGCCCGGCGGTAGATCCGGTTGCGCACCACGAACCCGGAGATCGAGGACTTGCCGCCCCCGAGCGCCTTCGAGGTGCACAGGATGTCGGGGACCGCGCCCTCGTGGCGCATGAAGTGGAACAGGCTGCCGGTCTTGCCCCACCCGGTGTAGATCTCGTCGTAGATCAGGACGATGTCCTCGCGGTCGCACAGCGCGCGCAGCCCCTGCAGGAACTCCTCGGAGCACTGGCCCATCGTGGAGGCGCTGAACGGCTCGACCAGCAGCGCGTACACGTCGCCGGGGTGCGCGGCCACGGCCCGTTCGACCGATTCGAGGTCGTCGTAGACGAAGTCGTCGATGCCCGGGATCGTCGGGAACCGGAACCCGTGGCCCTGGGCCGCGGTGAGCCCGCCCGAGCCGAGCAGCTTCCCGTGGAACGCCGAGGTGGCGCGCAGGACCGTGTTCCGCTTGCCGCCGTGGTACTTGTAGGCGCACTTGACCGCGCCTTCGATCGCCTCCGCCCCCGAGTTCGGGAAGAACGAGTGGTCGAGGTCTTCGGGCAGGACCTCGGCGAGGTTGTGGCTCAGCGCGGCGAGGTACGGGGAGAAGAAGGTCTTGTGGACCTCCATGCGGCCCCGCTCGGCGAAGCGGCGCCGCGCCTCGAGGATCCGCGGGTGGTTGTGGCCGTGGTTGAGCACCCCGACGCCGCCGGTGAGGTCGGTGATCCGGCGTCCGTCCTTGAGGTGCAGGTAGCAGCCCTCGGCGCGCGCCACGAGGTCGCGGCCGAAGCCGAACGAGGTCATGAGCGAGACCTGGCTGCTGTTGATGTATCGCCGGTAGAGCTTTTGGACCTCCTTGAGGTCCATCGCCTCGGCTTCGTCGATGTCAATGAGTCGCATGGGATTCGCTCCTGAAGAGAGGAATGGGGGAAGGCGCGCGGCGGCGCGCCAGGGGGATGCCGGCCGCGATGCCGCAGACCAGGACCGCCGTGAAGCACAGGTGCACCGCGGCCAGCGGCACGGTCCGCGCGGGGCCGAGGTGGCGGCCCGCGTAGCCGAGCATCCGCGCGTCGGCGGCCAGCACCGCCAGGACCGCCGCGGCGGTGACGAGCAGCGCCTCCGGCGCGACGGCCGCGACCGGCAGCGACGCGAGTGCGACCGCGGCCGCGACGAGCGACCGCATCCGGTTGATGCGTTCCAGCCGCACTCCCCGCGGATGCAGCGCCGGCAGCGGCAGCGACCGCTTCCACTGGGTCCGCAGGGCCCGCAGCAGGGTCGAGCCCGCGTCGTGGCTACCCGCCACGGACTCGGTGATGAGGATCGAGGACCGGCCGGCCATCCGCGCCGAGTACTCCACGTCCTCGCAGTCGCGCAGCCGCTCGTCCAACGGCCCGAACCGGTCGAGCACCGAGCGGCGCACGGCCGCGACCGCGAACACGACCACGTTGGCCGGGCCGGCGAAGCGGTGGCGCCAGAACGCCTCCCGCAGCACGAGGTAGCACTCCACAGTGCTCCGGCCGCGCATCGGCAGCGGCTCGTACGTGCCGTGCACGATGTCCAGGCCCGGGTCCGCCGCGAGCAGCGCCACCGCCCGCTCGACCGCGTCGGGGCGCAACGCCACGTCGGAGTCGACGAAGAACAGGATCTCCCCGCGCGCCGCGGCGATGCCGGCGTTGCGGGCCCCTGACGGACCGAGATTGCGCTCCAGCCGGATCACGGTGCAGCCGTGCTCGGCGGCGATGTCCGCCGAGCCGTCGGTGCCGGCGTCGTCGACGACGATGATCTCGTCGGGCGCTCTGGTCTGCGCCCGCAGCGCTGCGAGGCACTCGCGGAGCGTCGCGGCCGCGTCGTGGCAGGGGATGACCACGCTGACGAGCGGTGGCGCGCCTCCGGGAGGCGGATCGGGGCGGTCTCGGTCCATGGCTCACACTCGCTCGGTTCCGTAGCACCAATGGTGAATTCCTTGGTACCGAACGTAATCAGTGCGGCTGGACCGCCACCAGATCTCGTCTCGACGGGGACTCGACCGCGCCCCAACGCCTCCTCGACGCCGCCTGAAGCGAACCTGGACGGCGCCCGCGCCCCCACCGGCACGGGCGCCGCCCCGGTTCACGCCGCCGCGAGCCGCTCGTACACCTCGGCGTCGAGCCCGATCGACGCCGCCCCGAGCGCCTCCTCCAGCTGGCCCGTGCTGCTCACCCCGAGGATCGGCACGACGTCGGCCGGACCCGACGCCAGCCACGCCAGCGCGAGCTGGTTCGCCGTGACGCCGAGCGCCGCGGCCTCCTCGCGCAGCACTGTGATCCGGCGCTGCGAGCCCTCGTGGTCGTAGTCCACAGGCGCACCGGGCGGCCTGCGGTCCGGTCGCGAGAACGCCCCGCCCGACAGCGGCGAGTACGCGAACAGCGGCAGGCCCTCGCTCACGGCGTAGTCGAGCATCTCGTCGCCCGCCGCGAGCTGGATCGACTCGGGCACCGGCACGCGCAGCGGTCGCGGGAACAGATACGTGTGCCGCTGCTGCACCGCCTGGTACGCCGCCCGTCCGGCGCCGGCGGCCGCCGCCCGGGCCCGCTCCAGCCGCCACACCGCGTGGTTGCTGGCGCCGAGCACCCGGACCGAGCCGTCCTCGACCAGGCGCCCGAACGCGTCGACCGTCTCGTCCAGCGGCACCGACCGGTCGTCGGCGTGCGCGTAGTACAGGTCGACGACGTCGACCCCGAGCCGTTCGCGGCTGCGCGCGAACTGCTCCTCGATCACCTTCGGCGCCAAGCCCTCCCGGTTCCCCCCGTGGTACGGCTCGCCTGGGCGCGCCGGCGCGGCCCCGACCTTCGTGGCCACCCGCATCCGGCCGGACATGCCGCGCGAGGCGAGCCAGCGCCCGATGAGCGCCTCGCTCTCCTCACCGATGCCGCCTTCGGCCCAGAACGCGTAGCAGTTCGCGGTGTCGAGCAGGTCCCCGCCCGCCTCCGCGTACCGGTCGAGGATCGCGAACGCCTCGCGCTCCGCCACCGCGGTCCCGAAGTACATGGTGCCCAGGCAGAATCCGGCGGTCGTGAAACCCGCCTCACCGCCGATCAGATACTGTCGCATGGTCCTCCTCTTGTTCGGTTCACCGCGGTTGCGCGGTGAGGGTGAGATGCTCGGTCCAGAGCTCGTCGCTGGGGCGGTCGGCCAGCAGGTCGGAGAACAGCTCCTGCGCCCGCTGCGACGGACCGATCCCCAAGTCCTCCTTGAGGAGCGACCGCAGGTCGTGGTAGGCCACGAGCGCCTCGCCGCGCCGGTCCTCCCGGGCGAGGCCCAGCATGAGGAGGATCCACAGCCGCTCGCGGAACGGATGCCTCCTGACCAGTGTGGACAGATCGGCGAGCGTGTCGCCGCCGGTGCCGGTGCGCAGTTGCAGCGCGAGCGAGGTCTCGAGCGCGTCGAGGCGCAGCTCGTCGAGGCGGCGCCGCTCCTGGGTCGCCAGGGGACCGGTCGCGCCGTGCAGCGCCTCGGAGCCCGACCAGTGCTCGAGGGCCCGGTCGAGGGCTTCCGCGGCCTGGTCGAGCCGTCCGGCCCAGAGCGCGGCCATCCCGGTGCGCCGGTCGGACTCGAACGCCTCCGTGTCGAGGGTGATGGCGGCCGGGTCGATGGAGTATCCGGGCCGCAGGGAGCGGAGCAGGCCGTGCTCCTCGGTGCTGCCGGTGCGGCGCCGCAGCCGGCTGATGTAGGTGTGGACGACGTTGACGGCGCTGGCGGGGGCGCCGTCGCCCCACAGGTCGGCGATCAACTGGTCCACGAGGACGGGGGACCCGCGGCGGATGACGAGGATGCCGAAGCATTCCCGTTCTCGGGCGGGGCCGAGGTGGATCTGTTCGCCGTCGCGCGTCATGCCGATGGCGCCGAACAGGCGTACGGCGGTTTCAGGGGTTCTCATGACTCACCTTCGGGTAGGGGAATCGCGCCGGTCTGCGCAGTGGGGCGCAGGGGTCATGGATCGGCGCGGAAGGGGAGACGATCCACGGCCTCGTTGGCGCAGCGCTCCCACGATGGTCAAGACATGGGATCTGGATCTCGGCCGGATGGTGGGCCGGGTGTTCGAGAGGGTTGTCGACCCGTTGACACGAGGGTGACGTGTCCGTCACGGGTTTGGCCATCCTAACAAGAGGGTTCGATGGATGGCATCCCATGCGGTCACCGAACGTCAGTCACGCGTCACGAATCGGCGGGCGGGCAGAGCGCAGCCGCACGCATGTCGGTGCAGGTGTTCCTCCGGTCGAACTGCGAACGGACCGTCCGGACGGCTTCCTCGATGGAGGCGCCCGCTCGAACAGCCGTGTTAGCTTTCATCGCATGAACACCGAACCCGAGGGAGTCGCCGAGGCGCCGGCCGCCGTCGCGTTCAAGTCGATGAGCGGCGCGGCCGCGATCGAGGAGGCCCCGGCCTTCCGGCGCATCTACGCCGAAGTCTTCGCCGAGCCGCCGTACAACGAGACGGATTCGGATGCGGCCGAGGCGTTCGAGCGGTTCCCGAAGCAGACCCGGCAGCCCGGCTTCGCCGCCGTCTTGGCCCGGACCGATGCCGGGGAACCGGTCGCCATGGCGTTCGGGTACCTGGTGACCCCGGAGAACTCCTGGTGGGATGAGGTGACCGCGGCGGTGCCGCCGGAGATGAGCCGCGAGGACGGGAAGCGCACGTTCGCGCTCGCGGAGTTCGCGGTGCGCCGGGCCTGGCGCGGGAGGGGCGTCGCGCGCCGACTGCACCGATGCCTGCTCGAACGCGTCGGTGCGGAACGCGTCATGCTCTTCGTCCAGCAGGAGGCCGAGTCCGCCAGGCGGGCGTACCGGTCCTGGGGCTACACGAAGGTCGCCGAAGCGCGGGCCTGGGGCGTCGGCGACCTGCACGACGTCATGATCCTGCCGCTGCACTGAACGACCGGTCACCGGGTTCGACCGCGGCCATCGTGTCCTTCCGTCTCCAGAACACAAGACCCAAGTTCGCGCAGACCGGGCTCGACCTGTCGATCGGGCGATGCGCAGAGCTGGACTCGACCCGCGCCCGGCACCTGGTGGAGGCGGTCCCATACCCGGATGCGGGCGACAGCCGGGCAACAGTGATGCTCGTTCCCGCAGGTTTGACCTGCGTCACTGTCGGCGAGCCCCAGACCCCCCGCGGCCATTTTTCGAACCTCGAAGTAAGTAGCCCCACCTGGAAGTGCGGTCTTGCCGAGCCTGCCCGGGACGACCACCATTGAGTTCACAAGCGAACCAATGAACCATCACTTACCAAGGGGCACAACATGTCTGCTAAGAAATCCGTCTCCGTCCTCGGCCTGGGCCCGATGGGGCGGGCCACCGTCAAGGTCCTGCTGGAGGCCGGCTACGACGTCACCGTCTGGAACCGGTCCAGGCCCAAGCTCGACGCCATCGCCGCACTCGGCGCGAAGCCGGCCGACACCGTCGCCGAGGCCGTCGCCGCCAACGACGTCGTCCTCCTCTCCCTGATCCACTACGACGCCATGTACGGCGTGCTGGAGCAGGGCCCAGCCGACCTCACCGGCAAGACCATCGTGAACCTGTCCTCGGACTCGCCCGAGAACACCCGCAAGGGCGCCGAATGGGTCACCGGGCGCGGCGGCGAATTCCTCACCGGCGCCTTCATGACCCAAAGCGACGACCTCCACCACGCCGCCTCCCGCCTCTACGTCAGCGGCCCGCGGCCGCTCTACGAGGCGCACCGCGGGCTGCTCGAGACGATCGTCCCCGGTCTCGAGTACTTCGGCGACGACTACGGACTGGCCCAGCTGTACTACCAGGCCGCACTCGCGCAGTTCCACGCGTTCCTGACGTCGCTCGAACAGGCCGTGGCGATCGTCGACGCGGCGGGCGGCGACGTCGACCGGTTCATCTCGCTCGCGATCGGGACCGCGCAGGGCAACGGCGACTTCATCGCCTACTTCGGGCCGTTGACCAAGCAGGGCGGCTGGGGCGACATCGCGAACCTGAAGATGATGCACGCCGGCGCCCAGCACGTCATCGACGCCGCCGAAGAGGTCGGCGTCAACGCCGACCTCACCCGCACCATCCAGTCCTTCTACCAGCGCGCGCTGGACGCCAGCGAGCAGGCGGGGACCCCCGTCCCCGTCTACCGCATCCTGCGCGGCCAGAACGCCTAGGAGTGATGCGCGCGGAGGCCGGCCGGTCACCCGACCGGTCGCCCTCCGCCTACAGGGCCCATTGCCGGTCGGCGTCGGCCCGGCAGGTGGACTGCTGTCGGCGGGCACTGTCGGCGGTCGAGGCGCCGATGACCTCGATGCACTTGCCCCCGAGCGGCGGGCGACGAGCCACCCCGCGCACGCGATGACGAGGTGATGATCCACCTGAGACCGACCGGGGATGTGCGGCGCGACGCTGGCGGCCACTGACGTCGAACCTCCGGAGGACCACACCATGTACGCGCCATCACCACCGGTCCGTCCCCCTCGCCCGCGCTGGTACGAGAACCCGAACATCATCATCCCCGTCGGCATGACCGCCGCGCTGGCGGCGCTGTTCGCCGCCGTCACCGTCGTCATAGCGATCAACGACTCCCGCACCGGCACACTCGGCAACGACCCCGCCGCGAGCTTCGCCGAGGCCGACGCCGTCGACTTCGGCTACACCTACACCGCCCCTGACGGCACCCGATCCGGCGGGCAGTTCACCGTCACCGCCGACGGGTACGCGGCCGGGTCGGTCACCGACTCCACCGCCGGGTCCGCGACCGTCCACACCACGCCGGACGGATCGGCCGTATGGGGGGACGAGAACTGGTGGGCACGCCGCCAGCCGGCCCTCGCCAGCCATGTCAAGGACCAGTGGGTGCAGGCCGAGCACGGGACCGCGCTCCCGATCGACCCGGCCGCCGAGTTCACCCCGGCCGCCCTTGCCGACCTCGTCCGGACCATCGACGACCACGGCACGGCCGAGCCCGACGTCACCGTGCACCAGGGGACGGCGGTGACCGCGAAGACGTGGCAGGACTGGACCCTCGTCCGCACCAGGACCCTGCCCGCCGACGTCGTGTCCCTCTCCGGTCCGATCGATCCGGGCATGTTCCACACGGCCGCGGCGCCGCATGCCACCGTCGAGGCGGTACCGGCCGTATGGGACGGCGACCCGGATACGTTCCATCCGCAGACCGGCGGCAGTGCCGGGGTCCTCGTTCTCGAAACGCCGGCACCGGCGCCGCCGGGGGCCGCGGCCACCACGAAGGACACGACCAGGACGACGCTCGGCGGCGACACCGACGCTGCGACCACGACCCCGCCTCGCGGCGAAGCCGACATCGAGCTGCCTCCGGACCTCGCCTCGTTCGTCACTCCGCTCCCGGCCTTCACCGGAACGATCAACGCGAGCACCTGCTCCACGCCGACCTGCACCTGGTCGGCGACCGTCCAGAACATCGGAGACGGACCGGGCGAGGCGACCGCGACGGTTTCCGCCACTCCCGGGATGGGCTCGCAGACGATCCCGCTCGGCACCGTCCAACCGGGAAGCTCCGCGTCCACCGGGTCGTTGAGCTTCGCGAACCCCGCCCCCACCCCGCAGCCCGGCCAGACCACATCGGTCATGGTCACCTACTCGCTCGTGATCTACTCGCCGCAGATCGCCGGCCAGAACGCACCCCGCTATCGCGAACTGGTCGACCGCCTCGGCGGTTACACGATCCAGCCGCTTCTGGACCAGATCATGCAGCAGCTCGACACCGGTCTGAAGGACGCCGCGGTAGAAGCGATGCACTCGATGCTCGATGCGGAGGTGGCGCCCGAAGAAGTGCTCTCGGCGCTCGACCAGGCCGGGCAAGCCGACCCCGCCCGAGGCGAATACTCCGAGGCGCCCCTGCTGCGGCAGCTCGCCGCGGCAGGAGACCGGTTCGCCTCGTGGGCCCCGATCGCCGACCAGTTGACCACCGTCAGCCCGATCGAGCTGCCGTACTACCTCCCGGGTCTGGAAGCCGCCGCGCAGGAGCTGGCCCACCCCGCCTCGCCGACCGTCGCACTCACCTACACTCCAGGGTCCGACGGCGCACCCGCGGAGGCGGTCGTCGTCAGTGAATACCCTGATCAGGTGCGATGCACCGGCATCATCACCGCCGGAAGCGGCGGACTCGGCGCCGCCGTCGACCGGGGGGCCGCGATCACCGAGGACGCCGTCGACGACTGTCCCGCCACGGTCCGCATCACGATCCCCGAGACCGAACCGCTGACGACCGCGACGCCGCGGGAACTGCTCGAGCGTCTGCATGTCGACGCACCGGATCTCGCCGTCTGCCGAGGCGGAGGCGGATTCGAAGGCGCCACCGTCGTCAATCAGACCGGTGAATGGTCCTGGACGGCGCCGGAGATCTGCACAGCGAGCCTCGACGAGGTGAACAGGGAAGCCCTCGAGAGCTTGAACGAGCTTCCCCAGTCAGTGCGCGACGAGTTGAAGAACGCGAGCATCGTCACCCTCGACGCGGCGGGTGCCGTCACCGCGATCAACTGGGACGACCCCGACCGGCCCTGCAAGTCCGAGATCGTCAACCCCGACGCAGAGGACGTGCCCTTCGGCAGCGGAAACGACCGGAAAGGCGGGCCGCGGGCGGTCGGCGGATACGCGTACCTCTGCGCGCCGCTGAACGCCGGCCAAGGGCCGCAAGTGGACCCGTGGGACTACCCGGCGACCGAGAGGCGCACCCCGGGGAACGGCTGGGTGTTCGCACGCTGCCATCTCGTGGCCGACATCCTCGGAGGACAGGGGAACGGCGACAACCTGGTCACCTGCTACCACGGCGGCACCAACCTGCGCATGGAATGGTTCGAGCGGAAGGCGAGGGACTCGGTGACGGCCGAGAGCCACATGCTCTACATCGCCAGACCCGTCTACTACGGACACTCGGACGACCCGAACTATCCGCCGCTGGGGGCGATCCAACTCATCGCGATCTCGAAATGGGTGGTCATGGAGTACGTCTACATCAATTCGCCCGAAGGACTCTATTGGAGCGACAGGTTCGTGGAAGCCGACGTGCCGTAGCGCTTCGGTCCAGCAGTAGCGGGCAGTGAAGCGGCTCGGCACCGTCGGCCGGGCCGCGCTCGGCACGTTCCCCGAGGGCGCGCGGGCCGTCCCGGACCGTTCGCCGGAGGAATTCGGGGGCAAGGGGCTCGCTTCCCGGCCGGCCCGGCCGGGAAGCGAGCCCTGTGAGCCCGTTTCGCGCCGCGATCACCACCGTGGTCCGCGCGTCGAGCATCGGGCCGCGGTGCCCCGACCCCCGGACACGCACTTGGGGGAGCGTGATCCCCGCTCCCAGGTCACCCGGTGGACGCGTCGGGTCGGTCGGACTGTGGTCCGACGGGGCCTCGTGCTTCGTTCCATGAGGCGAGTACCTCGGATACGTGGGCGCGACTGACGCCCAGGCGCGATGCGACCTCGGCTCGGATCACCGCACAGGACCGGGGCCGGTCGCTCTCGGCATCGGTCGCGCCCGGTGCGGTGTGCTTCGCAGCGCTGTGGGCGTACCGGCTGAGTTCGCCCACGATGATCGGGACGGCGCAGATCAAGAAGTCGCCGCCGGAGTCCCGGTCGAACCGGTCGATCGCGTGGACGAGGGCGATGGCACCGACTTCCATCAGGTCCCCGTGGTCGGCGCCCCGGAGGCCCGCATACCGGTCTACGGCGTGCTCGACGATCGGCATATAGCCCGTGATCAGGCGTTCACGGCAGCGCCGCCACTCGGGATCGTCCTCGTCGAGTCGGGCGAGCTCGCCGAAGAGGGGACGAAGCCGGTCGAACTCGTCCGGGGCACGATCGCGGTGCCGATCGCCGCGCTCTGGCATGAAGGGATCCTCGTCCGCACCGCCAGCGGCCTCGAACTCCGTCTCCGCCGGCGCCCGACTCCGGCACCGCGTGAGCGGCGGCCGGCGGGTCGGGCGGGCGATTCGAGAGGGAGATGCCGTGACGGTGAACCGGAACGAATGAACCGGCTCCCTTGCGCCTGGAAATCCTCTGACGCGCTTCGTGTATTGCAGTTGCCTGGGAAAACTAGCGTACGGGCGAGGTCAATGGACTTGCCACGTTCTCAAGCGTGAGTGTCGCCTCGCACAACCCGGCGACCGTCCGCGGACCGCCGGTGGCGGTCTCGCGACTCACTCCGACGACTCCGCGTCGACCGCGTCCGGTGCCGCCCTGCCCCCGTAGGTGGCGATCTTGAACTCGGTGGCGGCGAGGGACAAGGTGAGCTCGCGGATGCGGCGGCGGAGGGTGTCGCGGTGCTCGATGAGCATGTCGAGGCGTTCGGGGACGGTGTCGTCGCCGGCGTCGGCGAGGGCGATGTAGTGCTGGAGGTCGCGCATCGGCATGCCCGACAGGCGCATCCGGGTGAGGAACACGAGCCGGCGGACGGCGGCGGGGTCGTAGACGCGGTGGCCGAGGGCGTCGCGGGAGACCTCGACGAGGCCGGCGCGCTCGTAGTAGCGGAGCGTGTGCGCCGAGACGTCGAGGAGCTCGGCGACTTCGGCGATGGTCATCGACTCGGCGAGCGCGCCGGGATCGGTGACGCGCTGGATCGCCTCGACCGAGAGCGGGTCGTCGCCGAGGAGTTCGAGCGCGCGGTGCAGGAGTTCATCGGTGGCCATGGTTCGAACCTAGACGGGCCGGACCGAGGGCGCGACGCCTTCGAAGTCGGCACTGCGGGCGAGGTCCGCGAGGCGGACGACGCCGTCGAGGTCGCGCTGGTAGGCGGCGTAGAGGCGCTGGACGGCCTCGGCGCCGAGCGGGAGGCGCAGCGGCAGGTCGTCGGTGGCGACGAGGTCGGTGATGATGCGGGCGGCCCGGTCGGGGTCGCCTTCCTGGCGGCCGGCGACGTCGGCCATGTCGGAGCGGATCGGCGCGAGGGCCCCGTAGGCGTCCGCGGTGTCGGTGAACTCGAGCGCGGAGTGGAAGCCGGTGCGGAAGCGGCTCGGTTCGACGATCATGACGCGGATCCCGAACGGGGCGACCTCGCCCGCGAGGGACTCCGACCAGCCTTCGAGGGCGAATTTCGAGGCGGAGTAGGCGGAGACGCCCGGGAAGGAGGTCCGCCCGCCCTGGCTCGACATCTGGACGATCGTGCCCGAGCCCTGGGCGCGCATCGCCGGGAGCACGGCGCGCGCGAGTGCGGCGGGCCCGAACAGGTGGAGGTCCATGAGGTCGCGAAGCTGCCGGTCGCCGACCTCTTCGACGGCGCCGACGACGGCGCGGCCGGCGTTGTTCACAAGGACGTCGACGCGGCCGAACCGGTCGAGCGCGGTCTGGACGAGGCCGGGTGCGGCGGCGGTGTCGGTGACGTCGTAGTCGACCGGGAGGAGGCGGCCCGGATGTGCGGCGGCGAGGCCGGCCATCCGGTCGGGGTTCCGAAGCGCGGCGACGACGTTGTGGCCGTTCGCGAGCGCGGCGTTCGCGAGGGACCGGCCGAGGCCGCTTGCGGTGCCGGTGATGATCCAGGTCGTTGCTGTCATGGCGACGACGCTACGGGTTCGAGCGCGCTCGAACGCAAACCCGAGTGAGCGGCGACACGGGCACCGCCGGTGGAACCGCTCCTGAGCCTGCGCCTCGACCCGGTCGGTCCGCGATGCGTGGGCGGCTCGGGGCGGACGGTCGTCGAGCGGTCGCCCGACGATGCCCGGCCGTCGACCCCGCCCTCGTCATCACCTCAGTACCGGTGTTCGAACTGCTCCTGCGATCGGCGACAAGGTTGCGAGACCCCCGTCGTTCATCGCAGTCGCTCCGGCGGCTCGGTCGTCCGGCGGCGGGCGCCGCGGGCGAGGGTGTCGCCCGGGGGCGACGGGGTATCCGGCACCGGACCTCGCCGCGCATCGACGGACGCTCGGCCCGCCGCCGCCGCGGGCGGCGCGGTGACGGCTCGAGACGGATGAAGGAGGCGTGAGCCATGGACATCGGATCGAAGTCCCCGCCCGGGTATTTCTGGTACGAAGTGGAACGGCGGCGCACCACCGCCGTCCAGGACGGCGCCGCCGGGACCGGTTGGATGCTCCTGCTGTTCGGTGTGATGGGCTTCGTCCCGCTCTCCACACCGGGCCTGTCCGGGATCAGCTTCGCCGGGACCGAGACCTCCGCCGAGCTCTTCGGCGTCTTCGCGGTCACGGTGCTCTCCAACCTCGTCCACCTCTCGGGCGGGGTGGTCGGGCTCGTGGCGTCCTTGTCGGTCGGGTCGTCGCGCTGGTACCTGCTAATCGGCGGCGCCTGCATCGTCGTGCTGGGCGTGTACGGGCTCTTCGCGGACGCGGTCGGCGCCGCCCGATTCCTGCCGGCCGACGTGTGGACCGGCGTCCTGCACCTGGGCCTGGGCTTCCTCATGATCGTGCTCGGCCTCGCATTGACCGCCAGGTTCCCCGGAGAGAGCGAATCGCGCGGCGACGGTGAGCGGCCGAGGTAGTGGAGCGCGAAGGACCGCTCGCCTGAGCGACCCGCGCGGCTCCGGGCGCTCCGAACGCATCGAACGGCGGAGCCGCGACCGACCCGGCTCACCCGGGTGCGGCACGGCCACTGGCCGTGGCGGTGACGCGGCAGAATGGCCGTCATGAATCGTGACCCCTCCTTCGCGCTGGTGGCATTGGCGCTGATCCTGGTAGCCGGTACGGCGGCGGCGATCGTGGCCGGGATGCGGGCCGACCGCCGGAATGCGCGCGGCGGCGGCACCGCCTCGTTCAGCGCCGGGTCGGTCCGTGAAGGCACGTGGTCGCTCGTCCTCGACGCCGTCGGCGCCAAGCCGATTCAGGTCATCAAGGAGATCAGGGTGATCACAGGTCTGGGCCTTGCCGAAGCGAAGCACCTGGCCGACCGTGCCCCGTCGACCGTCCTGGACGGCGTCGACCACGCGTCCGCCGGTGCCGCTCACCGGTTGCTCGCCGAAGCGGGTGCCACGGTGCGGATCACCGAGGCCACCGCCTCCGCGAGCGCCGCCCCTGAGGAGACCTTTGCCGTCGTCATGGACGCTTCGGGCGGCAGGCGAATCCAGGTGATCAAGGAGATCCGGGCGCTCAGCGGCTCGGGCCTCGCCGAAGCCAAGGCGCTGACCGACCGGATGCCGTCGACGGTCCTCTCCGGGGTGGACCATGCGACCGCGACCGCCGCGCGGCACAGGCTCACCGAGGCGGGTGCGTCCGTGCGCATCGTGGAGGCATGAGCCGGTGCGGTACCCGCGAACGCGCCGGCACGGCGGTCGCGTTCGCGAGTGGAGGGTCCGGGCGGAGTCCCGCAGACCTTCGCGGGCCGCACTGGCCAGGCCCTGCGCGGTCTTCCCGATGCGGTTGGCGGAACCCTTCGAATTCCTTGGTGCGCATGCTCTTCGACGGACTCGCCATGCCAGGATGGACCGATGTCCATCGATCGAGTGCATGCATCCGGATCAAGCGACCGGACTCCGACCACCGACTATGACGGCTTCGCCGAGGCGTACGCCGCCGAGACGGAGTCGAGCCTCCTCAACGGCTACTACGCGCGGCCCGCGATCCTGGATCTGGCCGGGGACGTGGCCGGGAGGCGGGTCCTCGACGTCGGCTGCGGTGCCGGGCCGCTCTTCGAGGCCCTCCGCGACCGGGGCGCCGACGTGACCGGCATCGACCCCAGCGCGAAGATGCTGGAGCTGGCCGGCAGGCGGCTCGGCGACGGCGCGGCGCTCCTGCAAGCGGACCTCAACGATCCGCTGCCCTTCCCCGACGACGCGTTCGACGACGCCGTCGCATGCCTGGTCCTGCACTACCTGGAGGACTGGACGGCGCCGCTCGCCGAGCTGCGGCGCGTGCTGGTGCCCGGCGGCCGGCTCATCGCGGCCGTCAACCACCCCTTCATTTACAAGGTCGCTTACCCCGACCGCGACTACTTCGCGACCCACGAGTACGCCGAGGAGTACACGTTCAGCGGCCAGAGCGCCGTGCTGAAGCTCTGGCACCGGCCGCTGCCCGCGATCACCGGCGCGTTCACAGAGGCAGGGTTCCGGATCGCGGTCGTCAGCGAGCCGCGTCCGGCCCCCGGCGCCCACGAGCGGTTCCCCGACGAGGTCAAGACTCCCGACTCGGCGTTCCTGTGCTTCCTGTTCTTCGTCCTCGAAGCCGCCTGAAGGCCGTCCGAGCCGGGGTCGATCGCCGGGCCGCGGGTGAACGCGTCCTGCGCTAGGTGCGGTCGATCATGCGGCGAACCAGCGCTTCGAGCGGGCCCCGGTGGCCGGCGCGGCGCATCCATTCGGCCAGGAGCACCGAGACCGCCCATATCGCTGCGGCCACGGCGAAGCTCGCGGCGAAGCCGATCGCGTCGTGCAGGCCGAGGGCGAACGGGTAGAACAGCACCACGAAGACGACCGACTGGAGCACGTAGAACGTCAGCGAGCGCTGTCCGAGCGCGGCGGTCGCGGCGGCCAGGGGGCCGGCGCCGCGCCCGGAGCGTTCGATGCGGATCGCGACCAGGGCGACGACGGCGGTGAGGCCGAGGCCGCCCGCGTAGCCGCCGAGCGTGTGCACGACCGAGGTCGCATCGCCAGACCGGTGGCGTCGGTCGTCCACACGTCGGCGAGCAGGAGCGTGAACGGCAGCCGGGTCGCGAGTGAGCATCCCGGCTCATGCCAAGCGGCCCAACGGCCTCCGGTTCCGAACCGCGCCCAGACGGCCCGATTTGCGGTTCCGGCAAGAAAACTTGCCGCGATCGGAGTGCGGCGGCGATGATGGCGGACGACGCCGCAGCCGCCCGGCCGGCGGACCACAGTGGAGATCTCGGCAAGGAGAGCAGAACGCATGGACGCACACGACTGGGACGAGCGCTACCGCAGCCGCGACCGCCTCTTCAGCGGCCGACCGAACGGCGTGCTCGTCGCCGAGGCCACCGGTCTCCGCCCGGGGCGGGCCCTCGACGTCGGCTGCGGCGAAGGCGCCGACGCGATCTGGCTGGCGCGCCGGGGCTGGCAGGTGACCGGCATCGACATCTCCGCAGTGGCGCTCGAACGCGCTGCCGCCGCCGGCGCGGACCTGGACGGACGTGTCACCTGGACCCAGGGCGACCTCACCGTCGCGCCGCCCGCGAAGGCCGCGTTCGACCTCGTGTCAGCCCAGTACTTCCCGCTCCCGAAACAGCCGGGCCACACGGCGCTGCACGGCCTGCTGGAAGCCGTGGCCCCCGGCGGCACGCTCCTGGTCGCCGGTCACGACCTCGCCGACCTCGGGCACCTGCGCGGCGAAGGCATCGACCCCACCGCCTTCTACCAGCCGTCCGAGATCGCCGGACTCCTCAACGGCGAGTGGGTCGTCGAGGCCGACGAGACCCGCGCCCGAACCGCGCCGGCCCCGCCCGGCACGCACCACCGGCACGACACCGTCCTGCGGGCCCGGCGCCTCGGCTGACGATCCGCGGCCGGAAGCACCTCAGCACAGCTCAACGCTCGCGAAGACGTCGCCGATCTCGCCTCGCGCGTCATCGAGGTCCAGGTAGTCGAATCCGTACAGCACTCCCGCACGGCCGGCGTCCACGGCGACGACGAGCAAGCGGACATAGGCGCCGCCGTGCACCGGGTCGGCGGCGGTCAACTCGATCTCGTGCGCGGCGCGCCCTCCGATGTCCACGGACTCCGACCGAAGGACCGTGAACGCCGTCGAAGCGGACAGCATGTCTCGCGGCAGCTCGACGGCCATCGACTCCGCCAGCGCTCCGAGGTCCCCGCCGGGCGCGAACTCCTCGCCGAACCCGCCCACGAACGGCCCGAGCAGCCCCGCGTCCGCAGCGGACGTGAACCGCTCGGCGCGGTCGTAATCGGGAAGCTCCTCCCAGCCCGCCGGCAGCTCGTAGGAGAGCCCGGCGGCATCGTCCTCGACCCGTTCGGCCTCCGGCAGCAGCCACCGGACCGCCGCCACCGCGAGCAGCGCCACCGCGGCGACGAGCGCCGCCCAGACGATGATCCTGCGCCGCGATCGAAACGCGCCCGTGCGAGTACTGGTGTCGGCCATGGCGTCGGCTTTCGTTCAGGGCGGATGCTGGTGCCAACATAGCAGCGCGCCAGACGATCGAGCCCATGCCGGCGGCGGCCCCCGGGGACGCCGGTGCAGAAGTCGCGGTCGGCGGTGCCGGAGCGCATCCGGTCCCCGGTCGTTCCGAGCGGGCGACTCCGTTGCCGCGCGGCAGGCGGTGGTGCAGGATCGGGCCATGACACCCGAGCAGTTCCCCGATCCCGGCGTCCGCCCGCGTACCGAACCGCCCGGGCAGGCCGGGGAGCGCGAGACGCTCCTGGGCTTCCTGCGCTGGCAGCGGGAGACCTTCGCCTGGAAATGCGCCGGTCTCAGTCCCGAGCGGCTGGCTTCGCGCTCGGTCGCCCCTTCCGGCCTGTCGCTGCTGGGCCTGGTGCGGCACCTGGCGGACGTCGAGCGCGGGTGGGTCCGGGGCCGGATCGCCGGGGACGTGAGCGAACCGCTCTACTGGCGCGTCGACGACAACGACGCCGACTTCAACGAGGCCGTGGGCACGCCCGAGTGCGTGGAGCAGGCATGGGCGGCGTTCTGGGAGGCGGCGGCCTTCACCGACCGGTTCGTGCCGGCGGCTCCGAGCCTCGACGTCACGTGCGACGACAGCCGGCGCGGCACGCTGTCGCTGCGCTGGGTCCTGCTCCACCTGATCGACGAGTACGCCCGCCACAACGGCCACGCCGATCTGCTCCGCGAGCGCATTGACGGCGCGGTCGGCCGATGACGCCGCGGACGACTTCCCAAGCGGCGCATATCAGGCGGGCCGAGGTGTCACCGCTCGCGCGAACGGCGTCGGGATGACCGTATCGCCGGCAGGGCGCAAGCCGAGCCGAACGAATGTCTCTTGTGGATCACCGCGCCGGTGGACGGTGTTCCGGAGCCGGGGCTGAAGCGACCGCGCCCGGGGCGTTCCGGAGCCCGCCGTGCGACCGCAGGTACGCTTCGGCCCGCTCGATCGTCCGGCGGTCCACCGAGGCGTGCACCTCGTTCGGCGGCCCGCCATCGGAGGCGGAGTCCAGCTCCGTGGCCGTCAAGTGAAGATGCTTATTGGCGTCGATGTCGACGCTCACCTCGATCAGCGGGACGCCTTGGGGTCTCGGGACCAGGCCGGTGAGCTCCAGCAGCGCGAGCGGCCGTGCGTTCTCGGCCGGGCCCTTCAGATCGCCTTCCACGAAGAGCAGCGCCGCCGTCGGCTGGCCGTCCTCGATCGTGGTGACATAGGACGACACCTTGGTGGGCACGATGGTGTGCTCCGCCAGAACCGGCTTCAGGACGCCGTAGTGCAGCAGGACGCCGACCCCCGCCAGGTTCGTGTCGAGGAGCAGGCCGTCCTTGTACGAGCCGAGGAGGGTGCCGGCGACGAGCGCGGCCCCAGTGGCGATGCCTTCGGGGATCAGGCCCCGGTACACCTTCGGGCTGCCCGTCACCGACCTGACCATCGGCTCCAGCGCGGGCATCCGCGACGCCCCGCCGGTGAGGATGACCTGATCGATCACGCCCGGCTCGATTCCGGCGTCGTCCAGCGCCCTCTGGACGGGACGGCGGCACCGGTCGAGCAGCCCGAGCGTGCCCCGCTCGAACTCGCTCCGGGTCACGGTGCGATCGAAGTGGTAGGGCCCGGCAGGACCGGTCGCGAGGTACGGCAGCAGCACTCTTGCGCTCGCGGCCGAGGAGAGTTCGATCTTCGCCTTCTCCGCGGCCTCCCAAAGCCGTTGCGCGACTTCGGCATTGGCCGGGAGGTCGACCCCCTCCGAGCGGGCGAGGCCCCTGAAGTGCGCGACGAGCCACCGGTCCCAGTCGTCGCCGCCGAGGCCGCCGTCGCCGGTGGTCGCCTTGACCTCCACCACCCCGTCCCCGATCTCGGCCAAGGTCACGTCGAGCGTGCCGCCTCCGAGGTCGAAGACCAGGACGGTCCGCTCGAGGTCCTGGCGCATCCCGAGCGCCATGACCGCCGCCGTGGGCTCGTTGTAGAGCCGCATCACCTCCCATCCGGCTTCGGACGCGGCCTCGACCAGCTCGAGCTGCTGCACCCGGTCGAAATCGGTCGGCACGGTCACGATCGCGTTCTTCACCTCGTGCCCGAAGTAGTCCTCCGTGTCGCGGTGGAGTTGCGCCAGGATGAGCTCGGTCGCCTTGCGGGCGTTCAATTCGACGCCGCCGCGCTCGATGCTCCAGCCGGTGCCGAGCTTGAGCTTGACCGATCGGGCCGTGTAGTCGGGATTGGCGATCATCTGGCGCAGTGCGGGGTTGCCGACCAGCACCGAGCCGTCGCCGGCGATCGCCACCAGGCTCGGCGTCGACCGGTATCCCTCCCGGTTGGGGATGATCCGGGCGTCCTCGCCGTCGTAATAGGCGACGGACGAGTTGGTCGTGCCGAAGTCGATGCCGACCGCGATCTTGTCGGCCGCACGCTGCCGGGACCCGTGACCGCCCTGCGCCCGTCGCGGACCGGGGATCTCGCCCAGGCCGCGCTCGTGCCAGAGGGCGCGGGCCCGGTCGGCGATCTGCGGGTCGGGGTCCTCCATGAAGCGCAGCAGGGCCGCCTCCGCCCGCTCCCGCTTGTCCTCGTGGACGCTGCCGAGCTCGGTCTCCAGTGCGAAGAGCGCACCGACGCGCCTCCATACGTTCGCGTCGTGCGCCGCCCCGGCGTCCGCTTCCGAGCGGCGCCTCCCCTGACGAGGATTGCGGGCGAGGTAGAGCACCCCTTGGATGTTGTCGACGCTCAGCGTCGGCGTCTGCCCCTCGACCGCTTCCTTGACCTGCTCGTGAATGTGCTGGAAGAGTTCGTGGACGGAGATTCGGCCGTCGCCGTCCCGGTCGGCGGAGCCGTCGCCCAGTCCGTTCACGAACGCCTTCGTGAACACCGAGGGGCTGGCGGCGTTCCGGCTGGACCTGATCTGCTCATCGGACTCGTGCGCGTACTGCAGCGATGTCGAGGCGGTGATCACCGCCCTGCCGCTGCCGTTCATCGGCTCGGTGACGTCGACTTCCGGGGTCGTGGTGGAGCGGCGCGCCCCGCCGACGACGAACGCCCCGCTGTAGCAGCAGTCGAGCGTGACCACGATGCGCTTCGAGCGGCTGCGGGTCATCCAGTCGCTGACCATCTCGGCCGCGATGGCGGTCGCCCCTGGATATGCGCGCTCGGTGTCGCGCATGACGAAGTGGAGCCGGTTGTAGAGGTCCTTCCAGCCGTGCACGGACAGATGGAGCAGCAGCAGGTCGTCGGGTCCCGCGCTCGCGAAGAAGCCCTCCAGCGACCGCATCGCCGCCCGCTGCGAGACGTCCACCAGGGACGTGACCTCGAATCCTCCGATCGCGGGATCGGCGAGCACCGCCTCCAGGGCCGCGGCGTCGGCGGCGGCCGCGGGCAGCGTCGAGAAGTGCTCGTCGTCGTAGGTCCCGTTCGCGATGATGAGCGCGCGCTTGGCCACGGGCGCTCACTCGCTGTGGCGCGCGAGGAACGCTTCGACCAGCCGCTCCTGCTGCTTCGGCGATACGCCGGTCAGCTCGATCTCGTCGTCGCCGAGCTTCACCCGGACGGCGCCGGAGCGCCGGCGCCGCAGCCAGTCCTGCAGCAGGCCGATCAGCGCCGGGACGGTCGCGCCCGCCCCGCCCACCGCGACGAGGAGCGTGCCCAGCTCGAACCCGCCGACGCCGCGGACCCCGTCCGGAGCGGACCGGGCGGGACGCTGGAGGTCCTCCAGGTCGAGCTCGTGCAGCTCCGCGATGAGCGACTGGAGATCGGCTTCGAGCTGCTCGGCGTCGTCGCCGGTCTCGAGTACGAGTTCGACCATGGGACGGGCGGGCTGCATGGCATCTCCGAATGACCGTGTGCGTTCGGTGAGGAGGGAATCCGGTTCCGTACACATTACCGTCTCCACCGCCGGTGAGGGGACCTGCGCCATGCGGGCGACAGGGACTCGCACGCCGGAGGCCGATCGTGGACGATCCACGGCGGCCGGGTGCCGCCGCAGCGTGCTCGACGGTTCCCGGAGGCGCCTAATCTCGGGGCAGGCGCGAGGTCATGGCCGCGACCAGGAGGCACAGTGCCGCCGCGATCACCGCCACGACGTGCAGTCCGTTCGTGAACGCCTCGCGCGCGGCCTGGAGCAGCGCGCCGCCCTCCGGCAGTGCCGCGTTCGCGCCGGCGATCGTCTCGCGGACCGCGCCGTCGGCTCCGGGCGGCAGGCCGATGCGGTACACGACGGCCGCGACCGTCCCCAGCAGTGCGATGCCCAGGTTGCCGCCGGTGTGGTTGCTTGATTCCGCCAGTGACGCGGCGGCGCCGGCGTGCTCGGGCGGGACCGACCCGATCACGAGGTCGGTTCCGAGCGCGAACAGCGGCCCGAACCCCAACGCCAGCACGCTGATGCCGACGAGCACCCCGGGCAGCCCGGTGTCCACGGCCAGGACGGCGGCGCCGGCGCCGGAGAGCAGCATGCCGCCGGAGACCAGCCGTGTGCGCCCCGCCCGGCGCGCCAGCCGCGGCGCGAGCAGCGTGCCCGTCGCCATCGCCAGTCCCATGGGCGTGAACAGCGATGCCGCCGCGATGGGGGAGTACCCGAGGACGCTCTGCAGGTACTGGGTGACGAGCAGCCCGACCCCTGCGAGCAGGATCCCGCCCAAGAGCAGGCTCGAGAGGACGACGGCGATCGCGGGCCGCCGCAGCAGCGCCAGGTCCATCAGCGGATCGTCCAGACGCGACTGGCGCCGGACGAACCACACCCCGAGCGCTCCGCCGACGGCGAGCGCCAGGGTCGGCACCGTCGCCGCCTCGCCGACCGCGAGGTTCTTGATGCCGTAGACCAGCGGCAGGATCGCTCCGAGCGAGAGCGCCACGCTGGGCAGGTCCATCGGGCGCGGCGTCGGGGAGCGGAACTCCGGCAGGACGAACGGCCCGAACACCAGCAGCACGAGCATGACCGGCACCGCCGGCAGGAACACCGATCCCCACCAGAAGTGCTCCAGGAGCAGCCCGCCGAAGACCGGCCCGAGGGCCGCGCCCGCGAACTGGCAGGTCGCCCACAGCGAGACGGCCTTGCCGCGCTGCCGGGCGTCGGTGAACATCGTGGAGATCAATGCCAGCGTGGACGGCATGAGGGTGGCGCCGGCGACGCCCAGCAGCGCCCGGGAGGCGATCAGCATGGCGGGCCCGGTCGCGAACGCCGCGAGCAGCGACGCCAGCAGGAAGCCCGCGGCGCCGGCGAACAGCAGCCGGCGGCGGCCCCACCGGTCGCCGAGCGTGCCCGCGGTGATGGTCAGGCCGGCGACCATGAACCCGTAGACGTCGCTGATCCACAGCTGCTCGACGCCGTCGGCGCCGAGGTCCGCCGACAGCCGCGGCAGGGCCAGGAAGAGGACGTTGACGTCGATCGCGACCAGCAGGGTCGGCAGGATGAGGACCGCGAGTCCGATCCATTCCCGTGCTCCGGCGCGGGTCGGTGGTGGCGAGATGTCGGTGGTCATGATGCTCCGTTCTGCGGTCGACGTGGCGCAGTCGGAGCCGAAGTCGAAATCTTGCGCCCCGCGGATGTCAAAATCGCGGCGGCGGCTCCGACTCGGGGGCGACCGACAAGGAGGACATCATGAAATTCCTGCTCATCATGAACATCAACCCGAAGGTGCTCGAATCGCTGACCGAGGAGGAGCAGGCCGCGATCGGCGCCGGGCACGGCGACTTCATCAAGGAGATCAGCGCCTCCGGCGAGATGATCAGCACGCAGGCGCTCGCCGATCCGTCCGCCAGCGTCACGGTCCGGGCCGTCGACGGGGTGCCGACCGCGACCGACGGCCCGTACGTGGAGGCCAAGGAGTTCATCGGCGGGTACTACCTCGTCGACGTCGATAGTAAGGAGCGCGCCGTCGAGCTGGCGAAGAAGATCCCGGACGCGGGGATCCCCGGTCTCGGGATCGAGGTGCGCCAGGTGATGTTCGAGGCCGGGTCGGAGATGTGAGCGACGTGGAGGACGCGCTGCGCGCGGCCGTGCCGCGCGTCCTCGGCGCGCTGACCCGCCGGTACGGCGACTTCGCGGCCTGCGAGGACGCGGTGCAGGACGCCGTGCTGGAGGCGAGCCTGGCGTGGCCGCAGGAAGGGCTGCCGGACAATCCGGGCGGCTGGCTCTACCGGGTCGCCTCGCGCCGCATGGTCGACCGCATCCGCGGCGACGAGGCCCGGCGGCGCCGGGAGGCGCTCGCCGCGGCGCGGGAGCTGCCCGTCGAGGCGATCGAGCACGACGACACGCTGGCACTGCTCTTCCTGTGCTGCCACCCGGCGCTGACGCCGGCCTCGCAGGTGGCGCTGACGCTGCGGGCGGTCGGCGGCCTGACCACGGGTGAGATCGCGCGCGCCTTCCTGGTGCCCGAAGCGACGATGGGCCCGCGCATCAGCCGCGCGAAGAGCAAGCTCGTCGGGGCGCGTTTCGCCCCGCCCCCGGAGGAGGAGCGGCCGCAGCGGATGCGCACGGTGCTGCGGGTGCTGTACCTGATCTTCAACGAGGGGTACACGGCCAGCGCCGGGGAGCGGCTGCAGCGCCGCGACCTGGCCGCGGAGGCGATCCGGTTGGCCCGCATGCTGTGCGAGGCCGCGCCCGGCGACGGCGAGGCGGCCGGCCTGCTGGCGCTGATGCTGCTCACCGAATCCCGTACGGCCGCCCGGGAATCCCCGGACGGGACGCTGATCCCGCTGGCGGAGCAGGACCGGTCGCTGTGGGACCGCGACTTGATCGCGGAGGGCACGCGGCTGGTCGAGGACGCGATGCTGTCCTCCGCGCTCGGCCCGTACCAGCTTCAGGCGGCCATCGCGGCCCTGCATGTGGAGGCGGAGGACGCCGCCGACACCGATTGGGCGCAGATCGCGGTGCTGTACCGGATCCTGAACCGGCTCGACCCGGCGCCGATCGTCACCTTGAACCGCGCGGTCGCGGTCGGCATGAGCGAAGGCCCGCAGGCGGGCCTCGATCTGTTGCGGCAGTTGGAGCCGGCGCTGGAACGGCATCACCGCTTCCATGCGGTGCGCGGCTTCCTGCTCGACCGCGCGGGCGACCGCGAGGCGGCACGGGAGGCGTTCCTCGATGCGGCGCGCATGACCGCGAGCCTCCCCGAACAGCGCTACCTGCGTCGGCGCGCCGAAGGCACCGGCTGAGGGAACCCGCCCGCACCCACCGCGTCCGCCGCCGCGCGGGCGTTCGGGCGTGATGCCGCCGACGACGGCGTCCTGCACGAGGCCGAGCCTCGCCGGCGACTCGTGCTCATGCACGCGCCCGGAACGCCGGCGCTGCGGCCACCGGGGTTCTTGCGGGAAACCGGTCGGCGGATCGCGGTGGGAGACTGGGAGTTCCAGGGAACCCGACGTTTGGAGACGCGATGCTCTCGATGGACGACGTGCGCGATCGATTGGGGCCCGACCTGGCCCGCCTGGCCGAGGAGCACGGCGTGCCCGGCGCGGCGGTCGCGGTCGGCATCGGCGATGCGACGGCCGAGGCCGCGACCGGCGTGGTCAACCGCAGGACGGGCGTCCCCGCGACCCCGGACGCGGTGTTCCAGATCCAGTCGATCACGAAGGTCTGGACCGCGACGCTGGTCATGCAACTGGTCGACGAAGGCCAGGTCGCCCTCGGCGACCCGGTCCGGGCGCACCTCCCGCGGTTCCGCACCGCCGACCCCGAGGCGAGCGCGCGCATCACCGTGGAGCACCTGCTCACCCACACCGGCGGCTTCGACGGCGACCTGTGGAAGGCCACGACCGGCGGTGACGATGCGCTCCAGCGCCTGGTCGAGGACGAGGTCCCGCGGCTGCCGCAGCGCCAGGCCCCGGGCGCGCGGTACTCGTACTGCAGCGCGGGCATGGCCGTCCTGGGGCGGCTCGTCGAGGTCGTGCGCGGCATGACGTTCGCGCAGGCGCTGCGCACGCATCTGGCCGGACCGCTGGGGATCGAGGAGCTGGCGTTCGACGCGAACGACGCGCTCGGCTTCAACACCGCCATCGGGCATGTCCCGCAAGGCGACCGGGGCATGTGGCCGCTGCCGGTGTGGGCGACCATGCCCGAGTCGAACCCCGCCGCCGGGAACCGCCTCGCCATGTCGGCGCGGGCGCTGCTCGCGTTCGGGATGATGCACGCCGCCGACGGCAGGGCGCCGGGCGGCGGGCAGGTCCTGTCCGAGGCGTCGGCCAAGGCCATGCGGACCGGGAGGGCCGCGATCCCCGCGTCCCCGGTGGTGCCGAAAGCGGTCGGGCTCGCCTGGGAGGTGTTCGGCGGCGGTGCCCTCGTCGGCCACGGCGGCGGCGCGATCGGGTTCGGGTCCATGCTGTACGTCGTGCCGGGACGGCGCGTCGCGATCGCACTGCTCACCAACGGCGGCGACGACAAGGCGCTGATCCGCGACCTCGTGGAACCCCTCGCCGAGGCGGCCTCCGGAGTGCCGCTGACCGGCCCGGACCTGCGGCCGAGACCGGTGGCCGATCCCGGCAGGTACACCGGCGTCTACGCCGACGGCACACAGCACCTCGCGGTGACGTCCGAAAGGGACGGTCTCAGCGCGGTCATCACACCGATCGGCGACGCCGCCGAGATGATCGAACGGGCCGGCCTCCCGGTCGCTCCGACCGCCTTCGGGCTGCGCGAGGTCGGCCCCGGGACGTTCGCGACCGACGGAGGCCGGTACGCCCAGTTCCTCGACGCCGACGAGGGTCCGGCGCGCTTCGTCCACCTCGGCGGCCGCTCGGTCCCGCGCGCATGAGACGGCCTGCCTGATTCGCGGCTCCCGGCCGACGATCCGCGCCGCCGCGCACCTCACGGGCTTGAACCGACCGGGCACCGGCGTCCCGCGCCGAATCAGCGCAGGCGGGAGCCGCGAAGGGCTGCCGCAGAGCGGCAGCCCCTCACGGCGCGGCTACCCCTCCTGCGCCGCCTCGTCGGCGGGGAGCGGGAGGTCGCCCGGGGTCTTGCTGTAGCCCAGCGCTTCGACGATGAGGCCGTCCCGCAAGCGCATGAGGTTGACGCCGCGCACCGAATCGGCGAGGCCCTCGCCGTAGCGCAGGCGCCAGCGGATCGTGGCGCGGTCGCCGGCGACGACGATCTCCTCGGCTTCGAACTGGGTCGTGCGGTCCGCGGCGAGTGCCAGCCAGAACGACAGGCACGCGTCGCGCCCCACGTACCGAGCGCCCTCGGGGGCGGGCTGGACCGCCTCCATGACGCAGTCCTCTGCGACGAGGTCTTCGAGGACCCCGGGGTCGTGGTCGACGAACGCGTCGTTGAAGCGGTTGATCACTTCGGCGGTGGACAGAGGGGCCATCATCACTCCTGTAGATAGAACAGTCGGTCTATTCCCAGAATATATAGACCGGTTGATCTACCTGTCAAGGGATGGAAGAATGCCCCCATGGCCACCCGCACCGCGGCCGGACCGCGCCAGCGCCTCCTCGAAGCCGCCGAAGAGCTCACCTACAGCCGTGGCATGAACGTCGGCGTCGACGCGATCCTCAAGCGCGCCAACGTCGCCCGCCGCTCACTCTACGAGCATTTCGGCGGCAAGGACGGCCTCGTCACCGCCGTCCTGGAGCGCACGACCGAGGCCGACGAGCGCCACTACCGCGAGACCATGGACGCCGCCGGCGACGACCCCCGGAAGCGCCTGCTCGCCGTCTTCGACGGCCTGGAGGCGGTCATCGCCGAACCGACGTTCCGCGGCTGCCGCTACCTCTCCGCCGACCTGGCACTGGCCGACCCCGACCACCCCGCGCACGCCGTCACCCGCGAGTACCGGCGCCGGATCACCGCGCTCCTCGAACACGAACTGACCCGGCTGCGGCACCGCGCGGCCGGCCGCGCCGCCGCGCAGCTCTTCGTGCTCATCGACGGCGCACTGGCCGCCGGAGCCACCCGGCGCGCGGAGGCGGCCACCGGCGTGGGCGAGGTCGCCGAGCTGATCATCGACGCCGGGCTCTGACATCCGCTGCGGCGGAACCGCTCTCAGCGGCAGCGGCGGCCGATCCGGCAACAGCGGTTGGTACCCAAGGCATTCCGTGTCTTCGTCATCAGCAGTCGGACAGGCCACGGACCACCGCCGACCCCGACACCCCAGCGCACGGTGCCTTGATCCCCTGGGGCACAACGGGAGTCGCGAGGCACGCCGTCGGACACCTGCGGCAGTCCTGAGCGGGTTGGAACCCGCGCTTAGGGTTGCGGTATGCCAATGCACTTCGTCACCCACGGGACGGGAACCCCCGTCCTCGCGATCCACGGCTGGACCCCCGACCACCGCCTCATGACCGGTTTCCTGGAGCCGTTCTTCGCCCGCCGCGCCGCCGCGCGCCCCGACGGGCGCTCCTACCGCCGCCTCTACCCCGACCTCCCCGGCATGGGGCAGACGGAGATCACGGAGAAGTACCAGGGCTCGGACGACATGCTCGAGGCCGTCCAGGGCTTCGTGGACCACATGATCGGCGGCGCGCCGTTCATCGTCGTCGGCGAATCCTACGGCGGCTACCTCGCCCGCGCCGTCGCCAATTCCCGCCCCGAGCAGGTGCTCGGCCTCGGCCTCGTGTGCCCGATCGGGAAGGAGGCCCGCCGCTCCAGGCGGACCCTGCCGCCCCACACCGTGATCGCCGCCGACCCCGAGTTCATGGCCGGGCTGCCCCCGGCTGACGCCGCCTCGTACGGCGAGCTCGCGGTCGTGCAGTCTCCGGAGACGTTCCGCCGCTTCCGCGAGGAGATCGCGCCGGGCCTGGCGCTGGCCGACGACGAAGGGCTGGTGCGGGTGGCGCGGCGGTACGAGCTGAGCACGGCCCCCGAATCCGGGGCGCCGTTCGAGCGGCCCGCGCTGATCGTGACCGGGCGGCAGGACGACAACACCGGTTACGCCGATGTCTATGCGCTGCTCGAGCACTACCCGCGGGCGACCTTCGCCGTCCTCGACCGGGCCGGGCACAACCTCCAGCTCGAGCAGCCGGTGCTGCTCGACGCGTTCCTGGACGAGTGGCTCGACCGCGTCGAGGAGGCCGCGGCCGACTGATCGGGCCCGCGGACGGGCCTGAGCGCGGCGGGCCCCGCGGGCCTTCAGCCGGCCGCCGGCGGGATGTTCTGGTTGGCGCGGAAGAAGTTCTCTGGATCGTAGGTGCGCTTGACCGATGCGAGCCGGTCGTAGTTGCCGCGGTACGTCGACTGCACGCGCTCCGGTCCCTCCTTCGAACCGAGGAAGTTGACGTAGGAGCCGCCCATGGAGTGCGGGTGCAGGTCGGTCGAGTAGTCGACGCACCACTGGCGGATCAGGTCGGCGCCGGCGGGGTCGGTGTCGATCCCGGCCACCACCCCGGACCACATGGCGTCCCGGTACGCCCACGCCGTGTCGTCCGCGCCGACGCGATGTGCCGCCCCGTCGACGGGGTAGAGGTGCATGGTCGACAACTCGGTGGGCAGGGCGCCGCCGTACCGCTCGTGCACGTCGATCGCCGCGTCGGAGATCGCGTCGAAGAAGGCGCCGCGCCAGTACCAGTGCAGCCCTTTCGGAATCTGCTCGTCGAACATGCCCTGCAGCGCGGGGTACGGCATCGGCGCGGCGAAGTGGAAGGCGGGCGGCGCCGGATCGTTCGCGACGGCCAGGACCGCCTCGAGGCGGCCTTCTGCCAGATCGCCGGTGTAGCACCAGACCACGGCGCACATCTTCTGGCCGTGGATCGGTTCGGGGAACGGCGGTCCGGGCGGCACCGTCAGGACGGCGAAGAACCCGTTGAGGTCCTCCGGCGCGCTGGGGAGGAACTCGCGGTACCACCGGAGCACCTCCTGGATGCGGTCGATCGGCCAGACGGTCAGGCCGACACCGACGTCCTCGACCTCGTGCAGTCGGAAGGTGAACGACGTGACGACCCCGAAGTTCCCGCCGCCGCCGCGCAGCGCCCAGAACAGGTCGGGGTGGTCGTCCTGTGAAGCGGTGACGAAGGCGCCGTCGGCGAGGACGACGTCGGCCGAGAGGAGGCTGTCTATCGTCAGGCCGTACTTGCGGGTCAGGTGGCCGTGCCCGCCGCCGAGCGTGAGACCGCCGACGCCCGTCGTCGACATGATGCCGGAGGGCATGCCGAGGCCGAACGTGTGCGCCGCATGGTCGATGGAGCCCAGTTCGGCGCCGCCGCCCACCTGCGCGGTGCCCGCGCCGGGGTCCACGCGCACCCCGCCCATGAGGGAGAGGTCAAGCGTGAGGCCGTCGTCGATCAGGCACAGTCCCGGGCCGCTGTGGCCGCCGCCGCGCACCGCGAGTTCGATGCCGGCATCCTGTGCGAAGGCGAGTACGGCCCGCACGTCGGCGACGTCGGCGCACCGCGCGATCGCGGCCGGCCGCCGGTCGATCATGGCGTTGTAGATGCTGCGGGCTTCGTCGTAACCGGGCTCTCCGGGGGCGAGGACGGGCCCGCGGAGCTCCTCTCGCAGCCTGTCGAGGTTCGTTCCGCTGTCGCTGCCCATGATCGAGCGCCTCCAATGGGAATGTGGAAGGCCCACGCGGTCCGGTCGAGCCGCACGGGCCCTGGCTCAGGGCGGCGAGCACCGGTTCGCACCTCGAATAGGAGACCTGAACGGGCCTCGACTTTCCGGCCCTGCAATGTCGACGTTACTCACGTTCGCGGACCCGGTCTCGCAATCCGCGCAATGCACAGCGGTGCCGGGCCCGACCGCGAGGCGGCTCACGGACGCCGGGATCGAACGGCTCGGCAGCGCCGAGGGGCACCGGGACCTCGCAGATCACTCAGTAAGGCATATATATCGAACGCGAGACATTCGGCTTTGTGCTCGACAGGGCAGACCGGCAGCACCTACGATTGCGGCGATGAACCGCATCGAATTCGCGCTCGTGCCGGCGAAGGCCGCGGATGTTCCCACCCTGAGCGAGGACGGCCAGTCGCTCGCGATCGCGGTCGACGGCACCCCGTTGATCGACCTCGCCCGCCGTGCGGAACTCGACGACGCCAGGGCGGACGGTCAGCCCCAACTCGCGGGCGGATATGCGAACCTGCTCTACCTCGACCGGATCTGCTGGCCGAGCCGGCACTTCCTCGATCAGCCGGCCCTGGTGTGGTTCGGGGACGGCGACACCGTGGTCGCCGGATGCACCTGCGGTGACTACGGCTGCTGGCCGCTGTGCGTCCAGATCGAGGTCACTCACGAACACGTCGTCTGGCGGGACTTCCGGAACGGCCACCGCACGAACTGGGACCTGAGCGCCTTGGGGCCCTTCGTCTTCGATCGCACCGAGTACGAGGCCGCGCTGCGACGTGCTACGCCTGCAAGGGAAACCGCGTCGAGCTGACGCGCACCGCCGAAGCAGTCGCAGTCGGCTGTGGCGGCCTCCTGCGACTGCCGGTCGATTTGCGGTCCGAGGCCGCAGGGCCGGCCCTGCGGCGATCCTGGTGGGCCTCTACCGGAACACTGACGGCGTGCGCACCGGTTCACGTTGAGCTGCATGGGATCTCGGCACTCCGCTGGTCAGTCCGGCACGCGTCGGTAGCCGTCGACGGGCAGGTATTCGAGTGAGGCGACCTTTACGGTGTCACCAGGTTTGGTGGCGTGCACCACCTGATTCCCGCCGACGTAGATCGCGACGTGGCCCAACCCGTGCGAGAACACCAGGTCGCCTGGAGCCAGCTCATCGCGGCCGATCGGGTCGGTCTGGTTCCACTGTGCTTGGGACGAGCGGGGCAGGTCCGCTCCCGACTGCGAGTAGGCGGCCACGACCAGCCCCGAGCAGTCGTAGGAGTTCGGGCCGGTCATGCCTGCGCCGTACGGCTTTCCGACTTGGGCGTAGGCGAACTGGACGACCGAGCCGGCGGATTCCGGGGGTGGTCCGGACGCCGTCGAGGCGCCGCTCGAGCGAACGGCCGTCTGTTCGCGTTCGCGTGCCTCTGCCCGTTCGAGGGCTTGCCGGGCCGTTTCGAGGTCGGCGGAGAGCGCTTCGGACCGGTCGGTGAGCCGGGCGATCATCGGGGCGAGGACTTCGAGGCGCTCGCCGGCGCGCTCGGCCGCCTCGTAGCGGACGGCTTGCTCGGTTCGCAGGTCCGCCAGTGACTCGATCTTGCTCGAGAGGTCGTCGCCCGCGGTCTCGATCGCCGTGGTGGCCCGCGCGAGCTGCGCTTCGACGGTGCCGAACTCCCGGTCGGCCTGCTCGACCAGAGCGTCCAGTTCGGACCGTTCGGTTTCGAGCCGTTCCAGTTCGTGCTCGACGGACGTGCGATCGCGAGCGAGATCGTCGACGTGTGCCCGAATCTCTGAGCTGTCCGCCTGCGCGAGGTCGATCTCTTCGGCTTGCGCCGGGGTCGCGGCGACCATCGCCGCGGCGAGGTGCGCCAGCGCGAGTGCGGTCACCTTGCGGGCCGCTGTGGGGCGCGCGAGGCGCCCACTATGCGAATCGTGTTCGGGGTCGATGTGGTTCGACATGCACATCAGCATCGGTCATTCGCCTCGCCTGCGACCGTCGGCAGTTCCCGCTGATGCGCGTCGTGTGCGGGTTGCGTGTGCTGTTGCGTTGGTGTGCATGGATTTCCTCCTTGCTCCTGTCCGGCGGCCCTCTCATGAGGGGGCGCCGCTTTCCACCTACGCTGGCGCGGGCACAAGGCGTTCGGACGAGTTCTTGGAAGATCGATACATTGGACTCCGGCCGACGTATGGTGATCCGGTTTGCCCCCTTCGCCATTCGCACGTCCGCTTCGCACGCCGTTGCGATCGGTAAGCGCCTCTTGCGCTTCTGGCCCGGCGTTCGCGAGGATCCCTTGTAGTACGAGTGAGTAGTCGCGACTGAATCTCTCATTCAGCCGGCGACAGCGGCGGTGGGACACGCAGCCGCGGCGCCGGTACGGTACCGGCGCGCTCGCGGCACGGATCAGCGGTGCAGCGACCGGCCGAAGCGTCAACGCGCTGGGGCGCAACGCAACAGCGCCGCCGCAGCGGGTGCTGCGACGGCATCGTCAGTGTCCTCGAACGTCACCGCATCGCGCGGTCACCGGCGGACCTTGTACCGCAGGTGCAGGACCCGTTCGCCCTGAACGACTTCGTGCGGGTCCTCGAGGAAGTGCTGTCCGTCGATGCCGCCGAAGTAGCGCTTGCCCGAGCCGAACACGACCGGCACCACGTCGATCGCCACCTCGTCGATGAGTCCCGCGGCGAGCATCTGCCCGCCGACTTCGCCCGCGGCGACGCTGACGACCCGGTCGCCGGCGAGGTGCTGCGCCTTGTCGACGGCGGCGGACAGGCCGTCGACGAAGTGGTACGACGCTTCGGGGTGCCAGCCTTCGGGCTTGGGCCGGTGCGACACGACGACCACGTGGTCGCCGACCGGCGGGCGGCCCTCCCAGCCGTTGACCAGGTCGAAGAAGCGGCGGCCCATCACGATCACGCCGATCGAGTCCCACATCGGCCGGACGTACGCCGCCGACGCCTTCGAGACCCGGAACCCGCTCCCGCTCCCCGAGTGGTCGAACTCGGGGTCGTCGCCGCCGGTGATCGGGGTGTCCCCGCTGAAGTACCAGTCGTGAAGCGGTCCGACGTCGTCCTGCTCGTCGGCGATGAAGCCGTCAACCGACATCACGTTGTGCATGATCACTGCGCCCACGGTCGCTCCTCGATGCTCGTGTTTGATTCGAGCCGACGGTATCGGCTCCCGGGCGGCCGGTCTTGTAGAAAATCACTCGGCGGGCATCGGGCCGGCGTCGGGCGGGAAGTCCCGCGCCGCCGGCAGTCGGCGCCGCAGGGCGAGGTACTCGGACGGCGTGTGGCCGGTGAAGTCCTTGAACTCCCTGCTGAAGTGCGCCTGGTCGTAGAATCCGGCCAGGTTCGCGAGGCCGGCCCAGTCCGCCGGGCGCAGCGCGTCGACGGAGAGGATCAGCCGCGCGAACCGGTAGATCCGGGCCACCCGCTTCGGCGTGACCCCGACATGGCGCCTGAACTGCGCGGTCAGGTGGTTGGGGCTGACTCCCGCCGCCTCGGCGAGCCCGGCGATCGGGAGCGCGCCGAACTCGGTCTCGAGGCGGAGGCCGGTGTGTCGGACCAGGTCGAGCCCTTGCGGCGGCGCTTCGGCGAGCCGTGCCCGCAGTTCCTCCTCCAGCGCCCGCAGCGCGTCGTCGGGGGACGCGGCGCCGCCGACCCGGTTGCGGATGCGGTCCAGCGAGCGCCGCCAGACGGCGTCGACCGGCACCCAGCGGTCCCGCAGCTCGTCCGCGGGCAGGCCGGCGAACGGCGACATCCCCCACGGCTTGAAGTGGACGCCGACCAGGTGTACGAACGCGGGGTATTCGACGGTGAAGCGCCTGGTCCACAATCCCATGAACCAGCCGTCGGCCATCGTCGCCGGCGGGACCGCCGGGTCGGAGTCGCACAGCCTGGCCGGTCCGCCCAGGTTGAGGAACAGGTGCGCCGAGGGCATCGGCGGGACGTTCACGCGGTGGTGCCGCGGCGTGCCGATGAGGCAGTAGAGGTCGTCGATGTACCGGTCGAGCGGCGGCGCCGGTACGCGGGCGACGTAATCCATGGCTCCAGTGTCACCGCCGGCGACGCCGATGCGCAGCCTGGTCAGCGGTTTGCACCGGGCCGTCGGCGGCGACCCGTGCTCGGACGCGGAGGCGCGGCGCCGGTCGAGTGCTCCGCGTCCGAGCGGGTCAGAAGGTGATCAGGAGGGTCGCCGTCTGGTTTCGGCGGCGGTCGGCGTCGGTGGTGTTGGGGTAGGGCGGGTCGTCGTCGCCGCTGGTCGCGATGGCGATCTCGTCGAGCGGGAGCGCGCCTTGGGCGGCGAGGGACTCCGCGGCGGCCAGGGCGCGGGCCAGGCCGAGTTCGGTGTTGTCGGCGTATCGGCTGCCCTCGCCGGTGGGGATGTCGTTGGTGTGCCCGACGACGGTGACCCGGGCGCCTTCGAGTCCGGCGATGCGCGCGGCGGCGTCGGCGAGCACGTCCTGCGCGGATTCGGGCAGGTCGGTCCCGCCGTCGGGGAAGATCGCCTCGTCGAAGGTGACCGTGACGCCGGCGCCGTCGATCCCGGTGGTCCAGCGGGGGTCTTCCAGCGCCGCTTGGACGGTGCTCAGTGCCGCCTCGGGGTTCTCGCTCGGAGTCGCCTCCGGTTCGGCGGGGGACCGCAGGGCGTCGAGTTCGTCGGCGAGCCGGTCGAGTTCGGCGGCGACGTCCTGGTCGCTCGACGGCTCCGGCGGCGCCGGCACGAGCGCTTCGCCGGCCACCGCTCCGGCACCCGCCACGAGCAGCACGGCCACTCCGAGACCGACGCCCCGGGCCGTGCGCCCGCGGGAGCCGGACCAGATCCGGTGGATGCGGCGGCGGCCCTCCCGCGCGCCGGCGTGGTCGCCGTCGAGCGCCTGGACGCGGGCCCAGCACGCGTCGGCGGCGGCGAGGTCGCCCTGCTGCGCGTGGATGCGGGCGAGCAGGTCGAGCGCGGCGACGTCCTCTCCGAGCCCGGCGAGGGCGCGGCGGGCGTCGTCGTAGCGCCCGGCCCGGGCGAGCCCGGTCGCCTCGGCGAGGGCCGATCGGGCGGCATGGCGGTTCGCGGTCCCGGTGCTCATCGCCGGTCACCCCCGCGGACGGTGCTGGCCTGGCCCTCGAGGTCGAGTCCGGAGCCCTCGTCGGGCAGGTGGGAGCGCAGCTTCGCGTTCACGGCCGCCAGCTGGTGGACGGTGCCGTCGTTGATCGAGCGGCGGCCTTCGGCGAGCAGGCGCTGCACCTGCGGGCTCGGGTGGTCGGCCAGGTCGTGCTCCAAGGACGCGAAGACCACCACCGGGAGCCGTCCGCTCTCGTCGAGCACGCGCACGGCGATCGTCCGGAGCTCGTCGGTCTGCCTGCGGATGAGCGCCTGGTCGCGCTCCTCGACGGCCGCGTCCAGTTCCGCCTCGGCCCGGCGCAGGTCGGCGCGGTGCTCGGCCTGCCCGGCCTGCTGGACGATCTCCTTGGCCATGCTCAGCGACTCCTTGGCCTCCTCGATGATCTGCGGGAGCTCCAGGTGCTCCTCGACCCCGTCGAGGACGGTCTGGGCCTCACGCAGCCGCACCAGGCAGGTCGCGGTGGCGTCGGGGTCGATCTCGGCCTGCCGCAGCAGTCGATCCACTTCGGACAGGGTGTCCTGCGAGTCGAACCGGTCCAGCAGCGCACGGGCCTCGGGCGCGTCGACCTCGGAGGCGCGCTCGCGCAGGTCGTCGTAGCGGTGCTCGAGTTCGGCGCGGTCGGCGCGCAGATCGGCGAGGCCGGGCGCGGTCGACCTGGCGAGGTCGACGTCGATCTCGATCTCCTCGTCGAGGATCGGCACGTACGCCTCGGCGGTGGCCCGGAAGCTGGTGTCGATGCTGACGGTCACCTCGACCTCGCTGCCGGCCGGGACGTCGCGCCTGACCTCGGCGGGCCGCAGTTCGAGCCGGCCGATGACGGTGTTGCGGTCGACCCGCGGGTGCTCCCCGGACACCAGGGGCACCCGGATGAGGCCGGTCCCGGCGTGCTTGTTCACGGCCACGGTGGTGAACGTGACGGTCCGCTTGCGCGCGGGCAGCTCGGTGCCCTTGGCCAGCACCGTCTCGATCGAGTTGTCGGAGAGGCCGATGCCGATGGAGTGGCTCAGGGTCGGGGCCGCCCCGATGAGGCCCGTGTGGCGGTAGGTCAGGCTCGTCGGATCGGTCGCCACGGGCGTGCCATGCCGGTCGCGCAGCACGATCGCGAACGTGTTCTTGGTGTTCTCCTCGGCGCGCAGCCGCAGGGTGAAGCCGCCGTCGGGGCGCAGCGCGACGGTGCCGCTGGTCCACGGCGGCTTCGACTCCCGGTTGGCGAACTCGACGGTGCAGCCCGTCCAGTCCTGGACGGCGTCGTCCCGTGCGCGGCCGCCCACGAGCGGGTCGGTGTCCTGGCCGACCGCCGCGTACTCCAGCTCGAGGGCCGCCGTCCCGGGGGCCGCTGTCGGCTTGGATTTGAGCGACCTGGGGATCCGCTGCGTGCCCGCGAAGATGGCCGCCCCGCGGGCGACGACCGTGACCGGGTCGAGGGAGTGGTCGAGCGGGATGCCGAGGCCCTCGGTCGGATCGGCGAGCATCTCCCGCAGCACGGGTGACTGGGACATGCCGCCGACGAGGAGGACGCGTTCGATGTCGCCGGCCTTGGTGCGGCTCTCGGCGAGCGCGCGGCGGCACAGCGCGATCGAGGTCTCGACCAGCGGGCGCGTGACGGCTTCGACGTCGGCCCGGGTGAGCTCGTGGTGGAAGTCGACGAGTTCGCCGTCCTCGCGGCGCAGGTCGACCAGGACGTCCGTCGCCTCCGATTGCGACAGTTCGATCTTGGCGTTCTCGGCCGCGGCCTTGAGCTTCGCGATGTTGCCCGCCGCGCGGCGGTTGTCCCGGGACAGGTTCCGCAGGCCGTACTCCCGTTCGGCCTTGGGGATCAGGATCTCCTCCACCAGCGCCCAGTCGGCCCGCTTGCCGCCCAGGAAGTTGTCGCCCGCGTGGTTGACGACCGTGAACTCGCCGTCCTCGATCTTCACCACCGCGGCGTCGAAGGTGCCGCCGCCGAAGTCGTAGACGAGCCAGAACGCCTTGGACGGCGCATCCCGGACGCTGTAGGCCCAGGCCGCCGCGGTCGGCTCCTGCAGCAGCGGCGCGAACTCGAGCCCGGCGAGGGCGGCGGCCCGGCTGGTGGCGTCGCACTGGTCGAGCGAGAACGCGGCGGGGACGGTGATGACGGCGGCCTCGATGGACTCGCCGGTCCCGGCCGTCACGTTGCCGCGCAGCGACTTGAGGACTTCGGCCGAGAGGTCCTCGGGTGTCATCGAGCGACCGGAGGCCTTGAACCGCATGTGCTCGCCGCGCTCGCCCATGCGCAGCTTGAACTCGGCGCAGGCGTTGTCGGGGTCGGCCTCCACCCGGGCTCGGGCGGCGTCGCCGACGTGGACGTTGCCCGATGCGCTCATGTAGACCGCCGAGGGCGTGAACTCCCGCTGGCGGTTGTTGCGGATGACGACCGCGTCGGCCCCTTCGGCCTTCGCGATCGCGCTGTTGGTGGTGCCCAGGTCGATCCCGAAGTCGACGGTTTCACGCTGCGTCGCCATGTGCGGCCTCCTTGCTCGGTATTGCCACGATCACTTGCCCGGTCTGGATGCGCCGGCCGTCGCGGTACACGGACGGCCGGATCGTTTCGAGGACTTGCTGTTCGAGGACGTTCGGGTCGTCCTGATAGGTCAGGACGTCCAGGTCGAGTCCGGCGTCGAACCGCATGCCGTCGTGCCCTTGCGCCTCGATGCCGGCCTCCTGCAACCGGTCCCAGGCGGCGTCGAGGTGGCGGCCCGCCTGCCGCTGCGAACGGGGAACCTCGGCGGTGCCGCCCCGGTCGCCGATCTTGCGGCTCGTGCGCCACAGCTCGGTGACGATGTCGGCCACGGCCCGGTCGGTGAGGCCGGCCGGGTCCGGGACCGGCTCCGGTGGTGCGGCGGCCGCCGGCTCCGGTTCGGGTGCCGCCGCCGGGACGGGCGGCCCGATGCGGAATTCGGCCGGGAAGCGGCGCTGCCGCAGCCGGGCGCCGATCCCGTTCACGTTCGCGGTCACGCTGCTTCCTCTCGTTTCTTGGCCCAGGAGCGGAGGTACTCGCGGCGCAGCACCAGGCATACGGTCGCGATCGAGGCGGCCACGGCGCCCACGTAGACGCCCGGCAGCGCGCCCGCGATCATGGCGGTGAGCAGGGCCGGCAGCCCGACCAGTGCGACCACGCGGTAGATCCGGGCGGCCTCGCTGAGGGGGACGCGCCCTCCGAAGACCCGCTCCCATGTGGCGGGGTCGTGGCCGACCAGGTGGGCGCTCAACGGCACCAGCGGGATCCACAGGAAGGTCAGGTACAGGGTCGCGATGTGGGTCTGGACCGACGATCCGGGCTCGGACCGCTCGTCCCGGTTGCCGTACTGGTGCGCGCCGATGAAGAAGATGCAGCCGGGATTGCTGTTGTAGGGCTTGGAGGCCAGGCGCCGGGGGTCGTCGAGGATCTTCTTCAGGGCCGCTTCGCGGTCCGGGTCGGTGGTCAACCGGTGCCAGGCCCGCAGTCGCGCGGCGGCCGCGTCGATCCTGCCGCGGTCGAGGAGCGGCTGGACCTCGCGGATCAGCGGTTCGCTCTCGACGACCGCGAGGTTCTCGTCGATGAGCTCGATCGTGGCCTTGGCGACGGCGACCTTGCGCGCCACCTGGAGGACGCGTGCGATGCCGGTGCCTTTGCGCCGCTGGTTGAAGTAGCCGACGGCGCAGCGGTTGGCGGTCTTCGCGACCTCCTCGCGGCAGGCGCGGTTGAGCGGGTCGTCGAAGCCCATCAAAGCCTCGACGACCCGGATCGGCTCGGCCGTCTCGAGCAGGAGGGTCCGGGCCGCTTTGAGGCCCTGCGAGTCGGACGCCTCCTTCGCGGTCTCGCAGGCGGTCTTGATGCGGGTCTCGGGGCCGTGGACCGCGTTCCTCGCGGCCTTGCGCACCAGGTCCTTCCCGAACGGCGACTCGTTCAGCACGCGCATGTGGCGCTCGGCCGCCGCGGTGCGGCGGTCGGCGGCGGCGCTCGCCGCGAGGGCGAGGCTGACGCCGAGGAGGTGCTCGGGGAGGCGTTCGCGCAGCGCCCGGACGGCGGCCAGCGTCAGGCGCGGATCGTCGATCGCACGCACCCTCGCCTTGGCCCACGTCCAGGTCGCCTCCGCGTCCAGGACCGCCGCCCAGGCGCGGAGCGCGTCGGTCCACATCGTCTCGAAGTGGTCGCCCGCCTCTTCTGCTTCCATTGCGGCGCAGTGCGTCCGCACGGCGACGTTGTGCGGGTCGCCGGCGTCGGCGTCGGGGCGCAGCCACAGCAGTTCGTGGGTGAGGCGCAGGAGCGGGTCGCGCAGCCCTTCGAAGGCGTGGTGGAGTTCGTCGGGGTCGGCGGAGGGCGGCAGGGGCGCCGCGTCGGCGCCGGCCGGCGGTTCGAAGTACGGGTTCAGGCGCTCCTCCCGGCCGCGGCGCACCTGGCGCGGTGAGGCGTCCCCGGGCAGGCCGGTGATCCGGAAGACGTTGCCGCGGTAGAGGGAGCGGCCGGAGAGCGATCCGAGGACGCGGTCCAGTTCGCTCTTGACCGCGTCGGTCGACAGGGGTTTGGATGTGACCATGCGGGGGACTACCTCGCGTTTCCGTTGGGCCAGTGCCGGAGTCGCTCGCCCAGGCGGGCGGCGTCGGGGATGCGGCGGCTCGGGTTCGGTTCCAGGGCGCCGAGGACGATGTCCGCCAGCTCGTCGTCGACCTCGGGGTTGAGCAGTTGCGGCGAGGGCGGGGGCTCGCGGCGCGGGGTGCCGAAGAACGCGACGGGGGAGCTCGTGTCGTGGAACGGCAGCGTGTCGGTGAGCATGAGGTAGGCGATGACGCCGACCGCCCACACGTCGCCCGCGGGCGAGTCGCCCTTCCGGTAGCGCAGGGCCTCAGGGGCTTTGAACGCGATCGTGCCCTTGGCGCTCGCCAGCCCGGTCAGGAGGTCCGTGCGCTTGGCGAGGCCGAAGTCGCTGATGCGCACCCGCAGCTCGTCGTGGTGGTAGCCGATGAGGATGTTCTGCGGGGTGAGGTCGCGGTGGACGATCGGCGGGCGCTCTCCGTGCGCGACCGCGAGGCCGTCGCAGATCTGCCGGAGGATCTCGACCGCGTCGCCGATGCGGGTGAACCGGTCGCCGTGGGCGTGCCAGAAGTCGTCGAGGTTCCCGCCGGGGACGTACTCCATCGTGAAGAACCCGAACCGGCCGGCGTCGGTCTCGACGATGTCCGCGTTGAAGACCCGCACGATGTTCGGGTGCCCGATCCTCGACAGGAGGATCGCCTCGCCGAGCAGCTCCTCCGTGGCCTCGCGGCTGCCGACGTGCTTGAAGACCTTCATGGCCTGGCGGCCGAGGAACCGGTGCCGGACGCGGTAGACCTCGGCGAAGGCGCCCTGCCCGAGGAAGCGCTCGACCTCGTAGTGGTCGCCGATCGCCTGGCCTTCGCTGAGCATGCCCACGTGACCGCCTCCCTTCGGTTCTCGGCGTCGCGCTCATGTGTAACCCGGAGGGCGCGGGAGGGGTCCCGGAAGCGGGCGCCGCGCACGCCGGCGGACGCGGTGCCGCCGATCAGCGGCGGGTCGAATGCGGATGCGCGACGGCGGATCCTGCGGATTCGGGTGTGCGGAGTCCGGTCAGTCCGCGTCGTGGGCGAGCCGGACGAGCGTCTTCAGGACATCGAGGTCGACGTCGTCGAGGTACTTGATGTACAAGCAGCCCTTGCCGGTCGAGTAGGTGCCGAGGCGCTCGAACAGGTCCCGGTGCTCGAAGTCCTCTGTGCCGGTGCCGTAGCGCCGGATGAGTCCGTACAGGACCAGCGCCGAGGCGCGCGGGGCGAAGCCGACCTTGACCGTGTCGCCTTCGCGGCCGGTCGCGTAGCGGTAGTGGTAGGTGCCGAACCCGATGATGCTCCCGGGCCAGAGCGCCGGTTCTTCTCCGGTGACCTCCTGCATGATCTGCAGGAGTCGGGCGGCGTCCGCTCGCCGGCGCGGCACGGTCACGCGGTCGAACAGCTCGTCGAAGTCCTGCTGCGCGGTCATGGCTCGATCCTATGACGGTCCGCCGGGGGCCGGGCCCGGCTCGCTCGAGGCCCCCTGGATCGGCGCGGAAACGTTGGCGCGCTCCCACGGACTGCCGAATCATGATATTTATTAATATCGATAGATTGTCCGTCCGCGGCGGGTTGGGTGATGCGGATTCCGAGCAGAGGAGAACCTGCATGGCTTCCATACCGACCCGGCCGCGGCGCCTCGCCGCGGCCGTCGCCTTGTCAGCGGCGGTCGCCGCCGGAGCGATCGCGACCGTCGCGGCGGGCCCGGCGCACGCCGTCGGCTGCCAAGCGCTCGACTACCGGGTCGTCAGCGACTGGGGCGGCGGCCACCAGGCCGCCGTCTCGCTCACCGCCGAGGACGGCGCCGTGAACGGCTGGACGATCGAGTTCCACCTCAAGCCGGGCGCGCAGGTCCAGAGCGCCTGGAACGTCGATTGGAGCCAGTCCGGCACCGCCTTCACCGGCTCCGACGTCGGCTGGAACGCGGCCGTCGCGGCCGGGCAGACCCGGGAGCTGTTCGGGCTCGTCGTCTCCGGCTCGGGCGCCCCGCCCGCGACGTTCAAGCTCAACGGCGTCGACTGCGGCCCGATGGAGGACCCCACCGACACGCCGAGCGAAGACCCGACGGACGACCCGACGGACGACCCGACGGACGACCCGACGGACGACCCGACCGACCCGCCCGGCGACTGCCCGGCCGGGGCGGTCTGCGACGGCTTCGAGGACCAGACCGGCACCGTCCCCGGCGGCGAATGGACCGTCGGCGCCCAGGACTGCACCGGCACCGGTACGGCTACAGTGGACAGTTCGGTGGCGAACGGCGGCGACCGCTCCATCCGCGTCGACGGCGGCGCCACCTACTGCAACCACGTCTTCGTCGGCCGCGACCTGCCCGCGGACGCCGAATGGTTCCGCGTCTACATGCGGCACACCACTCCGCAGCCCGCGACCCACACCACCATGATCGCCATGCACGACCGCAACGACGCCGGCACCGACCTGCGCCTGGGCGGCCAGAACGCGATGCTCCAGTGGAACCGCGAGTCCGACGACGCGACCCTGCCCGCCCAGAGCCCCGCCGGCGTCGCCCTCAGCGAGCCCTTCCCGGTCGGCACCTGGATCTGCGTCGAGTACCGGATCGCCGGCGGCGAACTCGCCACCTGGGTCGACGGCCGAGCGGTCGAGGGGCTCACCGTCGACGGCGTCCCGACCCACGACGTGGACGCGCAGTGGCTCTCCAAGCCCTCCTGGAACCCCGACCTCGCCGACCTCCGGCTCGGCTGGGAGAGCTACGGCAACGACGCCGACACCGTCTGGTACGACGACGTCGCCTTCGGCCCCGAGCGGATCGGCTGTTGAACCCGGTCGCCCGCCTTCGGGTCCGGAGGCGGGCGACCGCCAGGGCCGCCGGCCGGCCGCGGCGGAGCCGGCACGCTACTCGGGCTGACGGGCCGCCCGTCAGCCCGAGAGCGGGACGACCGGTTCGAGGAGCCGGCGCGGGCGGTTCATGGCCTGGCTGACCGGGTCGCTGCGCTTGGGACCGGGACCGGGGTACATCTCGACGTCGCCCGGGGGGACCGGCCCGCATTCGGGGCAGTCGCTCGTCGGCAGCAGCCCGCTGCCGCACTCGGCGTGGCGGAACAGCCGCGGCGGCTCGCCGCCGATGTGGCGGTGGCTCCAGACGCTGAGGGTGTACACCACCGGCCACAGCTCGACCCCGGCGTCGGTGAGCAGGTACTCGTACCGCGGCGGCGACGGCTGGTACTGGCGCTTCTCCAGCACCCCGCCCGCGGTCAAGCGGCCCAGGCGGTCGGAGAGGACCGCCTTCGGGATGTCAAGGCGGACTTGGAAGTCGCTGAAGCGCCGCACCCCGTAGAGCGCGTTCTGCACCACCAGCAGGGTCCACCGCTCGCCGAGCAGCTCGAGCGCGCGCGAGAGCGAGCAGTCCTGTCCGACGTAGTCCTTGCCGAGTGCCATGCCCGCATCCTACCCCGGTTCAATGACTGAACCAACACTGCTACGCTCCGATGGTTCAATGAACGAACCTAGGAGTCCCCCATGACGACGACACTCGCCCGGCCCCGGGCCGGGACCGGCGCCGCTCTGGCCGTCCTCTGCGCCGCCCCGCTGCTGGTGATCCTCAACTACTCGACGCCCCTGATCCTCGCCCCGCAGACCGCCGCGCACTTCGACGCCGGCGCCACCGGTCAGACCTGGATCATCAACGCCGTCTCCCTCGGACTGGCCGTCCCGCTGCTCACCTCCGGCAGCCTCGCCGACAACCACGGCCGCCGCAAGGTCCTCGTCATCGGCGCCTGGCTCTTCGCCGCCGCCGTCCTGCTCGCGGCGCTGGCCCCGAACACGGTCGTCTTCGCCGCCGCGCGCGTGGTCCAGGGCGCGGCCAGCGCCGCGCTGCTGACCTCGAGCCTGGGCATCACCGGCGCGATCTTCACCGGCGCCGCCGAACGGCGCCGGGCCACCTCCCTCTACGGCGCGATGATGGGCCTCGGCGTCGGCGCGGGCGCGATCCTCGCCGCCCTCCTCGACGCCGCCCTGGGCTGGAACGGCCCGTACTGGCTGTACGCGGCGTCCGCGGCGGGCCTGGCCCTGGCCGCCCCCGCGATCCTCCCCGAGTCGCGGGCCGAGCGCCCGCGCCGGGCCGACGCGGCCGGGACGGTCACCCTGGGACTCGGCGTCGCCGCACTCATGTCGGGGCTGACGCTCGGCCGCCAGGACTGGTCGGACCCGGTGGTCATCGCGCTCCTCGCCGCCGCGGCCGGGTTCACGGCCGCGTTCGTCCTCGTCGAACTGCGCGGCCGCGAGCCGATGCTCGACCCAGCGCTGTTCGCGCGTCCGGCGTTCCTGGTGGCCTCGCTCGGCGCGCTGGTCACGGGCGTCGCGGTCATCAGCATGATGAGCTATCTGCCGACGGTGCTCCAGCACGAGCGGACCGTGGGGCCGGTGGCGACGGCCGTGGTGGTCACGATCTGGTCGGTCTCGGCGTTCGCGGTCTCGTTGCAGGTCAAGCGGATCAGGCTCTCCGCCGGGGGTCTCCTGGTGGCCGCGCTGGTCGTCGCGGGCGCCGGTTCGGCGCTGCTGGTGGGGCTGGTCGACGGCTGGTCCTGGTGGCACGCGGTCCCGGCGCTCCTCGTCGCCGGGGCGGGTTACGGCGCCGTCAACCCCGCGCTGACCCGCTTGAGCATCGACAGCGTCCCGGCCGACCGCGGCGGGATGGGCTCGGGCGTGAACAACACCATGCGCTACATCGGCACCGCCGCGGGCATCCCGATCGTCGCGACCCTGGTGGACGCCATCGGCACCGACGGTGCACTGTGGATCTGCGCGGCACTCGCGGCCGCCGCGGCGGCGGCGTTCGCGGCCCTGAACCGCCGCGCCTGAGCGCCCGGCCGCATGGGACCGCCGCACCCGCCCCGCACTCGTGGGTGCGGGTGCGGTCCTTCCGATGCCGGGCCGGTGTCCTTCCGGGCCGCCTCCGTTCGTCTCCACTGCGACATCCGCAAGACGAGACCTTCAGAGGAGACCACATGGCGACTCGATCGCGGCCCCGGTGGCCGCTCACCGTTCTGTACTGGGCCCTGGCGGCCGAGTTCCTGCTCGGCGCCGCCACCAAGTTCTGGCAGGGCCCTACCTTCGTCGGCCCCGACTACGGGGACCGGTTCGTCGCATGGGGCTATCCGGCCTGGTTCGCGATCGTCGTCGGCGCCGTCGAGCTCGGGTGCGCGGTGCTGCTGGTGATCCCGCGCCGGCGGTCGAGGTTCCTCGCCTCGGCGGCGATGGTCCTGCTGCTCACCGGCGCGGTGACCACGCACATCGTCAACCACATGGCGGCCGTCGACAACATCGCGGTGTCCGCGCACCTGGTGGTCATGGCGATGCTCGCGCTGGCGAACTGGCCGGGAGACTGGAAGGAGCTGCTGCGGCCGTGGCGCGCCGATGCGCGGGAGCGCGGGTTCGGCGCCGCCGCCTGACGGCGGTAGGCGCCGGATCTCCCGGCCGCGGGTGTCCTGTACGCCCGGTCCCGTTCGTCTCCCATGTGACAATCCGGCAGAGGAGGAGACCATGAAGTACATGCTGCTGATCCACCACGGGGACACCGAGTGGGACGCGCTGACCGACGAGGAGCGGCAGGAGGTCGCCGCGGGCTACCAGGCGATCAACGACACCCCCGGCGTCACCCCCGGCCCGTGGATGGGCTCGCCCGAGACGGCCACGACCGTCCGCGTCCAGGACGGCGCCGCGCTGATCACCGACGGGCCGTTCGTCACCGTCAAGGAAGCGCTCGGCGGGACGCTCGTCTACGAGGCCGACGACCTCGACGCGGCCATCGAACTCGCCTCGCGCATCCCCGCGGCCCGCATGGGCGGCGCGGTCGAGGTGCGCCCGCTCGTCGGGGGCTAGCCGTGCTCGAGCAGGTGTTCCGCGACGAGTGGGGCGGGATCCTGGCCAACCTGGTCGGTTTCCTCGGCGACTTCGACCTCGCCGAGGAGGCCGCCCAGGAGGCGTTCGCGATCGCCGCCGAACGCTGGGCCCGCGACGGCGAGCCGCGCAGCCCCCGGGCCTGGCTGCTGACCACCGCCCGCAACCGCGCGGTCGACCGCATCCGCCGCGACCGCACGCTCGCGGCCAAGCTCCCGCTGCTCGCGGTCCCCGGGCCGGCGGAGGAGGACACCATGGACGCGACGGCGATCCCGGACGAGCGGCTCGAACTCGTCTTCACCTGCTGCCACCCGGCGCTCGCGCTCGAAGCCCAGGTCGCGCTCACGCTGCGCACGCTCGGCGGCCTGACCACCGCCGAGATCGCCCGCGGGTTCGTCGTCCCCGAGGCGACCATGGCGAAGCGGCTCGTCCGCGCCAAGCGCAAGATCCGGGAGGCCGGCATCCCCTTCCGCGTGCCCGCCGCGCATCTGCTGCCCGACCGGCTCGCGGCGGTGCTCGCGGTCGTGTACCTGATCTTCAACCAGGGGTACGACCGCGGGGACGGCGGCTTCGCCGGCGACGCGATCCGGCTGGGCCGCGCCCTGGCCGACCTCATGCCCGACGAGGCCGAGGTCCACGGCCTGCTGGCGCTCATGCTGCTGGGCGACGGCCGCCGCGCGGCCCGGTTCCGCGACGGCGAGGTCGTCCTCCTCGCCGACCAGGACCGTTCACTGTGGAACACCGACCGGATCGCGGCCGGCCGCGCCGCCCTCGACCGCGCCCGGCGTCCCGGCGCCGGCCCGTACGTCCTCCAGGCCGAGATCGCCGCGCTGCACCTGGCCGACGTCCCGGACTGGCCGCGGATCGCCGCCCGCTACGGCGAGCTGGCCCGGCTCACCGGCTCCCCGGTGGTCGAGCTCAACCGGGCCGCCGCCATCGCCGAAGCGGGCGACCTCGAAGGCGCCCTGGGGATCCTGGACGGCATCGACCTCGCCGGCTACCACTATCTGCCCGCCGTGCGCGCCGACCTCCTGCGCCGGCTCGACCGCGCCGAGGAGGCCCGCGCCGAGTACGACCGCGCGCTGGCCCTGGTGCGTTCGCCCGCCGAACACCGGTTCCTCGAACGCCGGGTCGCGGAGCTGCGGAGGCCCTGAACCGCGCCACGACGACCGGCAGCGGCGGGGGCCGGCCCGAGCCACGGGGCGGCCCCCCCCCGGGTGACGCGAGCCCGGAGGGGGCGGGGTAGGCGTAGCCGGTGCCGCCGGCGAAGTTCGGCGAACCCTTGGCCAGGCGGATCACGTTGTACCCGGCCTTGAGGGTGACGGTGACCGTGACCGTGCCGAACTGGCCCCAGCCGGCGGTCGGCGGATAGGAGACCGTCGACCAGGCCCCGCCGTTGTAGGCGAGGCCGTGGGTCGAGGCGGCTCCCGTCCCGTTGGCGTACCGGATCGTCATCGTGTAGCTGCGCGCGGTCGGAACGTTGACGGTGAAGTCGACGAAGGAGTCCGAGCGCATGTCGGTGTCGTTGTCGATGCCGCCGACGTAGAAGCCGTTCGACGCGCTGGACGAGGAGCGGGTCTGGGCGTTGACGACGGTGTTGTTCTCGGCCTCGTACACCTGCTGCCAAGTGCTGGTCGGGCCGCCCGCGGGCGTGACGACGAGCTGGTAGGCGCCCTCGGCGTTCATGCCGGCCACCGGGACCGAGATCGAGCCGCCGCTGGTCGTCATCGTGGTGCTGGAGACGAGGGTCGGCGCGGTGACCGCGGTGTGGCGGCCGGAGCCGGGCGTGTACAGGACCTCGACCTTGACGCTGGTGCCGAGGGCGCCGAGGCCGTTGACGCGCACGGTGTTGTCGCCCCAGTCGCCGCCGAAGACGACGCTCACGCGGCGGAGGGTGGAGTCGTAGGAGGCGACGCCGTCGAGCCAGGAGTGCGGCGTGGTCTTGACGATGTTGCCGGTCATCGCGCCGTACCAGCGGTAGAGCCAGTACGAGGCGGTCGGCTGGTTCTGGAGGGTGAACAGGCCGTCGAAGGTGCCGGCCTCGAACCAGTACGCGCGGTGGGCCTCGCGGGCGCCGTGGCGCTCCAGCACGGCCATCCAGTGCAGGGCCACGCTCGGGATGTCCATCTGGTCGAAGCTGTTGTACTCGTTGATCGCGATCGGCCGCGGCGAGATGCCCAGGGAGCGCTCGATCGCCCGGTAGTCGGCGACATGGTCGTCGAAGTTGTCCCAGTCCATGTTCCCGAGCTCGTGCCAGACGATCACGTCCGGAACGGTGTTCGTGCTCTTGGCGTGCGTCATGAACGACAGCATGCGGTCGTGGTCGTACCACGACCAGCTCGGGCCGACGATCGGCGTGACCGGATCGAGCGAGTCCACCAGCCGGTAGGTGCGCGTCCAACCGTCGTTGAACGAGCCGGCCTCGGCGGTGTCCCAGGTCCAGTCGGGCTCGTTCCACAGCTCCCAGCCGTGGATGTTCGTCGTGCCGGTCGCGGCCAGGCGCTCGTTGACCATGGTGCGGACCTTGGTCTCCCAGTCGGTCCAGCCCTGCCAGTCGTAGGGGAACGTCGGGTAGATGTCCGGCATGCGGATGAACTGCTGGGCGCCGGCCCGGGTGATGTTGTTCGCGACGTCGAGGGAGTCGCAGCACGGCTCGGTCGCGCCGTTGCCGAGGTGGGTGGTGCCGGGGGCGGGCTGGGTGAAGCTGGTGGGGTTGAGCGGCAGGAGCATCGCCGTGGTCGGCTGGCCGTCCGAGCCGACGCCGTAGAGGCCGCCCGAGGCGACCTGGGTCGCCGGCCGCACGACCTGGCCGACGTCGACGGTCAGGGTCAGGCCCGCGGCACTGGCCGGGACGGCGGCCCCGGCCACCGCGGCCCCGACGATCAGCACGACCGCGCAGGCCCGCGCGACCGTCCGTTTCAAGGGAAGGTGCATGTCGTCTCCTCATTGAGGGTTCGAACCGGTTCGACGGTTCTCTGTTCCGCAGAGGCTAGTTTCGAACTTCGTTCGATGCAAGTCCTTCGATATATACGGCTCTTGTGCTGGCAGATCTCTCCAAGGCCCCGGTTGCATTCTCAAAACGCGAGGGCTATGCTTCGAACCGGTTCGAATGACGATGGACACATGAGGAGCTTCGATGGTCAACATCGGCGATGTCGCCCGCGCCGCGGGCGTCGCCCGGTCCACGGCGTCGTACGCGTTGAGCGGCAAGCGGTCCGTGTCCGACGAGGTACGCCGGCGGGTCGCCGAGGTCGCGGCCGAACTGGGCTACACCCCGAACGCCGGCGCCCGCGCCCTGGCCACCTCGCGCGCCATGGTCATCGGCCTGCTCGCCCAGTTCCTGCCCGACGAGTTCGCCCCCGCGATGCTCCAGTACATCCAGGGCGTCGCGAACACCGCCCGCGACCTGGGATACGACATCCTCCTCAGCTCCGACCCCGACGGACCCGCGGCGCTCAAGCGCCTCACCGACTCCCGCATGGTCGACGGCGTCGTGCTCCTCAACGTCGCCGAGCACGACGAGCGCCTCCCCGTCCTGCGCGCCGCGCCGCAGCCCGGCGCGCTCGTGGGCCTCCCCGGCGACTGCACCGGCGTCGACGTGTTCGACCTCGACTTCGAGGAGGCCGGCCGCGCCATGGTCGAGCACCTCGCCGGCCTGGGCCACCGCGAACTGCTCCTGGTCTCCCAGCCGGAGCACGTCATCGAACGCGGCGGCGCCTACGTCTGGCGCCTCCAGAACGCCGCGCTCGAAACCGCCGCCGTCCGCGGCGTCCACCTGCGCGTCGTCCACGGCTCGTCCTCGCAACCCGACATCGGACGCGACCTGCACGCCCTGCTCGACGCCCACCCCGAGACGACCGGCCTGCTGCTCAACAACGAAGCCGCCGCCGCGGCCCTGCCCACCGTGATGCACGAGCGGCGCCTCACCGCCCCCGCCGACCTCTCGGTCATCGGCCGCTACTCCGACGAGTTCGCCCGGACCTTCTCGCTCCCGTTCTCCTCGATCGAGAGCGCCCCCGACCGGCTCGGCCGCATGGCCGTCCGGCAGCTCGTGCGCCGCATCGAGAAGGAACTCACCGACGACGCCCCCCACGTCGTCCGCTTCGTCGCACCGGAACTGGTCGACCGGGGCTCCACGGCCCCGCCGCCCGCGCGGTGACGCCCGTGCCGAGCACCGCCCCTCACCCCGGCAGGCGACGCCGCCGACCGGGAACCGTTCAAGGAGGAACAACCATGAAGTACCGATCCCTGCCCCTCGCCAGGTCGGCCGGGGCCCTCGCCGCGGCCGCCGCCCTGGCCGTCGTCGCCGCCTGCTCCTCCGGGGGCGGCAGCGGCAGCGGCGGAGACGCCGACACCTACACCTGGTGGGACCCCTACCCCCAGCACGACGAGAGCTCCGCGTGGGCCGAGCGCGTCAACGCCTGCGGGGAGGAGGCCGGGGTGACCATCGAGCGCACCGCGTCCGACACCACCGACCTGACCAACCGCGCCCTGCTGGCCGCCCAGGAGGGCACCAGCCCGGACATCATCCTGCTCGACAACCCCGCGGTGTCCACACTGGCCGACACCGAGATGCTCACCACCGTCGACGAACTCGGCCTCGACGTCTCGGGCGTCGACGAGAACCTGCTCGCCGCCGGCGTCGTGGACGACCAGGCGTACGGCATCCCGATCGGCGCCAACACGCTGGCGATCTACTACAACGCCGACATCCTCGCCGCCGCCGGCGTGGACCCCGCCTCGATCACCGACTGGGACTCCCTGACCTCGGCGCTCGCCCAAGTTACCGGTAACGGCGACCAGGGGATCACCTTCGCCGCCATCGGCACCGAAGAAGGCTCCTTCCAGTTCCTGCCCTGGTTCTGGGGCGCCGGCGCCGACCTGCGCGACCTCGACTCGCCCGAAGCCGTCGCGGCCCTGGAGCTGTGGAAGGGCTGGCTCGACGCCGGCTACGCCCCCAACTCGGTCCTCACCAACTCCCAGAACACCACCTGGGAGGAGTTCCTCACCGGCGAGTTCGCCTTCGCCGTCAACGGCACCTGGCAGGTCAACAGCGCCGCCGAAGCCGAGTTCGCGACCGGGCTCGTCCAGATCCCGGCCATGAACGGCGGCGCCGCGCCCGCACCCACCGGCGGCGAGTTCATCGTCGCCCCCGCCCAGTCCGACACCGACCGGTACGACGTGACCCGCCAGATCGTGGAGTGCATGACCACCCCCGAGGGCTTCGTCGAGACCGCGACCACCTTCGCCTACTACATCCCGCCGACCGCCGAAGGCCAGGACGCGCTGCTGACGGCCGAGCCCGAACTCGAACCGTGGGTCGCCGCCGTCCGCGAAGCCAAGGGCCGCACCAGCGACAACCTCGGCACCGACTACCCGAAGATCTCCGAGGCACTGTGGACCGCGGTCCAGAACGCGCTCTCGGGATCCGCGACCCCCGCCGACGCGCTCGCCCAGGCCCAGGCCGACGCCGAAGCCGCGCTCGGCTGATCGGAGCACACTCACCATGACCACGACCTCGGTCCACCGGACCGGCCGTGCGTCCGACGGTGCGGCGGGCCCCCGGCCCGCCGCACCGGCTCCCGAACGGCGCGCCCGCAAGCGGGCGCCCGGCTCGGCGAGCACCTGGACCGCGATCGGCTTCGCCGCACCGCTCCTCGCCTACCTCGCGGTGTTCTACGCCTACCCGCTGTGGCGCAACATCGAACTGAGTCTCCACGACTACACCGTGCGCTCCTTCGTCCTCGGCGACCCCGCGTTCGTCGGCTTCGAGAAGTACGCCGAAGTGTTCACCGCGAACGCCTTCCCCACCGCCCTGGTCAACACCGCCCTGTTCACCCTGGTCTCCATCGCCTTCCAGTACGCGATCGGCCTGGGACTCGCGCGGTTCTTCCACGCGAACTTCCGCCTCTCCGCCGTCCTGCGCGCCCTGTTCCTGGTGCCGTGGCTCCTGCCGCTGATCGTCTCGTCCTCCACGTGGGCGTGGATGCTCAACTCCGACCACGGCATCGTCAACTCGGTCGTCCAGGCCTTCGGCGGCGAGCAGATCAACTGGCTCACCTCGCCCGACACCGCGCTGACCGCCGTCATCATCGCGAACATCTGGCTCGGCATCCCGTTCAACCTCGTGATCCTCCACGCCGGACTCCAGCAGATCCCCGGCGAGGTCTACGAGGCCGCCGCCCTCGACGGCGCGAGCCCGCGACAGCAGTTCTGGCGCATCACCTTCCCGCTCCTGCGGCCGGTCTCGGCGATCACGCTGCTCCTCGGATTCATCTACACGCTCAAGGTCGTCGACGTCATCTGGATCATGACCACCGGCGGCCCCGGCAACGCCTCGCTGACCCTGGCGGTCTGGTCCTACCGGGAGGCGTTCGGCACCGGCCAGCCGGACTTCTCGCCGGCCGCCGCCATCGGCAACCTGCTCATCGTCATCGCCCTCGTCTTCGGATTCATCCACGTGCGGATGCAGCGCTCCTGGGAGAAGTCATGACCGACCGTCCATGGTGGAAGACCGCCCTCGGCGTCGTCTTCACCGCCGTCATGCTCTTCCCGGTCTACTGGATGGTGAACGTCTCGCTCACCGACGCCAGCGACCTGCGCCGCAGCTCGCCGAGCTGGTTCCCCGCCGACCCGACCTTCGAGGGCTACACCGCGGCGTTCTCGCAGCAGCTCCCCTCGCTCGGCACCAGCCTCGGCATCGGACTCGGCTGCGTCGCCCTCACCGTCGCGATCGCCGCGCCCGCCGCGTACGCGCTGGCGATCCTGAACCTCAAGGGCGGCAGGTCGCTGAACTTCCTGCTGCTGGTGGCCCAGATGATCCCGGCCGTGGTCATGGCCATGGGCTTCTACGCGATCTACGTGCGGCTCGGCCTGCTCAACTCGGTGTGGGGCCTGATCGTGGCCGACTCGACCGTGGCGGTCCCGTTCGCGGTCCTGCTGTACTCGACGTTCATGGCGGGCATCCCGCGCGAACTCGTGCACGCCGCCCGCATGGACGGCGCGAGCGCATGGGGGACCTTCACCAAGGTCGTCCTGCCGCTGTGCCGCAACTCGACCCTGACGGTGGCGCTGTTCGCGTTCCTGTGGGCCTGGTCGGACTTCATCTTCGCGTCCACGCTCAGCCGCTCCGGGGAGTACATCCCCATCACCCTCGGCATCTACCAGTACATCGGCAACAACACGACCCAGTGGAACGCGATCATGGCCACCGCCGTCATCGCCTCCCTCCCCGCGGCGATCCTCCTGGTCGTCGCCCAGCGCTATGTGGCCGCCGGCGTGACCGCCGGGGCCGTGAAGGACTGAACCTTGAAGCCCGGCACCACCACCAGGTCCCTGCCCGTCGCCCCGACCGCGAACCGCCTGCGCGGCATCGCACTCGATGAATACCGCCTCGCCGGCGGGTTCTGGGGCGGCCTCCAGGAGACGAACTCGACCGCGACCCTGCGCCACTGCCTGGAGTGGATGGAGCGCCTCGGCTGGATCGCGAACTTCGACCGCACGGCCGACGGCGACACCGCCGGGCCGCGGCCGGGCTGGCAGTTCTCCGACTCGGAGATCTACAAGCTCGTCGAAGCGCTCGCGTGGGAGCACGGCCGCACCGGCGACGCCTGGGCGAACGAGACCCTCGAGGCGCTCACCGACCGGATCGCGGCGGCCCAGGACGACGACGGCTACCTCAACACCTGCTACGGGCACCCCGGACAGGCCGACCGGTACTCGGACCTCTCCTCGGGGCACGAGCTGTACTGCACCGGCCACCTGCTCCAGGCGGCCGTCGCCCGAGTGCGCACCACCGGCGAGGACAAGCTCGTCGACGTGGCCCGCCGCGCCGCCGACCACGTGTGCCGCGAATTCGGAGCCGAAGGGCGCCAAGGCATCTGCGGCCACCCCGAGATCGAGGTCGGCCTCGCCGAGTTCGGCCGCGCGCTCGGCGAGCCGCGCTACCTCGAACAGGCGCGCCGGTTCGTCGAACGCCGCGGCCACGGCACGCTCGAACCCGTCGCGCTGCTGGACGCCTCCTACTTCCAGGACGACGTCCCGGTGATCGAGGCCGACGCCTGGCGCGGCCACGCCGTCCGCGCCCTGTACCTCGCCGCCGGCGCCGTCGACGTCGCCGTCGACACCGGATGGACCGACCTCCTCCGGGCCCTCGAACGCCAATGGGCCCGGACCGTCGAGCGGCGCACCTACCTGACCGGCGGCATGGGCTCGCGCCACCAGGACGAGGGCTTCGGCGAGGACTGGGAGCTGCCCCCGGACCGCGCCTACTGCGAGACCTGCGCCGGCATCGCCTCGAACATGGTCTCCTGGCGGCTCTACCTCGCCACCGGCCGCGTCGAGTACGCCGACCTCATGGAACGCACCTTCTACAACGTCATCGCCGCGTCGCCGAGCGAGGACGGCCGCTCCTTCTTCTACGCCAACCCGCTCCACCAGCGGACCGCGGCGGCCGACGTCAAGCCCGGCGAGGTCAACCCGCGCGCCGAAGGCGGCGTCCGGGCCCCGTGGTTCGACGTCTCCTGCTGCCCGACGAACCTGGCCCGCACGCTCGCCTCCTGGCAGGCGTACGCGGCCGCGGTCGACGGGGACGCCCTCACCCTCCTCCAGTACGCGCCCGGCCAGATCCGCGTCGAGCTCGACGGCGGACCGCTCGCCCTGCGGGTCGACACGACCTACCCGCTCGAAGGCACCGTCCGCATCGAAGTGCTCGAGGCGCCCGACCGCGAAGTCGAACTGCGCCTGCGCATCCCGGACTGGGCCGCCGGCGCGGCCGTGACCGGCCCGCACGGCCGGCGCGCCGCCGAGCCCGGCTGGGCATCGGTGCGGGGCGTGCTCGCACCCGGCGCCGCCGTCGTCCTCGAACTGCCGATGGGGCCGCGCCTGACCTGGCCGGACGAGCGCATCGACGCCGTACGCGGATGCGTCGCGGTCGAACGCGGGCCGGTGGTGCTGTGCGCCGAGACCGTCGACCTCCCGGACGACCTGCCGATCGACCGGCTCCGCATCGACACCCGGGCGGCGCCGCGCGCCGAAGGCGACGGTGCCGTCGTCCGCATGACCGCCCGCACCGCGCCGGACGTCGCCGAAGGCGGCGTCCCGTTCCGGGCCCGTCCGCAGCGCTCCGGCTGGGACTTCCCGCCGCAGGAGGTGCGGCTCGTGCCCTACCACCGGTGGGCCCAGCGCGGCGGCTCCGCGATGCGCGTCTTCCTCCCGGTCGCGTAGCGGCGCGGTGTGCGCCGGCGCGTTATGGTGCGACCGTGGAGGAACGATGGACCGCGTTCGTGGACGGCCGGGTCGCCGAACGGATCGTCGAGGTCGTGTCGGTCGCGGCGTTCCTCGATCCCGCGTGCAGTTGCGGACGCTTGTGCATGGGCCGGTACCGGTTCTGGTACGAGCGGGGAGGGTCGCTCTCCATTGTGGACGTGGACCGGATCCGGTTGGACTGGGCGATCGAGGAGGTCCTGGAAGCGGCTCCGGCGGACGGATACGCCGCGCTGCCGCGGCTGGTCCGGGACTGGAACGAGGACCGGGGATGGTGCGGCGCCGACGAGCACTTCGGCGCGGCGGTGGCCGCGGCCGACGTCGCCGCATTTGCCGACGTGCTCGGACCCCACATCGACGATGCGTTCACCGCGGCGCTGCACGGCCTCGTCCGCGAAGCCGTCGCCTTGCGTGCGCCGATGAAGGCGATGACCGACTGATCGAGCGGCGGTCGCTTCCCCCGACGGTCCTGTCATCCGCTGTCGGGCGTGAAGTCCCGGCCCCGGCGCGGGCCGGGGCCGGGACGCGCCGGCGGCGCGGCAGCGGGGTGCGCCGCATGCCGCGCTCCGGCCGCTCCGCGGTTGCTCGCGGACCGTCAGCAGCAGCCCACTTCGCTGTGCGTGCCGATCGAGCCGGAACCCGGCCAGGTGTTGCCCGCGGCGGCGGGCGCGGCGGACGCGAAGGTGAGCGCCGCCGCGGCGGCGAGGGCGAGCAGGACGGCGGCGATTCGTTTGCGCATCGGATTCTCCACTTCTTCGGAGGGTGCTCGAGACAGCGCCTCTCAGAAGTCAGACGAGTTCCCGCCGCGAATCGATGCGGCGCCTCCTGTCCCGGACGAATCGGGACAGGGCGTTCGACCCCGCTGCACGGTCGGCCGACGCGGTTCGACGCGCTGAGCGCCAGCCCGACCGTCTGAAGAGGACGATGCCGGGCCGACCGATCGTCCGCGGGCACGCCCGCCCTCGGCCGTCAGCTCTCGCTGCGGCGCTTGAACGGCGCGATGACGGTCCGGACGGCTTCCGCTGCGCCCCAGTCGTCGTCATCATGGGCGATGATGCTGAGCAGCTCCCGGAGATGCAGGATCGGCATCCGCTCCTCCCAGCCGTCGTGGAGACCCGCGATCTCCCGGTACACGGCGAAGAACCGCTCGGAGGCGGGCGGGCGCGGCGAGCTCCACAGCATGCTGAGGTCGGCCTCGGGCCAGCAGTAGGACACGGCCGGGTCGATCAGCACCGGGTCGCCGTCACCGGTGGCGACGATGTTCTCCCGCCAGAGGTCGCCATGGGTCAGGCACGGCGGCTGCGGCGGGATGAGGTCCGGCAGGGCGGCGCACAGCCGTTCGAGCGCCCGGCGCTCCTCACGGTCGAATGCCGCCTCGACCGGCGGCTCGGTCAGCCAGCGCAGGACGCGCCGTTCGGCGAAGAACCTGTGGCCGTTCCGGTCCCAGGTGTTGTCCTGGCGCAGCCGGCCGAGCCGGCCGTCGCGGTGCCACCCGAACCGGTCGCCGGCGGTCGACGTGTGCAGCGCGGCCACCATGTGCGCGAGCCGCTCCCAGAAGTCCTCGTCGTCGCGGCGCGGCTCCATCTTCTCGAGCACGAGCAGCCGTTCGGAGGCGTGCAGGACGTCGGGAGTGTTCGAGCCGCCGACATCGCGAAGCGCTGCGAGGCCGGCGGCTTCGACGACGAACACGTCCAGGGCCGGACCGGGCAGCGTCTTGGCGAAGACCTGCGAGCCGTCTTGAAGCGTGACCAGCCCGGCGACCGCGACCACTCCGCCGACGGCCTGCTCCACTCTCATTGCGGCATAACCTGCTTCACGGAGCCGTTCCGTGAGGATCTCCTCATCTGACACGCTCTGATCCAAACACGCCTCCGTCGGTTCCGCATAGCAGCCCGCGGCCTCCCGGCCCGACCGGTCGGCATAGGCCCCGGCGGCCTCACCCCGCGGTTCAGTCGAGCAGGGTGCTCGGACCGGTGGCGGCGAGGTAGGCGATCGCGTCGAACGTCCCGATCAGCGGGTCGGTGGACATGACGTACTGCGCGCCGTCCTGCCCCGCTTCGAGGTCGGGGTGGATCATCCGGGTCGTCACCGGCCCTTCGCGCCACCGGCGCACCGGCTCGGGCGCGTCGGCGTGCAGGTCGAGCAGGTAGTGCTCCCGCTTCGCCCTGCCCAGGGTCGCGTCGAGGAGGCCCTCCGGAGGCGGCCCGACCGGGACTTCGACGACCGGGAAGTACTGGGCGTTGACGACGCCTTCGCCGAAGACCGTGCCGATCGAGCGGTACGCGCGCCCCATCCGATGCCGCAGGTGCCCTCCGGCGTACCGGAACGTCGTCGTCTCGGCGGGCGTCGCGTACGTGGTCGAGGCCGCGGCGCTGGTGTGGATGTTGGCCGCCCAGTAGGCGGTCCGGCCGCCTTCCACCCGCTGCCACCACTGGATCGCGTCGGCGATGAACACCTCGCGCACGTCGCGGGGGAGTCCCGGGTCGACCGCGTAGTACTCGTGCCAGCCGATCACGGCGCGGGCGTGCTGCTCGGCGTATTCGCGTTCCTGTGCATCCACTTCGGACGGCAGCTCCTCGATGAGTGCGAGCGCGGCCTTGGCGTCGGCGATCATGGACTGCTGCGTCTCCTCGTCGAGGCCGAGGTACCACTGGATCTGGTTCGGCCGGGTGGGCCGGATCGGGTCGAGGTGCGCGGTGAGTTCGTCCAGGCAGTCGGGGGCGGCGGCCTCGACGTATGCGGTCATGGCCGTGAAGCTCGACTCGCGCAGGCTGAGCAGGTCGGCGCCGAAGAACCGGACCTTCCGGTGGGGGTGTGCGTCGTTGCGGGCGCGCATCCATTCGATGAGGTCCACGATCTCCTGCGTGGCCCACAGAGGCGAGGACATGCCGCGCACGAGTGCGGCCGCGTCGCCGTCGCCGCCGCGGACGTACCGGTCGATCTCGATGCCGTGGGCGAAGTCCTGTTCGAACGCGATGGTGCGGAACCCCATGCGCTCCACCAGGAACCGCACCATGCGGTGCTTGATGCGGAACTGCTCGCGCGAGCCGTGGCTCCACTCGCCGAGGCCCACGACCGGCGCGGCGCCGACGACGCGCCGCAGCGGCTCCAGGTCGTCGAGTCCGGCGGCCGGGTCGGTGGTGTCGATCGCCCGCGACCGGCGGTCGATCCAGGCGACGACCGGGTCGTCGGCGCCTTGGGCCGCGGACGGGAGGCCCGCCGCGAGCGCGGCTGCGGCGGCGGAGGAGAGGAGGACTCTGCGGGAGAGGCGCGTGCGTGACATCGGATCATCCTGTTCGGTCGGAGAGTGTTGCTCCTTCGATCCTCGACCGCCGCGGGATCGGGCGCATGCGCTCGAATGCTGATATCCCGCTACGTCCCGCCGCGTACCCGGGCGACGCCTCGGGGGCCTCACTCCTCGATGGCGCCGCCGATCGCGCGCAGGTGCTGCCGGAAGGTCGCGCCGTGGAGGTCGCGTGCGGCGAGGTAGTCCGCGAAGGCGACCTGGGCCCGGAGTCCGGTGCCCAGGCGCATGCGGGCGGCCTGGCGGCGTTCGGTGTCGCGGATCGCGGCCGCCGCGGCGGCGAGGTCGGCGGCGCGGGCGAGCGGGACGAACAGGACGCCGTCGTCGTCGGCGAGGACCACATCGTCGGCGGTGACCAGGTGTTCGCCGACTCTCGCCGAGGTGAGCGCTTCGGGCTCTTGAGGATCGAGCCGCTGCGGCCCGGCGGGGAGGGCGCCTTGGCTGAACACGGGCAGGCCGATGGCGCGCAGTTCGGCGGTGTCGCGGTGCAGGCCCCAGATCACGATGCCGCCCAGGCCGGCCTGGCGGGCTTCGAGGGCCATGAGGTCGCCGACGCAGGACTCGTCGGCGCGGCCGGCGTTGTCGACGACGAGGACCTCACCGGGCGCGGCTCGTTCGAGGGCTTCGAGGAAGACGTCGACGCTGCCGTAGTGGCGGGCGGGCCGGGCGCGTCCGACCAGGTGGACGCCGTCCCAGAGCGGCCGGACGGTCGCGGGCGCGCACCGGAGCGGGACGCCGAGGCGCAGGGCCGCGTCGGCGACGTGCGCGGTGGTGAGGTCCTGGTAGGTCTGCTGCAGCTCGAGCGCTTCCATCGGCTTCTCCTCGGTTCCGGCGCCCCGCTCCCCGAGAGCGGCGCTCGGTCAATAGTGCGGCAGCGGCCGCCTCGATCCCGCTCCCGGAGGGGCCTGGGCGGCGCGGAGCACGCGCCTCCGCAGACTCCGGGTCGCATTTGCCGATCAACGGACCGGCGTGTCGGGGACTCGCCGGTGATCTGCGCGACGTTCGGGTTGCATCCGGTACCGGGGTACGGGTTTACGGTTGTGGTCTACCCGGCCCATGACCTGCAGGAGGCGAGCGACATGACCGCATTCTCGACCGCCGCGGCCGGTGACGCCGGCGGCTTCCCGACCCGGGGTGTGCCGACGTGGATCGCCGACGACGCGTGCCTCCTGCCCGCGGCCGACCGGGCCGCGCGGCTGGCCGCGTTCGACGACCTGTTCGCCGCGGCGGTGCGGTCGGTCGAACGACTCGAGCCGACCCGGCTGCGACTCGGCCTCTCCCCGGATCCGGCGGTGGCCGCGCGCGCCGCCGACCTGTCGCTGCGCGAGGCCGACTGCTGCGGCTTCTTCACGTTCCAGCTCACCGCCGGCACCGGACGGCTCGAACTCGACATCGCCGTCCCCGAGCACCGCGCCGGCGTCCTGGACGGCATCGCCGCCCAGGCCGAAGCCGCGCGGACGTCCTCGTGACCGCGTCGATGCGGCCCGGGCAGGTCGCCGAGGCGGCAGGGGTCGGCCGGGAGACACTGCGCTACTACGAGCGTCGCGGGCTCATCGCCCCCGCCGCCCGAACCCTCGGCGGCCATCGCCTGTACCCCGCCGAGGCCGTCGACCGGCTGCGAGCGATCAAGGCCGCGCAGCGGCTCGGATTCAGCCTCGACGAGATCGCGGCGCTGACCGGTCGGCGCCGCGGTCCCGACGGCGGCCTGCAGCACGGCGCCCGCGTCAAGCTCGACCAGGTCAAGGCGCGCATCGCCGAACTCGAGGCCGTCGCCGCCCTCCTGGAGGAGGCCCTGACCGCCGGGTGCGACGACCTCGAGACCTGCGCGCACACCCCCGCGTGCCCGCTGCCCTTCCCCGGCGCCGCGGCGCCGACCCGCGCCGACCGGGGCTGATAGGTTCGCGCGCATGGACACCGCCCGGTCGATCAGCCTGTTCCTGCTCGCCGCCCTCGCCGAGATCGGCGGGGCCTGGCTGATCTGGCAGGGTCTGCGCGAGCACCGCGGGATGCTCTGGATCGCCGCCGGGATCGTTGCCCTCGGCGCCTACGGGTTCGTCGCCGCATTCCAGCCCGACCCGAACTTCGGCCGGGTCCTCGCCGCGTACGGCGGGATCTTCGTCGCGGGATCGCTCGCCTGGGGCATGGTCGTGGACGGGTTCCGCCCCGACCGGTGGGACCTCGTCGGCGCCGGCATCTGCCTGCTCGGCGTCGCGGTCATCATGTACGCCCCGCGCGGATAGGCGGCCTCGCCGCGCCGTCGGAAGAGGTGCGCGCCTCGGTCACCGGCGCGCTCCGGCCGCGGCCGGATAACGCCGGTTCGCGTCGCAGGGCGCGTCGGATCCGGTCGCGGGCCAGTGCGCGTGCAGGCCGTCGATGACGAAGTCGTGCTCGTGGCGCCAGCCGCCCGGCGCGGGCCGGGCGCCGGCCAGGTGGGGGTCGTCGGGGTCCAACCGGGCGTGGACGTGCGGGACGGTGGCGGCGTCCCGCTTCGGCCAGCAGACGAGCCCGGTGATCGCGGCGGCCCCGGCGAGGACGGCGAGCACGGTCGCGGCCGAAGCCAGGTCCGCTTGGGCGGCAAGCCATCCCGCGGCGGGATAGGTGACGAGGAACCAGCCGTGCGAGAGCGAGAACTGGGCGGCGAAGGCCGCGGGCCGGTCGTTCGGGGCCGAGGAGGCCGCGACCACGCGTCCGGTCGGGGTCAGGATCGCACCGGTGGCGGCGCCGAGCAGCGACCACAGGGCGAGGAGCCCGGCCCACCCGAGGGTGCCCGTTGCGAGCGCCGCGGCGAGCGCGGCCTGGCCGGCCCCGAGCGCGAATGCGGCCGGGAGCATGACCTGCCGGTCCGTGAGGCGCTTCAGGAGCCGCGGCAGCAGCAGCGCGGCGGTCATCGAGCCGATGCCGAAGGCCCCCAACGCGACGGCGACGGCACCGCCGCCGCGACCGAGCCCGTCATGGACGAGGACGACCGTGTTGACGACGACCATCGCGGTCGCGGCGGCCACGGCCAGGTGCATCAGCAGCAGGGCCCGGAGCCGGGGCGTGGCGAGGTACAGCCGGAACCCGCGCGTGGTGGCGGCCCACCGTCCGCCGGCCCCCGGAGGCGGGGCGGGCTTCGGGAGGACCACCGAGACGACCAGGACCGCCGAGGCGAGGAACCCGATGGCGGTCCCGGTGAACAGCCACTGGTAGCCGACCAGGGCGAGGAGCACGGCCGCGACCGCGGGACTGCACAGGCTCTCCAGGTCGTACGCGAGCCGCGACAGCGACAGGGCCTTCGTGTAGTCGTCCTCGCGGGGGAGGACCTCCGGGATGGCCGCCTGGAACGTCGGCGTGAAGGCCGCCGACGCCGACTGGAGCACCAGGACGAGGACGTACACCTGCCAGACCTCGGTCACGAACGGCAGCGCCAGCGCGACCGCGGCGCGCGCGATGTCCATGGCGACGAGGAGGGTGCGGCGGGAGAGGCGTTCGGCGAGCGCCGTCGCGACGGGTCCGATGAGGAGGTAGGCGAGCATCTTGATCGCGAGGGCGGTGCCGAGCACGGCTCCGGCGTCGGCCCCGGCGAGGTCGTATGCGAGCAGGCTGAGCGCCACCGTCGCCAGGCCGGTGCCGACGAGGGCGATGGCCTGGGCGGCGAACAGGCGGCGGTAGGTGCGGTCGCGCAGTACGGAGAACGGCATGCGGTCCTCGGGCAGGGGACGGTGATGACCCCGCGACCGTAACATACATGTGCGCACCTGCGCACATGTCTAGCGTATTTCAGGTGTCAGCCGTGCCAGGGCTTGCCGCTGACCTGGTGGTCGGCGCGGCTCAACGCCTCGAGCACGAGACGGCGCAGGTGCCCGTCGGTCATCGAGTAGACCGCGCGCCGGCCCTCCCGGCGCGCCTGGACGAGCCCGGCGAGCCGCAGCTTCGCCAGGTGCTGGCTCACCGCCGTCCGCGCCGCCCCCGTCGCCGCGGCCAGCGCGGTCACGTCCGCCTCGCCTTCGGCCAGCACCCAAAGCAGGTGCAGCCGGGTCTGATCGGCCATCAAGGCGAAGACCCCCGCCGCGGCGGCGAGCTGCTCGGCATTGGGCGCGACATGATGCAAGCCGTCTGCAGGAGCCGGTTCTTCGCGTTCGGGCATGCGGCAATCCTACGTGCGCACCCGCGCACGACGCCCTGCCCGGACCCGGGCCGCGCCCGCCGGCTCTGCCGGTCCGGGGCCCGCGCGGACGGTCGCTCTCCAGCCCGTTCGCCCTCGCCGCGTTGCCGAACGACCCGGCCGCCACGGGGAGCCGGGTCGCCCGCCTTGCGGGCGAACGGACTCGGAGCCCCCTCGCCCTGGTTCACCCGACCGGCCCTAGTCTCCGCTCGCTCGCAGCGAGGCGCGGTACTGGCCGGGGCTCGTGCCGGCGAGCTTCGCGAACTGGGCGTAGAAGGTGCTGCCGGAACCGAAGCCGGCCGCGTACCCGACCGCGGAGCAGTCGAGGTCGGTGGTGGCCAGGAGCCGCTGCGCCTCGGCCACGCGCCGGCGCAGCAGGAAGTCGCCGATGGTCATGCTCCAGGTCCGCCGGAACAGCGTCATCGCGTACTCGGTGTTCAGATGGGCCACCGCCGCGACGTCCGACGCGGTGATCGGGTCGCGGAACCGTTCCATGATGAACGCCGCCATCTCGAGCGGACGCGAGCTCGGGCCGGTGCCGGACGGCCGCGCCCGCGCCGCGCGCAGGGTCCGGCGCATCAGGGCCTGCACCTCCAACAGGGCGGCGTCCGCGTCGCGGCCGGCGAAGTCCTGCTCCCAGCGCCGCCACACCCGGCTCGCATCCACATCGGACGGCAAGGCCGCGAGGGCCGGCCGGCCCTCCAGGAGGGAGCGCATGTCGGCCGCGGGCAGGTCCCACGCCAGCACCGCCGAGAGCGGGACGTGCACCCAGCAGACCTCGGCCGGCGCACCGGCGGGCGCCAGCAGCCGGTGCGGCAGGCTCGCCCAGAACACCGCCGACTGGCCCTGCTCGACGCGGACGCGGCGCTCGCCCATCAGGTACTCGATCGCCCCGCTGGTGACGACGTTCAACTCGATGTCGTCGTGGCTGTGCGGGCGGGCCATCTCCGGGGCGGTCCCCTGGGCGACCCAGATCCCGGCGGGCGCGAGCTCCACCACCGCTTCGTACTTCACGAGGGGCGATGCTAGCCGAACAAAGGATCCCGGAGGAACGGCCAAGCGGGCCGGATTCGCATCCGCCCGGCCGCGGATACGGTGGTGCCATGACGTCGACTTCCGCGAGAAAGCACGCTGCGCAGCGCCCGCCCATGGGATGGAACAGCTGGGACTGCTTCGGCGGCTCGGTGACCGAGGACCAGGTCATCGCCAACGCCGAGTTCATGGCCGCCGAGCTCAAGCCCTACGGCTGGGACACCATCGTCGTCGACATCCAGTGGTACGAGCCGAACCCAGGGGCGCACGGGTACAACCCGGTCGCCGACCCGGTGCTCGACGCCTGGGGACGGCAGCTCCCGGCGCCGAACCGGTTCCCCTCGGCATCGGACGGGTCGTTCAAGGCCCTCGCCGACCGCGTGCACGCGCTGGGCCTGCGGTTCGGCGTGCACATGATGCGGGGCATCCCGAAGAAGGCCGTCGAACTGGACCTCCCGGTGCTCGGGGCCGACACGACGGCGTCGCGGATCGCCGACCGCGGCAACGCGTGCACCTGGAACCCGGACAACTTCGGGATCGACCACGCCGCGCCCGGCGCGCAGGCCTACTACGACTCGCAGGTCGCGCAGTTCGCCGACTGGGGCGTCGACTTCGTCAAGCTCGACGACGTCCTCCACCCGCCGACGCAGAGCGCCGACATCGCCGCGTACTCGCGCGCGATCGACCGGTGCGGGCGGCCGATCGTGCTGAGCCTGTCCCCCGGGAAGGCCCTGTCCTTCGCGCACCTCGACGAGCTCCGGCGGCACTCGGAGATGTGGCGGATCTCCGACGACCTCTGGGACGACTGGAGCGCGCTGCTGGAGATGTTCCAGCGGGCGGCGCGCTGGGCGCCGCATCAGGTGCCGGGCGCCTGGGGCGACGCCGACATGCTGCCGCTCGGGCGCATCGGCATCAGCGCGCACGTCGGCGAGGACCGGCTCTCGCGGTTGACGCTCGAGGAGCAGCGCACGATGCTGACGCTCTGGTGCATGATGCGGTCGCCGCTGATGTTCGGCGGGCACCTCCCGGACACGCCGGCCGACACGCTCGAGCTGCTCCGCAATCCCGAGGTCCTCGCGCTGCTGTCGAGCCGGAGCAGCCGCGAGATCGTCCGCGACCACTCGCTGGTGGTCTGGACCGCCGACCTGGGCGACGCGCAGGCGTGCGCGGTCTTCTGGCTCGGGGACGAACCGGCCGACCTCGACGTCCACCTCGCCGACCTCGGCGAGGCGCGCCCCGACCGCGTCCGCGACCTCTGGAGCGGCACCGACATCCAGGTCGAGGACGCGCGGGTCCGCCTCCGGGTCCCGGCCCACGGCACCCGGCTGTTCCGGTTGGGATAGCCGGCGTTCACGGCCGGAGCACGGCGGCCCGGGCCGGGCGCCGACCGTGCTCCGGCCGGTTTCACCGGTGCAGCAGGTCGCCGCAGAACGCGGTGACGGCCCGGTCGACCGTTCGCGGGCGCTCCCAGGGCATGAAGTGGCCGGCGCCCTTGACCCAGAACGGGCCGACCGCCGCGGGGAAGGCGATCGCGGCCTTCTCCTCGATGTGGTCGCCGACGGTCACCTGGTCCTCGCCGATGAGCAGGAGCGCCGGCTGCGCCACCGGGCGGTCGATCATCTCGGGGGCCGACAGCGGCCGGGTGCCCATGACGACCTCGTAGTCGGCGAACGAGGCGCGCAGTCGGGCCGCGTCGCCGTACGGCTCGGTGAGGAACGCCAGGTCGTCCTCGTCGAACGCGTCGGGCGGGCACCACATGCGGTGGCCGTAGAACTCGCCGACGTAGCGGCGGCGCCGTTCGGGGGTGTCGAGCTCGGCGACCAGCGCATCGGCGTGGCGGCCCTGGCGCCGCTGGTAGTCGTAGACGGCGGGCTTGGGCCTGCCCGGCGGGATGCCGGCCGCGGTGAACGCCTCGCCGAGGTCGGGCATGGAGTCGTCGAGGATCACGAGGCGGTCGACCCGGTCGGGGTGGCGGTTGGCCATGTCGATGGCGATCATCGCGCCGAGGTCGTGCGCGGCGACGACGGCGCGGTCCCAGCCGAGGGCGTCGAACAGGCCGACGAGGTCGGTGTTGAACGCGTTGAAGTCGTAGTAGCCGTCGGGCGCGAAGTCCGAGTCGCCGTAGCCGCGCAGATCGGGCGCGGCGACGTCGAATCCCGCTGCGGCCAGCGGTGCGAGGTTGTGCGACCAGATCCGGCTCGTGCACGGGAAGCCGTGGACCAGCAGCAGCGGCACGCCGCCGTGCCCGAGGCGGCGCACGGCGAGTCGGTGCCCGCCGTCGACGGGGACCATGACCGGTTCGATGATTTCAGCGGGAAGCACCACGCCGCCAGGTCTACACCATGCCGCGCCCCGGCCGGAACCTGGCACCGGTGAAGCCGCGCCTCCGCTCAGCGGGTGCCGGTCGGGCCGGTGACGCTGCGGCCGGGTCGCCGGCTCCCGCCCGCCGACCGGCCGGCGAGTCGGCGTTCTAAGCTGGTGCCGCCGACTGGAAGGGGTTGCGTGTTCATGCCGCTGGAGGAACTGATCGCGTCGGGGACGCCGAGGCCCATCACCAGGTGGGGCGCTCCGGTCCTGCACCGGCCCAGCGAGCCGGTCACCGAGTTCGGGCCCGAGCTGTGGAACCTGCTGTGCGACATGTTCGCCACGAACGCCGCGGCCGACGGCGCGGGCCTGGCCGCCCCGCAGATCGGCGTCGACCTCGCCGTCTTCGTCTACGACTGCCACGACATCTGGGGCCGGCGCCACCAGGGCCTGGTCTGCAACCCGCGCATCGAACTCGCCGCCTCGCCGGTGGAGGAGGACATGCTGGAAGGCTGCCTGTCCCTCCCCGGCGCGTACCTGCCCGTCTCGCGCCCGGACTTCGCGGTCTGCCACGGGCAGGACCAGTTCGGGCAGCCGATCACGGTCAAGGGGACCGGCGTCCTCGGCCGCTGCCTCCAGCACGAGACCGATCACCTCAACGGCGTCGTCATGGAAGACCACCTCACGGCGGCCGAACGCCGAGACCTGCGGCGCCAGCACCGCAAGGCCGCCAAGCGGTACCCGGACACCTGGCCCGCCTGACGCCTGCGGGACCGGCCCGCGGTCTCGGCGCCGGGCCGCTAGAGCGCCTCTGAAGCGAGGGCCGGGGCCGGCGCGACGCCCGGCGCGTCGCCGAAGTCGTCGATCCGGAGGCGCTCGCCGCCGCGCAGCGCGGACTCGTGGGCCACGATGCCCGGGAGGGTGTACCGCGCCGCCACCCAGGCGTTGACGCTCGGGAGCCGCTGCTCGTTCACGGCGGTCACGAAGTCGTGCACGAGGAGCTGGTGGCTGCCCATGTGCCCGTTGCCGAGCCCCTTGAACTCGACCGGGAGCCCGGACGTGTCGTGCACGGGCGCGTGCCCGGAGATGAAGGAGTCGTGCAGCTTCGGGTCCACATTGGCCAGCACGGGGTCGTCGGCGCCGCTCGCCCAGCCGGGCCTCACCAGGTCGGAGCAGTCCTGCAGCGGACCGGACCGCTCGTGCCACAGCGTCGACCGGGCGCCCTGCTCGAGGATCGCCTCGGTGCCGTAGAAGGTGAACCGCGACTCGGGGACCCCGCCGGCGAGGCCGACGCGGCGGAACTCGTTGGTCCGCATGCTGCCGCCGTCCGCCGTCTCGAACAGCGCGGTGGCGTTGGAGAAGTCGTTGGCGAACATGCTCACGGCCTTGTCGAAGACGCCGTCGCCGCGCCGATCGGGCACCCCGATGGCGCTGACGCTGACGGCGTGGGTGTTCCACGCGCCGAGCACGCCGCCGATGGCGTGGGTCGGGTACTTCATCGGCGGGAAGCTGGCGGTGCGCTTCCAGTCGGTGCCGCCGCTGTACTGGTAGGCGGCGTAGAACCCGTGGTCCATGTCGTGCACGTAGTCGCCCTCGGCGTAGAAGAGCCGGCCGAACGCGCCTTCGCCGGCCTTCTGCCGGGCGAGCACGGTGGTGGGGTTGTAGTAGCTGGTCTCGCCCATCATGTAGGTCAGACCGGTCTCCTTGACGGCGTCGATGATCTCGCCGATCTCTTCGACGGTGAACGCCATCGGCACCGCGGAGTAGACGTGCTTGCCCGCGCGCAGCGCCGCCACCACGAGCGGCCCGTGGGTCCACCGCTGCGTGAAGATCGCGACGGCGTCCGCATCGGAGGCGAGCATCGCGTCGAAGCCGTCCTCCGCCCCGGCCAGGCCGAGCTCGCCGACCAGGTTCGCGGCGCGCTCGGGGAGCAGATCGGTGACGGTGACGCGCGAGACCCCTGGGTGGGCGTTGAACAGCTTCGCGAACGCGCCGGCGAACTGCCCGGCGCCGACGATACCGAGAGAGAACAAGAAGACTCCTTGAGACATGCGATCAGCGATCGGATCGCGACCGGTGCCGGCCGCTGGGCCATCACCGTATAAGTTCTGATCGGAGAATTCTTCATTGAAAAGAGCGAGTGTCTCTTGGATCCTCAGATCGAGATCGCCCCGACGGCGCTGGTGGGGTGGGCCGGGCGCCCCATCCTCATGGACACCGCGCATCAGCACGACGACCTGGAGATCAACTTCGTCGCCGAGGGCGGCTCGATGCTCTACCTGTTCGGCGGCGAGCCGGTCGAGATCGGGCCGGGGTCGGTCGCCGCGTTCTGGGCCGCCGTCCCGCACCAGCTCGTCGCGAACGCCGCGACGCGGGCGCACTGGGTCCACGTGCCGTTCGCGACCTTCCTCGGCTGGGGCCTGCCGACGGCGCTCGTCGGCCGCCTGCTGTCGGGGATGCCCCTCATCGCACCGCCTTCGGCCGCAATGGAATCCGACACCGCGAGCTTCACCCGGTGGGCCGCCGACCTGGACAGCGCCCAACCCGAGCGCCGCCGCATCCTGCTGCTGGAGGTCGAGGCGCGGGTCCGCCGCCTCGCGCTGGACGCACCGCAGGAGCCGGACCGCCAGTACACCGGGGGCGATCCGGCGCTGCGCCACGCCGTCGCCATGGTCCGGCACATCGCCCGGCACTTCCGGGAGCCGCTGACGGTCGCCGACGTCGCGGGCGCGGCGCGGCTCCACCCGAATTACGCGATGACGCACTTCCGCAGGATCGTGCGCACGACGATCTGGGAGTACCTCACCAGGTGCCGTCTCGCGGAGGGCCGCCGCCTGCTCATCACGACCGATCTGCCGATCGCGGACGTGGCGGCCGAATCGGGCTTCAGCTCGGTCAGCCGCTTCTACAGCGCCTTCAAGCGCGAATGCGGCCTGCCGCCGGCGGCCTACCGCCGCCTGCACCGGTAGCGCCGCTCGACGCCGCCTGTCCGAGAACGCCCGCGCCGGCGTACCGCGGCACCCGCGGTCCGCAATCGTCCTCGGCCGGCGGCGACATCGCCCGTGATCCCCGGATCGCCTGAGGCCGGTGGCGAGGCGGGGCACCCCTGGAGCCGCCGTTCGCCGTTCGAGCCGGACTCGGGTTGAATCACGGCATGAGCGTTCACTCCTTCCACCTCGCGGCGATGCCCCTTCACACGGCCACCGGTGCCCTGCTGCGTCCGCCTTCGGCGCCGGGGCTGCGGCACATCGAAGTCCTCGCCGGGATGGAACTGGGCGCACCGGTGGTGTCGCCGAGCCGCATGCAGATCCGACGCCTCGCCGTGTTCGCGGAGTGGGCCGACGAGGCCGCGCTCGAGGAGTACCTCGCGCAGCGGCCCTTCGGCCGCCGGCTCGCCGCCGGATGGCATGTGCGGCTCGAGTTCCTGCGCCGCTGGGGCACGGTGCGGGAACTGGCGCACCTCCCCGTCGAAGCCGAGCGCACGGATCCCGGTGCACCGGTCGTCGCGGTGACGCTCGCCCGGGTCCGCCTGCCCGAGCTGCCGCGCTTCATCCGCTGGGGCAGACCGGTCGAACGCCAGGTCCGGGACCACCCCGAGACGACGCTCGCGCTCGCGGCGATGCGCCCGCCCCGGTCCGTCGCCACGTTCTCGGTCTGGACCAGCGCCCGCGCGATGACGGGCATGGTCTTCGGACGCGGCGACGGCGACACCGCGCGCCGCCACAGCGACGCGATGAAGGAGCGGGACCGGAGGGACTTCCACCACGAGTTCACCACGCTCCGGTTCCGGCCGCTGTCCGAACACGGCTCGTGGGACGGAAGGTCGAACATCATCCCCTGACGCGACCGGACGAGCCCGAACCGATCGTCCGAACCCGTCCCGGCCCTCATCCGGCCGAACGGCCGCATCCGCGGTCCGGCAGGCCGCGTAGAGGATCCGCCCGCAGCCGGTCTCCGCAGCGAGCCCGCCGCACGCGGATCAGCCCTCGCCGCAGACGGCGCACGCGCTGCGCCGCCGCCGGTGGTAGGCCATCGCCGCGGTGAACAGGGCCGCCCCCCACAGCACCCAGAGCGTCTCGGGCAGTTCGAGCGGCCACGTGCTCGCCGTGACACCGCCCCTGGCGGCCACCATCCTGATGTACATCCCGCCGGCCGATGCGACCAGGACCGCGACGAGCGTCGCCGGGACGACCGCGAGCATCGGCGGAACCGCTTGCCGCGCAGGCCGATCATCCAGCGCGGGAACACTTCGCCCCACCGCTGGATCAGCCCGAGCGTCAGCACCGCGCCGCCGGCGCCGAGCGTCGCCAGTGCGGCGCCGGCCAGCCACAGCCCGTACTCGCGTCCCTCCCGGTAGAACGCCGGATCGATGCCGAGACTGAAACCGAGCGCCCAGGCCCAGCGGGTCACGCAGTACAGCAGCGGGATCGCGAACGCGACCCATGCAGCCGGGCGGCCCCACCGCTGCAGCGCCCCCGACCGGTCCTCGCCGTTGCGACCGCAGTGGACGCACGCGCCGGTGACCTTGCGCCGGTATGCGACCGCGGTCAGCGCCCAGGCCACCCCGGCGAGCAGCAGCATGAGGAGGTTGAGCCGTTCGGGGTGGTAGAGCTCGGCGAACCCCGCGTTCTCAGGCCAGCCGAAGAGCGGCTTGGTGACGAGCAGGACCGGCGTGTACGCCACGACGATCAGCGTGCGGTAGTCCTGGACGGCCACCGTGAGCCCCAAGGCGACCGCCCACCCGTAGGTGGGCAGGAGCGCGTGAAGCGGCCCGGTCCGGACGCCGCGGGCCATGAGCACCCCCGCGGCGGCGCCGAGTGCGCCGAGCGCCGCGATGACGGGTCCGGCCGCCTCCGGCGTCGCGAGGCCCAGCAGCGAGACCTTGAACGCGAACGCGGGCTCGGCCATGAGTTCTTCGTCGCCCGTTCCGAACGGGAAGCCCGCACCCCCGAGCGCCCAGTAGACCCCGAGCGCACCGTACAGGAACGACCATGCTCCGGTCGCGTATCCGATCCACTGATGCCAGTGCCGCCAGGTGCTGACGGCCGTACCGATTGCCGTTTCGTTTGCCATACAACGATCCTCGGGCGAACCGGCGGACGCGCACAGGTGCCGATCGGCGGGTTCGGCCCCGCCGCGGCGGCTCGGATGGGCCGAACGGCACATGCGCGGGCCGAACCGCGGACCGTCCCGGTCGACCGTCCTAGGCTTGCGCCCATGAGTTCTGCTCGGGTGCTGGTCGCGGTGTGCGGCGCGCTCGCCCTCGGCTACGGGGCGGTGTGGTCGCCTCCCCGGCCCGCGGCGCACCTGCTCGGAGCGGTCACGGCCGGCCTCGTGCTCGTCGCACTGGCCGCCTGGTGGCCGCGGCTGCGCGGTTTCGCCGCGGCCGGCGCCCTCGTCGCGGCGTCGGGGTCCCTCGCCGCGACCTGGCTCGTGCGCGACGCCTTCCCGGGCGGCCGTGCCGAACCGGCTGCGGCGACGTCCGTCTGGGTCTTCGCGGAGGCGGCCGCGCTGACGGTGCTGGTCTACCTCGCGGTCCGCTGGGCGCGAAGCGCTGCGGGAATGGCCGTCGCGGTCGCGCCGGCGCTGGCGGCGGCACTGCTCTGGCAGCGGTTCGGGCTGGGCGGGGGCCTGTCGGGGGCCGCGATGGTGAGCGCGGTCTGGCTCCTGCCCGGTGCCGGGGCGGCGATCACGGCGGGATATCTGCGGTTCCTGGCGGCCGCGCGCGGCCGCGCCGTCGCCGAGGCCCGGAGGCGCCAGCGCCTCGATCTCGCGAACGACCTGCACGACTTCGTCGCCCACGACATCAGCGAGATCATCGCGCAGGCCCAGGCGGGCCGCATCGTCTTCGCCGACGGTCGGCCCGAGCTCGCGGCACTGCTGGAGCGCATCGAGACCGCGGGCGTGCGGGCCCTCGGGTCGATGGACCGTACCCTCGCGCTGCTGCATGATCCCGGCGAGGCGTCCCGCAACCCCGTCGGCGGGGTGGACGATCTCGCGACGCTCGTGGCGAGGTTCAACGACGGCGACGGCCCGCGGGCCGAACTCGCCCTGCGGCTCGATGCGCCGGTGCCCCGCGAGGCGGGTGCGGTCGTCCACCGCGCGGTCACCGAGGCGCTCACCAACGTCCGCCGCCACGCGCCCACCGCGACCGTCGTCGCCGTCAGTCTGTCCGAAGCGGACGGGATGCTGGTGCTCGCCGTGGAGGACGACGGCCGCGGAGCCCCGGCCCGTCCGCGGACCTCGTCGGGCCTGGGCCTGGCCGGGATGGCCGAACGGGCCGAGGGCCTGGGCGGCCGCCTCACCGCCGGCCCCCGCGAGCCCGCCGGTTGGCGGACCGAGCTGCGTCTCCCGTTGCAGCCGAACCCGAAGGAGGCACCCCTGTGACCATCAGAGTCCTCGTGGCGGACGACCAGGGCGGCATCCGCGACGCCTTCCGCATGGTGATCGACGCGCAGCCGGACATGAGGGTGGTCGCGGAGGCGGCCGACGGGGCGAGCGCCCTCGCCCAGGCCGAGCTCCTCCGCCCCGACGTGGTGCTCGCCGACATCCGCATGCCCGTCATGGACGGCCTCGAGCTGACCCGGCGCCTGGCGGGCCCGGATGCGGCCGACCCCCTGAAGGTGGTCGTGGTGACCACCTTCGACCTCGACGAGTACGTCTACACCGCATTGCGCGAGGGCGCCTGCGGGTACCTGCTCAAACGCTCGGGCCCGATGCTCGTCGTCGAGGCCGTCCGCGCCGCCGTCGCCGGCGACGCCCTCATCAGCCCGCAGATCACCGTCAAGCTGCTGCACAAGTTGGTGCCGAGCAGGCCCGCGACCGCTTCCGGTGAGCCGCTGAGCGAACGCGAGCTCGAGGTGGCCCGCCTGGTCGCCCGCGGCCGCACCAACGCCGAGATCGCCGCCGAGCTGTTCATCAGCGCCGGGACGGTGAAGAACCACCTGGCCAACGTGCAGCGCCGCCTGGGGGTCCGCAACCGCGTCGAGATCGCCGCCTGGGCCTGGTCCACCGGCCAGGTGAGCGACTGAGGGGAGCCCTGCGCGGCACGGTTCCCCGCCGCGCCGGCCGCCGGCCTCGCGGGCTTCCGCGCGGCGCCGGAATGGACTGAAGCGCGCCTGAGACGACGGTCGAACCGGCGAGCCCCCGCCGGCCCGCGTCAGTCCGATTCGGCGCCGAGGGCGTCGACGGTGTGCAGCGCGATGGCGGCGGCCCGCCGCATCGCCTCCGAAACGGCTTCCGGCCCTTCACCGTTCTCGAGACTCGCGATGGCGGCGGCGCACACGGCGCCCACGACGGCGCCGACGACGCCTGCGGCGGTCACCCGGTCCAGCGTCTCCGGGTAGGCGCCGCGCAGGGCTTCGGCGATGCGTGCCTGCGCGGTGAAGACCGCGCGCAGGACCCGGGCCTGGACCGCGGGGGAGTCGACCATGAGCCGGGCCCGCAAGGCGGCCATGCCGTTCGGCAGGTCCCCGGAGGCGGTGTCGGCGATCATCGCGTGCACCGCTTCGGCGAGGACCTCGCGCAGCGGCGCCTGCGGCGCCTGCTCGCCGATCACCCGCAGGGCCAGCTCGACCCGCGCGGGCCCGTCGCTCAGGAGCACGTCCTCTTTGGTGGCGAAGTGCAGGAAGAACGTCCGCTTGGTGACATCGGCGGCCTCGGCGACGTCGGCCACGCTCGTCGCGTCGTACCCTCGCTCGCCGAACAGCCTGGCGGCCGTCTCGATCAGGGCCCGCCTGGTCTGCTGCTTCTTGCGCTCGCGGCGCCCGGGTTCCTCCACCACGCCCCGAGCATAATGCATCCGGATCATGAATACACCTGGTATAGTAATATTCTCGGTATATCAGTATTCTGGGTGTACTGAGTTGCGCCGTCCAAGGCGCGACATCGAGAGGGAGGCCGCCGCAATGGGCGAACTGACAGGGCGAACGGTGCTGGTGACCGGTGCCGGCAGAGGGATCGGACGGGCGGAGGCGCTGCACCTCGCCTCGCTCGGCGCAAACGTCGTCGTGAACGACCCGGGCGTGGCCATCGACGGCCGCGGCGGCGACGAACGGGTCGCCGAAGCAGTGGTGGAGGAGATCCACGCGCTCGGCGGCCGGGCGGTCGCCGACATCGGCAGCGTCACCGACTGGGACGCGGCCGCCCGCATGGTCGAGCGGGCAGTCGACGCGTTCGGCGACCTGCACGCGGTGGTCAACAACGCCGCCACCGAGGTCAACAAGGGTCTGGAGCGGCTCACCGAGGCCGAGTTCGACGATGTGGTGGCCGTGAAGCTCAAGGGCACGTTCGCGGTGAGCCACTGGGCCGCCGCGCACTGGCGGCGGCGCACCGATGCGGGCGAGAACGCCGATCGCGCCATCGTGAACACCGCCTCGGGATCGGGGCTGTACAACCCGCTGCCGGGCCAGTCGAACTACGCGGCGGCCAACGCCGCGGTCGCCGCCATGACCACGGTGCACGCACTCGAGCTGGGGCGCTTGGGTGTCCGCGTCAACTGCATCGTCCCGTCCATGGTCCGCACCCGGCTGACCCTGGCCGTGCCGGGCATGGACCAGTCCCCGCCGGCCGGCGGACCCGACCCGAAGGACCCCGCCGTCGTCGCGCCGCTGGTGTCCTATCTGGTCAGTGACGGCTGCCCGCTCACCGGGCAGGTCATGTCGGTGCGCGGCGGCACCGTGAGCACCTGCCGCGGATGGACGCTCGGCGAGCGGGTCCGCAAGGACGGCGAACCGTGGACGGTGCCCGAGTTGGCGCGGGAACTGGAGGCCCTGCCGATCGAGGACCCGTTCGAGCGGCTCGCGGCCGCCCTCGGCACCGCCCTCGGCGCACAGGGACGCGAAGCGCTGGAGGCGATGATCAGCGCGGAACTCGACCGGCTCTGAAAGGCCGGCCGCCCGCGCGCGGCCGGGTCCGTTCGGGCGCACGGCGGTTCGGGCGGCCGTGTCTTCGTGTCTATTGGGCCGCATTGCCGGAGTCGCACGACTGCGTCGAGCCGCGATCCGGTGGCGCACCTCCAGTGCGCCACCGGATCGCGGCATCGGCTACCGCTCGTTCAGGCGCTTGACCGCCTCGACGACGGCCGGGTCGTCGGACTGGAGCCGGCCCTGGAATCCCGCGTGCTGCAGCGGGTAGTGGTTCATGAGGATCAGCGTCTCCTCGGTGTTGGCGATGCCGCGGTAGGCGACCTCGATCGCGTCGTTGATCCGCTTGGTCATCGTCCGGCTGGCGTCCTCGTCGGCGAGCTCGGGCGCTTCGAGGAAGCACACCGGCCGCATCGGCTCGTCGCCGTAGAGGCGCCCGTCGAAGGCGACGTCGTCGCCGGAGTACTCGCGGAGCCAGACCTGGATGTCCGGACGCATGCGGTACGCCTCCTCGATGGCGTCGGTGACCTCGCTCATCAACTGCTGCTTGGCTTCGTGGCCGATGCCCTTCGGCGCTTCGATGAAGAACTGCGGCATTGGGAACTCCTGGTTCTGTTCTCGAGCGATCTCGGACGTCGCCCGCTGCCCAGTACTGATACGAGGGCCGGTGAAAACTCATCGCGGATCGCCGATGAGTTTTCACCGGCCGGGGGATCTGTACTGGTGAGGAAACGACGAAGGGGGCACCGGTCATGGAGACCGTTCTGGCGAGGCCTGAGGCGGGGGAGTTCGCGCGGCTCACCGACCCGTACCGGCGCGAGCTGCTGGTGCACTGCTACCGGATGCTCGGGTCGGTCCACGACGCGGAGGACCTGGTCCAGGAGACGTACCTGCGCGCCTGGCGCGCGTTCGACCGGTTCGAGGGCCGGTCGTCGCTGCGGACCTGGCTGTACCGGATCGCGACGCACGCGTGCCTGCGCGCGCTGGAGAACCGCGGCCGCCGCCCGATGCCGTCGGGCCTCGGCGGACCCAGCGGCGATCCCGAGGGCGCCTTGGAGGCGCCGCCCCGCGAGGTGACGTGGCTGCAGCCGATCCCGGACGCGCTGCTGTCGGCCGATCCGGCGCAGATCGCGACGTCCCGCGAGGGCACCCGCCTCGCGTTCGCCGCGGCGCTCCAGCACCTGCCCGCCCGCCAGCGCGCCGTGCTGATCCTGCGCGACGTGCTCGGCTGGCGCGCCTCCGAGGTCGCCGAGCTGCTCGACACCTCGACGGCCGCGGTCAACAGCGCGCTCCAGCGGGCCCGCGCCCAGCTCGAACAGGCCGGCCTGGCCGAGGACACCCTGGTCGAGCCGTCCGACCCTGAGCGGCGGGAACTGCTGGACAGGTTCGTCGCGGCCTTCGAGAACGGCGACGCGGCGGCGCTCACCAGGATCCTGCGCGACGACGCGGTGCTGGAGATGCCGCCGTTCACGGCCTGGTTCGCCGGCCGTGACGCCATCGCCCGGTTCATGGCGTCGCAGGGGTTCGCCGCCTGCGGCGGCGCCCCGATGATCCCGACCGCCGCGAACGGACAGCCCGCGCTCGCCTCGTATGAGCGCCACGGGGACGGCGTCCGCCGCGCCCACGGCATCCACGTGCTCACCTTGACCGACTCGGGCATCGCCCGCATCCGGACGTTCCTCGACACGAGCCTGTTCGCGACGTTCGGGCTGCCGAGCAGCGTTCCCGATGCCGGCCGCGCCCGGACCGGACTGCTCACGCGCGTCTGAACCTCTGGCGCGGGATCGGCGGCTCGGGCGAGGGACGCCGGGGCCGCTGAGCCTCCCGCGCCCGGGACCGCCGGCGTGCGGAATGCTGCCGACGGCCGGGCCGCGCCGGACCGGAGGGGATCAGGAGCGCACGGACACCGCCCGAGCGCTGCCGACGCGGTGGACGGCGGACCGGAGCATGAAGCGCACGAAGACGCGGTGGAAGGGCTTGATGAGCGCGAATCGCTTCGGGCCCAGGCCGTTGCGGAACCGCACGACCGTCGACATGGTCAGCCGTCCCTCCTCCACGAGCACCGAGACCCGGAAGTCCATGTCCCGCAGCGACTCGCCGATCAGGGCCTCGTCGCCGGAGCGGTCGAGGAGCCCGAACGGCCGGTGGAAGAAGATCACCCGCGCCCACTCGTACGGATCGGTCGGCATCCCCGGCCGCAGGCGGATCCGGAACGAGTCGGCGTAGTCGACGCGGTCGAAGGCCCCGCGCGCGAGCACCGCGTCCCGGGGCGTCTCGACGGCCCGGGGCCGCTCGCTCATGACCGCGCGCAGCAGCCGCACCCAGGGTGAGCGCTTGGCGGGCCGGCGCACGGACCCGGTGGCGGCGCGTTCGGCGTTGTCGAGCAGATCCTCGATCAGGGCGTCGTGCAGCCACCGGATCGCCAACGGCCACAGGACGATCGCGGTTCCCTCCGTCCGTCCGCCCATGTCGTGCGCGAGCATGCAGGCGTCGGGGCCGTCCGGTGTCACCGAGAACTCGTGGAAGCCCGCCAGGCCGCTGCCCGGGCCGAACGCGAAGCGGACCCGGCGGCCCGGCTCGTACTCGTCGACACGGTAGCGGATCGAGGCGTGCCCGCCGTCCGCGCCGACGCCAAGGGGCCGGTCGAGGAGCAGCGGCCACCAGGCCGGGGTCGGCCAGAGCCGGTCGCCGGGACCGGCCAGACCGTCGATGAGGGCGCCGACGGCCGAGGCGGGGGCGTCGATCCGGCGCGAGTGCGTGTTCTCCACGGAAACCTCCATACGGTGGCGTATGGTTTTACCATACGCTAGCGTATGGACATGGTGCGCGCAAGCAATCGACTCACCGCCGACGACTGGGCCGACGCGGCGCTCGTGGCGCTGGAGGCCGGCGGCCTGGCCGCCGTCGCGGTCGAGCCCCTGGCGCGCGACCTCGGCGCCACGAAGGGCAGCTTCTACTGGCATTTCAAGAACCGCGAGGCCCTCATCGAAGCGGCGGTGCTCCGCTGGGAGCGCCGCGGCACCGAAGAGGTCATCGCCGCCATCGAGGACGCGCGCCTCGACGACCCGGTCGAACGGCTGCGCCGCCTGTTCGAGAAGGTGATCGAGCACGGGGCCACCCACCGGATCGAGACGGCGCTGGCGGCTTCGGCCGACCACCCGACGGTGGCCGCCGTCCTCGCGCGCGTGGGCAGGCGGCGCATCGAGTACGTCACCGCGCTGTTCGAGGCCGCCGGGTTCGCACCCGCACCGGCCCGCCATCGGGCCGTGATCTCCGTGAGCATGTACTACGGCATGACCCACCTCGCCGCCACCGCCGCCGAAGCCCTGCCGCGGACCCGCGAGGAACGCAAGGCACTGGTCGCCGCGGCCCTCGAAAGCCTGCTCGCCTAGCGAGCCGGTGCCGGCCGCCCGGCGACGTCACGTCTCACTGCTCGGTCCCGTCACCGACACGGTCGCGCGGTAGACGATGGCCTGGGCGATCGCCGACCTGCCTTCGGGCGAGCCGGGCCGCGCGTCCACGTCCCACGCGGCGGGGGCCTGCCGCACTGCGTTCGGGTCGGCGGTGCCGGTGTCCTCGTCGGCGATCCGGGTGAGGCGGGCGGGCGATGAAGCGCGCATCCTCGCCGCCGTCGGGCATGCGCGCGAGCCGGTACAGTGCCGCGTCAGTTCTCCGCGCCGGCCGGGTTCACGGGGGCGTCGGTGCCGGTCCAGCTCGCGAGGAGTCGGAGCCGCTCGTCGGAGGGCGAGGCCGGCTCGGCGGTGTAGACCAGGAGGGACAGTCCGGGTTCGGCGGTGAGTTCCAGTCCCTCGTAGACGAGGTCGAGTTCGCCGACGACCGGGTGGCGCACGATCTTGCCGCCGCTGCCGTGGATGCGCACGTTCCTTGCGGCCCAACGGGTCCGGAACTCCTCCGAGCGGGTGGACAGTTCGCCGATGAGGTCCTGGAGGCCCTTGTCGCGGGGGTCGCGCCCGGCCTCGGTGCGCAGGATCGCGACGCTCACCTCGGCCGCGTGGTCCCAGTCGGCGAAGAACCGCTGGGAGCGTTCGAGGTCGAGGAAGCAGAACCGGGCGAGGTTCGGGGTCCCCTCGGCGCCGTCGTACACGTCAGCGAACAGCGCGCGCCCGAGCCGGTTGGCGGCCAGGAGGTCGGTGCGGCCGTTGCGGACGACGGCCGGAGCGTCGATCGCGTCGAGCATCTGCGCCAGGCTCCGGCGCGGCGACCAGCGGTTGCTGCCGCGGCGGCGGGGACGCGTCTGCGGGGCGCGGCCGGCGGCCTTGGCCAGGTCGAACAGGTACGACCGTTCGGCCTCGTCGAGCCGGAGCGCGCGGGCGAGGGCGTCGAGGACCGCGTCGGAGGCCCCGGCGATGCCGCCGCGCTCCAGCCGTGCGTAGTACTCGACGCTGATGTTCGCCAGGACCGCCACTTCGGCGCGCCGCAGTCCGGGCACGCGCCGGTTGGCCCCGTAGGGCAGGCCCGCCTGCTCTGGAGTGAGTTTCGCGCGGCGCGACGTCAGGAACTCGCGCACTTCGTCCCGGTAGTCCACGCTCACGACGGTACGCCCCTCGCCGAGTTCGAGGGATGCCCTCCGAGTACACCCCTCAGCAGAGTGTTTTCCCAGGTCCGTGGGTGCGCTTTGATCGGTGGTGAGCGGGACGGCCCGGTGCCGGCCCGCACACGGCCAGGTCTCCGTCACCGCGCCTCAAGGCGCGCCGTTCAGGAAGTGCATCCCATGCGAGGAACGATCATCTACGCCCCCGGCGACATCCGCTCCGAGGAGCGCCCCGACGCGGCGGTCACCGCGCCGACCGACGCGGTCGTCCGCCTCAGCGCGACCTGCATCTGCGGCACCGACCTGTGGGCGTACCGCGGCATGGAGCCGATCGCCGAACCCCGGCCGATCGGCCACGAGTACGTCGGCGTCGTCGAACAGGTCGGCGACGGCGTGCGGAACGTCGAGGTCGGACAGTTCGTCGTCGGCTCCTTCGCGACCTCGGACAACACCTGCGAGATCTGCCGGGCCGGCTACCAGTCCCACTGCGTGCACCGGGAGTTCGTCGGCACCGCGCAGGCCGAGCTGCTGCGCGTGCCGAACGCGGACGGCACCCTCGTCGCCGTTCCCGGGCCGCCCGATCCCGACCTCGTCCCGCACCTGCTGGCCGCTTCGGACGTGCTCGGCACGGGCTGGTTCGCCGCCGACGCGGCCCAGGCCGGTCCCGGGAGGACCGTGGTCGTCGTCGGCGACGGCGCGGTCGGCCTGCTCGGCGTCCTGTCGGCGAAGCAGATGGGCGCCGAGCGCATCATCGTCATGTCCCGCAACGAGTCCCGCCAGAAGCTCGCCCTCGGCTTCGGCGCCACCGACATCGTCACCGAGCGCGGCGACGACGGCGTCGCGAGGATCAAGGAGCTCACCGGCGGGCTCGGCGCCCACTCCGTGATCGAAGCCGTCGGGACGCAGGAGTCGATGGCGCAGGCCGTCCGCTCCGCCCGCGTCGGCGGCCACGTCGGCTACGTCGGCATCTCCCACGGGGTCGAACTGTCCGGCCGGGAGCTGTTCTTCTCGGGCGTCCACCTCCACGGCGGCCCGGCCCCGGTCCGGCGGTACCTGCCGGACCTCGTCGACCGCATCTGGCGGCGCGAGATCGAGCCGGGCAAGGTCTTCGACCTGACCCTCCCGCTCGCCGACGTCGCCGAGGGCTACCGGGCCATGGACGAGCGCCGCGCCGTGAAAGTGCTCCTCCAGCCGTAGCGGCAACGGGTCGACGAGGACGAGGGGCCGCGTCCCCATCCTCGGCGCCGGACTCGCCGCGATGGGACTCCCATCGCGGCGAGGAACCCCCACGCGAATCGCGCCCCTTCTGTGAGCGCTAACGGAGGTCCGGCGACGAACGACCTCCGGTCGAGCGCCGGTCCGGCGTCAGTGCTGCACCACCTTCTGGCCTGAGCTGGGTCTCCGCCGCCTCGACCGTGAAGATCGAGAATCCATCGGGCATGTCTTGACTCGTGGTGACCGTGAGCGCTAACATTCATGCGCATCACTGCCCCCCACGTGACAGGCCAGGTGCCATGCGAACCCTTCCCGTTGCGGAGCCGCGCTCCGAGACCGAGACCGCCCGGCGAGCGGCCCCCCGAGCCGGCCGGCGGCGGAACCTGAGGACCGCGGTCGAGGCGTACGGCATGCTCGCGCCGAGCCTCATCGGCTTCGCGGTCTTCCTCATCGCGCCGATCGTCGTGGTCGTCGTCCTGAGCTTCTTCGACTGGAACCTGCTCTCCGATCCCGAGTTCATCGGCCTCGAGAACTACCGCGAGCTCGCGGGGGACGAGCGGGCGCTCCGGTCGATCGGCAACACGTTCTACTACGTGCTGCTCAACATCCCCGCCCAGACCGTGCTCGCCCTCCTGCTCGCGCTGGCGCTCAACGCGAAGATCAAGGCCCGCAACACCTTCCGCGTGCTGTACGTGCTGCCGTGGATGGCCATGCCGGTCGCGCTCGGCGTCATCTGGCGCTGGGTCTTCGACCCCGCCTACGGGGCGCTGAACCGCTTCCTGGACCTGTTCGGGATCGACGGCGCGGCCTGGCTGACCAGCTCCGCCTGGGCGATGCCCGTCATCGCCTCGGTCAACGTCTGGCAGTACACCGGCTACACGATGCTGTTCTTCCTCGCCGGTCTCCAGGCCATCCCCGCGCAGCTCTACGAGGCGGCCGATGTGGACGGCGCCTCGCCCGTGCACCGGTTCTTCGCGATCACGCTGCCGCTGCTGCGGCCGGCGATGCTGTTCGTGCTCATCACCAGCGTCATCGGCTCGTTCCAGGTCTTCGACACCATCCACGTGATGACCGCCGGAGGCCCGGCCGGCTCCACCGCGACGCTGAACTACCAGATCTACCTGGAGTCCTTCACCCAGCGCAACGCCGGCTACGCCTCGATGCTCGCGGTGATCCTCTTCGCGATCATCGCGCTCATCACCCTCACGCAGGCCGCCCTGTTCCGCAAGCGCACCGTCTACGACTTCAGCTAGGAGCACGCCGATGAAGAAGATCCCGCTCTACCTGGTGCTCGTGGCCGGCGCGCTGCTCTCGGTCGCGCCCTATCTCATGACCGTGAACGCCGCGTTCAAGTCCAAACAGGAGATCCTGACCTCGGAGCCGTGGGCGCCGCCGGCGAACCCGGTCCTCTCGAACTTCGCGGAGGTCTGGAGCCGCTACGACTTCGCGACCTTCGTCGTCAACTCGCTCGTCGTCGCCGTGGCCGTCACCGTCGGGCAGCTCGTGTTCTCCACCCTCGCCGCCTACGCGTTCGCGCGCCTCGACTTCCCCGGCCGCGACGCCCTGTTCTGGGCCTACATCGCGACCCTCATGGTCCCGCAGATCGTGACCCTCGTGCCCACGTTCATCATCGTGCGCGAGCTCGGCCTGGTCGACACCCACGTGGGGCTGATCCTCCCGTTCGTGTTCGGCTTCCTCATGCCCTACGGGGTGTTCCTGGTCCGCCAGTACTTCAAGACCATCCCCGCCTCCATCGAGGACGCGGCCCGCATCGACGGGGCCGGGACGTTCACGATCCTGTGGCGCGTCATGGTCCCCATGGCCAAGCCGATCCTCGGGACGCTCGCGATCATCAGCTTCGTCAACACCTGGAACAACCTCCTGTGGCCGCTGATCATCACCCACTCGGAGTCGACCAGGGTCATCACGCGCGGCATCGCGCAGATGCAGAGCCAGTTCAACCAGGAGTACCACCTCATCCTGGCCGCCTCCACCATGGCGCTGCTCCCGCTGGTCGCCGTCTTCCTGGTCTTCCAGCGCCACATCGTCCGCTCCATCGCCCTCAGCGGCATGAAGTGACGCCGGCACCCGGCGACCGGACCCGCAACCGATCCGGCAACCGACCTCGACCGACCTCTCAACCGACCTCTCAACCGACCTCTCAATGATGAGAAAGGCACGAAGGATGAACAAGACGCGCACGGCGGCCCTCGCCTCGCTCGCGCTCGCCCTCCCCGCACTCGCCGCCTGCGGCGGCGACGACGACGGAGCGGTGACCCTGCGCTACGCCTTCTGGGACGACAACCAGCGGCCCGCGCTGGAGGCCATGATCGCGGCCTTCAACGAGGACCACCCCGACATCGAGATCGAACTCGAGCAGAACCCGTGGGACGACTACTGGCCCGGCCTCGACAGCCGGTTCGCGGCCGAGGACGCGCCCGACGTCTTCTGGAACCACGTCTCCCGCTTCCCGACCTACGCCGACAACGGCGTCCTGCTGCCCCTCACCGACTACATCGAGGAAGACGGCCTCGACCCGTCGGTATACCCCGAGAACCTCTACGACTCATGGCGGTTCGAGGACGACCAGTACGGCCTGCCGAAGGACTGGGACTCCATCGCCCTCGTCTACCGCATCGACGCGCTCGAAGCCGCCGGGATCGACCCGGCCACCGTCGGCGACCTCGAATGGAACCCCGTCGACGGCGGCACCTACGTGGAGTTCCTGCAGAAGCTCACGATCGACGCGAACGGCAACAACGCCCTCAGCCCGGACTTCGATCCCGAGAACGTGGTCCAGTACGGAACCGCCATGGCCTCCTCCACCGGCCAGACCGACTGGTGGAACTACGCGGTCCAGAACGGCTGCTCGCTCCAGACGGAACCCTGGGGCGACTACGCCATCGACGCCCCCGAATGCGTCGAGGCCATCCAGTTCACCGCCGACCTCTACAACAAATGGGGCGTGGCCGTGCCCGCCGAGTCGACCAACCAGCCCAACGGCGGCGTCCCCGGCGACTACGTCGTCGCCGGCCAGGCCGCGACCGCGCTCGACGGCTCCTGGATGCTCAGCTTCTACCGCGACGGCCTCGAGCCGGGCACCTGGGCGGTCGCCGACAACCCGTCCGGACCCGTCGGCTCAGGCACCGTCATCAACGGCCTGTCCAACGCGGTCTACGCCGGCACCGACCACCCCGACGAGGCATGGGAGTTCGTCAAGTTCCTCGGCTCCGAGGAGGCGCAGGCCATCGCCACCGGCATGGGCTCCGTATGGCCGGGCGTGTCCTCCCTCAACCAGGACTTCGCCGACTACTGGGCCGGCGAGGGCATCGACGTGACCGGCTTCCAGACCGCCGCCGAGGGCACCACCATCGGCTACCCGCTGTCGATGAACGACGCCGCCTTCGGCACCGCGGCCCTCGACGAGTTCAATCAGGTCTGGCTGGGCCAGAAGGACGCCCAGGAAGCGGCGGAGGCGGTCGTCGAACTCGCCAACGCCGAATAGCAGCCGACTCGAGAGGTGACCGACCGCGATGAGCGCCGAATCCAAGCCCGTCAGCATCTTCGACGTGGCGAAGCACGCAGGGGTGTCGCACCAGACCGTCTCGCGCGTCATCAACGACGCGCCGATGGTCGCCGCCGCCACCCGCGCCAAAGTGAAGGCCGCGATCAGCGAACTGGGCTACCGGCCCAACCGCTCGGCGCGCGCCCTCGCCGGAGGCGCCGTGCGGTCGGTCACCGTCCTCACCACCGACACCTCGCTCTACGGGACCGCCGAGACCATCCGCGGCATCGAGGACGCCGCCCGGGCCGCCGGGTTCACCATCCTCATCTCGGTCCTCGACCCAGGCGAGACGTACTCCGAATCCGACGTCCTCGGGCGGCTCCCGCAGGACGGCGCCCCCGCGATCGTCATCGCCCACGACGAGACCACGTCGAACGCCGTGCGGGCGCTGCGCAGGCGGCAGCCCCGCGCCACCGTCGCCACCGGCGGCGAGCACCTCGACGAGGTGTCGGACGCGGCCGACTGGCTCGTCTCGCTCGACGACCGCACCGTCGCCGCCCGCGCCACCCGGTACCTGCTCTCCATGGGCCACGACACCGTCCACCACCTGGCCATCCCGTCCGAAGCCGGCCGGCAGGACGGCTGGGCCGACGCGCTCGCCGACGCCGGGATCGACGCCCCCGCGGTCGTCCACTCCGGATGGTCGATCGGATCGGCGGCCGAAGCGGCCGCCGGCCTCGTCGCCGACCCCTCGGTGACGGCGATCCTCTGCGGCAACGACGACCTCGCCTTCGGGGTGCTCCACGCCGCCGACCGCGCCGGCCGCACCGTCCCCGGCGACCTGAGCGTCATCGGCTTCGACGACTGCCCGCTCGCCGCCTACAACGTCCCGCCACTGACCACTGTCGACCTCGACTTCCGCGGCGTCGGCCGCGGCGCCTTCGAACTGCTGCGACACAAGCTCGAAGGCGGTCCCGAACCCCGACCCTCCTGGCGGTCGCCCGAACTCATCGTTCGGGAGACCTCCGGGCCTCCCCGTCAACGACGATTAGCGAAAGGCCTGCAATGCATCCACTCCTCCGCAGAGGACTCACGGCCGCCGCGGCGACCGGCCTGGTCGCCGGACTCGCGGCCGCGCCGGCCGGCGCCCAGGACCTCCCGGTCCTCTCCGTCGACTTCGGACAGCTCACGGGCGAGCCGACCCACGGCGCGGTCGGCTCCCTGTACGGGATCTCCGAGAACGGCGTGCCCGGCGACAACCTCCTCGACGCACTCCACCTCGCCTCCATGGCCCCCAAGCCGACCGGCGGCCTCCAGCACCCCAACGGCGACGCGAACGACGTCCTCGCGGTCCTCGCCGAGCACGACGGCGGCGACGCCTTCGTCAACCTCCAGGACTGGTACCCCGACTGGCCCTACCAGAACGACGGCATCGACGCCTACCTCGCCGAGATCGAGGAGATGGTCCCGGTCATGGAGGCGTCCGAGCACGCCGACCGGCTCGTCTACGTGCCCTTCAACGAACCGAACTGGATCTGGTACAACCGCGGCGCCGACTACGAGGGCACCACCGCCCGCTTCTTCCACGACTGGGACCTCGCCTACCGGCGCCTCCGCGAGATCGCCCCCGACACGCCGATCGCCGGCCCCAACGAATCCCACTACGACGCCCGGTTCATGCGCGACTTCATGGAGCACACCGCCGCGGCCGGCACCGTCCCCGACGTCATCACCTGGCACGAGCTCTCGCCGGACTCCCTGCGCTACTACGAAGGCAACCACGACCACTACCGCGCCCTCGAAGCCGAACTCGGCATCGAGCCGCGGCAGATCAACATCAACGAGTACGGCAACAACCGGGACTTCGGCATGCCCGGCCAGATGGTCCAGTGGGCCGCCATGTTCGAGGACACCGACGCCCTCGCCGACATGGCGTACTGGACCGCGGCGGGCGGCCTCTCCGGCAACGCCCCGCAGACCAACGTCCCCAACGGCGGCTGGTGGTTCCTCAAGACCTACTCGCAGATGACCGGCCAGACCGCGCTCGTCACGCCGCCGCAGGACAACGCCGTGGACACCCTCCAGGGCATCGCCACCTACGACGAGGCGAAGGGCCAGGCGCAGATCCTGCTCGGCGGCGGCTCCGGCGACACCGCCGTCGACCTGACCGGACTCGGCGCCGCCGGCATCGACCTCGGCCGCAAGATCACCGCCACCGTCCACGAGATCGCCTGGACCGGCAACGAGGGCTCCTCGCCCGCACCGCAGGTCGTCGACCGCATCGCGCTCCGCCCCGACCGCGGCGCCGCCACGATCGAACTCGCCGGCCTCGACCCCATGTCCGCCTACTGGATCACCCTCACCCCGGGCACCGGCCGGGTCGACGAGGTCGAACTGCCGTGGACCGGCACCTGGGAAGCCGAGGACGCCGCGATCACCGCCGGCACCGTCTACGACGAAGGCGGCCCCGCGAGGCCGTTCTCCTTCCCCGCCTCCGGCGGCAAGAGCGTCGGCTCGCTGATCCAGCCCGACAGCCGCGTCGAGTTCGACGTCGACGTCCCCGAGGCCGGCGTCTACGACCTCACCGTCACCTACGGGAACACCTACGGCCGCAACCTCCCCGAAGGCGCCTCGCCCACCGAGCAGTTCCTCACCGTCAACGGCGGCCCCGCCGAGACCATCACCTACCCGTCGACCATGCAATGGGGCTCCCGAGGCCAGGTCACCGTCCAGGTCGAACTCGAGGCCGGCGCGAACACGATCGCGCTCGCCAAGTCCGACCCCGAGGCCGGGACCGCCTACGGCGAGGCCGGACTCGACAAGATCGACCTCACGCCCTCCACCGTCGACACGCACACCTACCCGGCCGTCTTCGCCCGCACCGAAGGCGACGCCGACTACGACTACGGCCACCGGGAAGGCGTCGAAGTCCGCGGCGACGAGCGGATCGTCTTCGACGTCTACGCGCCCGCCGACGGCTACTACGAGGTCGCCGTCGACGCCGACGGCAAGGGCGAGCTCACCGTGCTCGGCCCCCACGGCGAGGACATCGCCTTCGACCTCGAGGACGAGCAGACCCTCGCCCTCCACGAAGGCGTCAACCGCATCGCCCTGAACGCCGCCGGCCGACGCGCCCTCGACGTCCACTCCCTCACCGTCACCGCCGACGGCGGCACCGAGGGCTTCACCGAGATCGCGGCCGCCGACGCCGACCTGTCCGGCACCGCCGCCCTGACCGACAACCCGTGGGCGACCGGCGGCCAGGCCATCACCGGCGTGGGCGGCGGCGACGGCAACACCGCCACCCTCACCGTCGAAGCCGACCAGGCCGGACCGCACCTGCTCCTCGTCCACTACGCCAACGACGAACGCAAGAGCGGCCACGACTACAACATCGACATCATCTCCCGCTACGCCGAGTTCACCGTCAACGGCGAAACGGTCCGCACCGTCCCCATGCGGGGCACCTGGAGCTGGAACGACTTCTGGTCCTACCCGCTCATCGTCGACCTCGACGCCGGAACCAACACCATCGAGATCGGCAACCCCGGCCTGTTCACCGACATCGGCGACCGCGAAGGCCGCGCCGCCGACTTCGACCGCTTCGCGATCGCGCCGCTCCTAGAATGACCCGCCGGCGCCGATGAGAGCCCGCCCCCGATCCCACGGGGCGGGCTCTCACCGCGACACCGCACACCACAGCACCACCGACACCCGTGAAAGGACGCCGCATGACCGCGCGCGAACCCCGCCTCTGGACCATCGACACGCCGAACACCAGCTACGTCGTGGCCCTGGACGACGACGACCGGCTCCGCGGTCTCCACTGGGGACCCCGGCTGAGCGCCGAGCAGGCGCTGGCCCTCCTCGACCTGCCCGAGTCCCCGTTCCGGCCCGTCATCGGCCGCGAGCCACGCTTCGAGCTCACCGCCGCATCGGCGTTCCAATACGGCCACAACGGCCTCCAGGTCCGCTTCGCCGACGGCACACGCGACCTCGAACTCGCCTTCGCCGAGGCGATCGCGGACGACGGCGACCTGACCTTCGTCTTCACCGACCGGCACTACCCGCTCGAAGTGCGCACCACCTACCGGACCCACCCCGGCACCGACGTCATCGAACGCTCGATCAGGCTGCACAACAGCGGCACCGAGGACATCGAAGTGATCCGCGCCGACTCGGCGACCTGGGTCGTGCCCGGACTCGACGCCCCGCGCCTGAGCCAGCTTCACGGCGAGTGGGGCGCCGAAACGCAGCTCACCCGGACCACGATCCCCTACGGCGAAACGGTGATCGGCTCCCGCCGCGGCGTCACGAGCCACCAGGCGAACCCGTGGGTCGCCATCGACGACGGCGAAGCCACCGAGACGTCCGGCCGGGTCTGGTCGACCGCCCTCGCCTGGAGCGGCACCTGGCGGATCACCGTGGAGAAGGGCCCCACCGGCAGCGTCGTCGTCTCCGCCGGCTTCGGCCACGACCCGATCGCGATCCGCCTGGGCGGCGGCCGGACCCTCGAGACCCCGATCGCGGCCGGACTGCACACCGAGGGCGGGTTCGCCTCGGCCGCGGCCGCCTGGCACGACTACGCGCGCGCACACGTCCTGCCGCACCCCGACGAGCTCCGCCCGGTCCTCTACAACTCCTGGGAGGCCACGGAGTTCGACTTCACCGCCGAAGACCAGATGCGGCTGGCCGACCGGGCGGCGGCGATGGGCTGCGAGCTGTTCGTCATGGACGACGGCTGGTTCGGCGCGCGCGTCAACGACCGGGCCGGGCTCGGCGACTGGACCCCGAACCCCGACCGGTTCCCCGACGGCCTGGGGCCGCTGATCAAGCACGTCCACGAGCGCGGCATGCGGTTCGGGATCTGGGTCGAGCCGGAGATGGTGAACCCCGACTCCGACCTGTACCGCGCCCACCCCGACTGGGTCTACCACCAGCCGCACCGCCGCCGCAGCGAAGTGCGCCAGCAGCTCGTGCTCAACCTGGCCCGCCCGGACGTGGCCGAGCACCTCCACGCCCGCCTCGACGAACTGCTCAGCGCCAACGAGATCGACTTCGTCAAATGGGACATGAACCGCCCCTTCACCGAGGCCGGCTGGCCCGGCGAGCCGGACCCGGACCGGCTGTGGTTCGACCACACCCGCAACCTCTACGCGATCCTCGACCGGCTCCGCGCCGACCACCCCTCCCTGCGGATCGAGTCCTGCTCGTCCGGCGGCGGCCGCGTCGACTTCGGCATCCTGCGCCGCACCGACCAGGTGTGGACCTCGGACAACACCGACGCCGTCGACCGCATCGCGATCCAGGAGGGCTTCGCGCAGGTGTACCCGGCGCGGGTCATGGGCGCATGGGTCACCGACTCGCCGAACCCGCTGACCCGCAGGGAGGTACCGCTCGACTTCCGCTTCCACGTCGCCATGGCGGGCGTCCTCGCCGTCGGCGGCGACCTGCGGATCTGGAGCGACGAGGAGCAGGCCCGCGGCGCCGAGCTGGTGGCGGACTACAAGCGGATCCGGCCCGTGGTCCAGCTCGGACGCCGCCATCCGCTCCGGGCCGGCGGCGTGTCGGGCGTCCAGTACGTGAAGGACGACGCGGTCGTGGTCCTGGCCTGGCGCAAGGCCCGCTCCTTCGCCTACCCCGACCCGCTGCTCAAGCTCCACGGGCTCGACCCGGACGCCCGGTACCGCGACGGCCGCACCGGCCGCGTCCACCACGGCGCCGTCCTCGCCGCCCACGGGATCGAACTGGGCCTCGACCCGGCCGACTACGCCTCGACGATGATCGAGCTCACCATGGTGCGGTGAGCACGGCCGAGGTCCGCGGTCCTACCCGGCGAGGTCGGCCAGCCGGCGCACCAGCAGCTCGGCCTCGTCGGGACCGGTGCGGATGCCGAAGACGTCGTCGAGGAGCTTGGGGACCTCGTGCGGCTGGACGGTCTCCTGCTTCCGGTCCCGGCCGGGGTGCTCGGTCGTCCAGGTGAGCGCGTCGAGCGTGTCGTACCGGTCGGTGCGCAGCCGCTGGACGTACGGGCGGATGACGAACGGGGAGCGGTCGTTCGAGGCCACGAAGTGGTTCCCGACCGCGTAGTCGACGGGGTACTGCGGGTTCTCGGTGAAGACCTGCCGCACCTGCCAGCCCTCGGGTCCGTCGGCGCCGTCGCCGGGCTGGTGCACGGCCCAGCCCGGCGACCCGTGGGTGATCTCCTGCCAGCGCAGCAGGTACGGCCAGGGGCCCGCGTTGCTCCGGGCGCCGTCCACCAGCTCGATGGGCTCCAGCGGGCTGGCGCCGAAGCCGACGTCGCTGAGCCAGCGCGTGCCCTCCAGCTCCACGAGCAGCATCGCGTGGGTCGCGGGGCGCGGCCTGCTCGAGTCCGCGCCGAGCTGCACGCGGCCCGAGACGGCCGTGAAGCGGAACCCGAGCTTCTCCAGCGCGGCGGCGAAGAGCGTGACGTGCTCGAAGCAGTAGCCGCCGCGGCCGCGCCGGATCAGCTTGTCCTGGAGCGCGGGGAGGTCGAGCCGCACCTCGCGGTACAGGAAGCTGTCGAGCGTGTCCCACCGCACGGTCAGCACGTGCGCGCGCTGGAGGGCCCGCAGCGTCTCGAGCGTGGGGGCGCGGTCGCCCTCGTAGGCGAGGAAGGCGAGGTAGGAGTCGAGGTCGAGGTCGTCGCTGTTCCACATGTCCGAGGCAACATCGTTGCCGCGGACCGTATTCCGGACCGGGTCAGGCGGTGTCGGGGGACTCCAGGAGGTCGCGGAGGACGACCGCCGCGGCTCCGACGGCCGCCGCCTGGGTGACGTCGGAGGCGAGTTCGACCTGGACGGGGTGGACGTGCCGCATGAACACCGCCCGGTCGAGCACGGTCTGGAGGGCGTCGCGGTAGACCGGCCCGATGTCGGTGAACGCCTTGCCCGCGAGGACGACCCGGCCGATGTCGAAGAGGTTCACGAGTGTGACGGTGGCGACGGCGAGCCGCTGCGCGGAGGTGTCGATGAGGCCGGCGGCGACCGGGTCGCCGTCGAGGGCGGCGAGGGCGACGGCGAGGAAGCCCGCGAGCGGGTCCGCGCCGGGGGCGATGCGGTGGGCGAGCGCCGGATCGGCGCGGGCCTGCGCCGTGGTGGTGATCGGTCCGGCGATCTCGTCGAGGCAGCCGCGGTTGCCGCAGTGGCACGGCGGCCCGAGCGCGTCGACCGAGATGTGCCCGAGTTCGAGCCCGTTCGAGGTCACGCCCCGGTAGGGCTGCCCGTCGAGGATGAGGCCGGCGCCGATGCCGCCGGACATGTAGACGACGGCGAAGCTCGATGCGGAACTCGAGGCGGAGCCGCCGAGGGTCTGGACGCCGATGCCCGCCGCGGTGGCGTCGTTCTCGACGGCCACCGGGAAGCCGGTGGCCGCGGACAGCGAGGTCGCGAGCGGGTGCCCCTGCCATTCGGGGGTCGGCTGGGGTGTGAGCAGGACGCCGGCCTCCCGGTCCTGGGGCCCGTAGGTCGCCAGGCCGATCCCGAGCACCCGCTCGCGCGGTACCGCGGCGTCCTTCAGCAGGAGGCGGACCCCCTCCGCGAGGTCGGCGACGACCTCCTGCGGGGGCCGCTGGCCGGGTGCGGGGAGTTCCCGCTGCGCCACGACCGTCCCGGCGGGGTCGACGACGACGCCGGTCGCCGAGTACGTGTCGAACTGGATGCCGACCATGGAGCAGGCGTCGGCCTTGATCCCGAGCAGCCGCCGGGGCGTGCCCCGGCTGGCGGGCGCGGTGCCGACCTCGTGGACGAGGCCGAGCTGCATGAGCTTGCGGACGGCGTGCGTCATGGTCGCCTGGGTCAGGCCGGTGGCCTCGGCCAGTTCGACGCGGCTCGCCGATCCGCGGGCGCGGATGAGGTCGAGGACGACGGCCAGGGTCGGCATGCGGGTGTCGGCCCCGAACGATCGCACTTGGCCTCCTGAGCTGTCGATGGGCGGGCGGCTGGGATCACGATACTGGATCGGTCCGGTTCCGTCGCCGCGGAATTTGCGGGGGCGCCCGTCTCCGGGCGCCCCGAGCGGTCGCCCTCACACGGCGGTGAGGTGCAGGAGCAGCGCCTGGACGGGCCAGAGCGTCGGCAGTTGGAGGCCGACCTCGGCCAGCGCGCGTCCGGAGAGGACGGGCGGTTCGCCGCCGAGCCATGCCGGTGTGACCCAGCCCCAGCGTGCGGCGCCGATCTCGTCGCGCACTCGGACGGCGTACCGCCGGCCGGGGTCGAGGCCGTCGATCCGCAGCCGTTCGGCCAGCGCGTCTTCGAGGCTCGCGACCGTGGCGACGGTGAACACGGCCTCGGTCCGGTCGGGTGCGACGACGCCGCGGATGCGCAGCGCCGGATCCGCGGTGTCGGGCCGGATGACGGTGCCGGTGTGCAGGAGTCCCCGGAGTTCCTTGTAGAGCGCGGCGAACGCCTTGACTTGGAGGAGTTCGTCTTCGGTGCAGGCGAGCAGGTCCCATTCGAATCCGGCGGAGCCCTGGAGTGCGGTGGCGATGCGGTAGTGGAGCGGCGTGGCCCGGCCGGAGGAGTGGGCGGGGGAGGGGCCGACGTGGGCGCCGACGAGTTCGGGCGGGAGCACGAGCTCGGTCCAGCGCTGGATGTCCTGGCGTTCGACCGGGTCGTTGGAGTCCGAGGCCCAGACGCGGTCGGTGCGGGCGAGGATGCCGAGGTCGGTGCGGGCGCCGCCGGAGGAGCAGGACTCGATCTCGAGGCCGGGGTGGTCGGTCTTGAGCCGTTCGATCAGCCGGTAGGCGGCGAGGGTCTGGGCGTGCGTGCCGGGCGCGCCCGCGTGGACCGGTTCGACGAGGTCCCGGTTGTGGTCCCATTTGATGAAGTCGATGCCGAGGGATTCGACGAGCGCGTCCATCTGGGCCCGGACGTGCTCGAACGCGTCGGGGTTCGCGAGGTCGAGGACGTACTGGGTCCGGAAGGACAGGCCCTCGGGGGCGGGCACGGACGCCGGGTTGGCGAGCAGCCAGTCGGGGTGGGCGCGGGCGAGTTCGGAGTCCAGGTTGACCATCTCGGGTTCGAACCAGAGGCCGAACTGCATGCCGAGGGAGTGCACGAGGCCGGCGAGCGGTTCGAGGCCGTCGGGCCACACGTCCCGGTCGACGGTCCAGTCGCCGAGTCCCCTGGTGTCGTCGCGGCGGGCCCGGAACCAGCCGTCGTCGAGGACGAACCGTTCGACGCCGACTTCGGCGGCGCGGCGCGCGAGCGCCGCGAGGCGTTCGGGGTCGTGGTCGAAGTAGACCGCCTCCCAGGTGTTGAGGACGAGCGGCCGGGGTGTGCGCGGATGCCGGGGCCGGGAGCGCAGGAACGTGTGGAACCGTTCGGCGATGCCGTCGAGACCGGTTGCGGACCAAGCGAAGTAGGCGGTGGGCGTGCGGTAGGTCGCGCCCGGTGCGAGGCGGATCTCGCCGGGGCGGAGCAGTTCGCCGGCGCCGATGAGCGTGCGGTGCTCGGTGTGGCGGTCGGTGCGGTGGCGGACGTCGGCGCTCCAGCCGAGGTGCACGGCCCAGACGTCGCCGGTGCGCGAGCGCGGCTCGCCCACCGAGGCGAGCGTGACCCACGGCGAGTCGTGGCCGCCGCGGCCGCGGCGCGATTCGCGCACGCCGGCGCCGTGCGGCATCGTGGCCGTCAGCGGCGACTTCTCGCGCGTCCACCGGCCGCCGAACGCGGTGAGCCGGTCGGCGTGCTTCGGGACCGGCAGGGTCGCCTCGAGCCACGCCACCTCCACCTCCGATTCGCCCTCATTGGACAGTTCGTACTCGACCTCCACCAGGCCGCCGGCGTTGACCGCGATCCGCGTCCGCAGGACGAGCCCTTCGCGGTCGTCGGTGGACGCGAACCGCACCTGGGCGCCGTCGGCGCTCTCGAGGGCGGTGGTCCACCGCGGGTAGACCGGCGTCCCGCCGCGGGTCGCGAGGAGGCCCGGCCTGCCGGCCCAGCCGTCCGACTCCTGCGGCACGAGCGGCACGCGCCAGGCGGCGTCCAGGGTGGCGGGTGCGGTCTGGCGGCTCGCGGCCCGGTCGAGGGACGCGAGCTCGGCCTCGTCGAGCGGCCCGAGGTCGGCTCCCCAGTGCAGCACCGAGGGCAGGCCGGTCTCGGCGGCGGCGAGCACGAGCGCGACGCCGTCGCGGCGGAGCACGGTCCAGGTCGTGGTGTTCACGGTTCTCCTTGGAGGGTGAGAGTGGATTCGGTGGTCGCGGGGAGGGCGGGCGGCGCCTCCACGGGCAGGGTGCGCAGGACGTGCAGGGCCGCGCCGATCGCGGCGGCCGTCCCGGCGTTCGAGGAGACCAGCACTCGCGGCCGGCTGAGGGAGCGGCCGAGCGCGTGCCGTTCGAGTTCGGCCGCGATGCGGTCGCGGTAGACCGGACCGGCGACGGTGAACGCGGGGCCGGCGAGGATCACGGTGTCGAGGTCGAACAGGTTGACGAGGGTGACGGCGGCCTGCCCGATCCAGGCCGCCGACGCCTCGAGCAGGCCGGCGGCGGCGGTGTCGCCGGTGCGCCAGGCGCGTGCGATGCGGTGGAAGTCGGCGAGGGTCCGGTCCGGCGTGCCGGCGACGCCGAGGCGCTCGGCGAGCGCGCGGTCCTCCAACGCCCTCGCCACGACGGCTTCCGGGCCGGCCTCGGCCTGGGTGCAGCCGGAGCCGCCGCAGACGCACGGCGTGCGGCCGCCGTTGAGGGAGACGTGGCCGATCTCGACCGCGTTCGAGGCCCGGCCGCGGTAGACCTCGCCGTCGACGACGACGCCGCCGCCGATGCCCGAGGCCATGTAGACCAGCCCGAACGTGTCCGTGGGCGGGCTGCCGGCCCAGAGTTCGCCGAACGCGGCGGCGCTCGCGTCGTTCTCGAGCAGGACCGGGAGGCCGAGGTCCCCGGCGAGGGCGTCGGCGAGCGGATACTCCAGCCAGTCGGGGCCGGGCTGGGCCGTGAGCAGCATGCCGCGTTCGAGGTCCTGCGGGCCGTGGGTGACCAGGCCGGTGCCGAGGACGCGGCCGCGCGGGACCAGGGACCGGTCGAGGAGCGCCGTCGTGTGCTCCGCGAGCGTGCGGACCGTGGCATGGGGGCCGCGCCCGGCCGTGCCGGGCAGGGCGGCGCTCGCGACGCGGCCGCCCGCGAAGTCGAGCACGACGATCGTGGTGGTGGTCCGGTCCACCTGGATGCCGACGGCGTACCAGGCCTCGGGGTCGAGCCGGAGGAGCCGTCGCGGCTGGCCGCGGTCGTGCTGCCGGTCGACGCCGGCTTCGCGCACGAGGCCGGCGTCGAGCAGGGGCCGCATGGTGTTCGTGATCGTGGCGGCGGTGAGGCCCGTGCGCTCGGCGAGTTCCACGCGGCTCAGCGTGCCTCGGGATCGCAGCAGGTCGAGCACGCGACCGGTGGCCGAGCCGCGCGATGCGGCGGGTCGGGGCATCGTGCGTGCCTCCAGGAAACGATTCGGACATCAATTCTTGACAGCTTAAATTTATCAGGTTAATAATTGGCGGGACGTCCGAGCGGGCGTCACCCCTCCCGTTCCGCGAGGCGACGGCGCCTCCGGACCCGAAAGGACGAAGATGTCTTCCAACCACGGCATGCGCCGCCGCACGGCCCTCTCCCTCATGGGCACCGCGGCGATCGGCGCCACCCTCGCGGCCTGCTCGGGCGACGGCGACGGCGGCGGCTCCGGCAACTCGATGATGGTCGTCTACACCGGACAGGCCGGCGACTACCAGGTCAACTTCAACCCGTTCTCGCCCTCCCGCATCGGCGGGCTCGGGACGATCTACGAGACCCTGTTCTTCCACAACAAGGCCCAGGTCGCCGACCCGGTGCCGCTGCTCGGCACCGAGTTCGCGTGGAACGAGGACGGCACGGAGCTGACCGTGACCCTCCGCGAGGGCGTCAAGTGGAGCGACGGCGAGGCGTTCACCGCCGAGGACGTCGCCTTCACCTTCGAGATGCTCCAGGCGAACCCGTCCATCAACGGCTCCGGCTGGGAGGGCACCGTCGCCGCGACCGACGACACCCACGTCGTCTTCACCTTCACGGCGCCCGCCTTCGTCAAGGGCCCGGACCTGATGAACACCGCGATCGTCCCGCAGCACATCTGGAAGGACCTCAACCCGGTCGAGGACGTCATCGAGAACCCGATCGGCACGGGCGCGTTCACGCTCAAGGAGTTCAAGCCCCAGGCGTACATGCTCGAGGCGAACCCCGACTACTGGGGCGGCGAGCCGAAGCTCAAGCAGGTCCGCTGGGACGCCCTCGGCGGCAACCAGTCCGCGGCCGACGGCGTCGCGGCCGGGACCATCGACTGGATCACCAGCCCGATCCCCGACATCCAGAACACCAACGAGAACTTCCCGAGCTACGAGGCGTTCACCCAGTGGCAGAACCAGATGGTGCTCGCCACGTCGTCCAACCCCGAACTCGGCAGCACCGGTCCGCAGACCGACCCCGCCGTCCGGCACGCCCTCTACTACGCGATCAACCGCGAGCAGCTCAACTCGCTGGCGTTCATGGAGACCGCGAGCGAGATCTCCCCGGCGTTCACGCTGACCCCGAGCCAGGACCAGTACCTCACGCCCGCGGTCGACGAGCTGAGCGCGCCGATGGGCGCCCAGCCCGACACGGCCGCGCAGATCCTCGAAGCCGCCGGCTGGGTGCTCGGCGAGGACGGGATCTACGCCAAGGACGGCGAGCGCCTCTCGCTCACCGTCGAGGTGGTGACCGGCTGGACCGACTACATCACCGCGATCGACGTCATGATCTCGCAGGCAAAGGAGGCCGGCATCGAGCTGGTCGCGGCCCAGTCCTCCTGGAACGAGTGGACCGAGAAGAAGGTCTCGGGCAACTTCCAGCTCGCCATCGACTCCCTGTGGCAGGGCCCGGCCCCGGACCCGTACTACCTCTACAGCTACTTCTTCGACTCCGCCTCGGGCGCCCCGGTCGGCGAGAGCGCCGGCAACAACTACTCGCGCTACGCGAGCCCGGAGGTCGACGAGGCGCTCGACGCGCTCACCAACCTGCCGCTCGACGACGTCGCCGCCCGCCTGCCGCACTTCGAGGCGATCCAGGAGGCGATCATCCGCGACATGCCGTACGTCCCGATCCTCACCGGCGGCACCACGAGCGTCTGGAACACCGCGAAGTTCTCCGGCTGGCCCAGCGAGGACGACCTCTACGCCTTCCCGGCGAACTGGTCCGCGCTCGACGCCGCCGAGATCCTCAAGCGGATCGAACCGCAGGGCTGACGAGTCCGCCCCGAAGAGGAGTCAAACCACAGTGAACTACTTCCTGCGCAAGCTCGGCTTCTACGCCGTCGCCCTGTGGGCCGCGCTGACGCTGAACTTCGCGATCCCCAGGCTCTTGCCGGGCGACCCGGTCGACATCCTGCTGGCCAAGCTCCAGCAGCGCGGCGGCACGGTGAGCCCCGAGACCCGCGAGGCCTACGCGCTCCTCCTCGGAGGCGACTCGTCCGATCCCCTGTGGATCCAGTACTGGGACTACCTGAAGAACCTGGCCCGCGGGGACCTCGGCGTCTCGGTGAGCTACTACCCGGCCAAGGTCTCCGACGTGATCCTCACGTCGCTGCCCTGGACGGTGGTGCTCGTCGGGATCGCCACGGTCCTCGCGGCCGCGCTCGGCGTCCTGCTCGGCGCGATCGTCGGGTGGCGCCCCGGCACCTGGCTGGACTCGCTCATCCCGTCGACGACCCTGCTCGCGGCCGTCCCGTACTTCTGGCTCGCGCTGCTCCTGGTCTACCTGCTGGCCCGGGTCCTCGGCTGGTTCCCGCTCCAGGGCGGCTACGACGTCATGCTCAGCCCGGGCTGGAACGGCGAGTTCATCGTCTCGGCGATCCAGTACGGGTTCCTGCCGGCGCTGACGATCGTGCTCGCCTCGATCGGCGGCTGGCTCCTGGGCATGCGCAACATGATGGTCTCCACGCTCTCCGAGGACTACATCCTCACCGCCGAGGCCAAGGGCCTGTCGCCGCGGAAGATCCTGCGCTCGTACGCCGCCCGCAACGCCGTCCTGCCCTCGGTCGCCGGCTTCGCCATCTCGCTCGGGTTCGTCGTCTCCGGCTCGGTCATCACCGAGCAGGTGTTCTCCTACCCGGGCATCGGCGGGCGCCTGCTCGGCGCGGTCACCAACAACGACTACGCCCTCATGCAGGGCATGTTCCTGTTCATCACCCTCGCCGTGCTGGGCGCGAACCTCCTGGTCGACCTGCTCTACGGCCTGATCGACCCGCGCACCCGCGCCCGGTCCTGACGGGAGACCCGACCGATGACGAACCTGAAACCCCCGCCCGAGGCGGCCCCGGCCGCCGACCCCGCGCTCGACCCCGCGCTCGAGGGCGCCACCGCGAAGGCGGGCTGGCGCTCGCTCCTGCCGACCATGACCCCCTGGCTCGCGATCGGCCTCGTCCTGATCGGGGGCATCGCCCTCTTCGGCCTCCTCGGCCCCCTCTTCGTCGGGGACCCGCGGCAGATCCGCGACATCGGCCTGACCGGCCCCTCCGCGGCGTTCCCGCTCGGCACCACCCAGACCGGGCAGGACGTGCTCGCCCAGCTGGCGTTCGCGACCCGCGGCTCGCTCGAGATCGGCCTGCTCGTCGGCCTCCTCGCCACCGCGCTCTCGGCGTTCTTCGGGATCTACGGCGCCTACAAGGGACGCATCGTCGACGAGGCGTTCTCCTTGTTCACCAACGTGTTCCTGGTCATCCCGGGCCTGCCGCTGGTCATCGTGATCTCCGGATTCGTGCCGCGCGAGAGCCGCGGGCTGTGGACCATCGCCGTCGTCCTGGCCGTCACGAGCTGGGCGGGCTCGGCGCGAGTGCTGCGCGCCCAGACGCTGTCGGTCCGCAACCGCGACTACGTGGCCGCGTCACAGGTCTCGGGCGAGCGCCCCTGGCGGGTCATCGTCGTCGAGATCCTCCCCAACCTGCTCCCGGTGATCGCCTCCCAGTTCGTGTTCGCGGTCATCGCGGCGATCCTCGGCGAGGCCGGGCTCGCCTTCATCGGCCTCGGCGCCTCGAACTCCTCGACCCTGGGCACCATGCTCTTCTACGCGCAGAACGGCTTCGCGCTCTCGCTCGGCGCGTGGTGGTGGTTCATCCCGCCGGGGCTCGTGATCGCCCTGTTCGGCATGGGGCTCTCACTCGTCAACTTCTCCATCGACGAGGTCATCAACCCCAAGCTCAAGAACGTGCGCCTGCACCGCAGGCGCGCCCGCCGGGCCGCCCGCCTCGAGCGCGAGGCCACCCGCGCCGCCCGGCGCGGCGCCACCACCGCGAAGGAGGCCGTCCGATGACGACCACCGCACCGAGCGCCAAGGCGCGCCCCGTGCTCACCGTCGAAGACCTCACGGTCGTCTACGAGACCGACGAGCCCGTCACCGCCGTCAAAGCCGCCGACCTCACCCTCCACCGCGGCGAGATCCTCGGCCTCGCCGGCGAGTCCGGCTGCGGCAAGACCACCCTCGCGTACGCCGTCAACCGCCTCCACCGGCCCCCGGCCCGCATCGCCTCCGGCCGGATCACCTTCCACGACCAGGACGGCACCGACATCGACGTCCTCGCCCTCGGCGACAAGGAGCTGCGGGCCTTCCGCTGGGACAGGCTCTCCATGGTCTTTCAGGGCGCGATGAACGCCCTCAACCCCGTGACCACGGTCCGGGCCCAGCTTCGCGACACCCTCCTCGCGCACCGGCCCCGCATGTCCCGCAAAGCGGTCCGCGAACGCTCCGAGGACGTGCTGCGCCGCGTCGGCGTCGACCCGCGCCGGCTCGGCTCCTACCCGCACGAGCTCTCCGGCGGCATGCGCCAGCGCGTCATGATCGCCATGGCCATGCTGCTGGAACCCCAGATCATGATCATGGACGAGCCCACCACCGCACTCGACGTGGTCGTCCAGCGCGACATCCTCCGCGAGATCGTGCGCCTGCGGGACGAACTCGACTTCGCCGTCGTGTTCATCACCCACGACCTGCCGCTGCTGCTGGAGATCAGCGACCGGATCGCCGTCATGCTCGAGGGCGAGATCGTCGAGCTCGACACCGCCGACCGGCTCTACCGCGAGGCGAGCCACCCGTACACGCGCCGGCTCCTCGGCTCCTTCCCGAGCCTGTCGGGCGAACGCGGCGCCTTCATCCGCACCGGCGTCGACGAGACCGCCGAGACCGCCGAGCCGACCAAGGAGCGAGCATGACCGGCGTCCGCGTCACCGACCTGGTGAAGGACTACACCATCCGCAACGGCCTCAAGCGCACCCGCCACCGGGCCGTCGACCACGTCAGCCTCGAGCTGACCCCCGGCCGCACCGTCGCGCTCGTCGGCGAGTCCGGCTCGGGCAAGTCCACGATCGCGAAGATCCTCACCCGCATGGAGCGCCCCACCTCCGGCACGGTGGAGGTGCGGCTCGACGACGGCACCCCCGTCACCGACCAGGCCCGCTACCGCCGCGAAGTCCAGATGGTCTTCCAGGACCCGTTCGCGTCGCTCAACCCGTTCCACTCCATCGAGCACCACATCGCCCGCCCCCTGCGGATCCACAAGCGCACGACCACCGCCGAGGAGACCCGCGAGCGCGTCCGCGAGATGCTCGAACGGGTCAACCTGACCCCGGCGGCCGCCATCGCGGGGCGGCGCCCCCACGAGCTGTCCGGCGGTCAGCGGCAGCGCGTGGCGATCGCCCGCGCGCTCGCCCCCGGCGCGAGCGTCCTCGTCGCCGACGAGCCCGTGTCCATGCTGGACGTCTCGATCCGCTTGGGCGTCCTGAACCTCCTGGGCCGCCTCCAGCGCGAGGACGACCTCGCCGTCCTCTACATCACCCACGACCTGGCCACCGCCCGGCACTTCTCCGACGAGATCACCGTCCTCTACCGCGGCCGCATCGTCGAACGCGGCCCCGCCGACGCGGTCATCCTCGACCCGCACCACGAGTACACGAAGCTCCTCGCCGCCGCCGCGCCCGACCCCGAGCGGGTCGGCGCGGTCCGCGACGCCGCCCCGGTCGACCGCGACGCGATCGACAGCGGCCGCTGCTACGACCACTTCGCGGGGGAGTGGCGGGAGGCCGGCGTCCCGTCGGCGAACGCGGGATCGGCCGCATGACCGCCGACCCCTGGTACGGCGGCGAACCCGGGACCGCGGTGCGCGCGAGCATCCCGGCCCCGGTCCCGCGGCCGCCGGTGCGGCTCGTCGACGGCCTGGCCTTCGGCGGCGACTACAACCCCGAGCAGTGGCCCCGCGAGGTTTGGGACGAGGACGTGCGCCTCATGCGCGAAGCCGGCGTCAACCTCGTCTCGCTCGGCGTCTTCGCCTGGGGCACGGTCGAGACCGCCGACGGCGTCCGCGACTGGACCTGGCTCGACGACGCGATCGGCCTGCTGCACCGGGCCGGAATCGGCGTCGGCCTCGCCACCCCGACCGCCGCCCCGCCGAGCCGGCTCCTGGCCGCCCACCCCGAGATCGCGCCCGTCCTCGCCGACGGGTTCCGCGAACCCGCCGGCGGGCGCCTCGCCTGGTGCCCGGCCAACCCGGTCTTCCGCCGCCACGCCCTGCGCCATGTGGAGGCGCTGGCCGAACGCTACGGCCGCCACCCCGCGGTCCGCCTGTGGCACATCGGCAACGAGTTCGGCGGCGGCAACGCCCGCTGCTACTGCGACCTCTCCGCCGAGGCGTTCCGCGACTGGCTGCGCGAGCGCCACGGCACCCTCGACGCCGTCAACACCGCCTGGGGCACCGCCCAATGGGGACACCGGTTCGGCGCGTGGGACGAGGTCCTGCCGCCGCGCGGGCGCCACGGCGCGCCCAACCCCGGCCTGTTCCTCGACTACGAGCGGTACTCCTCGGACGCCCTCCTCTCCCAGTACCTGGCCGAGAAGGCGGTCGTCGAGCGGCACTCGGACGCACCGGTCACGACCAACCTCATGGTCGGCGCCGGAGCGCAGGTCGTCGACTACGCGACCTGGGCCCCGCACACCGCGATCGCTGCCAACGACCACTACACGCTGGTCGACGACCCGCGCCGCGAGCAGGACCTGGCCTTCGCCGCCGACCGGATGCGCGGCCTGGTCGGCGACCGCCGCCCGTGGCTGCTCATGGAGAGCTCCACCGGCTCGCCGAGCTGGCAGCCGCGCAACCGCGCCAAGGACCCCGGCGAGATCGTCCGGCACTCGCTCGGCCACGTCGCCCGCGGCTCGGACGGCGCCATGTTCTTCCAGTGGCGGGCCTCCCGCGCGGGCGCCGAGCAGTTCCACTCCGCGATGCTCCCGCACAGCGGCACCCGCTCGCGCGTCTGGCGCGAAGTCCGCGAACTCGGACGGCACCTCCAGGCGCTCAAGGAGGTCCAAGGGACCCGGGTCGAACCCGCCCGGGCCGCGATCGTCGCGGACGACCCGGCCGGATGGGCGCTCCAGCACGGGCTCAAACCGCACCGGTCCCTGCGCTACGGCCGCGAACTGCGCGAATGGCACCGGGCCCTGTGGGAGCGGAACGTCCTCTGCGACGTCGTCCCCGCATCGGCCGCATTCGACGCCTACGACCTGGTGATCGTCCCGACGATGCTCGCGGTCGCCGAACCGGTCGCCGCGCGCCTCCGCGCCGTCCCCGAACGCGGCGGCACCCTCCTGGTCACCTACCTCTCCGGGGTCTGCGACGAGGACCACCAGGTGATCCCCGGCGGATTCCCCGGCGCGTTCCGCGACGTCCTCGGCGCCTGGACCGACGAGTTCTACCCGCTCCAAGCCGGCGAGGCGGTCGCCCTCGACGACGGCGCCGCCGCGACCGAGTGGACCGAGCGCGTCGTCCTCGAGACCGCCGAAGCCGTCGTCTCCTACACGTCGAGCTCCCTCGCGGGCGGACCCGCCGTCACCCGCAACCGCGTCGGCGACGGCACCGCCTGGTACGTCTCGGCACACCTGCCCTCCGCGTCCGTCGACCGCATCGCCGGGCTCCTCGCCGAGACCGCCGGACTCGAACCGACGGCGACCGCACCACCGGGCGTGGAAGCGGTCCGCCGCGTCGGCCCCGAACACTCGTACCTGTTCCTGCTCAACCACACCGACACCGACCAGGCGGTCGACGCCGCCGGCCGCGACCTGCTCACCGGCACCGACCACCCTTCGGGCGCCGGACCGCTCACCGTCCCCGCCGGGGGCGTCCGCGTCCTGCGCGAGACGCCCCGACCATGAGGCCCCGCCGCCCCGGACCGACCAGTCAACGACCCAGAGGACCCATCATGACCAACCTCCCGCCCACGTTCCGCGCCCTCCACACCGACTGGACCCTGACCGCCCCCGCCCTCCCCGAGACCGCCCCGGCGGCCCTCGCGGACGCGCTGGCGGCCGGGATCCCGGCCGCGGTCCCCGGCGAAGCCCACCTCGACCTGCTGCGCGCGGGCCTGATCGCCGACCCGTTCGACGGCGACAACGAGGCCGCCCAGCAGTGGATCGGCGACACCGCCTGGCGATTCACCACCGTCTTCGAGTGGACCGGCGGCGCCGAGCGGCACGACCTCGTCGCGTACGGCCTCGACACCGTCGCGACCGTGTCCCTCAACGGCACCGAGGTCGGCCGCACCGAGAACATGCACCGCTCCTACCGCTGGGACGTCCGCGAACTCCTCCGCGAAGGCGCCAACACCCTCACGGTCGCGTTCGCCGCCCCCGTACCGGAGGCGGCGGCGCGCGCCGAACGCGACGGGGCCCTGCCGCACGTCAACCACCACGAGTACAACCAGCTCCGCAAGATGGCCTGCTCGTTCGGGTGGGACTGGGGCATCGACGTGGCGGGTGCGGGCATCTGGAAGCCCATCGGTCTCGACTCGTGGTCGGGCGCCCGCGTCGCCGCCGTCCGTCCGCTCGTCGACGTCGCGGCCGCGCCCGGCGGCGGCCACGACGGCCTCCTCTCCGTCCACGTCGACGTCGAACGCGCCCAAGGGGACGCGCCCGTCGACGTCGCCGTCACCGTGACCGGCCCCGACGGCGACTCCCTGCACGCCACCGGAACCGTCGCACCCGGATCGAGCACCGCCGTGGTCGAGGCCGTCGTGCCCGACGTCCGGCGCTGGTGGCCGGTCGGCCACGGCGACCAGCCGCTCTACCGGGTCGCGGTCGCCGCCGGCGGCCGCGAGCCCGACTGGACCGGCCGGGTCGGCTTCCGCACCGTCGAACTCGACACCGCCCCCGACGAGGCCGGCGCCCCCTTCGACCTCAAGGTCAACGGCGAGCGCGTCCTGGTCCGCGGCGTCAACTGGATCCCCGACCACGCCTTCCTGACCGAGATCGACCGGGACCGGTACGCCCGCCGCGTCGCCGACGCCCTCGAAGCGAACGTCAACCTCATGCGCGTGTGGGGCGGCGGGATCTACGAGTCCGACGACCTCTACGACCTCGCCGACGAGCACGGCCTGCTCATGTGGCAGGACTTCCCGTTCGCGTGCGCCGCCTACAGCGAAGCGGACCCGATCCGGTCCGAAGTGGAGGCCGAGGCCCGCGAGAACGTCACGCGCCTGAGCCCGCACCCCTCGCTCGTGCTGTGGAACGGCAACAACGAGAACACGTGGGGCTCGGTCGACTGGGGCTGGGCGCACCGCCTCGACGGCCGCGGCTGGGGCGACGCCTACTACAACGGCCTCCTCCCCGCGATCCTGTCCGAACTGGACCCGACCCGCCCGTACTCGCCCGCGAGCCCGTACTCCTTCGGCGACTACCGGTACCCCAACGACGAGCGCTACGGCACCATGCACATCTGGGACGTGTGGAACCGCGAGGACTACACCGTGTACGCGAAGTACCGGCCCCGCTTCCTCTCCGAGTTCGGATTCCAGGCCCCGCCGGCCTGGTCGACCCTCACCCGGGTCGTCCACGACGAACCGCTCGACCCCTTCGGGCCCGAGATGCTCGTCCACCAGAAGGCGAACCTCGGCAACGAGAAGCTCGAACGCGGCCGGCAGGGCCACCTGCCCGAACCGAAGTCCGTCCTCGACTGGCACTGGACGACCCAGCTCAACCAGGCCCACGCCATCCGCTTCGGCGTCGAGCACGTCCGCTCCCTCACCCCGCACAACACCGGCACGATCCTGTGGCAGCTCAACGACAACTGGCCCGTCGTCTCCTGGGCCGCGGTCGACTTCGACGGGCACCGCAAGCCCCTGTGGCACGCCCTGCGCGACGCCTACGCGCCGCGCCTGGCGACCCTCCAGCCGCGCCCGTCCGAAGCGGCCATGGCGAACGCCTGGGAGGGCACCGAACCCGAGTCCGACACCCTCGCACTGATCCTGGTCAACGACACCGGCGAGGACTACCAGGGCACGTTCGCGCTCACCCGCGAATCGTTCGACGGGACCGTCCTCGCCAAAGCCGCGATCACCGCGACCGTGCCCGCCCGCGGGACCGCCCAGATCACCGTGCCCGACGAGATCGCCGCATTCGGCGACGCCGCATCCGAACTCATCGCGGCCGTCCCCGACGACGACCGGTTCGCCCCCGCCTACCGCTACGGCGCCGAGGTCGTCGACCAGCGCCTCGACCCCGCGCCGCTGCGGATCGAGGCCGAACGCGACGGCGACGGCGTCCTACTGCACCTCACCGCGACCTCGCTCGCGCGCGACGTGTTCTGCCACGCCGACATGGTCGACCCGGACGCCGGCGCCGACCAGGGCATGATCACCCTGCGCGCCGGCGAGACCGCGTCGATCCGCGTCCGCTCGACCACCGGCGACCCGGACGCGTTCGCCGCGGCGGTCCGCTGCGCCAACGACCTGCTCTGACCGCGAACCGCCGCCCGGTCCGATGAGGACCGGGCGGCGGCCCGGAAACCGCGATCCTGCACCGGTCCGCCGCGCGCCCGACCCGGCCCGCAGACCGCAGGAGCGGTCAGGCGCGAGCAGCGGCCGGGCGGACCCCCTCCGGACGCTAGAGTCCGGGCATGACCGACCAGCCGGCCCCCCGGGCGACGGCGGCCAAAGCCGTCGACGGCGTTGCGGCGCTTGCGACCGAGCCGGTCGGGCGCCTACTGCGGCGGGGGACCGCGCAGGCGACCATGTCGGTCGGCGTCTACGGAATCTACGCGCTCACCAACGCCTGGTTCGTCGCCCGCGGCGTCGGCCCGACCGCGATGGGCGCGGTCAACCTGGTGGCGCCCGTGCTCCTCGTCCTCGGCGCCCTGTCGACCACCGTCGGCGCCGGCGGGGCGTCCCTGGTCTCGCGCCGCCTCGGCGCGGGCGACACCGACGGCGCCGCCCGCGCCGCCGGCAACGCCTTCGCGCTGTTCTGGGCCGGCGCCGCCGGCATCGCCGTCGCCGGGCTGGCGCTCCTGGAACCGCTCCTGACCGCGCTCGGCGCCCACGGCGAGATGCGCGCCTACGCCCGCGAGTACGCGGTCGTCATCCTGGCCTCCACACTGGTCGGCACCGGCTTCTCCAGCCTCGTCCGCGCCGAGGGCCGGCTCCGGTTCGCCACCTGGCTGTGGGTCGCGCCGGTCCTGGTCCAGATCGCCCTCGACCCGGTCCTCATCTTCGGCCTCGGCATGGGAGTGCGCGGCGCCGCCGTCGGCACGGCCGGCGGCCAAGCCGTCTCGGCCGCGATGAGCCTGTGGTTCTTCTTCCTCCAACGCGACCGGCCCTACCGGATCCGCGCCCGCCACCTGCGCCCCGACGGCCGGACGCTCGGCGCCCTCCTGGCCGTCGGCTCCCCTTCGATGCTCGCGGGACTCGGCGCGACCGCGCTGGCGGTCATCGTCAACAACACCCTCGTCGGCATCGGCGCCGCCGCCGCGGTCACCGCCTACGCGGTGTGCGCCCGGGTCCAGACGTTCGCGACCATGCCGCAACTGGGCATCAGCATGGGCATGCAGCCGATCGTCGGCTTCAACACCGGACGCGAGGCCCCCGACCGCGTCCGCCGCGCCAGGGTCCTCGCCCTCCGCGCGACCCTGCTCTACGGCGCCACCGCCGCCGCGCTCACCGCGGTGCTCGCCGAACCGATCACTGCCGCCCTCCTCGGCGAACCCGCCCCCGAAGCCGCTGCGGCTCTTCGCATCCTCGCCGCCGGGCTCGCGCTCTCCGGCGCGCCCCCGCTGGTCTCCGCCTACTTCCAAGCGGTCGGCAGGCCGACGCCCTCCTACCTGATCTCCATCGGCACCCTCCTGGTCCTCAAGGTCCCGGCCGTCCTCGCCTGCGGCGCCGCGGGCGTCACCGGCGTGTGGACCGGACTCGCGCTCGGCGAACTCCTCTCGGCCGCAGCGGCACTCGCGCTCCTCAAACGCGCCGGCGCGCCGCGGGGGACCGAACCGGTCCGCTGAGGTACTCGGCGCGGCCGGCCGCTCGGATCCGACCGGAGCGGTCCCCGTGCCGCAGGCGTGCCCGCCGAGTCAGCAGCCGTGACCGGTCATGGTCGTCGACCAGCGCATTCCGGCGGCCACGTGCTCCAGGTATCCGGGATCGGCGACCGTCACCGCGATCCCGGCGTACGGATGGTCGGCGAAGGAGCGGTCGTGGATCGCGTCCCAGGTCTCGTACTCGTCCACGGCGGGCCCGTCGCGCTTCTGAGGAGGCGCCGGGGTCGATCGTCGTACCCTTCGTCCATAGTGATTCCCAGGTGTCACCGCGGTGAAGGGGCGCCGACCGCTGACAGGAGGAACCCATGCTGAGACAGGTCGCCGAAGGTGTGCTCACCCATCAGAGCGAGTTGCTCGAGAACAACGCCGTCGTGGTGCAGGGCCGGGGCGGCGTGCTGCTCGTCGACCCCGGACTGACGGGATCCGAGATGGACTGCCTCGCGAGCGACCTCGCCCGAGCCGGCCTGGGCGTGGCAGCGGGTTTCGCGACGCATCCCGACTGGGACCACGTGCTCTGGCACCCCCGGTTCGGCGACGCGCCGCGGTACGGGACCGCCCGCTGCGCGGCGTACATGCGGGAGGTCCGGTCGGACCCGGACTGGAAGGCGCGAGTCGCCGAGGCGCTGCCGCCGGAGATCGCCGACGAGGTGCCGCTGGACCTGTTCGGCCTGATCACCGGCCTGCCCGCCGGAACGGCGGAGCTCCCGTGGGACGGCCCGCGGGTCCGGATCATCGAGCACCCGGCGCATGCGCCCGGCCATGCCGCCCTGCTCGTCGAGGACCGCGGCGTGCTCGCCGCCGGCGACATGGTCTCCGACGTCCTGGTGCCGAACTTCGACACCCTGGACGACGCCAACGACCCGGTCGGGGAGTACCTCGCCGGGCTGCGGCTGATCGAGGACGCGTCCCACCAGGTCGAGGTCGTCGTCCCCGGCCACGGGTCGGTCGGCGGCGCCGAGGACCTGCGCGCGCGGATCGAGCTGGACCGGGCCTACGTGCTCGCCGTGCGCGAGGGCCGCGTCCCCCGCGACCCGCGGGTCGGCGCGACCGCCAAACCGGGCTGGGAGTGGGTCACCGACATCTCCGCCGACCAGGTCCGGCGCCTCGCCGAACGAAGCGAACGCGGCGGCGCGGGGGACTAGCCCGCGCACACCGCGTCCCGTGCGGCCTGCTACGGCCGCGACTCGTATTCGTTGAAGCGCAAGGTGTTCCCGAACGGATCGATCACGGTCATCGAGCGGGCGCCCCACGGGACCGCTTCGATGCCCGGCCTCAGGTTCGGGTAGTCCTTGGCCTCGAGCTCCCGGTGGAAGGCGTCGAGGCCGGTCACGGCCACGAACACGGCCGCGCCGGGGCTGCCGTCGCCATGGTGCTCGCTCAGGTGCAGCACCGTGCGGTCGCGCTCGACCTGCATGTACAGCGGCATGCCGGCCTCGAACCGGTGCTCCCACGCCAGGTCGAAACCGAGGTAGTCGAGGTAGAACTCCCTGGCCTTCTCCACCGAGAAGATCCGCAGGATCGGTACGGGCGCCTCCAGGGCGGTCCCGGCGGCGTTGAGCCTGGCGGCCAGGATGTTCCACTCGTCGAACCCGAACTGCTTCGCCACGATCTCGAGGCACTGGCCGTGGGTGAGCCCGGTCGACCCGAGGCGGCCCAGTTCGGCGCGCAGGGTCTTGGCCATGGTCTTGGCGTCGCGGAAATCGCGCATGATGTCGTCCTTCTGCGGGCGAATCCGTGATCGGTGCCTGCGTTGCCGACAGGTTCGCCGCTGGGAAGGTCCGAACCGGCGCGGGTCGCGATGCGTTCACCATGCCCCGGAGGGCGCAGGCGGCCGGCCGCATCAGCCGCGCCCAGCATAGCGAATCCGAAGCGGGGCGGACGACAACCGTTCACCCTCCGCGGGCAGTCTCTACGACGGGTCCCCGCGCCGCCGCGGGCGACCCGAGCGCACCCGCACTCCCCAAGGAGCAACCGTGAACCAGACCCCCGAGCACGAGCCGACGCAGCCCGGGACCTACCGGGTCCCGGAGTTCGACTTCGCCGGCTTCATGGACGGGTTCCGCGACCAGATGGCGAAGCTCGAGGAGCAGGCGCGCCCGGTGAGGCGGCTCATCGACGCGACGAGCGTCCGCGTCGAGTCCGAGGGCGGCGAGGTCGCGGTCACCGTCACCGTCGGCGGCGACCTGGTCGGCGTCGAGTTCCTCCCAGCGGCCGACGACGCGGACCCGGCCGACCTCGCGGCGGCGGTCGCGGCCACGCGCGACCGCGCCGTCGCGACCGCCCGCGACCGCTCGCCGGAGCTCCTCCGGGCGTGCCTGGACCTCCAGTGGCGGACCCTCGCCCAAGCCTGCGACCTGCTCGAACAGGCGCAGGTGCACCGGACCGACGCCGGCCCCGAATCCCGACCCCCGGGGACGGAGCGTCGCGGTGACCTGACTCACGAGTTGTTACGGGAGCCGGACGGCCGGTGTCTTGTGGTCGACCCTCTGGAAACGAAGGAGACACCATGTCCGACAGCACCGCAGTGGTCGTGATCGGCGGCGGATACGCCGGCGTCATGGCGGCCAACCGCCTGACGCGCCGCGACGACGTGACAGTGACCCTGATCAATCCGCGCCCGGCCTTCATCCAGCGGATCCGCCTGCACCAGGTGACGGCCGGCTCCGGCGAGGCCGTCGTCGAGTACGCGGACGTCCTCAGCCCGCGCGTCCGGCTGGTCGTCGACGCCGCGGACCGGATCGACACCGCTGAACGCGACGTGCACCTGGCCTCCGGCGACGCCGTCCACTACGACTACCTGGTCTACGCGGCAGGCAGCGCCGGCCCCGAGCCGCGCGTCCCCGGAGCGGGCGAGTTCGCGTACACGATGGACACTCTCGAGGCCGCGCAGCGGCTGCGGAAGGTCCTCGATGCGACACCGGAGTCCGCACCGGTGGTCGTGGTCGGCTCCGGCCCCACCGGCAACGAGGTCGCGGCCGAACTCGCCGAGGCCGGCCGCACCGTCACCCTCGTGGCCGGCACGACGGTCGCACCGTACGTGCACCCGCGCGCCCGCCGCTCGATCGCCAAGGGACTGGCCCGGCTCGGCGTGACCGTGCTCGAAGGACCCGACGCCAAGGCCGCCGAAGTGACCGCCGACGCCGTCCGGCTCACCGGCGGCAGGGAACTCCCGAGCGCGGTGACGATCTGGACCGCCGGCTTCGGCGTGCCCGACCTGGCCGCGCGCAGCGGCCTGCGCACCGACGAGCTCGGCCGCCTCATCACCGACGAGACGCTGACCAGTGTGGACGACGAGCGGATCGTCGCGGCCGGGGACTCGGCCTCGCCGTCGGGCGTGCCGCTGCGGATGAGCTGCCAGGCCGCGCTCCCGCTCGGCGCCCACGCCGCCGACACGGTCCTCAGCCGACTCGCCGCCGAACGGCCCGCGACCATCGACATCGGACTCCCCGCCGTGTGCACCAGCCTCGGCCAGGGGCACGCGACCATGCAGTTCGTCGCCAAGGACGGCGAGCCCATGGGCCTGTTCGTCGGCGGCCGGCTCGGCTCGCGGCTCAAGGAGATCACCTACCCGCACGTCCTGGAGAAGCTCGCACGCGAGGCGCGCGAACCCGGGGCGTTCGTCTGGAAGCCCAAGGACGAGCGCCGCCCGCGCCTGCTGGCCGAACGCGGCGAGACGGCGGCTCTCGCGGACCGGGCGGCGTAGCGTCGCCTGCAGGAGAGGAAACCAGGGCGCGCGCCGCGACACCCCGCGGCGCGCGCCACGCCCGACAGGAGCCCGAACATGAGCGAACCGACCGCCGACCCGGCGACCGAGGTCTTCGTCACCCACCGGAACCTGCTGTTCACCGTCGCCTACGAGATGCTCGGCTCCGCGGCCGACGCGGAGGACGTGCTCCAGGAGACCTGGCTGCGCTGGGTCGAGGTCGACCTGGACCAGGTGCGCGACCCTCGCGCCTACCTCGTGCGCATCACCTCCCGCCAGGCGCTCAACCGGCTGCGCGCCCTCCAGCGCCGCAAGGAGTCCTATGTGGGGCCGTGGCTGCCCGAACCGGTGCTCACCGCCCCCGACGTGGCCGAGGACGTCGCCCTCTCGGAAAGCGTCTCCATGGCGCTCATGCTGGTGCTCGAGACGCTCTCGCCGACCGAGCGGGCGGTGTTCGTCCTCCGGGAGGCGTTCGACCTCGGCTACGACGAGATCGCCGCCGCGGTCGGCAAGAGCCCCGAAGCGGTCCGCCAGATCGCCTACCGGGCACGCCAGCACGTGGACGCCCGCCGCCCCCGCGGGCCCGCCTCGGCGGCGCAGACGCGTTCGGCGCTGGCGCAGATGAAGCAGGCGCTGGAGAGCGGGGACCTCAAGGGCCTCATGGACGTGCTCGCGCCCGACGTGGTCATCGTGGGCGACGGCGGCGGCTTCAAGCACGCGACGCTGCGGCCGGTCGTGGGCGCCGAGAAGGCCGCCCGCATGTTCTTCGGCGGACTCGCCAAGCTCGAAGGCGTGCTCACCGCCGAGATCACCGTCGTCAACGGCAGCCCCGCGCTGCTCGTGCACCTCGACGGGGAGATCGACGGCGTCATGGCGGCCCGCATCGACGACGGCCGCATCACCGGCCTCTACTACGTCCGCAACCCCGAGAAGCTCACCCACGTCGAGAACGAGACCGGGCTGGCCCTCCGCTGACCGGCGCCGGCCCGCCCTCGGGCCGCAGTGCGTCCCTTCAGGACCGGAAGTGGTCCAGGAGCCACCGGTTCACGACTGCGGCCGCCTCGACCGAGACCAGGTGCCTGGCGCCCTCGACGGCCTCGAGGCGGGAGTCGGGAAGCCCCGCGTGGAGCGCCCGCGCGGCGGCCTCGGTGGTGATCTCGTCCTCGGTGCCGCAGAGCACGAGCGCGGGCGCGCGCACGGCGGTGAGGCGGTCGCCCAGGTCGGTCTGGCCCAGGACCCGGCAGCAGGCGGTGTAGCCGAGCGGGTCGCAGGCGGTGAGGTCGCGCCGGAACCGGCGGACGAGGTCGGGGTGCTCGCGGTGGAACCGCTCGGTGAACCAGCGCCGCGTGCCCTGCCCGGCCAGCGCGGCCATGCCGCCGGTGCGCACGATCCGCACCCGGTCGGCCCAGAACGCCGGGGTGGCGATCGCGGCGGCGGTGGAGAGCAGCGCGATGCGGCCCGTCCGCTCGGGGTGGCGCGCCGCGAACTCGAGGGCGGTGACGCCGCCGAGGGAGATCCCGAGCAGGTGCGCCCGGGGGACGTCGAGGTGGTCGAGCAGGTCGGTGAGGTCTTCGGCGAGGTCGCCGATCCCGAGGACGCCGCCGGTGGCGGGGGTGCGGCCGTGGCCGCGGGTGTCGTAGCGAATCACCCGGAACGCCTCCGACAGGGCGTCGACCTGCGGGGCCCACATGTCCAGTGTGGTCCCGAGGGCGTTGGAGCAGAGGACCGCCGCGGCGCCTTCGGGCCCGTCGACGGTGTGGTGGGGGATCACGTCGGCCCCTGGTCCAGGTTGCGCTGCATCGCGTCGGGGTCGATGCGCAGGCCCTCGAGGGACTCGCGGAGCCAGGTGGCGGCGGAACCGGTGAGGCGCAGCAGGTCGGAGAGGGTCTCCCATTCGCTGTGCCACAGGCCGGGGGAGCGCTGGAGCTCCTGCGGCATCGCGGCGTACAGCGTCGAGAGCAGCCCGGGCGTGCGGGCAGCGCAGGCGCGGGTGGCGGTCGCCGCGACCGGATTGTGCTTGTGGGGCATGGAGATCGAACTCCCGCCGCGGGCTTCGGCGGCTTCGCCGATCTCGTTCTGGCTCAGTAGCACGATGTCCACGGCGATCTTGCCGCAGGCGCCGGCCGCTTCGGCGGCGGCCGCGCCGATCCGCACCACCGGGGACCGATCGGCGTGCCACGAGCCGGGCGGGACGTCGAGTCCGAGCCGGGAGGCGAACCGCTCCCGCAGGCCGAGCGCCCGCTCCGGGCGCGATTCGACGTACTCCGAGTCCGCCGCCTCCGCTTCGGGCGGTCGCCGCCCGGGGCGGCCCCATGCGGTGCCCACCGGCCCCGCGAGCGACACCGGGAACGCGAGCCCCTCGAGCGCCGTTTCGGCCGAGGAGAGGCACTGCTCCCACATCGCCGTCAGATCGCCGAGTGCGATCGGTTCGGCCCGCTGCAGGAACGTGCGGGCCCACAGGCGCGGCTCGGTCTCGAATCCGGCGCCGAGCGCTCCCGCGGCGAGCCGGCAGTTCCGCAGCTCGGCCCTGATCCTGCGGGCGGCCTCCTTGGCGACGAGCATCATGGCCGTGTCGAGGACGTCCTGGCTCGCTGCGCCGTAGTGGACGACCGAGCGGTGCGCTTCGGGCAGGAGGGCCCTGAGCCGTTCGACGACGCCGACGACCGGGTCCCCGGTGCGCGCCGCCGAGGCCGCGACCGCAGCGAGGTCGAAATTGCCGGCGTCGGCGGCTCCCGCGACGGCCGCCGCCGCGTCGCCGTCGACCGCTCCGATGTCGGCCGCGGCCTGGGCGAGGGACGCCTCGGCCCGCAGCATCGCGCGGAGCCAGGCTTCGTCCGAGACGGCCACAGCGGCGGCGCCGCGCGCGAACACGGTCCCGAACAGCTCAGACATCGAAGCACCCCGTCTCGCCGCGCAGGAGGATGCCCGAGCACAGGTCGCCGCGGGCGGTCACCGCGAGCCGGCGCCCCTGGACGCTCATGACCGCTCACCTTCCTCGTCCTCGGACCGGGTCTCCCCGGGGCCGCGCAATGCCCCAGCAGTACCCGGCCGTCCGGCGATCCATGCCGGCGGCGGGCCCGAACCGGGCGGCCCCTCGCCGCCGATTGCGCACCATGCGATGAGGATCAGGAGCGCGTTCCCGCCGCGGCCGGCCGTCACCCCGCCGACCGGCCCTGCGAGGACCGGCCCGAGGGACGGCGGCCGCCCCGCCCGGTCCGCGGCGGGTTCTGCCGGAAGGCGAGGGGCCGGAGGCGCTCACCAGTCGTGGACCGTGCCGTCGGCGAGCCGGTTGAACGGCAGGTACGCCTGGACGTACGGGTACTTCCCGGCCTCGTCGGTGTCGAACTCGACGCCGAGTCCGGGCTCGTCCCCGGGGTGCAGGTATCCGTCCGCCCACGTGAACGACTGCCGGAAGACCTGGTCGGTCCTGGCGCCGTGCCGCATGTACTCCTGGATGCCGAAGTTGTGGATCGACAGGCCCAGGTGCATCGCGGCGGCCATGCCGACCGGCGAGATGTCGGTGGGGCCGTGCATGCCCGACTTGATCTGGTACTGCGCGGCGTAGTCGAGGACCTTCTTCAGGTGGCTGATGCCGCCGGTGTGGGTGACCGCGGAGCGCACGTAGTCGATGAGCTGCTCGCGGATGATCTGCTGGTAGTCCCAGACGGTGTTGAAGATCTCGCCGATGGCGAGCGGCGTCGTGGTGTGCTGCCGGACCAGGCGGAGCGCCTCCTGGTTCTCGGCGGGGGTGACGTCCTCGAGCCAGAACAGGTCGTACGGTTCGAGGGACTTCCCGAGCTGGGCGGCCTGGATCGGGGTGAGCCGGTGGTGCGCGTCGTGCAGCAGCGGCAGCTCCGGCCCGAACTCGTTCCTGACCGCCTCGAACACGGTCGGCACGTGCCGCAGGTAGGACCGGGTGTCCCAGTCCTCCTCATTGGGCAGTGCCCCGCGCTGGGCGGGTTCGTGGTCGTACCGGACGCCGTTCATCGCTTCGTAGGTGGCGTTGGAGGCGATGCCGTAGATGGACTTCAGGCCCGGCACGCCGGTCTGGACGCGGATCGCCCGGTAGCCCTGCTCCCGGTGCTCGCGGATGGAGTCGAACAGCGCTTCGGTGGTCTTGCCGGAGGCGTGGCCGTAGGCGAGGAGCCCGTTGCGGGAGGCGCCGCCGAGGAGCTGGTAGACCGGCATGCCGGCGGCCTTGCCCTTGATGTCCCACAGGGCGGTGTCGACGGCGGCGACGGCGGCCATGGTGACCGGGCCGCGGCGCCAGTACGCGGAGCGGTAGAGGAACTGCCAGGTGTCCTCGATGCGGTGGGCGTCCCGGCCCAGGAGCAGCGGGACGACGTGGTCCTTGAGGTAGGCGACCACGGCGAGCTCGCGGCCGTTGAGGGTGGCGTCGCCGAGGCCGGTGAGGCCGTCGTCGGTCGTGAGCCGGAGGGTGACGAAGTTGCGGTCGGGGCTGGTGACGATGACTTCGGCTCTGTCGATGATCACGGGGGTGTCGCTCCTGTTCGTTGTCGGGGCGGGGTTCGCGGCCGCCGAGCGGGTCCGGCGGCGGGGGAGCGCGGCGGCGCCCCGCAATCGGTCGACGCCCGCGCCGGCGCGCTTCGGCTCCTGGTCTCGGGTGAAACGGTACTGATTCTCGGGTCGGTCCGGATCCGGTGCTCAGCGCCGCTCGGCGTCCACCGGTGCGGGGCACCGGCCCGGTTCATCGCACGCGGCGTGGCCGCTCGGCTCGACCTGGACGGTCGGGTGGTCGATGCCGTGCCGGTCGCGCAGGAGGTCCTGCGCGCGGTCGAGGACGGCGTGGTCGTCGGCCCCGGCATCGGTGACGAGGTGCGCGGTCCCCACGTGCATGCCCGAGGTGAGCGTCCACAGGTGCACGTCGTGGACTTCGCGGACGCCGGGGATCGCCGCCAGGTCGGCGGCGACCTCCGCCGGCTCGACGCCCGCGGGGGCGTGCTGGGCCAGGATCGCCAGCACCTGGCGCCCCAGCGGCAGCGCCCGGGCGACGACGAACACGCCGATCGCCAGCGCCACGCCGGTGTCCCAGTACGCCTCGCCGGTGGCCGCGACCAGGACACCCGCGATGATCACGCCGACCGATCCGGCGGTGTCGGCGACGACTTCGAGGTAGGCGCCCTTCACGTTGAGGCTCTCGCCCGCCCCGGACCGCAGGAAGGCCATCGCGGCGATGTTGACCGCGAGCCCGATCGCACCGATCCAGAGCATCGGGCCCGCCTCGATCTCGGGCGCGTCCCCGATGCGCCCGATCGACTCCACCACGATGTAGACCGCTACGCCGAGCATGACCAGCACCGCGAACCCGGAGGCGAACATCTCCGCGCGGTAGGAGCCGTAGGTGCGCCGCCCGGTCGTGTCCGGCCGGGCGGCCAGCCGGGTGGCGGTGAGGGCCGCGGCGAGCGTGACCACGTCGGCGGCCATGTGCCCGGCGTCCGAGAGCAGCGACAGCGAACCCGAGAGCAGGCCGAAGACCAGTTCGACCACGAAGAACGCACCGATGAGCCCGAGTGCGGCCCCGAGCCGCCAGGCGTGCCTGCCGCCGGCGTGGACTGGAGCGCGGTCGTGGGAGTGGCCCATTGAAACTCGATTCCATAATCAATAGCATATTGCAATGAATGCATGTATAGCCCGTACGCTACTGGACGCCGGTCCGCGCGTCAAGCGGATCCCGGGACGACGTGATCAGGCCACGTGATCAGGCCGCGCGTGATCAGCTCGCGCCGGAGATGTACCCCTCGAGCTGCCGCTTCTCGAATTCGAGCTGGCCGATGCGGCCCTTCACGACGTCGCCGATGCTCACGATGCCGATGAGGGCCCCGCTGTCGGAGACGACGGGAACGTGGCGGATGCGCTGCTCGGTCATGAGGACCATGAGGTCCTCGATCGAGTCGTTCATGGTCCGGGTGTGCACGTCCGCGGTCATGATCCCCGAGACGGGCGCCTCGAGCAGGCCGGGGTCCGCGTTCAGGCCCCTGGCGACGTCGCGCTCCGAGACGATGCCGAGGACGTCGAAGCCGTTCGCGCTCACCACCAGTGCGCCGACGTTGTGCTCGGCGAGCTTCGCCACCAGCGCGCGGACCGAGTCCTCGGGCCGGATGGTCACCACGGCCTCGCCTTTCGACCGCAAAATATCACTAATCCGCACAGCGACCCTCCTGAGTGCACACCGAGTAGCGTTCCAGCATAGCCCAGGCAGGGCCGGAGGAACACCGTCAAATCCGACCGGTCCCAGGGCCCTCCGGCGCCCGAGCGCCAGGTGTTCCCCGGCGCGACACCATCGCCCCGGTGGTGCGGGTGGGGCTCGCGGCGGGGCCATATCATTGGCGCCGGTCGCATCGACCATGCCCCCAGCGCCCATGCCGACAGAGGAAACCCGATGACCTTCCCCCCGCCGAACCCCTACGACCCGAACCAGTCGCCGGGCGGCCAGCCGTCCCAGCCCGGTTACAGTGCGCCCCAGCAGCCCGGCTACGGCGCGCCCTCGCAGCCCGGATTCGGGGCGCCGACCCCGCCCGGTTACGGCCCGCCGCAGCAGCCCGGCTACCCGCCCCAGCCCGGGGGCCCGTACGGCGCCCCGCCGCCGATCCCGCCCGCGTCCGGTGGCTCAGGCGGCCTGGTCGCCAAGATCCTCAGCGGTGCCGGCGTGCTCGTCATCGGCATCATCGTCGTCGTGGTGCGGGCCTTGAGCTCGGACTCGGGCGACTCGAACGACACCGCCGGCGACGTCACCGACACCGCCACCGACTCCGTCACGCTCTCCGAGGAGGAAGTGGAGCAGGTGGAGGCGGCCGTGGTCGGCGACTGCATCACCGACGCGGACGTGAACGTCGACGACCTGGTCGTCCCCTGCGACGACCCGACCGCGTTCTGGACGATCACGCAGGTGTCCGACGACTCGGGCGCCGCGGTCACCATCATGGGCGACCTCGAGGACGCCTCGGTCGTCGCCACCGTCTGCGGTCAGGAGTACATGGGCTGGACCCCGGGCGAGCTGTGGAAGTCCTACCAGGTCGTCTACACCGAGACCATCGAAGGCATCGGCGGACCGGTCGACTACCTCTACTGCATCGAGGCGATCGACAAGGAGGACGCCGACGGCGGCCGCCCGGTCACGCCAGACACCGGCGACTGCACCGACGGCTCGACCCTGCGGACCTTCGACTGCTCGAACGCCGCGGCCCTGTACGTGGTCGACGACATCGAGGTCTACGACCCGCCGATCGACGAGCTCTCGTTCGACTACACCACCGCGCTCGGCGGATGCCCGGGCTCGGACTACTACGCCACGCCGGTCACCGGCGGCGAGGGGATCCTTCCCCAGGTCTACCTCGCCTACTGCAGCAGCGACAACGGCTGACCCGAGCGCTCGAGAGGCGTCGGCCGGCCCCGGGCCGACCGGCGCCTCCGCCGTCTCAGAGGTACGCCTCGACGCGTTCGGCGAACTCCTCGGGCGTGATCGTCTCGATGCCGAGTTCGCGGGCCTTGTCGAGTTTGGAGCCCGCGCCCTCGCCCGCGACGACGAGACCGGTGCGCTTGGAGACGCTCGAGGACGCCTTGCCGCCGGCGCGGGCGACGAGCTCGTTCATCTGGGTCCGGGAGTAGTCCGCGAGCGGGCCGCTCATGCCTCCGGTGACGACGACGGCCATGCCCTGCAACGGGAGTGCGCTCGCCTCGGGGTCGGGTTCGGCGTCGTCGGCCGCGGGCGGGACCCACCCCGGCTGCTCCATGTTCACCCCGGCGGCCTTGAGCTTGTCGATGACGGGGGCGAGTTCGACGAGCTCGGCGACGATGACCGGCGCCTTCTCGCCGCCGATGCCGTCGACTCGTTCCAGCGCGGTCGCGTCGGCGGCCTGGATCGCCTCCATGGACCCGAAGTACGAGGCGATCCGCAGGGACATGCTGCGGCCGGTGCCGAGCACGCCGAGGGCGCAGAAGACGCGGTTCAGGGGCTTCGACCGCGCCGCGTCGATGGCCGCGACGAGCTTGTCGGCGCTGACCTCGCCCATGCGGTCGAGCGTGAGGAGCTGCTCGCGGGTGAGCGTGAAGAGGTCCGCGAAGTCCTCGATGAGCTCCCGCTCGACCAGTTGGACGACGATCTTCTCGCCGAGCCCGTCGATGTCGAGGCAGTCGCGGGCGACCGCGTAGCCGATCGCCTCGACCCGTCCGCAGGCGCGGCCGCGCGCGCACCGCCAGCGCTCCTGGCTGCGGTCAATGCCGCCGCCGCAGCGCGGGCAGACCTCGGGGAGTTCGATGGGCTTCTCGGCGCCGGTGCGGAGGGTGGTCATGGCGCCTTCGACGCGGGGGATGACCTCGCCGGCGCGGTAGACGGTGACCTGGTCGCCGATCATGAGGTCGCGGCGGCGGATGTCGGCCGGGTTGTGCAGGGTCGCGTACGTGACGGTGGTGCCGCCGACCTCGACCGGTTCGAGGACGGCGCGCGGGGCGATGATCCCGGTGCGGCCGACGCTCCATTCCACCGCGAGCAGTGTCGTGATCTTCTGGGCGGCAGGGTATTTATAGGCCGTGGCCCAGTGCGGGACGCGCGAGCCGGTGCCGGCTTCGGCGCGGTCGGCCGGGTCGTCGGCCTTGACGACCGCGCCGTCGAGCTCGTAGGCGAGGTCGGGCCGCAGGGTGCCGATCTCGGCGATGCGGGCGACGACCTCTTCGAGGCTGCCGCAGGCGAGCGTGCCGACCGGTGTCCCGAGCGTGGTGCCCAGGCCGAGGGCGGCGAGGCGGGCGATGAGCTTCGTGTGCGGCAGGTCCGCGAGCGACGGGTCGCTGGTGTGCGCGGGGTCGGTGAGGGCGTCGTAGGCGAAGAACGTCTGCTGGACGCGGTAGGCGCGGTCCTTCGCGCGCAGCGAGCCGCTGGAGGCGTTGCGGCGGTTGGCGAACACGGCGCCGCCGTGTGCGGCGCGGGCCTCGTTCGCGGCGGCGAACTGCTTCTCGGTCATGAGGACTTCGCCGCGGACTTCGACCGTGACCGGCTCGGTCAGCTCCTGCGGGAGCCCGGTGAGGTCGCCGATCACGTGGGACACGTCCTCGCCGGTGCTGCCGTCGCCCCGGGTGACGAGCTGGACGAGCCTGCCGTCCCGGTACCGGGCGGCGAGGGCGACCCCGTCGAGCTTGGGCTCGACCACCCAGGCGGTGACGGCGCGGCCGCCGAGCCGCCGCTCGAGGCCCGCGGCCCAGTCGCGCAGCTCCGCTTCGGAGAACACGTTGCCGAGGCTCAGCATCCGCACCGCGTGCTCGACGTCTCCGGAGGTCACGCCGGCACCGACCTCCCGGGTCGGGGAGTCGGCGGCGACGAGGTCGGGGTGCTCGACCTCCCAGGCGGTGATGCCGCGCAGGAGCCGGTCGTAGGTCTCGTCGTCCATCGCGGACTCGCCGGAGCCGTAATACGCGTCGGCGGCCGCGCGGGCCTGCGCGACCGCCTGGAGGTACGCGGCTTCATCGGCGAGGGCGTCGGCAGGGGCCGCGGGAATCGTCGTCATGGCCACCATGTTGCCATCACCCTCCGACATCCGACGTCATGGCTGACCAGCGGTGTCGCGCCCGAACCGGCCGCCGTGCGCCGAGGCCGCCGCGGCCGATCGGCGCGTCGGCCGTGCGGGGGCCCCGGGCGGGGGGCGGCCGCCCGGCGTGGGGGGGGGGGCGGCCGGGGCGGGGCCCCCCCCCACGGCCGTGCGGTCGGGGCCGTCAGGTGCCGGTCGTGACGTCCAGGTGGTCGAGGTTCGGCAGGCCGCCGGAGCCCGTCGCGGCCAGTCGGACCGTGTTGGCGCCCGGGTTCAGCTCGACGGTGAGCGTCTGCGCGGACCAGCGGTTCCAGGCGCCGGTGCTCGCGAACGCGAGCGTGGCGATGGGGGAGCCGTTCACCGTGACGGTGCCCGGCCTGTCGGACGAGCCGCCGTTGGCGTACCGGATCACGACGGTCGCCGCGCCGGATGCCGAGGCATCCACTGTGAACCGGACGGTGGCTCCGCTCGCGTTGCGCGTGTTGCAGAAGCCGCTCCCGGTGTACCCGGCGTGATCGGTGTCGATGGTGCCGTCGCAGGTCGCCCCCGGTCCTTCGGCCTCGTATCGGACCGGGCCGCCGGTGCCGCCGCCGTCGCCGCTGAAGTCGGCGCCGAGGTCGTCGTGGTCGCGGGGCCGCAGGAAGTCGGTGGCCGGGATCGAGCCGTCGGCCCGGCGCGGGCCCTTGATCGCGGTGCTGTCCGTGCTCACCAGGTCGGCGCTGCTCCAGTCGTCCTTGATGTCCCAGGAGTTCCCGGTGCCGCCCGACGATCCGAGGTCGGCGCCGGCGCCGTTGGCCACCGCCAGGTTCCGGTTCAGGGTGGAGGCGGACCGGTCGAAGACGAAGCCGCTGCCGCCGTTGGCCCACGCGGTGTTGTCCTCGAGCCGGAGTGAGGCGGTGTTGCCGTTGTCGATGAACCCGCCGACGGCGTTCTCGAACGCGATGCTGCCGGTCACCTCGTGGTTCGCGTCGCCGCGGCCGAGTTTGAAGCCGTTGCCGTCGCCTTCCCAGTCGGGGAAGCCCCACCGGTCGACGCCGTTGCCCCAGGCCACCGAGTCCTCGATCACGATGGGGGAGAGGAAGTCCCAGGAGTCGAACCCGTCGTCGGCGTTGTTCCACAGCCGGGCGCCGATCACCACGTTGCCGGTGCCCGTGCCCTGCTTGATGGCGAGGCCGTCGGCGCTCTCGCCGTTCTTGCGGGGGTCCCGGTTGCCGTGGCTGTCGAGGCCGATGATCCGGTTGCCGCTGGAGTCCATGACGATGTGCAGGCCGGACTCGTAGTTGTCGCGGGTGGTCAGGTTCCGGTAGACGTTGTTGTTCCCCTCCTGGGCGTAGATCCCGTACGGGCCGTTGATGATCTCGAGGTCCTCGAAGCGCCACCAGTCGCCTTCGACGTGGACCGCGCCGCGTTCGATGCGCGGGATCGTGGAGCCGAGCGCGCCGGGGGTCCACGGCATGTTCTCGCCGTCGATGACCACGTGCTCGCCGTTGTAGGCGCGCATCGTGATCGGCTGCGACTGGGTGCCGTCCTCGAGGATCCGGATGTTGGTGCCGGGGGCGTAGGTGCCGCCGCGGATCTGGATCACGGTGCCGGGTTCGGCCAGATCGACGGCGCGCTGGAGCGTCTGGAGTGGAGCGGCGAGCGTGCCGGGGTTCGCGTCGCTCCCGTCTACGGCGACCGTGAGCGTGGCGGACTGCGCCGACGACGGCGACCCGGCCGCGACGGCGGCGAGCAGTCCCAGCGTCGCCGCCAGTGCGATCCGCACCGCCGCCGACCGCGGACCGGGGTTTCGAATGGTGCTGATTGACATGTTCGATACGACCTCCTAGCCATACCCCCGCATGTGGAGTTTCCGAAGAGCGAGAGCACAAGGGACGGTCCGGAATCCGTGCCCGCGCGGCTCGCGCCGGTCGCGACGTCGGCCGGCATGCTGCGAGGGGGCCGGGGGTCCGGTGCTCGCCCCGTCGCCGAGGCGGTCTCGGCGCCTTCCGCTGACACGATGTGCGTTCCGGATGTGCAACCGGTTGCCATCCACCCTACATAGGAGATCGAGACGCGTCAATATCTGACTTGGATCGGCAACACGGCATCGCAGTGGGACCGCCGCCGCCCGCGGTGCCGCCGCCCGTGTCAGTCGGCGTCCCCGGCACGTGCAGCGCGCCGCGTGCGGTTCGCCGCCAGGCCGAGCGAGAGGCCGACCAGGCCGAGCACGATCGCGAGGCCGGACCCGACCACGCCGTTGCCGGTCCCGGGACCGCCGTCGGCGACGGCCAGCGCCACCGCGGCGATGCCGATGCCGATCACGCCCGCGGCGATCGCGACCGCGGCGGCGACGCGGCCGCCGCCGCGCCCGCTTCTGCCGCGGGTCATCGCCAGGACGCCCGCGCCGACGCTCACCAGCGCCACGAGGTCGGCCGCGATCGAGGGTCCCCGGTCCTGGATGTCGTAGCCTCCGGCGGCGACCGCGTTCCCGGCCGCGGCGGGTGCGGCCGTCAGGGCCAGGACGACCGCGGCGCCGACGAGGACGAGCGGGAGCGTGATCGCGGCCTTGGAAGCCCGGGTTCGGAACATGGCGGTCTCCTTCATGAGTCGCTGATCCGGCGTTCGGATCCCTTCGATCGTCGCCTTCGATCCGTTGCGGGGCATCCGTCCTGGGGCGGCTCTTTCCGCTGCCGCGGGCGCCGCGGGCGCCTGCCGCACCGGTGGCAGTCGGGCCCGGGACTACTGCGTCCGCGGTAGACCGGCTGTCGGCCGTGCGGCGGTGTCGCCGCGCCCGCCGGCTCGTTAGAGTTCGCGGCATGGGCATGGGGAGGTCCGTTCTCCGGACCAGTGCGCGGGACTGGGCGATCCCGGTCGCGGTGGCGGTGCTGCCGCCGGCGACCGCGTGGACCGGCGGGTACGCCGCGACCGGCCTCGGTGCCGCCGCGTACGCGCTGCTGGCGGCCGGCGGCCTGGTCCTGTACGCCGCCAGGCGGTTCCCGGTGCACGTCCTGGCCGCCACCGGCCTGTGCGCGGCGGGGTACCAGGCGCTGGGGTTCGACGTCGCCGCGGTCGCCTTCCTGTTCGCGGTCTACGCCGCGTTCCGGGAGGGCCGCCGCCTCGCCGCCGTGGCGGCGTCCGCGGCGATGGTCGCCGTCCTGCCGCTCGCCGCACTCGCGTCCGGTGTGGACGGTCTCGGTCCGGCGCTCGCCCAAGGCCGCGACGCGATGCAGCTCGCCTGGCTCATCGCCGCCGGTGCCGCGGGCGAGGCGCTGCGGCAGGCCGAGCGGCGCGCCGACGAGGCCGAGCGGACGCGGGAGGAGGCCGCCAGGCACCGCGCCGACGAGGAGCGGCTGCACATCGCCCGCGAACTCCACGACTCGCTCACGCACCAGATCGCGGTCGTCAAGCTACAGGCGGAGGTCGCGGTCCATCTCGCCCGCAGGGCGGGCGAGCCCGTCCCGGAGCCGCTGCTGGCGATCCAGGCGGCCGGCCGCGAAGCGAGCCGCGAACTGCGGGCGACCCTCGAGGCGCTCCGCGACGACGGCACGAGCCCGCCCCGCGGCATCGACGACATCCCCGACCTCGTCGAGCACGCCCGCGCGATGGGCCTGGACGCGACGCTGTCCATCGGCGGCGAGCGGTTCACGGTGCCGGAGGCGCTGGGCCGCACCGCGTACCGGATCGTCCAGGAGGCGCTCACCAACACCGCCCGCCACGCGCGCGCCGCCACCGCGTCCGTCGACATCGGATACCGGCCCGAGTTCCTCGCCATCCGGATCGACGACGACGGCGACGCCGCCGCCGGCGACCGACCGGCGCCCGGCATGGGCCTCATCGGCATGCGCGAGCGCGTGGCCGCGCTGGGCGGCCGGCTCGACGCGCGACCGCGCGCCGAAGGCGGCTTCCGGGTCGAGGCGGAACTGCCGGTGGACCGGTCCGCGTGATCCGGGTCCTGCTGGTCGACGACCAGCCGCTGATGCGCAGCGGGTTCCGCGCGCTCCTCGAGTTCGAGGACGACATCGAGGTGGTCGCCGAGGCCGGCGACGGCGCGCGGGGCGTCGAGCTGGTCAGGGAGCACCGGCCCGACGTCGCGCTCATCGACATCCGGATGCCGGTGGTCGACGGCATCGAGGCGACCCGGCGCATCGCCGCCGACCCCGCGCTGGACGGCGTGCACGTGGTCGTCCTGACCAACTACGGCTTCGACGAGTACGTGCTCGACGCCTTGCGCGCCGGAGCGGCCGGGTTCCTCGTCAAGGACATCGAGCGCGAGGACCTTCTGCACGCGGTGCGCGTCGCCGCCCGCGGCGAGGCGCTGCTCGCGCCCTCGATCACGCGCAGGCTCATCGCCCGCTTCATCGCTCAGCCGCCGGCGCCGGACCCCGGCGCCCGCCTCGGGACGCTGACCGGCCGCGAACACGAGGCGATGGTGCTTGTCGCGCAAGGGTGCTCGAACGAGCAGATCGCCGAGCGCATGGCGATCAGCCCGATGACCGCGAAGACCCACGTCAACCGGGCGATGGCCAAGCTCCATGCCCGCGACCGCGCCCAACTGGTCATCATGGCCTACGAATCGGGCCTCGTGGTGCCCCGCGACCGGTGAGGACCGGGCGGGGTTCAGGCGGGCGCCGCCGCGACCTCCCGCAGGATCTCCAGCAGCGCCGCCACCCCCGGCGGGTCCGGCGGGTCGCCGTAGGTGACCGCGTGGATCCGCCGCGCGCTCCCTTCGAGTTCGGTCGCGTGGACGCCCGGGTGCCGGTGCGCCCGGAGTGCCAGTCCCGGCAGCGCGGCCGCGGCCATGCCGGCGGCCACCAGCGACTGGATGACGACCATGTCGTCGCTCTCGTAGGCGATCCGCGGCGTGAAGCCGGCGCGTTCGCAGGCTGCGACCATCGCGGCCCGGCAGCGTTCGCAGCCGCCCACCCACGCGGAGCGCCGGATCGGCCGCGGGCTACACCAGGCACACCCTCTACTGCGAGGCCGCGTTCTCGCTGTCGGCCGTCGTATGGCGTCCCGGCCAGATCACCGAGATCCACGACCACCTCGTATGGTGCTCGTTCATGGTGCTCCAGGGTGCCGAGACCGAGACCCTCTACGGTTTCGACGGCGGACGGTTCGCTCGCCGCCCGCGCTCGTCGGCGAGCCCCTACCGGTCCGCGGCGCCCGGAAGACCGGTCCGGTCGAGGAGCCGGCGCACCACCTCGTCGACCGGAAGACCGGTGTCGATCTCGAAGGCGGCCCCCGATCGCAGGAGCGGCTCGACCTCGCGCTGGTCGGCGAGGGCCTTGGCCAGCTCGCCAGGGCTCTTGCCGTACGGGTTCCCGGTTCGAGTGAGGAGCCGCCGGCGGACCGTTTCCGGTGCCGCGCTGAGGAGCACCACCTGGTCGAAGTCGTCGTAGAACTTCCACTGATTCGGCACGCAGCCGCTGACGAAGAGGGCCGGGCCTTCGGCGGTGTCGAGCAGGCGGCGCATCCGGGCCTCGTGCCAGACCCAGTCGGGCTGCGCCTCGGGCGCGGGCGGGTCGATGTCCGGGCCCGGCGCGCACCAGCCGCCGTAATCGGTGTCGACGGCCCGGTAGCCGAGCTCGGCGAGGCGGGCGACGATGGTGGACTTGCCGACGCCTGAGACGCCGGTGAGCAGGACGCGCATCATCAACAGCACTCTAGGGCCGGCGGCCCGCCGCGTGACGGGCCGCCCGCCCCCGGCCGGACTCAGGCGCCGACCTCGAGCGTGATCTTGCCGCCCGGATGCCCGGTCTCGCTGAGGAGCTGGGCCTCCGCGGCCTGCTCGAGCGGGAAGGCCGCGGCGAGCTTCACCCGGAGCTTCCCGGCGACCGCCTGGTCGGCCAGGTCGGCGAGGACCGCGCCGTTCTCGTCGCCCTCGCCGCTGAAGGCGATCCCGAGGCCGATCGCGGCCGGATCCGCGATCGTGAGGATCCGGTCGGTCCCGCCGCGCAGCTCGACCGCGTCGGGCAGCATGCCGTACCCGGCCGCGTCGAGCACCGCGTCCACCCGGTCCGCGACGGCGCGGACCCGCTGGACCAGCCCGTCGCCGTACCGGACCGGGGTCGCGCCGAGCGTCCGGACGTACTCCTCGCCGGCCTCGCCGACCGTGCCGACGACCTCGGCTCCGCGGCCCACCGCGAACTGCACGGCCAGGCTCCCGACCGACCCGCCGGCGCCGTTGACGAGCAGCGTGTCGCCGGCGGCGACATCGAGCGCGTTCAAGGCCCGCACCGCGGTCTCCCCGGACACCGGCAGCGCCGCCGCCTCGGCCCACGACAGGCCGGCCGGCTTCAGCGCGAGCACGCTCGCCAGCGCGAACTCCGCGTACGAACCCGAACCGCGGCTCCAACCGAACACCTCGTCGCCGGGCGTGAACGGCGCCCCCTCGCCGACCGCGTCGACCACCCCCGCCACCTCGATGCCGGGGATGTGCGGGAACTCGACCGGGGCGATCCGGGTCATGAGGCCCCGGCGGATCTTCCAGTCGATGGGGTTGACCCCGGCGGCCCGCACGGCGACCCGCACCTGGCCCGGCCCGGGCTCGGGCACGGGAACCTCCACGATCCGCAACCGCTCGGCGGAACCGAACTCGCTGAACTGCACTGCACGCATGATGTCTCCTATGGACTCGTTCGAGCGGCCCACAACGGCGGGCCGCGGTCTCCAGTCTCGGAGCGGCCGGACGGGGCCGCCCCTGATCGAACGAGCAGTCTTCGCCGTCCGAACGGCGAGCGCGACAGCGCGCGAAGCGGCCTATCGTTGCAGCCATGGACCAGGAATGGACGCGCCCTTCACGAGTGCTCGACGCGGTCGAGCGGATCCTGAGCGAGTCGCGCGGCGGCGTGCTGACGGGCTTCTCCGGCATGATCGCCGACCTGGTGCCGCACCGCGCCGCGGTGATGCGCACCGCCGACTGCCCGCGCGAACCGGTCAAGGTCAGCGGCGACACCGCGATCACCGACCTGGCGACCACCGCCGAGCTCGCCCGCCTCGCCGAACGGGCCGTCCCCGGCGCGGCCGCGGCCACGGAGGGGATGCTCGCCGGAGCGGTCCGGCCCCTGGTGGTCACCGCCTCGACCGACGGCGGCGTGGTGCTGGTCCTGGTCCCGACCGCGGCACCGTCCGATGCGGCGCTGGAGCTGCTGGCCCGCTTGTGGAACGTGCTCAGCCTCGACGCCGACCGCAGGGCCGTCGAGATCCCCGCGGCGGACTTCCAGAGCAACCTCGCGATCGCGGCCGCGCGCTCGCGGGCCATCGCGGACATGGAGCAGACCCACGCGGTCGCCCTGACCGGGCTGCTGTCCGTGCTGCGGTCGAGCCGGCTCCCCGACGCGGTCGCCCGCCGCAACGCCGAGGAACTGGCCGTCGACGCACTGCTCGAACTCCGCGCCTCCCCGGTGCGGGACAACGAGTTGTCCGCGGACGCCGCCGACGACGCGTTCGCGGCGCTGGCCGCCGGCCTCGCCCCGGTGATCGGCCACGCGGACACGGCGGTCGAGCTGTCGGGCCCGGACGACACGCGTCTGCTCCCGCGCGACCTCGTCCTGGTCGTCCAAGACCTCACGGAGGCGCTGGTGCTCTCCGCGATGGAGCAGCGGGAGGTCGGCCGGGTCCACGCGTCGTGGCGGCTGCGCGATTCGGCCCTGTATGTCACCGTCCGCGACGACGGGCCGGGCACCGACCCGGGCCCGGGCATCGCCGGCCGCCCGGTGGAGCGGGTCGCGGCCGTCGGCGGCCGCGTCGAAGCCGATGCGGTCCCCGGCTGGGGCACCACGGTCACCGCGGTGTTCCCGCTCGAACTGGAGGAGTCCCCGGCGGCGGCGCCGATCGACGGCCTGCACGCCCGCGAACTGGAGGTCCTCTCCGGCCTCGCCGAAGGCATGCGCAACCGCGAGATCGCCCAGCGGCTGCGCCTGAGCGAGCACACCGTCAAGTTCCACGTCCGCAACATCCTGGCGAAGCTCGGCGTCTCGACCCGCGGGCAGGCCGCCGCCCTCGCCCGGGGCCGGCGACCCGACGGCGCCGGCCGCTGACCGGGAACGATCCGAACCGCGCACCGGGCAACCCCGCGAGGGAGATGCGCTCGTATCAACCGCAACGAGCACGCATCACCGAGAGGAACGCCCAGTGCGATCGAGAACCCAGCAGCTCCGGATCCCCGCCGCCGTCATCGCGGCCGGAGCGGTCGCCGCCGCCGCGGCCTGCACCGGCGGTGCGGCGGACGATGCGGGGCCGGCCGTCGAGCCCGGACCCGGGGCCGTGGCGGAGGCGGAACGGCTGTACCAGATCGTCAACGACAGCCGCGCCATGGAGGACGAACTGATCGCGATCGAGAACCGGGTCGCCAAGCGCTGCATGGAGGACCAGGGCTTCACCGTCCACGATCCGGGATACTTCGCGGACACCGCCTTCGCGGCCTACGGCGCCTCGGGCTACCTCGTCGACGCCCCCGTCCTGGCCGTGCCGACACCGGAGGCGGCCGAGCGGTGGGGCTTCGGCGTGTGGACCCAGTTCGTCCTCCACCCCGGCAACGAGGACCTCGCCGAGGAGCTCCTGACCCCGGAGGCGCGCATCGCGTTCAACCTCCCCGAGACGGCCGGGGAGCCCGACTCGAGCGAATGGGACGCCCAGGGCCCGGACTACCAGGCCGAATGGATCGAGGCGTACACGGGCGCACCGGCCCTGGACAGCGAGGTCAAGGGCCCCGAGCCCGACCATGGGGCGCCGCCCGGCGGCTGCTGGCTCCAGATGGTCGAGACGATCTACGGCGAGCCCTACACGGTCGAGTCCGGCGGGTCCGCGGAAGAGGAAGGCGGATCGCACACCGCCGCCCACCGGCCGAATCCGATCACGACGATCGAAGAGTTCGAGGACGCCGACGCGCTGGCGGATCTGGTCGACGCCGAGGCCGCGGACTTCGACGCCTGCCTGGCCGGGAGCGGCTACGAGGGCTGGGAGCTCGGCGCGAGCCTCTTCCCGCCGCTGTGGGAGTACTTCGGCGCGATGTACGACCCCGCCTACTTCGAGGAGTTCGGCGATGAGGAGGGCGCCGCGTCGCCCGAGCCGCCCGACGACGTGCCCGGCGACTTCGCGGGCGTGCTCGAGCTCGAGCGAGCGATGGCGCTCGACTTCGCCGCGTGCGGCCAGGAGAGCGGCCTGCGCCTGGCGATCGAGGAGGGCTGGGCTTCGATGCTGGTCGAGGCGTACCAGCCGATCGAGACGGACATGCTCGCGTGGCAGGAGGAGATGCAGGTCCACCTCGACAACGCACAGGACTACCTCCGGGAGTAGCCGCCGCGCCGATCGGTCGCCAAGGCGCGCAGCCGAAGGTGCGCGCCGGGCCGCTTACGGTGCTCCGCGGAGCCGTCCTTCGATCGCCTCCGCTTCGGGGACGCCGCACTCCGCGTACCCGGCGGCCGCCTTCCGCAGGTGCGTCCGGGCGGCCGCGAGGTCGCCCCGGAGCCGGTGGGCGTCGGCGAGGCCGTGGTGGGCGCAGGCCAGTTCGTAGGCGTCCTGCTGGGACTCGGCGAGGGCCGCCGCCTGCTCGTGGTACCCGATCGCCTCCTCCGGGCGGCCGGAGGCGGTGAGCACGCGGCCGAGGCCGTTCCGGGCCGAGCGCTCGAGCGACCGGTACGACATGTCCTCGGCGTGCTCGAGGGCCTGCTCCAGGTACGCGACGGCCTCGGGGGCGCGCCCGAGTCGCAGCAGGTCCTCGCCCAGCTCGATGAGCACCGGGGTGAACCCCTCCCTGAATCCGTTGCGCCGGCAGCGTTCGAGGCAGTCCGTGTGGATCGACAGCGCCGCGGCCGGGTCGCCCTTCTCGCGGGCGAAGATCCCGCGGAAGTTCTCGATCCGGCTGGCGTTGTACTCGTCGCCGGGGCCGAGGAGCCCCTTCGACTCCTCCAGGCGGCGCTCGGCCTCGTCGAGGCGCCCGAGGCGCAGCAGCGGGACGACCATGTTCGACCGGATGTGCAGCATCGCCGTGACGTCGGAGGCGGCCTCGGCCATCTCGAGCGCGGAGCGGTAGACGCCGAGCGCCTCCGAGAACCGCCCGGACTGCCGGTACAGGATCCCGAGGTTCCTGAGCGCCCACGTCGCCGCGGCGACGTCGCCGAGCTTCCGGCTGAGCGCGGCGGCCCAGCTCAGGTAGTCGATCGCCTCCGCGCTCCTGCCGGCGACCGAGAAGTGCCGCCCGCGGTCGCCGAGCGAGTGGGCCTGCTTCAGCTCGTCGCCGAGCCGGCGGGCCATCTCCAGCGCGGTCCGGTTGATCGCGAGCTGGTGCTCGGTGTCGCCGTCGTACCAGCGGAACGCGCTGAAGGCGGACGCCAGGTGCCAGGCCGATTCGAGCCGTTCCGCACGCACCGCCGCGACGATGACGGCCGCCAGGTTCTCGCGTTCGGCCCGGAACCACGAGACGGCGTCGTCCTGGTCGGCGAAGCCGGGCAGCCCGAGGTCGTGCGCTTTCAGCTCCTCGGCGAAGATCCGCTGGTACGGCGACACCGCCCGGCTCGCCGCCTGGTACGCGAAGTGCACGTACACGTCGAGCAGGCGGCCGAACGCCTCGTCGAGCTCGCTCGGGTCCTCTTCGGCGGCGGCGAGCTGCGACGCGAACAGCCGCACCAGGTCGTGCAGCCGGTAGCGCCCCGACGAACGGGTCTCGGCGAGATGGACGTTCACGAGCGACTCCAGCATCGCCGAGGCCCGGTCGCGGTCGACGCCGCAGAGCGCGGCCGCGGCGTACGCGTCGACGTCGTCGCCGGGGACCAGGCTGAACCGCCGCAGCAGGCGCCGGTGGGGCGCATCGAGTTCCCGGTAGGAGGCGCGCAGCGCCGCCGCGACGCCGCGGTGGCCGGTGCCGAGCTCGTCGAGCAGCCGGTCCTCGTCGGTCAGCCGCTCGAGGAGGTCCTTCACGCGCCACAGCGGACGGCTGCGCAGGCGCGCCGTCGCGAGGCTCATCGCCAGCGGCAGCCGCCCGCACCGCTCGGCGATCGCGGCCGCCTCGGCGTCGGTGGCCCGGCCCGCGACGGCGGCGTTGACCATCGCCACCGCCTCCGGCATCGGCGGCGGCTCCAGCGGCACCGGTACGGCGTCCGGCACCGATGCCAGGTCGTGCCGGCTCGTCGCCAGCGTGAGCCCGTCCGCCGTTCCCGGCAGCAGCGCCTCCACCTGCTCGGCTTCCGCGGCGTTGTCGAGCACGAGGAGCACGCGGCGGCCGGCGAGCGCGCTGCGGTACAAAGCGGCCAGTTCATCCACATCAGACGGCAGGTCCGGCTCGTCGACATTCAGCGACCGCAGGATCCGCGCGAGCACGGACTCCATGCTCGGCCTCGGGCCGTCGGCGTGCGTGAAGCCGTGGAGGTCCACGAACAATTGGCCGCCCGGATACCGCGGCGCCAGCGCGTGCGCGGCCTGGACCGCGAGCGTGGTCTTCCCGACGCCGGCCATGCCGTGGACCGCGACCACGGTCGCCCCGCGGTCGACCGCATCCAGGACCGCGGCGAGGTGCCGCTCCCGCCCGGCGAACGAGGCGAGCTCCCGCGGGAGTTCGCGCGGTACCGCCGCCTCGCCGCCCACGGCGTCGGTGAGCAGCGTCCGGTCCTGGTCGCCGAGTCCGAGCGCCTTGACGAGCAGCCGCAGCGTCTTCGGCTGCGGCCGCACCCTCCCCGACTCGATGTCGCGCACGGTGCGGGTGCCGACGCCCGCCTTCGCGGCGAGTTCCTCCTGCGTCATCATCGCCCGCAGCCGGAGCGGACGGAGATTGCTGCGCGCGTCGAACCCTCGGTCAGACATGGAGCCATCGTAGGGCGGCGACACCGGCGAACCGGCGTGCGAATCCTGGAGGCCGCGGTTCTCCAGGGCGGTGTTCGCCGTGCTCAATCCCGGTGCGCGGGCCGGGCGTCCGGCTGAGGGCCGCCGAATTCCTGCCGGTGTCCCGCCGGTATGCCGCCTCGCCGATCCCGCATCGGGCTGGAAGAATGGCGCCGCCGTCACCGCCCTCGCGGGACTGCGTGCCACGCGAGTGAACGGAGCGGACGACAGGCACCCCTCCATCGCGTGGACCTCGTCAAGGCCGCCCGCCGCCGGGAGTCCCGGCGGCCGCGAGCGGCCGCCAGCGCGCGGGCCACCGGCCGAGCCGGTCGACCACGGCCATGAGGGCGGGCAGCACCATGACCCGGACGACGACGGCGTCGAGCAGGACGCCCAGCGCCAGCGCGAAGCCGAGCTGCTTCATCTCGATGCGGTCGATGAAGACGAACGCCGCGAACACCGACATCATGATCACGGCGGCGCTGGTGACCACGCTCGCCGAGGACAGGATCCCCTGGCGGATCGCCTCCCGGGGCGCGAGGCCGCGCTCGGCCGCCTCCTTGATGCGGCTCATGACGAACAACTGGTAGTCGAGCGACAGTCCGAAGAGGATCGCGAAGACCATGAGCGGCGTCCGCGAGCCGATGAACCCCGGCGAGTCGAAGTCGAGGAGGTCCTCGGCCCACGTGTACTGGAAGACCAGGACCAGTGCGCCCCAGGCGGCCAGGGTCGACAGGAGGTTGAGGACCATGCTCAGGAGCGCGAAGACGAGCGACCGGAAGGCGACGAGCATGACGACGAGCGTCGCGAGCAGGACGAACCCCACGACGAGGAGCAGGCGCGAGGACTGGTGGTCGGAGTAGTCGGCGGCGTAGGCGGGTTCGCCTGAGACGGCGTACTCGGCGCCCTCGACGCCGCCGATCGTCGCCGGCACCCAGTCCTCGCGCAGCAGCTCGAGCGATTGCGCGGCCCGCGGATCGCTGGTGGGGTAAGGGACCGGGAGGTCGATCGCGATCGCGGTGCCGTCCTGCGACACCCGCACGCGCGGCCCGTCGGTCTCGGCGAACAGCGCGTGCCCCTGCGTCCGGGCCTCGAGGTCGGCGACGGCCGCGGCGAGGTCCTCGGCGTTCGCGGCGTCCACCCGCGCGACCACCGTGTGCGCGACCCCGGCGTCGGGGAAGGCGGCGACGAGCTCGTCGTAGGCCGCGATGGTCTCCAGCGACTTGGGGAACGTCTCCTTGCCCTCAACGCTCGTCGTCATGGCCAGTGCGGGGACGGCGAGGCCGCAGACGACGGCCAGGCCGACGACCGCGGTGACGGCCGGACGCCGCAGCGCGGGCCGCAGCATCGCCGTCCACAGTCGCCCGTCCTCGCGGTCCGCCTTGCGCCGCAGGAGCCTGCCGCCGTCGACGCGCCGCCCGAGTTTCGCCAGCAGGGCCGGCAGGATCGTCAGCGAGCTGACCATGGCGATGGCGACGACGATGATGCAGGCGGTGGCGATGGAGGAGAAGATGACGTCGTCGACCAGGTAGAGCCCCGCCAGGGAGACGACGACCGCGATCCCGGAGGTGACGATGGTGCGTCCGGCGGTCTCGGCGGCCAGCTCGACCGCGGTGGCGAGACCGGCGCCCGCTCCCGCGCGCAGCCGCTCCTCGCGGACGCGTTTGAGGTAGAACAGCGAGTAGTCCACGCCCACGGCCATGCCGATCATGGCCAGGACGCTGGTGACGGCGCCCCCGGCGTCGGGGAAGAAGTGCGAGCTGAGGGCGTAGACCCCGACGGCGGCGAGGATCGAGCTGACCGCCAGCGCCAGCGGCACGCCCGCCAGGAGCAGGGAGCCGAACGCGACGAACAGGATGAGGAGCGTGATCGGCAGCGTGAACCGCTCCACTTCGGCCAGTCCCGCGCCGAGCTGCTCGTCGAGTTCCACGGACATCGACTCCCCGCCGGTCTGGGCGATCTCCAGTTCGGGATGGGAGTCCTGGAGCGCAGCGGTGGTCTCCAGGAGCGCGTCGACGTGGTCGACGGCCTCGTGCGCGGGCATGGACATCGTCACCGAGAGCATGACCGCGTCGCCGCCGTCGGCGGTCACCGGTTCGCTGACGGCGGCGACCTCGTCCAGCGCGGTCATCCGGGCGGTCGCGTCGGCGGCCGCCGCCGCGGCCCCGTCGAGGTCGCCGGAGGGGGACGTGATGAGGAGGTGCTCGACCGCGGGGGCGGCGACGCCGGCGTCGACGGCCATCGCCTCGGCCGAGCCGGCCTCGCCGATCCAGAAGTCGGAGAAGGCGGTCTTGTCGGTGCCGGCGGCCTGGCCGGCGCCGAAGCACACGGCCACGAACAGGATCCAGCCGATGACGGCCTTCCACGGGTTGGCGGCGCTCCAGGCGGCGACTCGGACCGTGAGCGGCCTTCGGCCCGGGACGGTCGCGGCGGGCGGGGGAGGGGCGGTCTGCGATGTCATCGATGCACTGCTTCTGCTCGGCGAGTCGGGACAACCCGACACTAAGCCGGAAAACGCTGCATGTCGGTAGGGCAGTCCTCACCAAACCTGCTGGGGTGCACCGGAAGTCCGCAGGTCAGCGCCCCTTGGCGTATTCCTCGGCACGCCCTCAGCCGCGGCGCGCCGGGTAGCGTTCGCGGCGCGCTCCCGGGCGCCTGCCCTTGATCGTGGTCTGGCGCAGCGCCTCGATCACCTCGTCGGCCGAGGACTCCGGCACCTCCACCAGCGAGAACCGGTCGGCGATCTCGATCGCCCCGATGTCGCGGCCGCTGAGCCGCGATTCCCCCGCGATCGCGCCGACCAGGTCCTGCGGCCGCACCCCCGCTGCGCGGCCGAGGTTGACGAACACCCGCGTCGTCTCGCCGCCGTCGGCACCGGAACGGCCGCGGTCGTCGTCGCGGCGCGGCCCCCGCCCGCCCGGGCCGGCGACCGCCGGGATCTCCCGCTCGTCGGCGTCGCCGCCGGTCGCCTCGTGCGCGAGCTTCACCGCCGCGAGCGCGACGTCCATGAGGTCGTACTCGTCGGCGAGCGCCTCCACCACGACCCTGAACCGGTCGGACCCGCCGGCGACGAGCGCGTCGCGCAGCGCGGACTGGGTGATCTCGAGGCGGCGGGCGCGCAGGTCGGTGACCGTGGGGACCTGCTCGACCGGGATGCGCCGCTTCGTCAGCCGCTCGATCGCCTTGATCATGCGGTGCTCGCGCGGCTCGGTGAGCGTGATCGCGACGCCTTCGCGGCCGGCGCGACCGACCCGGCCGATGCGGTGCACGTACGCCTCCGGCGCGGACGGCACGTCGTAGTTGACGACGTGGGTGAGGTGCTCGATGTCCAGGCCCCGGGCGGCCACGTCGGTGGCGACGAGCAGGTCGGCGCCCCCGCCGCGCACCCGCTTCATGACCCGGTCGCGCTGGTCCTGGCTCATGCCGCCGTGCAGCGCCTCGGCCCGGTGGCCCCGCCCGGCCAACGTCTCGGTGAGCTGCTCAACCTCCGCCCGCGTCCGGCAGAACACGATCGCCGCCTCCGGCGACTCCACGTCCAGCAGCCGCGCCAGCGCGTCGGGCTTGTGCGCGCGGGCGACGACATAGGCGGCCTGCCGCACCAGCGGCGTCTCCTCCGCGGCGGCCGCCTCCCGGCCGAGTTCGATCCGGACCGGGTCGCGGAGCTGCCGCCGGGCTATCCGGTCCAGCCGCGCGGGCATGGTGGCGGAGAACAGCATCGTCTGCCGGTCCTCGCGGGTCCGCGCCAGGATCGCCTCGATGTCCTCGGCGAATCCCATGTCGAGCATCTCGTCGGCCTCGTCGAGCACCACGGTCGCGACGCCTTCGAGCCGCAGGCTCCCGCGGTCGATGTGGTCGAGCGCCCGGCCGGGGGTCGCGACGACCACGTCCACGCCGCGCCGCAGCACCTGGAGCTGGCGGCCGATCGGCTGGCCGCCGTAGATCGGCAGCACGCGCACGCCCAGCTCACGGCCGTAGCGGTGGAACGCCTGCGACACCTGGACGGCCAGCTCGCGGGTCGGCACGAGCACGAGCGCGTCGGGGTCGCCCCCGTCCGCGTGCATGCGCTCGAGCACCGGCAGCGCGAACGCGGCCGTCTTCCCGGTCCCGGTCGCCGCCTGGCCGAGCAGGTCGCGGCCGGCGAGCAGGGGAGGGATGGCCTCGCGCTGGATCGGCGTCGGCTCCTCGTAGCCCAGGTCGGTCAGGACGCCCAGAAGTTCGGGCCCCAGACCCAGGTCGGCGAAGCCCGGCGCCGCCTCGTCAGCGTTCATGGCGTGCTGCCTCCCCTGTCGTCACCGCCCCTCGCGGGCGCGCTGCGGTCCGAGCCGCTCGGCGGCTCCGCTACACGGGTTCGACCTGCGTCGCCGCCGGCTTCCCCCGGTCGCCCGTGGTGACCTCGAAGCGGACGCGCTGGCCGTCCTCCAAGGTCCGGAACCTGCCGGTGTCGGCGATCGAGGTGAAGTGCACGAAGTAGTCGCCCTTCCCCTCGTCGTCCTCGATGAAGCCGTACCCCTTGTCGGCGTCGAACCATTTGACAGTACCGGTCGGCATCGTCTCCACCCCTTCTTCTGACCGTACCAATCGGGCCGGTGGGATACCCGCGCTCGACGGCGCCATGCCTGGCGGCCGCCCGCGCCCGTCACGGCTCGAAGGACGGGCCGGCGCGCCCGGCGGCGCCCCCCGGGCGGCCTCCGCTCACGACTCCTCGAGGTGCGCGCGGATGCCCGCGACCACCAGCTCGTGGTCGTCCATGGAAGACAGACCCGAGGCGGTGGCGGCCGCGACGACGCCGACGCCGCGGACGCGGATCGGGAACGACCCGCCGGTCACCGCGTACTCGGCGGCGTCGAGCCAGCCGGTCGAGGCGGGGTCGACGCCCTTGGCCTTGAGCCGCTCGTTGACGAGCGCGCTGCTCGCTTCGATGCGCAGTACGACCGCCGACTTCCGGGCGATCCACGACTCCTGGTCCGGTGTGCTCCCCGGCAGGGCCGCGCGGAACAGGATCAGGCCGGGGCGGCGGATGTCGATGCCCACGGGATGGCCGGCGTCCCGGGCCATCGCGGTGATCCGGGAGCCGAGCCGCCACGCGTCCGCGTGGTCGAACCGGTCGAAGACGAGTTCCGCCTCCTGCTGCTCCAGTGCGGCGATGATGTCGGTCATGAACGGTCCCTTCAGGGTTCGGTGATCGGGGCGCGGCCCGGTCGGCGACGTCCAGGATCCCCGCCCCTCCTCGGACGGGTCCACCGGGCCGCCGCGGGGGCGGCCCGCACGCCAGTTTTGTACGAGTTCATCACAGAGACGGCCCGAGCGCATGCGCAGCGTACGCGTCCCGTAGCGCAAGAGATTCATTGACATCACTACCGGTCACAACTATGCTCTGAAAACTATCGGTAAGATCCCCGAAAGTTTCGGCCGCAGCGAGTGTGATCGTGCGCATCAAAGCGGCAGAACGGGGTGCAATAAAGACAATTCTCAAGGAGGAGAGACATGTCGGACGTGTTCAGGCGCCCGCAGATGAGAGCCACCCGCCGCGGGGTCCTCGGTTACTCGATTGCCGCTTCCAGCGCGCTCGCCCTCGCGGCGTGCAGCGACGACGGCAACGGCGGCGAGGTCGACCTCGAGGCCCAGTCCAAGGGCGCCATGGAGGACTACACCGCCGACTCGCAGTTCACCGCGACCGAACCCTTCACCCTGTCGCTGCTGTGGACGGAATGGCCCGACCTGCCCATCACCGACACCTGGCAGTTCTTCACCGAGATCGAGAACCGCACCAAGGTCAAGCTCGAGATCACGACCATCCCCTTCAGCGACGCGACCGAGAAGCGCAGCCTGCTCATCAGCGCCGGCGACGCCCCCACCGTCATCCCGCTGGTCTACACCGGGGAGGAGAACTCGTTCGTCTCCTCCGGCGCGCTCCTGCCGATCAGCGACTACGTCGAGCACATGCCGCACTTCCAGAAGTACGTGGAGGAGTGGGACCTCGGCGGCATGATCGACAACCTCAAGCAGGCCGACGGCAAGTACTACATGCTGCCCGGCCTCCAGGAGGTCTCGGTCCCGGTCTTCACCCTCATCATCCGCAAGGACGTCTTCGAGACCGTCGGCGGCGGCATCCCCCAGACCTGGGACGAGATGCGCGAAGCCCTCGTCAAGATCAAGGCCGAGTACCCCGACTCCATGCCCCTCGCCGACGGCTTCGAAGCGTGGTCGCTGCTCAACTACGCCTCCCACGCCTGGGGCGCGCGCGCCGGCTGGGGCTTCGGCGACGGCATGGTCGACGACGGCTCGGGCAAGCTCGAGTACACCGCCGTCACCGAGGGCTACAAGCAGATGGTCGAGTACTTCCGCGGCCTCGTCGCCGACGGCCTGCTCGACACCGAGTCGCTCACCGCGGCCAACGACGGCAGCGGCGGCGGCAGCGTCGCCGAGAAGTTCGCCAACGAGCTCGTGTTCGCCGCATCGGGATCGAGCGGCACCGCCATCGAGTTCGCCCAGGCGCTCAACGCCACGGTCGGCGAAGGCAACTACGAGGTCCTCCAGATCGCCCCGCCCGGCGGCCCCGCCGGCATGGTGTGCGAACCGCGCAACTTCTGGAACGGCTTCATGCTGAACGCCGAGGTCGCCGAGTCCGAGCACTTCCTCGCCACCCTCCAGTTCCTCGACTGGATCTACTACAACCCCGAAGCCCGCGAACTGCTCCGCTGGGGCATCCTCGACCAGACCTACACCAAGGACGCCTCCGGCAAGATCACCCTCAAGCCCGAGTACTCCCTCAACGCCTACAACATCAACCCCGGAGCCCCCACCGACATCCAAGAGGACCTCGGCTGGTCCAACTCCGTCTTCGCCGACTCGACCGAGTCGCGCGCGCTCAAGGAGTCGTACAACACGCCGACCTTCGTCGAGTACATCGACTCCGTGCTCTCCTCGCGCACCCCGCGCGACCCCTACCCGCCGGCCCCGCTCAACGAGATGGAGCTCGAGCAGGCGTCGCTCCTCGCCACCCCGCTCAAGGACACCGTCGACACGAACACGCTGCGGTTCATCATGGGCGAGCGCGACATCGCTGAATGGGACGACTACGTCGCCGAGCTCGAGGCCCAGGGCCTCCAGCAGTACGTCGACCTGATCAACACCGCCCGCACCCGCTTCGAGGAGGAGAACTCCTGATCCGCCTGTCGGGGCGGCCGCCCCGACGCGGACGGGAGGAGCACACATGCCCCCCACACCCAACGAGCTGACGCTCGAGACCCGCGACGCGACCGGGGTGGCCGCACCCGACGGCCCCGCGGCAGGCGCCTCCGCAGCGAAGCCGGCCCCTCGGCGACGCAAGCGCAGGCAGACCTGGCGCGAGGCCTTCCGGCGCGACTGGCAGCTCTACAGCCTCGCCCTGCTGCCCCTGATCTTCTTCGCGATCTTCAAGTACGGCCCCATGGTCGGCAACGTCATCGCGTTCCGCAGGTTCCGCCCCGGCGGGAGCATCTTCGGCGACGAATGGGTCGGCCTGCGCTACATCGAGATGTTCGTCAACGACCCCTCGTTCTGGCACGTATTCTCGAACACGGCGATCCTGGGCGGCCTGACCCTCGTGGTCTGCTTCCCGCTCCCGATCGTCCTCGCGCTGGCGCTGAACGAGGTGCGCAAGAAGCACTTCAAGAAGCTCGTGCAGTCGATCTCCTACCTGCCGCACTTCCTCTCCATCGTCATCGTGGTCGGCATGCTCATGCAGCTCCTGTCGCTGCAGGGCACGGTCAACCAGATCATCGGGGCGTTCGGCGGCGAGGCGATCCCCTTCCTCCAGCGCCCGGAGTGGTTCCGCACCATCTACGTCGGGTCCGAGGTGTGGCAGACCGTCGGGTGGGGGACGATCCTCTACCTGGCGGCGCTCACCTCGGTCGACGACTCCCTCTACGAGGCGGCGCGGATCGACGGGGCCGGCCGGTGGCGGCAGACGTGGCACGTGACGCTGCCGGGGATCCGCCCGACGATGATCACCCTGCTGATCCTCAACATCGGGATGTTCCTCAACGTCGGCTTCGAGAAAGTGCTGCTGCTCTACAACCCCTTGACGTACCAGACGGCCGACGTCATCTCGACGTACCTGTACCGGGTCGGCCTGGTGTCGAACAACCTCAGTTATGCGGCGGCGATCGGCCTGTTCCAGGCCCTGATCGGCCTCGTGATGGTGCTTTCCGCGAACCTCATCTCGCGGCGGATCGTAGGGACGAGCCTGTGGTGATCGAAATGAGTGCGACCAAGCCGACGAGGTCGGCGGGGCGCCCCGGAGGGCTGACGCAGACGACCGGGACGCGCGTGTTCGCCGTCTTCAACACGATCTTCCTGGTCGTCCTGTGCGTGGTCACGCTGTACCCGTTCATCACGGTGCTCGCCCAGTCGTTCAGCTCGCCCGGCGCGATCAACGCCGGCCAGGTGAACTTCTGGCCGGTCGGCTTCAACGTCGACACCTACGACGCGATGCTGTCGAACGAGACGTTCTGGCGCAACTACGGCAACTCCGTCCTGTACACCGTGGTCGGCACCCTGATCGCGATGGTCCTCACCACGACCTACGCGTTCGTCCTGTCGAAGCCGCACCTCAAGGGCCGCAAGGCCCTCATCGGGATCGCGGTGTTCACGATGTTCTTCAACGGCGGCCTCGTGCCGAACTACGTGCTGATCTCCTCGCTCGGGATGAAGAACACCATCTGGGCGATCGTGCTGCCCGGCGCGATCTCGGTGTTCAACCTCCTGGTGATGAAGTCGTTCTTCGAGAGCCTGCCGAAGGAGCTCGAGGAGGCCGCGCAGATCGACGGGCTCGGCTGGTACGGGATCTTCACCCGGATCACGCTGCCGCTGTCGAAGGCGGTGATCGCCACGATGGTGCTGTTCTACTCGGTCGCGTACTGGAACGACTGGTTCGCCGCGTTCCTCTACCTCGACAAGAGCGAGCTGTTCCCCGTGACGCTGTTCCTGCGGAACCTCATCGCGGGCGCCTCCACGACCGCGTCCGAAGGCGCGGCCGCGGCGGGGACGACGACGGCGCTGGTCTCGGCGAACATCCAGGCGGTGACGATGATCCTCACCGTCATCCCGATCCTCTGCGTCTATCCGTTCGTGCAGCGCTACTTCGTCTCGGGCATCATGCTGGGATCGGTCAAGGGATGACGCGAACATCGCACACCGGCACGAATCCATATCCACGCGAAGGGAACCGTCCCACCATGACCACTGACGCCTCGACCGCCGAGGCGGCGGCCGCCGCAGACAGCGTCCCGCCGTGGCACGACCGCCGGCTCAGCCGGTCGGAGCGCGCGGCGGCGCTCGTGGCGGCGATGACGATCGAGGAGAAGTCGGGGCAGCTCGTCGGCCTGTGGGTCGGCGCGGACGCCTCCGGCGGCGACGTCGCACCCCACCAGAGCGACCTGAGCAAGGACGCGCCCGACTTCGCCGACGTGATCGCCGACGGCCTGGGGCAGCTCACGCGGCCCTTCGGCACGAGGCCGGTCGACCCGGAGCTCGGCGCGATGTCCCTGGCCCGGGCGCAGCGGCAGATCACCGCCGCCAACCGCTTCGGCCTCCCGGCCCAGGTCCACGAGGAGTGCCTCGCGGGCCTGGCCGCGTGGGGCGCGACCGCGTACCCGGTGCCGACGTCGTGGGGTGCGAGCTTCGACCCCGACCTGGTGGAGGAGATGTCCGCGCGCATCGGCCGCTCGATGCGCGCGGTCGGCGTGCACCAGGGGCTCGCGCCCGTCCTCGACGTGGTGCGCGACTACCGGTGGGGCCGCGTCGAGGAGTCGATCGGCGAGGACCCGTACCTCGTCGGCTCGATCGGCGCGGCCTATGTCCGCGGGCTCGAGAGCACCGGCGTCGTGGCCACGCTCAAGCACTTCGCCGGCTACTCGGGCTCGCGCGCCGGACGCAACCACGCCCCGGTCTCGGCCGGGCCGCGCGAGCTGGCCGAGATCTTCCTGCCGCCCTTCGAGACCGCGCTGCGGTACGGCAAGGCCCGCGCGGTCATGAACTCGTACGCGGAGGTCGACGGGATGCCGGCGGCCGGCGACCGGCGCCTGTTCACCGACCTGCTCCGCGACACGTGGGGCTTCGACGGGGTCGTCGTCGCCGACTACTTCGCCGTCACGTTCCTGCGCACGCTCCAGCGGGTGGCGGCGACCGACGGCGAGGCCGCGGCCCGCGCGCTCTGGGCGGGCATCGACGTCGAGCTGCCGTCCGTGGCGGCCTACGGGGCGCCGCTGGTCGAGGCGGTCCGCTCGGGCGACCTCGACGAGGCGCTCGTCGACCGGGCGCTCCAGCGCGTCCTCGAGCAGAAGATCGAGCTCGGCCTGGTCGAGGCCGACTACGACCCGACGCCCGCGAACGACGTGCCGTTCGACGACGCCGAATCCCGCGCGATCGCCCTGCGCCTGGCCCGGGAGGCCGTCGTCCTCGTCGACAACGACGGGACGCTGCCGCTCGCGGCCGACGCCAAGGTCGCGGTCGTCGGCCCGCTCGCCGACAACCCGTTCGCGATGCTCGGCTGCTACTCGTTCCCGGCCCACGTCGGCGTGCACCACCCGGAGGCGGGCCTGGGGATCGACATCCCCACGCTCCTCGCCGAACTGGGCGAGCGCCGCGACGTGACCGCGCACGCGGCCGGATGCGACGTGTCCGAGCCGGGCCGCGAGGGCTTCGCGGCCGCAGTGGCGGCCGCGCGCGGCGCCGACGCGGTCGTCGTCGCCCTGGGCGACCGCGCCGGGCTCTTCGGCCGCGGCACCTCCGGCGAGGGCTGCGACGCCGCCGACCTGCGGCTTCCGGGCGAGCAGCAGGAACTCCTCGAGGCGCTCCTGGAGACCGGGACCCCGGTCGTGCTCGTCCTGCTCACCGGGCGCCCGTACGCGCTCGGCGCCGTGGCCGGCCGGTGCGCGGCGATCGTGCAGACGTTCTTCCCCGGACAGCAAGGGGCGCAGGCCATCGCGGAGGTCCTCACGGGCGAGGTGAACCCGAGCGGGCACCTGCCCGTCGGCATCCCGCGTGACCCGGGCGGCCAGCCCGCGACGTACCTGGCGCCGCCGCTCGGCCGCGCCACCGAGGTGTCCAACCTGGACCCCACGGCGCTGTACCCGTTCGGGCACGGGCTCTCCTACGACACGCTCACCTGGCACCCGGCCACCGTGGACGAGGAGGACTGGGCGAGCGACGGCACCACCGCCGTCTCGGTCGTCCTCTCGAACGAGACCGCCGCCCGCGTCGACGACGTCGTGCAGGTCTACCTCCACGACCCGGTCGCGCAGGTGACGCGGCCCGTGCAGCGCCTCGTCGCGTTCCGGCGCGTCTCGCTCGCGGCGGGGGAGCGGGCCGAGGTCCGGTTCCGGCTCCACGCCGACCTGACCTCGTTCATCGGGATCGACGGCGACCGGATCGTCGAGCCCGGAGCCGTCGAACTGCGCATCGCGCGCTCGAGCGCCGACGTGCACGCCGCGGTGCGCCGCCGGATCGTCGGGCCGCTGCGCCGCGTCGGGGCCGACCGGGCGCTCCTCGCCGAAGCGGAGGTGCGTACGCTCGGCGAAGCGAAAGGGGAGGCATGAGCACTGAACGCGTCGGCGAGATCGGCCCGGGGACGCTCTCGAGGATCACGGCGGCGGTCTACCGCTACCTCGTCCTCGGGGCGTTCCTGGCGGCCGCCGGCCTGCCGAGCCTGCTGCTGTGGACCCTGCTGTCCCCGCAGCCGTCGAACACGGTGCTGTTCGTCGCCTCGCTCCTGCCGGCCGCACCCGCGCTCTCGGCCGCGCTGTACGCGCAGCGCTCCTGGGCGAAGGAACCGGACCTGAGCCCGCTGCGGCCGCTGCTGCGCGGACTCCGGCTGAACCTGCGGGACACGCTCGCGTGGTGGATCCCCGTGCTCGCGTGCGCCACGGTCCTGGCGGTGAACGTCCTCTTCGCCGACCAGGTCGCCGGCGGCACGATCGTACGGCCGGTGTGCGCGGTGCTCCTGGTGGTGCTCGCCGTCTGGTCGGGCCACCTGCTCGTGGTCTCGTCCTTCTTCTCGTTCCGGTTCCGGGACGTGCTCCGCGTCGCGGTGGTCGAGTTCTTCCTCTCCTGGAAGTCCACCCTCGGCATCCTGTCGCTCCTGGTCGTCGCGACGGCCACCGTGCTCCTGAGCTCGGAGGCGCTCCTCCTGCTGCTCGGGTGGGCCTTCGCGGCCTCGCTGTGGCTGATCGTCCGGCCGGTCGCCGCCGACATCACCGCGCGGTTCACCGCTCAGGAGTGAAGCGCGGCGCTGCAGGCGTCGGAGACGACGGCGGTCCAGACCTCGGGATGGGTCGCCCAGAAGTCGTGCGGCACGCCCGGGACCTCCGCGTACGAGCCGCGCGGCGCCAGCGCCGCGAGCTGGCGCAGCGGCCACGAGGGGCGGATGTCGCCTTCGGCGGCGATGACGGCGATCGGGACCGGGCAGTCCGCGACGCTCCGGTACAGGCCGGGCTCGTGGATCCACTCCACGAACGACTCGCCCAGCGACCGGTGCACCTCGCGGTCCCACTCGATCGGGACCGGCGGCTCGGTGTCCTTCAGCGACTCGTACACCTGCGACCAGGTGCGGTCCTTGTGCAGGCCGTGGGCGGCGACCGCGACGACCGCGCGGACCCGTCCGGGATGGCCCAGGGCGTACCGGACCGCCAGGTCCGCGCCCCAGGAATGACCGAGCACCACCCAGCGCTCCGCTCCGGCGGCGCGCCTGACCGACTCGAGGTCGGCGACGGCCGCTTCGATGTCGTGCGGGCCGCCGCCCGAGCGGCCGACGCCGCGCGGCTCGGGGTACCAGGCCCGCATCCCGCGAGGCGCGATCTCGTCCCGCTCGAGGTAGTGGACGCACCCCGGGCCACCGGAGAGGACCACCACGTCAGGGCCGCTCCCCGTGACCCCGACGTGCAGCGGGGTCCCGTCGTCGGCGTGAACGATCCTCGACTCCATCGGCTTCCTTCGTGAGTGCTACGGCCGGCACGGCCAGTCGGACTGGGGATCAGCGTGGCCGCCCGCGCCTCGTACGCGGCCGGCTCCCCGGCGCTCAACAGCTCCGCGCCCGACCGGCGCCGCGGCTCCGCGTGAGCCCCATCGGGTCGGGCCGTCGTCGCCGCTTCGGACGGGGAGGTCGAACCGGTGGCGGCCGTCCTCCACTTCGGAGCGGTACCGGTGCGGCGCCACCGCAGGAGTGTAGTCGTCTCCGGTGCCGCGGGTCTCGGCGTTTTTCCCGCACGCTCGCGGCCGCGAACCCGCGGCCGGCCGAGCGGCTTCCGTTCACTGCGGCGGGTCTGCCGCCGGTGCCTCGCGGGCGCGTCAGACTTATTGGGAGAGTTCCCGACCGGCCGCCGCGGCGGCCTGAATCAGGAGGATCGATGCGACCTGGAGACCTGTGGAGCCTCGGCGACTACGCCGCAGCCGGAGACCGGTGGGCGGAGGCGAGCCTGCGACTGGCGGAGACGTACGTCCGGCCCGGACTGGCCGTGCTCGACATCGCCTGCGGCCCTGGCCCGTTCGCGATCGCGGCCGCGCTGGCGGGCGCCCGGGTGACCGCGCTCGACGCGGCCCCGGCGCTGCTCGACCTGGCCCGGGCCCGAGCGGCCGACGCGGGCGCCGAGATCGACTGGATCGAGGCCGACATGACCGCCGTCCCCCGCCCGGACGCGTCCTTCGACGTGGTGGCCTCGGCCTTCGGGTGCATGTTCGCGCCCGACCCCGAGGCGATGGCGGCCGAACTGGTCCGCCTGTGCCGCCACGGCGGGCGGGTCGCGGCCCTGGCGTGGACGCCCGAGTCGCCCTTCGGGGCCATGGCGGGGCTGGCCGGCAAGTACCTGCCGAACGGCGGCGACCCGGCGACGGTCGAGCGCTGGACGACCGCCGACAGCGTCCGCGACCTCTTCGGCGGCCTCCCCGTCCGCGTCCAGTTCGCCGAGCGCAGCGTCGACGTGGTCTGGAGCAGCCTCGATCAGGCGGTCGCCGAGATCACCGACGGCAATCCGGCCTGGATCATGATCCGCACCGCGGTCGAGTCGACCGGCCGCTGGGGCGCGCTCGAAGCCGACCTGCGCGATCTTCTCGCCGACCACGGCAGGGAGGAGAACGGCCGCTTCACGCTCCCGGTCGCCTACCTGGAGACCGTCGCGCAGCGCCTCTGAACCGCCCCGCCCCGTCGGCTCACCGCGCCCTCAGCTCACGCAGTCCCCGCCTGACCGGTGCGCTATGACGGCAGGGCCGGGCGCGGATACCGAGCTTCGCCATGGCCGGTCCATGCGGGTCTTCGCCGCCTCCGGTACGGGAAGACCCGCGATGACTGACCGGGGCTCCGCGCGAAAGCGGCTGCGCGCCGCTTCCAGTGGCGCGCAGCCGTTTCGCCGCTCCCGTCAGACGCGAACGCGTCCTGGTGCGCGCAAGGAGCACACGGCCGCATACTGCTCGCGGGGGTGGAGCCACGACGTATCAATCGACCTGATCGCCGTGCGGAGACGCGTGAACTGGAGGCCCCGCCGGAGGGACGCGCCACCGGCCCGGGCCCCGAAGCATTCCGGCGGCCACAGGCCGGTGAAGCGGACGAAGCGTTCCGAGCGCCGCCACGACCTAGCGCGGCGGCTCCGCTCGCGAGTGCGACGCGGCAGGGGCCTGCGCGAGCGGTCCCGCACCGACCCCGCCGTGCAGCGTCAGATGGTCTTCGAGTCCCGCGAAGTCCCCTTCGGCGAGCAGCTCCCGCGCCGCTTCGAGCGCCGTGTCGCAGTCCAGTTCCAGCAGGCCCGGATCCGGCTGCTCGCCGTGCGGATCGCCGTGGCGCCCCGCCCAGAGCGCCCGGTGCTGCCGGCGGTGCGGCGGCGGTCCCCACAGGGCCGGCGCCACCGGTCCGAACAGGACCACCGACGGCGTGCCGAACGCGGTCGCGAGGTGCGCCATCCCGGTGTCCCCGCACAGGACCAGTCGCGCCGACCCGACGACCGCCGCGAGGTCGCCGAGATCCGTGCGGCCCGCGAGCACTCGCGACGGCTCGAGCCCCGCACCCGCGGCGACGGACTTCGCGAGTGCGATCTCGCGCCGGTCGCCGGTGACGACGACTTCGCGCCCGTCCGCCGCCAGAGCCCGCGCGACCCGCGCGAAGCGCTCGGCGGGCCAGCGGCGTGCCGCGGACGCCGCACCGGGATGCACCACCACGTCGTACTCGTCCGGACTCGACGGCGCGTCCAGGAACAGGTCCGTCGGGTCGGTCGGGATACCCCGCAACCGCAGGAGCCGGCACCAGCGGTCGACCTCGTGCAGGTCGGGCCGCCAGCGCGGCCCCGAGATCCCCGGCAGCGCGGTGCTCCCGTGCGTGATGAGCTCCTCCGGGCCGGTGTAGAGCAGGTCGCGGGTGCTCTCGGGGCCTTCGCCGTGGAGGTTCACCGCGACCGCGGGCGCCTCCCCGTGCCAGTCGAGCGCGCCGAGGCCCGCCGTCGGATGGAGGAGGTCGACCGCGTCGATCAGGTCGGCGAGGGGCCGCAGGTGCTCGGGCGCCGCGAGGACGATCCGCCGGTCGGCGAACGCCCTCCGCAGGGCCCGCAGGGCCGGGACTGCCGTGAGCAGGTCGCCCACGCCGAGCGCCCGCAGCACGAGCACAGTCCCGTTCAGCGCTCGCGGCTCGGGCTCGCCTATCAGGGCCATGACGTCTCCTCCGAACAGCAGACGACCATCTCGCGCACCTCGCAGCCGGGCTTCTGATCGAGCGCGAACAGCACCGTCCGGGCCACGTCGCGCGGGTCGTTGAGCTTCGCGTCCGGCGCGGGCTTGTACTGGTCGGGTCGACCGTCGAAGAACGCGGTGCGCATGCCGCCGGGCACGAGCATCGTGACGCCGACCCGCCCGGCGAGCTCGGCCGCGAGCGCCCTGGTGAACCCGACGATCCCGAACTTGGAGGCGCAGTAGGCGGTCGCGTCGCTCACCGCCTTCAGCCCCAGCGTGGAGGCGCAGGTGACAACGGTCCCGCGGCTGCGCTCCAGGTAGGGCAGCGCGGCCCGGACGACCGCGGCGGTGCCCAGGAGGTTGACCTTGACGACCTGCTCCCACTCGTCGGCGGGGACGTCGCCGAGCTTCCCGCACGCGTCGGCCCCCGCGGCGGTGAAGACGGCGTCGAGTCCGCCCGCCTCCTCGGCGAGCTCCACGACGGCCTGCGCGGTCGCGGTCGAGTCGGCGAGATTGACGCGGCGGTACGGGAAGTCGCCCTGCGGCGGCTTCATGTCGAGCACGACGGGGGTCCCGCCGGACTCTGCCACGGCTTCGACGGTGGCGGCCCCGAGGCCAGAGGCGCCGCCGGTGATGAGGACGGTTCGCTGCATGGTCGTTCCTTCCGTTCAGGTGCGCTGGTACGCGGCGGCGATGAGCGCGCTGGTCGAGTGGCCGTCGACGGCGGGCACGGTGACGATCTCGCCGCCGTGGCGCCGCACGACCGCGGCTTCGGGCAGGACCTGCCCGGCGTAGTCGGCGCCCTTGACCCAGATGCTCGGCCGCAGGCGCTCGAGCAGGTCCGCGGGCGTCGGCTCGTCGAAGACCGCGACGGCGTCGACGGCGTCGAGCGCGGCGAGGACGCGGGCGCGGTCCGCGGCGGTCTGGACCGGCCGTCCGGGGCCCTTCAGCTCGCGGACGGACGCGTCGGAGTTGATGCAGACGATGAGCGCGTCGCCCATGTCGCGGGCGCGCCGCAGCAGGTCGATGTGGCCGGGGTGCAGCAGGTCGAAGCAGCCGCCCGCGGCGACGAGCACCCCGCCGCGTTCGCGGACCCGCTCGGCGAGCGCGAACGGGTCGACGCCGATCTCGGCCGCCCCGTTCAGGTCCGGTTCGTCAGGCGGCGTCCGGGCCGCCGCCGGTTCGGCGAGCGTGGCGACGCCGCCCTCGGCCACGAACCGGGAGGCGGCCTCGACGGCCGCGGCCACGGCGCCGTGCACGTCCCGCCCGTACAGGAGCGCCGTCGCGGTGGCGGCGCTGAACTGGTCGCCCGCGCCGCACGTGTCGACCCAGTGCCCGTCCCGGATCCACGGGGCGGGGACGCGCACGGTCTGCTCGGCCGTCGCCAGGGTCGCCCCCAGGGCTCCCTGGGTGACGGCGACGGCGCCGCTGCCGAACGTGCCGCGCAGGTACTCGGCCGCCGCCGCGGCGCTGTCGGCCCGGGGCGCGAGCCGCGCGGCCTCGGCCGCGTTCGGCACCACGATCGCCGTGCCGCGGATCGGCATGGCGCCCTTGGGATGCGGGTCCCACACGACCGGCACGATGCTGGCGAGGTTGTCGAGGGCGCGCCGCAGCCCGTGGTGCTCGGTCAGGCCGCGCCCGTAGTCGGCGACGAGGACCGCGTCGGCTTCGGCGAGGGCCGAGGCCGCCGCCTCGGGGAGGTCGGCCTCGGTGTCGGCGCGCCCGTCGCCCTGGTCGACGCGGGCGATGAGCTGCCCGTCCGAGCGGATGCGGGTCTTGCGGACGGTGCTACCGCGCATGGGCAGCGGCGTCACGTCCACGCGGGCCTGGAGGAGCCGCTTGAGCCGGCGGCCGGGCGGGTCGTCGGCGATCGCGGTGATGAGGTGGACGTCGGCGGCGTCGCGGGCGGCGAGGACCGCGGCGAGGCCGGCGCCGCCGGGTCGGGCCCGCTCGGTGTCGGCGTCGACCACCGGCGCGGGCGCTTCCGGGCACAGCCGTTCGCTGTGCCCGATGACGTCCGCGTCCAGGAGCGCGTCGCCGACCACGACGAGGCGCTTCACCGGACACCTCCCACGGCCGCGTCGAACGCTTCGCACAGGGCGTGGATGATCGCCAGGTGCGCTTCCTGGACGGTGGCGACGCTCGGGGCGTCGACCGCGACGGCGTCGTCGGCGAGGGTCGCGAGCGGGTTCGGCGCGGGCCCGGTCAGGCCCCACACGGTCAGCCCCTCCTGGGCCGCGGCCTTGGCCGCGTTGAGGACGTTCTGGCTGGTGCCGCTGGTCGACAGGGCCACGAGGACGTCCCCGGGCCGGCCGTGCGCGCGCACCTGCCGGGCGAAGTACTCGTGCTCGCCGTAGTCGTTCAGGATCGCGGTGGCCGCCGAGGTGTCCGCGTGGAGCGCGATCGCCGAGAACGGCGGCCGGTCGCCGCGGAAGCGCCCGACGAGCTCGCCGGTCAGGTGCTGCGCCTCGGCGGCCGACCCGCCGTTGCCGCAGGCGAGGAGCCGCCCGCCGCCGGAGAGGACCGCGGCGAGCTCGGCACCCCAGCGCTGGACGCGCGGTGCCTCGGCGCTCAGGCGGTGCATGGCGGCGCCGAGCCGCCTCCAGTGGCGTTCGGGATCAGCCGTGTTCATCGTGTGATCTCCTCTCGAAGTCGCCCTTCGCGGACGAGGGATTCGACGGCGTCGAGCACGGCGCCGGGCGTGACGGTCTCGAGGCACGGGTGGCCCGCGACGGGGCACTCCCGCGCGCGGGTGCCGCGGCACGGGGCGTACTGGTCGCCCAGCAGCACCTGCGGCACTCGGTACGGGCGCCACTGGGACGCGGGCACGACCGGGGAGAAGAGGCTGACGACGGGCGTGCCGACGGCGGCGGCGAGGTGGGCGGCGGCCGAGTTGGGGGCGACGACGGCGTCGGCGCGCTCCAGGACGTACGCGAGTTCGGCGAACGAGGTCCGCCCGGCGAAGTCGAGGCCGTGCACGCCGGCGACCTGCGCGGTCAGACCCGCTTCGGAGGCCGCGCCGGTGACGACCACGTCGTGGCCGGCCGCGGCGAGCGCGGCGACGGCCTCGGCGAGCCGCCCGGGCGACATCCGCCGCGCGGGCGCCGTCGCGCCCGGGTGCACCGCCACGTACCGGTCCGGGAGGCCCTCGACCGGCGGCAGCGGCCGGGCGACCGCGAGCCGCCCGTCGTCGCCGGCCGGCAGCCGGTACCCGGCCGCCTCGGCGAGGCTCAGGGCCCGTTCGGCCTCGGGGAGCCCGGCGGGGACCCGGTGCCGCAGGTCCAGGAGCGAACCGGGGTAGTCGTCGCTGATCGCCCCGACCCAGGGGACCCCGGCGAGGCGCAGCACCGTCGCCGTCGGCAGCGGCGACTGGTGGAACGAGGTGAGCACGAGCGCGGCGTCGAAGTCGCACCGCGCGATCGTCTCCCTGATCCGCTCGACGTCGGCGCGTTCGACCGGCTCCGGCTCGGGGTCGATCCACGGCGCCCGCCAGGTGATCACGTCGTCCACGCCGGGCAGGAGCGCCGCCGCGGCGGCCCCGCGCGGCCCGGCCAGGACGGTCACCGACGCGGCCGCGGCGACGGCGCGCACGCAGGGGCCGGCCAGCAGGACGTCCCCGAGGTTGTCCTGCCTGACGACGAGCACCCGCGATCTCATGCGATCGCGCCCAACGCGAGGTTGACGGCCTCGGCCAGGTCGCGGGCGACCGCGGCGCGGCGGCGTGCGGCGGCGATCTCCTCGGGACGGGTCCGCTCGGTCGGCACCAGGATCGCGCGCGCCCCGGCCGCGAGCGCGGCCTCGACGTCGGCCCCGATGTCGCCGATCATGACGCACCGCTCCGGCCGGGCCCCGAGCCGCGCGGCTGCGCGGGCGACCATCGCGGGGGAGGGCTTGCGGCAGGCGCAGCAGTCCTCGGCGCGGTGGGGGCAGACCTCCCAGGCGCCGAACGGCCCGAGCAGCTTGTCGACCCGCTCGTTGACCGCCTCCAGCGCGGCCTCGTCGAGCAGCCCTTTCGCGATCGCGGACTGGTTGGTGACCACGCCGATCGGGATCTGGAGGGCCCGCAGCCGCGCGGTCGCGGCGAGCGCGCCCGGCATCGGCTCGACCAGGTCGGGGTCGGCGAGCGCGGGGATGTTCTTGATGAGCGTGTCGTCCCGGTCGAACAGGACCGCCTCGACCGGCGGCGCCGGCCGGTGCCGGATCGTGCCGATCACGTTCCACGCCACGGCGACCGGCGGAATGAGCGCGCTCGAGACCGCCAGGTCGGCGATCTCCCCGGCGTTGCGCGGGCCGGGCGTGATCCGGCGGCCGATCGCCCCGGCGAGGGCCGCGACGCCGAGTGCCGTGGTCGTCAGGTGGCCCGGGAACCGGGAGCGCTGCTCGCCGGCGCGGCGGCGCCATGTGGCGCCGTGCTTGGCGCGCATGAGCGCGTTGTCGGCGTTGCCGATCTGGTCGCGCACGCTCGAGAGGAACCCGCCGGGCCGCACCGGGTGGCGGGAGCGGCGCCGGCCCTCGGCGATCCGCAGCCCCGAGTCGACGATCCGCAGCGCCAGGTCCGTGTCCTCGCGGAAGGCGCGCTTGAACCGCTCGTCGAACCCGCCGACGGCTTCGAGCGCCGAGCGCCGGTACGCCATGTCGGCGGTGATCCAGCGGGCGTGCTCGAGCGCGAGCGTGCGCCGCTCGGCGTCGGTGGGGCGGCGGTCGACCGGCACCGGGACCTCGATGCACCCCTGGGAGCCGGCGTCCTGCTCGCCGAGGTCCTTCAGGTCGGCGTGGAGCCGCGCGAACCAGTCCGCGCCCGGGACGACGTCGTCGTCGAGGAACGCCACCCACTCGGTGTCCGCGGCCCGCCAGCCCGTGTTCCGCGCCGCGGCCGGACCGCGGCCGCCGCTGCGCAGGACCACGTGCGGGAACGGCAGGTCCGGTACGCGCAGCGGACCGGGCTCGGGCCGGTCGTCGACCAGGACCACCCGCTCCGGCGGCGGCCCCTCGGCCGCGGCCAGCGCCGACAGGAGCGTCTCGAGGCTCGCCCGCCCGACCGTGGGGACGACGACGGTGACGGCGCTCATGACCGCCTCACCGCGTACGGTCCGAGCGCGAGCAGGTCGATCGGCGCCGATCCGAAGACCTCCAGCGCCTCGCGCGGATGGTCCACCATGGGCCGGCCGGCCGTGTTGAAACTCGTGTTGACCACCACGGGCAGGCCGGTGCGGCGCTCGAACCCGGCGAGCATCGCCGCCAGCAGCGGCTGCTCGGCGGCGTCGACGGTCTGGATCCGCGCGGTCCCGTCCACATGGGTCACCACCGGGAGGCGGTCGCGCCAGTCGGGGGCGACGTCGTGGACGAACAGCATGTACGGCGACGGCACCGGGCCGCGCCCGAAGATCTCGGCGGCCCGCTCAGCGAGCACCATCGGCGCGACGGGACGGAACTGCTCCCGCCCCTTGACGTCGTTGAGCCGCTCCAGGTTCGCCGCCTGCCCCGGGTGCGCCAGCAGCGACCGCTGCCCCAGCGCCCGCGGCCCGTACTCGGCCCGGCCCTGGAACCAGCCCACGATCCCGTCCGCCGCAAGGGTCTCGGCCGCGGCCTCGGCGATGCTCTCGGGCTTCTCGAACCGCAGGCCCGAGCGGCGCAGCTCCGCCTCGATCTCGGCGTCGGTCCAGCCGCGCCCCAGCGCGGCCGTCCGCATCGGCGCCGGGCGCTCGCCGCCCTCGGCCGCCACGTGCAGGGCCGCCCCGAGCGCCGTCCCGGCGTCCCCGGCGGCCGGCTGGACCCACACCCGCTCGAAGGGGCTCTCGTCGTGCAGTCGCGTGTTCGCGACGCAGTTGAGCGCCACCCCGCCGGCCAGCACCAGGTCCCTGGCCTCGGTCTGCTCGTACGTCCACCGCGCCAGGTCCAGCAGTACGTCCTCGACGCAGCGCTGGAGGCTCGCGGCCAGGTCGGCGTGGATCCCGAGCGGGTCCTGCCCTTCGACCCGCCGCGGCGCGAGCCGCTCCCAGTCGATCGGCTCGGTGCGGAACCCGCCGTCGCCGGTGGCGTAGACCGCTTGCGACAGTTCGGGAAGGAACCGCGGCTCACCGTACGAGGCCAGCGCCATCACCTTGTACTCGTCGCTCGACCGCGCGAACCCCAGGTGCTCGGTGGCCTCCTCGTACAGCAGCCCGAGCGAGTGCGGCAGGTCCTGTGAGGCGAGTTCTTCGAGCTTGCCGTCCCGGTACCGCCCGGCCAGGTGCGAGGCGTGCTCGCCGCGGCCGTCGGCCACGATCACGGCCGGGTCCTCCAGCGGCGACGCGAGCCCGGCCGACGCCGCGTGCGCGACATGGTGGCGCACGAACACGACCTGGGCCGGGTCCAGGCCCGGCAGCGCGGTCTTGAGGAAGTGCGGGGCGCGCTTGGCGAACAGGGTCCGCAGGCCCTCCCACGTCGGGTCGAGTCCGGGACCGCCGTGCCGCACCTCCGCCGGGTCGTACCCGTAGGCGACGGCGTCGAGGTCCTCCGGATTGAGCCCGGCACTGGCGAGGCACCAGGCGGCGGCCTGCTCGGGCAGTTCCCATGCCGAGAACGGCACGGCCCGCTTCGCGTGCTTGCGGCGGCTGAACCGCTCCTCCTCGGCCGCGGCGACGGTCTCACCGTCGACCACGAGTGCCGCAGAGGAATCGTGGAAGATCGCGTTGATTCCCAGAATCTTCATCCCCGGCCCCGTTCCCGGCGCGGCGGTCGCGCCTCGTCTCGGGGCACTTACCCGCCGACCTCCCCGGTAAACCGAGCCCAGGTGAGAACCGCTTCGCCGTTTTTCCAGGTGCGGGCCGCATGCCGGTGCGGCGCGAATGTCCACACCTCGGCTCGCGCGGTCCTAATGGTGCAGAAGCGTCTTGTACGCCCGCAGCGTCCCGTCCGCCACGGCGTCCCACGAGTACCGCTCGGCGGCGCGGATCCGGCCGGCGCGGCCGGCGCGGCGGCGCAGCCCGTCGTCCTCGAGGTACGGGCGGACGGCCTCGGCGACGGTCTCGGGCGTCACGCGGGGGACGAGCGTCCCCGTCACGCCGTCCTCCACAGTGTCCTGGAGGCCGCCGACGGCGGCGGCGACCACGGGCACGCCGCAGGCCATGGCCTCCAGCGGCACGATCCCGAACGGCTCGTACCAGGGCGTGCACACGACCGCGTCGGCCGAGCGGAACTGGGCGGCCATCGCCTCGTGGGCGACCTGTCCCGGCATCCGGACCCGGTCGGCGACGCCGGCGGCTTCGGCGACCTCGCGCAGCCGCCGCGCCTCGGGGTCGTCCTCGATGGCGCCCTCGGCGGGGCCGCCGGCGATGACCAGCTCGGTGTCCGGCAGCTCCCGCAGCGCCTCGATCACGGTGTCGACCCCCTTGCGGGGCACCAGCCTGCCGGCGACGACGAGGCGGTGCGGCAGCGTTCGCGCCGCGACCGGGCCGTGCGGCGTGAACCGGTCGAGGTCGACACCGCACGGCACCACGGCGATCTTCTCCTCGGGCACGTCCATCGCGGCGAGTTCGGCGACCTCGTCGGCGCAGGTCGCGATGACGCCGGTGCAGCGCGCGCCGAGAAGGGTCTCGAGCGCGATCCGGTCGGGCGGGCTCGTGTCGGCCGCGCCCTGGTGGCGGCGCTTGACCGTGCCGAGCGCGTGGAAGGTCTGCACGACCGGGACGTCGAGGTCCTCGGCGGCCCACAGCGAGGCCAGGCCGGACATCCAGAAGTGGGCGTGGACCACGTCGGGCGCCTTCACCGTCCAGTCGGACCGGAGCACGTCGGCGAACGCCCCCATGTGCGGGAGCAGGTCGTCCTTCGGGACCGGTTCGGGCGGCCCGGCGTCGACGTGCACGACCTCGTACCCGCCCGGCGCTTCGACGCGCTCGTCGAGTCCGGCCGCGTCCCTTCGCGTGTACACCGACACGTCGTGGCCGCGGGCGGCGAGCGCCGCGGCGAGGGCCGCCACGTGGACGTTCTGGCCGCCCGCGTCCGCGCCTCCCATGGACGCGAGCGGACTCGCGTGCTCGGACACCATTGCGATTCGCATGTCTGGTCCTCATTTCTCGACGGCACGTGCGAGCAGCACGTCCCAGCGGCGGAGAAAGTCGTCGAGCCCGTGGTGCGCCAGGGCGTACGCGCGGGCGGCGCGCCCGACCTCGGCGGCCAGGTCGCGGTCGCCCGCGAGCTCGGCGAGGCGCTTCGCGAGCGCCTCGACGTCGCACGAGACGGCCCCGACCTCGGGAGGGAGCGTCGCCGCGGCGGTGCTCGCGACGGCGACGACGGGCAGGCCCAGCAGCATCGCCTCGATCAGCGAGAGCCCCATGGAGGTCCAGCGGGCCGGGTGGACGTACACGCGGCGCCGCCCCATCTCGGTGTGCAGTTCGTCAAGGGGCAGGTCGGGAAGGCCGGTGAGGGCGTGGCCGCGGCCGTCTGGGCCGCTGCCGACCGCTTCGGCGGCCATGCCGAACAGGTCGACGGGTGCGGCGGCGCGCAGGGCCTCGAGCAGGTCGGCCCCGGCGGCCCGGCCGCGGCGCGCCGGTTCGTTCACGACGGCGACGGCGTGCGGCAGCTCGCCGGTGAACCGCGGCCCGGGATCGACGACCCCGTGTTCGATGACGACGGTGGGCGCGAGGCCGCTGTCCCACATGAGTCGGTTGAAGTGCGTGACGTGGACGATCGGGATGTCGCTCCGGTCGGCGAGCGGGTGCAGGGTGGTCGCCGCTCCCGCGCCGGGCGTGTTGTGCTCGACGTACACCGCGGGCACGTCCCGTCCGGGCCGGCGCCCGAGCCATTCCTCGGCGATCGCGAGCTCTTCGGGCCGCTGGAGGACGATCACGTCGATCTCCGTGTCGCGCAAGGCTTCCACCTTGACCTCGACGACGTCGTCCGACCACGGCCGCCCGGCCCGGCCCAGGCCGAACCTGCCGCGGTCGGCGTCGACGGGCAGCAGGTAGCGGTGCGCTCCCTGCACGAACGAGTGCATCCACGACCCGTGGACGTGCCAGGCCAGGATCTGCAGCGGGTTGGTGTCTCGCATGGGGCACCCATACCCGCTGCGAGCCGCGTCAACCGTCGGCCGAGGATCGGCGCAGGTCAGGACATGGCGGCCTGGAGGTCCCGGCACACCTGCGCGCATTCGCGGCACGTCTCGGCGCACACGCGGCAGTGCTCGTGCATGGACGCGTGGTGCTCGCATTCGTCCGCGCAGGTCTCGCAGGCGACGATGCAGGCGTCGAGCAGCGAGCGGCTGATGTTGGCGTCGTAGCCGGTGTGCCGGGACAGGACGCGTGCGGCGGCGCCGCATATGTCGGCGCAGTCGAGGTCGGTGCGGACGCATTTGGCGAGCTCGGCGACGTTCTCCTCGCTCAGGCAGGCGTCGGCGCACGCCGTGCACGCCTCGGCGCAGGCGATGAGCGCGTCGATCGCGTTCGCGAGCCGGTTTCGGTCCAGGTCGATCTCGGCCGGGTAGGTCTCGAGCATGGTCATCGCGGTGGTCGGCATGGTCGCTCCCCCAGGTGGTCGGTCACCGGGGTCGCCGGCCCGACCCGGGCCCTCTACTTCCGGGCCGGGCCGGCGGTCCGGTGTCGCGCCGCGGCGGCGTCGCGATCTGCGACGGCTACCCGGCCCGGGCCCGCTTATTCCAGCTTGAGCTTCTCGACCAGGCGCGGATAGTCGCCGAACGCCGTCTCCACTTGGCGCGGGCTGAGCCCGTACCGGCCGAGCTCGTATTCGTGCTGCCGGCCGATGCCGGGCCGGGCGAGCACGCTCGAGAGGGTCGCCGCGTCGGCGTTCGTCCACTTCGCGCCGAGCCGCTCGTACAGGATCGGGACCTTCTCGTGCGGCTCGGCGGCCAGCCACGGGTACGGGACGTCGATGAACGCCTCCCGCGGCCAGTCGACGCGGGCCTTGCGGGCGCGCTCGATCGCGTTCGCCTGGAGCTCGAGCCAGGTCTCGCCGATGGCGTGCAGGTCCGGGCTGCGCTCGTGCATCACCTGCGAGGACTCGACGAGCGAGCACAGCGAGCCGAGGACGGTGATCGGGTCGCGGTGGGTCCACACGACCGTGGCGTCCGGGAACACCTTCCGGATCTCCGGCAGGTGGTCGAGGTGCATGGGGGACTTGAGGATCCAGCGTTTGCGCTCGCGCCCGTACTGGAGGACCTGCAGCGCGAGCCTGAGGTACTCGTAGTCGGGGAGCGCGTCGCGCTGCTCGAACCACCGCCGGTATTCGGGCATGTGGACCCGGGCGAGGTGCTGGTGCCCGTGCGGCAGCAGGTAGTTGCACTCGTCGGGTTTCTCGGCGTCGAGCGGGTGGATGACCTTGAACGCCGGGGCGAGCCGCATGAAGGTCCCGACCAGCCGCTCGGTCTGCTTGATGCGCCGCTGCTTGGCCTCTTCGCCGCGGTCGATGTCGGTGAACATCCACTCCCACAGGGCCGGGCCCCGGTGGGCGGTGGACTTCGCGATGATGTTGTGCGCGAGGGTCGTCGCGGTCCGCGGGAGGCCGACGATGAACACGGGCCGCTCGATCGGCTCGGCGGTGATGGCGGGGTGCTCGGCGGCGAGGCGCTCGACGCGCATCCGGTTCTCGATCCGCAGCCGCAGGTCGCCCTGGACGCTCTGCCAGCCCATCGGGCTCAGCTTGGGGCTCTCCGAGAAGCAGCGCGTCAGGGTCCGCATGCCGTCGAGGAAGTCGGCGATCGGGGCCCGGTCGCCGCCGGTGGCGGCCTCGGACTTGGCGACGATCGCGTCGAAGACCTTGTCGGGGTCGCGCCGGCTCGACATCGTCGGCTGCAGCAGCACGTTGAGCACGCTCGTGGTCATGGACTTGCGGCGCATGGGGTTGCTTCCCGTCCGTGAGGGGTCGAATGCGCGCCATTCTCGCACAGGACGCGGTGTCGGTCCAGTGCGGACGATGCCGGCCGGTCCGCTTCAGCCGCGGTCGAGCCGCTTCGCGAACGCGACATCGTGCGCGCGGGTGGCGGTCTCGATGATCAGCGGGACGCCCGCCAGCAGCGGTGTCGCGGCCACCGATCGGAGCCCGGCCTCGCCGAGCATCCCGTCGCCGAGCTTCTCGTGCCGGTCCCGGCGCGATCCCTGCGGGTCCTTGCTGTCGTTGAAGTGCACCAGGCCGATCCGGCCGGCGCCGACCGCGGCGTTGAGCCTGCGCAGCGACGCGGCGAGGCGCTTCCGGTCGGCCAGCGGCTCGCCCGCGGCGTGCAGGTGGCAGGTGTCCAGGCACAGGCCGACCTCGTCGATGCCGACCGCCTGCAGGTATTCGGCGGTGCTCTCGAGGTTCGAGGCCATCGAGTTGGCGCTGCCCGCGGTGGGCTCCACCAGGAGCCTGACCGACGGCGGTGCGCCCTTGAGCACCGAGCGGAACGCGCGCCCGATGCGTCCGAGCGCGGCCTCCCGGTCGCCGTCGATCGACGAACCGGCGTGCACGACCACCGCCGCGGCGCCGAGCCGCCCGGCGGCGGCCATCGCCGCCCGCAGGTGCTCGGCCGAGCGCTCGACCGTCTCCGGGACGGGCGAGGCCAGGTTGATCAGGTACGACGCGTGGACGAACACCGGCCAGCCGCGCTCCTCGCACGCGCGGCGGAACGCCAGGGCCGCCGCTTCGTCGACGCGGGGCGACGCCCAGGTCCGCGGGGATCCGACGAAGATCTGGAGGACCTCGGCCCCGATCTCCTCGGCCTCGGCCACGCCCTTCTTGACGAGCCCGCCCGCGACCGGGACGTGCGCGCCGATCCGGCGCCCGGTCGACTTCGCACCCATCCGTCGCTCCCCCCGCGGTCGTCTCCGAGCCGCAGCCTAGCCGACCGCGCCCGCCCCGACTGCGCTTCCCGCCCGGCGGTGCCTTCCGGACGACAGTGCCTTCTGGACGAGTGCTTCCTCAACGACAGTGCCCCCTGAACGAGGTCGTGCTCGAACGACGGCGCCTCCTACTGGAGGACCGAACATCGCGAACGACGGCACGTCCCGAAGCGTGCGCCTCGAACGACAGCGCCTCTCGAACGACGGTGCTCCAGGCCTACGCAACCGTGACGGTCACGCTGTGGAGCCCGGTGGCGCCGTCGGGGATGACGCCCTGGACTTCGCTGGTCTGGACGACGCCGTCGCCGTCGGTGGCGCGGACGGTCAGCGTGTGCTCGCCGCGCGGCGCGTCCCACTCGAACAGCCACTGCCGCCACGTGTCGCCGGTCGCCACGTCCGACAGCCGGCACGGCGTCCATTCGCCGTCGTCGACGCGCAGCTCCACCGCGCTGATGCCGCGGTGTTGCGCCCACGCGACCCCGGCGACCGCGACGGTGCCGGCGTCGGCGCGCGAGCGGGGCGTGTCGATGCGCGACTGGGTCTTGATCGGCCGCGGCGTGGACCAGCCGCGGGTGATCCAGTACGCGTCGTAGGAGTCGAATGTGGTCAGTTCGAGTTCGGTGAGCCACTTGGTGGCCGAGACGTACCCGTACAGGCCCGGGATGACCAGCCGGGCGGGCCAGCCGTGCTCGAGCGGGAGCGGCTCACCGTTCATGCCGACGGCGATCATGGCGTCGCGCCCGTCGAAGACCAGCGACGTGGGCGACCCGGCGGTCCAGCCGTCGTCCGAGCGGGACACGAGCTGGTCGGCGGCCGGGTCGGGGCCGGCTTCGGCGAGGAGCTCGGCGAGGGAGACGCCGAGCCAGCGGGCGTTGCCGACCAGGTCGCCGCCGACCTGGTTCGACACGCACGCGAGCGTGATGTCGCGTTCGATCAGCTCGCGGCCGAGCAGGTCGTCGAACGTGTAGGTCCGCTCGCGGTCGACCATGCCGTGGACGCGGATCGACCACGAGTCGACGTCGATGCGCGGCACCGTGATCGCGGTGTCGATCCGGTAGAACTCGCCGTTGGGGACCCGGTAGGGCGCCAGGCCCTCGACCTCGAAGTCCGCGACCGGGCCCGGTTCGACCGCGGGCACGTCCGGCTCGGGCAGCGCGACGGCGTCGCGGTCCGCCTCGATCCCTGCGGGCCCGACCCGCCCGGCCAGCCACGAGCCGGCGAACGCGGCCGCGGCGACACCGCCGACGGCCGCCAGGAATCCGCGCCGGCCCGTCTCCGAGCGCTCGTCGAAGCGCGACGCCCACCACTCGAGGCCCCCGAGCGCGACCGCACCCGCCAGCAGCGAGGGCACCGCCGCCGCGGCGCCGAGCCCGGGCCTGGTGACCGCCGCGGCGGCCCCGATGAGCGCGAACCCCACGACCGCGGC
>NZ_WIAO01000070.1 GCF_009451885.1 Glycomyces albidus
CGCCCCGCCCCGCCCCGCCCCGCCCCGCCCCGCCCCGCCCCGCCCCGCGCGACCGCGTCCTCGGCGCCGTCGGTCCGGCGCCCGGCCTGGCGCGGTGCAGTCGAACGGTTCCGGCAGTCGCGCGCGGCGTCCCGGTTCCCCTCCTGCCGGCTTGTCCCGCATGGCGGGAAGCCGGGCTAGCATGGGCGGGTAAGCGGTCCAACGACGGACGGAGGCGGCAATGCACCAACCCGATCGGGTGACGCTCCGAGAGGTCGCCCCGCGCGACGGCCTGCAGAACGAACCGCCGGTGCCCACCGCCGACAAGATCCGCCTGATCGACGCGCTCTCGCGCACCGGCCTGTCCCGGATCGAGGCCGTCAGCTTCGTCAGCCCGAAGGCCGTCCCGCAGATGGCCGACGCCGCCGAAGTGTGGACCGCCGTCGAGAAGCACCCGGGCATCCGCTACTCCGCGCTCGCCCCCAACCGCCGCGGCGTCGAGCGCGCCCTCGACGCCGGGTTCACCGCCGTCGAAGTCGTCGTGTCCGCCTCCGAGACCCACAACAAGGCCAACGTCGGCCGCAGCGTTGCCGACTCCCTCGCCGAGCTCCCCGACATCTGCGACCTGGCACGCGAGCGCCTCGCCGCGGTCGAGGTCATCATCGCCACCAGCTTCGGCTGCCCTTTCGAAGGCGACATCGCCCCCGCCCAGGTCGCCCGAATCGTCGAAGCGGCCCAGGACGCCGGCGCCGCCAGAGTCGCATTCGGCGACACCACCGGCATGGGCACGCCCCGCCGGGTCACGGACCTGCTCGACGCCGTGCAAGCCGGCGCCGGAGCCGACCTGCCGATGCTCATGCACTTCCACGACACCCGGGGAACCGCCCTCGCGAACCTCCTCACTGCACTCGACCGCGGCGTCACCGAGTTCGACGCCAGCGTGGGCGGGATCGGCGGCTGCCCGTTCGCCCCGGGCGCTTCCGGCAATGTGGCGACCGAGGAAGTGGTCCACATGCTCCACGACATGGGCGTGGAGACGGGCGTGGACCTCGACGCCCTCATCCGCACTGCCGAACTCGCCCAAGAGATCGTGGGCCGTCCGCTCGAGTCCGGCGTCCTCCGTGCCGGACCTCGCACAAGTCTGTCGCCGCAACCTTAAGCGGCGCTGAAGCCGCCTGAAGCCGCCTTCAGGAACCGTCGCCGCCCGCCGCGAACGTGACCCGTAGCACGACTCCACTGAGGGGCGAGGCCGCCCCGGAGGAGCGGTCCGGCAGGCGTAGGTCATTGCAGCGCACGCGTTCTGAGTCTCGAGTGCTGCTCGCGGCAGACACCCTCGTCGGTGGCTCGCCGCGCCGGCGACGCATTCGCGCACAGCAAAAGGGAAGGCCCCGGGGTCTCGAACCTCCCCAGGGCCTTCCTACGGACACCGCCACAGGACGGCCGGTGCCCGCGCCGGGTAAAACCTCCGAATACCCGGACGACTCATCGTGACATCGGAACCTCAAAGCCACCACGGTTCTCTGAGGAACCTCACGTCACAGTTCGCTAACACTAGGTGTCACTCGGCACGTGTTCAGTGAATTTCCAGGCCGCCAGCACCGCGGCGACCACCAGGAGGCCGAACACGCCCCGCCACCCGTACAGCGGCAGCGCGAACAGCGCGAGCACCCCGGCGGTGATGCCGACCAGCAGCGACGTCGCGGACAGGACCACCGACGCCGAGCCGTCGCCGACCTCGACGTCCGCCAGCACCCGCCCCGACACCGCGATCACGACCCCCGACGCCGCCCCGAAGAGACCCGCCGCGGCGACCGCGAACACGAAGCCCGGCGCCAGCGCCACCGCCAGTGCCAACAGAGCGACGGCGCCGGCGCCGATCCCGCCGACCTCCCGGGCCCGCCCCAGCGGGCCCGTCCGCGGCACGGCGCTCACCGCGGCCACCAGGCCGATCGCGAACGCCCCCAAGGGCCACAGCCGCATCCCGGCTCCCGCTTCGAACGCGGCGGCGACATCGGTCGAGAGGAACGCCGTCACCGACGCGGCGGCGAACGCCACGGCCTGCGCGAACGCCGCCCACAGCGCGGTCGCCCAGCGCCGGGGTGCAGGGCGGCGTCCGGGCGCCGGCCGGGAGGCCGGGCGCGGAGCGTCGGCCGCCGGATGTCCGGCCGGCAGATCCCGGCCGGATTCGGCCGCGGAACGGCTCTGCGCGTGACGGGTCCTGTCGTCAGTGAAAGATGCGGTCTCAGCGGCCGGGAGCACCGGTCCGGCGGAGGCAGCGCGGCGCTGCGGCCGCGTGCCCACCGGAGGCGTCGAGCCGGCGGCGGACTCGGACGGGCGGCCCGATTCGGGGCCGGTCCGCCGGCGTCCCTTCGGCGGCCGCGGGCCCGCCGAAGCGGGAGCGTCGGCCGGGAGACCCGGACCGGACTCGCCCTCGGGGCGGCGTCCCGGGCGGCCGGAGCGGCCCCCGGCGTGGTCGGGCGAGCCGCCGGCAGGGCCCGGGCCCGCCGGGCCGGGGCGCCCGGCGGCCGGGCCTCGGGTCTCCATCGATGCGGTCATGGCATCGACGGTAAGCGCGCGGGCGCGCCTGCGCCCCAGTCGAACGACCGGGCCGGGCGACCGGTCCCCGACCCCGGTCACCCCAGCCGTTCCACCAGGTCAGCGCGAGCACGCCCCACCCCAGTCGAATGACAGATGCGAGAACGCCCCCGCAGTGGCTACGCTGGGAGCGTCCCCGGTCGTCCTGAGGATGGAGTCGCCGTGACGCCTGCTTTCGGCCCTGCGCCGCAACCCTTGCGCGAGGGCCAAGCGGCCCAGCCGTACGGCGAATCCCCCGCCCCCGCGCAGCGCGCCGTCCTCTACGGGCGCGACCGCGAACTCGACACCATCCAAGCGCTCCTCGACGGCGCCCGCGTCGGCCACGGCGGCGCACTCGTCGTCCGCGGCGAACCCGGCATCGGCAAGTCCGCGATCGTCGACGCCGTCATCCCCCGCGCCGAAGGCTTCACCGTCCTGCGCACCCTCGGCGTCGAAGCCGAGCACACGTGGTCGTACGCGGGCCTCCAGATGCTGCTCCACCCGCTCCTGCACCGCCTCGACCGGCTCCCCGCCGCCCAGGCCGACGCCCTGCGCACCGCCCTCGGCATGGCCGACGGCACCGGCCGCGCCCACTCCCTCCAGGTCGGCCTCGCCCTCCTGAACCTCCTCGTGGACGCCTCCGCCAAGCAGCCCGTGTACGTCGTCATCGACGACGCCCACTGGCTCGACCGCGACTCCACCAACGCGCTCCTGTTCGCCGCGCGCCGCCTCTCGACCGAGTCGATCGGCATGGTCCTGGTCGTCCGGGACGGCTTCGCGCCCGACTTCCCCGCGCCCGGCATCCCCGAACTCACCCTCGGCCCGCTCGACCTCCCCGCGTCCCAGGCGATCCTCGACATGCGCGCCGACGAGATCCCCTTCACCAGCCGCGACTGGATCCTCCGCATGGCCGAAGGGAACCCGCTGGCCCTCCTGGAGCTCCCGGCCGCCGACAACGAGGAGTCGCTGCTCCTCGCCGACACCTCCAACAGCCGCTACTCCACGACCTCGCGCATCAAGCAGGCGTTCACCGAGCGCATCATCGCCCTCCCCGAGTCCACCCGCACGATCATGCTGCTGGCGGCCGCCGAGGAGACCGGCGAGACCGCCGTCATCGCCGAGGCCGCCGAGCGCATGGGCTCCAGCCTCGCCGACCTCGAACCGGCCGAAGTGGACGACCTGCTGCGGTACCACCGCGGCCGCATCGAGTTCGTCCACCCCCTGATCCGCTCCAGCGCCTACCACTCCGCGCCGCGCGCCCGCCGCATCGAGGCCCACCGCGCCCTCTCCGAAGCGTTCGGCGACGACGACATCCGCGCCGCCCGCCACCTCGCCGCCGCCACCACCGGCCTCGACGAGAAGGCCGCCGCCGCACTCGAAGCCATCGCCTCCTACGAGGCCGAACGCGGCGGCTGCGTCGCCGAGATGGCCGCCCTCGAACGCGCCGCGAGCTTCACCCCCGACCCCTGCCGCCGGGCCCGCCGCCTCGTCGAAGCCGCCCAATGCGCCTACGCCGCAGGCATGACCGGCAAAGCCGTCGAACTCGCCGAAGCCGCCGAACGGCTCACCGACGACCACGTCCTCCTCGCCCGCACCGCCCTCATCCGCGCCACGATCCTCTCCTGGGCCGGCCACTCCAAGGGCTTCGACGTGTGGATGGAATCGGCCGAGCACTACGCCGCCACCGGCCACGAGAACACCGGCTACCCGCTGCTGCGCGGCGTCTGGAACGCCTGGGAGACCGGCGACTTCGCGAAGGTGAAGTACGCCTCCGGGCTCGCCTCCAAGTACGGCGGCTCCAACAACGCCTGGGTCCGCCGCCTCGCCCGCGCCGCGGCCGGCCTCAACCGCCAGCCCGACGACACCGCCGGCGAGGCCGTCGACGCCCTCCGCTCCCTCTACGACTACTACCAGCCGCTCCACGAGGACTTCCAGGCGTTCGACCAGGTCCTGGCCGCGCGCTGGCGGTTTCTCGCGGGGGACGTGCCGGCCGCGCACCAGGCGGCGGCCGAGCAGGTGCGGGCGTGCCGCGAGCGCGGGGCGATGAGCCCGCTCGTGCAGGCGCTGCTCGTCCAGGCCCAGACCCAGTTCCACTACGGGCGGTACGCGGACGCGCAGGCGTCCGCCACCAGCGCGATCGAGCTCGCGCACGAGCAGAACGACCGCCGCGCGCTCATGCAGGGCCGCATCTGGGTCCTGCTGCCGATCGCCGCGATCCGCGGCGAGGAGCGCCGCTGCCGGGAGCTCGTCGCCGCCGCGATCGAGGACGCCCCGGAGGACTCGGTGATCCCCGCCGACACCGCGCTCGGCCTGCTCGAGCTCGGCCTGGGGCGGTACGAGGCCGCGTTCGACCGGCTGCTGCGCATCGCCGAGGGCGTCACCCCTATGGAGGTGCTCACGCAGGTCCCGACCCTGGTGGAGGCGGCGTTTCGCGCCGGGCGGCTCGGCGAGGTCAAGGAGGCGTTCGACTGGTTCGCCGACTGGGCCGACGCGACCGGCCGCTCCTACTGGGAGGCCCTGGTCGAGCGGTGCCGCGCGCTCATGGCGACCGAGGCCGAGGCCGGGACGCACTTCGCGCGGGCCGTCGAGCTCCACCGCGCCGACGACATCGACCCGTTCGAGCGGGCCCGCACCGAGCTCGTCTACGGCGAGTGGCTCCGCCGCGTCCGCCGCATCAACGAGGCCCGGGCGCACCTGCGCGAGGCCACGGAGGTCTTCGAGCGCCTCGGCGCCGTCCCGTGGACCCAGCGGGCCCAGGGCGAACTGCGCGCCGCCGGCGACTCGACGGCGGTCGAGGCCAAGCCGGACCTGGCCGAGCTGCTGACGCCGCAGGAACTCCAGGTGGTCCGCCTCGCCGCCGACGGCCTGACGAACCGCCAGATCGGCGAGCAGCTGTTCGTCTCGCCGCGCACGGTGGGCTACCACCTGTACAACGCGTACCCGAAACTCGGCGTCTCCTCGCGGACGGAACTGGCGAAGCTCGACCTCTAAGGTGGCACGTCGCGCCGAGCGCAGCGTCCGGTCATCCACTGCCGCATGATGTTCACGTGCGCACCTTGACGTTGGACGAGTTCAACGAGCGCTTTGACGCGGTGATGGTCGCGGTCGTGGACGGCGAGTCGTTCATCACTGCGGCGGTCGCGAGATCGCGGACCTGGTATCTCACCGTGAGACCGGTGGGGTTCGCGACGTCAGCGGTACAGCTTGACCTCCACGGTGCGCACATGGTGTTCTATCTTGGCGTCGGTCGTCGCCAATGGGCATTGAAGCTGCTCGGCCAGGGCGACATAGCTGGCGTCATAGGGGTTGAGGTTGTCCCGGAGGTCCCATGCCCGCGGCCCGGTGACCGATTCCGGGTACCGGTAGAGCGTCATCGAGCCCTTGACGAGCAGCGCCCCCTCGGCGCGGGCTCGGCTGATCCTGCCGCCGAGGAGCAGGCCGCGAAGTGCGTTGCGGAACTCGTAGTCGATCAGATGCGGGGCATGGAGTTCTTGCCGTGACACGTCATCGAGCAGCTCGGCCGGCGGATCCTCGCCGACCATGGCCTCGACGAGGGCCGAGTTGTCGAGCACGATCACGCTTCGCGCATCTTCCGGATCTCGTCGAGGATGTCCTCACGGCTGGCGCCGCCACCGATCGCCTTGAGCGCTTCAAGCCGTTCCCGTAGGTCGTCTGCCGTCGGGCGGGCGACCGCATCGGTCAAGATTTGCGCAGCGTAGGCCGACAGGGACTGGCGCGAACGGGCTGCTCGAGCCTTGAGTTCGGCGACGACCTCTTCGTCAAGGTCGCGCACTTGCAGGTTCTTCGCCATCGGTGTCTCCAAGACCATTCCTCGCGGTAGCAGTCTGGGAATCGCAGATGTGACATATGCAGACTGCGTGTCTCATGGAAATCGTAGCCCGAGGGAGAGCCGGCCGCTCCTCATTCGCTCAGGCGGGGACCGGCGTCCGCCACGGACGCGTCGTCGCCTGCAGGGCCGCCCCCAGGACGAGGATCGCCGCGACCGTCCACGCGGACAGGCGGTACCCATCGACCGCGCTCGCGCCCAGGCCCCAGGCCAGGGCCGCCAGGACCGGGCCGAGGGAGGTGCCGATCGTGCGGGTCGTCGCCATGAACGCGCCCGCCGTGCCGGACTGCTCCGGCGGCGCCGACGACAGCAGGTAGGTGTTCATCGGGCTGGAGAAGATCCCGAACGCCGACCCCAGCACGCCGATCCGGACCCCGAGGTCCACCAGGCCCGTCGACGCGTCCACGAACAGCAGCGGCACCACCGCGGCCACCACCAGGCCGGCGCCGGCCAGCGAGACCCGGCCCGGGCCGAACCGGTCGGCGAGCCAGCCCGACAGCGGCGTCATGAGCGCCACGCCGCCGATGAACGTCAGCATCACCGTCGACACCAGCTCCGGGCGCACCCGCTGCACGTCCGTCAGCAGGAACGGCAGGCTGAAGTTCAGCAGCCCCGTCACCGCCGACAGCAGGGTCAGGCTCAGCAGCGCCCCGCCGAGCTGCGGCGACCGCAGCAGCCCCACCGTCGCGGCCGACGTCGGCTGCCGCACCCACAGCGCCCCGAGCACCGCGCTCGCCGCCAACGCCCCCAACGAGATCCACGGCGCCGTGTCCACGTACTCGAACGCGAGCAGGAACGCCGCGATCGCCCCGCCCGAGGTGAGCGTGTCGACCACCAGCGCCCGGTCCGGCCGCGGCAGCCCGGTCCCGTTGGACGGCACCGAGACCGCCATGCCGACCAGCGCCGCCGCCGACATCGCCGTGAGGACCCAGAACAGGCCCCGCCAGTCGAACGCGGCCACGATGAACCCGCCCGCGCCGACCATGCCCATGCCGCCGATCGTCATCATCAGCGAGATCACCGACATGGCCCGGCCCCGCCGCTCGGTCGCCGCCGAGGTCACGATGATCCGCCCCGTCATCCCGAACAGGAGCCCCCCGAGGAGGCCGCCGAGCGCGCGGGCCGCCAGCAGCGTCCAGAACGTCGGCGCCAGCGCCGCCGCGACCGACGCGACGGTCAACGCGCCCATGGAGAACACCGCGACCGCCCGCAGGTCGGCCCGGTCGGCGAGCCGCCCGGCCGCGATCGCGACCGCGCCCATCGGCAGCGCGTACGAGAGGAGCACCCACGCCGTCGCGGCCTCGCTGACGGTGAAGTCGGTGCGGATGAGCGGGAGGGCCACCGCGAGCGTGGACATGCCGCCCGCCACGGTGAGCTGGGCGAAGCCGACCGCGAGGATCGCCGCCCAATCGGTCCTGGTCGCGGCCTCCGGGGCCGCCGTCTCCGTAGTCATGGCGGCGACGGTACGGACGAGTCGACCGGCCCCGCATCCGTCGGTCGACCGGAGCCGGCGACCGGACCGGCCGCGCCTTCCGTCACCTGCGGATCCAGTCGCCCGCCAGTCGCCCGACAGATGTCGTCCAGGTCGGTCCGTCCGTAATTTCGACCCCGAACCGCACCGACTGCAAAGGAACCGACATGAGCGACAAGCTGAACCTGGGCGTCATCATCGGGTCGACCCGAGAGGGCCGCTGGGCGCCCGCACCCGCGAACTGGATCGCCGGCGTCGCCGAACGCCACGGCGGCTTCGACATCGACCTCATCGACCTGCTCGACGCCGACCTGCCGCAGCACCTGGCCGAGCACGACATGTGGTCGACCGAGAGCGACCCGTCCGCGCCCGTCGCGGCCCTCTCGGAGCGGCTGCACCGCGCCGACGCGTTCATCGTGGTCTCCGGCGAGTACAACATGTCGATCCCCGCCTCGCTCAAGCACGCGATCGACTTCTACATGAACGAGTGGGCCGCCAAGCCCGTCGCCATGATCACCTACGGCGGCAAGATCACCGGCGGCCAGAACGCCGCGCAGCACCTGCGGCAGATCTTCCCCGAGCTGCGGACGCTCACCATCCGCAACACGATCGCGTTCCCCCGCTTCTACCAGCACTTCGACGAGCGCGGCGAGTTCACGAAGTTCGAGGAGTCCGAGCCGGCCGCGAAGTCCCTCCTCGACGAACTGCACTGGTGGGCCCGGGCCCTCGCGAACGCGCGCGCCGCGACCCCGATGCCCAGCCCGTACTAGGTGTGATGTTCGGGGAGGTTGTTCAGTCGGGTGATCGGTGGCTGGCCTCCGATGGCGGAGTGGGCTCGGTGGTGATTGTAGAAGTGGAGCCAGCCCGGCAGGGCTTGCCTGCGCTCGGTTTCTGAGGT
>NZ_WIAO01000071.1 GCF_009451885.1 Glycomyces albidus
CAGTCAAAAACAGTACCAACCAAGAACACCCGACAACCTAATGCCAAGCCCCTCGATCAGCCCGCACGCTGACCATCCAAACACCCTGTTGAGTTCTCAAACAACACGCCACAACAAAGACTCATCCAAACATGGGATTCGTTCTCCGCCGGAGCAACCTCTCAACTCTAACAGTCTCGGATCGCTCTGCAAACTTCAGGCTGATTAACCTGTGTCACACGCGATCGAGGCTCCAGTGAGTCTCTGAGATGTCCCGCGATTCAGCTACCGGACCGCGCCGGACTCTGTGAGTCTGTCGCTGGTCTCCGGCGGCTTCCGGACCAGTCCTTCTCGGCTCTGTTCCGTTCCCCCGCGGGCAGATACAAATATACACGCGGTTTTGAGCGCACGAAACAGGGGGGCCCTTTTTCGTTCACGGCCGCGCTGAGCTGCGGCGACATGGGGGCGATGCGTTCGGTTCGGCCGGAGACCGGGTTCGAGCGCGTTCGCCTCCGCCGCCGGCTTCGCGCGCGATGCCGCGGGGGACCCGGTCTCAACCTACTGAAGGGGTCCGACATCCGGTCGTCGTCGCAGTGAACAAATGGATGCGATCGGTGTTCGGGTCCGGAGAGGTGTCGATCCGAGACGGAACGGAGTACGGGGGTACATGAAAGGGTGCGGAGGGCGGACGGGAGTGCCGGCGTACGCGAAAGGGGCCGGGCCCGTCTGTCGACGGGCCCGGCCCCTTCATGCTTGCGAGCGTTGCCGCTCTGGTCTTACGCCGCGACCTCGGTGGAAGTCGGGACGATGTTGACCAGCTTGCGGCCGCGCTTCTGCGAGAACAGCACTTCACCCTCGGCGAGGGCGAACAGCGTGTCGTCGCCGCCGCGGCCGACGAGGTCGCCCGGGTGGTACTTGGTGCCGCGCTGACGGATGAGGATCTCGCCGGCGCTGACGTGCTGGCCGCCGAAGCGCTTGACGCCAAGTCGCTTGGAGTTGGAGTCACGCCCGTTGCGGGAGCTGGATGCGCCCTTCTTGTGTGCCATGTTTCAACTCCTACTTGGTGATGCCGGTGATACGCACGCGGGTCAGCGGCTGGCGGTGACCCTGGCGCTTGTGGTAGCCGGTCTTGTTCTTGTACTTGTGGATCTTGATCTTCGGGCCCTTGGTGTGCTCGAGAAGTTCACCGCTCACCGTGACGCCGGAGGCGTCGGTGACCACAGTGCCTTCGTCGACGAGCAACACCGCGGGCAGCGTAAGCGTGTCGCCGGACTCGCCCTGAAGCTTCTCGACTTCGAGGACGTCGCCCTCGGCGACCTTGTACTGCTTTCCGCCAGTCTTGACGATTGCGTACATGTCGACGCTGGTCTCCTTGGGTCCTCCCCGATGCGGGGACATGATGTCAGTTCCCCGCAGGGGAACGGTGTCTGTCAATTTCGCGGTGTCACGCACCGTGCCAACTCGGGCTTCGCGAACGTCACCTGGGCTGGCCCGCCGATCGAGCTCCGCGATCGTCCCCGCGTGAACGGGGACGAAAAGCTGAGGGCTCTATAGGCCGCTCACTAGGGTACGTCATGTACCCGCTGGTTCCGGCATCGGGATCAGGCGGACGCCGCGGACGTCACAGTCCGCGGCGCCGCCCGCGCCTAAGCCGGGTCCGATTCCGTACCGGCGTCGCCGCCGTTGTCCGGTTCGGCGTCCGCCGTGTCGGAGTCCGACGCGGCGGCGGCCTGCTGCTCCTCGGCCAGGACCTGGTCGGCGTCCGCGGGGACGGCCTCCTCGGTCGCGGCGGCGGAGTCGGTCGTCTCGGTCTCGACCACGAGCGCCGCGTCGGGCTCGCTGCCCTCGGCGACCGGCTCGAACGTGGTCTCGTCCACGATCTCGACCTCGTCGTAATCGCCGTAGTCGTCGTCGTGCCCGTGCTCGGAGGCGGCCGCGATCTTCGCGACGGCGTCGGCGGCGGACTGGCCCTGCGGCTCGGACTCGTCCTGCCGCTTCTGCCGGCCGGACTTGGACTTGTCCCGCTTCTTCTTGCCGCCGTTCGAGCCCTGGCCCTGGTTCTGCTGGGCCTGGTTCTGGCTCTGGCCGGCGTTGCCGCCGCCACCGCCGTTGCCCTTCTTGCGGCCGTTGCCGAGGATCTCGTCCGTGTGGATCATGACGCCGCGGCCCTTGCAGTGGTCGCACGGCTCCGAGAACGCCTCGATGAGGCCCTGGCCGACCCGCTTGCGGGTCATCTGCACCAGGCCGAGCGAGGTCACCTCGGTGACCTGGTGCTTGGTCCGGTCGCGGCCCAGGCACTCGGTCAGGCGTCGGAGCACCAGGTCGCGGTTGGACTCCAGGACCATGTCGATGAAGTCGATCACGATGATGCCGCCGATGTCGCGCAGGCGGAGCTGGCGCACGATCTCCTCGGCCGCCTCCAGGTTGTTCCTGGTGACGGTCTCCTCGAGGTTGCCGCCCTCGCCGGTGAAGCGACCCGTGTTGACGTCGATCACCGTCATCGCCTCGGTGCGGTCGATGACGAGCGAGCCGCCCGAAGGCAGGTAGACCTTGCGGTCCAGCGCCTTGAGGAGCTGCTCGTCGACGCGCATCTCGGCGAAGACGTCCTTCGTGCCGGTGTGGCGCTTGAGCCGCGGCAGCAGCTCGGGAGAGACCGACTCCAGGTACTTGTGGATCTCGTCGTACGCCTCGTCGCCCTCGACCACGAGCTCCTTGAAGTCCTCGTTGAAGACGTCGCGGACGACGCGGATCAGCACGTCGGGCTCGGAGTGCAGCACGCTCGGCGCGTTGCCCTTCTTCGCCTTGGACTGGATCTCCTCCCACTCGATCTGGAGGCGGGAGATGTCGCGGGCGAGCTCCTCGGGGCCGGCCCCTTCGGCGGCGGTGCGCACGATGACGCCCGCGCTCTCGGGGACGAGCTTCTTGAGCGCCGCGCGCAGGCGGGTGCGCTCGCGGTCGGGGAGCTTGCGGGAGATCCCGGAGGCGTTGCCGCCCGGAACGTAGACCAGGTGGCGGCCCGACAGCGCGACGTGGCTGGTCAGGCGGGCGCCCTTGTGGCCGACCGGGTCCTTGGTGACCTGGACGAGCACGGAGTCGCCGGGCTTGAGGGCCTGCTCGATGGAGCGGGCCTTGCCGGCCAGGCCGGTGGCGTCCCAGTTCACCTCGCCTGCGTAGAGCACGGCGTTGCGGCCCCGGCCGATGTCGACGAACGCGGCCTCCATGCTCGGGAGCACGTTCTGGACCTTGCCGAGGTAGACGTTGCCGACCAGGCCCTGGGTGCCGGACTTGGAGACGTAGTGCTCGGCGAGGATGCCGTCCTCGAGGACGGCGGCCTGGGCGCGGCCGCCGCGGACGCGGACGACCATCTGGCGCTCGACGGCCTCGCGGCGGGCGAGGAACTCGGCCTCGCTCACGACCTGGACGCGGCCCCGGCCGGACTTGCGGCCGTCGCGGCGCCGCTGGCGCTTCGCCTCGAGCCGGGTGGAGCCGGAGACGCCGCGCACTTCCTCGTTGGAGGACGGGCGGCGCTGCGGGGTGCGGACCTTGACCACGACTTCGGCGTCGTCGTCGGCGTCCTCGGGACGGGAGCGGTCGGAGTCCTCGGACCCGGCCCTCCTGCGGCGGCGGCGACGGCGGCGGGTCACCTCGGGGCCGTCGGCGCCCGAGTCCTCGTCGTCCTCGTCGGAGTCGGCCTGCGGCTCGTCCTCTTCGTCGTCGTCCTCGTCGTCGATGCCGCCTTCGGCACCGTCGAGGCCCTTGCCGCGGCCTCGGCCGCGACGGCCCCGGCGGCCGCGCCTGCGGCGCCCGGCCTCGGAGTCGTCATCGTCGTCGAAATCGTCGTCGAAGTCCTCGGCGACCGGCTCTTCGACCTTCGACTCACGCTCGACGGCCTTGTCCTCGGGCCCCTTGTCGGCCCGGTCGGCGGCACGCTGCTCGCCGCGGTTGCGCGTGCGCTTGCGCGACGGCTGCTGCTCCTGGGACTGGGCCTTCTTGGCCTGGGTCTTCTTCGCCTGACGGCGGGGCTCGGCATCCTGGCCGCGCTTGGACTCGGAGTCCTGGCGTCGCGAGTCCGCCTCCTGGCCGCGGCGCGGCTCTGCTTCGCGACGCGACTCGGCGTCGTCCTGCTGGTCGCGGTCGGACCGGGACCGGTCGGACCTGGATTCCGCCGACTTGGGGACGGTCTTGGGCGGGGGTGCGAACATCGCGGCGGTCGCAGCGGTGGCACGTGGCCGCTCGGTGCGCGGCGTCTCGGACGCCGGTTCGTCGCTCTTGGGTTTTTGAGGAGCCATGAAGGTCACCGCGATGGGCGGGACCTGTTCGCGCGGCTCATTCTCGCGCATACGAATATATCTCCATTCCAGCCGCTGCCCGGGCGCGTGACGCGGTTTGCGTCCGCTGCCGCACGGGCGCGGCATCAAAAGTGCGATCCTCCCGACCGGGCGGGGGCCGGGCGTCCGGCTCGCGTCGCTCAACTGGCTCGCGAGCCATGGTCCGGCGCTGTCCCCTGCCGTTCGGGCCGCACTAAAAGCTCAACTCGCGCTGGGGAAACACCTCTGCCCCCAGCCGAGTCGTCAAGTCCGTCGCCGTCGTGAGGGGCGCGGACAGGACATCTGCGGGTCGCACCGTCCGTAGATATGTGCGGAACGACAAGGTCGAGTATCGCACACTCTGCGTCATTCGCCGAACAGGTGGACAAGGCGGTGCCCTCCCTCTCAGTGTGAGCAGTCACGATCGGGTGAGAAAACACGACTCCTCGTGGTTGGCACGGTTCGAGCGTGGCCCGTGTCCCATGTACTCGATAAGCTGTCGGTTGGCGCGGCAGCAGCGGGCCCACAGTAAGGACAGAACCATCGCACTCCAGGTCATCGACTCGGACGAGTCCGAGGAGCCCCGGGCGGACGGGAAACCGGCCACCTATCAGGGGCGGCATCGCGGTGCCGACCTGTTCCGGCAGCTCACGAGCGTCGGATGGGTCCTCGCGGTGGTCGCGGTGCTGCTGCTCGGCGGCGGCACCGTGCTGTTCTGGAGCTCCGGCGTCGGCGACGAGGAGCCGCCGGTGGACGCCGGCGCGATCGGCGACCTCTGCGAGCGCGTCGTGAACCCGGAGCTGCTGGCCCCCTGGGCCGACACCGAGCAGGCGCGCAGCCCCGAGGAGTCCTCTGAAGCGAACGTCCGGACGTTCGACTGCACTTATTCGGCGGAGTACGCCGGGGGCGACGCGTACCGGCTCGTGACGCTGTTCGCGACCGTGCAGGTGTACGAGGACGCGGCGAAGGCGCGGGCGGCGTACGCCGGGGTGCTCGAGTTCGAGGCGTCCGAGGGGCACGCGACCGCCGGCCTCGGCGGTGTGGGCGAGCAGGCCGCGACCGCGGTGATCGCGGAAGGCGAAGAGACCGAAGTGCGCTTGCACGCGCAGGAAGCGAACACGACGCTGAGCCTGAACGTGTTCGTCACGGGCACGCCTCCTGAAGGCGGCGACGTCGAGGTGTTGGCGGAGGGCCTGTCGTCGGGTCTGCTGGATTCGCTCCCCCGAGCGGGGAATTAGGCGGCTCCCTCTAAGCTGACCGTGTCTACCGCGGCGTCAAGTCGACACGCCGCGACCATTCGCGGAGGATCATCGTGAGCGCCACACCACCTTTTGGACCGGCATACGACGAGCAGCCCGACGATGGGCGGCGGTCGGATTCCGGCCAGTGGCGGCCCCGGGCGGGTCGGCCGCAGGGTTCACCTGGCGAGCCGTACGCCGCTCAAGGTGATCAAGGCCGTTTCCAGGGCGGGCAGCCGTCCCCGGAGCGCCCCCGGCAGGGCGGCGGGTACGGGCAGGGGCGGCCGCAGGCGGGGCGTCCCTCGCCGCAGGCCGGACGGCCGGCACCGCAGGCCGGCGCGCCGCGGGCGGGCGGTCCTTCGGCCGGTCGCGGGCCGCAGCCCGGGCAGTACCAGTCCCCTCAGCAGCAGTTCTCGCCACAACCGGGCGGGTACGAGGCCCAACCGGGCGGTTATGAAGCACGGCCGGGAGGCTATGAGGCGCAGCCGGGCGGGTACGAGTCGCGCCGCGGGCCGATCACCGGGTCGACGCCGCGGACGGGTGCGCCGCAGGGCGGCCGCGAGTACCGGCCGAGCCCGGGCGGCGGCGCCGAGGCTCCGCCGCACCGGCAGGACGAGCCGTTCGAAGAGGCCGCGTTCGTCGACGACCGGGTGAAGGACGACTGGGGCGGCGGCACGGAGACGAGCGCTGCCGGGCGTCTCGGGTACATGCCGAAGGAGCCGCGGCGGCGTTCGGATTTCCAGAAGGTGCGGAGCCGGGCGCGCAAGTCGAGCCCGTGGCCGAAGATCGCCGCCGGCGTCGTCGCGGTGGCGCTGGTGGGCGGGGGCGTGTGGTGGTACATGAACCGCGACTCGGGCGGCGGGGCCGACGACGCTGCCGGCGCGGGCCTGACGTACGCCGGGAGCGAGGAGCCGTGTTCGCTGATCGACGCCGCCCCGCTCGAGTCGGTGGTGGGCGGCGCGGAGCCGACCGAGGCGGCCGAGGCCGAGCAGAAGAACCGCGGCTACTCGCAGCTGTGCACCGTGACGTACGGGGAGCCGGACCAGGCCGCGGCACTGCTCGAGGTCGACGGGACGGTGTTCGACTCCGACGCGAAGGCCAGCGTGAACTTCGAGATGGGCGCCGGCGAGCTGAGCGAGATGGCCGAGCTGTGGACGCCGATCGAGCCGGCGCCCTCGGTCGGCGACCAGGCCGCGGCCGTGGCGCGGATCGTGTCCGACGGGACCTCGAACTACCAGCTCCACATCCAGGACGACAACGTCTACCTGGTGGTGCGGCTCTCGGTGGCAAAGGAGGCCGGGATCGACGAGGCGACCTTCACTGACCTGACCACGCAGTTGGCGGAGGCGTACCTGGCGAACTGGCGCGACGCGAGTTAGGCCGCCCGAACGCCGGGCCGATCTGGGAGTGTCTCGGAGCGCCCCGGAGGGTCTACACAAATCGGACACAAGAGGGACCCCTGGGTCAAAAATACGCCGGGGGTCCGACAGGACCGCGGGGCCGGTTCCGTCTCGCGAGACGGAACCGGCCCTTTCACTCGTTCGAGTGAAAGGGCCGGTGGCGGCTCAAGGTCGGACGGCGCCCGTCGGGGCCGACCGGGTGGGCGGCGCTAATAGGTGCGCATCGGGGCGCCGAACATCTGCGACTCGATTGAGGTGGGGGCGCACCACAGGTAGCGCTCCTTCTGGCCCTTCCGCAGCATGGCGATCATGTCGTCGTGCAGCATCTGGAGCCACTGGAGCACCTCCTGGTTGACCCGGATCGTCGAGCGGGCGATCTGGGCCTCTTCAGCCGTGAGGCGCTGGAGGACCGTCATGTGGGCCTCGCCGGTGAGGTTGTCGGCGAAGTTCGTCAGGCGCGGAAGCACCGTCAGCTGCGTGCGCCACGGGCCGAGGACCGGCTTCGTCTGGGAGCCGCGCTCGCCGACGTCGTAGACGTAGAGCGCCGGGGAGTGCTGGCTCGCCTCGACCGTCACCGGCTGGTCGCCGTGGAGGACTGCGAGGCGGTCGTTGCGTCCGGTCGCGGTCTCGCCCAGGCCGTTCCACTCCTGCGGGCGGGTCGTGCACACCGCGACGCGGGTGCCGATCGCCAAGGCTCGGAAGACGAGCAGGCGGGCGAGGTACACGCCGCCGATGAGGTTGATGCGGGTCTCCTCGGGCCGGAAGAACGGCGCCACGACCGGGATCTGCTCGGCGTCGCGGCCGATGACGAGGCCGGCGGGCGGGCTCGCGGAGGTCATGAGCTCGAGGGCCCGGGCGGTCGGGATCTGCGGGACCGACTTGACCGGCTCGACCGGTTTGCCTGCGTCCCTTGCGGTCTCGACCGCGCGGTCGGTGACCGGGAGGCCGTAGACCGTGCCCTCGGTGGGGCCGGCCGACACCTGGGAGACGCCGAACAGGCCGGCCGAGGTCGGCAGGGAGCTGATCGGTCCGCCCGTGATCGGCGCGGCGCCCGAGTAGGGCATGCCCGAGTACGGCTGCGCGCTCGCGGGCTGCGCCGAGTACGGCTGGCCGGACACCGGGCCGCCCGAGATCGGGCTCCCGGAGACGGGCTGCCCCGACACCGGCTGGGCCGAGACGGGCGCGGCGGACACCGGCGCCGACGAGAGCGGCTGGGACGGACGCTGCTGCTGCGACGTCGGCTGCGGCGCCTGCGGGAGCTGGTACTGCGGCTGCTGGGGGCGCTGCTGCTGGGACGGCTGCGACGGCTGTCCCTGCGGCGGCGTCGCGGGCGGCTGCGCGACCGGGCGCTGCGGCTGCTGGTACTGCGGCGGCGACGACGGCTGCGAGGGCTGGCCCGGCGGCCCGGGAGGCTGCGGCGGGCGCATCTCCGGAGGCCGCGGCGTCTGGTACTGCGGCTGCTGCGGTTGCTGGGGCCGCTGCTGCTGGGACGGCTGCGCCTGCGGCGGCTGCGCCGGGCGCGGCGGCTGCG
>NZ_WIAO01000072.1 GCF_009451885.1 Glycomyces albidus
GCCGCTCGGCGGCTCCCCGGGCGGGCCGTGCGGCGACCGCTCGCCGGGCCTCGCGAAATCCGCGGGCGTCGTTTCGGCGGGCTCGCCGCCGGGACCGTGCGGGCCGGGCCCGAAGGCGCCGCCGCCGGAACCCGGACCGGGGCCGCCGCCGGATCCGGGGCCGGGCGGACCGCTGCCGGGGGCGGGCCCGGCCGCGCCGTACGCCGGTCCTTGCGCACTGCGGTCACCGCCCGTGCCGCCGCCGCCGTACGCGGGTCCTGACGCGGCGCCGTGAGCACCGGAGGTGCCGCCGCCGTAGGTGGTTCCGCTGCCGTACGAGGGTCCTTGCACGCCGCCGTCGCCGCCGTCGGTTCCGCCGCCGTACGTGGTGCCCCCGATACCGCCGGCCGCGCCGCCGCCGTACGAAGTTCCTTCCGCGCCGCCGAAACCGCTGGAGGTCCCGCCGCCGTACGCGGATCCCTCCGGGCCGCCTGGGGCGCCGCGCTCTCCGCCGTAACCGGGGGTGCCTCCGGGCGCGCCTCCGGTCGGGCTGCCCTCGCCGTAGCCGCCCGGCGCGCCGTCGTCGTTGCCGCTGAACGGCTCCTTCTCGGGCTCGCCCGCGGGGGAGCCGCCGGCGTCCGGACCCGAGCCGTGCTCGTCGTCCTTCCGCCGCTCGGGTTCGGGCGGCTCGGGGACCGGCGGGTAGGTCGTCATGGTGCCCTCCTCGGCTCGGTGCGCGCGCGGCGCCGATGCCCCGCAAGGTAACCCAAACCTCACGCGATGTGTGCCGAATCGGTCGAACCAGGGGACCCGCCCGATGATTCGAGAACTCCGTTCGGATTTTTTGGGGTTAGGGGTTTACTACCCGTCAGTAGACGAGTAGAAATGAGTTACGGATCCGGAAGGACTTCCCGGGGACATGGTCTCCGCAGACCAGAAGGATTCGGGCACCGCCGCCGAGTACCCACGTGCGACCTGAGCCGTCGGGAGGCACAGCGGGTCCAGCACCTAGGAGCAGGACACCGCTATAAAAGACTTCACGCTTGGTAACCCGGTCGGAAGTGCAGCTAGTTGCGAGCGGCCCAGTCGAGGCGATTGACCGACTGGGCCGTGTCGTTTGCCCGCAAGCGGTCCGCGCGCCCCTCCCCGGGGACCTGTGTCCGAACTGACTGGGAACCTTCGGCGGCGGCTGCAAGAATGGGCCTCGATGACCACGATCGAACCCGGCTGGTACGCCGACCCCGCCGACCCGTCCACCCAGCGCTACTGGGACGGCTCCGCCTGGGTCGGGAAGCCGATCCCCGCGGGAGCCGAGCCGCCCGCCGAACCCGAACCGGTCGACCCCGAACTGGAACCCCTCCCCGTATCCACAAAGGACGCCAACGTCCAGGAGCTCCCGCCGGACCCGCGCTTCGGCCCGGGCCCGCCCCCGAAGGTGATCCAGCGGTCCCCGGGCGCGGTCCAGCCGCCGGGGACCATCCCCATCCGGTCCCTCGGGGTCACCGTCGGCTGGATCTCCCGGCACGACGTCGACCGGATCGTCGAGGGCCGCGTCCTCGCCCACCCCGGGCAGCGGTTCGTGGCCCGGATCGTCGACACCGTGGCCCTCCTGCTGCTCAACGCGGTCGTGAACGGCTACTTCATCTACCAGTTCATGCAGACGGTCTGGCCGTACATGCTGGAGATGGCCGCCGCCGAGGACCCCAACGACGTGCAGCTCCCCGCGCGCGCCTCCGACCAGTGGTGGGTCGTCCTGCTCATCTCCCTCGGCCTGTGGTTCGCGTACGAGGTCCCCGCGACGCTCAACTCCGGCCAGACCCTCGGCAAGCGCCTCATGGGCATCCAGGTCGTCTCGCTCGCCCCCGCCAAGCTCGGCTGGGGCCGGCTGCTGCTGCGCTGGTCCTACGCGGCGCTGCCGCTGCTGTGCTTCCCGTTCGGCGCGATCCTGTGGATCATGGACGGGATATGGTGCATCCGAGACCAACCCTTCCGCCAGTGCCTCCACGACAAGTCGCCGGGAACGGCGGTCGTGGAGGCGGGAGCCCACAAGGAGCCCGCATCATGACCGAGCCGATCCGCGAAGACCTCGCCGCGATCCCCCGCTACGTCCCCGGCAAGGCGCTGCCCGAGGCGCTCAAGCTCTCCAGCAACGAGGTCCCGTACGGGCCGCTCCCCGGCGTCGCCGAGGCGATCGCCGACGCCGCGGCCCACGTGCACCGCTACCCCGACATGGGGGTGGTGCGGCTGCGGGACGCGCTCGCCGCGCGCCTCGGCGTCGACCCCGAGCGCCTCGCGACCGGGACCGGATCGGTGGCCCTCATCGGACACCTGCTCCAGGCGATCGCGAGCCCCGGCAGCGAAGTCGTGTACTCGTGGCGGTCCTTCGAGGCGTACCCGATCGCCGCCACGGTCGCCGGACTCAAGTCCGTCCAGGTGCCCAACACCGCCGACCACCGGCACGACGTCGACGCGATGATCGCGGCCGTCGGACCCGCCACGCGCGCGGTCATCGTCTGCAGCCCGAACAACCCGACCGGCCCCGCGGTGACCGCCGAGGAGCTCGACCGGGTCTTCGACGCGGTGCCCGAGTCGGTGCTCGTCGTCGTCGACGAGGCGTACCGGGAGTTCGTGAACGACCCGGCCCTGCCGGACGCGGTCGAGCGGTACGGGGACCGGCCGAACGCGGTCGTGTTCCGGACCTTCTCCAAGGCGTGGGGCATGGCCGGCCTGCGCGTCGGCTACATGCTCGCGCGCCCCGACGTCGCCGACGCGGTGCGGCGGTGCGTGATCCCGTTCGCGGTCAACGGACCCGCGCAGGCGGCCGCGCTCGCGGCGCTCGGCGCCGAGGACGAGATGCGCCGGCGCGTCGCGCTGGTGACCTCGGAGCGCAAGCGGGTCGTCATGGCGGCCAGGGACATCCTGCCGGACGTGCCGCAGACGCAGGCGAACTTCTTCTGGCTTCCCCTGGGGGAGCGCGCGGTCGAGTTCGCGGCGCACTGCGAGCGGTCGGGGATCCTGGTGCGGCCCTTCGCGGGCGACGGCGTCAGGGTGACGATCGGCCTGCCGGAGGAGAACGACGCGGTCCTGGAGGCCCTGCGGTCGTTCGCGGCCTGATCGCCATCGGCCCGGGCGCCCCACCGGCGCCCGGAGCCGGCTACTTCTCGGAGGTCCGCTCGTTCTGGCTGCAGAACGCCTCGTACATCTCGGTGAGGGTCTGCTTCTGCTTCGGGGTGAGGTCCCGGTCGGTGGCGATGGCCAGCGGGGTCGCCGATCCGTCCTCGCCGCTTCCCATGCCGGCGCGGAGGTACATGATCGGGGTGGTCATCCGCAGCGCCAGCGCGAGCTGGCGGAGCACCGCGCCGCTGGGGCGGCGCACGCCGCGCTCGCCCTGGAGGTAGGGGTTCGAGACCCCGGCGGAGTCGGAGAGCTCTCGGAACGAGACGTGGGCGCGTTTGCGCACGTCCCGGACGAATGAGCTGAAGTCGCGATCTGTCACCCGCGTCACCATACGCGCCTCGGCGCGGCGGTGCCACCTGGGTCCGCCCGGCTCTCCCGACATTCGGTACTACCGGCCGACATGGGACTCACCCGATCAGACGATATGAAAGCGACTCGCTAGGCGGTTGCGTCTCAACCCCTCGCGGCTGCGTGACGGCAGCCGATACCATCGGAGGTCGACGCGTAGTGCGTCCTCGCGACGCCAGACGAGGAGGGGTGAACCGGTGAGCGTTCTGCAACGCTTGGAAAAACAACTGGAGGGCCTGTTCGAGGGCACCTTCAACAAGATGTTCAAGGGCGTTGTGCACCCGGTCGAGATCGCCAGCGCCATGCAGCGGGAGGCGGAGACCCACAAAGCGGTCCTCGCCGGGGGCCGCGTGCTGGTGCCGAACCGATACGTCATCGACCTCTCGCCGCCGGACCACGACCGGCTGGCGCCGTACGCCGCGGCGCTCGCGCAGGAGCTCGCCCAGTCGCAGGCCGAGTTCATCGGTGAGAACGGCTGGACCGTCTACGGCGACGTGATCGTCGAGATCGAGCGCGGGGAGGGCCTGGACACGGGCATGTTCCGCGTGACGGCCGAGGTCGCGGCGCTCAACGAGGGCGTCGACCAGCCGGTGTCGGGCGGCGGCTACGGTCCCGCCCATCCGCAGGCGCCCACGGGCCCGGTGCTCATCACCGCCGACGGCCGGCAGTTCTCGGTCGCGCACGGCGCCACGGTGATCGGCCGCGGCGAGCAGGCGCAGATCCGGCTCCCGGACGTGGGCATCTCGCGGCGGCACGTGCGCATCGACTTCGACGGGCGGCAGGTCTCGGTGACCGACCTCGGCTCGACGAACGGGACCCTGGTGAACGGCCAGCGGGTCACGACGGTCTCGATGCAGCCCGGCGACGTGATCCAGATCGGCACCACCTCGCTCACCCTCCAGGCGGGGTAGGTTCCACGACGTTTCGGCACGCCCCGGCCCGCGAGGGTCGGGGCGCCGTCGTGTCCGGCGCGGATCCCGTTGCGCCCCTTGGGGGTAGCGGTGGGATGACGGGGCGGATCCGGCGGCTCCGCTTTCCGGGCGCGCGCACGTGGGCTACCGTGTCCTGGACCGTTCGTTCATCCGCTTGGAGCACCGCATGCCTGAGATCGTCCAGACCGTCGCCCGGTTCGGTTTCCTGGTGCTGCTGTGGCTGTTCGTCTTCGCGGCGGCGCGGACCATCACCCGCGACCTCATGGCGCAGCGCCGTCCGGCCGCGGCCGGACCGGCCGCCGGCCCGGTGTCGGCCCCGCCGGCCCCGGGAGGCCGGGGCGGGCGCCCGCAGGCGCCGCAGGCCGCGCAGTGGCTGGTGGTGACCACCGGCGAGCTGCAGGGCCGCCGGTTCGCGCTCTCGGGCCAGCCGATCTCGATCGGGCGGGCCCCGGACTCGACGATCGTGATCCGCGACGACTTCGCGTCGAGCCGGCACGCGCGGGTGGCCCCGAGGGACGGGCAGTGGATGGTCGAGGACCTGGGCTCCACGAACGGCACGTACCTGGGGCGCGCTAGAGTCACCACACCCACGCCGGTCCCGCTCGGGGTGCCCATCCGGATCGGGCGTTCCTCCTTCGAGCTGCGCCCGTAGCTCGAGCGTGACGCGGCGTTGTCGGCATCGATCAGCGGGCGTGCCCCGCGCTACGGCGGTTGATACATGAGTCTGTACCTGCGATATGCGGCGATCTCCGACCGCGGTGTGGTGAGGCAAGGCAATCAGGACTCGGTGTTCGCCGGGGCCCACTTCATCGCGGTTGCCGACGGCATGGGCGGCATGGCCGCCGGCGACCTGGCCTCGGCGATCGTCATCAACACCGTCGCCCGGCTGGACGTGCCCCCGCCCCCGGAGTCGGTGGTGGACGAGCTGGCGGACGCGGTCGCCGACGCGAACCGGGCGATCCGCCGGGCAGTGGCCGACGACCCGCAGAAGGAGGGCATGGGCACCACGCTCACCGCCCTGTGGTTCGACGGCGAGTGGTTCAACCTGGTGCACATCGGCGACTCGCGCGCGTACCGGATGCGCGAGGGCGGGTTCGAGCAGGTCACGGTCGACGATACGTACGTGCAGATGCTGGTCGACGAAGGCCGGATCACCGCCGAGGAGGCCGAGCGGCACCCGCAGCGCTCGCTGCTGCTGCGCGCGCTCGGCGCCTCCGAGGTCGAGCCGGCGTTCCAGACGATCAAGGGCATGCCCGGCGACCGGCTGCTGCTGTGCTCGGACGGGCTCTCGGGCCCGGTGTCCGACGCGGACATCGCGCGGACGCTCCAGAACTCGGCCACGCCGCAGGAGGCCGCGGAGTCGCTGGTGCAGCAGGCCCTCGACGCGGGCGCGCCGGACAACGTGACCGTGCTCGTGGCGGACGTCGTCGACGAGCACCCCGGCGAGCAGCGCCAGATCATCGGCGGCGCGGCCGCCGACCAGCGGCTCGCCGAATCGGACACCGCGGTGCTGCGGGCGGTGAAGGAGGACGCCGACGGCCCCGGCGACGACGCCACCGTGGACCTGCGCGCCGGCGGCGGCGAGGACGGGGAGCGGCCGAAGAAGCGCGGCCGGGTGTGGCGGACGGTCCTGTCCTGCCTGATCATCCTGGTCCTGGCCGCGGGCGCGGGCGCCTGGTGGGCGCGGACGCAGTACTTCATCGGGGTCTCGGAGGCGGGCAACATCAGCGTCTACCGGGGCCTCCCTTTTGAGGTGGCCGGGCTGCGCGCGGCCTGGCTGGAGACGGAGTCGCCGCGCGCCGCGGAGGACGCCACCGACGAGGTCGAGGCGGACCTGGCCGACGGGATCCGCGTCGACGGGCAGGCCGGCGCCGAGTCCGAGCTCGACGAGCTGATCGACCCCTCGTCCAGCAACGAGAACCTGGACCCGCTGTGCTCCGTTTCGGACACTGAGGCGGTGCCGACGGCTTCGACGGACTGCCGCGAGGACTGAGCGGCACCGTTGTACGCTCACTGCGTCCGGCCGCCGAGTGCGGGGGGCCGATCGCGCAGGTGCGCAACCAGGCCGGGCGCGGGAGCGCCTTGAACACGGGGCCTCAGCCGCAGCGCCCCACATTGCGAGACCGAGGGGAACCGATGGCACAGCCCATGTCGGCGACCGCCCGGGCGGCGGGACCGTCCGAGACGCCGCTCACGCCGCTGTCGGGCATGCCCAAGCGCATCGGCATCGAACTCCTCATGCTGGTCATGGGCGGGATCGGCGTCTTCTGCTTCCAGTTGACGATCGACATGGCGCTGATCCAGCGGACCACGTCGGTGACGTACATGCTGCCGATCCTCATCTTCACGGTGTCGATGTGCGCGTGGACGGCCGTGAAGTTCCTGGCACCGTACGCCGACCCGCTGTTCGTGCCGATCGCGGCGTTCCTCACCGGCATCGGCATCGTCTACATCCGCCGGATCGACCGGACCGCGCTGACCGACGAGCCGCTCCCTGCGGACGCGGGCGTGTTCGGCGGCCAGGGCGGGCGCCAGCTCATGTACTACATGGCCGCGGTCGTGCTGATGACGATCCTGCTCGCGGTGGTGCGCAACCACCGGATGCTCCGCGGCTACGCGTACATCCTGCTGTTCGCGGGCATCGCGCTCGCGGCGCTGCCGGGCTTCCTGCCGTCGTCGATCTCCGAGTCGGGCGGGTCGAAGAACTGGATCCGCTTCGGGTCGTTCTCGGTGCAGCCCAGCGAGTTCGCGAAGCTGATGCTGCTGATCTTCTTCGCGGTGTACCTGGTCCGCAAGCGCGACATGCTGTCGGTGGCGGGGAAGAAGATCCTCGGCCTGCAGCTGCCGCGCATGAAGGACCTGGGGCCCATCGTGATCGTGTGGGCCGCGAGCCTCATCATCCTCGTCATGGAGCGCGACCTCGGCACCTCGCTCCTGCTGTTCTCGATCTTCCTGTCGATGCTGTACATGGCGACGCGGCGCGCGTCGTGGATCGTCATCGGCCTCACCATGTTCATCGGCGGCTGCGTCGCGATCTACCCGTTCTTCTCGCACCTCCAGGTGCGCGTCGACATCTGGCTCGACCCGTGGGACCCGGTGAAGGTCTTCGAGACCGGCACCTCCTGGCAGCTCGTGCAGGGCCTGGTCGCCATGAACTCCGGCGGGCTCCTCGGGAACGGCCCGGGCGCGGGCAACCCGAACCTGATCCCGGCCTCGGAGTCGGACTTCATCCTCGCCGCGATCGGCGAGGAGGTCGGCCTGATCGGGCTCATCGCGATCCTGCTGCTGTACGCGATCCTCGTCGAGCGCGGCTTCAAGACCGGCCTCATGTCGCGGGACCTGTTCGGGACGCTCATGGCCGGCGGCCTGGCGTTCCTGGTCGCGTTCCAGCTCTTCGTGGTGTTCGGCGGCGTCACCGGGCTCATCCCGATGACCGGCCAGACCACGACGTTCCTCGCCGCGGGCGGCTCCTCGCTGGTCGCCTCGTGGCTGCTCATCGGGCTCCTGCTGCGCGTCTCGGACGACGCCCGCAAGCCGTGGCAGGCGTCCTACGGGCTCATGAAGACCGAGGCGCCGCCGGAGTTCCTCGCCGAGCAGGCCGCCAAGCGCGCCGCCGAAGAGGCCGCGAAGGCCCAGGCCGCGGGCGTCATGGACTCCGGACCGATCCCCGGCGGGGACCAGCCGACCGAGCTGATCATTCCCGGACACCTCCCGGGCTCGACCGGCAGCGGCCCGGGGAGCAGCGGTCCGGGCAACACGGTCGAGGAGTCCGTCGTCTCGCCGACCCGCCAGGGCCCGTCCTCGCCCCCTGACGGCGGCCCGCACTCCCCGCCCCCGGGCGGCTCCTACTCGCCTCCTCCGGGCGGGCCCTACTCGCCGCCGCCCGGGTCGCCGCCCGGCGGCCCCCAGCCGGGCCCGGCGCAGCCGTACCGGCCGCAGACCCCGCCGCCCCCCGGCTCGGGCCACGGAAGCCCGCCCCCCGGCCCCCCGACCCGCCCGGCCCCCCAGAC
>NZ_WIAO01000073.1 GCF_009451885.1 Glycomyces albidus
CTGTGCGACAGCGCCGTTCCGGCCCTTGAGGGCGCAGCCGTCCCGGCCCTTGAGGGCGCGGCGGCACCGGCCCTCGCGGCCGCCGCCGCGTCGCCTGCCACGTGGTGGCGCGCGACCGGCGCCGCGACACCCCGCGCGGCGACGACCGGACGCTCACCCTCGACGCCGTCCCCGGTTCGCGGCGTCCCGCTCCCGCCGGAGCCGACGATCCAAACAAGACACCTGGAGCGGCATGGTCGGCCTGATCGCCCGCACGGGGCTCGCGTTCGGGGTCCTCCTGACCCTGGCCGCCGGGCTCCACCTGCTCCTCCTGCCCAGCGGAACCGCGGAGTCCTCCATCAGCGCGCTGACCGTCGGACTCGGGCTGTTCCTCATCCTCATCACTTCTCTCGCCCTCTACATCGAAAGGAAACGGCGATGACCTCTCAGCGATTCGAGCTCAGCCGACGCAACCTCATGCAGGCGGTCGGCCTCGGCGCCGGCGCCGTTGCGACCACGTCCCTCCTCGGGGCCTGCCAGGCCGACAGCGGCGGCGGCGACGGCGGGGCCAGCGGCAAGTTCGTGTACGTGTACCCGTTCGACACCTCCGTCGAGCACTACAACGCGGCGCTGAACACCGGTGTGCTCCTGACGGCCGCCCCCGTGGCCGAGCTCTTCATCCCCCGCTGCGCGATCCTGGACTGGAACACGTTCGAGTGGCTGCCGCAGCTCGCCGAGTCGGTCGCGCTCGAAGGCACCACCCTGACGATCAAGCTCCGCTCGGGGATCAAGTGGACCGACGGCACCGACGTCACCGCCGCCGACGTCGCCGGGACCATCTACCTCCAGAAGCTCAACGCCGCCCAGGGCACCATCGGCTGGGACCAGCTCGTGTCCGCGACCGCCGACGACGACACCACCGTCACGGTGACGTACACCGAGGTGTTCACCGGCGTCGAGCACGGCGCGCTCAAAGCGCAGGTGCTCCCGTCCTCGCGCTACGGCGAGTGGATGGACGAGGCCCGGGGCCTGGTCGAGGCAGGCGAGGTCCAGGGCGACCCGGGCCAGGTGGCGCTGGCGGAGAAGATCGCCGCCGAGGACTTCCTCGACACCGAGGAGTTCATCTCCTGCGGCGCCTACAAGTTCGACCAGGTCGGCGAGACCGTCATCACGCTCACGCGCCACGAGGACGGCCTCTTCGCCGACCAGGTGAAGTTCGAGACCGTCGAGGTCCAGAAGGGCGACAACGCCGCTTCGGTGCAGTTCCTGCTGTCGTCTGAAGTGGACTACTCGACCCAGGTGCTCGGCGCGACCGACCGCCAGACCATCGCGGGCGTCGAGGGCCTCAAGGAGCTGTCGACCCCCGGCTACGACGGCGTCGGCCTGATGCTCAACCAGGGCCGGTTCCCCGAGTTCGCGGACGTCAACGTGCGCAAGGCGTTCATGTACGTCTTCGACACCGAGGTCATCGGCGAGATCGCCAAGGGCGCGGGCGGCTACTACATTCCGGCGACCTACACGGGCCTGCCGGACCCGCACGCGGAGGGCCTGTTCGACGACGTCGAGCTGGAGTACTACACGACCGACCACGCCAAGGCCGAGGAGCTGCTGACCGGCGCCGGCTGGACCAAGGAGTCGGACGGCTGGCACAAGCCGGACGGGTCGCTCGCCGAGTACACGATCATCGGCGTCGAGGGCTGGACGGACTTCTCGCTCACCGGCGAGCAGGCGGCGTCGCAGCTCACCGACTTCGGCCTGAACGTGGCCTACGAGAACGTCCCCGCGGACAACCCGTGGGGCATCTGGGGCGCGGGCGAGTTCGACATCGCGGTGCGCCAGTGGGCGAACCCGTTCGTCCCCTACGTCTACGGCTCCTGGCAGATGACCTGGTTCACCGACAACTCCCAGACCGCCGACGCCCCGGGCATGGGCCTGCCGACCGCCGAGGTCGCCACGACCTCGCTGGGCACGGTCAACGTCGACGACCTGTACCTGGCGTCGCAGAAGGGCACCCCTGAGGAGCAGGCCGAGGCGAACAAGACGCTCGGCATCGTCTTCAACGAGACCCTGCCGCGCCTGCCGCTGTTCCTGAACCAGCGCGTCTCCTACGCCATCGAGGGCGAGCGGGTGAAGTCGATCGACCCGGGCTCCTACGAGCTCAACGACATCTACTTCGACAACCCGATCATGGTCCGCATCCTCGAGGGCGGCATCGAACCGAAGTAGCGACCCTCCCGGAGACGCTGCTCGCTCCGGGAGCCGGACTCCGCGAGCCGCGCAGCACCGAGGCGGGTAACGCGCGGCGGACGAGAGGAGCGAAGGGCCCCGGCCAGCAGGCCGGGGCCCTTCCGTCTGCCGGAGCCCGTTCGCGTGCGGCCGTCAGGCCACCGCGAGGTTGAGCGCCTCCCGCTCCGCTTCGGCCAGGCGGTTCTGCAACCGCCGCGCGCGGAGCGTCGCGTCGGCGACCTCGCAGATCCGGGCGATCTCCACCCCCTCAGGGGACATCGCCGCCAGGCCGTGCTGCACCAGCCACATGGTGACCTCCGCCCACGAGTACAGGCTCACTCGCGGCCGCGGCACGCGCGGCGCGGGGAAGTCGCCGGGTCCGCGCCGGCCGGTGGCCCAGTGGTCGACGGCGGACAGGGTCCTGCCGGTGCGCTCGGCGATCTCGGTGAGCGTCACGTAGTCCTCGGTGGCACCGAGCAGTTCGACCCCGGCCTTCCGGCCCTGCCGGATGGCCGACACGACCGCCTGCAGCGCCGAGGGGGCCTCCCTGTCGAAGATCGCCGATCCCTCACCGCCTGTGGACGGTTCGAAGTTGATCACGGCGTCGTCCCAGCCGGCCTCATACAGCTCATCGATGACGTGATCCCCAGGCGGACCGAAGAAATGCAGTTCGAACGGGTAAACGGTCACGATTCATGCTCCTTTCTCGACGTGCGAGCCGTGCGGACACGAGTCTGCGATCTTCCGCAGACGGGCGGCATGGCCTTCGGGTGTTCTGGGGGTCGAGAGAATCGAACTCGGCGGCCTGCACCCGGTGGCACCGCCAGGACAGTAGCCCCGAGCCCACGCGTGCCCGTGGCTCTTCTCGATCTTCCAGCCTCTTGCCTCCATGTACTCGATCGCCGCGCGGATGTGCTTGTTGGGATGTCTCGGCATGTACAGATAAGACTACAGAATTTTCGGACACGCCGGAAGCGACACGCGCCGGATTCGGATTCGAGACGCAGGACACGTTGCGGGCCCGGCGCTGTCGCGCCGGGCCCGCAAAGTCCATCAGATCAGTTGCCGTTGTCCTGGCAGGTCGGGTCGATCGGGTTGCAGCTCTCTTCGTCGGTGGTGGTTTCGTTGCCGCCGCCTCCGCCGCCGTCGTCGCTCGCGGGGACGATGGTGATCTCGGTGCCCGGGGCGACGGCGGTGCCGCTGGTGAGGGCGCCGTCGGGGCCGGAGACGCTCTCAATGGTCTCGGCCTCGGGGTCGCCTTCGATGACGGCGGCGAGGCCGGCGCCGTTGAGCGCGTCCATGAGGGCCTGCGGCGTGGTCGTGGCGTCCCAGGCTACCAGCACGCCCTGGGCGGTGATGGTGACCGTGGAGCCGTCCTCCTCAGTGGACTCGGCGGCGGGGTTCTGGTCGTAGACGACGCCCGGGGTGTCGCCGCCGTTGCCGTAGACGAGCTCGACCACGAAGCCTTCGCCCTCCAGGGTCGACCTCGCCAGGTCGGTGGTCATGCCGATGACGTTCGGGACGGTGGCCTCGCCGCCGGCGGAGACGGTGAGCGTCACCTCGGTGCCGAGCGGGACCACCTCGCCGCCCTCCGGGTCCTGCTCGAGGACGGTGCCCGGCTCCTGCGTGCTGGCGATCTCCTTCTTGACGACCTTGAGTCCGTCCTCGGTGAGCGTGGCCTCGGCGTCGGTGAACTGGTCGCCGAGGACGTCCTCGACCTCGACGGGGTCGGGCTCGACCAGGACGGTGATCTGGACCGTCGTGCCCGCCTCGACCTCCTCGCCCTGCGGCGGGTTCTGGTCGACGACGTTGCCGAGCCCGGGGTCGTCGACCGCCGTGGCCTTCTGCTCCACCCGTTCGACCTCGAAGCCCTCGGCCTCGAGCGCCTCGGTGGCGGCCGCTTCGGCCTGGCCTATCACCCCCGGCACGCTTACCAGCGCCGTCTCGTCCATCGCGCGCATGATGCCCCACGCGGCCGCGGTGACCGCGACGAGCGCGAGGATCACCCCCAGGGCGATGAGCCACGGGCGGCGCCTGCTGGAGGACGTCGGGAGCTGGCGGATCGGCGCGGTCGCGTCGGCGTCGCCGATGATCGCGGTGCGGTCGCCGGCGCCCAGGACGGCGGGCGCCATGACCTCCTGGCCGCGGGCGGCGCGGATGAGGTCCTCGCGCATCTCGGCGGCCGAGTGGTACCGGTGCTCGGGGTTCTTCGCGAGGGCCTTCATGACGACGGCGTCGACCGAGGGCGGGACGTTCGGGTTGAGCTCCGAAGGCGGCCGGGCCTCTTCGCGGACGTGCTGGTAGGCCACGGACACGGGGTTGTCGCCGGTGAACGGCGGGTGCCCGACGAGGAGCTCGTAGAGGACGCAGCCGACCGCGTACACGTCGGAGCGGGCGTCGACGGTCTCGCCGCGGGCCTGCTCGGGCGAGAGGTACTGGGCGGTGCCGATGACGGCGCTGGTCTGCGTCATGGTGGCCTGGCCGGACGCGAGCGCCCGGGCGATGCCGAAGTCCATGACCTTGACCTGGCTGGTGTCCGAGAGCATCACGTTGCCGGGCTTGACGTCCCGGTGGATGATGTGGTGCTTGTGGCTGAAGTCGAGGGCCGAGCACATGTCGGCGACGACCTCGCAGGCCGCGGTGTACTCGAAGCGGCCCTCGGCGATCAGGACCTCTTTGAGGGTGCGGCCGTTGACGAACTCCATCACCATGTAGGGGATGCCCATGTCCTCGCCGGTGTCGAAGACGGCGACGATGTTGGGGTGGTTCAGCGAGGCGGAGTTCTGGGCTTCGCGCTGGAATCGGATGAGGAACGACTCGTCACGAGACAGGTCGGCCCGGAGCAGTTTCACCGCCACGTCGCGGCCGAGTCGAAGATCGCGGCCGCGGTGGACTTCGGCCATCCCCCCGTAGCCGACGACCTCGCCGATCTCGTATCTGCCGCCGAGCAGGCGGGGCTCTGTCGTCATCGCGTTTTACGTCCTCGTGTTCCGTTCATCGCGGCTTGATTCTAATGGCAGCGGCAGGCCCGAAAACCCTCTATCGGTCGCCACAGGTGTTGTTCCCGATGCAGTCGCCGATCCCGCCCCCGGACTGGGTTTCGCCAGGGCCTTCGCCGGTTGTGCGCGGGTCTTCCGGCGTGGTCTCCTCGTCGGCGCTCTCCTCGTCGGCGCCTTCTTCGGTGGCGGTCGTCGCCGGGTCGTCGCCGCCGCCGGAGGGGTCGTCGCCGCCGTTCATGGACAGCAGCAGCCACACCATACCGCCCACCAGGACCAGGGCCACCACGCCCACGATCGCACCGAGCAGCGCCTTGTTCGGTCCGGGCCGGGACGCGGGGGCCGCCGGGACGGCTCCGAGGTCGATCCCGGGAGGCGAGTTCGGGGCCGGCGGCTGCATGGCGCCCATGGACGGGTCGGCGACGCCGGCGGGCGGTCCGCCCATCGGGACGACGCCGGCGCGGCGGGGAAGCTGGCCCACCGGCGGCATCACGGAGGTCGCCGGGGGCGCGTCGACCGCGGCCAGCGCGTTGGCGGCCATCTCGGCGCCGGTGGCGAACCGCCGGTGCGGGTCCTTGGACATGGCGCGTTCGACGAACGCGCGCACGCCCGGCGGGATGTCCTGCGGGAGCGGCGGCGCGGGGGTGCGCACGTGGTGCAGCGCGAGTTCGATCGGGTTCTCGGCCTGGAAGGGCCGGTGCCCGGTGAGGCCGTGGAAGGCGACGACGCCGAGCGAGTACATGTCGGAGGCGGGGAGCACGCCGGTGCCTTCGGCCTGCTCGGGGGCGATGTAGGAGGCGGTGCCCATGACCGCGCCGGTCTGGGTGAGGTCGCCGGAGGCGCCGGAGCGGGCGATGCCGAAGTCGGTGAGGACGGCGCGGCCGTCCCGGTCGCGCACCAGGATGTTCCCGGGCTTGATGTCGCGGTGGATGACGCCGTGCACGTGGGCGTGGTGCAGGGCCTCGGCGGTGGCCGCGATGACGGGCATGAGTTCGCGGGCGTCGATGCGGCCGCGTTCGGCTATGAGGTCGGCGAGGGACTTGCCTTCGACGAACTCCATCACCAGGTAGGCCGTGGTCTCGCCGCTGGGCAGGTCGGCGTTGCCGAAGTCGTGGACGTTGACGATGTGGGGATGGGTGAGGGCCGCGACGGTCTTCGCCTCGGCGGCGAAGCGCTGGGTGAAGCCCGGTTCGCTGAGCAGGGACGGCAGCATGGCCTTGACGGCCACGGTGCGCTCGAGGACGGTGTCCTCGGCCCGCCAGACCTCGCCCATGCCGCCCACGGCAATGCGTTCGCGCAGGCGATAGCGCTGCCCGAGGAGCATTTCGGGGCTCAACACGGCGAATCCTCGTTTCTTTGGGCGGATCGGCTCCGGGGGGATCGACGCTTCAGTCTACTGGCAGGCGGCCCGGCACCCGGTCTCCCGTTATCGAGCCGATCGAACCGTCTCCGAAGATCCACGCCCCGGCGGCCCCTTCGGTTGCCGATCCCGGTGATCTTGAGGAAACCGTGACTGTTTCGCCGTCCCTTCGCGCTCCCCGCCCCGGCGGGGCCCGCGAGCCGCGGAACGCGGGCCGCCTCGGCGGGGCTCACGGGCCCTGATCCGGGCCGCCTCGGCGACGCCTGCGGGCCGTCCCTTCCGGGGCCGGGCCCGCGGGCGTCATTCCCCGCTGCCCTCGAGCACCTGCTCCATGAGCATCCCCGAGATCTCCGCGGCCTTGCCCGAGGCGCCCTCGTCGTAGGAGTCGAGGAACACGCAGACGGCGACGGCCGGGTTGCCGTCCTTGTCCATCGCCCAGCCGTGGAACCAGCCGTGGTCGAGGTCGCTGTCGTCGCTGGAGTCGGAGTGCTGCGCGGTGCCGGTCTTGCCGCCGACCGTGTAGCCGTCGATCGCGGCGCTGGAGCCGCTGCCTTCTTCGACCACAGCCTCCATGAGGACCTGGAGTTCCTGGGCGGTGTCGATGTCGATGACGCGCCCGGCCGAGTCCTCCGCGCCGTTCTGGACGGTGTCGCCCTGGGAGTCGGTGAGCCGGTCGATGAGCTGCGGCTCCATTCGCTCGCCCTCGTTGGCGACGGTGGCGGCCACGATCGCGTTCTGGAGGACGGTCTCGCGGACCTCCTGCTGGCCGATGCACGCCTGCGCGCGGAACGCGTCCTCAGAGAGGTCGCCGGTCTGGGAGGCAAGCGTCTCCAGCGGCGTCTCGAACGCCTCGCCGAAGCCGAACGCCTCGGCCATGCTCGAGATGTCGTCGGCGGTGAGCTCCTCGACGCACAGCCGGGCGAACGTGGTGTTGCACGACTTCGCGAACGCCTCTTCGAGCGTCATCTCCTGGTCCGGGCACTGGTTCGAGGAGTTGCGGATGACGTGGTCGGTGTCCGGGGCGGTGTACTCGTTCCCGGCCGGGACCATCGTGTCGGCGGTCGCGCCGGTCTTCTCGATGAGGGCGGCGGCGACAATGGTCTTGAAGGTCGACCCGGGCGGGTACCACTCCTGGCCGGTGCGGTCGAGCGCCGGGCTGTCCGGCCCGTCCTGCGCCACGAGGTCCTGCCAGGCCGCGGTGGCGGTGTCGCCGTTGTTCGAGGACACCTCGGTCGGGTTCCAACCGGGGTACGACGCCTGCGCGAGAATGCGGCCGGTCTGCGGGTCGATGACGACCGCGCCGCCCTTGACGCCGGTGTCGGCGATCGCGTCGTACGCGGCCCGCTGGAGTTCCGCGTCGAGCGTGGTGACGACGTTCCCGCCGGGCTTCTGCTCCTTGGTGACCGTGGCCCAGAAGTCGTCGAACGTCAGCAGCGAGCTGGAGCCGTTGAGGACCGCGTTCTCGGCGGCCTCGAGCCGGCTGGAGCCGAAGTTGAACGACTTGAAGCCGGTGATGTTCCCGAAGTAGTCGCCTTCGGGGTACTGGCGCTCGTAGACGTAGAAGTCGCCGTCGGTCTCCACGGACTGGGCGATGACGACGTCGCCGGCGAGGATCTGCCCGCGCGGCACCGAGTACTCGGCGATGAGCGTCCGCGAGTCGGCGATGAGGCCGTAGTCGTCGTGGTGGAAGAAGCTCACCCAGGTGGACTGGGCGATGAGGGCGCCCAGCAGGACCAGCGCGATCACGCCCATGCGTCGCAGGGCAGGGTTCATCGGTCGCCCTCCTTCGAGTCGGTGCGGGGGTCGAACGCCGACGGTGGCGGCGGGGGCGGGGTCTG
>NZ_WIAO01000074.1 GCF_009451885.1 Glycomyces albidus
AAAAGCGCCGACGGGAGCGGCGCCGGCCCCGGCGCCTAGGTCCGCCGCGCCCCGAACCGCCGCGAACGGCGCCGCCGCCCGGCCCGGGCCGCCGAAGCGGTCGAGGAGCCCCCGCCGGAGGACTACGACGAGCCCAGCCCCGACGACCCGGTCGCCCCGGGCGGGTTCGGCACCAGCGAGGAGCAGGCGGTCAAGCTCCTGACCAACGCCTTCGGCGCCAAGCAGATCGCCTGAGCCCGTGCCGGTTGTCCACACCCGACCGACCTGCGCAAACGCAGCGGGATCCGAAGTTATCCACAGGCTCGAAACCAATCCTTGGCAGACACTTCCCGATCTGTGATCGTAGATAGCAAAAACGACTACTCGCCGGTGGAGGTGGAGTGCGGGTGGTCGGACCGGTCAGGGTTCGCAGGACCGGCGGCAGCATGAGGGAAACCCCGGGGGCCGCCCCCTAAGACCGCGCGAGGGTGCATCCTCGCGCGGCTCCTGCGGACACACTCGCGAGGTGAACGCGGGTGCACCGGCATCCAGCCGGTGCACCCGCACACACCCCACGGCCCCGCCCGGGACGTGTGGGACGCTCTGCGCCCGGGCGTGCTCGGGCGGCGAGCGTCGGCCCTTGCGGTTAGGCTGGCTCAGACCAGGAGATCCGGGCCGAACGGCGAGGAGTGATGGACATGTTCCCAGGCGGAGACATGCAGAAGCTGCTGCAGCAGGCGCAGCAGATGCAGACCGACATGCTGAAGGCCCAGGCCGAACTGGCCGAGTCCGAGGTCAGCGCCTCGGCGGGTGGAGGGCTCGTCACCGCCACGGTCACCGGCGACGGCGAACTCAAGGCGATCAAGATCGACCCGCAGGCCGTCGACCCCGACGATGTCGAGACCCTCGAAGATCTCGTGGTCGCGGCCGTCCAGGCGGCCGGCAACAATGCGAAGCGGCTCGCCGCCGAGAAGATGGGCCCGCTCGGCGACGCACTCGGCGGCATGACCGGCGGCCTCGGCCTGCCGGGCATGTAGTCGGGCCCGGGCATGTAGTCGGTCCGCAAGAAGCGCCAGCCGGCGGCAGCCCAGGCTCCGAATGCACAAGAGCCGCTTCGGATGCACAAGGGCCGAGGTGGGCCGGGTGGCTTGCGGGCGTTGGACTTCCGGCTCATACATTTGTGAGTCGGGCCCTGGAAGGCGGCGGCGACCTCGCGGCCGGCTTCCGGCGGTGGCGGGTGGCCGGGTTCGCGGCGTTGGACGCTCGGGTTCGGGTCGGCGCGGCGGCCGTGTGGTCGTGTTGGTTGTGAGGTCGGGGTTGGGCGCGCCTGACTCGCCTGGGGCATTGGGTGCCGTTGACCAGGTGGGCCGTTTGGCTGGGCTGCCGGCCCTATCGGGCCGGCGGAGCGGTTGTTCGGGTCTTGGCCGGGCCCATGGATGCGGTTCGCGCCGTTCGATCGGTGTGAGTCGCGATCAGTGAAAAGAGGAATTCCTTGTACGACGGGGCTTTGGGCGATCTCATCGAGGAGCTCGGGCAGTTGCCCGGGATCGGCCCGAAGAGTGCGCAGCGGTTGGCGTTTCACCTGCTCGCGTCGGAGAGTGCCGATGTCGAGCGGTTGACCTCGGCGTTGGAGCGCGTCAAGGCGCAGGTGCGGTTCTGCGAGGTATGCGGGAACGTCACCGAGGCCGAGCAGTGCGGGATCTGCCGGGACCCGCGGCGGTCGGAGGCGCTCATCTGCGTCGTCGAGGAGCCCAAGGACGTCCTCGCGATCGAGCGGACCGGGGAGTTCCGAGGCCGGTATCACGTACTCGGCGGGGCGATCAATCCGTTGGAGGGCATCGGCCCCGACGACCTGCGGATCCGCCAGTTGATGGTGCGGCTCCAGGCCGGTGAGACGACCGAGCTGATCATCGCCACCGACCCGAACACGGAGGGCGAGGCCACCGCCACGTATCTGGCGATGCTGCTCAAGCCCATGGGACTCAAGGTGACCCGGCTCGCGAGCGGGCTGCCCGTCGGCGGTGACCTGGAGTACGCCGACGAGGTGACGCTCGGGCGGGCCTTCTCCGGCCGGCGTGACATGGACTGACCCGACCGCGCACCGCGGCGGGACACACGGACTGACCACGCTGCGGACCGGGTCCGCGTGACATGGGCTGATCGCTCCCGCGAGGACATGGACGTGACTGCGCCGCGGATTGAGCCGGCGGGGACATGGACTGACCGTACTCGGGCCGGGCCCGCAGGGCATGGACGTGAGCACGTTGCGGATCAGGTCGGCGTGACTTTGACTTGGCGCGCCGTGGGCTGGGCCCGGGTGACATGGATGTGACCGAGTCGCGGAGAGGCCGGCCGGCGCCATGCGTAGCCTTTTCCGAGATGCTTTGGGGTGCAACAATAACCGAATGCACGGTAATAGTTCGGTTTCGGTAACAATACCCCGCAGATTGATCACGATCACATAACGCTTAACAGTGGTGTAACTCACCGTGTCTTAGGCTGTCTGGAACCTCCGAATACCCAACGACCGACGGGTGAGACAACCTATGCGCACGTCCCCAACCCCAGTCAGGCGCGCCCTCGCCGCAGCGGCAGGCGCCGCCTTGGCAGTGGGCCTGTTCACTGCCTGCGGATCCGACGGCGACACCGGCGGCGACGCCGACACCGCCGAGGACTTCGACTTCTCCTGTCCGGAGCGGACCGACGAGCTGACCGAGGACCTGATCGACACGGAGGCGAACGAGTCGCAGCCGTTCGTCTTCGGCACCCCCGGCGACCCCACCAGCCTGGACCCCATCCTCGCCTCCGACGGCGAGACCTTCCGCGTCAACCGCCAGGTCTTCGACACGCTCCTCGACGCCGACTGCACCGACACCGTGCCCGGCCTCGCCGAGTCCTTCGAGCAGAACCCCGAAGGCACCGAGTGGACCTTCCACCTGCGCGAGGGCGTGACCTTCCACGACGGCACCGCGCTCGACGGCGCCGCGGTCTGCAAGAACTTCGACCGGTGGGCGAACTTCAAGGGCGGCTTCCAGTCCCCGAACTTCACCTACTACTACTCGGCGGTCTTCGGCGGCTTCGCCGAGAACGACCCGGCCATGGGCATCGAGACCGAGTCGATCTTCGAGGGCTGCACCGCAGACGGCCTCGACGTGACGATCTCGATCAGCCAGTACACGTCCAGCTTCCCGGGCGCGTTCACCCTCGAGTCGCTCTCGATCATCAGCCCCGCGTCGATCGACGCCGTCGCCGACGTGACGATCCCCGCGGCCGACTCGCCGCTGCCCGAGTACACCCAGACCGTCGGCACCCTCGCCGGAACCGGCCCTTACATGCTCGAGGACTGGAACCACAGCGAGCAGGAGGTCACCCTCACCCGCTTCGACGACTACTGGGGCGAGCCCGCCAAGGTCAAGACCCTGATCTTCAAGACCATCTCGGACGAGACGGCCCGCCGCCAGGCCCTCGAGGCCGGCGACATCCACGGCTACGACCTCGCCGCCCCCGCCGACGCGCAGGCGCTCCTCGACGCCGGCTTCCAGGTCCCGATCCGCGGCGTGTTCAACCTGCTGTACCTCGCGTACACGCAGAGCCACGCGCCCCTGGAGAACCACGCCGTCCGCGAGGCGCTCTCGTACGCCATCGACCGCCAGCGCATCGTCGACTCGGTGCTCCCGGCCGGCGGCATGGTCGCGACCCAGTTCATCCCGCCGAGCCTGGAGGGCTACTCGGAGGACGTCCCGACCTACGACTACGACACCGAGAAGGCCAAGGACATGCTGGCCGAGGCCGGCGCGGAGGACCTGACGCTGACGTTCTGCTACCCGACCGACGTGACCCGGCCGTACATGCCGGCGCCGAAGGACATCTTCGACATCATCGCCTCGGACCTCGAAGCCGCGGGCGTCACCGTCGAGGCCCGTCCGATCACCTGGGTCGAGTACATCCCGACCACGCGCAGCGGCGAGTGCCCGCTGTACCTGCTCGGCTGGACCGGCGACTTCGCCGACCCGTACAACTTCCTCGGCACCTGGTTCGCGGCCCCGTCCACCGAGTGGGGCTTCGACAACCAGGAGGTCTTCGACTCGATCGCGGCGGCCAACACCGAGCCCGACGCGGAGGCCCGCGTCGACCTGTGGAAGACCGCGAACGAGGCGGTGATGGCGGAGCTGCCGGGCCTGCCGATCTCGTCCTCGCCGCCGTCGATCGCGTTCGCTCCGAACGTGTACCCGCCGGACGTCTCGCCGCTCACGCGCGAGGACTTCTCGCAGGTTTCGTTCACCACCGGTTCCTAAATCGACTATCAATAGCGGAATATGCTGCGTTACACCGTTAAGCGCCTCCTGCAGTTGTCCGTGGCGCTCTTGGGACTCTCGCTGCTGCTGTTCGCGTGGTTCAAAGCCCTTCCGGGCGGACCCGAGAACCAGCTGCTCCCCGAGAACGCCACGGACCAGCAGCGGGAGGCGCTGCGGGCCGCCCTGGGGCTCGACGAGCCCATCTGGGTCCAGTACGCCGACTTCCTCGGACGGGCCGTCCGCCTCGACTTCGGCAGTTCGCTGTCGAGCGGGCGGCCCGTCGCCACGGAGCTCGCCGACCGGCTGCCCGCCACCATCGAACTGTCGCTGGCCGCGATGCTCATCGCCGTCGGCCTCGGCATCCCGCTCGGCTACCTCGCGGCGAAGCGCCGCGGGACGTGGCTCGACTTCACGGCCGTCTCCGGTTCGCTCCTGGGCACGTGCATCCCGATCTTCTTCCTGGCGGCCATGCTCAAAGTGGTGTTCGCGCAGGAGCTCGGGTGGCTCCCGACGACGTTCCGGCTCTCCGCCGGCGCCGACTACACGGACGTCACGGGCCTGCGGGTCCTCGACGGGCTCATCACCGGCGAGTTCGACATCGCCTGGGACGCGGTCAAGCACTTGATCCTGCCCGCGATCGCGCTCTCGTCGATCCCGCTCGCGGTCATCGTCCGGATCACCCGGGCGAGCGTCCTCGACGTGGTCGGCGAGGACTACGTGCGCACCGCGGACGCCAAGGGCCTGAAGCCCTCGGTGATCCGCGGCCGCCACGTGATGCGGAACGCGATGCTGCCGATCGCGACGATCATCGGCCTGCTCCTGGGCAGCCTGTTCGCGGGCGCGGTGCTCACCGAGTCCGTGTTCTCGTTCGGCGGCATCGGCTCCTTCGTCTACCAGGCGACGACCGAGCGCGACTACCCGGCGCTCATGGGCTTCATCCTGGTGATCGCCGTGTTCTACGTCGTCATCAACCTGCTCGTGGACCTGTCCTACGGCCTCCTCGACCCGAGAGTGCGGGTGCGGTCATGACGCAAACCCGAATCGAGAAGCTCGACCGGCTCATCGAGGCGAGCGTGTCGGCACGCGAGGCGCAGACCGGTTCGCTGTGGCGCCAGTCGTTCCGGCGGCTCAAGCGCTCCCCGATGGCCGTCACCGGGGGGATCATCGTCGGCCTGTTCGTGGTGGTCGCGGTCCTGGGGCCGTTCATCGCCCCGCACAACCCGACCGCGCAGACCTGGGGCAACGAGGTGTTCCTGAACCGGAACGTCTTCCCGGGGCCGCGCGCGGAGAACTGGTTCGGCCTGGACCACCTGGGCCGGGACATGTTCTCCCGCATGATCGTCGGGGCCCGCCAGACCCTCCTGGTCGGCGTGGTCGCGACCCTCATCGGGTTCGTCGCGGGCGCCGCGATCGGCGGCGTGGCCGCCGCCGCGGGCACCTTCGGCGGCCGGTGGGGCGAGCGCCTGGAGGCGGTCATCATGCGCACCGTCGACGTGGCGCTCGCGATCCCGATGCTGCTGCTCGCACTCAGCGTCGCCGCGCTGCTGGGTCCGTCGCTGAGCACGGTCATGATCGCCGTCGGGGTCGCGCAGATCCCGATCTTCGCGCGGCTGCTGCGCGGGTCGATGCTGGCGCAGGCGCACTCGGACTACGTGCTCGCCGCGATCTCCCTGGGGGTCCCCAAGGGCCGGATCGTCGTCTCGCACATCCTGCCGAACTCGCTCGGCCCGGTCATCGTGCAGGCCACGCTCGTGCTCGCCACGGCGATCATCGAGGCCGCGGCGCTGTCGTACCTGGGTCTGGGCAATCCCGACCCGGGCAGCCCCGAGTGGGGGACCATGCTCGCCGACGCGCAGCGGTTCCTTTCGGGCGCACCGCAGCTCGCGATCTACCCGGCGGTCGGCATCATCGTCACCGCCTTGGGCTTCACCCTCCTCGGCGAGGCCATGCGCGAATCGCTCGACCCGAGGCTGAGACGACAGGAGTGAGGGAGCTATGACAGTGCTCACGTGCCCGCCTCCCTTGGTTGAGCCGTCTCGTTACGAATTCGTATTTGACACACGAGTTCGACTGAGGTGCGCGGTGCAGGTTACTCGTATTGCCTTTTCGGTAGATCTCAACCCGGGCAAGTACGACATGCTGGTTGAACAGGCACGTCGGCTGGGTCGGGTGCGAGCGCTGGCATGGAGGCAATACGGTTCGATCGCCGGTGTGGGAGTTCGCGACCGGGCCATTCGCGATCAGTGGATGGAATCCGGGGACGCGCAGAGATTTGGCGTTCTTGCGAACGCATGGAAGGAGACTGTGCGCGACGCGGTCGCCGATATCGCCGCCAGCCGTGAAAGCGCGAAAGTTCGGGTTCGACGGGCCATTTGGGCGCGTACCCGAGACGAGAGCGAGCGCAAGCGGTTGTACACGGCGCTCCGGTTCGACCACTGGACCTCCGACCGCTGGCTGTCCCGGCAGATGCGGAAGCACTGGAGACGGGGCCGTAGCCGTACGAGCAATCAGATCGTCGTGCGCTCCGACCAGTTCCGGACCTTCGCACTGAGCGAGGGCGGAAACGTATGGCTGGCGGTGCCGGGCCTGGAGCGGCGCAAATTGGTGAAGATTCCATTGAATACCACTGTGGCCCCCACCGGAACACTCCGCTTGATCCTGCGTGATGGCCTGGTCGAGGTGCACTACCAGATCGATGCCGCCGATATGAAGTCCTCGCAGCGCCCCTGTGGGAATGACCCGATCGGAGTTGACAAGGGCTACACCGAGGTCCTGACGGACTCCGATGGCGTCCGGCACGGCACTGATCTCGGAGACCTGTTGACCGTACGCTCGGATCAGCTGAGATCGACGAACGCACGGCGTGCGAAGCTCTTCTCCATTGCCGAACGCGCCGAAGCTCGCGGGGATCGTGTGAAGGCCGCCCGGATACGGACGAACAACCTCGGCACTGTCAAGAGGCGCCGGCAAGGGGATCGATGGCAGGCACAGGTCCGAACGGTGACGTTCGAAGCAGTCCATCGAGTGGTGGACAAGGCTGCGATGGTCGTGGCTGAGGATCTCACGAAGACCTTCACCAGCCGAAAGCGGCTGGGACAGAACACCAACCGGCGTCTTGCCGGTTGGACCAAGGGGCTCACTGCTGAAGCCCTCAACGCCGTGTCGGGCCGCAGAGGTTCTGCGGTGCGGCTGGTCAACGCCGCCTACACGTCACAAGTCATTCCCGGGACTGATGCTCTCGGCATCCGCAAGGGGGATCGGCTTCACTGCACTGAGTGCGGGGCCGTGTGGAAGGCAGACCATGCCGGAGCGGTCAACGTCCTGCGAAGACTCGGTGATGCCGACATCGCCCTGTGGACCCCGCACTGGCGGGTGAAGCAGATCCTGCAGGAGCGGACCGACCGCCGACGGTCCAGACTGCCGGACCAGGACTCCAGCATTGAGCCGCTGTGCCAGTGCGGAGAGCGAAACATCCAGAAGCTCAGGAATGAGCGGACAAATGGAAGCAGGCAGGAGTAGTGGCACTGCTCGAAGTAGAGGACCTGCGGGTCGCGTTCGGCGCGTCCACCGCCGTCGACGGCGTCTCGTTCTCCGTTGAGGAGGGCCAGATCGTCGGCCTGGTCGGCGAGTCGGGGTGCGGCAAGTCCGTCACCAGCCTCGCCGTCATGGGCCTGCTCCCGAAGGGCCGCGGCTCCAAGCGGCCCAGGGCGGCCGCGCCGGTCCAGGCCGCGGCCGAGGAACCGGCGCCCGGGACGGTCAAGGCCGCCGCGGCCGCACCGCAGGCGGTCGCCGCGGGCGGCGGCCGCAGCAGGGGC
>NZ_WIAO01000075.1 GCF_009451885.1 Glycomyces albidus
CCTCCCGGCCGCGGCCCTGACGGCCGCGGTGGGCGTGCTCGCGGTCGCGCTGCACCTGCGGTCGCTCCTGGCGGGCGCGGGCCTGCCGTGGCCGGCGGTCGCGGGCCTGTACCTGGCGCTGGCCGCGTTCGGCGCGTTGGCTCTGGCCGGTCGGCGCCGGAGCGCCGCGGTCGAGCCGGCGGCCCCGCCGCGTCCCGAACCGGTCGAAGCCGAGGCGTGAGGAAAGGCGGGCCCCGGAGGGCCCGCCTGCTCCCTCGAATGGATCCGGAGGGCGTCGTTTCGCCGGGCGTTCGCGCTAGAAGACGTTGCCGCGCTGGAGTTCGCGGGCGATGACGATCCGCTGCACCTGGTTGGTGCCCTCGTAGATCTGGGTGATCCTTGAGGAGCATCGGCCCCACCAGCGGGAACCCCAGAACTTGCGGGTTCACCTGCGGAAACGCTTCCCTGGGGATCACCCCGATTACCGCCGATTTTCGGCCTCTGACAGAACTGGGCCAGAACTGGAACCGAACCAGAAGAGGGCGGGAATCATCCATCCCGGCCCCTCAATCGACGGCCCCACGTTCGGGGGACAGCTCTCGACTGTCACTTGTGGTTAGATCTCAAGTGCCCTTCGTTCCGGCCCTGACCGGGGCCCTTCCAACCTCGATCGGAGTACCGATGCAGCAAGACCCCCGAAGCGCGGCAGCATCAGGCAAGGACTTCCCCTATCGGATGCAGACCCTCTGCTACATCGAAGTTCACAAGGACGGCCGCGTAACCCACGGCCGGGACAACGGCACCTACGAGCGGGCACGAAGCGGGGAATCGACGCTCTACGCGGTCTGGCCCGGTAACTACCGAAGCGACCTCTTCATTATCGATGACCTTGACGAGTACGCCGGGGCCTTCGGCATCATCCACGACCAGGAGCGGACCGGCCTTGCCGACCACGTTCACGATGTGAAGTGGCAGCGCTCTTCCATCGAAGACAAACCTCGTGCTCAATACACCTGGATCGAAGTTGAGCTGCTGTGCGGGTGCACCGTCAAGGACCTCGACACGTTCGCAGCGCAGATGAACAAGCAGAAGGGCTGGAATGTCGCTACCAGCGGCGGCTGGGGCTCGTCCGGAATGCCAGGCGGCAAACAAACCTATTCGTTCCGAGTTCGGCGGAAGAGCCTCGAATCCTGACATCCATTGGGCAAGAGCTATAGGCGACCCCCAGGAGCATCAGGGCCGTCAAGCCACGAAGCTACCTGGAACGGGCCGCCAGAATGGCGTCCGTGTAGGTGCCGGACTCAAGCTCGTTCTCAAGGCCCAGTTCCCTAAGCAAGTCCCCCAGCGCTTCGAGCGCGGCGTGAAGCCGCGCCTCGCTGACAAGGGTCTCCACTTCAAGGAACGCCCCGTCAAGCTCGGGCACGTGGACGAGCGTGGCAAGGACCTCATACCCGGCGAACTGGAAGGCGTAGTTCTGGCAGTGCTTCGTCAGCCGGACGTACTCCGTGTAGCCGGTGTCAAGCAAGAAGCTCGCGACGGCTTCAGGGTTGCTGACCTCCGTCTCATGCTCGGGCTTCGAACCGCTCGCTTCATCCACGCGCGCCTGCTTGTACGTCAAGACCGATCGACGGGACTGCGCGGTGCTCACCGTGCGGACCCTAAGCTCCCGGTCGCTTCCGGTCATCTCGTCGTCCCTGTCGTAGTAAACGTCCTGGTAGGTGGCGGCCTCCGGGGCCACCTGCTTGCCAAGCCAGTCCTTGACCGAAGCAACGTCCTTGACGCGCGCCTTGAGTTCCGCCTCAATCACGGGGGGCTCCCTTCGCTAGATCACGACAGCCGAGGACTGCCACACTTCGTCGAACTGCCGCTCAAAGCCTGTCCACAGGAGGTTGTACTGAGCTGCGACCAGCTTGTACACGCTTGACTGATGCCCTTCCGATGAGGGGTGGAACATCGACAGGTAGAGCACGTCGTCTAGCCGGATACAGCGCCAGACCGGGAGGGCACTGTACTTCCGCACCGACACGTCTACGTTCGGCCGTCCGGTGAGTTCTTCAAGCCGCGCGATGGACAGATTGATGCCCGCCCGGAACGAGGCAGGCGATTCCCGAATTTCTTGCGCCCTGATGCTTGCGGCCTCACAGTCGGGGTCAAGCAGCAGAACACGCAACCGAAGCGGTTCCCTCCGATCTCCCATCACGGCCGCCCGAAGCAACGACTCGTTGAGTCCGATCAAGCCGAGCGCACGAACGACGAGCAGATCAATTCGCTTCGCGTCTTTCGCACGGCCGGAAATTTCGTCGGCAGCTTCACTTTGCGACGCGAAAATCTGGGTGATGCCGACGCGATCGAGCTGCGACATGGACTCGATGGAGTCCTCAAGTCGGGGCGCGAGGCCGAGACGCAACCGTGCCCGGCTCGGCATGTTAAGACCGTCAGCGATCCGTTGCAGCACTTCGATACTGGCCACTTCACGGTGCCCGTGGATGATCTCGCTGACCCGCCCTTGGGGCATGCCGATGGCAATTCCGATCCGTGACTGGCTTGAGCCTACCCACTGTTGAGCGACCCTGAAGAGCTTGGCTATGTCGCGGTTCGTCAGCGCTTTTTGGACATCGTCCTTATCCCATACCGCATCGGGTATGCGAATCGGTTCGTACATGTCCCTAGACATAGCACCCACACGATATCTCATCGTGAGATACCTGTCCAGGGATGGAAACGGGCTCTTCACAACGGAAGCATCGAAGGAGACAGCTCTACGCCCCCGAAGTAGAGAACGGCCTTCACGATCGCTCGAAGGGGTACAGCAATGCCAGCACCGACAACCGAAGTGAAACGCGGGTCCTTCGTACAGGACGGGATGACGTTCGACGTGTGCGCGTCAAGCGCACACGCGCCCGAGTCCATGAGGGTGTACCTCGCAGGGGACCGGAACGCGCTCGTCCTAGTGGTGTCCGGCCTCAACTCCGGTGACCTCAAGCCGAGCTGGGGCCAACCTTGGGGCGGTTACCCCGACGAGTGGCGCGAGGACTTCGAGGAGCGCGCCTATCGCGCGTACGTCTCCCGCGACGTTGGACCGCGCCCGACGGTGAGGGCGACGGCCGTTGTTCGCGTCTGCGAAGGATGAACCGGTGGCAGACCAGCGCGTGCAGAAGTTCAACGTCGGCGGCCAGGAGTACGCCCTTGAGGAGTACCGGAACCAGATGAACGGGCCGCACCTTCGCGTCACGACTCCCGGCATCAATGGAGCGGTCATGACCAGAGGCATCGAGCACGACTCGCGGCCCTTCTGGGTCGGCGGCTATGCGATCGACAAGCCCTCACTCCGTGACGCCATCGCATCGAAGGTCGCCGAGCTGCGCGACGGCCGAGCGAATTCATCGAGTGTCTGAGACACGGGCGGGCGCGTTCCCAGGACCGCGCCCAATCCATCAGGAGTCCTCAGCGTGGGCCTGCTAAGGCCCGCAGAGGACACCGACAGCCGAGCGTAGGGGTAATTGGTGGGCGCTCGGTGGTCCCACGCCCGGGGCAGGGCGGGGACGGAGGGCCGCCGCTTTCGAGACGACATAAGCGGCGGCCCTCATCTCGACTTCCCAGTGAGAAGGAGCGCCGTGCACACACTGGCCAGGACCCTTGACGACCTTGCCGAAGACCTCCACATACGCGGCTACACCCTCATTCGCGCCGAGCCTGAGGCCGGGCCCATGACCGAGGCTCCGTGCGCGCTCGGTGTTCACCTCGGCGCACGTTGGATGGGCGCTCGCATCCTTGAAGCCGACAACGATCCGGCGTGGCTTCCTCGCCATACCGAACAATTTGACGACGACGAGCCGCTTCGGTTCTTCGCGCTCGGGTGCCTCGCCCCAGCGGCCGAGGGAGGTGCGACGTGTCTCTATGACGGACGCGCCGCTGCGCACTCCCTGCTCGCCCAGGAACACGACTTCACCTCGGTTCGTATCGAGTACGCGACAAAGTGGCGACCCACCAAGGCGACTCATCCGCTCATCGTCATGGGCGCCCACGGGCCCGCGCTCCACTTCCGCTCCAAGCTGGAGACGAACAACGTCGTCGGTCTCCCCTCCGGTCTCGGCGAAGACGAGATGTACGGGCTCGTTGAATCCGCGCTGGCTGAGGCCGTGGTCCTGGTCCACCGATGGCGAGCCGGTGACCTCCTCGTGGTGGACAACCGCGCGATGATCCACGCCCGTCAGCCGTTCAACGGCACTCGCCGCATGATCCGGTTCCGCTACGACGACCCGCACTACCAAACCATCACACTGAAGCCATGAGACACGTCCGCCTGCCAGCGCCCGTCCTCCGCGCCATAGCGCCCGTACAGAGGCTGTGGTGGCGAGTCCGCAAGCCGAACACATTCGGGGTCAAGGTGTTGCTACGCGACAGCTCAGGTCGCTTCCTCGTGGTCCGACACTCCTACTCCGACCCGACCCGTTGGGGACTTCCGGGCGGAGGCTATCGCCCCGCTCAGGAAACACCCACCGAAGCCGGAGCGCGCGAGGTCGCCGAAGAACTCGGCTTCACCCTCACGCCAAACGGTCTCGCCGAACTGGAGACCGTGACAACGACGCTGGAAGCCAAGCGCGACACGCTGACCATCCTCACCGGGGCCGCCCCGTCGGCGGCCCTCACGCTCTCCCCTGAACTCGCCGAAGCCCGCTGGGTGAGCAGCCTTGACGACCTCGGCGACGCACCCGTATCGCGCTGGCTTGTAGCCGCGTTGGCGCATACCACATGACGCCCTAAGCCACTAAGATCACCGACCAACACAGAATCGAAGGGACCCCCTTGCCTAGCGTGGATGAAGTCGCCGCCTCCCTCGGCGGCAACAAGAGTGAAGCCGAAGGACTAGCCGCTCAGCTCGCCGCAAGCAAGCAGCAGGCCGAGGAGTTGCAAGGCCAGCTTGCGGCCCTCGGCGCGGAGGGCGCGGCAAACCTCGCGAGCGCCGCTGTCCAGACCATCGAAGGGCTGATGTCCGAGGCAGCCGGGCTCGCCGGCCGAATCGGCGAGGCCCAAGCGCAAGTCCTCGCAATCAGGCAGGGCAGTTTACTCACCAGGGGCACAGCAGGGACCGCCACAACCCCGGTCGGTTCGTCGTCGGCACCAACGTTCAACCCTCGGAAGTTCGACCCGACGAAGCTCGCTGGCCTCCGCCGCTACAGCGAGGCGGGAACGGCCGAGGGGAAGCTCTACCGCTCCGACGGCTCGCCGCACTCTGACCGCGTGCTCCGAGCCCGTCCTCCTGGATCTTCGCCCTTTCCTCCTGGGAGCGTGCGGGGACGCTACCGGGACACGACGCCGAACCGAGGGCACATTGAGGGTGAAGTCGCCGCCACGATGCATCGCGACCAGCTCAACGAGGCAACGCTCTACCTGAACGCCGAGCCCTGCGACAATCGTGGGCAGGGCTGCAAGGAGAACACGCACGCGTTCGTTCCCGAGGGAAGCGTGCTCAACATCTGGGCGGTCAACGACGACGGGTCGCGCGTGTTCAAGCGAGTCAATGGAACGGGAGAGGCATTCAATGGGCAAGCCGGTAACTGACGATCCGCAACTGATGGCGGAGCTGGTCAGGATGTACATGGAAGAGGGCACACCCGACCCCGAGCTGTACGAGTACGCCACGGCTCACGGCGTCCAAGCCCCCGCCGACATCGACCAGCGCGACAAGCGCTCGCTGTTCTCGGTGCGTTTCCCTCCGGGCTCGGACACTGGGACACTTGAATGGGACTGGTGGGCACCTGAAGACGACCAGGCCGAGAGCTAAGAACCAACGGCGACGGGGGTAGACCCCCTTGAGGTTCACTCAATACCGACGCGTCGGCCGTAGCCCTGGACGTGAATCCGAACGCCCTACTCCTCCCCCACGACGACGACCCCGACAGGACGACCGAGGTCACGGGAGTAGACGAGCCGGTCACGTGCGAACGGGCTTGGGACTGGGCGGACGGTCATTACCCACTCATCCCCGTACCCGACGAAGACGGCCGAGAGCAGCAGATCCACTTCGAGATGATCGGCCGCCCGCCGAGGCGGCAGCTCATCTACGTCGGCATGAACCACCTTGGCGCAGAACGGCTCATGGAGCTGCTTCCGCCCGAGGTGTATCGCGAACTCGCGAGGTACGGCGAATCAGAAGCCGGAAGACGAAAACGAGATGGCAAGTGTTAGAGACCTGTGGTTCACCGAGGTCAAGGGTCCCGACGGCAAGCCAGTCAAGAAGAAGACCAAGAAACACCCCGACAACGGCGGCAACAAGGACGCTAACCGCTGGCAGGCCGTCTGGATCGGTCCCGACGGGCGCGAGTGCACCAAGACGCACCGGCTCAAGGAGGACGCCAAGAACTACGGCGACGACCAAGAGGCCGACATCCGGCGCGGTACCTACATCTCCCCCGCCGATGGCAAGACCAAGTTCGAGAAGGTCTTTCAGAGCTGGATCACAACGCGGAAGGACCCCGCGAGCGTCATCCGCTACCAGGTCTCTACCGGCTCCACATCAAGCCGCACTTTGGAAACCGCGAGGTCGGCTCCATCCGTCCGAGCGAGGTCAACAAGCGCATTACCGAGCTGAAGAACCAGCACGAAGGCTGTCCACCGCTGAGGGCGTCTACCTCATCATGAACGCGGTCTTCGGCCTCGCGGTCGAAGACAACCTGCTCGTCAAGAACCCAGTGCGCACCAAAGCCGTTGAGCGCCCTGAGGTGTAGCAAGGATCTTGGACGCGGATCTCATAACGGTTGGGTTTCAGGCGGCGCGAGCGTAATACTCGGCCAGGGTCTCGGCGGGGGTCTTGTAGCCGAGGGTCGAATGTAGGCGTTGACGGT
>NZ_WIAO01000076.1 GCF_009451885.1 Glycomyces albidus
GTTCGTCGCTGCCTGATCGAACACCGGCCACGACCAGACCGGAGCGTGACCGCGCTCCGGTTCGCAGGCCGTTGCTGCGGTTGGACACCGGGCGCAGCGGACCCGGCCACGGCGACACGCCTTCGACTCGTGCGGCTCAACTCGCCGTCGGTGCCGTCCGGACCTGGCACGGATCGCGACCCGGCCCCCGGAGCGCACCCGCACCCGCCCACTCACCCGGTCGTCGCTGCCCGATCGAACACCGGCCCCGACCAGAGCAGAGCGCGACCCGGCTCCGGTTCGCAGGCCATTGATGGGGTTGGACATCGGGCGGAGCGGACCGGACACGGCAACACGCCGTCGACACCAGCGACGCCAACCGCCGCCGGCGCTTTCAGGACCTGGTGCGCATCGCGACCCGGCCCCCGGAGCGCACCCGCGACCGCACACCCACCGGTCGTCGCCGCCCGATCGAACACCGGCCCGACGCGACCAGGGCGCGACCGCGCTCCGGTTCGCAGGCCGTTGCTGCGGTTGGACACCGGGCGGAGCGAACCCGGCCGCGGCGGCACACCTTCGACTCGTGCGGCTCAACCCGTCATCGGTGCCTTGCGGACCTTGCCCGCATCGCGACCCGAGACCCGGCGCGCACCTCGGGCACGTACTCACCGGTCGTCGCCGCCTGATCGAACACCGGCCACGACCAGACACCGCCACGGAGGCACGACCCGTACCGCTACAACCTCTCGTCGCTGCCGGGTTGAACACGGATCCCGGCGATTTCGGGGGCGGGACCGGCTCCGGTTCGCACGCACGTGATGGGGTTCGACGCCGGACGAAGCGAACCCGGCCGCGGCAACCCGCCTTCGACACCGGCGACGCAACCCGCCATCGGTGCTCTTCCGGACCTGGCGCGGATCGCGACCCGGCCTCCGGAGCGCACCCGCAGCCACGCACTCACCCCGTCGTCGCCGCCTGATCGAACACCGATCCCCCGACAAGTCGAGGGCTCGACCAGGTTGCTCGACTTGGTTGCTCGCGTGAGTCACTTGACCAGGTTCTTGGAGGAAAGCGACCTCGCAGACCCTGATTCAACGACACTGCGCCTGGGCCGACACGACGCGTCCGATCCGATTCGTTCGGTCTGAATTCCTCGAGGAGGCGAGTATGCCGCAGGCGCCGCGCCCTGAATGCGTCGCCGGGGCGGTCCCGCGCGGGCGGGTCGTCCGGTTCAGCCGCGGGTGATGCGGGGGCGCGGCTTGCCGCGGCGGACGCGTTCGCGGCCGAGGAGCCACAGGGCCTGGACGCCGTCGGTCCAGGTGATCTTCTTGCCCTCTTCGCGGCTGCGCGCGGTGTACGAGATCGGGACCTCATACGGGCGGATGCCGCGTTTGAGGAGTTTCGCCGTCAGTTCGGCCTCCATCCCGAATCCGCCGGAGCGGATGTTCAGGTCGAGGTAGAGCTGGCGCGGCAAGAGCTTGTAGCAGGTCTCCAAGTCCGAAATGTACGAATTGAAGAGGATGTTGGCGGCGAGGGTGATCCCCTTGTTGCCCATGACGTACCAGAACGAGAACGCCGAGTGGGAGCCGAAGGACCGCGAGCCGTACACGACGTCGGCCTTGCCGTCCAGGACCGGCGCGAGGAGGCGCGGCAGGTCGGCGGCGTCGTACTCGCCGTCAGCGTCGAACACCACGATGTTGTCGCCGGTCGCGGCCTGCGCCGCGGTGCGGATGGCCGCGCTCTTGCCCCGGTTGCGGTCGTGGCGGATCAGCCGCACCCGCGCATTGTCCTCAAAGGATTGAAGGACCTCCCAGGAGCGGTCCCGCGAGCCGTCGTCGACGACGACGATCTCGGTCTCGCCGGGGAAGTCCACCGCGAGCAGCTCTTTCAGAGTCCCAGCGGCGAGGCGTTCCTCATTGAATACCGGGACGAGTACTGACAACAGCATGGCGCTGCTCCTCGCTTCCGAACACGATTGCACAACCATAACGCGAGCCCGCCAGGGCGACACCCGCGGAACCGGGTCGTGTTGAATGAAGCGGTGCTGCTCGTCCTGTGGCTCCTCGCCCTGCTTCCGGCGCTCGCCTACGCGCTCCGACCCCGCGACGGGGCCGTCCTCGCGCCGGCCCGCCTCGCGGTCGTGCGGGCCGCGCTCCTCCTGGGCACCTTCGCGATCGCCGTCGTCGAAGCCGCCTCCGCGTTCGAAGCGCTCACCACCGGCACCGTCCTCGCCGCCTGGATCGGCGCGACCGCCGCCGTCGCGGCCGCGGTCGTCGTCCGCTGCCTGAAGGACGTCGACCCCGAACGCGGCCAGTCCCTCGACGTCCTCCGCCGAGAACTGCGGTCCCGCCGCGGCGCCACCCGCCGCACCTGGCGCCGCACCAAGCGCGCCGCCGCCGCGGCCCCCGCCTGGCAGTGGGTCCTCGGGTGCGTCATCGCGATCCTCGCCGTCAGCGCCGCCGTCCTCGCGATCGCCTCGTCCCCCAACAACTTCGACTCCCAGACCTACCACCTGCCGCGCATCGAGCACTGGGTCCAGAACGCCTCCGTCGCCGTCTACGCCACCGAGATCCACCGCCAGGTCGACATCGGCCCCGGCGCCGAATACCTCCTCACGCACCTGCGCCTCCTCTCCGTCGGCGGCGGTCCGTACGACGGCGCCTACAACCTCCTCCAGTACTTCGCCGCCATCGGCGCCGCCCTCGCCGCCTCCCGGATCACCGCGCAGCTCGGCGGCGGCCCCACCGCCCAGCTCGCCACCGTCTTCGTCCTCGCCACCACCCCCGAGATCCTCCTCCAGGCCACCAGCACCCAGGTCGACCTCGTCAACGCCGCCTGGGTCGCCGCGCTCGCCACCCTCGTCCTCGACGAATTCACCCGCCCGGGCGAGCAGCGCGCGCTCCGCGCCGCCGCGCCCGGCTCCGACGCGCTCTACCTCGGGCTCGCGCTCGGCCTCATCGCCATCACCAAGACCACCGGGCTCCTCGCCGCCGCGCCCCTCCTCCTCATCTGGGGCATCGGGCGGCTCGCCCGCGACGGGAACCGCCGCCGCCCGTGCCTGTGCGGGCGCAGCCCCTCCCGCTGCTCGCGCCCCGACGCCTCCCGCGCCTGGGCCTCCCGCGGCAAGACCGTCCTCGCATCGCTCGCGGTCATCGCCCTCATGCTCGCCGTCGCCGGGCCGTTCCTCGCCCGCATGCACGACGCCTTCGGCAACCCCCTCGGCCCGCCCGTGCTGCGCGAATCCATCGGCGTCCAGACCGCCGACCCGCGCCTGCTCCTGGTCAACGCGCTCCGCATCGCCCACACCGGCCTCGACACCCCGGTCTTCTTCCTCTCCGACGCGACCGCCGCCGCCATCGGCGGCCTCGCGAACCTCCTCGGCGTCGACGTCAACGACCCGAGGATCACCTTCGGCACCAGCGAGTTCCCCGTCCCCGCCTGGTACCCCGACGAGGACCGCGCCGCGTACCCGCTCACCGGCCTCGCCTCCCTCGCCGGCCTCGCCTGGTTCGCCGCCAAGGGCCCGCGGCTGCGCCGCGCCTACGCCGCCGCGCTCGCCGTCGCGTTCATCGCCGTCGCCTGCACCGTCTCCTGGCAGCCGTGGATCAACCGGCTCGTCGTCTTCCTCGTCGTCCTCGGCGCCCCCGCCGCCGGGCTCCTCGCCGCCGCCCTCGTCAAAGGCATCGCCCGCTCCGCCGCCGACAAGCGGCGCCGCCGCGCCGCCGTCGGCGTCATCTCGGCGTTCGCCGTCCTCGCCTCCGTCGCCGGGCTCCTCACCGTCGCGTACGGCTACCCGCGGCGCCTCACCGGCGCCTGGTCGGTCTTCACCCTCACCGACATGGAGGAGCGGTTCGTGCGCCGCCTCGAATGGCTCCCCCAGTACGAGACCGCCGCCGAGGCCGTCGCCGCCACCGACCCCGAGACCGTCGGCATCGTCCAGGGCAACGACTCCTGGGAGTACCCGTGGTGGATCCTCCTGCCGGACGCCGAACTCGTCGCCCTCGCCTCCGTCGTCCCCGGCGAGGACCCGCCCGACCCCGCCTCGGTCGACGCGATCGTCTGCGCCGAAGACCTCGACCAGTGCGCCGACCTCGTCCCCGACGGCTGGGAGTTCCACGAGCTCGGCACGGTCGGGTACGCCATCCCCGGCGGGGCTGGCTGACCAGCGCGCCGGACGCTGGATAACCTGGGCGCATGCTGCTTAGCGATCGCGACATCCTCGACGCCGTCAAGTCGGGGCGCCTCGGCCTCGACCCGTTCGACGAGGTGCTCGTGCAGCCCTCCAGCATCGATGTGCGCCTCGACCGCCGCTTCCGGGTCTTCAACAACCAGAAGTACACCCACATCGACCCCTCCGAGCAGCAGGACGACCTCACCTCGCCCGTCGAGGTCGCCGGCGACGAGCCGTTCGTCCTCCACCCCGGCGAGTTCGTCCTCGCCTCCACGCTCGAGGTCGTCACCCTCCCCGCCGACCTCGCCGCCCGCCTCGAAGGCAAGTCCAGCCTCGGCCGGCTCGGCCTGCTCACCCACTCCACCGCCGGGTTCATCGACCCCGGCTTCTCCGGGCACGTCACGCTCGAACTCTCGAACGTCGCGAACCTGCCGATCACCCTCTGGCCCGGCATGAAAATCGGACAACTGTGCCTCTTCGGGCTCTCCAGCCCCGCCGAGAACCCGTACGGGCAGGGCGCGAACCTCTCGCGCTACCAGGGACAGCGCGGTCCGACCCCTTCGAAGTCGTGGATGCACTGGCGCACCTGGCCCACGTAGCCCTGTTGTCACGCCCGTCCACGCGATCTCAGGCGTCAATCAAGCGAATCGCCTGAATACGGGTGCTATCGGGCTTACCGTCGAGGCATGAACTTCACGCAGAGCTTCCAGAACATGATGGACAGCGTCGTAGCGTTCGTGCCGCGTGCGCTGGCCTTCCTCGCCATTCTCATCATCGGTTGGATCGTCGCCAAGGTGATCGGCCGCCTGATCGGGAAACTACTCCACAAGGTCGGCCTCGACCGGGTCGGCGAACGGTCCGGGCTGCGCCGCTTCACCGGCAAGTTTGAACTGAGCGACCTGCTCGGCAAGGTCGTCTACTACATGCTGCTGCTGTTCACGCTGCAGCTCGCGTTCGGCGCCTTCGGGAACAACCCCGTGTCGACGCTGCTCAACCAGCTCGTCGCATGGCTGCCGCTGCTGTTCGTCGCGCTCGTCATCGTCGTGGTCGCGTTCGCGATCGCGAACGCGGTGTACTCGCTCGTCAACGGCATGCTCTCGGACACCTCGTACGGGAAGACCGTGGCCCGGATCTGCCAGGTCGCGATCGTGTTCTTCGGCGCGGTCGCCGCGTTCGGTCAGGTCGGCATCGCCACCACGGTGACCACGCCGATCATGTGGACCGTGCTCGCGATCGTCGCGGGCGTGACCATCGTCGGCGTCGGCGGCGGGCTCATCACTCCGATGCGCCAGCGCTGGGAGAAGATGCTCAACACCGCCGAGTCCGAGGCGGGCAAGATGAAGGAGAAGCAGCAGTCGCAATCGACCGACGCGACCAAGTCGATGTCCCGCACGTACGCCTCGGAGCGGTACGGTGCCGAGACCAACACGCAGGTGCGGGAGCCGATGCCGCCGACCGGCACGCCGGCGTCCTCGCCTGCGGCGCCCACCACCGGTGAGGCCGGGATGGGCGAGCGGGGTGCGAGGCGCGGGAGGGGCGAGGGCACCCAGGGCCGCATCGACCCGACCACCCGCTAACGTCACCCGCCGGGAGTCCATGTGTCCGGTCTCCCGGCCCGCACTCGAACGCGCTGCTCGACTGCTCTTCGGAGGACCGGTGCTTCGGAGGATCCGGGGCCCGGAAGGTCCGGATTCCCGGGACCGGGGCCTCCGAAGGCAGGGCGCTTCAGACGATCCGGCCGCATCCCGTGCACGAGATGCGGCCGGATCGCGTGTGCGGGAAGGGAACCGCCCGGGGTGTGTCGAAGGCGAGGCCGGGTCGTGTCCGGGCGGGTGTTCCGCCATGTGAAAGTGGGCTTTTGCTCCCTGCTCGCACGGGTACGCCCGAGTAACCTCATCTGGGTGGAGAAGCAAACAGCAGACGTACGCGGCGGGTCGAAGCGCCGCCGCGAGATCCTCGACGTCGCCGTCAAGCTGCTGGCCAAGCACGGCTACCACGGCGTGTCGATGGACGACATCGGCGCGGCCGCCTCCATCACGGGCCCGGCGCTCTACCACCACTTCAAGGGCGGCAAGGAGCAGATGCTCGCCGACGCCCTCATCCCCGTCTCCGAACGCCTCCTCGCCGGCGGCCGCCACTGGGCGTCGGTCCATTCCGAGGACCCCCAGGCGGCGCTCGAAGCGCTCGTGGACTTCCATCTCGAGGTCGTCATCGACTCGCCCGAGATCGTCATCCTCCACCTGCACGAGCTCGACCGGCTCCCGGAGGAGCCGCGCCGCGAGGTCCGCAAGCTCCAGCGCGTGTACGTCGAGGAGTGGGTCGGGGTCCTGTGCCGCCTCCGCGACGGCCTCAAGCCCGAACAGGCCCGCGTCCTCGCCCACGGCGCCTTCGGCCTCATGAACTCGACCCCGTACCTGTCCCTCGGCCAAGAGGTCAGCGCCGACGAGACCGCGGCCCTGCTGCGGGCAGCCGCCCTCCGCGCCCTCGACCCGGGCTGAGCGGACGGGCATGCGGCGCGTCCGCACCGGGCGCCCGCCGGGCGGGCCGCGGGTCTCACTGACCACCGGCGGGTCCTGAGCGACCGCTGGACGGGCGGGCCGGCGGCCGCGTAGTCTTTCGCCGCCCCGCCCCGCCCCGCCCCGCCCCGCCCCG
>NZ_WIAO01000077.1 GCF_009451885.1 Glycomyces albidus
ACCGGCCTCGAACAGCGACACCGCAGCAGCACGCTCCTGCTCGGTCAACGAACTATACGGATGCAAACAACAACTCCCCGGAAGCGGAACCGAATTCTCAGTCCAACTTCCGGGGAGCAGTTCAGATCCGCTGCGCCCCTTCGCTTTGTCCACTTGTAGGCAATCGCCCCGCTTCAGTGCCGCCCCCTTTGCCCGCGTCTGCTATGGTCAACCCGGTCATAACCGAAAAATACTCGGAAAGTCAACGGCAGGAAGCGACTGACCATGACCCCCGACGAACCCTTGCGGTACTCCATCCTGGGCACCTGCGTGACCCGCGACGCCGCCGACGTGGGCCGCGCGCCCCTGAACCGGCCGGTGAAGTACTTCTCGCGCACGCGCATCCAGAGCATCGTCTCCACGCCCTCCCCGATCGACCCGGCCGAGATCTCCACCGACAACGTGTTCAACCGCCAGGTGATCCTCAATGAGCACCGCAAGACCGCGGCGCAGACCCTGCCGCGGCTCGACCACCCCATCGTGATCGACCTCGGCGACGAGCGGCTGCCGATGGTGCACACCGGCCACGGCATCGTGACCGCCACCAAGTCCTACAAGCAGGACTTCCTCGGACGGCCCGGCCACCGGAAGGTCCCCGAGGACACCGAGCTGCGACCCGACGGGCCCTTCGCCGACGCGTGCCGCCGCTTCGCCGCCCTCCTGCGGCCCGACCAGACGGTGATCGTCCACCGCACCTTCTGGGCCACCCACGAGGCCGACGGCTCCCCGGTCCGCCGCATCGACGAGTCCATGCGGCACAACGCCTGGCTCGCCCCCGCCTACGACCACCTCATCGGAGCGCTCGGCCCGCGCGCGATCGTCATCTCGATGCCCGCCGAACTCCGCGTCCCCGACCCCCGCAACCGCTGGGGGCACGAGCCGTTCCACTTCATCCCCGAATACCACGACCACCTGGCAGAGAGGATCCGCGCCGCGGTCCGCCCGCTGGCGTCGGCCGAGGCCTGAACGGCCCGGCCGCGATCAGCGCGCGAGCAGCCGCCTGGCGACGCGCCTGAACCGCTCCGGGACCAGGCGCTGCTCGAGGATCCGCTTGCGCTGCTCGAGGGCGCGGTTCCGCTTCCGGGTCAGCGCCAGCTCTTCGCGCAGCTCGTCCAGCTCGGTCTTCTGGCGCTGCACGACGCCGGCGAGCCGCTCCACCGGATCCTTGCTGTACCCGCCGATGTAGACGGCCTTGTGGAGGGACTTCAGGCGGTGCGCGCCGAACAGGTCCTTGACCTTCTGGTCGATGTCGCTCCCGAGCGCACCGTGCCAGGCCGCGCGGGCGAACGCGGGACGCCACTCCAGGCGGATCCTCCCGCCGCCGGGGAGGTCCACGGTCACGAGGCCCTTCCCGTGCTCCTCGGCGAGGTCGACGAGGGTCGAGAGGATGTCGGCGGTCGGCACGACCCCGCACGGCAGCAGCAGCCGCCACGGCACCGAGGGCGCCGCCACCGGCGTGTGCTTCACCAGATGGATCCGCTCGTCGTGGCGAAAGACCTCCTGCACGGCGAACGCGTCGAGCTGCGGGTGCTCGATGGTTCCCTGGCGCGGACCGAGCGGGCCCGGCCAGTCGCCCACGAGGAACAGGCGGATGTCGGTCCGCGTGCCGCTCAGGAGCGGGGCCACGCAGTCCACGACCGTCTCGAACTCGAATCCGCGGGTGTCGACGACCACGTCGGCGAAGGGCACCTCCCACTTGAGGTGGCCCAGCGCCGGGCGGTGCGGCGAGTCCGGGACCCGGTGCATGACGAGCGGGCGGCGAAACTTGCTGCCGGAGTCGGGATTGGACTTCATCTGCGGAATACCGAGGTGCCAGCTCCGGCCCTGCGGCCCGTCGTCGGGGATGAAGACGGCCCCGGCGAGCGCCAGCCGGTACGCGAACTCGGTATCGCCGCCGAGGACCATGTCCTCGGCGAGGCCGCCCGCAGTGGCGAACAGGTCGCGGTTGACCGACCCCGTGGCGCCCACGAACGCCTTGTAGGCGTCCTTGGTGCGGGCCTTGGCCATCCGCTCGGTGCGGTCGAAGAGCGCCTCGCTCCAGGAGTCGAAACTGCGCCGGAACAGCTCGTCGCAGCGGCCGTCGCGGGCCGCCTCGTAGACCTGCGCGGGTGTGAGGGCGCCGGATTCGTAGGTCACGAACTTCTTCTGCCCGACGATCGCGGCGTTGTCGATCAGGTGGTGCCAGCGCATGTGGGACTCGACATGGCCCGGAAAGACGATCATGTCGGCGTCGAGCCGCAGGACCACGTCGCCCGTGGTGTTCCGGACACCTATGTTGACCGCGTTCGCCGAGCCCCAGAAGCGGGTGTCGTTGCGCAAGAGGCGGCAGTTCTCCGGCCGGATATCGGGGAGCCGAAGCGGCGGCTCGCTGCCGTCGTCCACCACGACGACCTCAGTCAGGTCGGCCGGGTAGGTCTGCGCCGCCAAGGCGGCGAGCGTGAGGTCGAGCTTCTCCTGGTCGCGGTATGCAGGGATGACGATGGAGACGCTGAGGCCGGGCGTCCACTCGCCGATGTCGGGGACGTCCAGCACCGAGTGGTCGTTGCGCCTGATCTCGACGGCGCGCGGCGACCGCTCGCGTTTGATCTGAGGGTATGCCCGGGCCTTGCCCGTGGGCTTGTCCCAGCTCAGCGGGACGAGGCGTGACTCGGCGGAGCGCTCAGCCAGACGCAGCGCGAACTCGTCCCTGGCCTTGACCGCCGTGAACGAGAACCTGGCCTCCTGGTTCCGCCACCCGCGCAGGCGCTCGGCCTCGGCTTCGGTCATCGGCTCGGCATACGCCTCGAGCCGCTCCTTGACCTCGGCCCGGTACGGCTTCGCGACGATGTCGATGGCGGGCCCGTAGTAGCGCGCCCAGAGGCCGAAGTCCTGCTCGTCGCAGCGCAGGCGCTCCTTGAGCGCGAGCAGGAGCGGGTGCCGGCCGCGGTACTGCTGGAGGCTGAAGAGCAGGCTCGACTCGCTGTAGATCGGGATCTCGAGCAGCCGGGCGGAGATCTCCCTGCTGCAGATGACCTCGTCGAGCCACGCGTCGTCGGGCCACGCACCGGTGATGGCCGAGTCGATCAGGGTCTTGCGGAAGCACTTCCAGCATCGCTTGCACGGCTGCCCGGGTTCGCCGCGCACGCAGGACTGCACGAGGACGCGCTCGCCCCAGGTCTGCATGGTGATCTTCGCGGTGATGACCTCGCCGAGGCCGGCGACCGCGTTGACCGAGCCGAGGCCGACCGCTTCGGTCACGGCGGCCCACTGGGTGATCGGGTGGTCCGCGTCGATGTCGGTGAACCGCTCGTACCCGAGGCCGTAGGCGCCGACCGCGACGGCGCCCACGCCGATGGCGTCCAGTCCGTCCACGTCCGCCATGAGGATGACCGGGATCGCGAACGAGAGCTCGGAGGGCTCGTGGACGGGCGCGCCGATCGGGGTCCTGATGTACTCGACGTTCGAGTCGACGACGCGAACGAGCCGTCCTAGCCGCCGCATGTCCTCGCAGGAGGCGAGGGCGGCGTCGGCGCGGTACTTGGTCCGGATCTCGCGGTCGGCGAGGTTCGAGCGGTTGAGGAAGTAGAGGCTCGCCTGGGGGAGCAGGGCGGCGAGCGCCGCAGAGTCGACCCCGCCGGTGTACGCGATGCCCGGCCTGCCGGTGCCGATCTCGACGTCGCGGCCGGCGAGGGCCGCGTCCACCGGCCCGAGCTCTATCTCGAACACTTCGCGTACGCGGTCGGCGAGCTGGGCCGAGACCGGGCGGTTCAGCGTGAGCCGCGCGCCGACCCAGGGCTGCACGGAGGCGAGGGCGGCGAGGCCGATCAGGTCGGGGTGCGTCGCTTCGGCGGACCATTCGGGGGGCATGACCGTGATCACGCGGTCCCCTTCGAGAATCGCGCCGTCGTACGCCGTCTCCCGGTCATCGCCGTCGCGATGGATTCGGAATTCAACGGCGGTCCCGGAGGCATGGGACTGCGTCGACACGTCAATTCTCATGGGTTCTTTGCTTTCTACACCGAGGAATCGGGGGATTTCGGGCAGACGCCGCATCGTGGAGTTCTCACCGGAAGGGCGCGACAGACCGGCCCAGCATGGCGAGCATTCCGTCGTTGAGGACATCTGTCGGACGGTCGCGGCTGGACCCCGCGTTGCAGATGGTACCAGCCCGGTGCCGGAACGAGCGGCCTCGCGGAAGGAGCCCGGACCCCGCGCGAACGCCGTCGGGGCCGACGCGGCCGCCGCCCGGCGGAGCGATTCGGGTGATGTGGACTGCCGCATGATCGGGGCGTCGAGCATTGCGTCGGCGGATCAATCGTCCGAAGTGGCCTAAGTGCTACGTGAACCGTCCTAGCGGCATAAATCAGTGCATACCAGTTTGATACCCTCGAACACACTTCGCCTATGAGAGAAATCTTCGGACTATGTCGGACACTGCCTCCGCTCCCCCAGCTGACGCGCACCTCCAGGCCGCACTGCCGCGCCTCGCCGCGCTGCCGGGCGGGGTCGTGCTCGACAACGTGCTGCGGCTGCGGTCGCGGCGGGGGCGGCGGGTGCTGGCGTCGCTGGCGTGTCCGCAGCGGGAGGCCGGAGCGTACGTCGGGTTCGACGAAGGGGTCGAGTCGTCCCGGTTGAACCTGGCCGCGTACTGCGATCTGGCGTACGCCCTGGCCGTGCAGCCGCTTGAGGACGGCGAGCAGGAGGCGGCGCTGGCGATGTACCGGCGGGCCAAGCGGATCCTGGGGGATGCGCTGCCGGAGCGCGACCAGGTCGCGCACGTCCGACTGGCGGCGCACCTCGGCGATCGGGAGCTGCTCGGCACGCTCCGGAAGACCTACCGGCGCGTGCCCGAGACGTGGTGGCGCGCAGCGGAGTACGCGCTCGACCGGGCCGAGGCGCCGGACGACGCCGGGCGCTGGCTGCCCGCGTTCCTCCGCTTCGCCGGCTGGGAGGACCTCGCACTCGCCGACTCCGGCCCCGAGGAGCATCTCCTGGCGCGGCTCACCGCCGCCGAGTCGGAGCCGGTCGAGGACGGACCGCTCGTGTCGGTCGTGATGACCTGCTTCCGGCCGGGTCCGGAGCTGCTGACCGCCGTCGACTCGGTGCTGGCGCAGAGCTGGCGGCGGCTGGAGCTGCTGCTGGTGGACGACGCCTCGGAGCCCGAGTACGAGGACGTCCTGCTCGAAGCGGCCGGCCGCGACGAGCGGGTGCGGCTGCTGCGGCAGCGCGCCAACGGCGGCACCTACCGGGCCCGGAACCGGGCCATGGGCGTCGCCGAAGGCGAGTTCGCGACCGGTCTCGACTCCGACGACTGGGCCCACCCGCGCTGGATCGAGCGGCAGATCGCGCCGCTCCTGGCCGACCCCGACCTGGTCATGTCCGTCGCCCGGGGGATCCGGTGCACCGCGGACCTCGAGCCGGTGGTCACGCCCGCCCAGCGCCTGACCGAGCCGCGCTCGACCTCGGTCCTGTACCGCGCCGCCGACGTCAGGGAGCGCATCGGCTTCTACGACACGGTCCTCAAAGGCGGCGACACCGAGTTCAAGCTGCGGATCCAGCGGACCTTCGGCAGGGACCGGGTCGCGTTCCTCGACGACCTGCTGACGGTCGTCCGGCAGCGGCCCGGATCGCTGTCGGAGGGCGACGTGTCGACGGGGTGGACGACGCCCGACCGGTTCGCGTACGCCTGCGCGTTCAAGCACTGGCACCGGCGGATCCAGCAGGGCCGGTCGAAGGCGTTCGTGGCGGCGGCCGCTCCCGAGCGGCCGTTCCCCGCCTCGCGGGCGCTCCTGGTGCGGGGCGCCGCGCCCGAGCGGTTCGACCTCGTGGTGGCCGCCGACTGGCGCCGCATCGACGGCGCCGGGCGCGAACTGCTCGAGCAGGCCGCCGAGGCGGCGGCCGGGGGCGCGACCGTCGGGCTGGTCCACTACGTGGCCTGGGAGAAGCTGAACTCGGGCCTGACAGCGATCGCCCCGCAGGTGCTGTCGTTCGCCGCCGAGCACGGCCTGACCTTCCCCGACCTGGAGCGCTCCAGTGTGGACAAGCTAGAGGCGGCCGACGAGGCGCTGCTCGCCGGCCTCCGCGAGGACTACCCCCTCGCGGGGACGCCCGCCGAAGCCGCGAAGGAGGCCGAGGTCCCCGAGCCCCCTGCGCCCGTCCCGGCCCGCGGGCCCCGGCCGCGAGGGAAGGACGTCGTCCTCGGCGCCGCCGGGTCCTGCGCCTTCGCGCTCGCCTCCGTGTTCGCCCTCGTCTCGGGCGTGTCCCCGGTGACGGCGCTGACGGTCGCGGCGACCGGCCTGGGCGCCGCGGCGGCGGTCGCGGCGGTCCTGATCGTCCTGGTCCTGGGAAGGGTCCGACGGTGACGCAGGTTCGATTGCGGGCCAAAGCGTTCGCGAAGCGGTGCCGGCGGCTCGGCCCGGCGCCGTTCGCGGCCGCCGCGGTGCTCGCCGCC
>NZ_WIAO01000078.1 GCF_009451885.1 Glycomyces albidus
GTGTTGTCTCAGAATCGCATAGCGTGCGTGAATGTCTCGTTCTATCCGGCTTTCGCTGGCCGTAGTGTTGTGTTAAGTTCTCGGCGGTTAGTACCCGTCCACTCCAAACCTTGCGGCTCTTCCATGTCGGGCCTATCAACCCCATCATCTCTAGGGCGCCTCACCAGCATAAACGCTGACGGAGATCTCATCTTAGAGCACGCTTCCCGCTTAGATGCTTTCAGCGGTTATCGCTCCCGAACGTAGCCAACCAGCCATGCCCCTGGCGGGACAACTGGCACACCAGCGGTTCGTCCATCCCGGTCCTCTCGTACTAGGGACAGCCCTCCATCAAATCTCCTACGCGCGCGGCGGATAGGGACCGAACTGTCTCACGACGTTCTAAACCCAGCTCGCGTGCCGCTTTAATGGGCGAACAGCCCAACCCTTGGGACCAACTCCAGCCCCAGGATGCGACGAGCCGACATCGAGGTGCCAAACCATCCCGTCGATATGGACTCTTGGGGAAGATCAGCCTGTTATCCCCGGGGTACCTTTTATCCGTTGAGCGACACCACATCCGTACGTCGGTGCCGGATCACTAGCCCCTGCTTTCGCACCTGCTCGACCCGTCGGTCTCACAGTCAAGCACCCTTCTACGCTTACACTCACCGACCGGTTTCCAACCGGCCCGAGGGTACCATTGGGCGCCTCCGTTACCATTTAGGAGGCAACCGCCCCAGTTAAACTACCCACCAGGCACTGTCCCCCGACCCGATCAGGGCCGCGGGTGAGACACATCATCAGATCAGAGCGGTATTTCACCAACACCTCCACCCGAACTAGCGTCCGGGCTTCCCAGGCTCCCGCCTATCCTACACAAACCAGACAACATGCCAATACCAAGCTATAGTAAAGGTCCCGGGGTCTTTCCGTCCTGCCGCGCGAAACGAGCATCTTTACTCGTACTGCAATTTCGCCGAGCATGTGGTTGAGACAGCGGGGAAGTCGTTACGCCATTCGTGCAGGTCGGAACTTACCCGACAAGGAATTTCGCTACCTTAGGATGGTTATAGTTACCACCGCCGTTTACTGGCGCTTCAATTCACCACTGCAGCCCTTGCGGGCCTGATGGATCCTCTTAACGTTCCAGCACCGGGCAGGCGTCAGTCCATATACCTCACCTCACGGCTTCGCATGGACCTGTGTTTTTAGTAAACAGTCGCTTCCCCCTGGCCTCTGCAACCCCCCACCGCTTCCGTGCGCACGCACCACAGCAGAGGGCCCTCCTTCTCCCGAAGTTACGGAGGCAATTTGCCGAGTTCCTTAACCACACATCACTCGAACGCCTCAGTATACTCTACCTGACCACCAGTGTCGGTTTCGGGTACTGGCCGAGCACCACTCGCTAGAGGCTTTTCTCGACAGCACGGGATCACCGAATTCGGCCTTAAGGCCTATGCTTCAGCGCTCACCCTCCAGGTCGAACCTGAGGAACTCCGGATTTGCCTAGAGTCCCGGGCTACCACCTTACCCCGCCTAATCCACCAGACGGTACGGCTACCCCACTGCGTCACCCCATCACTACGCTACACACGGAAAGGACCCCAACCACTCACCAACGAGCAGCCACCCGAAGGCGACCACCCGCCGGCTCGCAGCCGGTTAGCACAACCGCTATCACTCATACGCGGCACTCGGGTACCGGAATATCAACCGGTTATCCATCGACTACGCCTCTCGGCCTCGCCTTAGGCCCAGACTAACCCAGGGCGGAACAACCGTCCCCTGGAACCCTTAGTCAATCGGCGCACAGGATTCTCACCTGTGTTTCGCTACTCATGCCTGCATTCTCACTCGCACCAAGTCCACCGGATCGATCACTCGCCGGCTTCACCCCAGGCACGACGCTCCCCTACCCAACCCGCAGAGACAAGTCTCTACGGCATTGCTACGGCTTCGGCGGTGCACTTCAGCCCCGCTACATTATCGGCGCGAAACCACTCGACCAGTGAGCTATTACGCACTCTTTCAAGGATGGCTGCTTCTAAGCCAACCTCCTGGCTGTCAACGCGACCCCACATCCTTTTCCACTCAGTGCACCCTTAGGGGCCTTAGCCGGTAATCTGGGCTGTTTCCCTCTCGACGACGGATCTTCTCACCCGCCGACTCACTGCCGCACTCAACACCATGGCATTCGAAGTTTAGCTGAGCTCAGTAACCGACACGGCCCATCACCCAACCAGCGCCCTACCACCACGGTGCAACATGCGACGCTGCACCTAAATGCATTTCGGGGAGAACCAGCTATCACGGAGTTTGATTGGCCTTTCACCCCTACCCACACCTCATCCCCCCAGTTTGCAACCTAGGTGGGTTCGGGCCTCCACGACCTCTTACAGCCGCTTCACCCTGGACATGGGTAGATCACCCCGCTTCGGGTCTAAAACGTGCAACTCAGACGCCCTATTCAGACTCGCTTTCGCTCCGGCTCCACCCCACGGCTTAACCTCGCTGCACACCTTAACTCGCAGGCTCATTCTTCAAAAGGCACGCCATCACCCGCCCACGAACAGCACGAAGCCGCCCGCCGGGCTCTGACGGATTACAGGCACATGGTTTCAGGCACTCTTTCACTCCCCTCCCGGGGTACTTTTCACCATTCCCTCACGGTACTCTCCACTATCGGTCACCGGACCTCTTTAGGCTTAGCAGACGGTCCTGCCAGATTCACACGAGCCTCCACGAAACCCGCGCTACTCGGGTGCGCTCCCCGAACACCACCAACAACCTTCACCTACGGGACTCTCACCCTCTCCGGTCGGCTTTCCCACACCGTTCGACTAGCTGCTGATGCGTGAACCTAGTCTCGGCAGAAACTAACGGAAACGTCCCACAACCCCTGACCCGCAACGCCTGCCGGCTATCACACGAACCAGGTTTAGCCTCCTCCGCTTTCGCTCGCCGCTACTCACGGAATCACTCTTGTTTTCTCCACAGCAGGTACTGAGATGTTTCACTTCCCCGCCACACCACCACCCGCCCTATACATTCAGGCAGGCGCGACCGGCCATCAAGCCGGCCAGGTTACCCCATTCGGAAACCCTGGGATCACAGTCCAGTTGGCAACTCCCCCAGGCATATCGCAGCCTCACACGTCCTTCATCGGTCATCCGGCACCAAGGCATCCACCATGCGCCCTACACAACTTAACCAACACACGGCCAAGTCAGATAGAAACAAAGACACTCACGCACACTATACAAATCTCAAACAACACACCAGCCCCATCAAACCCACCACTACCAGCGGCGGCATCAACAGGACCAGGCTCCGAGACGTATTGCCTCAGAACCCCAACAGGGTGCGAGACCCAAAGTCACCACACCGAACCACCAGGGTTCGATGCAGAGACCATTGGGTCTCAAGGATGGGAACGAGCCTCGCCCGTTCGAAACAGCGTGCAGTCGACACACCATATAAAACATTCAGTCCATACACACCCGAGCGGTAACCACCGCAAGCGAAATACCTGCAGCGGGCTCGGATGGTTGACCACGGCGTTCATGCCGGGTCGGGACTCCTTAGAAAGGAGGTGATCCAGCCGCACCTTCCGGTACGGCTACCTTGTTACGACTTCGTCCTAATCGCCAGCCCCACCTTCGACCACTCCCTCCGGCAAAGCCGGTTAGGCCGCAGGCTTCGGGTGTTGCCAACTTTCATGACGTGACGGGCGGTGTGTACAAGGCCCGGGAACGCATTCACCGCAGCGTTGCTGATCTGCGATTACTAGCGACTCCACCTTCATCGAGTCGAGTTGCAGACTCGAATCCGAACCAAGACCGGCTTTACAGAGATTCGCTCCACCTCACGGTATCGCAACCCGCTGTACCGGCCAATGTAGCATGCGTGAAGCCCTGGACATAAGGGGCATGATGACTTGACCTCATCCCCACCTTCCTCCGAGTTAACCCCGGCAGTCTCCCGCGAGTCCCCAACTCAATGCTGGCAACACGGGATAAGGGTTGCGCTCGTTGCGGGACTTAACCCAACATCTCACGACACGAGCTGACGACAGCCATGCACCACCTGTCACCCAGTCCGAAGAGGGCTCTATCTCTAGAGCTTTCCGGGTGATGTCAAACCCAGGTAAGGTTCTTCGCGTTGCATCGAATTAATCCGCATGCTCCGCCGCTTGTGCGGGCCCCCGTCAATTCCTTTGAGTTTTAGCCTTGCGGCCGTACTCCCCAGGCGGGGCGCTTAATGCGTTAGCTACGGCACAGAACCAACCAATGTGGCCCCACACCTAGCGCCCACCGTTTACAGCATGGACTACCAGGGTATCTAATCCTGTTCGCTCCCCACGCTTTCGCTCCTCAGCGTCAGAACAAGCCCAGAAACCCGCCTTCGCCACCGGTGTTCCTCCACATATCTGCGCATTTCACCGCTACACGTAGAATTCCAGTTTCCCCTACTTGCCTCAAGCCCGCCCGTATCCACCGCAAAACCCCGGTTAAGCCGAGGCCTTTCACGGCAGACGCAGCGGGCCGCCTACGAGCCCTTTACGCCCAATAAATCCGGACAACGCTCGCGCCCTACGTCTTACCGCGGCTGCTGGCACGTAGTTAGCCGGCACTTATTCAACCACTACCGTCAACCCCGCGAATACGGAGCCTTCGTGGTGGATAAAAGAGGTTTACAACCCGAAAGCCGTCATCCCTCACGCGGCGTCGCTGCATCAGGCTTCCGCCCATTGTGCAAAATTCCCCACTGCTGCCTCCCGTAGGAGTCTGGGCCGTATCTCAGTCCCAATGTGACCGACCGCCCTCTCAGGCCGGCTACCCGTCAACGCCTTGGTAGGCCATCACCCCACCAACCAGCTGATAGGCCGCGGGCCCCTCCCCAACCGCAAAAACTTTCCACCACCAGGCATGCACCTAGAGGTCGTATCCGGTATTAGCCGCCGTTTCCAACGGTTATCCCAGAGATGGGGGCAGGTTACCCACGTGTTACTCACCCGTTCGCCACTCGAGTACCCGCAAGCGGGCCTTTCCGTTCGACTTGCATGTGTGAAGCACGCCGCCAGCGTTCGTCCTGAGCCAGGATCAAACTCTCCAACAAAAACCTGTTGCGCACCAAACCCTTGACAAAGGATCCAGCGACTTCAGTTGTGTCGAAGCCAGTCCTGACCGATTTTCAACGGGACACCAAGCAAGTGCCCCAAGGAAAAGACAGTCAAAAACAGTACCAACC
>NZ_WIAO01000079.1 GCF_009451885.1 Glycomyces albidus
GTGACCGGCCTCGAACAGCGACACCGCAGCAGCACGCTCCTGCTCGGTCAACGAACTATACGGATGCAAACAACAACTCCCCGGAAGCGGAACCGAATTCTCAGTCCAACTTCCGGGGAGCAGTTCACGTCGGGAGCGCCCCTCACTCGTTCAGGTCTTCTAACGCACGACCAGCGGCACGAAGCAGGCCGTTGAAGTCGGCGGCGGGGAGATCGAAGATCGGAGAGCCTTCACCGAGCTTGCTGTCCCTTACCTGGAACCCGACAGCAGCAGAGCGGGCCTCGACGCAGTTGCTGTTTGCAGCGCCTTCACTCCGGCTCGACTTCCGCCAGGGAGCCACCCGCGCCTCAACACAGTTGCTGTTCTCGGCAGCGTTGCTCCGGTTCGACTTGCGCCACCCATCCTGGCTCATCGATGGAACTCCTTCAGAGACTTGGCTTGGCGAACCCCGGCCTCGAAGATCTGGCTGTACAACCCCACCGCGTCCTGCTTCTCATAGAAGCGGTACTCGTAGGGGCTCTCCAGATAGACGATGCTAGGGCTCCGGTGATCTCTCAAGGATAGTACGGAGAACGGCACACTCATCTTCGCGTACGGCGCCCCAGAGAACGGCAGGTACTTGATGCTCACGTTCTCATGCTCATCAAGCTCGAGCAGGCGTCGGAGCTGATCATCGTCGCATCCGTTGTGCAGCACGGCCTCACTAAGAAGCGCCCGCCAGACGATGTCGCCCAGACGGGACTCGAACTCTTCCTGCCTGTGGAGGCGCTCCTCTATCAGGCTCGGAATCCTTTCGCGATCCTCACCACTTCGCTCGAACTGCCTGCGCATGAAGCGTTCAGTCTGCGCAAGGCCCGGCGGCACCAATGACTCGTATTGATGCAGGCCCACCACCATCCGCTCGAACTCCAGATACGAGTCCCATCCCGAGTTGGCGATGGCGTGGCTGGGCTGGGCCCAGATCTTCGCGTCTGCCAAGCGCCACAATCGCTCCAGCTCGTACTTCACCTGCGCAGGTGCCCCGTAGTAGTCGCAGAGTCGACCGATCTGCGAGAAGTTGACTCGTGTCCTTACCCCCTGTTCGACCCTCTTGAGCGATCGCGACGATCCGACGATCGCGCAAGCTTCCGGGTCGTTGGTGCTTTTCCCTGCCTCTTCGCGGTGTTGCCCTAGGGCACGGCCGACGATCCTGCGAAGTTCTGATTCGGTCGACATGCACTCATTATCACAGCTTTCGCCGGATCCACAACGGTCGGAAACGGTCGGCAGTTCGGCGCGAAAAACTGCCGATCATTACTGCCGATACATTGCGCGCCAGTCCAACTGCGCACCGCTGTACCAGGCGATTCGCTCTTGTGGAGACATCCGCCCCGCCCTACTCTCGATCCAACGCGGGCGGCGAATGCGGCTCACACGACGTCTGAAGTGGAGGACAGGTGATGGACGGACCAATCGGCGGGCGATATCCGAAACCCGATCGACTCGAACGAGGGCGGTTCACCGACGGGCACACCGATTTCACGGTCCGCGCGTCGAGCGACGTCGCGCCGGACTCATTCCAAGTGTCGGCCGATGGGAATGCGGCGGACATCGTGCTGATCGTCTCGGGACTGAACTCCGGTCGGCTGCACGCGACCTGGGGCCCGGGTTGGCGGGCGTTCGCACCTGACTGGAAGGTCTGGCTGGAAGACGCCGCGTACAAGGTCTTCTACAACGGGCTGCGGATCGGCGACCCGGGCGACGAGGAAGGCCGTCCGGGGAAGGTGCGCTTCTGTGACGGCTGAAACCGCGTTCGCCGAGCCCCATCCGGACAAGGACGGCTGGCTCGGCGACTTCAGCAGGGGCCCTGCGGTGTTCGCCGTCTTCAAGGTCGGCGTCGAGGCCGGCGGACATCCGTTCGGGCCGCCGGAGTACCGCATCGAGTGCAACGACGGCGCGGGGCCGCGCGAGATCTGCCGGTTCGTCGACGAACCGGACCCAGTACCCGAGTGGCGCGGCACCTGGGTCGGTGACGAGTGGTGCGACTGGATCCTGAAGCGCGCCCGCGAACTCATCGCCCACCCGCAGAACACCTGAAGCCTGGTGACGAAACGGGGGCGGACTATGCGGCTGTCCAGTGCCGTTTGTGTCCGGCCCCGAAGCGGACATGGACGGGGTGTGGCAGGGGATTTTCGGCTGTCCGGCGCCGCTTGGGCTCCGGTCTTGGAAGCTGCGACGACAAGGAGCATGGCGACACCGGGCAGTCCTTCGACTGCCCGGTGCCACTTGGCGTGAAGCGGCGACAGCAGGCCCTGAACTGGCCCAAGGCTTCGGTTCTCGCGCGTCGCGCGAGACTCTGGCCTTTGAGTGAGTGATTCAGTTGGGCCGTACATGGAAGCCGAGACTGAACCGGGCTGTCCTAAACCTGATAATGACGGATAGTCGACTTTTCCCTTGCCAGGGGGGTTATAGAACTGATTCATGTTCTCGGAGTTCCTCACCCTCGGCCCCTGGGCCGCCCTCGCGGCTGCCGCCGTAGCCGCATCACCTGTACTCGGTCGCACCCTCGTAGCTTGGATGGCTCTCCGGGGCACGAAGCCGGAACAACGGCCGGAGATCCTCCGGGCTATGAATGCTGCTCATCGAGACGATCCCTCACCTCCAGGCAACGAGTCCCTACCGCCGACGGCCGGGCCTGGCCCATGAAGAGACGCAGGCGGTTAGGGCGGTCGGCGCGTTGCGGCACACTTTCGGGGCAGCAATGATGCGGTAGGCGCGTGCGGCGTGCCAGTCGGGGGCGGTGCTTAGAAGGGTGGTTCGCCGGGCTTGGCGGGTTCGGCTGCCCCGCAATGCCGGGGCCCAGGCCTCTCGGCGGAGGAATGGCGGGCCAGGCCAGTACGGCCGCCCTGTCTCAGTCGGAGCCCGGGTCTCTCGACGGAGGTCGTGGAGGGCCAGGGACCAGTGCTCCCGCTGTCGGGTGCCGTCGGGGCGCGGGCCGGGAAGCGGCGACAACAAGGGCGGTTGAGAGCAACGCCCGGTCTTCGGCTGTCCCGCAACGCCGGGGCCCGGGTCTCTCGACGGAGGTCGTGGCAGGCCGGGGCGCTGCTCCGGCTGTCGGGTGCCGTCGGGGCGCGGGTCGGGAAGCGGCGACAACAAGGGCGGTCGAGAACAACGCCCGGTCTTCGGCTGTCCCGCAACGCCGGGGCCCGGGTCTCTCAACGGAGGTCGTGGCAGGCCAGGGCGCTGCTCCGGCTGTCGGGTGCCGTCGGGGCACGGGTCGGAAGGCGGCGACAACAAGGGCGGTCGAGAACAACGCCCGGTCTTCGGCTGTCCCGCAACGCCGGGGCCCGAGTCGCTCGGCGGAGGTCGTGGAGGGCCAGGCAGTGCTCTGGCTCTCCGGTGCCATTGGGGCCCAAGTCGTTTGGCGGCGAGAGCAAGGGGCGGGGCGAGTCGCCTGTTCGGCTGTCCTGTTCACCTGTCGTGCCCGCTTGGGCCAGGTTTTCGGCGCCGCTGACGACCTGTGTAGAGGGCAGCCCGGGGTGAGCGCCGGGCCGGATCAGAAGGGTGGTTCGCCGGGGTCGGTGGGTGGGGGGTGTGTCGGTTCGGGGGTGCGGGTGTCGTGGTGGCGGGGTGGTGCAGGTCGGGTGCCGGTGGGTGCGGTGCCAGCGGGTGGTGCCGGTCGCGGTGGCCGCTGGCCGGTGCCGAACCGTTCTCGCGCTTTGGCTCTGGCCTGTCTGATGGCGGCGCGGGCGCGCTCGGTCTGGACCGCTTCGGCCCGGGCGTCGAGGTCGCGCTTGAGGGCGGGTGCCCATTCGGTCCGGTAGAGCCCGGTCGCGAACACGTCCCAGTCCGAGCCGCGGTGGTCGGTGTCGAGGTCGGCATCGGTGCGCCAGTCCGCGCACCCGCACTCCGCCCCGGCCTGACCCTGCCCGGTCGGCCCGGCCGTCCCGCTCGCGCCGCCGAGGGCAACGGCCGCGTCGGCGGGGTGGTCGTGGTGGGTGATGAGGGCCTGGCCGGGGCCGGTCTTGTCGACGGTCCAGCCGGTGGTGTGGATGCGGCCGTGGTGGAACCGGCACAGCAGGATCAGGTTGCCCGCGTTCGTGGGGCCGCCGTCGGCCCAGTGCCGGATGTGGTGGGCCTCGGTCCAGGCGACGGGCCGGTCGCATCCGTGCCAGGCGCACCCGCCGGGCTGCTCGAGTTCGAGCTTGCGCCGCAGCGCCGTGTTGGGTAGGCGCGCGGTGCGGCCGAGTTCG
>NZ_WIAO01000008.1 GCF_009451885.1 Glycomyces albidus
TGTTTCCTCGGGTTGTGCTTCGGGGTGTTCGTCTTTCCAGGTGTTGACCCAGTTGCCCAGGGTCGTCGAGTTGATGCCGAGATCGCGCGCGACCTCGGCGACCGTTCGACCGGTCTGGACGACCATCTGCACAGCCTCCGCCTTGAACTGCGGGCTGAACTTCCGGCGCTTCGCGGGCATGGACACGATCCTCTCAAATCAGGATCCGTGTCCAACATCCTTGTTACACCTCACTCTCAACTCGCGCAACTGTTGGCGAGCCACCGGCGCGGCTTCTGCGTGTTCACTGTTGATGGCGCGTTGGTACAACGTGGCAGCGGCTTTCGGGTTATCCGTTGCGCGGAGCTCCGCCAGGGAGACCATGGCCTTTGGCGTTGTGTCAGGGTGACCGGTATCAATGGCGCGTTGAAGGAGACCCGCAGCTCGTTTCAAGTTGCGCTCGTCAGGAGGCAGGTCGTACCGGAAGAGCTCTGCCAAGGCGAGTAGTGCCTTCGGGGCCATGTCTTCGTGGTTGGAGGCAATCACGCGCTTATAGACGGAGATCGCTTCGCGGTATCGACCGGTGGCCTGAAGCACCCCCGTAAGCAGAAACGCTGCCACCGGTGCGCGCTCTGGCACATCGAGGTCCATCACAGCACGATAGGCATTTTCGGCTCCCGTCAAGTCGCCCTCATGCTTGAGCATGATGGCGAGTTTGATTCCAGCCTCGGCGGCAGCGTCGGGATCACCAGAGTCGATGACCCGTCGGTATATCGCGGTGGCCCGACTGATCTTGCCGCGCCCCCAGAGGTCGTGGGCGCGTTGGAACATGGCGGTCGGATCGTTTCGCCTGAAAAGCGTCATGACCCATCGTCACATGCTCCGGCCGGGACCGGTCCCGCGGATGTTCCAGCCCCAAACCAGTGCGCCGTGACGAGTCGCCAGGCCGATGATGAAGGCGGAACCTGGTAGTGAAGCCTCATTCGGGTGAAGCCGTGTCGTCCTTGTCACGATTACGGATAGTGAGCGGCGGTGGGCTCGTGGATTCCTTGAGGTTGTGACGACCGAAGGCATCAAAGAGCGACCGCTGCCGCGTTTCGAGCATAGGACCGGCCTGGATACCGAGCAACTACTGTTGTTGGAGCGGGAGGTCTGCACCCGGATCGGGTCCTGGCAGCCAAACACTGGCCGCCGTAAGGCCTTGGAGCTGTTCGACGCGATCGTGGTCTGTCTCGCCTACTTGCGGCACAACACCATCCAAGCCGCACTCGGTGAGCAGTCGCGGGTCTCGCAGGCAACGGTTTCACGCTATGTGGAGGCGCTGGAGCCGGTGGTCTCAACCTGCCTCGATCAGTTGGCGTTGGACCTGCGTGAGCAGGCCCTCCGCTCCGACCTTGTAGTCGATGGATTCCTCATTCCAACCCGCGACCTCTCCGCCCCAACGGGGCTGTTCTCCGGAAAGCGGCTGTGTCCTGGCTTGAACGTGCAGGTCATCACCGATCTGCGTGGGCGGGTGGTCGATGGCGGGCGGATTGTGGTCGGCTCGGTCCACGATGCGAAGGCGTTCAAGGAATCGGGACTGGCGAAGGCCTACGAGATTCACACGACCGGGGAAGGCCCGAGCCTGATCGGCGACCTGGGCTATATCGGCGTGGTGCCACTGACCCCGTACCGCAAGCCGGAGTATCGCGAGCTGACTGCCACCGAGCTGCTGTTCAACCGGACGGTCAACCGGCGCCGCTGGGTGGTCGAGCAGGGGATTGCGCATCTGCGCTCTTGGAGGGTACTCGCCACCGGTTACCGTCGGCCGTTGTCGAAGGCAGACCGGACACTACAGACCGTGCTCAAACTCCAGATGTACCGGCATCACTCACAAGCGGCTTTTGCATAAGCTTCCGGAAAGTTCATGCAAAAGCCTCTTTCGAGTGACGCCGGTACATCTGGAGAGTTCGCGGTACTCCGGTTTCTTGACCGGGGTGAGCGGCACGACGCCGATATAGCCGCAGTCGCCGATCATGCTGGGGCCGTTGCCGGTCAGGTGGTGCTCGTAGGTCTTGGCCAGGCCTGATTCGCGGAAGGCGCGGGCGTCGTGGGCCGAGCCGGGCAGCAGGCTTCCAGCGTCGACCGGGCGCCCGTGCAGGTCGCAGACGACCTGCGCGTTCAGGCCCGGCGCACCGCGCTTGCCGGAGAAAAGTCCCTTCGGCGAGGTGAGGTCGCGGGTGGGGATGAGGAACCCGTCGACGACCAGGTCCGATCGGGCGGCGCGGGCCTGCAGGTCGATCGCGAGGCGGTCGAGGCAGCACGAGACCACCGGCTCGAGCGTCTCGATGTAGCGCGAGACCGTTGCCTGGGAGACGCGCGCTTGTTCGCCTATAGCGGCCTGGATGGTGTTGTGGCGCAGGTAGACCAGGGTAAGGATGATCGCTTCGAACAGGTCGAGTGCCTTGCGGCGTCCGGTGGCCGGCTGCCAGGAGCCGATCCGGGCGGCGACTTCGCGTTCGAGGTACAGCAGTTGCTCGTAGTCGAGGCCGGTCCTATGCTCGAATCGCGGCAGCGGCCGTTCCTTGATTCCTTGAGTGCTCACAACCTCGAGCGATCCACACGCCCGCTGCCGCTTTCGGTGCCTACCAGCCCATCCCGGACACGGGATCACCCGAACGAGTCTGCATCAGGCTCTATGCGGGTTCTGCCGTCCATTGATGAACGCGGTCCGCGATGTTTGAGGCCATACACACCGCTATCACAGAATTTACTCATGTATTGGTCGGTTGAATCTTTTTCGGGCGTATGATCGAAGTATGGGTACAGTTCTATGGATTCTCATCGTCGTCTGGGTCCTGCTCGCGATCGTCGGCTTCGCCATCGAGGGCCTGCTCTGGCTGGCTGCCGTCGGCATCGTACTGTTCATCGGCACCATCGTCTTCGGACTCATCAGACGACGCGCTGGCCGCAGCACGGCCTGATCGTCGGCTTCGCTCGGCAAGGGTGGGGTTTCGCTCCGCCGCGAACGGGCATGCCTCCACCACCATCAAGAGGAGGACACGGTCATGAACGCAGCGATCACACCGGCGAAGCCCCCGGGAACCCTTGCCGAGCAAATGCATGAGAAGGACTGGCGCGATGACGGACCCGGTGACGATCACGGCGAGAGGAGCCTCCTCCGGTCGGTGCTGCCCTTCCTCGCGGGGTCGGTCGCGGTCGGCATCGCGGTGGTCGCCCTCATCGGGGTGGAGCTCAACCGTAGGCGAAGATCGAAGTCGTTCCTCGGACGAGTCGTGGCCAGGGCCGAGGACGCCAAGGATGCTCTCGCGCATGCCGCTGCCGGAATGCCCGATCGTGGCAAGGCCGCGGCGCGACGACTGTGGCGCTGACCCGATCGCTTGGCGCCTGTCGGCGTCCGCTCAAGTGATGAACCTTGCGACTCCAGAGCCTCCGAACCCCGTCCGCGCCGCGCTGCCATCGCTCGTCTGGAAGCATGTGGCTGCCGACCTCTATGCGGCTACGATCGACGGCGAGTTCGCCGGGTACGTCGCCGCCTTCAAGGACACGCACCAGGCGTTCGGGCCTCACGCCCAGCACCTCGGTTCCCACCGGTCGTTCCGCGCCGCGTCGGCCGTGATCGACCGCTGGTGGACCCTGGCGGACGGCAGCCGAGCATCGCCTGGGCTGTTGAGACCTGCGCTGTCCGCGAACGCAGGGGAACGACCGACGGCAACTTCCGCAGCATCGTGACCGAATCGGTAGAGTCTGAATACGCAGCGTTGTTGCTCGTGATGGACCTTCGCCGTCCCCGGCAAGAAGAGCGCCGAACCGCACCGCGGATGTCAGCATGAGGGCCCTCCGACACCTGCCCCGTGAGTAACGCCCGCTCACCGGGCCGAAACCACTACACCCAGCCCGGGACTCCACGCCCGGCCGATCCCAAACCGGGCACACCGGTTTGCCAGCCGAACCGATGCAGGACGGTGGCCTCATATGGCGCCCCAAGACTCCAGCAGACAAGGCCGCGACAACGCATTCGGGGAACTCGCGCCCTTGTTCGAACAGATAGCCGTGCTCACCGACAACGACTTCCGGCGGGAGGGCCTGCGCGGCCGGATCATCACCGGGTACCTGCCGCTCGCCACCAACATCGCCCGTCGCTACGCGGGCCGCGGCGTGGGTATGGACGACCTGGTCCAGGTCGCCAACGTCGGCCTCATCCACGCCGTCGACCGCTTCGACCCCTTACGGGGTGTCGACTTCCTCTCCTTTGCCGTGCCGACGGTCATGGGAGAGGTCCGCCGCTACTTCCGCGACACCGCCTGGCCGGTGCGCCTGCCGCGCCGCCTCCAAGAACTGCGCATGGCGATCAACACCGCCGACGCCCACCTCTCCCAAACACTGGGCCGACCGGCCACCCCCGCCGACCTCGCCGAGCGGCTGGGCATCCCCGAGACCGCAGTACGCGAAGGGCTGCAGGCGATCCATTCGTTCCGGTCGGTCTCCCTCGACCAGCCGTCGCCCTCCGGCGGCCTTCCGCCAGCCGAGGCCATCGGGGCCGACGACCTCGCGCTCGGGTCGGTCGACGACCTCGAGTCCCTGCTCCCGCTCCTGCGGGCCCTGCCCGACCGCGAGCGCCGGATCCTCTCGCTGCGGTTCTTCGGCGGCAGGACGCAATCCCAGATCGGAACCGAGATCGGCATCTCGCAGATGCACGTCTCCCGGCTGCTCAGGAGCACACTCCTGGAGCTTCGCGGGCACATGCTCGCCGCACCGCAGGAGCGCGAGCGCAGGGTCTGACCGCCTGCCGGTCGTCCGAGTCGCTCAACCCGCCGTGGCGCGAGTGTGCGGATGGCGCAGGGGTTCGCCGTTGCGGTGCAGCTGGGTCAGGGCCTCGCGCCAGGACTGGATGAGGCCGGTCGCGCTGTAGGGGATGCCCTTCTCAGCGCAGAACTTCTCGACGATCGGCCGCGCCCGTGCCAGGTGGACCGACGGCATGGCAGGGAAGAGGTGGTGCTCGATCTGGTAGTTCAGGCCGCCGAGGGCGACGTCGGTGAACCAGCCGCCCTTGACGTTGCGGGAGGTCAGCACTTGCTTTCGCAGGTAGTCCAGCTCGGTGTCACCGACGAGGGTCGGCATGCCCTTGTGATTCGGCGCGAACACCGAGCCCATGTACAGGCCCCAGGCCGCTTTGTGCACCACGATGAACACGATCGCCTTGCCAGGTGAGAGCACCAGGAACACCGCCGAGAGGTAGACGACGAAGTGCGCTGCAAGGAACGCGGCCTCCCAGCTGCGGTGCTTCAGGCCCGCTTTGAAGATCGATCTGATGCCCGACCAGTTGAGGTTGAAGCCCTCGAACAGCAGGGCCGGGAAAAACAGCTGCGCCTCGTACTTGACGACGAACCGGCTCAGGCCCTGGGCCGCGCGCGCCTGGCGCTTCGACCACACGAACAGGCCCGGGGAGACGTCGGGGTCGAGCTCCTCGTGGTTGGGGTTGGCGTGGTGGCGGTTGTGCTTGTCGGTCCACCAGCCGTAGCCCATGCCGTTGGCGAGGTTCCCGGTAAGCCAGCCGACGCGCTCGGTGGCGGCGCGGCTGCGGATGATCTGGCGGTGTGCCAGGTCGTGGCCCAGCAGCGCCACCTGGGCACTGACCAGGGCCAAGAACACCGCCGTGAACATCTGGAACCAGGTGTCGCCGATGAGGGTGAAAGCCGTCCAGGCGGCGGCGAACACGGCACCGACGAGTGCGAACCGGAGCGTGTAGTAGCCGGGGCGACGGCGCATCAGACCTGCCACTCGAACCCTGCGCGAGAGTTCGGCGAAGTCGCTGCCGCCCGCCCGCGGACCCGGCGCGTCCTCCGAAGGAGCCGCCCCCGACCCTCCCGCTGGAAGGTGAGCTGAGCCCTTGAAAACCCGCGCTGAGGCATCAGCCACGGCACTATCTCCTCGCCAGTGACGATACGCGCTCTCAAACCTATCCCCTTCATTATGTCACAGGACACGGCGACAACGATGCCCTCGAAAGAGCCTTTTGCATGAGCTTCCGGGCGTCCCCACCAGCGGGAGCCGGCCATGCCTCCCCAGTTGGCGAGCACTCTCGTTGTGTACTCGTCCTCCTGGTAACGCCGGACGTGGGCGGCGATGCGGGTGGCAATTGAGGGCCAGGCCGGGCCGAGCACGTCATGTGCGGGGATTCCGGGGAGGACGAGACGGTCGCCGTCACACAGGACCTGCTCGATGGCGGTGAAGTCGGGGGTATTGGTGGCGGGGTTCATGTGCGGTGCGATGTCGCGGGTGGCGATCAGGCTCATCCACGACATCTGCGCGTCGGTGAACAGGTAGTGCCAGGGCTCGAGCGTGTTGCGCCACGCGGAGACGACCACGCCGACCGCCGCGAGGGGCGCCAGGACGTCGTCGGGGACGCCCCGCTCGGCGACGGCCGAATCGGTGCGCGCGAATTGCTCACGAAGGGAGTCTGTGATGGGCTCCTCATTGTCATCAGCCAGTGCCGGAGGCTGGCCCGTGGTCAATTTGTTCAGGAACTCCTGCAGCGCTTCGAAGGCGTCTTCGGCGTCCTCGGTCTTGTACCGCTCGACGGACTTCTTGTATTCGATCGCTGCCGGGTCTTCGCCTGCATTTTCGGCGCGCCTGCGCCGGGCCCAGGCGTACATGCGCAGGTCCGAGCAGAGAGCGTAGTCCCGGACGCGGTCGAGGATCGCCTCAACGTACTCAGTGGTGAGACGCGGCGGAGTCAGGGGCTGGTCCTGGGGTGCGGTCACGGTTGAGTGCTCCTGTGCGGGTGAGTCGTGGTGATGGTCGTGTGGCCCGGTCAGCGCTGCAGCGAGTCGTAGAACTCACGGGTGAGGCTCTCGGGGTTGCCAAAGGCTTCGTTGATGTCGCCGTTCAGCTCTGCGCGCAGGTCGGGGAGTTCGGGGCCTTGGAAGGCGGGGGATTTGAGGTAGCCCTTGATCTCCGCAGCTGCGGCAGTCCACCACTTCAGGGTGCCTCTCGCGCCCTTCTGCTGTTTCCGCTGGGCCAGGAGCTGGTCCCACACTTGCAGTTCCCACGAGTTGCGTGCGGCTTCGGGTGAGATGTCACCTGAGAGCTGCTGGTGCATCCACATGGTCAGGCGCTCGGCAGCGGCCGAGGATCGCTTCGAGGTGTCGAGGGAGAACACCCACCACACTCGCCTCCGGAGGTGAAAGACACGCGAGACGAGGGCGTCGAGTGAGTCGTCCTGGAGTTCGTCGACGACCTCGCTCAGATCACGGACCATCCGTTCGACCTTGGTCACGCCGTCCTCCACCATGTTGGCCGCCGATCCGGCGCTCATCGCGGCGGACTCGGCGTCCTCGGCGGCGGAGACGGCACGGTGCGCCGTGGCCGTCAGCTCCTCCAGCGGGCCGCCGATGTTGCGCTCGATAGCCTCGGCGATCTGGTCGACCTGGGACCCCACAGCGCCGACGGCCTCACGCAGCTCGGTGGTGGTATGGCGGAACCTGGTGGCGAACGAGCCGGCTTCGCGGTCGAGATAGACCCGGAGCAGCTCGTCGTCCGTCATGGCTCTCGTGGACCGGCCCTGCCGCGTTTGCCGTCGTCCTTGCCCGTCGTGGTGCGGTGCTGTGGCGGGCCGCACCTCGACTCGTAGAAACGGGTGCTCCTCGTTCACGGCCTCCTCCACGACGAACAGCTCCACCGGAATCGGACAGATGGTGCTTGATGCATCCAGAATCTGCGCCACCGACTGGTCGAGTCCGTTCGACAAGCCGTACACGACGCCAGAGGTCAAACCGGTTACCCGGTCAGTCACCTCTTCCACGCCCACGAGCAGGTGAGCGACTTCGCGGGAGGGGTCGAGTGCGACCCAGTTCGCCAACGCCGCCAACGTCGCTGACTTGACCGCTTTGGCTTCGCGCTTGTACTCGATCCCCGCGGACTCGCCCGCGGCAAGCAAAACTTCAGCCTCCGTGCTCATGTGCTGATAGCGCGTGGGACGCGCGACGCCATCCATCCAACGGTTGTAGCAGGGCAGTACGACAGCACCCAAGCCTCGTCCTTCGCCGCGACGTGTCGCAGCCCGACAGGCGCGAAGTTGCGGCGATAGTTCTGGGTCAGGAGTGCCCCTCGCTCGATCAAAGAGAATGGGGATGCACATGCCGAGGAAGCAGTTGCGGGTCCGGGTCGCCGGCGACCAGCGCGAGGAAATCGATCCCCATCAGATCGCGCAGATCCTGCTCGATCTGATGGGCCCGGCTCAGGTGGAGGCTCTCGCCGCCGAGGCCGAGCGCTCCGGCAGTCCGGGCCGCGGCTCAGGAGTCTGGCAGGAACAGGAACAGGAGGAGGACGGCGGGCGCCCATGGTCGTGAGCGCCCGCCGCCGGTCATCTAGATCGTACCGAGTACTTCTTCGCTCCGGCTTCTCGCAGGTTCGTCTTCACGCTCGACAGACTGATGCCGTACTGCGTGGGGTCGCCTGGAAAGACTCACTGACCGACTGAGAGTCAATGTTGAGGTCGATCGAGCACCACGTGGGGAGGCCAGTTCCCAGGGTGGCTGCTCGCCTTGCCCCCACAGCCCGGGCCCCAGTACCCTCATTCGCTCACGATCTCAACCCAGTCCTCACCTGAGCGCTGACATCCGCAGGAATCGACTCCGCACGAACACAACCAGAAGAACTAGCATGGTCTATGGCCACCTCTCATCCCATGAGCCCCTCACCGACACCGTACGGTTCGGTCCGGGATCTGCCGACGTTTCAACAGCTCTCGCAGCAGCTGCTTGGTATGAAGGCCCTCTCGCTGTTCTCTTCCGAGCTGAGAGCCAAAGCCGCCGAGCATCAGCAACTTCTGGACCATCTCGTCAGTACCGTTGACGACTTCTACGAACAGCTCGGCGCGCGGAACTGGATCTTCCATGCCCTGCTGAGCACCAAGAAAGTTCGCTTGCTGCTGGACGAATCCGCGGATGCGGCCGAGGCGGAGGAGCGCTTTATCGCGCTGTATCAGGACCACCGGACACTCAGATGGTGGATCTCGACACTGAATCGGCAGCCGGGATTCCAGGTCCGGATGCGACAACTCAGGCAGGCGCTCAATCATTACGAGGACAGACAGTTCGACAGCTGCACCCTGCACTTGATCGCGGTCATGGACGGATTCGTCAACGACTTCCAACCAGCGGTGCGCAAGGGGCTCCATGCTCGGGACGCGGAGGACATGACGGCCTGGGACAGCGTGGTGGGACACCACATGGGCCTGACCCATGTGCTGAAGACCTTCAACACCTCGAAGAAGCGACGGGTCGACGAAGAGGTCTTCGAAGTGTTCCGGCACGGGATCGTCCACGGCACCGTTGTGAACTTCAACAACGTCGTAGTTGCGACAAAGACATGGAACATGCTCTTCGCCGTCGCCGACTGGGCCACCGCCACAACGAAAGCAGCAGAACCCCCTGAGCCCCAAGCCGGATGGCCTGAAGCAATCCAGGGACTCCAGGAGCTTGGACGGCGCTCCCGATACAAGGAGGGATTTGCGGCACGGCGCCTGACTGCGGATGCCCCGACCTTCGACCAGGACCCCGTCACCTCTCGGGCCCGCGCACTGCTCGAAGCCTGGGAACGTCGCCAGTGGGGCAAGGTCATGGCATTTCTTCCCCCTAAAGACGTCCAGAGAATGGGTACGAGACTGGCCATTCAGATGATCAAGGACACGCTCAGCGAGGACCTTGTCCTCAACCACTGGGCGCTCACTTCGGTCGACTACAACCGCCCGTACTGCGCCGACGCCGAAGCTGCGGCAGCGGTGAACGGCGACGACGGACTCCTGCGCATCCGGTTCAGCAACCATGATGCGCACGGCACCATCAGCGTGCCCGGTACTCCTGACACCGACTGGTACGTCACGCTGTGGACGCCGAGACAATTCTTCTCTGCCGACAACTAGCGCAGCGGAACACGCGAGGTTTAGAGGTTGCTGCAGGGCTTCTCGACACGCGGGCAATGAAAGACGCCCGCAGGCTGAGCGAGCTGCGAGCCTGGGCTCTTCTGCTTCCGGCGAGTTTGAGGAGTCTCGATGGCGCGAACGTCACCCCCGCTGAACGAGCGCCAGCGCGCGTCGTTGCGGTTGATCGGGGATGGTGATGATCTCAGCGGGGATGATCGGGTGGGTCTGCGGATCTCGGCTCGCTCGCTTGCTTCCCGTGGCCTGGTGACGGTTCGCAGGACTGGCGGGAAGTGGCAGGCGACGATCACTGAGGCCGGCCGGGACTTCCTCGATCGGGACGGCGCCCAACCTGGGGACACGACGCGGGCATCTGAACTCGGGTCGCCGCCGAGGCAGCAGCGGCGTGTGCTCGACGCGGATGCGGAGTCGAATCCGGGACCAAGCGCGAGAATGCGTCCTGCCGTCCCAGGGGCTCGCCGCCAGGAGGCGCTGTCGCTGGTCGAGCAGCTGGTCCGGGAGCGCAGGATCGTCGTCCCGAGTCCGAATGAGTCCGAGCGCGAACATTGGCGCAAGACCATCCACTATGCAAAGCGGTACGAGCTGGTGCCTGAGGGCGAGTTCATCGAGTGCACCAAGGCCGGACGCGGCGGCTTGGTCATCGCGCTCGTGGCCAGCGTCCATCCCAATGCCGCCCGCAAGAGCGCTGCGGCCCTGGCGCCGGTGCCGGTGCCGCAGCGGCTGGACCGCCTGCACCTGGCCGTAGCCCGGCTCCGCGACGATGCCGGGAAGCTCGCCATGCCGAAGCAGCTCCGGCACCGGGCCCTACTGCTGTTGCAGGCGCTCGCCGCGGCCGCCGAAGAACGCGGCTGGCAAGTCCGGGATCGCTCGGCCGGGGCCGAGCTGCACTACAGCGGCATCCGCCGACAGTCAGAGCACCGTGAAGGCTGGATCTGGGTGGTCGTCGAGGGGTACTCCTACCGGGTCACGATCGATCAGGAGTTTCCGCAGACGCTCGATGCGGTCAAATCGCAGTCGCTCAAGATCGAGCTGCCCCATACAAGGTCGGGCAGTAGATGCCGTTGGGCTGACCGCAAGACGGGCACGCTGGAGGATCGCCTGCCCGAAGTCATCGATGGCCTCGCTACTCGTGCGGCTGAAGACCGTGAGCGCGCTGCGATCGAGGAACAGGAGGCCGCCGAGCGGCAGCGCGCCCGCGAGAAGGCCGAAACGGACGCTCATTCGAAGGCGTTGCGGCACTTCTACGCCGAGACGTTGTACCAGCAGGTGTCAGCATTCGAGCGTATGCGGGCGATTTCGGCATACTGCGATGCTTTCGAGGAGCAGATCGCGGCGGCCGATCCCGCCGCCCCGGAGCTGGAATCAGCCGCTGAGTGGCTCGAATGGGCCCGGAGCCATGCCGCCGAGATCGATCCGCTCCGGGCCCTGCCGACCATGCCCGCTGCCCCCGTGTTCACCGCCGAGCAACTGGCACCCCATCCGGAAGAGTCCGATTCCTCTGTGCGGCAAAGAAATCAGCTCCGTTCTGCTCAGTCCGAGTACCTGGATCCCGCTCTGATGATGATGCTTCAGCTTCAGGCCGAAAAATCATCCTTCAGCAGGTGGCACCCTCACGTTTGAAATGACCGTTTTGACCGATTAATATGATTTGACCGAAATGCCTGGGCCGCTGTGGGGCCGGAAACGGGCCGGATTTCACCGGGTACAGCCGATCGGAGCCGGACAAGAGGAAACCCCGCCTTCCAGTGTTGTTCCTGGTAGACGGGGTGTTTCGCCTGGTGATGAGGGTGGCCAGGGCCGGGGTCGAACCGGCGACCTTCCGCTTTTCAGGCGGACGCTCGTACCAACTGAGCTACCTGGCCAGACGTACACAACGCGCGCGTTGCCGTGAACACTGTACAACATCCCCGGTCGGGCCACCGAACTGGTATTGCGGAGAACGTGACGCCCGCCCCCTCGGCACACCGGGCGCGGCGCCCGATCAGGCACTTGCCCGCCGGGGGCCTCCCCTCGACGGGTCGGCGCGAGCCCCGTTGAACCAAGTCGAAGCGCCGCAACCCTTCCGAAGGGGCAGTGGAAGCCGTCGGCGGGCGCGAGTAGCGTACAGGGCACCCTACCCCCGAGGAGGTTTTCGTGACCCGACTCGCTGCCACCCCGCCGATGGGCTGGAATTCGTGGGATGTGTTCGGGACCTCGGTCACCGAGGCCGAGACCCGTGCGAACGCCGAGTTCATGGCCGAGCACATGGCCCAGTACGGCTGGGAGTACGTCGTCGTGGACATCCAGTGGTACGACCCGGCGGCTCGGGCGGGCGGTTACAACTCGGGTACCAAGCTGGTCCTCAACGAGTACGGCCTGCCGCAGCCGGCCCCGAACCGGTTCCCCTCGGCCGCGGGCGGCGCGGGGTTCAAGCCCCTCGCCGACCACGTGCACTCGCTCGGCCTCAAGTTCGGCGTCCACATCCTCCGCGGCGTCCCCCGCCAGGCGGTCGCGGCCGACACCCCGATCAAGGGCAGCGAGTACTCGGCGGCGCAGATCCCCGACCGCGAGCGGCTCTCCTCCTGGGTGGACGACAACTGGGGCATCGACCACTCGCACCCGGGCGGCCAGGCGTACTACGACTCCCTGATCCGCCAGTTCGCCGACTGGGGCGTGGACTACGTCAAGGCCGACGACATGATCGCCCCCTACTGGGAGGATGAGGTCGAGGCGTTCTGGCACGCGATCGACCGCGCCGACCGCGACATCCTCCTGAGCCTCTCCCCCGGCATGAACCTCTCCACCGCGCGCGCCGAGCACCTCAAGGCCCACTCGCACCTGTGGCGGATCTCCGCCGACCTCTGGGACCGCTGGCGCGACATCAACGCCCAGTTCGACCTCCTCCGCGAATGGGCCCCGCACGCCGGACCCGGCCACTGGCCGGACGCCGACATGCTCCCTTTGGGCCGCATGGGCATCCGGGCCGAAGTCGGCGAACCCCGCGAGAGTCTCTTGTCGCCCGACGAGCAGCGCACGATGCTCACCCTCTGGTGCATCGCCCGCTCCCCGCTCATGGTCGGCGCCGACCTGCCGGGATCCAGCGCTGAAACGATCGAACTCCTGACCAACCCCGAAGTCCTGGCTGCGCAGCGCCACCCCGTCGGCGCCCGCGAAGTCTGGCGCGAGGGCAAGCACCTCGCATGGGCCTCCGAAGACGGCGCCTTCGCCGCCGTCTTCAACCGTGGCCAAGAAGCCGCCGAGCTGGAACTTCCCTGGTCAGCTCTGGGCGTGTCCCAGCCCGCGGAGGTGCGGGACTGCTGGAACCGCTCGGACATCGTGCCCGGCGACCACCTGCGGGTGAAGCTCCAACCGCACAGCTCGGCGTTGTTCCGGCTTTCCTAGGTTCGCCCCGCGGGGTTGTCCCGTTTCGATCGGGCGCCGGCTCGGCGCCGTGGGCCGGTGCTGCGGCCAGGCCGCGTCGTTGGTCAGTTCTGTCTCGTGAATCGGGCTTGGGTTATCGGTGGTCTCGGTTTGTCGGTGCGGGCGCGTCGGCTGGTCGCCGACGCGCCCGCGTCTTGTTCCTCGCGAGGTGTTCTGGCAGGAGCCGCGCGGGAGTGCACTCCCGCGCGGTCTTCGGGGGCGGCCCCCGGGGTATCCCACATTCGCCGCCAGTCCTGCCAGAACCGGCACCACCTCCCTCCTCCTCCAACCACCACCAGGAGGAAGGCGTTTTTGCTACTAACGATCACAGATCAGACAACCCGTGTACAGGAGCGATTCCACGCCTGTGGATAACTTCGTGAGTATCGATTATTTTGCCTGGTGGCGTGGGTGTGGATAACGCGGCAGGAGTTTCGGGGTCGGTCATCCACTGGACGAGCTGGATGATGACGCCGTTGGGGTCGGCGGTCTGGAAGTAGCGCTCGCCCCATTCCTCGGTCTCGATGGGAGTGGTGATCTCGACGCCCTCGGCCTGGATGCGTTCGTACTCGGCGTCGATGTCGTCGACGACGAAGGCGAGGAGGAGGCCGTCGGCATGGCCTTTCGCGCTTTCGGGCTTGAAAGTCGGCAGGCCCGTTCGCAGGAAGATGACGTTGAAGCCCGCGTCGGGGCGGGAAAGGGAGATGAACCCGTCAGCGGCCATGTCCTCGGTGAAGCCGTAGTGGCGCTTGAGGAACTCGGCGGAGGCGGTCGGGTCGGCGACGTTGAGCGAGACGGCGGACGAGGTGATTCGCATGAGCGCTCCTAGCGAGGTCGTTTCTTCGTACGCTGTATATTGTACTTAGTACGTCGTACGATGTACAAGTTTTCTGGATAGGATTTACGCGTGACTAGTGCCACTGAGACTCCGAAGCCGAATCTGCTCGAACTGCTGTGGAGGGCCGCCCCAGAGGCCGGCCGCGGGCCGCGGAAGGGGTTGACCGTCGATGCGGTGGTCGCCGCCGCGGTCGAACTCGCCGATCGCGAAGGGCTCGAAGCCCTCACCGTGCGGCGGTTGGCGCAGGAGCTGGGGAAGGCGCCGATGACGCTGTACACCTACGTGCCCGGCAAGACCGAGCTCGTCGCGCTCATGCTCGACTTCCTGTTCATCTCCATGGAGCGCACCGAGGTCGGAGGGCGGCCCTGGCGCGAGCGGCTGGCCGCGGTCGCCCAGGACAACTACGCGCTCTACCGGGCCCACCCGTGGGCGGCCGCCGCATCGCCGAGCCGGCCGCCGCTCGGGCCCGGGCAGTGCGCGAAGTACGAGCACGAGCTGCAAGCGCTCGAAGGGCTGGGACTCGGCGACGTCGAAATGGACGACGTCCTCGCGCACCTGCTGGGGTTCGTGCGCATCGCCGCCCAAGACGCGGCCCAGGCCGACGCCGAGCGCGCCGCCAGCGCGATGAGTGACCAGGAGTGGTGGGAGGCCAACGGGCCGCTGCTCGCGAAGGTGCTCGACCCCGAGCGGTTCCCGACCGCGGTGCGGGTCGGGCAGGCCGCCGGGGAGGCGCACGACGCGGCGTACGACGCGGACCATGCGTTCGCGTTCGGGTTGGAGCGGACGCTGGACGGGTTGGCGCCGCTCATCGAGCGGTGACCGGGACGCGCTCCCGGAGCGTGTCCCGGGGAGCCCCGGCGTCGGCCTGTCCGCGGGCGCCGGTTCAGACCCGCAGCGGTTCGTTCAGGCTGTCGGGCTTCCACCGTCGCCTGCCGGCGACGACCAGCGACGAGAGCGCGAGCGCGCCCACCAGGTAGGCGGCGAGGACGATCAGGGCCCGGGTGAGGGCCGCGGTGTCGCCGCCGCTGATGGTGACGCGGAGGGCGTCGACGACGTAGCTCATCGGGAGCAGCGGATGGAGGGCCTGGAAGAACCCGGGCGTGGTCTCGACCGGGTACAGTCCGCCGGCGCTGGTGAGCTGGAGCATGAGGAGGACCACGAGGAGGAGGCTGCCGGCGGTGCCGAAGGCGAGTTTGCACAGGTGCGCCATGGCGGAGAACGTGAGGATGACGAGGATCGAGAATCCGATCGTGTCGAGGGCGTTCGCGGGGTCGAGGCCGAGGCCGAGGTCGATCGCGAGGTAGAGGGCGGCCGCGGACAGGACGCCGAGGAAGGCGGCGGGGAGCCAGCCGCCGAGGGCGATCGGGACGGAGCGGAGGGGTCCGGCGAGGGCGCGCTGGTTGGCCGTGGAGAGGACGAGGTAGGCCATGAGTCCGAAGACCCACAGAGCGATCGCGATGAAGAACGGGGCGAGGCCGCGTCCGTAGGTGTCGGCGGGGTTGAGGTTGTCCTCGCTGATGGCGACGGGACTGCCGTAGGCCTCGGCGTTGTCGGCGTCTTCGGCGGGGTTGGTGCTGGGGACGGATTCGGCGGCGGTGGCGAGGCTCGCGGCGAGGGTGCCGGCGCCGTCGTGGAGGTCGGTGAGGCCGTCGTGGAGGTCGGCGGCGCCGGTTTCGGCGGTGGCGGCCGCGGCGGCGACCTGGGAGGCGCCGTCGGCGACGTCGGCGGCGCCGGTCTGGAGGGCGGTGAGGTCGGCGGAGGCCTGGTCGAGGGTGTCGGTGGTGGTGGCCTGGATCCGGTCGTCGGCGGCTTGGATGTCGCTGTTGGCCTGGTCGGCGTCGGTGATGAAGCTTTGGAGCGCGGTGCAGGCGGCGGGGTCGGCGTCGGGGTCGGCGGTGCAGAGGGCGTCGTAGGCGGCGGCGAGGTCGGTGTCGGCGCGGTCGGCGAGGTCGGCGGCGCTGGAGGCGCCGGTCTGGATCCGGTCCCAGTTGTCGGCGAGGGTCTGGACGACGGGCTGGGCGGTGCCGACGGCCTGGTCGACGCCGTCGCTGACCTGGTCGGCGCCGTCGGCGACCTGCTGGGCGCCGGTGGTGAGGTCGCCGAGTCCGGTTTCGAGGCCGGCGGCGCCGGCCTGGGCGGTGGCGAGGCCGTCGGTGAGGTCGCCGGCGCCGCCGGCGGCGTCGGTGAGGCCCTGGTTGAGGTCGGTGAGGTCGCCGAAGATGGTGGTGGCGAAGGTGACGTAGACGGCGGTGTTGATCTGGTTGCGGAGTTCGGCTTCGGCGGTGGAGGCCATGATGCCGGCGACGTAGCCGTTGGCGTCGTTGAGGTCGAATTCGACGGTGGCCTGTTCGGGGTCGGTGCCGGAGAGGCTGGCGAGGCGGGCGGAGAAGTCCTCGGGGACGGTGATGACCATGTAGTAGTCGCCGTCGTCGAGGCCGCGGGCGGCTTCGGCGGCGGTGGTGAACCGCCAGTCGAAGATGCGGTCGGCTTTGAGCTGGTCGACGAGCTGGTCGCCGCCGTTGATGGCGGTGGTCTCGCCGTCGGTGGTGACGGTGGCGCCCTGGTCTTCGTTGACGACGGCGACGGGCATGTGGTCGAGCCTGCCGTAGGGGTTCCAGGCGAACCAGAGGTAGAGGCCGCCGTAGACGAGCGGGATGAGGACGATGGCGGCGAGCGCGAGGCTGCGGAGGGGGTGGCCGCGGAAGCGTCGGAGTTCGGCGGCGGCGAGTCTGAACGGGCTCAGGATGATGGTGCTCACTGGTGGCCTCCGGCGTGCTCGAGTTGGGGGTTGGTGTGCTGGTGGGTGTCGTGGCCGCGGAGGTCGATGACGGTGTCGGCGGGCGGTCCGGTGCGGGTGCAGGCGGCGATGACGAGCTGGCCGGCGTCGGCGACGGTGCGGAGGGCTTCGAAGACGCGTTCGGCGCCGCTGATGTCGAGGCCGGTGTCGGCGTCGTCGACGGCGATGGCGGGGGCGCGGCTCGCGGCGGCGCAGGCGATGGTGAAGCGGATCTGGTCGATGCGGGGGAGGAATCCGAAGGTGTCGCCGGTGTCGACGCCGACGGCGAGGCGGTCGAGCCAGGCGTGGATGTTGGCGGCGGTGGCGGCGCCGCCGGTGACGGTGATCGTCTCTTTGATGCAGGCGGCGACGGTGTGGTAGTCGGCGAAGCGGATGTGGGGTCCGGCTTGGGCGATGGTGAAGCGGCGGCGGATCTGGGAGGGGCGGGTCTGCCCGTCGACGCGGAGGGTGCCGGAGACGGGCCGGAAGCGGCCGGTGAGGGCGAGGAGGAGGGAGGAGCGGCCGTCGCCGCCGTCGCCGGTGACGGCGACGACCTGGCCGAGTTGGGCGGTGAGGGTGACGTCGGTGAAGACGGGGCCTTGGCGGCCGGTGGCGGTGAGGCCCTGGGCTTCGAGGAAGGGCCGGCAGTTGGGGTGTTCGAGCAGGGCGGCGCGTTCGGCGTCGGGGAGCGGGGGCAGGGCGGCGGTCGGGTCGGTCTCTGCCAGGGGCGGCAGGTCGGGTCCGGTCCCCGGCATGGCCGGTTCGGGCTCGGGCGGGGCCGGGGCCGGTCCGGTCTCGCGGGGCGGGGCGGTGCGCTCGGCGTCGGGGAGCGGCCTGGGGGCGGGGGCGCCTTCGCGCGGATGTGCGATCGGCGCGGGCCCGGGTGCGGGGGCCGGGACGGCTCGGGTGGTGGTCGATTCGGTTGCGGGTTCGGTGATCTCGGGCTCGCCGCCGCGCACGGACGTTTCGGGCACGGCTCCGCCGTCGTCGCTCCTGTCGCTCATGGACACTATCCTCACAGGCCGGTGCGCCCTGGTTCGGGCGTTTTCATGGGATTCAGACTCCAGATATGTTACTCACGGGTAACTTATGATCGACTGGAGGCGGGCGCGCTGTGACCGGCGCTGCCCGCGCCGGGCCCTTACAGTTGAGGCATGTCGGAAACGCAACCCGCGAAACCCGCGGCACCCCGCCGCGAACACGCGCGAACCCACCACGGCGACACCGTCGACGACCCGTACGCCTGGCTGAAGAACCCCGAGGACCCCGAGACGCTCGACTACCTCCGGGCCGAGAACGCCTACACCGAATCGCGCACCGCGCACCTCGCCGGGCTCCGCAAGGCGATCTTCGGCGAGATCAAGGGCCGCACCCAGGAGACCGACCTCTCCGTCCCCGTCCGCAAGCGCGGCTGGTGGTACTACGGGCGCACCGAAGAGGGCAAGCAGTACGGCATCCAGTGCCGCGTCAAGGCCGCCGGCGACACCCCGCCCCAGGTCGAGGCCGGCGTGGCCGTCGAGGGCGAGGAGATCCTCGTCGACGGCAACGAGCTCGCCGAGGGCCACGACTTCTTCTCCCTGGGGACCTGCGACGTCTCCCCCGACGGGAACCTGCTCGCCTACGCGGTCAACTACTCCGGCGACGAGCGCTTCACGCTGCGCTTCAGGGACCTGCGCACCGGCGAGGACTTCCCCGACGACATCCCGAACGTCTTCTACGGCGGCTCGTGGTCCCTCGACGGCTCCGTGTTCTTCTACACCAAAGTGGACGACGCGTGGCGGCCGTACCAGGTGTGGCGGCACGTCCTCGGCGAGCACGAGGACAAGGACGTGCTGGTCTACCAGGAGGTCGACGAGCGGTTCTGGACCGGGATCGACCTGACCCGCTCCGAGCGGTACCTGTTCATCGTCTCCGGCTCGAAGATCACCACCGAGGTCCGCTACCTCGACGCCGCCGACCCGACCGGCGAGTTCACCGTGTTCGGCAACGGCCGCGAGCAGGGCGTCGAGCTCTCCGTCGACCACCAGGGCGACCGGTTCTGGGTGCTGCACAACCGCAACGCCGAGAACTTCACGCTCGGGTGGACGCCCGTCGAGGACACCACCCGGTTCCACGAGGTCATCCCCCACGACGAGGCCGTCCGACTCGAGTCGGCCGACGCGTTCCGGGACCACGTCGTCGTCTCCATGCGCCGGGCCGGGCTCTCGCAGGTCGCCATCTTGGAAGGCGGAGCCGGCGGCGACGCGAACCTCACCGAGATCCAGTTCGACGAGCCGATCTACTCCGTCGGCCTGGGCGAGAACCCCGACTACGAGTCGCGGCAGATCCGCCTCAGCTACACCTCGCTGGTGACGCCGTCGTCGGTCTACGACTACGACATCGACGACGCCGAGCTGCACCTGCGCAAGCGCACCCCGGTGCTCGGCGACTTCGACCCCGCCGACTACGTCCAGTACCGCGAATGGGCCACCGCCGCCGACGGCACGAAGGTCCCGATCTCCATCGTCGCCAAGGCCGGCGTCGAAGCCGACGGGACCGCGCCGTGCCTGCTGTACGGGTACGGCTCCTACGAGCACTCCATCGACCCGTACTTCTCCATCGCGCGCCTGAGCCTCCTCGACCGCGGCGTGGTCTTCGCGATCGCGCACGTCCGCGGCGGCGGCGAGATGGGCCGGCAGTGGTACGAGCAGGGCAAGCTGCTCCAGAAGAAGCACACGTTCACCGACTTCGTGGACTGCGCGAACCACCTCGTCGACGTCGGCTGGGCCGACCGGATCGTCGCCCGCGGCGGCTCCGCCGGCGGCCTCCTCATGGGCGCCGTCGCGAACCTCGCCCCCGAGCGGTTCGCCGGCATCCTCGCCGACGTCCCGTTCGTCGACGCGCTCAACACGATCCTCGACCCGACCATGCCGCTCACGGTGATCGAATGGGAGGAGTGGGGCAACCCGCTCGAGTCGCCCGAGGTGTACGCCTACATGAAGTCGTACTCGCCGTACGAGAACGTCACCGGCGACACCTACCCGCCGATCCTGGCGGTCACCAGCCTCAACGACACCCGCGTCGGCTTCCACGAGCCCGCGAAGTGGATCGCGAAGCTCCGTCACGAGAGCCCGCAGTCCGACGTGCTGCTCAAGACCGAGATGGAGGCCGGCCACGGCGGCCGGTCCGGGCGGTACGACGCCTGGGAGGAAGAGGCGTTCAACCTCGCATGGATCCTCGACCGTCTGGGTACGGCGTAAGGACGGAGATGCACAGGGGCCCGGCCGGTACGAACCGGCCGGGCCCCGTCTCGTCCCACCCGTCAGACCGGGGACTCGTCGTCCTCGTCGATCGGGATCTCCTGCAGCTGCTCGGCCGCGTCCGCGGGATCGGCTTCGTCGGGCACGTCCGGGTCCGAGACCGGCGCCTCCGGATCGCCCTCGCCTTCGGGTTCGGCGGAGTCGGCCAGGTCGAACTCGGACAACTCCTCGAAGTCGTCCGCCCATTCCTGCTGATAATTCATATACTCCACCGTAGTGGCGAGGGCCCGGTCCGGCCAGCGAACCACCAGGTAGCCTGAGTTACGCCTTCACATGTTCGTGGGCAATACTTCACCTCGAAGCAATAGTCTCGAGGCCATCAGACAGCGGCGTCTGGGTCTGGCCCCCGGTCGGGGAGCAATCAACGACTTGTCTAAGGAGCAGGCAGCATGCCTATCGCAACACCCGAGGAATACAACGAGATGCTCGATCGGGCGAAGGCCGGCTCCTTCGCCTACCCGGCCATCAACGTCACCTCGACCCAGACGCTCAACGCCGCCCTGGCCGCGTTCGCCGAGGCCGAGTCCGACGGCATCGTCCAGGTCTCGACCGGCGGCGCCGAGTACCTCTCCGGCCCGACGATCAAGAACAAGGTCACCGGCGCCGTCGCGCTCGCCGCCGCCGCGCACGAGATCGCCAAGAACTACCCGGTCAAGGTCGCCCTCCACACCGACCACTGCCCGAAGAACCACCTCGACGGCTTCGTCCGCCCGCTGCTGGCCATCAGCGAAGAGCGCGTCGCCCGCGGCGAGGAACCCCTCTTCCAGTCGCACATGTGGGACGGCTCGGCCGTGCCGCTCGACGAGAACCTCCAGATCGCCCAGGAGCTCCTGGCCCGCACCTCCAAGGCCCGCGTGGTCCTCGAGGTCGAGATCGGCGTGGTCGGCGGCGAAGAGGACGGCGTCGAAGCCGAGATCAACGAGAAGCTCTACACCACCGTCGCCGACGCGCGCGCCACCGTCGAGGCCCTCGGCTCCGGCGAGAACGGCCGCTACATGACGGCCCTGACCTTCGGCAACGTGCACGGCGTCTACAAGCCCGGCAACGTGCACCTGCGCCCGGAGATCCTCAAGGAGATCCAGGACGAGATCGGCAAGGACACCGGCAAGGACAAGCCGTTCGACCTGGTCTTCCACGGCGGCTCCGGCTCGACCGCGCAGGAGATCTCCGACGCCGTCGACTACGGCGTCATCAAGATGAACATCGACACCGACACCCAGTACGCGTTCACGCGTCCGATCGTCGACCACATCTTCAAGAACTACGACGGCGTGCTCAAGGTCGAGGGCGAGGTCGGCAACAAGAAGGCGTACGACCCGCGCGCCTACGGCAAGCTCGCCGAGGCCGGCATGGCCGCCCGCATCATCGAGGCCTGCCAGCAGCTCCGCTCCGCGGGCAACAAGATCAAGTAAGACTGCGCCGCAAGGCGAAACGAGAGGGCCCGGCCGCGTTGCGGCCGGGCCCTTCGGTTTTACTTCGATTACCAGTTGCCTTCGAGCTTGGCGTTGACCCTGATCGGTTCGTCGAGGACCACGCGGCCGTATTGCTCACTCACCAGATGGTATTCGCCCGCCTCGAGCCGGTAGAGATGCAGGACCGGCAGGCCCTCCGCTGCCTCAGAGACGAGAGGGGCGGCGGGCCTTCGGCCCGCCGCCCCTTGCTTTCGCTTGCGTTACTTCTTGAACCAGACCGCCGCGCCGCCGGGAAGGTTGCCGTCGACGAGGTCGGCGCTCGCCAGGAGCACCTCGGTGCCGTAGCCGGCCACCGGGACCGGGTCGTCGCTGAAGTTCACGACCGTGACGAGGGCGCCGTTGTCGAAGGCGAAGGCGTTGTCGCCCGGGTCGTCGAGCCAGGTCAGGCCGGTGACGCCGGCGCGCAGCTCCTTGCGCAGGCTGATCGCGGCCCGGTAGAACTCGAGGGTCGAGCCGGCGGCGCCGTCCTGGGCCTCGGCCGACAGCCCGGACCAGTCGGCCGGCTGCGGCAGCCACGGCTCGCCCGCCGGGCCGAAGCCGAGCGAGACGCCCTCGCGCCGCCACGGGAGCGGGACGCGGCAGCCGTCGCGGCCGATCTGCTCGCCGTTCGTGCGGAAGAACGCCGGGTCCTCGCGGACCTCCGCGGGGAGGTCGAGGACCTCGTTCAGGCCCAGCTCCTCGCCCTGGTAGACGTACACGACCCCGGGGAGCGAGAGCAGGAGCTGGGTGGCGGCCTTCGCGCGGGCCAGGCCGCGCTCGCCGCCGCCGTAGCGGGTGACGTGGCGCTGCACGTCGTGGTTCGACAGGACCCACGTGCACGGGGCCCCGACGCCGGCGTTGTTCGCGATCTCGGAGTCGATGGCCTTGCGGAAGTCCGCGGCCTGGAACGGCGCGAGCACGAGGTCGAAGTTGAACGCCTGGTGCAGCTCGTCGGGCCGCAGGTAGAGCGAGCGGCGCTCGGCCGAGTCTGTCCACGCCTCGGCGACGAAGATGCGGTCCCCGTCGTACTCCTCGATGATCGGGCGCCACGTGCGGTAGATGTCGTGGACGCCGTCCTGGTCGAAGAACGGGGCCTGCGTGGTGCCGATCATCTCGATCGTGCCGTCGCCGCCGGTGTCCGGGAGGCCCTCGGCCTTGACCATGCCGTGCGCGACGTCGATGCGGAACCCGTCGACGCCCCGGTCGAGCCAGAACCGCAGGACCGACTGGAACTCGGCGTGGACCTCGGGGTTGTCCCAGTTCAGGTCCGGCTGCGAGGAGTCGAACAGGTGCAGGTACCACTGGGCGCCGTCCGCGGTCTTCGTCCACGCGGGGCCGCCGAAGATCGACTGCCAGTTGTTCGGCGGCGTGTCCGGGTCGGCCGGGTCGACGTCGCGGAAGTGGTAGCGCGCCCGCTCCGGCGAGCCGGGGGCCGCGGCCAGCGCGGCCTGGAACCACTCGTGCGCCGAGGAGGTGTGGTTCGGGACGAGGTCGACGATGAGGCGGATGCCGGCGGCGTGGGCGTCGGCGAGCATCCGGTCGAAGTCGCCGAGGTCGCCGAAGCGCGGGTCGATCATTCGGTAGTCCGACACGTCGTAGCCGGCGTCCTTCTGCGGCGAGGCGTAGAACGGCGACAGCCAGATGGCGTCGACGCCGAGCCGCGCGAGGTAGGGGATGCGGGAGCGGATGCCCTCCAGATCGCCCATGCCGTCGCCGTTCGCGTCGGCGAACGAACGCGGGTACACCTGGTAGATGACCGCGTCGCGCCACCAGTGTTCGCTCATCGGTGAGTTCCCTTCAGTCTTCTCGGGGTGCCGCACCGGTGGAACCGCGTACGACGAGTTCGGGCCGGAACAGGTATTCCGACGACGGCGTGGGCTGCCCGGCGATCTCGTCGAGCAGGGCGCGTGCGGCGGCGGTGGCGATGTCGCGCACCGGCTGCCGCACGGTCGTGAGCGGGGGGTTGGTGTGGGCGATGAGGGGCGAGTCGTCGTAGCCGACGACTGAAAAGTCTTGCGGGACGGTGAGGCCGCGCTCTTCGGCGGCGCGGATCGCGCCGAGGGCCATCATGTCGGAGCCGCAGACGACGCTGGTGGCGCCGCGGTCGATGAGGCGGGAGGCGGCGGCGTGGCCGCCCTGCTCGCCGAAGAGGGTGAGTTCGATGAGCTCGGGTCCGACGCCCTGCATGGCGGCGCGGTAGCCGGAGATCTTGCGGCGCACGGGCCAGTACCGGTCGGGGCCGGAGACGAGGCCGATCCGGGTGTGGCCGAGCCCGGCGAGGTGCTCGACGGCGATGCGGGCGGCGACGGTGTCGTCGCAGGAGAACGACGCGGCTTCGACGCCCTCCGGGTGGCCGGTGACGAAGGCCACCGGGAGGCGCTTGTCCTTGAGCTCTTGGTACCGTGCGGTGCTCGCGGTGGTGTCCGCGTGGAGCCCTGAGACGAAGATGATGCCGGCAACCGCCCTCTCGCGGAGCATCTCGACGAACTCGTCCTCGGAGACGCCGCCGGGGGTCTGGGTGCAGAGCACCGGAGTGTAGCCCGAACCGGCCAGGACGTTCGAGATCGTCTGCGCGTAGAGCGGGAAGATCGGGTTCTCGAGCTCGGGCACGACGAGGCCGATGAGGCCGATGGCGTGCTTGCGGAGCGCCTGGGGGCGTTCGTAGCCCAGCACGTCGAGGGCGGTGAGGACGGACTGTCGGGTCTGCTGACCCACGCCGGGCTTGTCGTTGAGCACCCGGGACACCGTTGCCTCACTGACCCCGGCCTGCCGGGCGATGTCGGAGAGTCGAAGCCGCATGATGACAGCCTAGCGTATCTGAAACTTGGCAACAGTTTGGTTGCAAGGCTTTCCTGGTTCTGAAACATCTTGCTAATGTTCTCGGTAGTCGGGACGCGAGTCCCCGGACCAGCGGCCCCCGCCCCGGGGCCCCTCAATGAGGAGAAGAAGACATGCGCAGAAGGACCCTGGGAATCACCGCCGTCTCCGCCGCCGCCCTCGGCGCGGCCGCCGCCTGCGGCTCCGACGACGGCGACAACGGCGCCGAGGAGACCCCGGAGTTCTCCGGGGAGCTCGTGATCTGGGCCGACGAGACCCGCACGCCCGTCCTCAAGGAGTTCGTCAAGGACTTCGAGTCGACCGTCGGCGTGAAGGTCACCGTCGAAGAGCACGTGGAGACCCTTCGCGAGGACTTCGTCACCGCCGCCCAGCAGGGCCAGGGCCCCGACATCGTCGTGGGCGCGCACGACTGGTCCGGCCAGTTCGCCGCCGACGGCGTCATCACGCCCATCGCCCTCAGCGCCGACCAGTCCGGCGCCCTGAACGAGACCGCCGTCAAGGCGTTCACCGTGGACGGCAACCTGTACGGCGTCCCCTACGCGGTCGAGAACCTGGGCCTGATCCGCAACACCGACCTCGCCCCCGACGCCCCCGCCACCTTCGAGGAGCTCGTCACCGCCGGCCAGGCCGCCGGCACCGACGAGGTCCTCACCATGGAGGTCGGCGTCGACGGCAACGCCTACTCCGCCTACCCGCTGTTCGCGTCCATGGGCGGCTACCTGTTCAAGGACGACGGCGCCGGCAACCTCGACCCGAACGACGTCGGCGTGGACTCCCCCGGCGGCATCGCCGCGTTCGAGAAGTTCGCCGAACTCGGCGCCGCGGGCGTCCTCAAGACCACCATCGACGCCACGAACACCATCCCGTTCTTCGTCGACGGCAAGACCGCCTTCATGATCTCCGGGCCGTGGGCGCTCACCGACGTCCAGGGCGCGGGCCTCAACTACGAGGTCACCGCCATCCCCGGCTTCGAGGGCCAGGGCCCGGCCTCGCCGTTCCTCGGCGTCCAGGGCTTCTACATCTCCTCGGCGGCGCAGAACGCGGTGTTCGCCCAGGAGTTCGTCACCAACTACGTCCTGACCGAGGACCTCCAGCTCAAGCTCGCCGAAGCCGGCGGCCGCCTCCCGGCGCTCACCGCCGCCGCCGAGGCCTTCTCCGCCGACAACGCCGACGTCCAGGGCTTCGCCGCCGCCGGCGAGAACGCCGTCCCGATGCCGAACATCCCCGCGATGAACGCCGTCTGGGAGCCCTTCGGCCGCGCCGAGGCCGACGCCATCGACGGCGTCTCCACCGGCGAGGCCGCCGCGACCACCGCCGCGCAGTCCATCCGCGACGCCGTCGCCGGCTGATCACCCGGGCAGGACACCGACGAACGACACCCCGACGAGCGAAGGATCGCACTGTGCTCGACCAACGTGCCCAAGGCTCCACGACCGCCGCGGGCCTGATCGCCAAGATCGCGGTACTCGCGGTGGTCGCCGCGCTGGCCGTCTGGGCGGCGGTGCCGCTCATCGCCGCCGGGGCCTGGTGGGGCCTGGCGCTGGAGGCGGCCGTGGCGGCCGTGCTCTTCTACGTGTACCTCCAGCGCCGGGCGGTCCAGCTCAAGTACCTGGTTCCCGGCACGCTGCTGCTCATCGCCTTCCAGATCCTCCCGGTCGTGCTCACCGTCGGCACCTCGTTCTCCAACTACGGGGACGGGCACCGGGTCGACAAGGAGCAGGCGACCGAGTCGATCATCGCCGCGGGCGTGCAGCAGACCCCCGGCGGCGCGACCTACCTGCTCGCCGTCGGGGAGTCCGCGTCCGGTGAGCTGACGCTCCTGCTCACCGACACCGCCGACGGGTCCACCTGGGCGGGGACGGAGGCGGGCCTCGCCGAGCTCGACGGCGCCACGGTCGACCCGACCGGGCGCGTCACCGCCGCGCCCGGCTACACCGTGTGGACCCTCGCCGACCTCAACGAGCGCCAGGCCGAACTCGCCGACCTCGCCGTCCCGACCGGGGACACCACCGGCATCAAGGTCCAGGGCCTCTCGGCCTTCGAAGGCGAGTCGACGCGCTCGTACGACGAGGCGTGCGACTGCATCACCGACTCGGCGACCGGCACCGTCTGGTACGCCGACGACGAGACCGGGACCTTCGTCACCGAGGACGGCCAGGCCGCGCTCGTCGGCTGGCGGGTGAACATCGGCTTCGGGAACTACCTCGACGTCCTCACCGACCCGGACATCCGCGGCCCGTTCCTGGGCGTCTTCACCTGGAACGTCGCGTTCGCGGCCGGGTCGGTCCTGTTCACCTTCGCGATCGGCCTCGGCACCGCCATGGCCCTCAACCGGCCCGGCATGCGCGGCACGAAGGTCTACCGGGCCTTCATGATCCTGCCGTACGCGATGCCGTCGTTCGCGATGCTGCTGGTGTGGGCGCAGATGTTCAACCGCGACTTCGGCCTCGTCAACGAGCTGTTCGGCCTGAACGTGAACTGGTACGGCGGCACCTGGCCGGCCCGCGCGATGGTCCTCATCGCGAACACCTGGCTCGGCTGGCCGTACATGTTCCTGATCTCGCTCGGCGCGCTCCAGGCGCTCCCGTCCGACTCGCTCGAAGCGGCGAAGATCGACGGGGCCACCGGCGTCACCGCGTTCCGCAAGATCACGCTGCCGCTGCTGCTGATCGCGCTGACGCCGCTGCTGATCTCGTCGTTCGCGTTCAACTTCAACAACTTCAACGCGATCGAGCTGCTCAGCGGCGGCCACCCGTTCGAGGCCGGCGACGCCGTCGGCGGCACCGACCTGCTCATCACGTACGCGTTCCGGCAGGCGTTCGGCTCCTCCAGCGCCGACTACGGCTTCGCGAGCGCGATCAGCGTGTTCATCTTCCTCATCGTCGCCACGATCTCGGCGGTCATGTTCCGCTTCACCCGCAACCAGGAGGACGTGTACTCATGACCACTGCCGTCGCGACGAAGCGCAAGGGCCGCAAGTCGTTCCTCAAATGGGCCGCGGACACCGGCTGGCGGCATGCGGTCGCACTGGCCGCGCTGCTGTTCGGGCTCGTCCCGATCGTGTACGTGGTGTCGGCGGCGTTCAACCCGAACGGGACCCTGTCGTCGACGAACCTCCTGCCGACCTCGTTCGGCCTCGGCAACTTCCAGAAGCTGTTCACCGACGACAACGTGCCGTTCGCATCGTGGTTCGCGAACTCGCTGATGATCGCGGTCCCGGCGGCGTTCATCTCCATCTTCATCTCGTCGCTGGCGGCGTACGCGTTCAGCCGGTTCCGGTTCCGGGGGCGGCGGCCGATGCTGCTGTTCCTGCTGCTGATCCAGATGTTCCCGGCGTTCCTCGCGGTCGTCGCGCTCTACCTGATCTTCGGCTCGATCGGCGAGTTCTACCCGATCGCGGGCCTGAACACGAAGCTGGGCCTGATGCTGGTGTACATGGGCGGGGCGCTCGGGGTGTCGACGTGGCTGATGAAGGGCTTCTTCGACACGATCCCGAAGGAGCTCGACGAGGCGGCGACGATCGACGGGGCCTCGCACGCGCAGATCTTCTTCGGGATGATCCTGCCGCTGGCGGCGCCGATCATCGCGATCTCGGGGATCCTCGCGTTCGTGGGGACGATGAACGACTTCATCCTCGCGTCGCTGTTCCTGACCGACCGGCCCGAGATGACGCTCGCGGTGGGGCTCAAGACCCTCACCGCCGAGAACTCGCCCGCGTCCTACTTCGGCATCTTCGCGGCCGGCACGCTCCTGACGTCGATCCTGACGGTCGCGGTCTTCATGAGCCTGCAGCGCTACATCGTCTCCGGCCTGACCGGCGGCGCCGTGAAGGGCTGAGCCGCAGACCGCTGCTCGACCCGCCGCCCTTCCCCAGGAGGAGCGGCGCGGGCCCGGGCCGGGGAGGGCCTCCCTCTCCCCGGGCCGGGCCTTTCCGCTTTCGCTGGGCCCGTTCGGATCTGGAGTCGGCGGCGCGGGATTGATATGGTGGCCGCAGGACCCCCATGTCCGAACGGATGCGACCCCATGCCCCATATGGAAGCGGAGCAGCTCATCAAGGCTGCGAACGAGCTGTTCCAGATCGAGAGCGACGCGCACGCGGGCGCGGCGTCGCTGGCCGCTGCGATGGCGGAGACCTCAGGCGCCCTCGCGTCGGGCGGGCTGTCGATGGGCGAGGCGCTCGGCGGTGCCGCGGAGGCGTGGGCCGGGAAGCGGATGAAGCCGACGGGCGAGCTCGTGGTGAACCTGGCGGAGTTCCTGACGGTGTACTCGCAGGAGATGGTGGACCTCGACGAGTTCACCGGGAACGAGTTCGAGAAGCACAAGGGACTCGTGCAGCGCCGCTCCAGCTCGAATGTGATGTGACCGCCGTGAGCGAGTTGAACTGGCAGCAGGTGAACCAGCTCCCCGTGGACGCGGTCAAGAGCGCCGCGGACTACTGGACGACGTACCGCGGGAAGGTCGTGGAGTCCGCCGAGACGGTCGGAAGCGATGTCGCGAAGACCATCGGCGACGAGCACTTCGGCGGGGACGTGGCCGACGCGAGCCGCGGGCAGCTCCAGAAGATCGCGACCGAGTTCGAGCAGCACGTCGACGAGTTCGCGAAGCCGCTCGCGGTGCTCCTCGAGGACGCGCACGAAGTCCTGTCGCGGGACAAGCAGGCGATGAACGCGGCGGTCGAGCGGGTCCTCGACGCGCAGCTCGCGATCAAGCCCGACGGCGAGGTGTACCTGACCGACACGGTCCTGGGGAACATCGTGCGGTGGGCGCAGGCCAATGCCGAGCGGGCCGGAAAGCCGTGGCAGACCCTGGCGGAGACCGAGATCGCCCGGTGGCAGCAGCAGGCGTGCGACCCCATGACCGCGCAGGTGAAGGGGATCGTCGAGGCGGCGCGCGCCCACGACGACGACATCACGACGAAACTGAACGCGCTGCGGGACAAGCACGTCGACATGCCCCCGCCCGTGGGCTCGGACGAGAACAAGGACGTCGCCGAGTACTGGGCGTCCAAGGCCGTCGACCTGTTGAACGGCGGCGCCGACGGGAAGATGAGCCCCGCCGAGCTCGACGAGTTCAACAAGCTCGTCGAGGAGCGCAGCGGCCAGCCGGAGTTCTCGACCGCGCTCATGAACAAGCTCGGCCCGGACGGCCTCGTCGAGCACCTCGACAAGGTTTCGAACGACGTGTTCGGAGACGACAAGTCGACGTACAGCAAGGAGCAGCTCTCGGCGATGCACGAGTCGCTGGGGAAGACCCTCGCGACCGCGACGGACCCGACGAAGCAGCCGCACGTCGACGAGCGGTGGACCGCGGAGTTCATGAACCGCGGCGCCACAGGCGACAACTCCAACGCCCCGAACGGCTACCAGACGGTCGCCCCGCTGCTCAAGCACGGGAAGTACCACGAGGACTTCCTGACGCCGGTCGCCGAGCACATGATGGCGATCGACAAGCAGGGCCCTTGGCCCGACGGCTCCGAACTCGACAACCTGGGCGGGCCGAAGAACCCCAATGCCAACCCGCTCAACTACGCGCTCGAAGCGGTCGACCACAACCCGAAGGCCGCCCAGAACCTGTTCACCGGCAACGGCAAGGGCATGGAGGACATCGAAGGCGTCGACCTCTCCGGCACACCGGCCGTCGAGGACCCGGTGAAGTACCTGATGGACCGCGCCGAGGACTCGAAGGCCGGCGGCAACCTGTTCACCGGCGGCACCGACGGCGACCGCCGCGACCCGCTCGACCCGAACCTGGTCGGGAACGCGCTCGAATCGGCCGCCACCGGCGTCTCCACCGACCCCGACTACAAGGACCGGCCGGTGGTCGACTCGAACGCGGGGAAGGTCGCCGACAAGGTCATCGACTACGCCACCGAGAACCGCCACAAGTTCACCAAAGAGCCGATGAACGACATGGTGGACAACTTCGGGAACATCACCGCGGCGTACATGGACGACTTCCACCGCTCGATCGCCTCCCCCACCACCCAGGGCTGGGCGGTCGACCGCGGCCCGAGCCTGGACCTCGGTTCGGACGCCACGCAGGCCGGCAAGTGGCTCAAGCTCATGGGCAGCGACGAGATCGCCTCCGCCACCGTCCAGGCCGCCAGCGAGCGCCTGATGTACGACCAGATCCAGACCGCCCGGACCACGACCGATCTGGAGCCCGGCACCGCCTACAACGAGGCGTTCGAAATGCACGGCAACGTCACCGCGGCGGTCACCGACGGCACGCTCGACGCCATCGCCGACGGCGTCCACCAGCAGGCGGAGGACCACAACGACGTGGTCGACGCCGTCAAGAAGGTCGTCGAAGGCGGCGCCGGAGTCGCGTTCGGCTACGCCACCGGCCCGTGGGGCGGCGAGGCGGCCGGACAGGTCACCTCGGCCATCGCCGACCGCGTGGGCAAGCAGTTCGAGATCACCGAAGCGGAAGCGGCCCGGACGGTCGCGGACAAGACCACCACCGCGTACCAGAAAGCCCTCGCCGACTACAGCAGCCCGAACGCCTCGATCGAGAGGCTCCTGGCGAACGAACGCTCCATGAACGACATCACCAAGAGCACGACCCTCGAGAACTTCACGCAGCGCTTCAACGACAGCATCCAGTGGGTCGTGCGCGGCTACACGGACACCGCCGAGGAAGAGGAGGCCGAGGAGAAGGAGGGATCCTGACCTCCGCGGGGACGGGGCAGCCGGGCGGGCGGCCCCTCCGCTCAGTCCTCGATGAGTTCGCGGAGCACGTCGAGGGGCTCGCGCAGGTCGGCGTACTCCTCGAGTTCGATGACGCGGTGCTGGAGCTGCTCGAGGCTGTACGCGACGACGGCGACGCGGTCGTCGGCCGGGGACTCGAGGAGCTCGATGGCGCGGTCGATCAGTCGCAGGGCGTCGTCGAGGGTCGCGAGGTCCTCGGCGTTCTGGATCCGCGCGGTCGTGTAGCCGCCGGCCGCCGGGGACGCGAGGTCGTCGGCGTCGTCGGACGCCGGCTGCCACAGCTTCGCGAGCCGGTCCCAGTTCGCGCGGCGCTCCTCCTGGAAGCGGGCGATGCCGGCCCGCAGGAGGATGGTGCGGGCGACGAGCTCGACCCGCTCGCCGGGAGGGAATGCGTCTGCCATCGCCGTTCCCCGTTCAGGACCAGTGGGGAGGGCGCTCGGCGAGGAGGTCGAGGTCCCTGACCGAGAGTTCGCGCCTGGTCGGGCGCGGGCGGGGGGCTTCGCCCCAGCCGCGGTCGGTGTCGTCGGAGGTCTGGTCCGGGAGCACCGAGAAGTCCTCGTCGAGCTCGACGGAACGGTCGTCATCGGAGACTGCCATGCTTCGACTGTACGTCAGGCGGTCGCGGCCGGTGCAACGGCGAGGCCCTGAACACCAGGTGAACCGGCGGTCAGGGCCTCTACCGGGGCTGCGCTGCGGCCGTGCGGCCTATGCCACCCCGACGAGCTCGTATCCGGCCTCGTCGACCGCTTCGCGGACCTGCTCCTCGGTGAGGGCGGCCTCGCTCCTGACGGTGACCTTGCCGGTCTCGAGGGCGACGTCGACGTTCTCGACGCCCGGGAGCGCGGAGATCTCCTGGGTGACGCTCCCGGCGCAGTGGCCGCAGGTCATGCCCTTGACGACGTACACGGTTTCCATGGCGACTCCATCCTTGGCTGGCGAGTGTTCTAGGTTCTGAGCAGGCGGGCCACCGCGTCCGAGGCTTCCTTCACCTTGGCTTCGGCGGCGGTCGGGTCACCGGAGGTCTGCGCCTCGGCGACGCAGTGGGCCAGGTGGCCTTCGAGGAGGTTGAGCGCGACGGCCTGGAGGCCCTTGGTGGAGGCGGAGATCTGGGTCAGGATGTCGATGCAGTACTGGTCGTCGTCGACCATCCGCTGGATGCCACGGATCTGGCCTTCGATGCGCTTGAGGCGGCGCGTGAGCGCGGCCTTGTCGCCGTGGTACCAGTAGTGGTCGCTCCCGTGGTCGCCGCCGTCGGGGCCCGGCGCGTGCGCGCCGTGCGGGGTCTCTTCGCTAGCCATGTCGCTTCCCTCCAGTCGTCAGTCTATACCCCGTCGGGGTATCTCGGCAACTGCTCGTCATGCCCGTGCAGCGGCCCGTAGTATTCCGTGCCATTGTGCGAGAAATTCTCCCCCCGGCCTTGTCACCGCCCATACGGCCCTCTAACGTGAAGCCGTCGCGTCGGAAACTCGGGTGCACCCCGCATCCGCCGCGCGGCACCGCCGAGTCGGTACCTGTGTCCTGACAGGACCGAGCCGGGGAACCAGCAGTCGGCCGCATCCCCGGCCGACGGGGTGAATCGCGTTGCAGGACGCGTAGGGCGACCCTTCCTTCCGCCCGAACCCGACAGCTAACCCGGTAGGCGGCCAAAGGAAGGAGCGCATCCCTTGGTGCGTACCCGGCGAATCGCGGCCGCAGCGCTGGCCGCGGCACTGCTCCCCGTGGCGGGGGCGGTGCTCACCTCATCGCAGGCGTCCGCTCAGACCAGCGAAGAGATCCAGGCGGAGATCGACGCGCGCCACTCGGACCTCGAGAAGGTCATCGAGGACTACAACGCCAAGCGCGAAGAGCTCGAGGACGCCAACCAGCTCATCGCCGACATCGAGGCCCAGCTCCCCGAGCTCGAGGCCGCGAGCCTCGCGGCGCAGGACCGGATGGCCGAGATCGCCTCGACCGCCTACACCGGCGGCGACTTCGCGATGGTCAACTCCGTGCTCGCCGGCGACCCGGCCGACTTCGCCGACCGGCTCATGTACCTGTCGAACCTCACCGACGCCGAGAACGCGGCCCTCCAGGACTCGCTCGAGCAGATCGAGACGCTCGAGACCCGCCAGGCGGAGCTCGCGGCCCTCCAGGCCAGCGCCGACGAGATCCTCGCGGAGATCGAGACCCAGCAGCAGGAGATCGAAGACGAGATCGACGCGCTGGAGGAGGAGTACGACGACGCGGTCCAGGAGGAGCACCAGGAGGAGTGGGGCGACTACTCCGGCGACTCCGCGGTCGTCGCCTTCGCGTACGACCAGCTCGGCGACGACTACGTGTACGGCGCCGACGGCCCCGATGAGTGGGACTGTTCGGGCCTGACGCAGGGCGCGTGGGGCGCGGCCGGGGTCTCCCTGTCGCACAACACCGAGATGCAGTGGAACGAGACGGCGCGGATCTCCCGCGACGAGCTCCAGCCCGGCGACCTCGTGTTCTACAACGGACTGAGCCACGTCGCGATCTACATCGGCGGCGGCGAGATCATCCACGCCCCGAACTCGACGACCGTGGTGAAGATCGCCGACCTCGACGTCATGGGCATCGACGGGTACGGCCGGCCGTAACCGCCGCCGCGAGACGGCCCGGGGCCCGGCCCCGGGCGCGACTCCCCGGCGGCGGCGGGGGCGGTTCCATTGCTGACCCTGCTGCTGACCCCGCAATGGCCCCCGCCGCCGCCGGGGACACCTCATCGTAAAGAAGCCCTTGCGAACCGCTTCAGCGGCCCGCAAGGGCTTCTCGGGTCCTGCGCGCCTATTCGGCGTGCTCGGCGACCGCGTGCTCGGTGAAGGCGCGGTCGTAGCGGGCGCGCCGGCCGGTGCCGCCGCGCTGCCACGGCGCCGGTCCCTCGAGCGGCCGGTACCAGATCCCCATGGCGTGCAGGCGCTCCAGGTGGTCGTCGAGGCGCTCCAGGACCGGGTTCGCCTCGCGCACGGCGGGGTCGGTCCAGGCGACCTCGGCGAGGACCGACAGGCGCGGGAACGCGGCGTACTCGACGTCCTTCGGGGACGGCAGGTACTCCGACCAGAGCTGGCACTGCACGCCGAGGACCTTCGACTCGTCGACGCCCGGCGGGACCGGGTCCCAGCCGGCGACCTTCTCGACCGTGGTGAGCCCGTGGATGCGCAGCGGCTCGTCGGGGTCGGCGCTCTCGTAGTGGTCGTAGTAGACGAACGGCTCGGGGCAGGAGACGACCTCGTGCCCGGCCGCGATGGCCTTCTTCACGTACGCCTCGTTGCGCCACACCGAGACCGCGGCCTCGGCCGGCGCGCCGCCGTCGAGGATCTCGTCCCAGCCGATGACGCGCTTGCCCATGGCCGCGAGGCGGTCGCAGAACGCCTTCGTGAACCACGCCTGGACGCCGCGCACGTCCTCCATGCCCTCGCGCTCCATGAGCTCGCGGGCCACCGGCGAGGACTCCCACTGGGTCGTCGGGACCTCGTCGCCGCCGATGTGGACGAACGGGCCCTCGAAGACCTCGGCGACGGCCGTGTACGCCTCGAGCGCGAAGTCGAGCGCCTCCGGCGTCGGCTCCAGCACCTCCTCGAACACGCCGAACGTCGGCGAGACCGGCTTGGCTTCGCCCGCACCGAGTTCGGGGTAGGCGGCGAGGACCGCGCGGGCGTGCCCGGGCAGGTTGACCTCCGGGACGATCATGATGTGCCGCTCGCGCGCGTACGAGGCGATCTCGCGCAGGTCGGAGACGGAGAAGTGCCCGCCGTGCGGGGTCCCGTCGTACCCGTGGGACTCGTCGACGGCGTGCCCGATCTTCGTCTCGGCCCGCCAGGTGGCGACCTCGGCGATCCTCGGGCGGGAGGGGATCTCGAAGCGCCAGCCCTGGTCGTCGGTCAGGTGCAGGTGGACGACGTTGAGCCGGTGCAGCCAGGCCCGGTCGATCATCTTGAGCACGAAGTCCTTCGGCTGGAAGTGCCGGGCGACGTCGAGCATGACGCCGCGCCAGCGCAGCCGCGGCTCGTCCGTGATGGACACGTGCGGGACGACCGGCGCGGCGGCCGGGGCCTCGCGGAGGGCGTCGGCGGGGAGGAGCTGGCGGAGGGTCGCGATGCCGCGGGAGACGCCGGCCGGGTGGGCGGCGGCGAGGTCGACCCCGGCGCCGGTGACGTCGAGGCGGTAGGCCTCGGCGGCGGTCGTGAGGTCGTCGGGCCGGTCGCCGCCGTCTGCAGCGGTGTCGAGGCGCAGGCGCAGGACGCGGCCGCCGGCGTCGGGGCCGGCGACGGTGAGGCGCAGGCCGGTGCCCCGGTTGAGGAGGTCGGACAGGAGCCAGGCGAGGGGGTGCAGCTCGGGATCGGCGGCGATGGCGTCGAGGGTGCTCAGGTCGAGGTCGCCGTCGGCGGCCGTGAGCTGCTGCGGCTGGGGGATCAGCGAGATGCGGCGCTGCATAGTGCGGGGGCTCCTGTGGTAGTGGTGCAGTTGTCCGGCTCGCGCGCGTCACGAGGGTGCTGCCGCGCCGAGGCAGAACCGGTTCGCAGGAGCCGGTCCCGGGCCGGGACGCCGCTCCCACCGAATTAGTTCAGTTTATTTATAATATAGGACCGCGCCGCGGTCGGCCAGTGCGCGGAGCGGATTTGCTCGGCACGGGCGACCGCGGCGCGCGGCGGATCGCTACCGGACGACCGGCAGGTGCTGGGTGGCGTCCATGTCCTCGGCGGGCTCCCGCTGCCGGTTGATCGGCATCAGCGGCGCCGACTCGGACGCGAACACCCCGCTCGATGACGAGAGGTCGTACCCCGAACCCGTCGACGGCGAGTCGAACACGCTGCTCGCCACCGGCGAATCGAAGCCCGAACCCGCCGACGGCGAGTCGAACGCGGCCGACAGCGCACTCGGCAGCGCGGACACGGGCGCGGGCGAGGACGCGCCCGGCCGGTCGTCCTCCCCCGAGACCAGGCCGAGCTGGCGGCGCAGGTCCGTCAGGTTCGATCCGGCGCTGTCGCGCTGGCGCTCCAGGGCCGCGACCTCCTCGGCGAGCGGGTGGATCCGCTCGGCGGCCCGCTCCTCGGCGCTGCGGCGCAGCCGCGCGGCCTCCGTCGCGGAATCGGCTTTGATCGACTTGACCTGCTCGACGGCCCGCTGCAGCGCGTCCTTCGCCTGCTGGTCGGCCTCCTCGCGGCGCTCGATCGCCCGGTTCTCGGCCGAGCGGGCCCGCTCCTCGGCCAGCGCCAGCCGGTCCTCGGCCTCCGAGACGATCCGCTGCGCGGTCGCGATGGCCTGCTGGTGACGGTCGGCCTCCTCCTTCTGCGCCCGCTCGCGCCGGTCGGCCTCGGCGAGCGTGAGCTCCTGCGTCTTCTTCTTGCGGTACTCGGCGGCCTCGGCCAGGAGCTGGTGGGCGGCGCTGCGCTGCTGGTCGGACTCGCGCGCGGCCAGGGCCCTCAGCTCGGTCATCTCGCGCTCGGCGGTGGCGCGCATGACGGCGATCTCCCGCTCGGCCTGGGAGCGGGTCTTCTCGGCCTCGGCGCGGGACTGGCTCTGCGCGGTCTGGGCCTCGCGGTGGGCGTCGGCGATGGCGAGGTCGTGGCTGCGGCGGGCGTTCTCGCGCAGCTCGGTCGTCTCGTTGACCGCACGCGAGCGGATCTCGGTGACGTCCTGCTCGGTGGTGGCGGTGATCTCGGCGGCCTCGGTGTGCGCGGTCCGCATCATCGCCTCCGCCTCGGTGCGGGCCTCGGCGAGGAGGGCCGCGGCCTGGCGCTTCGCGTCCGCCTTCTGGACGCCGGCGTCCTGCTCGGCGGCCCGGAGGATCTTCTCGACGCGCGCGCCGAGGCCGGCGAGGGTGGGCTGCTCGGCCTCGGCGATCTGCGTCGCGCGCTCGGAGACGCGCCGCTCCAGGGCGCCGATGCGCTCCTCGGCGCGGCGCAGTTGCTGCTCGGCGGCCTCCAATGCCCGCGCCGCCTCATCGCGGTGCTGCTCGTGGGTCAGGATGTTCTGATACAGCCGGGAGGTGAACTCGTCGACCTGGTGGCGGTCGTAGCCGCGCATGGAGACGGCGAATTCGGGCCCGGTTTCCTCGAAGAATTTCGACATGATCTTCCAGAGTCCAGGAAACGGTTGATGAATCATGATCACGCCTGAAGGGTGGAAATCCGGCGACGAACACGCGCTCCCGGGCGTGTCGCTCCGAAAACGTCCAGATGGGAAGGCGAAGGGCCCCAGCCGAAGCCGAGGCCCGCTCCGATTCGCCGGGTTACGCGGTCTTGTCGGTCTCGTCGAAGAAGTCGCCCATGATCTCCTCGAGGAGGTCCTCCATGGCGACCAGGCCGGTCACGTCGCGGTCGCCGCCGGCCTTCGCGGAGGCGATGACGAGGGCGAGCTGGGCCCGCTGGCGCCGCATGAGCGTGACCGCGCCGGCCACGGTGGTGTCGGCGGCGATGAGCAGCGGCGCGGCGGCGAGGTCGGCGACGGACGCGTCCGGTTCGGCCTGCACGGCCTCGCGGACGTGCACGAGCCCGACCGGGCGCTCGTCGGCGTCGACGACGACCAGGCGGGAGCGGCCGGTCGCCCGGCTGCGCTCCTCGGCGGCGACGGCGGTCGCCGACGCGGGGATGGTCACGACCTCGGCCCACGGGATCTGGACCTCGCCGACACCGCGGCGCTGCACCTCGATGGCGTGGGAGAGCATCTGGTGCTCCTCCTCGCCGAGGACGCCCGCGGCGGCCGAGGACCGCAGCAGGTACCGCAGCTCCTCGGGCGAGTGCGCCTGCGCCTTCTCGTCGGCCGGCTCGACCTTGAACAGCTTCAGCATCGCGTTCGCGCCGTGGTTGAGCCCCAGCAGGATCGGCCTGGTCAGCCACACGTACCCGGTGAACGGCCAGATGAGCGCCATCGCCGACGACTCCGGGTGGGTGATCGCCCACGACTTCGGCATCATCTCGCCGACGACCATGTGGAGGAACACGACGATGACGAGCGCGATCGCGAACGCGATCGGGTGCGCCGCCGCCTCGAGCCCGAGGTGCTCGAGCGGGACCTCGATGGTGTGCGCGAGGGCCGGCTCGGCGAGCGCGCCGAGGCCGACGGTGCACGCGGTGATGCCGAGCTGCGCGCCCGCGAGCATGAGCGACAGGTTCTTGGTCCCGCGCAGGGCGGCGCGGGCGGCCGCGGAGCCGTCCTGCTCGAGCCGGTGCTGCCGCGAGGCGACGAGCGCGAACTCGGCGGCCACGAAGAACGCGTTGGCGGCCAGCAGGAGCAGGGAGATCAGGAGGGCGGGACCGGTGCTCACCGCGACGCCTCCTTCCCGTCGCCGCCGTTCGCGGGCGTGGTGGGGCGCAGTTCGATCGCCTGCGGCACATGCCGGGCCGAGGACACCACGACGAGCTTGACGCTGCGCGGGACCGGGTCCTCCTCGCCGTCGCCGTCCTCGTCGTAGAACTCGCCGGCCGCCGAGGTCGCGACCACGACGGTGTCGCCCGGGTGGGCGACGCGGCCGAGCTCGGACATCACCAGGCCGGCGATGGTCTCGTAGTGCTCGCCTTCGGGCAGCTGGATACCGGTGGCGTCGGCGACCTCGTCGACGCGCCAGCGGCCGGGGATGAGCCAGCCGCCGCCGGCGAGGGCGACGGGGACGGCCTCGAACCGGTCCTGCTCGTCGCGGATCTCCCCGACGAGCTCTTCGGCGAGGTCCTCGAGGGTGACGATGCCCGCGAAGCCGCCGAACTCGTCGACCACGCACGCGAGCTGGCGGTGCCGGCCGCGCATCTGGTCGAGGAGCTGCGGCAGCGGGAGCGAGGCGGGGACGAGCATCGCCGGGTCGGCGATGTCGGCGACGGTGACCGTGGACCGGTCGCCGCGGGGGACGGCGATGATCTGGCCGATGCCGACCACGCCGCGCAGGTCGTCGACGTCGTCGCCGACGACCGGGAAGCGGGAGTGGCCGCCGGAGAGCGCGGCGACCGCGTCGGCGACGGTGGCGTCGGCCGGGAGGGTCTGGACCCCGACGCGCGGGGTCATGGCCTGCTCGGCCACGGTGTCGGAGAAGTCGAGGCCGCGGTCGAGGAGGACCGACAGCTCTTCGTCGAGCGCGCCCTCGTCGCGGGAGACGTCGATGATCCGGTGCAGGTCCTCGGCGGTGGCGTTGCGCTCGAGCTCCTCGACGGGCTGGATGCCGAGGAGCTCGAGGAGCTTGGTGGAGGCCGCGTCGAAGAAGCGGATGATCGGCCCGCACACCGTCAGGTAGGTGCTGGTGGGTGCCGCGAGGGCGAGGGCGAGGCCCTCGGTGCGGGCGATCGCGAGGTTCTTGGGGCCGAGCTCGCCGAGGATCATCTGGACGACGTTCGCGATCACGAACGCGACGACCGTGCCGGCGGTGACCGAGACGGCCGCGGGGACGCCGGCCACGCCGAGGAGCTGCGCGAGCCCTTCACCGAGGTAGGGCTCGGCGAAGAAGCCGACGAAGAGGGCGGTGACGGTGATGCCGAGCTGCGCGCCCGAGAGGGCGAACGACAGCTGGGTGCAGATCTTGAGGGCCCGCCGGGCCTTGGCGGCGCGCTTGGCGTCGCGGCCGGCGGCGAGCTCCTCCAGTTTGGACCGGTCGACGGCGGTGTAGGCGAACTCGAGCGCCACGAAGAAGCCCGTGGCTGCGGTGACGGCCAGGATGATGCCCAGTCCGATCGCTATGAGCACGGCTCACGCCTCCTGGGAGGCTCCGATGCCACAGGGCCGCGGCCGCGGGGCCGCGGACTTCGATATCGTCGTCGTTTGCGTCGCATGGGCCGATCTTAACGGTGTCGTTCGGGCGGGCAAGCGGTCGTCATTGTTCGCCCCGCCACAGCACGATGTCGGTGGAGCGGCCGAACGGGCCGGCCATGGCGCGCAGCTCCGCGAGTTGCACTCGGGCCCGCTGGAGCTCTTCGAGGACCGCCTGGGCCTCGGCGCGGACGGCCTGGACTTCGCGTTCGAGGTCCATGATCCGCTTGATGCCGGCGAGGTTGACGCCCTCGTCCTGGCTCAGGCGCTGGATCTCGCGCAGGCGCGTGACGTCGCGGGCGGAGTAGCGCCGGCCGCCGCCGGGCGTGCGGGCGGCCTCGACGAGGCCGAGCCGGTCGTACTGGCGGAGCGTCTGCGGGTGCATGCCGGCGAGTTCGGCGGCCGCGGAGATCGCGAGGATCTTGGCGTCGAAGTCGATCTCGTCGTCCAGTCCCCGCTGGCGGTAGGAGATCTCGACGCGCAGCTGCCGGTGCGCGGCCATGTCGGCGGGCCGGTCGGGCGGACCGGTGCGGTCCGAGGCGGTCACGGTTCCCTCCCTTGGTCGGTGTCGCTGCCGTTCGCAGGAATGAAGTCGGTGTTGCGGAACGCACGGCCCTCGGCCGCGCCGGATCCGAAGGCGCCGTTGCCGACCGCGTCCTCGTTCGCGGTGCGCTCGTCGGCTGCGTTCTCGTTGGCGGCGCGCTCATTGACGGTGGGCTCATTGACAGCACCGTCCCACATCACCCGCCGCCACAGCGCGCCGCGGGCCTTGGCCCGGATCGCGGAGGCCGCGGCGATGATCGCGGGGCGGCTCCGGTCGCGGGCGGGTCCGCCCGGCCGCGCCCCCGGCGTGCCCGTCGCTGCGGCGGCACCGGATGCGGTCCGCCGCCGCAGCGTGCGCAGAGCGGTGCCGTCGGACGCGGTCGCACCGGTCGCCGCCGGAATCGCAGTGGGCGTCGCCGTACCGCCCGATGCGGTCGCATCGGCACCGGTGTCCGTCACCGCGAGCATCGCGGTGCCCGCCGATGCGCCGCCGAAACCGGACGCGTCGCTCACCGACCGGGTCGGCACCGCAGTGCGCGCCGCGCCGCCCGACGCCGGCGCATCGGCGACGGTGACGGGCGTGCGCTCGACGTGAGCGGCTCCGCCTCGCTGCTGCGGTGCGGCGGTCTCGCCGCGGCGGTCGGCGGGGCCGGGCAGCGGTCGCGGTGCGGTCATGTCGGTTCCTCCAGGTGCGCCCCGCCGCAGCGCGCATGCGGACGGGTCGGCGCTCCCGGCGGGCGCGCCTCCGCTCCGCTCCCGCGGCGCGGGCGCGTCGGCGTGGTGCTCCTGGTGCAACATCATTGGCCTGTCAGCTGTTCCAGCTTCGAGCGGTCGGCCGGCGGGGCGGCCGCCGCGTACTTCTCGAGCGCCTCGAGGGCCTCGGTGGTCAGCTCGGCGGGCACCTCGACGTCGACGGTGACGAGCAGGTCGCCCTTGCCGGGGACGCCGCGGCCCTTGACGCGCAGCACCCGGCCGGTCGGCGTGCCCGGCGGGACCCGGAGGGTCACCGGGCCGTCGAGCGTGGGCACCTTCACCTTGGCGCCCATGGCGGCCTCGGGGAAGGACACCGGCAGCCGCAGCGTCACGTTGTCGCCGTCGCGGGCGAACAGCGGGTGCGAGCGGACGGTCACGCGGACCAGGAGGTCCCCGGCCGGTCCGCCGCGCTCGCCCGGAGCACCGCGCCCGGCGAGGCGGATCGTCTGGCCGTCGCCGATCCCGGCGGGGATCCGGACGGTGATGACGCGGTCCTTCGTGGTCGCACCGGTGCCGCCGCAGTCGGCGCACGGGTCGGTCACGACGGTGCCGGTGCCGTCGCATTCGGGACACGGCTGCGCGAAGCTGAACGCGCCCTGGTTCTCGGTGACGAGGCCGCGGCCGGAGCAGCGCGGGCAGGTCGTGGGGGCCGTGCCGGGCCTGGCGCCCGAACCGCGGCAGGTCTCGCACTCGCCGGGGGCGCGCATCCGCAGCTCCGTGGTCGAGCCCTTCACGGCGTCGGCGAAGGCCAGGGTCACGTTGGTGCGCAGGTCGTTGCCGCGCGCGGCGCCGCCGCGGCGCCGCTGGCCCGCGCCGCCGCCGAACAGGCCCCCGAAGAGGTCGGAGAACCCCCCGGACGCGGACCCGGCGTTGCCGAACAGGTCTTCGAGGTTGATGCCGCCCGCGGCGTGCGCGCCCCCGAAGCCGCCCCGGCCCGACTTCATCAGCTGGATCTGGTCGTACTCCCGGCGCGACTTGTCGTCGTGCAGCACCGAGTACGCCTCGGAGATGCCCTTGAACTTCTCCTCGGCGTCGGCGTGCGCGTTGTGGTCGGGGTGCCACTCCCGCGCCAGCTTCCGATACGCCTTCTCGATGTCCTTCTTGGAAGCGTCCTGCGGTACGCCGAGCACGGCGTAGAAGTCCTTCTCGAGCCACTCCTGCGATGCCACGGGACGCCTCCTTCATTCCTGTAACGGGTCCGGACCCGGTCCTCGCCCTCGTCCTGCCGCCGACCGCCCGGACCCCGCGATGCGCGGGGCCCGGGCCGGCGGCTACTTCTTCTTCTTTTTCTTGCCTTCGGGTTCGGCGTCCTCGGACGCCTCCGGCTCCTCGGCCGCTTCGGCCCCGGCGTCCTCACCGGACTCCGCGGCGCCGGCGGGCTCGACCGGTTCGGATTCGCCGTCCGCCCCGTCCGGCTCGGTCCCGGCCTCCGCGTCGGCCTCGACCGACTCGCCCTCCACGGCCTCGGCCTCGGGGGCCTGCGGCTCGGTCTCGGGCTCCGGTTCCTGGAACGGCTCCTCGTCCGACGGCTCCGCGACCGCGACCAGGGCCGGACGCAGCAGCTTGTCGCCGAGGCGGTAGCCCGAGCGCATCACGTCGATGCAGGTCGGGCCGTCCACGTCCGGCATCTGCATGTGCGCGACCGCTTCGTGGATCTGCGGGTCGAACGGATCGCCCTTGAGCCCGAACGACTCCAGGCCGTGCTTGGCGAGCGCGTTGGAGAGCTGGTCCGCGACGGACGCGAAGGGGCCGTTGAGGTCCCCGTGGTTGCGGGCCCGGTCGAGGTCGTCGAGCACCGGCAGCAGGCTCTGCAGCACCCCGGCGGTCGCCAGCTCGCCCGCGCGGGCCTTGTCCCGCTCGACGCGCTTGCGGTAGTTCTGGAACTCCGCGGTGACCCGCTGGAGGTCGCGGGTGCGCTCCTCCAGCGTCGCCTGGAGGACCAGGACCGCGTCGTCGGCGGCCTGGCCGTCGTCGGAGGCGGCGGCCAGGATGTCGTCGACCGTCAGCTCGCCGTCGCTCGAGTCGCCCTCGTCGGGCTGCTCGGGCGGCTGCGCGTCTTCGGCGTCCTTCTTGTCCTCTGCCACTACTTCTGGTCCTTGTCGTCGTCGACGATCTCGGCGTCCACGACGTCGTCGGCGCCGGGAGCGCCCGCACCGCCGGCCGCCTGCTGCGGGCCGCCGGCCTGCTCGGCCTGGGCGGCCGCGTACATGGCCTGCCCGGCCTCCTGGCTGACCTTGGAGAGCTCCTCGGTGCCGCGCTTGATCGCCTCGATGTCGGTGCCGCCGAGGGCGCCCTTGAGGGACGCCGTGGCCTCGTTGATCTTGCCCTTGAGGTCCTCGGGGATCTTGTCGCCGGACTCGGCCAGGAGCTTCTCGGTCTGGTAGACCAGCGACTCGCCCATGTTGCGGGCCTCGGCCTCCTCCTTGCGCTGCCGGTCCTCTTCGGCGTGCTCCTGGGCCTCGGCCATCATCCGCTGGATGTCGTCCTGGGCCAGGCTCGAGCCGCCGGAGATCGTCATCGACTGCGCCTTGCCCGTGGCGGAGTCCTTCGCGGACACGTTCACGATGCCGTTGGCGTCGATGTCGAAGGTGACCTCGATCTGCGGGACCCCGCGCGGGGCCGGCGGGAGGCCGGTCAGCTCGAAGGTGCCGAGCTTCTTGTTGTAGGCCGCGATCTCGCGCTCGCCCTGGAAGACCTGGATGAGCACCGACGGCTGGTTGTCGTCGGCGGTCGTGAAGACCTCCGAGCGCTTGGTCGGGATCGTGGTGTTGCGCTCGATGAGCTTGGTGAAGATCCCGCCCTTGGTCTCGATGCCGAGGGACAGCGGGGTGACGTCGAGGAGCAGCACGTCCTTGACCTCGCCCTTGAGGACGCCGGCCTGGAGGGTCGCGCCGATGGCGACGACCTCGTCGGGGTTGACGCCCTTGTGCGCGTCGCGGCCGATGAGGCGCTTGACCAGCTCCGAGACGGCCGGCATGCGGGTCGAGCCGCCCACGAGGATGACGTGGTCGATCTCGGACACGTTGATCCCGGCGTCCTTGACGGCCTGCTCGAACGGCTTCTTGCAGCGGTCGAGGAGGTCGGAGGTCATCTGCTCGAACTCGGCGCGCGAGAGCGAGACGTCGAGGTGCAGCGGGCCGTCGGGGCCGGCGGTGATGTACGGCAGGTTGATCGAGGTCTGCGTCGCCGAGGACAGCTCGATCTTCGCCTTCTCCGCGGCCTCCTTGAGACGCTGCATGGCCATCTTGTCCTTGGACAGGTCCACGCCGTACTGGCCGTTGAAGGTCTTGACCAGGTGCTGGATGACCCGGTCGTCCCAGTCGTCGCCGCCGAGGTGGTTGTCGCCGGAGGTGGCCTTGACCTGGATGACGCCGTCGGCGATCTCCAGCAGCGAGACGTCGAAGGTGCCGCCGCCGAGGTCGAAGACGAGGATGGTCTGCTCCTCCTCGCCCTTGTCGAGGCCGTAGGCCAGGGCGGCGGAGGTCGGCTCGTTGATGATGCGCAGGACGTTGAGGCCGGCGATCTCGCCCGCCTCCTTCGTGGCGGTGCGCTGGGCGTCGGAGAAGTACGCCGGAACGGTGACGACCGCGTCGGTGACGTTCTCGCCCAGGTACGCCTCGGCGTCGCGCTTGAGCTTCATGAGGATCCGGGCGCTGATCTCCTGCGAGGTGTAGGACTTGCCGTCGATGTCGACGGTCCAGTCCGTGCCCATGTGGCGCTTCACCGAGCGGATGGTGCGGTCCGGGTTCGTGACCGCCTGCCGCTTGGCCACCTCGCCGACGAGCACTTCCCCGTTCTTGGCGAACGCCACGATGGACGGGGTGGTCCTGGCGCCCTCAGCATTCGTGATGACCGTGGCCTCCCCGCCTTCGAGGACGCTGACCACGGAGTTCGTCGTGCCGAGGTCGATACCGACCGCACGTGCCATGTTGATCTCCTGATGTAGTCGAACAGAAATGTCTCTGTCTCAAGCGGCCGGGCGGGAACCCCGAACCAAGTTGAGCCGGATAGACTCAATGTTCATCCGGTCGGTATCGACTGTCAAGGCGATCACTTGGATTGTGATGAAATGCACTAAAGTTGAGTCGGTCCGACTCAACTTTGCGTCACGGGCGCACTAGCGGGCCGTGGCGGGCGCGCCTCCGGCGGCCTCGCAGCACTCGGTGAGCAGGTCGTCGGCGATCTTCCAGGTGTCGCAGGGCCACGCCTGGTTGCAGGAGGCGCAGTCGATGCCGAGGAGCTGCTCGGGCAGGTGGTCGCGCCACATCGCGGCGGCCAGGTTCCAGCCGGTGATCTCGGGGATCCCGGCCGGCGCCTCGAGCGGCGGCGGGGATTCGAGGGAGAAGAGCTTCGAGGGCTGCTCGCGGCGGGCGCGGCGCGAACGCGCCGGGATCGGGACGACCATCGACCCCTGCCCGGAGGCGGGGGCCGGGGGTTCGGCGGTGTGGCGCGAGCGGCGAGGCGGAGCGGTGCGTTCCTGTCGCGGCAGGCCGCGCCCCTCGGGCGCTTCCGCCTCCTGCGCCGCCGGCCTCGCTGAATGCTGCATGCTCACGCTATCTCCTCATTCGCCTTCGCTTCCGTGCCTGCGTACTCCTCTATCCGGATTAACGGTCGAGCAGCCCGAGAGGACACGGGATGAGCACTCGGCACTCTAGTCCTCCCGCGCCTTTCGGAATTCGAGTCGAACTCGCAATCGATCGCGCATCACATGGAACGGGAATGCCGCTCCCGTTTCGGAGGCGGCCGCGGCGCATCGGGAGTAGCCTGGAGCGGTCGTGTCCAAACGCCCGCGGCGCAAGGGAACCGTGGCGGCCATTGCGCAATGGAAAGCCTTGCGGGACAAGGGATTCGGGAATGGACTCCCGTGAATCGGCCACCGTTCTCCAAGAAACGTAACGCGTGCCGCATTCGCGGTCGGCATACGGACGTTGAGCTGGCATTTCGGCCTTGTAACCGAACCCAACGGCGGATTAACTTTGGGTTACCACGTCCGTTATGTCTAGAAACGACCTTTTCGCGTATGGCATCATTGGAATATGCAGTCTCCTTCAGAAGAAGTACAATGGACGGTTGACGGTGGATTGATCACTCCCTACTTCGAGAGCAAGACCACCCTCGTCCGAAGCGCGGGGAGCGAACCCCAGCGCGACCACGTCTACCTCTACGGCCTGGAGCTCAAAGGCGACGGCGAGATCGCACTGCGCCTGCGTCCCGAGCACCGCCACCAGCACGCCGAGGCCTCGCTCGCCATCCGCGTCGACGAGTCCAACTGGGTCCGCACCGGCGCGGAGTACCTCGGCGGGCAGCACCTCATCAGCACCGTCACCACCCGCGGGCGCACCGACTGGTCGCTGTTCCCCGTGGACACCGAGTCCGACGAGATCTGGCTGCGGCTCATCAGGTCCGGCGACACCGTCACCGTCGCCCACGCCGACGACGGCGTGGACTACACGACCATCGCCTCCACCTACCTGCCCGGCGGCGTCCCCGCCATGGCCGGCATCGCCAGCACCCGGCCCGTCGCCGAGACCTTCTGGGACGCGGCCCTGGACCTCGACATCGACCTCGACTGACCCCCGCGAAGCGTTCAGCGGCCCGGCAGTGGGGTGCCGGACGCCGCTGAGCATAGAGGTCGGGTCCGCCCCGAACCGGTCCACCGGGCCCGACCTGTGTGCTCAGCACCGAACGCGAGCAGCGCGAGGCGCGGCCGGCCGCATCACTGCGGCCGGCCGCGCCGTTCACTGCTCCTGACGCCGCTCCTACTCGAAGAGCGAGGCGTAGGTCTGGAAGGCCGTCGCGACCTCCACCTGGTGCCAGTAGCGGTGGTAGTTGAACTCCGGCGCGGGGCCGGTGCAACCACCGTCGATGTACGCCTGGACCTGGTCCCAGCCCTCGAACTCGGTCATGAACGACCGGGTCTCGATGAAGGTGACGCCGTTCTCGAGCACGTCGCCGTTCGGCATGGTGCCGGTCCAGCCCGGCGGGATGTAGACCTCGTCGCCGAAGCGGCAGTAGTCCGCCCGGGCCTCGGTCTGGGTCACGCCGATGCCGTCGTTCGCGGCCCACAGGGAGTCCAGCAGGTTCGCGGCCGCGGTCTGCGAGGCCGTGTCACCGCTGGCGGCGGCGTGGTACGACAGGATCTTCGCGAACGCCCCGGCCACACCCGGGTCCTTCGACATGTTGATCACCGAGGCGGACAGGCCCGCTCCCGGCTCGCCGTTCCATTCCAGGTCGCCCGGCAGGCTGTAGTCGGTCGCGCTGATCTCGCTCTCCGACAGCGCCCAGGCCACCCACTCGTCGAGCAGGTCGCAGGCGCGGGCGTCGCCGGTGGCGTGGCAGTACTGCGCGACGCGGTCCATGCCCCAGACCTGGAAGCCGAACCAGCGGTTCGACGGCGGGTCGTGCCACACGGGCTGCTCGTCGTAGTACAGGCCCTCGAACTCGGCGTTCGTGGTCGGCGTGCCGTAGTTGCCACCCCAGTTGTTGGTCGCACCGCCCGCGATCGCGCCGGCGCCCGGGGAGCCCTGCGGCACCTGGAGCCACTCGAGGAACTCGAGCTGCTGGTCCAGGCTGGCCGCCCAGTCGTCGTCCGCGGTCGGCGAGGCCGGGGCGAGGCCGCCCTCGGAGAGCGCGTACGCGGCCATGACGTTCTGGTAGCCCTGGTGGACACCGGAACCGCCGATGCGGAACGACCAGTCGCCGTTCATGCCCGCGCCCCAGGAGTAGTACCAGGAGAGCAGGTAGTGGAACGAGTTCTTGCCGCTGCCGTCGGGGCAGTTGTTGATCCCGATGCAGTCGCCGGCGATCTGCTTGAAGTACTTGTCCGCGAACGCGTACCGCAGGAAGTCGCCCATCTTGGAGGCGTTGTCGAGCGAACCGGAGATCGCCGTCTCCTGGCCCTGCGCCTCGGCCCACTGCTGGGCCATCCACGCGACCTGGATGGCGCGCGCGTCGGCGTCGGGAGCGGCCGTGTACCGCTCCTGGCGCGAGTACTGCGAGTCGCCCACGAACAGGTCCAGGAAGCCGTTGGGGCCGCCGAAGTCGAACGTCTCGCACGAGGGGTGCGCGACGGTCTCCCACGTCGACTCCGAGGAGCCGCGCTGGAACGTGTTCATGTACGCGGGCTCGGTGGTCCCGTCGCCGCACTCGCCGAAGCCGTAGGCGTTGTCCACGTCCAGGATCCAGTGCATGCCGTAGATCTGGTTGGAGCCGTAGGTGTTCCGCAGCTCCTGGCCCAGCGGGTCCGACCCGACCGAAGCGTTGAAGTCGAGCTGCGTCGGGTAGTCCGTGACGTCGCCCGACTCCGGCGCGTACGACGCCGGCGAGGCCGGGTTGTACGAGGTCGGGTTCAGGTCCGGGATCGCGTACTGCTCGGTGATCTCCCACGACTCGTTGTAGCCCGACCAGTCGCCGGTGACCTGGCCGTAGGCCGCCTCCAGCCACTGGAGGTAGCTCAGGGCCTCGGAGGTCGTCTCGTGGCCGTAGTCCGGCGCCTCGACGATGAGCTCCTCCACCGAGTGGTAGGGGACGCCCGTCTCGTGCAGGTACGGCGAGTCGGCACCGGTGAGCTGGTCGTACATCTCGAGGAAGCGCTGCTCGTTCTCCGTCACCTCGCCCAGGTCGGCGACGGTGACGGTGACCTGGAGCGAGTCGTACCCGGGGGACGCCACGGTGAACGTGGCCGACTCGCCCGCCTCGGCGCCGGCGGCGGCGCTGAAGACGACCGGCTTGGGGTTGGTGTCGCCGGCCGCGAAGGACAGCGAGGCACCCGAGGACACCGAGATGTCGGTCGAGCCGGAGGTGCGGGTGGTGGTCACGGTCGCGGCCGCCTCGGTCGCGGCCGAGAAGCCGACCTCGATCGAGGAGGTGGAGCCGGCGTCGACGACCACGTTGGCCCGGTCGACCTCGAGCTCGGGCTCGACCGGCTCCTCGCCGTCGCAGGACTCGCCGTTGACGGTGATGCCCGTCGGCGCGGTCGAGGCGCCCGAGCCGATGAAGCCGAAGACCTCGCGGCTCTGGCCGGACGCGATCGAGCCGTTCCAGCCGACGTCCGAACCGGAGAAGGTGGTGCCGCTCTGGCTCCAGTCCACGTTCCACGCATTGGAGACCCTGGTGCCGGCCGGGAACTCCCATTCGATGTCCCAGCCGTTGAGCCCGGCGGTCCCCGCGGTGAGGACCACGTTGGCCTGGAAGCCCGAGCCCCAGCTCGAGACGACGTTGTACTGGACGCCGCCGCAGTACTGGGCGGCGAAGGCCGACGGCGCGGCCACCGCGGCGAAGGTGCCGACGAGCGCGATCGGCAGCGTGACCGCCGCCGTCCGACGCCATCGGCGGCCCCGCCGGCGCGGCGGGGCCAGGTTGTCGGAATCCATTGTGGCTACTCCCTGAGCGTGGGTGGTATGTCCGTTTTCATGGGAGCGCTCATGCCGGGTTCGTGGTCCTTGAATCGCACGAGTGGAACGAATCGGACCGAGATGCGGAAGCGCTCCCAGGCCATGCTCCCAAGCGCGCACCCTTGATGTCAATACATTGACATCTCTAAATTTCTCCTCGGGCGAGGCAAACCGTTGCCATTTGCCAGGTATTTTCCCTGCTAATTAAGCTGGTATTCCTGGTTCATAGTTATGGATTCGCGACCTTCGATTCGCACGTCGTGATCACGAGGGCAACGATGTCGTAACGACCCTCACACCCGGGCTTGCGCCATGGAACACGCTCCCGTACGATCCTGGTATCGCTCCCAAGGGCGATCGCCTCGGCGGTTTCAGTCCGCGGGCCGCCGTCCACGCGCGGCGGCCCGCACCACCCCCGCCTTGTGCGCCAACGCGAAGAGTCCCTCAAACCCCTCTTGAACACAAAGGCGCCGCCGAGGCGCCCGGAAGGAAACCGCAAAGATGCATCTCCTCAATCGCAGGAACGGCAAGGTCGCCCTGGCGGCCGCCGCCGCGGGCGCGCTGGCGCTCACCTCCGCATGCAGCGGCGACGGCGACGACGCCGAGGAAGCCGGCACCAACGCCGACGGCCAGATCGTCCTCACCGTCTCGCTCTTCGGCACCTTCGGCTACACCGAGGCCGCCCTCGAAGCCGAGTACGAAGCCGCCAACCCCGACATCGACGTGGTCTTCGAGGGCGACGGCGTCAACTTCGACGCCGAGTACCGCCCCAACCTCGAGACCGCCCTCGAGACCGGCTCCGGCGCCGGCGACGTCGTGGGCATCGACGAGCAGGCCTCGCCGCAGCTGTTCAACAACCCGGACCTGTGGTACGAGCTCTCCGACTACGAGGACCGCGAGGGCGACTACACCGCGCGCACCTGGAACCTCGGGCACACCCCGGACGGCGGCCTCGTCGGCCTCGCCACCGACATCGGCGGCATGGCCATGTGCTACCGGAACGACCTGTTCGCCGAGGCCGGCCTGCCGACCGACCGCAACGAGGTCGCCGCGCTGTGGTCGACCTGGGACGGCTTCAAGTCCGTCGCCCAGACCTTCGTCGACTCCGGCGTCGACGCCGCCTTCCTCGACAGCCCGACCCAGCTCCAGAACCTGCTGCTGGGCCAGCTCGCCGGCCAGGGCGACGGCAAGATGTACGTCGACAACGACGGCAACCTGACCCTCGACTCCGCCGCGGCGACCGAGTCGGTCAACACCGTCCTGGAGCTGCACGAGATGGGCGCGATCGGCAACTTCGCCTCGTGGTCCGAGGAGTGGAACGCCGGCATGGCCGAAGGCGGCTTCGCCGTCATGCCCTGCCCGGCCTGGATGGCCGGCGGCGTGATCCAGCCGACCTCCGGCGAGGAGAACGCCGGCAAGTGGGACATGGCCCCCGCGCCCGGTGTCGCCGGCAACTGGGGCGGCTCGTTCCTCGCGGTCCCCGCGCAGTCCGAGCACCCGGAGGAGGCCGCTGCACTGGCCTCCTGGCTGACCGCCCCCGAGCAGCAGATCAAGGTCTTCGAGGCCGTCGGCAACTTCCCGTCCTCGCCTGCGGCGCAGGCCGACCCGAAGGTCGCCGGCTACACCAGCGACTACTTCTCGGGCGCCCCGGTCGGCGAGATCATCGGCGCCTCGATCCAGTCGTTCGAGCCGCTCGAGTACTCGTACTACCACCCGCCGGTCAAGGGCGCGGTCGAAGGCGTGCTGAACGGCGTCGCCGACGGCACGTTCACCATCGACCAGGCGCATGAAGAGATCCAGGCGGCCGCTGAGGAAGCGGTCGAACTGGCCGGCTCGGGGCTCTAGCCCCGCCGGGTCCGGCCCGGCGGAACCTGCCTCCGCCGGGCCGGACCACGTGCCGCCGCCCCATCGGGCCGGCGGCGAACGGTTCCCAGCATCCGTTCGCCGCGACCCCCAGGACCGGCCCGCACCCCGGCGGCACCGTGTCGGCCCCCCCCCCCCCCACCCCCCGCGGGGCGGCGCCCCCCCACTGCACACCGCCCCCAGCGGAGGCGCCGCCCGCCCGATACGGCCGTGCGGCACCACGGCACGCAGGAGATCCGCAGGCGGGCGGCGCGGCAGGCGTCACCGCGACCGTCCCAAGGAAGGCCCACATGACCACCCGCAACGCCGCACCGCGCCTGACCTTGCGCGAGCGGCTCAACCGAGCAGACGTGAAGATCACGCCGTACGCGCTGGTGTCCCCGTACTTCATCCTCTTCGCCCTCTTCGGCGTCTTCCCGATGGCGTACACGCTCTACGCGTCGCTCCACGAGTGGAAGCTCGGCAACGCCGAACGCACCTTCGTGGGCCTCGACAACTACGAGTTCCTGCTCACCACGTACGACCGCTTCAACTGGTCCGTGGTCAACACCCTCGGCATGTTCATCATGGCCACCGTCCCGCAGATCGTCTGCGCCATGATGGTCGCCAACGCCCTGAACAAGCGGCTGCGCCGCCCCATGATGTGGCGCATGCTCATCCTCGCGCCCATCGTCACCTCGGTCGTCGCCGTCGGCGTCATCTTCGCCCGCATCTGGGGCGCCGAGTACGGCATGGTCAACGGCGCGCTCGAGCTCATCGGCATCGACGGCATCGACTGGCAGACCGGCCGGCTCTCCTCCTGGCTCGCGATCTCGTCCATGGTCGACTGGCGCTGGATGGGCTACAACTCGCTGATCTTCCTCGCCGCCATGCAGACCATCCCCAGGAACCTGTACGAGGCCGCGACGGTCGACGGCGCCACCCCCCGGCAGCAGTTCTGGAAGATCACCATCCCGCAGCTCAAGCCGGTCCTGATCTTCACCGTGTTCGTCTCCTCCGTGGGCGGCATGACCCTGTTCGTCGAGCCGATGATGTTCGGCTCCGGACGGCTCAACGGCGGCGCCGATGGCCAGTTCCAGACCACCGCGATGGTCCTGGTCGACATCCTCCGCACCCACGGCAACTACGGCATCTCGGCCGCGGCCGGCTGGCTCCTGTTCGCCGTCATCGGGATCGTCGCCGCGATCAACTTCCTCGTCGTCAACCGCATCCAGGGGAACAAATGAGCACCGCCACCGCCCCGCGCCCCGCGGCCCCGGTCGCCGAACCGCCCAAGCCGCCGAAGCCCCCGCGCCGCAAGCGCGCGAAGCGCCCGATCGAGTCCGACGGGGTCTTCGCGCCCACGGTCATGACCCGCATCGGCCTCGCGTTCGTGGCGGTCCTGTCGATCTTCCCGCTGTACTGGATGATCGTCATCGCCTCCCGGGTGAGCTCCGACGCCTCGGGCTTCCCGCCGGCGCTCCTGCCCGGCGGCAACCTCGGCGAGCACATCCAGGAGGCGCTGACCAACCCGGAGGCCAACCTCCTCCTCGGCCTGCGGAACTCGCTCATCATCACCGGCACCGTGACCTTCTCGGTGGTCCTGCTCTCGACCCTCGCCGGATTCGCGTTCGCCAAGCTCCGGTTCCGCGGATCCAAGATCCTCATGGCCACCGTCCTGTTCTCCATGATGGTCCCGCTCCAGCAGCTCGGCGTCGTCCCGCTGTACATGGTCATGGTCGAGCTCGAATGGCTCGACACCCTCCAAGCCGTGATCCTGCCGTTCCTCATCAACGGGTTCGGGATCTTCATGATGCGCCAGTACGTCGACCAGGCGATCCCCGACGAGATCATCGAAGCCGCCCGCATCGACGGCGCGACCACCTTCGGCATCTGGTGGCGGATCGTGCTCCCGGCCCTGCGCCCGGCCATGGTCGTCCTCGGACTGCTCACGTTCATGCTCAACTGGAACGAGTTCCTGTGGCCGTTCATGGTCCTGAGCGAGCAGAACCCCACGATCCAGCTCGCGATCCGTCAGATCTCCACCGCCACCTGGGCGGCGGACCTCTCGATGATCTTCACGGGCACCTTGATCTCGATCATTCCCATCGCGATCCTGTTCGTCGTCTTCGGGCGGCAGATCGTCCACGGCATCATGGAAGGCTCCGGCAAATAATGACCAACGAATTCGAAGGGGCGGCGGCCCTCGCCGCCCGATTTCCAACCGGCTTCACCTGGGGAGCGGCGACGTCCTCGTACCAGGTGGAGGGCGCGACCGACGCGGACGGGCGAGGCAGGTCCATCTGGGACTCGTTCGTGAACGAGCCGGGACGGGTGGTCGACGGCTCGAACGGCGACACCGCGATCGACTCCTACCGCAACATCGCCGGCGACGTCGCCACCGTCAAGTCCCTCGGGCTCAACAGCTACCGGTTCTCCCTGTCGTGGCCCCGGATCTGCCCCGACGGGGACGGGCGGATCAACCCGGCCGGGCTGCGCTACTACTCCGACCTGGTGGACGCCCTCCTCGCCGAGGGCATCACCCCCTGGGTGACGCTCTACCACTGGGACCTGCCGCAGGCCCTGGAGGACAAGGGCGGCTGGCCGGTGCGGGACACCGCGCTGCGCTTCGGCGACTTCGCGCTCATCGCGCACACGGCGCTCGGCGACCGGGTCAAGCACTGGATCACGGTCAACGAGCCGTGGTGCGCGGCGTTCCTCGGCTACGCCTCCGGCGAGCACGCGCCGGGCCGGCGCGAGCCCGCGGAGTCGATCGCCGCGGCGCACCACCTGATGCTCGGGCACGGCCTCGCCGCGCGCGCCATCAAGAGCGCCGACCCCGAGGCCACCGTCAGCATCGGGATCAACTTCTACCCGGTGCACGCCGCCAGCGACGCCCCCGGCGACGTGGACGCGGCCCGCCGCGTCGACGGCGTCCAGAACCGCTGGTTCACCGACGCGGCCCTGCGCGGGACCTACCCCGAGGACGTCGTCGAGGACTTCAAGGCGATCACCGACTTCGACTTCAACCGCGACGGCGACCTGGAGACCATCAACGCGCCGATCGACGTGCTGTCGGTGAACTACTACAGCCGCTTCACCGTCACCGGCAACGGCGGCTCGGCCTCCGCCTCCGCCGCCCCGACCGGCGCGGGCTCCGCGTGGCCGGCCAACGAACACATCGGGTTCGTGCCCGCCGGGCTCCCCGTCACCGACATGGGCTGGGAGATCGAGCCGGCCGGGCTCACCGAGATGCTCACGCGCCTGCACGCCGCCTACCCGGAGGTCGCCCTCGCGGTGACCGAGAACGGCGCGGCGTTCCCCGACAAGCTCGACGAAGGCCGCGTCCGCGACCCCGAGCGGCTCGACTACGTGCAGCAGCACCTGTCGGCCTGCGCGGACGCGCTCGACGCGGGAGTCCCGCTCGTCGGGTATTTCGCCTGGTCGCTCGCCGACAACTTCGAGTGGGCCTGGGGCTACACCAAGCGGTTCGGTCTCGTGTACGTCGATTTCGAGACCGGCGAGCGCACCGTCAAGGACTCCGGGCGCTGGTACGGCGACCTGGTGCGACGCGCTCGTTCGAACCGTGAGGCAGAATAGTTCCACGCGACATAGCCCGAGGTGATGCACGATGACCGAGACCCGACTTGAGGCTCCAGGCGAACCACTGCCTGCCGAGCGCACCGGCCGCAGGCGCAGCGGCGGCCGGCCGACGCTCGACACGGTTGCGCGCCATGCGGGCGTCGGCCGGGGCACGGTCTCCCGTGTCATCAACGGCTCCCCCAAAGTCGCCGAGGACACGCGTGCGGCGGTCCTGGCCGCGATCAAGGAGCTGGGGTACGTCCCCAACCAGGCGGCCAGGACCCTCGTGACCCAGCGGACGGACACCGTCGCGCTCGTGGTCACCGAGTCCCAGGAGTGGCTGTGGTCGGAGCCGTTCTTCGCGGGGGTGCTGCGCGGGATCACCGAGCAGCTCGCCGAGGAGAACATGCGGCTCATGCTCACGTTCGCCCCGCGCGACGGCAACCGCACCGACCTCGAGTCCTACCTGATGGGGCAGCACGTCGACGGGGTCATGATGGTCTCGAGCCACTCGGGCGACCCGCTCCCCGAGCGCCTCGAGGACGCCGGCATCCCGATCGTCCTCTGCGGTACGCCCGTCGGCTTCCGGCCGGTGGCGTACGTCGACTGCGACAACCGCTCCGGCGCCCGCCAGGCCGTCGAGTACCTCGCCGAGCGCGGCCACAAGCGCATCGGCATCATCGCCGGCCCCCAGGACATGGCCGTCGGCGTCGACCGCCTCAACGGCTACCGCGACGGCCTCCGCGGCCACCGCCTCCCGGTCGAGGAGGGCCTGGTCGCGGTCGCCGAGGGCTTCGACGAGGCCAGCGGCATCAAGGCGGCCCGCCGCCTGTTCGACACCGCCGGGCACCTCGACGCGGTCTTCGCGAACTCCGACCCGCTCGCCATCGCGACGCTCCGCGTCGCCCGCGAGCGCGGCATCCGCGTCCCCGACGACCTCGCGCTCGTCGGCTTCGACGACTCCCCGCTCGCCGAGGTCGCCGACCCGCCCCTGACCACGGTCCACCAGCCGACCGAGACGATGGGCCGCGAGATGGCCCGCCTCCTGTGCGGCCGCATCCGCGGCGAGGAGGCCGGCCCCCTGGTGACGATCCTCGGCACGAGGATCGTGGTCCGCCAGTCCGCCTGAGACGACCGAACGGGCCCGGCTCCAGCAATGGAGCCGGGCCCTCGACGTCCTCACATCAGATGACGATGTTCATCGTGTTCCAGCCGGCGCCGACCAGGAGCGGCGGCGAGTACGAGCCGGCGCTGGTGCCCCGGTACAGGTAGAGGTTTCCGTTGGCGGTGCTCCGGGCGACCCAGTCGGCATGGCCGTCGAGGTTGAAGTCGCCGACCGAGGCGAGGCCGTTCATGCCGCTCCAGCCGCAGCCGAGCTTCACCGCTGCCTTGAGCGTCCCGTCGCCGCGGCCGCTGTAGCGGTAGAGGCAGCCGTCCGATCCGCGGACGGCGACCAGATCGGCGTGGCCGTCGTGGTCGAGGTCGCCCACGGCGGTGGGGCCGCCGAGCGCGTTCCAGCCGGTCCCGATGTTCACGCGGGTGCCGACTTTCCCGTCGCCTCTGCCCGGATAGAACCACAGGTACCCGGTGGACCGCTCGCGGGCGACGATGTCGACCTTGCCGTCGCCGTTGAAATCCTGGCCGGAGACGATGGCGCTCATGGCGTTCCAGCCGGTCCCGACCTGGATCCGGTGCTCGTACGAGAAGTCGCCGTACGCGGTTCCCGGGATGACGTAGAGCGCGCCGTTCGACGCGACCCTCGCCAGCAGGTCGGGGATGCCGTCGCCGGTGAGGTCGCCCGCGGTCTCGAGCAAGTTCATGCCGCCCATGCCGGTGCCCCACTGCGAGCTCTGGCCGAAACCGCTGGAGCCGTTGCCGGGGTAGAAGTACACGGTCCCGGTCGTGTGCCGGGCGAGCACGTCGGTGAAGCCGCTGGCGTCGAAGTCGTAGGCGCGGTCGACCGCGGTGCCGGGGAGGCGCAGGCCCTCCCACCCGTCGTCGACGACACGCCTGCCGACATGGTCGCCGAAGTCGTTGAAGGAGTGCATGACGAGTTCGCCGGTGAACGCGTCGATCCCGACGACCTCGCCGGTGCCGTCCCCGTCGTAGTCGTCCGCGGCGGTGAGCTCGTTGTACTGGGCCGAGCTGAGGCCGTCCTCGTCGTCGTAGACCTTCTGGCGCGCGCCGACGGTGCCGTCGCCCTGGCCGTGGTAGAGGAAGTACTCGCCGGTGGCGTGCTTGCGGGCGAGCAGGTCGGGCCGCCCGTCGCGGTTGGCGTCGGCGAGGGTGGTGATGGTGTCGATCCCGCCCCAGCCGGTGCTCACGGCGGTCCTGGCGCCGAACGTGCCGTTGCCGAGGCCGGGATAGAAGTACAGCTTGCGGTCGCTCTTGCCGACGGCGTAGAGGTCGGTCTTCCCGTCCCCGTCGAAGTCGCCGCTGGAGGTGAAGACGCCCTGGGCGTTCCAACCGGTGCCCGCCTGGATGCGGGTCCCGAGCCCGCCGGCGCCGTTCCCGGGGTAGGTGTACAGGACGCCGGTCCGGGTGTCCCGGGCGAGGAGGTCGGCGATGCCGTCGCCGGTGAGGTCGCCGGCCATGGCGATGTCCATCGCGCCCCATCCGGCGCCGCGGGAGACGCCGCTCGCGAGGGTGCCGTCGCCGTTTCCGGCGAAGAAGAGCAGGTTCCCGTCGGACCTGCGCACGGCGAAGAGGTCCTGGTGGTCGTCGCCGTTGTAGTCCCCGCGGTTGTAGGAGGCGGAGACGGCGATCTCCTGGCTGTAGGTGACGAGGCTCCGCTGGTCGTACATCTGGAGCATCCAGAGCGTGGTGCCGGTCTGCTTGATCTCCAGGTTCAGGGTGAAGGTGGTGTCGTCGACGAGCACGGTCGTCTCCGGCTCGCAGTCGTCGTCGCCGAGGCAGTGGATCGTCAGCTTGCTGACGCCGTTGGGGAACCCGGCGTCGGCGACCGTGACCTCGACGGGGACGATGTCGCCGACGAAGTGGGGCCCGGGCGGGACTTCGATGGCGACGAACTCGGGCTTGCTGTCGTCGACCATGTAATAGCAGGTGTCCGAGACTTCAACGGCGCCGCTCGGGTGCTTGAACTCGTGTCGGACGGAGTAGTAGCCGTCGTCCACGGCGAACGTGGACGCGGGCGCGGTGCCGTCGGCGACCTCGGCCGGGGCTGAGACCGCGACGACTTCACCGGTGTCGGCGTTGCGGACGGTCGCGGTCCAGGTGATGTCCTGGTCGACGAGGTCGGGGCGCCACAGGTCGGCGGTGAATCCGCCGTAGGGAACCGTCCCGGTGCGAAGCTGGGGGTACGTAGGCATGGTGTTGCAGGACCTCGTCGTGAAGTTCGCGGCCTCGATGTCCCAGAGGAGGTCGAGGCGGGCGGAGCCGCCGTCGAACCGGGCGGTCTCCTCGCTCGCGGTCATGCCGAAGGTGGGGCCGGGGAATCCGGAGGCGAGGCTCCAGGGGCCGAGGTCGTACACGGCCGTGCCGTCGATGCAGGCGCCGGCCGCCGGGGGCCTGGTACCGGTCGGCAGCGGCCGGTCGGTCCAGGAGAGGTGCGGGCGGTAGACCCTGGTGACCAGGAGCTCGGGTGCGACGCATTCGGCGCCTTCGGCCGCATCGACTCGGAACTCGGCTTCGGCGACGCTGACGGTGGCGCCGGCCGGGACGGAGGAGGGCAGCAGGTCGCCGAGGGTCCCGCCCCAGAAGTTCCAGTAGGTGGCCGCTTGGGCGGGTGCGGAGCATTCGGGGTCGGCCGTCGCGTCGCAGTAGGGGCCGACGACCGCGTCCGCGTTCTGTCCGGCCGCGACGAAGTAGGGCTCCCCGCGGCCCCCGTCGCCGCGGAAGAGGGTGAGGTCGGGCTCGGCGGACGTGACCGAGGCCCATTCGTTGACGCCGTACTGCCGGTACGTCCACTGGGCGGTCACGGTCAGCGGGAAGGCGGCCTCGCCGAGGCCGCCTCCTGCCGGGGTCAGCGAGAGGACGCCGTCCGTGCCGACGGCGAGATTGAGCGCCTGCCCGTCTCCCGCGCTGTCGCGCAGGTAGAACGGCGTGGTCTGCTCCCCGGCGGTCTGGCGCTCCGGATGGCCCACCGGATATGCCAGGTCGAGCGTGTTCTGGAGGCGGCCGCCGCCGGCGACCGCCCAGTAGTCGAGGTCCAGGCCCGAGGAAAGGGCGTTCCAAGCGGCCTCGTCGGCGATGTCGAAGCGGAGTCCCAGGTCCGAGACGCGCGCGTCGAGGGTGAGGTCGAGTCCGGGGGCGAGGTCGTCGTAGTGGACCTCCGTGCCGGAGTACGTCGGCGCCGGTGTGCTCTCGGCCCAGTGGAGGCCGGCGGCCGGGGTGCTGAGCAGCGGCGCGTCGCCGCCGAGACCGAGGGTGAGATCCCATTCGGAGTCGGCTTGGACCAGTGAGCCGTCCGCCTCGGTGAGCGTGGGATCGGCCGCGCCCTGTGCTTGGAGCATCTCGGCGGAGGGGACGGTCGAGACCCGGCGGAGCCGGCCTTCGGGGGTTGCGGAGTAGGTGTCGTAGTCGGTGGTCACCGCTTCGATCACCACTTCGACCCCGCACGCGTTCGCGATCTCGAGCGCGGGCTCGGTGGCGGCGGCCGACGGGCGCTCGCCCAGGGCGCCGCAGTCGATCTCGGTGGTCTGCGCGGCCGCGGCACCGGGCACGGCCAGGAGGGCGGCGCCGACTGCGGCGGCGGTGAAGGCGGCCGTCCTGCCTCGGGGAGGGGTGAAGTTCATTCAGGTGTCCTGGGTGTTCGAAGGGGATTCGGTTCCACGATAGACGAAACCGGGCCCGGCCGCGGTCCGAGCGGACCGCGGCCGGGCAGGTGCGGGGTCGTCAGGCGACGGCGTTCGCCCACGTCCAGCCGGTCACGATGGTGACGCGCACGTCGAAACCGCCGGTGCCGTTGCCGCGGTACAGGTACATGCGGCCGTCCGCCTGGCGGCGGGCGATCCAGTCGCCGTGGCCGTCGCCGTCGAAGTCCTCGACGGCGGCGACCTGGTCGTACCCGGTCCAGTTGCAGCTCACCAGCACCCCGGCCTTGAGTGTGCCGTCGCCGCGGCCGCCGTAGAAGTACATGCAGTCGTTCGAGGACCGGATGCCGATCACGTCGGCGTGGCCGTCGTGGTCGAGGTCCCCGGGCGAGGTGATCTCCCGCATGCCGTTCCAGCCGGTGCTGAACTGCACCCGGGCGGCGAGCGTCCCGTCGCCCTTGCCCGGGTAGAGCCACAGGTAGCCGGTGGCCTTGTCGCGTGCGATGAGGTCGACCTTGCCGTCGCCGTTGAAGTCCTGCCCGGAGACGATGGCGCTCATGGCGTTCCAGCCGGTCCCGATCCGCAGGCGGCTCGCAGGGTCGTGCCCGCCCCCGCCGTTCCCCGGGTACAGGTACAGGGCCCCGTCCGAGTCCCTGCCGAGCAGGTCCGCGAACCCGTCGCCGTCGAAGTCGCCGGCGGTCTCCAGCAGCGTCAGGCTCTTCAGGCCGGTGCCCCACGTGCCGATCGGGCCGAACCCGGTCGAGCCGTTCCCGTTGTACACGTACAGCTTCCCGTCCGAGGCCCGCCGCGCGAACACGTCGGCGTTCCCGTCGCCGGTGTAGTCGTAGGTGCCGTCGGCCTGAACGGACGGGAGGCGGTACCGGCCCCAGCCGGTGCCCTCGACCTGGTCGGTCGCCACGGCGTGGAGTCCGTAGTCGTAGCGGAAGGACTCGCGGACGAGTTCACCGGTGGCGGCGTCGACCGCCACCAGGTCCGCGTAGTTGTCGCCGTCGGTGTCGCCCGCGCTCGTCACGCTGCTGAACAGGCGGGTGTTGAAGGCGCTCGACTCGAGATCGGCGAGTCCGGCCATGGCCGAGGACGTCTGGCCCGCGCGGAGGTGGTAGATCCAGTACTCGCCGGTGCGCGCGTCACGAACCATGAGCTCGTCCTCGTTCTCGCCCGAGAGGTTGTCGAGGTTCACGATCATGTCGACGCTGCGGCCGAGCTGGCTGGTTCCCACGGGTGAGGCGCCGAACGTGCCGTCGCCGTTCCCGCGGTGCACGACCACGGCGCCGTCGGACTTGACGCCGATCAGGTCGACGAACCCGCTGTAGAAGAACTCGCCGACAGCGAACGACTCGACCGTGTTCCATCCAGACCCGGCGCTGATCCGGGTCCCGAACCCGCCGTCGCCGTCGCCGGGGTAGGTGTAGAGGTTCCCGTTCCGGTTGTCACGGGCGAACAGATCGGGGCGTCCGTCGGAGGTGATGTCGCCCGGCATGGTCACGTCCATGTGGCCCCAGCCGGTCGCGAGGACCGTGGGCGCGGCGAAGGTGCCGTCCCCCTTCCCCGCATGGAGCAGGAGCGCCCCGTCCGAGCGCCGGACCGTCACCAGGTCCTGGTGGCGGTCGCCGTCGAAGTCGTTCTTCGAGTAGGTCGCGGGCAGGTCGAGGACCGGTAGTTCAGCGGAGTTCCCCGCCTTGTCCAGCAGGTAGAAGGACGCCCTGCCGTTGGTGTCGGTGACCTGGATTTCGACGTCGTGCACGCCGTTCTCGGTGAGGACGCCGGCCGGGCCGGTGCACACGGAGCATCCGACCGTCAGCGCGTTGAGACCGTCCGGGAACCCTTCGTCGGCGACCTCGATCGCGGCACCGACGGTGTCACCGACGTAGCGCTGACCGGGTTCCACCGTGATGTCGAGGAACTCCGGTGCGGCGGTGTCGACGACCAGGTAGCAGGGCGCGGCCCGGTAGGAGAAGTCGACGGTGGTCGAGGAGAAGTCATACTCGACGCGGTACTTCCCGTTGGGCAGCGGATCCTCGAGGACGTAGTACGGGCTGGAGCCGAGCGGCACCGGCTTCGGGTCGGTCGTCAAGGCGACCGCACCGGTGGTCTGGTCGGTGAACGTGGCGGTCCAGGTGAGACCGAGGTCCAGCGTCTCGGACCGCCAGGTCTTGACCAGGGTGTTGCCGTACTCGGGCGTTGCCGTCTTGAAGAACGGCGCGGCATCGAGAAGGCTCCGGCACAGCGAGTAGTGCGGGCCTGCGTAGAAGAAGCCCGCGATGTCGAAGAAGACGTCGAGGCGTGCAGAGCCGCCGTCGAAGCGAGCGGTCTCGGTGCTGTCCGCGGTGCCGAATGTGACCGATCCGGACGCTTCCGGGTCGCTCCACGCGCCGGAGACCGCATCGGTCAGGTCGTAGCGGGCGGTGCCGCCCTCACATTCGCCTGCTCCCGCGGATCCGATGACGGCGGGGCGGTCGTTCCAGGTCGCGGCGGCGGAGTACTCCTCGGTGAGGTTCAGTTTGGGAGCGGAGCACGCGGCGCCCTCGGCCGCGTCGACACTGAAGACCGCGGCGGACACGGGGTACTCGAACGTGTAGGACGTGTCCGGGTCGAGACCCGCCAGCATGGGCCATTCGAAGTTCCAGTAGACGGCCGCTTCGGCCTGTGCGCACTCCCCTCCGGCGAGGTCGTCGCAGTAGGAGCCGCCGACCGCGTCCGCGGACTGCCCGGCGGCGGCGAAGTACGGCTCATCGAGGCCCGCTTCGCCCCGGTAGAGAGTCGAGTCGGCGGCGGCCGACGTGACGGCGCCCCACTCGTTCGCCCGGTAGGAGCGGTCCGCCCACTGGGTGGAGAGCGTCAGCGGGAACTCCGCGGCGGCGAGCGCCTCCTCGGAGAGGGTCACGGTGAGCGCACCGTCTCCCGCGAGATCGAGGTCCGCTCGATGCACGGCGCCGGCGGCATCGCGCACGGTGAACGGGGTCGTCCATTCGGTGTCCGGCTTGGAGTCGGTGTCGTCGAAGCGCAACGATCCGTCGACGGCCTCGGCCCTGGAGGCGTCTGTCAGCAGGCCGGTCGCGAGTGCGTTCCAGGCGTCGAGGTCGGCGACATTGAACCGGAAGCCGACGTCGGTGGAGCCGACATCGGCGGTGAGGTCGAGTCCGGGGCTCAGTTCGTCGTAGAAGGCAGTGGTGCCCTCGTAGGTCGGAACCGGGATGTCGCCTGCCCAATCGAGTCCGCCGACCAGGGTGTCGAACAGCGGGGCCTCGGGGTCGTCGTAGCGGAGGTACGCCCACCATCGGGAGTTCGTCTGCGCCAGTGTCCCCGCGAAGGCCTCAAGCGTCGGGTCGGACGGTCCGGAGTCGAGGTACTCCTGTACGGCCTCGGCGGTGGAGACGAGGTGCAGTTGGCCCGCGGGGGTCGCGTAGACCGTCATCTGGTCCCAGGCGCGGGCTGAGACCCGGACTTCGACCGCGCATGCGGCAGCCGCGTCGAGTGCGGCGGCGATGCCGCTGCGCCTCGGGTTGTCGCCGAGGGTCGAGCAGTCGATCGTCTGGGCGGAGACGGGGCCGGGGGCGGCGAGTGTTGCGGCTACGGCCACGGCGACTGCCGCGACCGGCGCGGCCCGGCGGAAGGGGCGGCGCTCCGGTCTCGAAGCTTCGTTCATTCAGATGTCCCGGGGGTTGTAGGGGCTGAGGGGCCTGCGGCTTCCGAAACACGCGGTACCGCGGGAACCGGTTGCACACCAGTCGCACAGGAGACCGCTCGGACAGGCGGACATTCCGGTGCCGGGCCGCGCGGCGGATCGGGGGCGCCGTTCGGCGGGCGGGCAGGCATGGCCTGGCGGTAGTGGGGACGTGGTCCTCATACGCCTGTCCTGCTCGGCCCTGTCCTGCTCGGCCCTGTCCTGCTCGACAAGGTGGCTACCGACCAGTAACATGTATCGTGATCGGCAGCACCACTGTCGTCTGACAGCACGTGTGAAAGCACCGTCGAGAGGTCGCCATGGGAGTCGTCCAGATCGTCACGGCCGTGATCGCGTTCGCGTACACCGCGCTCGCCATCGGGCTGTTCGTCCGCGCCGGGCTGGGGATGCTCGCGCTCGTCAGGCTCGGGTCGCCGGACCTGACCCGGAAGGGCGACCGCGGCACGCGGGTGAAGACGATGCTGCGGGAGTCCCTGGGGCACACCAGGATGCTCAAGTGGCACTGGGTGGGCGCGGCGCACTGGGCCGTGTTCTTCGGGTTCTTCCTGCTGTTCCCGGCGCTCGCCCAGTCGTACTTCGAGGTGATCAACCCGGAGTGGAGCCTGCCGATCGTCGGGCACTGGGGCCCGTGGCTGCTGTTCTCGGAGCTGCTCACGGTGCTCACGGGCCTGGCCATCGTCACGCTCTTCGCCATCCGCATGTTCCGGCAGCCGAGCGCTCACCGGGTGCCGCCGCAGGGCGTCGCCTCCGACGCCGGCCAGCGGCGCTCGTCGTCGCGGTTCGAGAACTCGCGGCAGTGGATGGCCTTCTACATCGAGGCCACGATCTTCACGATCGTCCTGTCGCACATGGCGATCCGCACGTTCAAGGTGGCGCTCGGGGACATCGAGCACGAGTGGACCTCCCCGGTCTCCTCGCTGATCGCGGGCGTGTGGAGCGGTGCGTCCGAGGAGTCGCTGCTGACGGCGATCACCCTCGTCGCGGGACTCGACATCCTCGTGTCGTGGACGTTCTTCCTGATGCTGGCGCTGATCCCGTCGATGGGCATCGGCTGGCACCGGGTCACCGCGTTCTTCAACCTGTACTTCAAGCGGCACGCCGACGGCGCGGTCTCGCTGGGCGCGGCCAAGCCGATGCTCGTCAAGGGCGAGCCGGCCGACTTCGAGACCGCCGACCCGGAGACGGACCCGTTCGGCGTCGCCACGATCGAGGACTTCTCGTGGAAGGGCCTGCTGGACTTCTCCACCTGCACCGAGTGCGGCCGCTGCCAGTCGCAGTGCCCCGCGTGGAACACCGGGAAGCCGCTGTCGCCGAAGACGCTCATCACGGACCTGCGCGACCACCTGTACGAGCAGGCGCCGTACCTGAAGGCCGCGGCCATCGCGAAGGAGCGGGGCGACGCGGCCGACCCGCACGAGAAGATCAACATCATCGGCTCGGTGATCGACCCGGACGTGCTGTGGTCCTGCACCACCTGCGGCGCCTGCGTCGAGCAGTGCCCGGTCGACATCGAGCACGTCGACCACATCCTCGACCTGCGCCGCCACCAGACGATGATCGAGTCGGCGTTCCCGTCCGAGGCGCAGACGATGCTGCGGAACCTCGAGAACAAGGGCAACCCGTGGGGCGAGAACCCCGCGCACCGCCTCAAGTGGGCCGAGGGCCTCGACTTCGAGGTGCCGGTCGCCGACGGGAGCACCGAGTTCGAGTACCTGTACTGGGTCGGCTGCGCCGGAGCGTACGACCCGAAGGCGCAGAAGACCTCCCAGGCGGTGGCGACACTGCTGCACGACGCGGGCGTCAAGTTCGCGGTCCTCGGCGAGGCCGAGACGTGCACGGGCGACCCCGCCCGGCGCATCGGGCACGAGTTCATGTTCCAGATGCTCGCCGAGCAGAACGTGGAGACGCTGAACGAGGTCAAGGCGGTGAAGATCGTCGCGACCTGCCCGCACTGCCTCAACACGATCGGCAACGAGTACGAGGAGGCCGGCGGCAAGTACGAGGTCGTGCACCACACCGAGCTGCTGGGCGACCTCGTGCAGGCCGGGAAGATCACCCCGGTCGAGCAGCACGAAGGCAAGCTCACCTACCACGACCCCTGCTACCTGGGCCGCCACAACCGGATCTTCACGCCCCCGCGCGAGCTCCTCGGCACCTTCTCGGAGGTCACCGAGATGCCGCGCAACGCGGAGCGCTCGTTCTGCTGCGGCGCCGGCGGCGCCCGCATGTGGCTGGAGGAGCCGCTCGGCAAGCGCGTCAACCGCGAGCGCGCCGACGAGGCCGTCGCCACCGGCGCGAACACGGTCGCCGTCGGCTGCCCGTTCTGCTCCACGATGCTCCGCGACGGCGTCGCCGACGCCGGACGCGAGGACGTCGAGGTCATCGACATCGCCCAGCTCCTGGCCCGAAGCCGCGAGAAGAAGGCCGAGAAGGCGGCAGCCGCCGAGTCGGCGTGAAACATCCTCACGGGCGGTAGCCGATAAAATACGAAGAGTGGTGGCACTTACGAGCAAAAATCAGATACTCTGATAGCATGAAACTTATGACGGCGACCGAGGTGTCGCGGAATTTCGCCGCCGTGCTCGACGCGGTCGAGCACGGCGAGACCATCACGATCACCCGCGGCAACCACCGCATCGCCCGGATCGGTCCCGAACCCCACGTGTCGGCACGCGAGGCCCTGGAGAAACTCGCGAACCGCGGTGAACGCGTCGACGAGCACTACCTGTCCGACATCCGCGACGCCGTCGACGGCCTCGATCACGAAATCAGGGACCCGTGGGAAGAAAATTGATCCTCGACACCGGAGTCCTGATCGGCGTCGACCGGGGTGAGCTCCGCCTCGACTCAATCGGATATGACGACGACGCGCTGATCGCCTCCATCACGCTGTCCGAACTGATGGTCGGCGCCATACTCGCCAACGAGGCCCGCCGCGCCGAACGCCAGCGGATGGTCGACTTCGTACTCGAGACGTTCCCGGTGGTGGACTTCACCGCGGACACGGCCCGAGTCCATGCGGACCTCTCCGTCCAGGCCAGGCGGACTGGCAGCCCGCGCGGAGCACACGACCTCATGATCGCCGCGACTGCGGTGATGATCGGCGCCAAACTCGTCACAACCGACATAGCGGCCCGGTTCGGCGACCTCCCCGGAGTCGACTGCATCGAGTTGAAGCCCTAGAGAACCGGAGAAGCCGCAGAGGCGTCCGTGCAGGGCGGTTTGGGATTCCCATGCCGCCCTTCGGCTTACCTCCCGGCTGCAATTCTCGTTCGGGCTTCGCCCGCTGTGCTACCCGTTCGGACTGCGTCCGCTCTACTTACCGTTCGGGCTTCGCCCGCTGTGCTACCCGTTCGGACTGCGTCCGCTCTACTTACCGTTCGGGCTCCGCCCGTTGAACTACCTGTTCGGGCTCCGCCCGCTCTACTTCTTGTTCGGGCTTCGCCCGCTGAACTACCTGTTCGGGCTCCGCCCGCTCTACTTCTTGTTCGGGCTTCGCCCGAAGTGCTCCCTCAAAAGGGCTGCTGATTCGACTTCGAGGACGCCGGCGTAGACGTCGGGGTTGTGGTTGAGGCGGGGGTCGCGGACGACGTCCCAGAGGGAGCCGACGGCGCCGGTCTTCGGCTCCCACGCGCCGAACACGATTTCACCCACCCGGGCGAGGACTGCGGCGCCCGCGCACATCGTGCACGGCTCCAGGGTGACGACGAGGGTGCAGTCCTCGAGCCGCCAGCCGTCGCCGTGGAGGGCCGCGGCGGCGCGGAGGGCGAGGATCTCGGCGTGCGCGGTCGGGTCGCCGAGCGCTTCGCGGGCGTTGGCGGCGGCCGCGAGCTCGCGCCCGTCCGGGCCGATGACGACGGCCCCGACGGGGAGGTCGGGCCGGGGGTCGGGGCCGGTCAGGGGTCGGTCGGCCTGGCGTGCCGGGCTGCCGGGCCGCCGGTGCACCGCCTGGCCCGCCGGGAGGCCGGTACCGCGCGCGACGTCGAGGGCGCGCCGCATCCAGTGCTCGTGGACCTCGCGGCGGGACTGCATGGGGGCTAGGCGCCGGCGGCGTCTTCCAGGGCTTCGGCGAAACCGAGCGACTTCGCGACCTCGGCGACCACGTCGGAGGGCATCATGCCCTCTTTGGCGCACAGGGCCAGCAGGGTCGAGCCGGGCACGCCCAGGTCGCCCAGGAGGTCGGCCTCGCCGACGGGCTCGGCGTCGAGCTCGGTCGGGCGGGCGGCGATGGACTCCTCGTCTTCGGAGTCGATCTCCTCGGTGTCCTCGGGCTCGAGGTCGCCCAGCAGGGCCTCGCCCAGGCGCGACTGCGACGCGTATTCGGCGTCAGAGCCGAAGGTGCGCAGGTCGTCGCCGTTGTCGAGGCGCATCACCGTCAGGTACTCGTCGTCGGCGTCGACGAAGAGCAGCGTCAGGTCCGCGTCAGGGAATGCCTCACGCATGACCTCGGCCGCGTCCTCGACGTCGGCAACAGCGTCGAGGTCGACCTCTGCGGCCTCCCATTCGTCGCCCTCGCGGCCCACAGCCACAGCGAAATACGACACGATCCGTCCCCGTCTTCTCACTCAATGGAACCAGCGGCCCGGCGCGGCTGCTGTTCGAACGACCTACTGAAGGATGTGGCGGCCCGTGGTCGATGTAACCACAGGATCCAATCGCCGGTCAGCAAAAGATACAGCTCGCATGAGAGCCCCGCGACCCCAGCGGCCGTCCCTGCGACCGCCGCTACGCCGACCGCGGCTCCGCGGTCACCGTAGCGCGCCAGTGCAGCTGCGGCGACAGCCCCGATCGTACTCGCGGCCAAAGTCACCCAGGCGAAGCCCGCCCCCGTCAGGGGCTCCTCGCCCGTGCCGTTGCCGTAGGCCAAGAGCCACAACAGCACCCAGATGCCGCACAGCGCGGCGCCGGCGGCCACGGGGCCGACCCGGACGGGGTGGGGCTCCCTCCAGTGCGGGCGCCCGGCGCGCGGCGGCGGCACGTCGTGCGATGGTGCGGCGGGGCCGGTCCAGGAGGTGGGTCCTATGGGTCCCTCATGCATAGGTCACAGGGTACGCAGGGGGCGGGGGCGGCGGGGCGAGCGGCAGCGGCATGACCGGCTGCGCGGGCGGTTCGATGGGGCGCATCCGGCCGTCGGGGAACGCGACGTGGTAGCGGCTCCCGTCCCACAGCGCGGGCGGGGTGCGCGGGTCGCGGCCGGCGTAGGCGGTCCGGGCGGCGTTCATGCGGTGCACGCCTTCGTGGACGGCCTGCTGGCTCCAGGGCGCGCCGATGCTCGCGAGGTCGTACTGCTCGGCGACGTCGGAGGCGGCTCGCTGGAACTCCTTCATGGCGGCCTCGCCGGGCTTCCCGGCCCAGCGGAGGGCCCAGGCGCGGGCGGAGGCGCGGCGGGAGAACGTGGCGAGGGACGCGAGCTCGGGCGGCGACATCTGGGCGGCCGCGACGAGCGGGGCGAGGGCGGCCTGGGTGCGGCGCGCGTCGGCGGCGCGCAGCCACAGGGCGGCGCCGACCATGGTGAAGAACAGGGGCGCGAGGAACGCCGGGTAGAGGGCGAACCAGAGCGCGGGCATGTCGAGGGCCACGCCGAGGACGGAGGAGCCGTTCCAGAGGGCGTGGAGGCCCATGCCGCACAGGAGCATGCCGATGATCCAGACCGTCTGGACGCCTTTGCGTCCGGGACGGCGGGCGGCCTTGCCGAGGCCGATCGCGGAGAGGCCGGTCATGAGCGGGTGGGCGAACATGGTGGCGAGGCCGCGGACGACGACGAGGATGGTGACCTGGGCGATGCCGGCGGCGTCGTCGAGGGAGGCGCCGTACAGGTAGGCGCCGGAGGCGTACAGGACGTTCTCGGAGACGGCGAAGCCGGCCCCGGCGAGTCCGCAGTAGACGATCGCGTCGAGGGTGCCGGTGAGGTGGCGGCGGGCGAACCAGTAGACCATGAGCGGGCCGAGGAGCTTGGTGATCTCCTCGATCACGGGCGCGGAGACGACGGCGGCGAGGTTCTGGTCGAGGTCGTTGCGGAACAGGATGTAGGCGACGCCGGTGTTGACGCCGAGGGAGATCGCGGTGGACACGCACGCGCCCCAGCCGAAGCAGAACGCGAGGACGAGCCAGGGGCGGCGCCGGTAGCGGCCGAGCCACAGGAACGTGCCGACGAGGATCGGGGCGGGCAGGAGCGCGGCGATGAGGCCGACGGTGGCGGCGCGGGCGCCGGTGCCGTCGACGATGGCCCAGCCGAGGACGGTGAGGCCCCCCGCGAAGAGCAGGAGGACGCCGGCCAGGGTGAGGCCCCGGGCCTTGCGGGCCAGGCCGATCCAGGCGAGGGTGATGCCGGTGAGGGCGAGGGCGGCGGCGATGCCGAGGACGGTCAGGAGGGTCACTGCCGCTTCGGAGAGGGCGGGGATCATCGGGCGGTCTCCTGGTCGGGGTCGTCGGCTTCCCGTCCGGGCTCGTCGGGGTCTTCGCGGATGACGAAGTGGTCGCCGATGCCGGAGACGGTCAGCAGGCGCTTGAGGAAGTCGCCGAGGTTCGCGAGGACGAGGACGGCCCGCGAGCGGGCGGCGGCGCGGGCGAGGATGACGAGGGTGCCGAGCCCGCGCGAGTCGCAGAACGTCACGCCGCGCATGTCGAGGACGACCCGGACGGGGTCCTCCGCGAGTGCGGCGTCGACGGCGCTGGTGAGCCGCGGGGCGGTGTGCAGGTCGATTTCGCCGGTCAACGCCACGATCGTCTCATTCGACTCGCGGTATACCGAGATGTCGAGCTTCTGGTGCACCACGCGACAACCCTAGCCGGTTTTCCGCCGCGGCAGGAGGCCCGAGGCGATCACGAACGCGAATCGTTGTCGCAGTTCCGATTCGAACACGGGCAGTGAGCGGACTGTCGGACCCGCGAGGGAGGCTTGAATATCGGGGGGCCTCACGCCCCCGCCAGTCGGCGTGCCCTGCGGTGCCGATCGGCGCAACGGTTCGAACACCGCCAGTGACCGAGGGTGTCGGACCCCCGCGGGAGGATTGAGTATCGGGGGCGCTCGCGCCCCCGCCAGTCGGTGTGCTCTCGGCTCGGCCGCCCGGCCGCGCCGCTCCCGCCCCTTTGCGCCCCTTACGCCGCTCCGGGTTCCAGGAGGGCGAGGATGCGTTCGATCTCGGGGTCGTCGCCGCGGCCTTCGTGCCAGGCGGCGAGGGCCTCGCGGGCCTGGTCGATGCGCTTGGTGAGCAGCCCCTCGCGTTCGCGGAGGTCCTTGGTGCGCTCGGAGGTCTGGCGGAGGGCCTGGCCCTGCGCCCACAGGTCGATGAAGACCTTGACCTTGGTGCGGAGCATCCACGGGTCGAACGGCTTCGTGATGTAGTCCACGGCGCCGACCGAGTACCCGCGCATCGCCAGGTGCGCGTCCCGGTCGGCCGCGGTGAGGAAGATGATCGGCGTGTGCCGGGTCTTCTCGCGCTGCTTGATGTGCCGCGCGGTCTCGAACCCGTCCATGCCCGGCATCTGGGCGTCGAGCAGGATCGCCGCGTAGTCCTCGGAGAGCAGCCGCTTGAGCGCCTCCTCTCCGGAGGTGACCGCGATCGTGTTGACGGGCAGTCCCTGCAGGATCGCCTCGAGGGCGAGGAGGTTCTCGGATCGGTCGTCCACGAGCAGGACGCGGGCGGTGCTCATGCGTTGCCTCCAGAAGTCGGTTCGCCATTGTCCCGTCCGGACTCGCCGCCCGGGCCCGCGGGTGCCGCGCCTTGTGCGCCGCCGCGCTCGGTCCCGTCGGCGCCGATCCAGTGCGACATGGTGTCCAGCAGCAGGTCGAGGTCGACGGGCTTGGTCAGGTACGCGCTCGCGCCGGCCTCCACGGACTGCTCCCGCTGCTCGGCGAGCGCCTGCGCGGTGAGGAACACGATCGGCAGGTCCGCGAACTGGGGCATCCGCCGGATGACCCGCGTCGTCTCGTTGCCGTCCATGCCCGGCATCATCGAGTCCATCAGGACGATGTCGATCCCCGGGTGGTGTTGGAGGGCGTCGATGCCGTCGGCGCCGTTCTCGGCGTAGTGGACGTCGATGCCGTGGAGCTCCAGGGCCGCGGTGAGCGCGAAGACGTTGCGGATGTCGTCGTCGATGATGAGCACCGTCGTCCCCTCGAGGTGCTGCGCGGCCGCCGACGAGGACGGCGTCTCGGGCGCGCCGGTGAGGATCCCCGGCTCCTCGATGTGCATCGGCAGCTCGGCCGGCACCAGCGGAAGGTCGCCGTCGGCGTCGATCTCGACCGGCACCACGAACGTGAACTTGGAGCCGTGGTCGCCGGTGTGCTCGATGAACACGTCGCCGCCGAGCGCGTTCGACAGGGACTTCGAGATCGACAGGCCCAGGCCGGTGCCGCCGAAGTTGCGGCGGGTCGTGCCGTCGGCCTGCTGGAACGGCTCGAAGATGATCGACTTCTTCGACTCTGCGACGCCGATGCCGGTGTCGATGACGCTCAAGGCGATCCGCTCGGCCGCGGCGTTCAGGTGCGGGGCGTCGAACCGCAGGTCCGCGGGGACGCGGCGCACCGCGAGGGTCACCGATCCGACCCGCGTGAACTTGACCGCGTTCGACAGGAGATTCCGCAGGACCTGCTGGAACTTCTGCCCGTCGGTCTGCATGAGCTGCGGCACCCCGGGGCCGACGTCCACGTTGAATTCCAGGCCCTTGTCCTCGGCCTGGGGCCGGAACGCCGCCTCGATGTCCCCGAGGACCTCCGCGAGGTCGACCGGGTGCACGGAGACGACCATCCGCCCCGCCTCGATCTTCGACAGGTCGAGGATGTCGTCGATGAGCGTGAGCAGGTCGGTGCCGGCGTTGTAGATGGTCCGCGCGAACTCGATCTGCCGCTCGGTGAGGTTCCCGTCGGAGTTCTCCGACAGCAGCCGCGCGAGCAGGAGCAGCGAGTTCAGGGGCGTGCGCAGCTCGTGCGAGACGTTCGCGAGGAACTCCGACTTGTACTTCGACGCCTGCGCGAGCTGCTCGGCCTTCTCCTCGATGTCCTTGCGGGCGGTCTCGACCTCTTCGTTCTTCAGCTCGATCGCCTTGTTCTGCGCCGACAGGAGCTGCGCCTTCTCCTCGAGCTCGACATTGGTCTCCTGCAGCCGGTTCGACTGGGCCCGCAGCTCCTGCGCCATCCGCTGGGACTCGCGCAGCAGCACCTCGGTGCGGGCGTTGCCCTCGATGGTCGCGAGCGTGACCCCGACGTTCGGGGCGAGCGCGTCCAGGAACCGCTTGTGCAGCCCCGAGTACGTGTTGAACGACGCGAACTCGATGACGCCGCGCACCTTGTCGCCGAACTGGACCGGCAGGATGATCAGGTCCGTCGGGGTGGCCTGGCCGAGCCCGGAGGAGATCTCGAGGTAGCCCTCGGGGATGTCGTGCAGGTGGATGGTCCGCTTCGACGCGGCCGCCTGGCCGACCATGCCCTCGTTGTCCTCGATGAGCTTCTTCTCTCCCGGGTTCGGGTGCCCGTAGACGGCGTTGAGCCGGTACGTGACGTGCCCGGCGACGTCCTCGTGGCGGACGTAGAACGTCGAGGTCTGCGCGTCGATGAGCGGCGTGACCTCGTCGAGGACCATCCGGGTGACCTCTTCGACGCCGCGGCGGCCCTGGAGGAGCGAGGAGATCCGGGCGAGGTTCGAGTTCAGCCAGTCCGCGTCGGTGTTCTGGCGGGTCTTGTCGCGCAGGGCGGTGATCATCTGGTTGATCGACTCGGTCAGGTCGGCGATCTCGCCTGCGGCCTCGAAGTCGACCGACTGGGTCAGGTCGCCGCGGGCCACGGCGTGCGCGACGTTCGCGATCGCGCGGAGCTGCAGCGTCAGCGTCGCCGCGAGCGAGTTCACGTTGCGGGTCAGGGCGAGCCAGGTGCCGGAGACGCCGGCGACCTCGGCCTGGCCGCCGAGGTTGCCCTCGACGCCGACCTCGCGCGCCACGCGCGTGACCTCCGTGGCGAAGCTCGAGAGCTGGTTGACCATCGTGTTCACGGTGTTCTTCATCTCGAGGAACTCGCCCTGGGCGTCGACGGTGATCTGCCCGGTGAGGTCGCCGCGCGCGACCGCGGTGGTGACCTCGGCGATGTTGCGGACCTGGAGCGTCAGGTTCGTCGCCATCGAGTTGACGTTGTCGGTGAGGTCCTTCCAGGTCCCGGACACGCCCGGCACGGTGGCCTGGCCGCCGAGGCGCCCCTCGGTGCCGACCTCGCGGGCGACGCGGGTGACCTCGTCGGCGAACGAGGAGAGCCGGTCGACCATCGCGTTCATGGTCGTCTTCAGCTCGAGCATCTCCCCTTGCGCGTCGACGGTGATCTGGCGGCTCAGGTCGCCCCGGGCGATCGCGCTCGCCACGGACGAGATGTTCCGCACCTGGCTGGTCAGATTCGAGGCCATCGAGTTCACGTTGTCGGTGAGGGCCTCCCAGATGCCGGAGACGCCCTGCACGTTCGCCTGCCCGCCGAGCTTGCCGTCGGTGCCCACCTCGCGGGCGACGCGCGTGACCTCGTCGGCGAACTGCGAGAGCTGCGCCACCATCGAGTTCATCGTCGACTTCAGCTCGAGCATCTCGCCCTGCGCGTCGACGGTGATCTGCCGGTTCAGGTCGCCGGAGGCGACGGCGCTGGCGACCGAGGAGATGTTCCGCACCTGCGCGGTCAGGTTGGCGGCCATCAGGTTGACGTTCTCGGTGAGGTCCTTCCAGGTGCCGGACACGCCCGGAACGTCCGCCTGGCCGCCCAGCCGGCCCTGCGAGCCGACTTCGCGCGCCACGCGGGTCACCTCGTCGGCGAACCGCGACAGCTGGTCGACCATCGTGTTCACGGTGGTCTTGACCTCGGCGACCTCGCCCTTGGCGTCGACGGTCATCTTCTGCCCCAGGTCCCCGGCGGCGACCGCGCTGGTGACCTTCGCGATGTTGCGGACCTGCTCGGTGAGGTTCGCGGCGAGCTGGTTCACGTTCTGGGTGAGGTCGCGCCAGGTGCCGGAGACGCCGAACACCTGCGCCTGGCCGCCGAGGCGGCCGTCGGTGCCGACCTCGCGGGCGACGCGCGTGACCTCGTCGGCGAAGTTCGAGAGCTGGTCGACCATGGTGTTGACGGTGGTCTTCAGCTCCAGGATCTCGCCCTGGGCGGAGACGGCGATCTTCTGGTTCAGGTCGCCGCGCGCGACCGCGCTGGTGACCTTCGCGATGTCGCGGACCTGGTCGGTGAGGCTCGAGGCCATGTCGTTCACCGACTCGGTGAGGTCCTTCCACGTGCCCGAGACGCCGGGCACGTCCGCCTGGCCGCCGAGGCGGCCCTCGGTGCCGACCTCGCGCGCGACGCGCGTCACCTCGCCCGCGAAGACCTGGAGGGTCTCGGTGAGCGAGTTGATCGTGTCGGCGAGCTCGGCGACCTCGCCCGAGGCCTTGACGGTGATCTTCTGGTTCAGGTCGCCCGAGGCGATGGCCTGGGTCACGGTCGAGATGGAGCGGACCTGCTCGGTCAGGTTCGAGGCCATGGTGTTCACCGCGTCGGTCAGCGACCGCCAGGTGCCCGAGACGCCCTGGACGTCGGCCTGCCCGCCGAGGCGGCCCTCGGTGCCGACCTCCCGCGCGACGCGCGTCACCTCGCCCGCGAAGGAGCGCAGCAGCCCGACCATCCGGTTGACGGTCTCGCCGAGGCGGCGGAACTCGCCGCGGAGCTGCTTGCCGTCGATCTCGAGGTCGGCCTCCTGGGACAGGTCGCCGGCGGCGACCGCCTCGAGGACGCGCCCGAGCTCGGCCGTGGGCCGCATCAGGTCCTCCACGAGCCGGTTGACGCTGGCCGCGCCCTCGGACCAGCCGCCGTCGAGGTGCTCGACGATGAGCCGGTGGTTCCAGGAGCCCTCCTCGCCGACCACGCGGGCGATGAGCGCGAGGTCGCGGGTCTGCCGGTCCGCCTGCTCGACGACGGCGTTGAACCGGTCGACCACCTCCCCGGCCAGGCCCTCCCCGCGTGGCAGCCGCACCGAGAAGTCGCCCCGCTCGACGGCGCCCAGCGCATCGGCCAGGCTTCGGAGCAGGTCGGACTCATCGGTCGGGTTCGCTGTACGGGAAACGGTGTCCGTCATGGCGTGATTCCTCAGCTGCGGAGACAGGCGGTCCTTCCAGGTTGTCACATCCTGGGGGCAAACGTGAAGGCAGGTTACGCAGGGGGAGGTACCCGGTCACCTGAAGTCACGGAAAGAAAAGTGACGACTACTCGCAACCGTTGTCCACTGAGGCGCGTTTATACGGGTGCAGCCCTTTGCTGACCCGCGTCAACCCCCGCGGAAGCGCACGGCGCCGCACCCCCAAGATGGAAACCTGTATAGGAGACTTATGTCCACCCTCAACAAGACCGGCCTGCGCCTCGCCGCGGCCGGAGCCGCCGCGGCGATCGCGCTCGCGGCCGGAGCCCCCGCCTTCGCGCAGGAGGAGACCCCGAGCGACGAGGCCACCACCCCGGCGGAGACGGAGTCGACCGAGACCGAGGCGACGGAGGAGGAGACCGAGACCGAGGACGAGAACGCCGGCGACGACACCGAGGTCGAGGACGAGAAGGACCCCGCGGCCGACGACGAGGTCCCCGAGCAGGAGGTCCCCGAAGGGGAGCTGCCCGCCGAGAACGAGGACGACGAGGACGAGGGCTGGGAGCACGTCTACTCCTACCAGTACCTCGACCAGCTCCTCCAGGGCGCGAACGAGGGTGAGTCCGTCCTCGCGCAGCCCGAGTTCTACGTGGAGGAGGCGGCCGCGAACCCCGAGCTGACCGCCGCCACCGTGCTCGTCTTCACCGACAGCATGAGCTTCAGCGACCTGCTCGAGGACGGCTCGTGGAACCTCACCCACCACGCGTACGCCGCCCCGATGTACGACAACTGCACGATCTGGGAGTGGGGCGCGACCTGCATCGTGACCGACTTCGAGGCCGAGGCCGGCAAGACCTACACCCCGTCCGAGGCGACCCCGCTGTACTACGACATCGTCGGCGAGGTCGACGAGGATGACGCCGCCGCCTACTACGCGGTGGACGTCGACGCGGCGGGCCTCGAAGAGGCGCTCGCCGAGGGCTTCTACGACCTCGAGTCGGACAACCAGTTCGAGCTGGTCGAGACCGAGGGCTCCGAGGGCGACTGGTTCTTCGACTTCGGCCTGTTCTACTTCGAGGCCGACCTGGTCCTGCCGGACGTCCCCACCGCCGACGAGCCGGGCCTCCCGGTGACCGGCAACTCCTCGATCATCATGGTCTCCTCGGCGGCCGCCGCGCTGCTCGCCGGCGCCGTGGTGTTCTTCATGCTCCGCCGCCGCAAGGCCGCGCAGCACTGGGAGTAGCCCGATCGCGTCGAGCGCTTGCGCAGAAGTGAGTTCCCAGTCACCTCGAACGCGCGCGCCGACGCCGGTTCACTCTGCGCCGCAAGGTTTCGCGGCGACGCACTGAACAGCGGCCGCCCTGGTCGGATGTCGACCGGGGCGGCCGTTGCGCTGCCCGGCCCAAAGGCTGGTGAACGGTGCCGAACGGGTGCAGCGGCCCCGGACGCGACGGGCATAGACTGGCCCCGTGACGTACCCCGAGAGGGCGGCCCGGCGGCTGCGGCTGCCGGCCGACGACCGCTCCCCCGCCGCCGCGCGCGCCGCCGTCCGCGCGGTGCTCGCCGAGGCCGGGCTCACCGAGCTGCTCGACGAGACGCTGCTGCTCACCACCGAACTCGCGACCAACGGCGTCGTCCACGCCGGCACCGACATCAACCTGACCGTGGCCGCCGACCCGATCGGCGTGCGCGTCACCGTCACCGACTACCGCTCCGGCGGAATCGACCCGCTCGACACGGCCATGCCGGAGGTCACCGCCGAAGGCGGCCGCGGCCTGCTCCTGGTGGACCGCTTCGCGTCCTCGTGGGGGACCACCCACGACGCGACCGGCAAGTCGATCTGGTTCCGCATCGACCGGGACCCCGACAAGCCCCCGGCGCCGCGGCCGGTCCCCGACTCCGGCCACCGCGAGCCCGAACCGGACCTCGCGCAGCTCGCCGCGCTCCTCACCGTCGCGCCCGCGCTCCAGTCGCGGCTGCCGGTCGACCAGATCGTCACCGAACTCCTCGCCCGCTGCCACGACGCGACCGCCGCCGACGGCGGCGCCATCGAGTACGACGCGGGCGACGGCACCGGCACCCAGATCATCGCCAAGTTCGGCGACATCGGCACCGCCTCCGTCGCGGTCCCGCTGCCGCTCACCGCGCCCGCGAACGGACGGCTCCTCCTCGCCGGGGAGCCGGTGCCGTCCTGGCGGCCCCTCGCCGAGCTCGTCGCCGAACGCGTCGCCCTCGCCGTCCAGATCGACCGGATGCGCACCGACGAGCAGCGCCGCTCCGGCTGGCTCACCTACCTCGCCGAGGCCGGGGAGCTGCTCGCGCACTCCCTCGAAGAGCACCTCACGGTCGCGCTCATCCCGCAGCTCATCATCCCGCAGCTCGGCCGCTGGGCCGCCGTCCACCTCACCGGCGACGGTGCGGGCCTGCGTCTGGCCGCGCTCACCCACGTCGAGGAGAGCGAACTCGAGCTGCTGCGCACCCGCCTGATCGCGGCGTCGCCGCCGCTCGCGGCCGCGCTCACCACCGACGGCTGGACGGGCATGGAACTGCCGGTGCCGCGCGGCCTCGACTGCATCGCCGTCCCGCTCTCGGCGCGCGGCGCCACGATCGGCGTCCTCACCGTCGGCCGCCACGTCGACCGGCAGCACTCCTCCGAGGAGCGCGCGGTCGTCGCCGACCTCGCGAAGCGGTCGGCGCTCGCGCTCGACAACGCCCGCATCCACGCCGAGCGCCAGGCCGTCGCCCACGAGCTCCAGGCCGCGCTCATGCCCGGGTCGCTCCCGGACGTCTCGGGCGTCTCGTTCGCCGCCGAGTACCTGCCCGCGACCGCGCGGCGCCTGCCCGGCTCCGGGCCGGGCCCCGTGGCCGGCACCGAGGTCGGCGGCGACTTCTACGACGCGACCGAGCTGCCCGACCACCGGCTGTGGGTCGCGATCGGCGACGTGTGCGGCAAGGGCGCCCAGGCCGCGGCCGTCACCGGCGTCGTCCGGGACGTCCTGCGGGTCATGGCCCGCGACGGCCGCCCGCTCCCGCGCGCCCTCGAACTGCTCAACGCCACGCTCCTGGAGCAGCCCGGCGACCTCCGGTACGCCACGATCGCGTCCGCGCTGCTCGACCGCGACCGCGACGCCGACGGCTCGGTGAACGCCACGCTCTGCCTGTCGGGCCATGAGCGCCCGCTGCTGCTGCGCGCCGACGGCGGCATCGAATGGGTCGGCCGCGAAGGCACCGCCGTCGGACTGTTCCCGGATGTCAAGGTCAACCCCGAGGAGGTCCGCCTCGGCATCGGCGACGCCCTCGTGTTCTTCACCGACGGCGTCACCGAGCGCCGCGACGGCGACGCCATGTTCGGCCACGAGCGCATCGAGCGGGCCGTCCGCGGCGCCGCCGGCAAGAACGCCCGCAGCATCGCCACGGCGCTCCTGGAGGCCGTCGAGGCGTTCTCCCCCGAGTCGCCCCGGGACGACATCGCGATCCTCGTCGTCCGCTGCGACCCCCTCTGACGGCCCGCTCCTCGGAGCACGGCAGGAGCCTCGGAATGCCGCGCCCCTCGGAAAGCCATGCCCCTCGGAATACACAGAGGCGCAAGCGAAAGGCCCCGCGAAACCGCTCGCGGGGCCTTCGACGTGTCAGTGCCCTAGTGCAGGATGGTGGTGGCGCCGTAGTACGAGTTGCCGTGGTGGAGCGGGACCACCTTGACGACGGTGCTCGAGTTCGGGGCGTGCACGATGTACCCGTTGCCGATGTACATGCCCACGTGCGCGAGCCCGTTGTAGAACACCAGGTCGCCCGGTTTCAGCTCGTCCTCGCTGATGCTCGCGGTCCGGCCGTACTGGGCGGCGGCGTTGTGCGGCAGGTCGATCCCGAGCTCCGCGTACGCGCCCATGATCAGGCCCGAGCAGTCCCACGTGTTCGGCCCGGCCGAGCCCCACACGTAGTCCTCGCCGAGCTGGTTGAGCGCGAACTTGACGACGGTGTACTCGTCGTCGGTCATCGCCGGCAGGTCGTACTCGTTGAAGCTGGGGACCTCTTCACCCGCGACGGTCTGCCACTCCTCGTTGAGCTCGTCGACCCGCTCGGTCAGCTCCTCGGTCTTCACCTCGAGGGCGTCCTGGTCGGCCTCGAGGTCCGCCTGGAGGTCGAGCAGGAGCTGGCTCTGGGTCGCGTACTCCTCGGAGGCGGCCCGGAGCTCCTCCATGAGCTCGAAGTTGTAGAGGTTCGCGGAGTTGAGCCGGTCGAGGCGCTCCACGAACGCGTCGGGGGAGCCGGCGTCCAGCAGCATCGCCGCGTCGCCGATCCCCTGGTCCACATAGGCGGACTGGATGTACGCGGAGAGCTGGTCGCGGAGCGTGTTCAGGTTCGCCTCGGCATCCTCGAGGTAGACCTGGGTCTCCTCGATGAGGTGCTGGTTGTCCTCGATCTCCTGCGCGAGCTGGTTGTACTCCTCGACGACCGCGGCGAGGTCCTCGTCGGTCTGCTCGAGTTCGTCGCTGATGTCGCCGGTGTCGCGCTGGCCCCAGGCGGGGGCGGAAGCGGCGGTCGAGACCAGGAGGCCGCCGATGATGGCGGCGGAGGTCCACTTGCGTCGGACAGACGACTGCTTCACGAGGAGGGTGCTCCTTCGGGATTCGGGAGGTCGGGATGCGTACCGGGGCTTCTCCGAGGGCGGGCCTCACCGGCGCGACTGGACGGCGCCGCGAGACCGAACATGAGCCTAGCGCGGCCGTTTTCGGTTCGGTAGACCCCCGTCGTGACAAATTCGCAGCGTAGCGAGGCTTCCACGGTTGGTGTGCCGCGCCTGTGAGTTGCCTGGGAGTTGGTACGATGGCCGGCATGACCTTCCAGTCGTGTCCCTGTCGCCGCTGTCACCAGCGCTGACCCGCCTGCGGCGGTTCGGCGCGCCCAGCCACCGACAACCGTTCCGACACACCGAAGGTCTTCCGCTCACATGCGCACGTCCGCCATGAATCCCGTCGCACCCGCCCGCCTCGGCCGCACGCTCGGCGACGGCGCCGTCCGCAGCGCTGCCGCGGGAGCCGCTCCCGGCGTCCTCGAGTCGGCTCGGCTCGAAGCCCTCGCCGGGTTCTACGCCGCGAACCTCACGCTCCGCCCGCGCTTCACCAAGGGCAGCCGCTGGGCGCGCCGGGTGCTCGCCGGGCCCGGCCACGAGGCGTGGCTCCTGGCCTGGCTTCCCGGTCAGGGCACCGACCTCCACGACCACGGCGGCGTCGCCCGCCCGGCCGCCGGTGCCGTCGCGGTCGTCTCGGGCCGCCTCACCGAGTACACGGTCGAACCGGGCGACTTCCCCGGCCTGCGGCGCACCGCGCTCGAGGCGGGCGGCATCGCGACGGTCGACGACCGGACGGTGCACGCCATGCGGAACGACTCCGACGAGCCCGCCGTGAGCCTGCACGTCTACTCGCCGGGCCTGGAGGCGATGCGGACGTACCTGCTGGACGAGACGGGCCTCGCCCCGGCGAAGATCCTGCGCGCGGGCGCGGACTGGTAACGGGCCGAACGTGAACGGAGGGCCTACCAGAAATCGGACATCGACGGGCCCCCGGTTCAAACCCTAGCCGCGGGGTGCGACGGCGACCTGTGGCAGCGGGCCCGCTCGGCGGAGCCGGCTCGAACGTGAACGGAGCGCCTACCGCAAAACGGGCATCGACGGGCCCCGGTCAAACCCTGGCCGCGCGGTCCGACACCGAGACCGGTCGACAGCCGGTCAGCGGCGGCGGGTGGGGGCTCCGGCTGCGGAGAGGACGTCGCCGACGGCGCCGGGGAGGGCCCGGGCGACGTCTGAGGCGGTGATCGTCCGGTGGTTCCTCCCGGCGATGCCGCCGGCGCGGCCGTGGAGGTAGGCCGCCGCGACCGCGGCCCTCACAGCGTCCATTCCGGACGCGAGCAGCGAGGCCATGAAGCCGGCGAGCACATCGCCCGAGCCCGCGGTCGCGAGCTGGGGCCGGCCGGTCGGATTAGCCCAGACCACGCCGTCGCTCGAGGCGACGACCGTGTGGTGCCCCTTCAAGAGCACGGTGCAGTTGAGCCGCTTGGCGAGCCCCGCAGCGGCCGCGCCGCGGTCCTCGCTCGGGGGCGAGCCGTAGAGCCGCTCGTACTCGCGGTCGTGCGGCGTGAGGATGACGGGCGCGTCCCGCTGCGCGAGCACCGACGGATACTCGCCGATGAGCGTGAGGGCGTCGGCGTCGAGGACGGCCGGAGCCGGGGAGTCGAGGACCGACCGGAGCTCGCCGAGCGCGGCCTCGTCCGTGCCGAGCCCGGGCCCGGCGAGCCACGCCTGGACCCGCCCGGCCTCCTTCACCGTGGCCGTGCAGACCACCTCGGGGTGGCCGCGGCGCACGAAGTCGCCCGCGCTGCCCGCGTACCGCACATACCCGGCGGGCCCGGCGAGGGCGCCGCTGGTCGACAGGACGGCCGCCCCGGGGTACTGCTCGGAGCCGGCGGCGACGCCGACGACGCCGCGCGTGTACTTGTCGTCGTCGGGTCCGGGCCGGTGCCACCACTGCGCGATGTCGGCCTCGGAGGCGACGCGGACCGCCGGGTGCGGGTCGAGGTGCGGCAGGAGGCCGATGTCGACGAGGACGAGCCGCCCCGTCAGGAGCGCGGCGCGGCCGAGCACGTGGCAGGGCTTGCGCGACCCGAACGCCACCGTCACGTCGGCGGTGACGGCGCTGGCGGGGACGGCCCCGGTGTCGACGTCGACGCCGGACGGGACGTCAACGGCCACAATGGTGTCGGCGTCGATGGACGAGAGCTGGTCGATGGCGCGCCCGGGGAGCCCGGGGCGGCCGCCGATGCCGAGGACGCCGTCCAGGAGCAGGTCGCAGTGGCGCGGCGGCTCGGCGACGAGGCGCCCGCCCGCGCGGGTGAGCGCGGCGGCGGCGACGGGGTGGACCCGCTCGCCCATGACGGGGACGGCGAAGACCCTGGCGCCGCGCTGGGCGAGCCGGGCGGCGGCGAAGAGCGCGTCGCCGCCGTTGTCGCCGGGTCCGGCGAGGACGATCACGGTGGAGCCGTACACGCCCGCTCGTGCGGTGCGGGTCGCGCGCTGCTGCTTCAGGAGTGCGGCGCATTCGGCGGCGAGGCCGGCCGCCGCGCGCTGCATGAGGGTTCCGGGCGGCAGCTTCGACATCAGCTGGGCTTCCGCGCGGCGGACCGCCGCTGCTGACCAGGCACCGTCCATGGCTGTTCCTCTCCGGAACCTCGTTGGCCGTCAGGCCGTTTCTGCGATCACCACCGCTGTCGCTATACCGCCATCATGCGACAGCGACACGTGCCAGCGCGAGACGCCACGCTGGGCGGCGACGGCGGCCACCGATCCGGTGATGGCCAGCGAGGGCCGGCCGTCGGGTGCTGAGAGCACTTGGCAGTCGGCCCAGTGCATGCCGCCGGGGGCGCCGAGGGCTTTGGCCACGGCCTCCTTGGCGGCGAAGCGGGCGGCGAGGGATTCGGTGCGGCGTCGGCGCCCGTCGGGGGTGCTTCGCTCGGCTTCGGTGAAGAGCTTTTCGGCGACGTGCGGGGTCCGTTCGAGTACGCGCTCGAACCGGTCCACGGCTACGACGTCTATGCCCACGGCGACGATCACCCGTCAAGAGTGCCACGGGATCGGGCGTCCCGCCCCTGTTCGGGCGGGTTCATCCGCGAGCGTGGGGTTCTGGTCGCCGCCCGGGACCGGGATCGGTGTGGACGGTGTGCGGACGGTGTGGGACGGGATGGGGCGGTCCGGTGTCAGATGCGTTGGGGCGGTAGGCCGGCGGCCGGAAGGATCGCCTGGTCGACGATGGCGGCGAGGTAGTCGTCGTCGGGGGCTTCGCCTGTGTCCATGATGCGCTTGGTGACCATGGCTTCGCCGATGTCGAGGACGACGGGGGTGAGGCGGGCGGGGTCGAGGGCCCCGCGGTCGGCGTAGTGGCGCAGGACGGTCTGGGTGAAGGTGCCGCCGTGCCGGTCGAAGACGCGTTCCCAGAGGGCTTGGACGACGGCGGGGTCGCGGGCGGGGTCGGCGAGGATGGCGAGGACGGCGCGGCCGGCGGGGCTGAAGCCCCAGTCGACCATGAGGCGGAGGGCGGCGATGAGGTCGCCGCGGAGGTCGTCGGCGCCGGGGGCGGGCTGTTCGCGGGGGTGGCGTTCGGCGAGGGCGTCGAGGAGGAGGTCGACGGGGTCGGACCAGCGGCGGTAGAGGGTGGTGCGGGCGGTGGCGGCGCGTTTGGCGATGGCGTCCATGGTGAGTCGGCCGGGTCCGGATTCGGCGGCTTCGGCGATGGCGGCGGTGTAGATGGCGTCGAGCAGGTCTTTGCCGCGCCGCCGTGTTCGGCTTTCGGACATGAGCCGCCCCCAAGTTTTAGCTACAGTCGTGTATCTTATCGTTTTAGATACAGTCGTGTACCTAAAACTCGTGGAGTCGAGATGTCACTCTCCCCGCCCGCCATTATGAGCACCCCCGTCGCCGAGCGCTCGCTCGCACCCGACCTGGCCAGGGGCGCGATGCTCCTGTTCATAGCCCTCGCCCACGCGCACATGTTCCTCGCGCACGAGACCACCGGGTTCCGCGGCTACGCCGTGGACGGCACCGCCCTCGACCGCGTCGTCGCCGGGCTCCAGGTCCTCTTCGTCGACGGCCGGGCGCTGCCGATGTTCGCCGGCCTGTTCGGCTACGGCCTCGCCCGGCTCGTCCAGCGCCGCACCGCATCCGGGGCCGACTGGCCGCAGGCCCGCAAGCTCGTGCGCCGCCGCTCCTGGTGGCTGCTCGCGTTCGGGGCCGCGCACGCGGCCCTGCTGTTCTTCGGCGACATCCTCGCCGCGTACGGGTTCATCGGGCTCGTCTTCACCGGGCTGCTCGCCGCGAAGGACCGGACGCTCCTGCGCGCCGCCTGGATCGTCATGGCCTGCCACGTCCTCGTCGTCGCCGCGCTCGGCGCCTCCGCCGAGGCGGCCGGGCACGCCAACTCCAGCCCGACCATCGTCGCCGACCCCGTCGAAGCGGTGGTCATGCGCCTCACGGTGTGGTCGGCGCTCACGCCCACGTTCTACGTCGTCTCGGTCGTGCCCGCGTTCGCGATCGGCATCTGGGCCGCGCGCCGCCGCGTCCTCGACGAACCCGGCCGGCACCTGCCGCTGCTGCGCCGCGCCGCCTTCGCCGGCATCGCGATCGGCGTGGTCGGCGGGCTCCCGCTCATGCTCGCCGACACCCAGCTGTGGCACCCCGAAGCGCCCGTCGCCGTCGCCATGTACGCGCTCCACTCCGTCACCGGCATCCCCGCCGGGATCGGGCTCGCCGCGTTCGTGGCCCTGGCCGCGGCCCGGAACGGCAACGGAGGCAACGGCGCCAAGGACACCGCGGGCCCCCTGACGCGGGCGCTCGCCGCGTGCGGGCAGCGGTCGCTCACCTGCTACCTGCTCCAGTCCGTCGCGTTCACCGCCCTGTTCACCCCGTACGCGGGGAACCTCGGGGCGGTGCTCGGCGACGCCGCGGCCTTCGGCGTGGCCGTCCTCATCTGGGCGGCGACCGTGGTCCTCGCGGCCTGGATGGCCCGCGCCGGGATGCGCGGCCCGTTCGAGGTGCTGCTGCGCCGCCTCACCTACGGCCGCATGTAAGTCAGACACGATAGGGCCCGGCCGCGAGCGCGGCCGGGCCCCCGGTTTCAGCGGTCGTCTAGCAGACGGCCGGCTCGTACCACGTGCACTCCCGGTCGCCCGGGATCTCCTCGGCGGCCGCTTCGGCCTCCTCGACGTTGCCGAACGCGGTGATCTCGGCTTCGGTCGAGGACGCGCTGTAGCCGGCGAGCGCGGCGACGATCTTGTCCTCCAGCGGTTTGACCGTACTGGCCAGGTAGTCGTTGAACACGATGCTGAAGACCAGTTCCCGGCCGTCGGCGTCGGTCACGTACCCCGAGAGCGCCGAGACCGAGGTCAGCGAACCGGACTTGGCGTGCGCGTTCCCTGCCGCCGGGGTGTTGCACAGGCGGCCGGCGAGGGTGCCGTCCTGGCAGGCCACCGGCAGCGCGTCGTAGTACGCGTCGAACCAGGGCGCGTCCTTGGCGCCGATCAGCAGGTCCGTGATCGCGTCCGGGGTGACCTGGTCGAAGCGGGACATGCCCGAGCCGTCGGCCTGGCGGATCGGGTCGGTGTCCACACCGTACTTCTCGATCGCGGCGTAGACGCCGGCCTTGCCGGAGGCGAAGGTGCCCTTGCCGGTGTTCGCGTACCCGATCGTCTTGAACAGGGCCTCCGCGTACGAGTTGTTCGACGGCTTGAGCAGGTCCGCGGAGAGCTGCGAGAGCGGGACCGACTCGTGGACGGCGAGCGACTCGCCCGCGCCCTGCGGGGTGGGCTCGCTCAGCCGGATGCCGCCGGTGAGGTCGATGCCGTTGTCGGCCAGCGCGTTCGCGAAGACGTCCGCGACGAGCGCGGTCGGGTCGATGACCGCGCGGGTGAAGTAGTCCGGGGTCTCCCCGGCCTTGACGGTCCCGGTGACGCGCAGCGTGTTGGCGTGCTCGTCGCGGTTGACCGACAGGTTCGTGGTCGTGCCGGTCGTCGCCTCGTTCACGACGGTCACGTAGTCGTTCTCGGGCACCATCTCGACCTGCACCGGGTCGCCGGCGGCGGCGCCGCCGGTCATGAACAGCCGGACGGTGCCGGCCCAGTGCTCGGCGCCCGAGCCGACGGTGAGCGCGGAGATCTCGGCGGCGGCCTGGTACTGGAGGTCGCCCCAGGCCCACTCGTCGCCGTGGCGGGCGGCGTCGAACGCGGTGTCGTCCGCGACGAGGTCGCCGTCGATCCGGCTGACCCCGAGGTCGGCGAGGTCCGCCGCGAGCCGCTGGTAGTCCGCTTCGAGCATGGAAGGGTCGCCCGAGCCGCGCAGATACAGGTCGCCGGAGACGACGCCGTCGACGGGCCGGTCGCCGAGGACCTCGGTGGCGAAGGTGAAGTCCTCGCCGAGGGTCTCCAGTGCGCCCGCGACGGTGGTCAGCTTCTGGTTCGATCCGGGGAGGCCGCGCTGGTTCCCGTTGTGGTCGTATACGACCTCACCGGTGGCGGCGTCCTTGACGATGATGCTCGACTGGGAGTCGGTGAGCTTGGGGTCCTGGAGGATCGCGTCGATCGCGGCGGCGAGCGCCTCGTCGCCGGTCTCCTGCGCCTGTGCGACCACAGTGCCCGCGAAGGTGAGAGCACCGGCGGCGGTGACCGCCACGGCGCTCGATATGAGGGTTCGTTTCTTCACAGCCGCAGTCTAAAAGCGGAGCGGACAGGGTTTGCGCGCATACGGCATGAAGTGCCGGATATCGCCGTTCCCGGGGGCAACGCGAGGGCGGCGGGGAGCGTACTCCCCGCCGCCGCGCCCGGTCAGCGCCGATCGGCAGTCCACTGTGCCAGTGTCGGGGCGTGCGGTCGGAGGCGGTGAGCCGCCGTCCCGTGCGGCCGTTCAGACTCGGTCGCGCCGCATCGCTGCGCCGCTTCGACCGCGCCGTCTCGGCCGCACCTGTTCGACTCTGACGCTGAAACCTCGCCGCCGCGACCGTGACGCTTCGACTGGGACGCTTCGACCGAGCCGCTTCGACTGGGCCGCTTCGGCCGCGCCTACTCCACCGTGACGGACTTCGCCAGGTTCCGCGGCTGGTCGATGTCGCGGCCCAGGGCCGTCGCCAGCTCGGCCGCGAACTCCTGCAGCGGGACCGCGGTCAGCAGCGGCGCGAGCAGCGTCGGCGACGCGGGCGTCTCGATCACGAAGTCGGCGTGCACGGCCGCGATCTTGTCGCCCTCCTCGCACACCGCGATCACCTTCGCGCCGCGCGCCTTCACCTCCTGGATGTTGGAGATGATCTTGTCGTGCAGAAGCGACCGGCCCCGCGGGCTCGGCACGATCGCGACCACCGGCGTCCCCGCCTCGATCAGCGAGATCGGGCCGTGCTTCAGCTCGCCCGCCGCGAAGCCCTCCGCGTGCAGGTACGCCAGCTCCTTCAGCTTCAGCGCGCCCTCGAGGGCCACCGGGTAGCCGACGTGGCGGCCGATGAACAGGACCCGGTCCTGGCCGGCGCACTCGCGGGCCATCTGCCGCACCGGGTCGAGGCCCTCGATGACCTTCGCGATCTTCCCCGGCGCCGCGACGAGCTCGTCGAGCACCGCCGACACCTCGTCGGCGTACTTGATGCCGCGCACCTGCGCGAGGTGCAGGCCGACCAGGTAGCAGGCGGCGAGCTGCGTCAGGAACGCCTTCGTCGACGCCACCGCGACCTCGATCCCGGCGCGCGTGTACAGCACCGCGTCGGACTCGCGCGGGATCGTCGAGCCGACGGTATTGGAGATGGACAGCACCCGGGCCTTCTGGTCCTTCGCGTGCCGCACCGCCATCAGCGTGTCCATGGTCTCGCCGGACTGCGAGATCGCGACGACGAGCGTCGACCGGTCCAGCACCGGGTCCCGGTACCGGAACTCGCTCGCCAGCTCGACCTCGCACGGGATCCGCGTCCAGTGCTCGATCGCGTACTTGGTGACCAGGCCCGCGTGGTACGAGGTGCCGCACGCGACGATGAACACCTTGTCGATGTCCCGGAAGTCCTGGTCGGACATGCGCACCTCGTCGAGGACGATCTGCCCGGACTCGTCGATGCGCCCGCGGAGCGTGTCCGCGACCGCCTGCGGCTGCTCGTGGATCTCCTTGGCCATGAACGTGTCGAAGCCGCCCTTCTCGGCGGCCGCGATGTCCCAGTCGACGCTGAACGGCTTGCCTTCGGACGGGCTCCCGTCGAAGCCGGACACGACGACGCCGCCCTCGCGGCTGATCGTCACGATCTGGTCCTGCCCCAGCTCGATCGCCTCGGTCGTGTAGGCGATGAACGCCGCCACGTCGGAGCCGAGGAAGTACTCGCCCTCGCCGAGGCCGACCACGAGCGGGGAGTTGCGGCGGGCGCCCACGACCGTGTCGGGGTCGTCCGCGGCGACCGCGAGGAGCGTGAACGCGCCCTCGAGGCGGCCGCACACGCGCGTCATGGCCGCGGTCAGGTCGCCGTCGACGCCGTACTCGCGGCCCAGCAGGTGGGCGGCGACCTCGGTGTCGGTGTCGGAGAGGAACTCGATCCCGGCGGACTCGAGCTCGGCGCGGAGCTGCCCGAAGTTCTCGATGATGCCGTTGTGAATCAGCGCGATCCGGCCGTCGGCGGAGAGGTGGGGGTGGGCGTTGCGGTCGGAGGGGACGCCGTGCGTCGCCCACCGGGTGTGCCCGATGCCGCAGCCGAAGTCCAGGTCGAGGTCGCGCTCGCGGAGCGCGGCCTCGAGGTTGGCGAGCTTGCCCGCGCGCTTCTCGACCTCCAGGCGGGTGTCCGCGGCGTCCGACTTGGCGACGAGCGCGATGCCGGCCGAGTCGTAGCCGCGGTATTCGAGACGGCGCAGGCCGTCGAGCACGACGTCGGTGATCTTCCGGTCGCCGACGTATCCAACGATTCCACACATGCGAGAAACCCTACCGCAGTTTCGCGCATCACTCATGCGCGGATCAGTAGGAATCGATCACACAGTTTGATCATTGGGGTGTTCGCCCTGCGTTCACCGCCTGGACGCCCCCGGTTGGGGCCGGCCGCACCGGGCGTTCACGTGTCGGCGCGCACCCCGGAACGCGCGCCTATCGCGCGACGCGGGCGCGCGCGCCGGCGGCACGGCCGCCGGAACGCGCCCGCTGAGGCGGCGACGAGCGACGAACCGGCAGGAGGCGGCGCGTCAGAGCCGATCCCCCTGGAAGCGGCGCCTCAAGACACGGCGCCTCAAGACACGACACGTCAGGACGCGACGCTTCACGGCACGCCGTTCCGAGACGCGCCGCTTCAGGACACGACGGCGATGCCGCGGGTGCCGTCCTCGGTCACGTAGCTGATGGCCGCGCTCGAGCCGACGGCGCTGAGCTGGGCGTCGTGGCACCAGTTCGCCGGGACGCCGGCCTCGTCGCCGAGTTCGATCTCGCTCGACACGCCCTCGTCGACCTGGTACAGCCGGCAGTCCGGCCGGGTCGGGTCGAGCGAGAGGTCCGCGGCGAGCAGTGCCCGGTTGTCCGGCAGCACCGTGCCCCAGCCGCGCGCCACCTCGGGGTCGAGCGGCGTGTAGCCCAGGCGCACCTCGGCCTGGTAGAGCCGCCGGCCCGAATCGGCGTCGTAGGCCATCACGCCGAGCCAGGAGCCTTCGCGGTCCTTCGCGGTGTAGCACTCGATGACCTGTACGGTCCGTCGCTCGCTCCGCGGCGCGTCGGCCTTCGCCTCGCCCCCGGCGGTCACCCCGGACGCGGACGTGCCCGTGGGCTGCGACAGGTGCAGGGTCCCGCCGCACGCCGAGGAGTTCGTGGAGCCGAAGGTGTGGCCGCGCGTGCGCCAGCGCCGGTCGCCGTCGTCGATGTCGTACGAGATGAGCCGGTGCTCGAAGCGGCGGGCCGAGAACGGGCCGTCGCTGACGCGGTGCTCGACGCGGCTGTCGATGAGGAGGGTGTCGCCGGAGACGAGGAAGGACTCGGGGAGGATCTCGGCGCTCTTGTCGACCTCCTGCTCCCAGGCGGGGGCTCCGTCGTCGAGGTCGAAGGCGAGGATGTAGTCGCGGGCGACGGTCCGGTCGGGGGCGGGCACGCAGTCGGCGAGGAGCACCACCCGGTGGCCGGCGACCTGGGCGGCGGCGCCTTCGCAGCCGGGCGGCAGCTCGGCGTCCCACTTCAGGCCGCCGCCGAAGTCGTAGACGTGGAAGACCTCGCTGCCGTCCTCGGCGAAGAGGAGGCGGTCGTCGGCGAGGGCGAGGAGGGTCCCGGGGGAGCCGTCGAAGTCGGCGGTGGCGACCTCGTCCCCGTCGCGGGTGCGCAGGACGCGGGTCTGGAAGTCGTTCCGGTTGTCGGCGCGGGGGCCGGTGAGGGCGACGAGGTCCTGGGCGTGGGAGAGGACCGGCTGCTGGGAGGCGAGCCAGTTCCAGCGGCGGTGGTACCAGATGGCCGCGCCGCTGGCGGGGTCGAGCATGGTGACGGCCTGCGGGGTCGGGTCGGTGGGGTGGTCGGTGCGCAGGAGCCCGAAGGGCGTGTCGGTGAAGCGCTCGACGCCGGCGAGGGCGGCGAGGCCGTCGAGGCCGGCCTCGACGGTGGCGGCGTCGCCGACGTGGACGTCCTGGTTCGCGAGTTCCGCCCAGTGCTGCATGGCGGGTGCGAGGGCGGCGGCGAGGAGGACGACGACGGTGACGGCGAAGACGCCGACCTTGCGGCGCATGGCCTTCGGGGGCCTGGTGCGCCCGCCCGCGTAGCCTTCGACGACGAACTCGGAGAGGGCGAGGAGCCCGCCGCCGAGGACGCCGAAGCCGTACGCGAGGGCCGCGATCCCGTCCCGGTGGGTGATGAACTGGCCGGGGCCGACCTCGGGCATCGAGGTGAACACGGCCCAGCCGCAGGCGGCGGCGTACACGGCGGCGAAGAGCGCGGCGATGATGACGCGCAGACCGGGGCGGGCGGCGGCGATGGCGATGACCGCGGCGGCGATGAGCACGGAGGCGACCGTGCCGATGATCATGTAGATCCCGGAGGAGCCCGAACTGGCGCCGTTCCCGAACACCGCCCATGCCAGGAGCACCGCCCAGCAGGCGATCGCGGTGATCCCGGCGGCGCGGAGGAAGACGCGGGCGAGCGGGCGCCCGGACTCGGTCGCGGGTTGGGGGGCCGCGTAGGCGCGATGGCGCCCGGCACCGGAGGCGTTGTGGGACATGCCCTCTTTTTACCGGTCACCGGCGGCGCGATCCGGGCTTTCGCCCAGATCGCGAGCCGGTTTATCGGCCGCCGAGGGGCGCGGCCGCGACGGCGGTGTAGTTGGGCTGGGCTCCGACCGGGCCCTTGCCGAAGTCGGACTTGTAGAGGACGAGTTCGCCGGCGGTCCAGCTCGGGCCGTAGTAGCGGCGCAGGGTGAGCAGGTCCTGGGCGGCCTGCTGGTTGGTGACGCGGTCGCCGGGGCGGGCGAGGGTCACGTGCGGCCGGTACTGCTTCTGGTCGACGGGGAGGTTCCCGGCGAGGAGTCCGGCGCGGATGCTGTGGACGAGGTCGACGAGGGCGGCGACGTCGCCGTCGAGTCCTGCGTAGACGACCGAGTAGCGGCCGCGGCCGAAGCGCCCGCCGCCGGAGACGCACAGCCGCATCGGCGCGGCCTCGCGCGCGGCGGCGGCGATGACCTCGGCGGTCTCGGCGCTGCGCGATACGGGGACGTCGCCGAGGAAGGCGAGCGTGAGGTGCCAGTTCTCGGACCGGACGAGGCGGCCGGAGGCGGGCCTGCGGCCGGCGGCGCCGGGGCGGCTCGGAGCGCCGCGGCGCGCGATGTTGAGGTCGGAGACGACTTCGGCGAGATCGGCGACGGCGTTGTCGGGAAGCGGGAGCGCGACGAACAGTCGCTCGGTCCGTACCTGGGTTGCGGCCTGTACGGTCGCGGTGGCGGAGGCACTCACTGGATTCCCTCCAGGGGCTCTACTCGGGATCGGTGACCCGCGCCTGCGGCGAATGGTGTGTCGACGCGGCGTGGTCGAGGGCTGTCACGATGTGCCTATCCTCGCAGGATCCTCTGACGTTCATTCAGTGAAATCCCATTGGACGGGACAGTAATTTCGTGGAAGTAACGTTCGAGTTCACTCGTGGGACGGTAGAGCCGCAGGAGGTTCGGGGCGTTTGCGGAGAAGTCGGGCAACCTGCGGGAACGCGGAATTCAGCGCAGTTCAACCTTTGGTATTCACCGTTTGAACGACCGGGTGCGGGCCTTTGTGGAATCGACCCCAGCGTAGGGCACGCCCGCTAGGGCATGGCCTTGCCGGCGAGGGCCCCCGCGCGGCGGCGGATCTGGGAGCGTTTGGCGAGCGCGACCATCGCCGGGGCGGCGATCGCGACGATCCCGCCGAGCCACAGGCCGGAGCGGGCGCCGAACTCCTCCATGACCCAGCCGACCACCGGCGCGAACACGGCGGTCGAGCCGAGGAACACGAGCATGTACAGGCTCAGGACGCGGCCGCGGTAGTCGGCGCGCACGCCCATCTGGACCCGCTGGTTCGCGGCCTGCGCGTAGTAGACCATCGCGAAGCCGGTGGGCGCGAGGAGCGCCATCGCCGTCCACAGGGTCGGAGCGAAGCCGACCACCAGGGTGCCGACGCCGAGCAGCGCCGAGGACAGGAGCATCGTGTTCAGCGTCGGCCGCCCCGAGCGCCGGCCCGAGGCGAGCGAACCGGCGAGCGCGCCGACCGCGAGGGCGGTCAGGAGCAGGCCGTACGAGTCGGCGCCGGTCTCGAACTCGGTGCGGGCGAGCATCGAGAGCGTCAGCGCGAAGTTGAACGTGAAGCCCGAGACCAGGAGCGAGACGACGAGAACGGCGATGATGTCGGGCCGGGCGGCGGTGTAGCGCAGGGCTTCGCGGATGCCGCCGGCGTCCTCGCGGCGGCGCACCGGGTTGGAGAGGCTGCGGCGCAGCAGGACCATGCAGGCGGCTGCCGGGCCGAGGGCCAGGACGGCGCACGTGATGATGACGGTCCCGGTCGAGGTCACGGCGATGAGGACCCCGGCGAGGGCGGGGCCGGCGATGCGGCTGGTGTTGAAGATGGCGCTGCCGAGGCCGACGGCGTTCGGGAGCGCCTCGAGCTCGACGATCTCGGAGTAGAACGCTTGGCGCGCAGGGCCTTCGACGACGGAGACGGTGCCGAAGGCGGCCATGCCGACGTACACCATCCACAGTTCGATGTGGCCGGTGAGCACGACGGCGCCGAGGCACGCGGTGACCGCCGCCGAGGCGAGCGAGCACAGCAGGAGGACCCGGCGCTTGTCGAAGCTGTCGGCGATCTTGCCGCCGTGGAGTCCGAAGAGGAGGTAGGGGCCGAACTGGAGCGCGAGGGTCCAGCCGAGGGCGGTGCCGGAGTTCCCGGAGAGCTCGAGGACCAGCCAGGAGACGGCGGTGGTCTGGAGCCAGAACGCGAGGGTGCCCAGGAGCTGCCCTGCGGCGTACACCCGGAAGGCGGGGTAGGCGAGGGCTCTGAACGTGTGGCGCAGCTGGCCGAGGAGGACCGGAGACATCGCATTCGATGATATTTACTTACCGGTCGGCAAGCCAGGGATTATGACCGAGTTCTCTCGGCGACCCGGAGCACACCGCTCCCGGCCGGAATCTGAACGCGGGTCCGAATCTCGGTCCGGGCCAAGCCTTGAGCCCCAAACGCGGAGTCCGAGTCCGAGTCCGAGTCCGAGTCCGAGTCCGAGTCCGAGTCCGAGTCCGAGTCCGAGTCCGAGTCCGAGTCCGATTTTCACCAGCTGTCGTACCCCAGTGGCAGGGTTGTCTCAGGGGCCCAGCGCTCCGATTGCCATGATGCTGCCCGAAAACGGCACTGCACCCGCACCCGCACCCGCACCCGCACCCGCACCCGCACCCGCACCCGCACCCGACGGCATCATCGCGCGAGCGCGTCCGAAGAAAGCTGAACCTCCCGACAACACTGCGGCGGGGCGGACCCGAAGGCCCGCCCCGCCGCGAAAGCATCGATCCGGATTCCCCGGCCGTCGCACCCGCCGGATACGGTCAGGAGTGGGGCGACCACAGAGGACGAATCCGGTATTCCGGATTCGTCCGAAGCGGGAGGAGGCTAGTCCTTGCCGGCGCTGCCGAACAGCACGTCGTCCCAGCCCGGAAGCTGGTTGCGCGGCTTCGACCCGGCCGCCGCCAGCGGCAGCTCGTTCAGGTCCTCGGACGTCGGCCGCTTGTTCGGGCGCAGCACCGCGAGCGAGGGGACCTCGGGGGTCTCCCGCTGCTCCGGCGCGGTCGTGCCTGGCAGGCCGAGCTGCGAGGTCCGCTTCCCGCGCCCCTGCATGTCGTCGAGCGGGCGCTCGAGGACCTCGCGGAGGCGGTCGCGGCGCAGCGGGTCCGGACGCGAGTCGTCCTCGTGGTCGCGGAGGCCGTGCATCGGGTCGCGCGAGGGCCGCACCGGGTCGCCCGGACGGATCCCGAGGTCGCTCGGCGCGTCGTTGTGGCCCGGAACCTGCTGCGGCAGCGGCGTCGAGAGGAACTGCGCCATCTCGTCGTCCGGCGTCACGGTCTGGCGGGCCCGGTCGAGCTTCCAGCGCGCGCGGGCGGTCGTCTTCCCGGAGGACCACGACGCCTGCACGAGCCAGGAGCCGTCCTCGGTGCGCCACGCGTCCCACGAGACGGCCTCGGGGTCGACCCCGTGCGTCCCGAGCTTCACGTCGACCACATTGGACATGCGCTCGCCGCGTTCGGAGGTCGCCAGCCGCGAGCGGCGGGCGGCCTGGGCGAGCATGGCGCGCTCCTGGAGGACCGGGCCGGCGTAGCGGAGTACCCGGTCGACGGCGACCTGCGCGGAGGCGGCGATGTCCTCGGCGCTCTCGCCGGCGCGGATGCGGGTCTGGATGTCGCGCGGGGACAGGTTGACGGCGGCCGGGCGCTGCGGCACGGGCCGGCTCGCGGCCGCGGGCTTGGACGCCGGGGCGTCGGTCTTGGCGCGGAGGGCGCTGCCGCCTTCGGGGACGTCGACCACGGCGGCGACCCGCTCGTCGAGCGGGAGCGCCAGCAGACGGCCGAGTTCGTCGGCGAGCACGAGCGCATGACCGTCCTCAGAGAGGGCTACGAACCGTACCGGCCTCATGCCTTCCACCCCTCGTGTCTTCCGTCAGCGCCGCATTGCCAGCTCATCCGAGCGTACGCCCAACCCTACCGGCGGACCACAACCGGCGGGGTGCCGATAACCGATCCCGGTGGCGCGACGGGATTCGGCTCCCCGCAGTGGCCCGTCGGCGACGGAGCGAACCCGACTCGCGTCGGCATGACCGATTGTCGCGGGGACTGTCGCAGCGTACATTGGCAGCGTGTCCACCGACGGAACTTCCCAGCCCCCGGCCGCGTCCGGCTCGTCGGCGAACCCCCGCGCCGCCTACCACCGGGTCAAGAAGACGCCCGAGCTGCCGGCGCCCGAGGCGGTGAAGCTGCGGATGACGCCCATCGCCGCCGCCGGGACTCTCCTGTGGACGATCGCCCTGGTGCTCACCCAGGTCTTCCGCGACGAACTCGCCGATTCGGGGCGCGAATGGTGGGTGTCGTGCGCCCTCACCGGCGTCATCGTCGGCCTCCTCGGCACCGCCGCGATGGTGATCGCCGACCGGCGGCATTTCAGGCGACCGGCGCGGGGCCGGAGCTAGTACGAGCGCAGCCCGCCGTTGTCCTCTGGGTGAGGAGCCCCGGTTTCAACGGTCGCCGACGGGTGCGACAGTTCCGGGCCCACGGCCCCTCGCTGTCACCCGAACGGGGACTAGAGGATTTCGGAGCCCTCGTCGTCGTAGATGACCTCGGACTTCTCGACGCCCTGCGGCGTCGTGTCCACGAACTCGTGGATCTGGGAGTGCGCGCCGCAGCCGTGGTCGGCGGAGACGACGCGGGCGTCCTCGGAGGAGTAGAGGTTCGCGCAGGCGCCGAAGGCGAGGCGCATCGAGCCGGCGAGCGGGAGGAAGAACCCGCAGGTGCCGCAGCGCGCGGACGCGGGCGCGGCCTCGGAGATCGGGGCGTTCGGGCCCCGGTCGCCGTCGTACCAGCGCTGCGCGGTCTCGGCGCGGCCCTCGCGGTTCATGACCCGTTCGCGGCCCAGGCCGAGCTCGAACGCGATGTCCTCGACGGCGTCGTCGTCCGAGAGCTGGTACGCGGGCATGAGCCGGTCGTCGTCGTCCTCGGTGGGGAGCACCTCGCCGGTGCCGACCTCGCCGCCCTGGAGGCGTTCGGCCCACGGCACCCACGCGGGGGGCCGGAGCGCGTCGGGGCCGGGCAGGAGCGCGGTCTCGGAGACGGTGGCGGCGCGGGCGCGCGGGGCGCGGGTGAGCACGACGGCCCAGCGCCAGCCGCGGTAGCCCGCGAGGGTGCACTCGAAGTAGTGGGTGACGACGCGCTCGGATTCGGCCTCGACGTCCAGGTGCTCGCCGATCCCCTCGCCGGCCTCTTCGGCGGCCTCGCGGGCAAGGTCGACGGCATCGGCGAGGGCCCGGTCCAGGCGCGGTTTGCGGGTCCGGGACTTGGCGGAGGCGGTGGAGCTGTCAGGCACGTCTTCAAGCATAGGTCAGCTCGTGCCGGGCTCCGGCGGTCGGTGCGCCCGGTGGGGCGCGGGATGCGCCACATTCCGGCCGGGAGGGCCCGGAAATGTCGGACCCATGGGCGACTTTTGAAACCGGGGCTCCTCACCCAGAGGTCAACGGCGTGCTGTCGCCGGCGGCTCGCCGCTCACTCGCGTTCACTGCCGCGGCAGCAGGGCACGCGAGGCCGGTACCGTTGCTTTCATGCGAATACTCGTCGTGTGCGCGGTCGCGGAGGAAGCCCAGGCCGTCGAGGCCGGGCGATCCCTCCGCCACGAGCTGGACATCCTCGTCTGCGGCGTCGGCCCCGCCGCCGCCGCTGCCGCCACCGCGCGGACCATCGCGGAGAACAGCCACATGGGCCGCGCCTACGACGTCGTCGTCAACGCCGGCATCTGCGGCGCGTTCCAGGGCCGCGCGAAGATCGGCGACGTGCTCATCGCCACCGACTCCGTCCACGCCGAACTCGGGGTGGCGCTGCCGTGGCGGTTCCAGCCGATCGACGAGATCGGCTTCGGCACCAACCGGATCGGATGCAACACCGTGCTCACCGTCGCGGTCGAGGGCGTGCGCGGCGAGATCCTCACCCTCGCGTCGATCACCGGCTCCGACGGGCAGGCCGCGAACCTCGCGCACCGGTACCCGGACGCGGTCGGCGAGGCGATGGAGGGCTTCGGCGTGGCCACGGCCGCCCAGCAGGCGGGCCTGCCGTTCGCCGAGATCCGCACGGTCTCGAACTTCGTCGGCGACCGCGACGTCGAGCAGTGGGACTGGGGCTCGGCCCTGAAGTCCCTCACCTCCGCCATCAGGGAGCTGTAGGCATGGCCGCACTCGGAATCCCGTTCGACGCCGACGACGCCGCGCCCGGCGCCGCGGAGGGCGCGCTGCACCTGGCGCACTCGCCGTGCCCCAACGACACCTTCATCTACCACGCCTGGACGTCGGGCCTCATCGACGGCGCCCCGGCGACGCGGCTGACGTTCGCCGACATCGACGTCACCAACAGCGCTTGCGCGCGAGGCGAGTTCGACGTCGCGAAGATCTCCTACGCGGCCCTGCCGCATCTCGGCCCCGAATGGCGGCTGCTGCCGGCGGGCGGCGCGCTCGGGCGCGGATGCGGGCCGCTGGTCCTCACCGGGCCCGGCGGCCTCGCGGGCCTGGAGGGGCGGAAGGTCGCGGTCCCCTCGGACCGCAGCACCGCGTTCCTCCTGTTCAACCTGTGGCTGCGCGACCTCGGCTCACCCGACGTCGCGGTCGAGGTCGTGCCGTTCGACCAGATCATGCCCGCGGTGCGCGACGGCCGCTTCGACGCCGGGCTGGTCATCCACGAGGCCCGGTTCACGTACGGCGAGTACGGCCTCGAGAGCATGGTCGACCTCGGCGAGTGGTGGGAGGGCAGCACCGGCGCCCCGATCCCGCTCGGCGCGATCGTCGCCAAGTCCCATCTCGACACCGACGCGATCACCGCCGCGATCCGCGCCTCGCTCGACTACGCGTGGGCGAACCCCGAGGCCAGCCGCGCGTACGTCGCCGAGCACGCCCAGGAGATGTCGGACGACGTGTGCCGCAAGCACATCGAGCTGTACGTCAACGAGTTCTCCCGCGACCTCGGCGAGGAGGGCCGATCCGCGGTCGAGCGGCTCCTGGGCGGCGGCGCCGAACTCGGGCTCCTTCCCGAGCTCCGCATCCCGATTCCTTAGCGGCCGAGCGCCGGTCGCGGTCCGTGGCGGGGCGCTCACCCCGACGGTCCGGATCGCCCGGTTCATGCCACGCTAGGCTTGACGGACTCAGCAGTAGCCGGCAAAGAGAGAGAAGTTCGAGGTTCAGCGGTGCCCAGTGGTCGAGTGAAATGGTTCGACGCCGAGAAGGGATTCGGATTCGTCTCCCGCGACGACGGCGGCAAGGACGTCTTCGTGCACCGCGACGCGCTCCCCGAAGGCGTGGAGGAACTCGCCAAGGGAACGAAGGTCGAGTACAGCATCATCGACACGCGCCGCGGCGTCCAGGCGATGGGCCTGCACGTGCTCGCCGCTCCGCAGACCGGCGCCGCCGCGGCCCCCGAGGCGGCGAAGCGCTCGCCCGAGGAGCTCAACAGCCTCCTCCAGGACCTCATCGGCGTGCTCGAGCAGCAGGTCATGCCGCCGCTGGCGCGCGGACGCCGCCCCGACCGCAAGACCGGGGCGAAGATCGCCGAACTCCTCCGCGCAGTCGCCACCGACCTCGAATGACCCTCGCGTCAGGCGATTCGTCGGACCCGTGGGGCAGGGTTGTTGAACCGGGGGCCCATCGGTAGGGACATTTCCGTTATGTCCGTTGAAAACGATGCGACTCTCGCGGCGGGATAAGCTCTGTGAGGTGACCTCTCAGGCGACTCCCCACACGACCCCCGCCCCGGCCGATCAGGCCGCCGGCGGCGCGGTCGACGCACTGCTCGAACGGCTCGCCTCGCTGCCCTCGCTCATGGTGGCGTTCTCCGGCGGCGCCGACTCGGCGTTCCTGCTCGCCGCCGCCGTCCGCGCGCTCGGGCCGGAGCGGGTCGAGGCCGCCACCGCGGTCTCGCCGTCCCTGCCGCAGGCCGAACTCGAACGCGCCCGCGCGTTCGCCGAGGGCCTCGGGGTGGTCCACCACGCGCCGGCCACGGACGAGCTGTCCCGGGAGGGCTACCGCGCCAACGCGGGCGACCGCTGCTTCTTCTGCAAGACCGAGCTGATGAGTGTCGTCGGCCCGCTCGCCGCGTCACGCGGCGTCGCCGCGGTGGCGACCGGTACCAACGCGGACGACCTCGCGGCCGGGTTCCGTCCGGGCATCCGCGCGGCCGCGGGAGCCGGGGCGATCACGCCGCTCGCGGACGCCGGGCTCACCAAGGCCGAGATCCGCACCGCCTCGAAGGCATGGGGACTGTCCACTTGGGACAAGCCGGCGGCGGCCTGCCTGGCCAGCCGCATCGCGTACGGGGTGGAGGTGACCGCGGACGGGCTCCGGCGGGTCGCCGACGCCGAGCAGGCGCTGCGGGAGGCGCTCGCCGCCGCCGCGATCCCGGTGCGGAACCTCCGGGTGCGGGACATGGGCGGCGGCACCGCGAAAGTGGAGGTGGACGCGGAACTGGTGGCCGAGGTCGCGGCGCGGCCCTCGCTGCTCGCGGCCGTGGTCGGCTTCGCGGAGGTGCGGCTCGACGAGCAGGGCTTCCGGTCGGGCGCGATGAACGAGCTGCTGCCGAATCCCGAGCGATATCGCTGATCGGTTGATATTTCGGGATATTCCCGAAATGTTCCGAGTGATGGGCCCCCGGTTCAAGAACCGTGCCATACGGGTGTGACAGGTGGATCCACTGGGGCACAAGGTGATTGATGCTCGGGTCGGGTGGCGCGGGGTGGTGGAAGAGTGCCCGGTGAGGCCGGCGGCGATCGTCAGTGGAGGATGAGTCCGATAGCCCCACCGGGTTCCATAACCCCTCGGGAACCCCTCATTCCCCGAGGTCTTCACCGTGGGACATGAGACTGAGCGCGCCCTGAACCGAACCTGGCAATTCCCTGATACAGGGGTGTTCGGTCTATAACGGACGGTGTGCGTGCTTGGGACACGAGACCGCCGCAACCATCCCCAATCGACATCGAAGCATCGGATCGGTGCGGCGCGCGGCGCGCCGAGCGGTCGGTCGACGCCGGGCCACGGCATCGGTTCATGCCGTCCGCGGCACGGCCGAGCAGTCCCGACCGAGCCGCGTGCCGCGGCCCTCGGGCAGGTCCGGGGTGGAGCCCGCAGGGTGCGGCGTCCCATTCGGCGCCGGGCCGCGGGGTTCGCGATCTCACCCCACCTCGCTGATCCGGTCCGGGGCGAGCCGCGTCGGCGTGTAGAAATTGTCGGGTGGAGTTCTCCGGGTGCGTCAGCGTGTACGAACCGGGCTGCTCGACCGGTTGCGGCGGACCCATGGCCGCCTCGTGCGACCCGGGCGGGCCGTGCAACGCCTGCGCCGCGGCCTGCGGGGGCGCGACCGACCCCGGGCCGTTCCATTCGTTCGCTCTGGGGCTCTTGGGGTTCGGGCGGCTCACGCCCGAGCGGCTCGAGCGGGCGCGGCTGCGGCGCCGCGAAGGGCCGCGGCGGTTCGGGCTCCGGGCGATCGCGTGCTACCGGCGGCACCTGTCCCCGCGCGTCCAGGTCCAGTGCCGGTTCGTGCCGAGCTGCTCGGGCTACGGGTACCGCGCGGTGTCGCGGTACGGGCTGCTCACCGGCGGGCGGCTCGCGCTCGCGCGGATCCTGCGGTGCCGGCCGGGCGTGACCCGAGGCACCCGTGATCCGGTTCCCGGCCGCTGAGGCGCCCGTTAAGATCCAGGTCATGAGTGACTCGAACCTGGTGGGCCGCGAGAGCGACAGCGCGCCCGCCCAGAAGGACGCCAACCTCCGCTCCCGCCCGGTCAAGCCCGGACACCTGGACGTCGGGGAGTTCACCTCCAGCGTGATCGGCGCGTCGTCGCCGTTCGGGACCTCCGCGTTCCCCGTGCCGGCCGCGACGATCCACTACGAGTACACCGGCCCGGTCCCGGCCCGGCACCTCGAGGACGAGCGCCACTAGTCCCCGAACGCTTCGAAGCCCTCCGCAGCCGCGGGGGGCTTCTTGCTTGCCCGCGTCCGACTCGGCGTCTCCGCCTCTCCGTGCCCTCCGCGCCTCTTCGCGTCTTCGCGCCTTCGCGCCTTCGCGCCTTCGCGCCTTCGCGCCTTCGCGCCTTCGCGCCTTCGCAACGGATTATCAGAATGTTGTAAGGAAATTTCAGAGGTGGTATGTTCTTGCGCACACGGGGTGCGTCGCCCGTCACGCCGACGACCCCGACCCCCGATCGACCCCCGGAGGAAGAAGCGCAATGCCGCGTACCGCCCGAACCGCGGCGGGAGTGCTGGGCGCCGCCCTGGCCCTCACCGCCTGCACCAGCCCCGGCGACCCGCCCGATGACGGCTCCTGGACCGACGAACCGGCCGACTCGCAGCTCGCCGCCCTCGCCCAAGCCCCCGCCGACGACGCCGAGCAGTTCTACTTCGTCATGACCGACCGGTTCGCCGACGGCGACCCGTCCAACAACACCGGCGGACTCGACGGCGACGCGACCGCCACCGGCTACGACCCGACGAAGCGCATGTTCTACCAGGGCGGCGACCTCGCCGGGGTCGAGCAGCGGCTCGACTACATCGAGGGCCTCGGCACCACCGCGATCTGGCTGACCCCCGTCGTCGTCAACCAGCCCGTGCAGGTCTCCGACACCTGGACCGGCGCCGGCTACCACGGCTACTGGGGCACCGACTTCACCGCCGTCGACCCGCACCTGGGCGACGACGCCCAGCTCCAGAGCCTCATCGACGCCGCGCACGACCGGGGCATCGAGATCTACCTCGACGTCGTCGTCAACCACACCGCCGACGTGATCGAGCCCGCCGAGGACGCGAACGCCTATGTGCCGAAAGAGGACTCCCCCTACACCGATGCCGAGGGACGGCCGTTCGACGACGCGAACTACGCGGCCGCCGACGAGTTCCCCGACGTCACCGCCGAGGGCTCGCCGTACACGCCCGTCCTCGAAGCGGGCGAGGAGGACCTGAAGTCCCCCGACTGGCTCGACGACCCGGCGATGTACCACAACCGCGGCGACTCGACCTACACCGGCGAGTCCTCCACGTACGGCGACTTCTCCGGCCTCGACGACCTGTGGACCGAGCGGCCCGAGGTCGTGGACGGCTGGATCGACGTCTACGCCGACTGGATCGCCGAGTCCGGTGTGGACGGCTTCCGCCTCGACACCGCGAAGCACGTGAACCTCGAGTTCTGGCCGCAGTTCATGGACGGGATCCGCGACGCGGCCGAGGCCGAGGGCATCGACTTCTTCGCGTTCGGCGAGGTGTACTCCGGGGACCCGACCTACACCAGCACCTATGTGCGCCAAGGCGAGCTGGACGCGGTGCTCGACTTCGGGTTCCACGGCGCCGCCACCGGGTTCGCGACCGGCGGCGCCGGGCCCGAGGGCCTGGCGACGCTCTACGGATCGGATCCGCTGTTCACCGCCGCCGGCACCGACGCGCTGTCGATGCCGACCTTCGTGTCGAACCACGACATCGGCCGCGTGGGCAGGACCATCGTCGAGACGACCGACGAGTCGACCTGGACGCAGCGCGCGATCCTCGCCCAGCAGCTCATGTTCCTCACCCGCGGCCAGCCGGTCGTCTACTACGGCGACGAGCAGGGCTTCACCGGCTCCGGCGGCGACGACTACTCGCGCCAGACGATGTTCGCCTCCGAAGTGGACGAATACCTGGACGACGAGCTCATCGGCACCGAGGCCACCCACGCCGACGACCACTACGACACCGGCCACCCGGTCTACCAGGCCATCGCCGAACTCGGGCGGCTCCGCAAGGACCACCCGGCCCTCGCGAACGGCACCCAGGTCACCCGCGCCGCCGAGGACGGCGTCTTCGCGTTCTCGCGCATCGAGGACGGCGACGGCGTCGAATACCTCGTCGCCGTCTCGAACTCGACCGAGTCGCAGACCGTCGCGGTCGAGACCTACTCCGACACGTTCAGCCCGGTCTACGGCGACGGCGCGATCGACGCCGCCGACGGGACCGCGACGATCACCGTCCCGCCGCTGTCGGCCGTGGTCTTCCGCGCCGACGAGCCCGTCCCATCCGGCGACGCCCCGGGCGTCACGCTCACGGTCGCAGCGGAGTCCGCGACCACCGCGCACGTCGAGGCCGACGTGGCCGGCGACCCGCTCGCCCGCGTCGCCTTCGCCGCCTCCGTCGACGGCGGCGACTGGACCTACATCGGGACCTCACCCGGCCCCGACCACCGCATCGCCTACGACCTCGCAGGGCTGCAAGGGAACCAGACCGTCGAGTTCAAGGCCGTCGCGGTCGACCGCTCCGGGCGCAGCGCCTCGGCGAAGGCCGCCACCGCGGTCGCCACCCCCGCCCAGGCCGGCGGCTCGCCCACCTGGGCCAACATCCACTACAACGGCGACCCCGAGCAGTGGGGCCTGTACGTGTGGGGCGACGTCGCCGAGGAGTCGAGCACCGTCTGGCCCGACTCGAACCCGTTCAGCGGCACCGACTCCTACGGGTCCTTCGCGCCGATCAGGCTCGCCGAGGACGCCAACGAGGTCGGGTTCCTCGTCATCGACGAGGACGGGAACAAGGACCACCCCGCCGACCGGTCCTTCGACCCCGGCGCGACCCCCGAGATCTGGCTCGATGCCGGCACCGGCGACATCGCCCACTCGCTCGCCGAGGCCAACGGGTACGTCACCGTCCACGCCCCGGACGACGGCACCCCGTGGGGCCTCCACCTGTGGGGCGACGCCCTCGCCCCCGGCGCCGAGACCGCCTGGGACGCACCGCGACCGCCCGACGGCACCGACGAATGGGGCCGGTACTGGCAGGTGCCCGTCGACGACGTCGACGCGCAGATGGGCCTCATCGTCCACGCCGGCGACGCCAAGCTCCACGACGCCGACATCCTGCTCGCCCCCTCGCAGCTCGGCGAGACCTGGGTGACCGACGCCGGCGCCCACGCCTCGCAGGCGGCCGCCGACGGCAAGGCCGTCATCCACTACCAGCGCCCCGAAGGCGATCACGACGGCTGGACCCTCCACACCTGGGAGGGCGCGGCCGACCCGACCGACTGGAACGCCGGACTCCAGCCCGTGCGCACCGACTCCTTCGGCGCCGTCTACGAAGTCGACCTCGCCGACGGCGCGGAGGCGCTCTCGTACATCCTCCACAAGGGAGAACAGAAGGACCTCCCGACCGATCAGCGGCTCGTGTTCGCCGAGTACGGCCACGAAGTGTGGATCACCGCCGCCACGGAGGGCTACGTGCGCCCCGCCGGGGCCTCCACCGGCCGCGGCCCGGACCTCGACCTGGCGCAGGAGCAGGCGGTCTGGCTCGACGCCGACACGATCGCGCTGAAGACCGAGACCACCGACGGGAAGGTCTTCGAGCTGCTCGCCAGCGCCGACGGCTCCATCGCGGTCGAGGACGGCGCGCTCACCGGCTCGTTCGAGACCATCGGCCTCACGCCCGCGGGCGGGCTCACCGAGGCGCAGCGGCGGGCGTGGCCGCAGTACTGGGACTACCGGGCGTTCACGGTGGACGCGGGCGGCGACGCGATCCGGGAGGCGCTGCGCGGGCAGCTCGTCGCGGTCGAACGCGACCACACCGGCCTGGCCTGGTACGCGACGGGCGTGCAGACCGCGGGGGCCGTCGACGACGTGTACGCGGCGGCGCTCGACGCCGACCTGGGCGTGACGTGGAAGGGGAAGAAGCCGCACCTGTCGCTGTGGGCGCCGACGGCGCGGTCGGTGAGCCTGGAGCTGTACGACTCGCCGGACGACACTTCCCCTGAGCTGCACGAGATGTCGTTCTCGGAGCGGACGGGCGTGTGGACCGTGAAGGGCGCCAAGGGCTGGGACCGCAAGTTCTACCGGTTCGCGGTCGAGGTGTGGCATCCGGCGTCGCAGGCGGTCGAGTCGTATTCGGTGACGGACCCGTACTCGCTGTCACTGGCGGCGGACTCGACGCACAGCCAGATCGTGAACCTGGACGACGCGGACCTGAAGCCGGACGGCTGGGACGGCGAGGACGCGCCCGCCGCGGTCGCTCCGGCCGAGGCGCAGGTGTGGGAGGTCCACGTGCGGGACTTCTCGATCGCCGACGCGTCGGTCGGCGAGGAGCTGCGCGGCACGTACGCGGCGTTCACGCAGGAGGACTCGGTGTCGGTGCGGCACTTGGCGGCGCTCGCCGAGGCCGGGTTGACGCACGTGCACCTGCTGCCGACCTTCGACATCGCGTCAATCCCCGAGACCGGCCAGTCCGTCGTGGACTGCGACCTGGACCTGATGGCGGCGAACTCGACCGGGCAGCAGGCGTGCGTCGGGGCGGTCCGCGCCGGCGACGCCTACAACTGGGGCTACGACCCGCTGCACTTCAACGCGCCGGAGGGCTCGTACGCGACCGACGCCGACGGGGCGCAGCGCATCCTGGAGTACCGGCAGATGGTCGCCGCGCTGCACGGGATGGGGCTGCGGGTGGTGAACGACGTCGTCTACAACCACACGGCCGCGTCGGGGACCGCCGGGAAGTCGGTGCTGGACCGGATCGTGCCCGGCTACTACCACCGGCTCGACCCGAACGGCGAGGTGTACACGTCGACGTGCTGCGCGAACACCGCGACGGAGCGGCCGATGTTCGACAAGTTCATCGTCGAGTCGACCGTGCTGTGGCAGGACGCCTACCACGTGGACGGGTTCCGGTTCGACCTCATGGGGCACCACCCGAAGTCGAACCTCCTCGCGGTGCAGGCGGCCCTGGACGAGGACCTCCTCCTGTACGGCGAGGGCTGGGACTTCGGCGAGGTCGCCGGGGACGCCCTGTTCGAGCAGGCGACGCAGGCGAACATGGCCGGCACCGGGATCGGGACGTTCAACGACCGGATGCGCGACGCGGTGCGCGGCGGCGGCCCGTTCGACGCCGACCCCACCGTGCAGGGCTTCGGTTCGGGCCTGTGGACGGCCGACAACGACGGCGAGGCCACGGACGCGGAGCTGGCGGCGCTCATGCACGCCCAGGACCTGACGAAGCTGGGCCTGGTCGGGAACCTCGCGGACTACTCGTTCACGGCTTCGGACGGGACGGAGGCGACCGGCGCCGGGCTCGACTACAACGGGGCGCCCGCCGGGTACACCGCCGACCCCGGCGAGGCGGTGAACTACGTGGACGCCCACGACAACGAGATCCTGTTCGACGCCCTGGCGTACAAGCTGGGCCCGGACACCTCCGGGGCGGACCGGGCGCGGATGCAGGTCCTGAGCCTCGCGACCGCGGTGCTCAGCCAGGGCACCGGGTTCACCACGGCCGGCTCGGAGCTGCTGCGGTCGAAGTCCCTCGACCGGGACTCGTACGACTCCGGGGACTGGTTCAACGCGATCCGCTGGGACTGCGAGGGGACCGACGGGTTCGGGTCCTCGTCGAACGGGTTCGGGTCGGGGCTGCCGCCCGCGTGGACCACGGAGGCGAAGTGGCCGTACGCCGAGGCCGCGCTCGACGCGGTCGAGGCGCCGTCGTGCGGGGACATCGCGCTCGCGGGCGACCGCCACCTGGAGCTGCTGGAGATCGCGTCGTCGACGTGCGCGTTCAGCCTCGGCTCGGGCGAGGCGGTGGCCGAACGGGTCTCGTTCCCGCTGTCGGGGACCGCCGCGGAGGCGCCGGGCGTGATCACCATGCGGATCGACCTGGCCGGCCTGGACGACGCGTTCACGTCGGTCACGGTCGTGTTCAACGCCTCCCCGGAGGCGGTGGACCAGACGGTGCCGGAGGCGGCCGGTTCGGGCGCGGGGCTCCACCCGGTCCTGGAGGACTCGGCGGACCCGGCGTTCCAGGACGCGGCCTTCGACGACGCGACCGGGACGTTCACCGTGCCGGGCCGGACGGTGGCCGTGTTCGTCAGCTAACGATTCCGATATTGACAGGTCGGTGATACTGGGGATGAGTTTGGATCCCTGAAACCGGGGCGGGTGCGAACCCGTCCCGGTTTACCGTTCGGCCCGCGCAGCGCTTCCTAAGCCGTGCTTTCTAAGGAAACGGACAGCGACAGCGGCGGCGGGGTCCGGATACGATCGGTCCATGACGTACCCCCCGCAAGAGCCCGGCGCGGTGCCTCCGGGTGCACCGGACCCCTACGGCCAGTCCCAGCCCGCCGCGCAGCCGCCCGCGGGAGGCTACGCGCCCGGCCAGGTGGGGCCGTCCTACCCCACCGCGCCGCCCACGACGCAGCTCCCGGCCGGCTCGTACCAGCCGGACCCGAACGCGCAGTACTACCCGCAGCCCGGGTACGACCCCAACCAGCCGTACGGCCCGTACCAGCAGTACGGGCCGCCGCCGGTGCAGGCGACCACGAAGGGCGGCGGCGGCACCGCGCTGCTCGTCATCGGCGTGGTGCTGCTGATGGCGCTCGGCGCGATCGGCGGGTACTTCTGGCTGGGCGGCGACGACCGCGACGAGGGCGAGCTGTCGGGCGCCCAGGACGACGCGGCGACGTCGCAGGAGGCCGAGCCCGACGGGGGCGAGTCCGGCGAGGAGGCCCCCGAGGAGGAGGCGCCCGCGCCGTCCGGGACCGGCCTGGTGGTCCAGTCGATCGGCTCGGTCACGCCGATCCCGGCGGCCGGCGACTGGCAGCCGTACTTCGGGCCGGGCGAGAGCGCCGAGCCGATGACCGACTCCGAGGCCTACGCGTTCCACCACACCGAGGAGTGGATCTCGTTCTTCGGCGTGGGCCTGTTCTCCAACGCGGTCGCCCATCACGACCCGACCGACCTGCGGGTGAGCGCCTCGACCGCCGCCGAGGTGTGGCTGTCGGGCGCGTTCGGATCCGTCGAGGGATACGAGATGGGCGAGATCACCTACACCGACGTGGAGGTCGACGGGAAGGCGGGCGTGCTCGCCGAGTGGCGCAACTCCTGGACCTCGACCGCCTCGAGCACCGACACGTTCGAGGACACCGCGATCCTCGTGGTCGACGTCGACGGCGTCAACGGGTTCCTGGGCATCGCCAGCATCGCCCAGTCCGGCACCGACTCCTACCAGGGCGCGGTCGACGCGCTCCTGGCGACCGATTTCGACGCCGAGACCGCCTAGGGCCAGTCCGGTGTGAGGGTCCCGCCTTCGGGCGGGGCCCTTCGCCGTCCCCGGCGGCCGTCTCAGGGGCGGCGGTGCCGGCCCGGGCCCTCCTTCAGCGCCCGTTCGGCGACCAGGCGGTCGATCAGGACGATCAGGTCCGCCGCCGAGTGCAGGACGGCCGGGGTCAGCGCCGGGTCGGCCGCCTCCTCCGGAGTGAACCGGTGCGCGCGCAGCCGGCCGCCGGACTTCACCACGACCAGCGGCGGGAGGCTCACCACCGCGTCGGTGCAGCCGTGCAGCGAGTCGATCAGGCGGGCGACCGAGTCGACCTGCACATGATCGAACTCGGCCGGTCCGGGGTGCGGCCGGTCGGGGGTGCGGCCGTTCGGCGCCACCCGGGCCTCGACCGCCTCCGCGAGCGCGGCGAGCCCCTCGGGCCCGATCCCGTCCAGCGGAACGATCGTGAAGGCGTGCTTCCACTCGTGCGGTTCGCCGGGTGCCGGCGTGCTCATCGGACGGCCTCATCGTTCGAGGGCTCCGCTTCCCGGACCCGGTACCCGAACGCGTGCAGCGCCTCCCGGACCGCGGCCTCCACGCGTTCGTGCGCGGCGCCCGGGGCGACGACGATGAGCCCGTCCTCCGCGGCGGCGTCCTCGACGGGGCCGGCGAGGCGCGCGCGGACGCGGGCGAGTTCGAAGACGCAGCCGAACTCGCTGTAGACCGCTTCGGCCGCCCGCCAGTCGTTCCGGGCCGCGGCGGCGGCGCCCGCCGCCATGCGGGCGTCGCCGGTCAGTTCGCGGGCGAACGCGGCGGTGGGCAGGTTGCCGCCCGCGACCAGGATCCGCTCGGCCTCGGCGTAGTGGGCGAGGGCCGCGTCGTGGCGGCCCTGGAGGTGGTCGATGAATCCGAGCCCGAGCCGCGCGTTGCCGATGGCGAGCGGGTTGTCGGAGTCGCGGACGGCGTCCGCGAGGTCGTCGAAGCAGCGGCGGGCCTCCGCGAACTCGCCGAGGGCGGCGCTGTGCCAGCCGATCCCGGCGAGGGCGCGGTAGGACCAGAACCGCTCGCCGGACCGGCGGAAGTGCTCGAGGGCGTTGCGGCAGTGGGCGAGCGCGGGCGCGTCCTCGCCGCTCTTGGCGGCGAGGGCGGCGCGGCCGTATTCGGTGAAGCCCTTCGCCCACGGCTGCCCGGAGGCGTCGGCGAGGCGGTCGGCCTCCTCGAGGCGGCGCTCGGCGCCCTCCTTGTCGCCGGCGAGGATCGCGGCCGCCCCGATGTAGCCGTGGGCGACGACCTGGCCGAGCAGGTCGCCGGTGCGTTCGGCGGCGGCGAGCGCGGCGGTCTGGGCGGCGTGCAGGTCGGCGCTGAGTGCGCGCATGACCATGTACTCGGCGAGGCTCCATGCGAGCCGCCAGGCGGCGGCGTCCGCGACGGCCCCGGGACGCACCACGAGGTCGAACAGGACCGGGTACTCGGTCTCGAACCATGCGAGGGCGGCGTGCGCGTCGGCGAGGGGCTCGGGGTGGACGCCGTCGCCGGGCCCGCCCGGGTCGATCCCCTCGCCGTTGAGGGTGAGCAGGCGGTCGGCGGCGCGGGCCGAGTGGATGTAGTAGGCGACCACCCGGTCGGCGGCCGCGGTTCGGCGCTCGGGCGCGACCTCCTCGGTCAGCCGCTCCTTCGCGTAGGCGCGCAGCAGGTCGTGCATGGCGTAGCGGCCTTCGCGGGGCTGCTCGGCCAGGTGGACCTCGGCGAGTTCGCCGAGGGCCGCCTCCGCCTCGGCGACGCTCCCGCCCATGAGGCTCGCCATCGCCGCGGGCGTGACCTCGGGGCCCGGGTGGAGCCCGAACAGGCGGAACGCCTGCGCCGCACGGGTGCCGAGCACCTGGTAGGAGCACGCGAACACCGAGCGCGGGTCGGAGGCCAGGTCGGCCGCGGCGAGGACCTTGAACACGTTCGTGGTCTGCTCGAGCCGGTCGGCGAGCGAGGCGAGGGAGAAGTCCGGGTGCCGGGCGGCCCAGGCCCCGAGGAGGGTGAGCGCGAGCGGGAGGCGCCCGCAGGCGGCGACGATCCGCCGGACCGGTTCCTCTTCGGCCATGGCCCGGGTGCGGCCGATGCGGCGCACCAGGAGCGCCCACGCGTCGGCTTCGGACATGAGGTTGAGGGCGACGACGTCGGCGCCGTCGCCCGCGTCGAGACCGGAGAGCCGGTCGCGGCTGGTGACGAGCGTGAAGCTGCCGGGGGCGACGGGCAGGAGCGGCCGCACCTGCGCGGCGTCGCGGGCGTTGTCGAGCACGACGAGGATCCGGCGGCGCGCGATCACGGTGCGGTACAGGCTGACGCGCTGGTCCAGGCCGGCCGGGAGGTGCTGCACGGGGACGCCGAGCGCGACGAGCGCCTCGGCGAGCACGGCGGCGGGGTCGGCGCCGTCGCTGAGCGGGTCGAAGCCGCGGAGGTTGAAGTAGAGCTGCCCGTCGGGGAAGCGGTGGGCGACGCGGTGGGCCCAGCGGACGGCGAGCGCGGTCTTGCCGACGCCGCCCATGCCCGTGACGACGGCGAGGCCGGCCTCGTCCTCGGAGGCCTCGAGCGCGTCGTCGAGGAGGCGGATCTCGGTCTCGCGGCCGGTGAACCGGGTGATGGCGCGCGGGAGGGTGGCGGGGGCGAGCCACGGGACCCTGACCGGCGCGGGCGGTTCGACGGGGCGTTCCAGGACCGCGGCGGGCCGGTCGCGGAGGATCGCGGTGTGGAGGGCGACGAGCTCCTGGTCGGGGTCGGCGCCGAGCGCGTCGGCGAGCCGGTCCTTGAGGGCCGCATATGCTTCGAGCGCTTCGGCGGTCCGTCCGGAGGCGTGGAGGGCGCGCATGAGGAGCGCGGTGAGGCGCTGGCGGGTGCCGTAGGCGGCGGCGACCTGCCGCAGCTCGTCGACGACCTCGCTGTGGCGGCCGAGTTCGAGGTCGAGGTCGAGGCGGCGTTCGAGGAGGGCGAGGCGGTGCTCGTCGTATCGGCGGCGGATCGATTCGACGGCGGCGCCGGCCTGGTCGGCGAGTGCCGGGCCGCGCCATTCGGCGAGGGCCGCGCGCATGGCGGCGGCGGCCTCCTCGATGCGTCCTTCGAGGCGCAGGGACCGGGCGCGGTCCTCGTTCTGCTTGCAGCGCAGCAGGTCCAGTTCGCCGGGTGCGATGCGGAGCCGGTAGGCGCGGCCGACGGTCTCGATCCGCTCCCGGGCGGCCCCGAGTTTGGTGCGGAGGACGCCGACGGCGTTCTGGATCTGGGTGTCGGGGTCCTTCGGCAGGTCGATGCCGTAGACGGCGCGGATGAGGCTGTCGAGGGGGACCACGCTGTTCGCGTCGTCGAGGAGGATCGCGAGGATCGTCGCGGTCTTCCCGCGGGGGACGGCGACCTCGGCGCCGTCGATGCGGACCTCAAGGGGGCCGAGGAGGCGCACGTCGAGGGTTGGCATGGCTCCGCTTTCGCTCGGGGGAACGTCCAGTGTCCCATAGGGGTCGGACCGCCGCCTGCCGCGAATCGGCGCGGTCACTCGACCCGATGCCACACGGTCACGTCGGCCTCGCCTTCGGCGTGATCGCCGTTCCATCCGGCGCTGTTCAACGTGATGGTGGCGATCGCGCCTTCGGTGGTGTGGATGCACCCTTCGGTGGACGGCGGGTTCGAGGGGTCGATCTCGTGAGGCGGTCCCATGAGCGCGGTTCGTCGACCGGTCGACGAGGTGATGCCCGTTTGCGGCGATTCCGGTGGACGTCGACATTCGCCCCCGGGCCTGTCGGGTATCCGACAGTCGGGGCGGCCGGTGCGGTCTTGCGGTGCGGCTCAGGCGATGCGGACGGGGAACAGGATCGTGGACTCGACGACGCGGTCCCGTTCGGCGGTGAGGGCGGTGCGGCGGGGGTCGGCCATGTAGGCGTCGATGGCGGCCTGGTCGGGGAACCGGTAGGTGTGCACTTCGTGGGGGTGCCCGTCGGCGCCGTCGCCGATGGCGCGGGAGACGAGTTCGCCGCCGTGCTCGGGGACGAGGGCGAGGACGGTGTCCTCGTAGGCGGTCATGGCCGCTTCGGCGCCGGGGCGGGCGCGGAGGAGGCAGCACAACTCGATCGGGCGCGGTTCCGTGGAGTGCGGGTCGGCGGGGTGCGGTTCGCTCATGCGGCCATCATGGCACCGGCCCGGCCGCGCGGGCTCTGAGTTTCCCGCATGCTGCGCGTCTCACCGGTCGTCTTGGAGCGCATGGAGTTTCGCGCGGACGCGGGCGGCTTCGGCGCGCGCCCCCGAGGCGGTGCTGCGCTGCTCGGCGAGGCGCCATTCGGTGCGGGCGGCAGTGGTGTCGCCCATCGCCTCGCGGGTGTCGCCGACGAGTTCGCGGACCTGGCCGGCGCGGTCCGGGGCCTCCGCGGCGGTGAACCCCTCGACGGCGCTGCGGTAGTGGTCGAGGGCGTCGCGGTGGCGGCCCTCGCGGTGCGCGACGAGGCCGAGCCCCGCGTGCGCGGCGGCGACGGCGACCGGGTCGGCGGCGGACAGGAGGGCCGTGAAGCTCCCGCGGGCCTCGGCGAGGTCCCCGGCGGCGGTGGCGCGGCGGCCGACGAGTTCCACGGCGCGGTGCTCCCAGCGGCGGTCGCCGGCCTCGCGGAAGCCGTTCCTCGCGCGGCGCGCGTGCACGAGGCCGTCGCCGTCGTCGCGGCACAGGCGCGCCCGCAGGTACGAGTCGAGCGCCGCGGCCCAGGCCCCGCCCTCGCGTCCGGCGAGGGCCGAGGCGCGGTCGGCGCACGCGCGCGCGGCGTCGAGGTCGCCGAGCTTCTCGTGCTCGATCGCCAAGTAGCCCAAGCAGACGAGCTGCTCGCGGACGCCGCCGCGCCGCTCGGCGGCGGCGAGCGCGAGGGTCTGGGCCTCGAGGAGTTCGTGGCCGCCGGTGCGGTCGGTCGCGCGTTCGGCGAGGATGCGGGCGAGCTGCCACACCCGCAGGTCCGCCTGGAAGCCCGCTTCGATGCGGAGGAGGCCGTGGAGGATCCGGTGCTCGGCGTCGAACCAGTCCCCTCCCGGGTCCTCGAGGTGGACGCCGGGTGCGGGCCGGCCCGGGTCGACGCCGAGGACGCGGGGGAGGCGCCGCCGGTCGGCCCGGACGGCGGCGTGCAGGTAGTGCTCGAGCATCCGCAGCGCCGCCGCGCGCCGCTCGGGTTCGAGCACTTCGTCTTCGAAGCACTCGGCGGCGTAGGCGCGCAGCAGGTCGTGGATCGAGTACCGGTCGCCGGGGAGCGGCTCGATGAGGTTGATCTCGGCGAGCGCGTCGAGCGCGGCCCGGGCCTCGGCGAGCGGGGCGCCCATGAGGCTGGCCATCGCCTCCGCGGTGAGGTCGGGCCCGGGATGGAGCCCGAAGAGCGAGAACGCGAACGCGTCGCGGTCCGACAGGAGCTGGTAGGAGCAGTCGAAGACCGTCCGCGGGTCGGAGGCGTGATCGGTGGAGACGAGCACGTTGAGGACGTTCGCGGCGCCCGCGAGCCGGTCCGCGAGCGCGTCCAGGGCCAGCCGGGGGTCGGCGGCGGCCCAGGATCCGACGAGGGTGAGCGCGAGCGGGAGCCGCCCGCACGCGGCGGCGATGCGGGCCACGGCGTCGCGGTGGGCGTCGGCGCGTTCGGGGCCGATGCGGCGGGCGAGCAGCACCGCCGACTCGGCCTCCGGCATGGGTCCCAAGTGGATGACCTCCGCGCCTTCGTTCATGTCGAGGCCGACGAGCCGGTCCCGGCTGGTCACGATCGTGAAACTGCCCGGGGCGGTGAGCAGGAGGGGCCGCACGTGCGCGGCGTCGCGGGCGTTGTCGAGCAGGACGAGGACCCGGCGCTGGGCGAGGATCGTCCGGTAGAGCCCGGCGCGCTCGTCGAGCCCGGCCGGGACCGCGGCCGCACCGAGCGCGGCGAGCGCCTCACCCAGGACGTCCTCGGGGCTCGCGCCGGGCGCGGCGGGGTCGAAGCCGCGCAGGTTGAAGTAGAGCTGCCCGTCGGGGAAGCGGTGGGCGACGCGGTGCGCCCAGCGGACGGCGAGCGCGGTCTTCCCGATGCCGCCCATGCCGGTCACGGCGGCGAGCCCGGCCTCGTCGCCGGCGTCCATGAGGAACCGGTCGAGGGCGCGGATCTCGGTCTCGCGGCCGGTGAAGCGGGGCGTGGCGCGCGGCAGCATCGCGGGCGTGGTAGTCGTCGGCGCGGGCACGACCGGCACCTCGGGGACGCCGGCCGGCTGGTCGCGCAGGATCGCGGTGTGGAGGGCGACGAGCTCCCGGTCGGGGTCGGCGCCCAGCGCGTCCGCGAGCCGGTCCTTCAGCGCCGCATACGCTTCGAGCGCCTCGGCGGTGCGACCGGACGCGTGCAGGGCGCGCATGAGGAGGGCGACGAGGCGCTGGCGGGTGTCGTGGGCGGCGATGATCTGCCGCAGCTCCTCGACCGCGCCCGCGGCGCGCCCGGTGTCGATGTCGGCGTCGATGCGCTGCTCGAGGAGGGTGAGCCGGTACTCGTCGAGGCGGCGGCCGATCGCGCCGGCGGCGCGGCCGGGGAGGTCGGCGAGGGCCGGGCCGCGCCATTCGTCGAGGGCTTCGCGCAGCACCGCGGCGGCCTCCTCGGCGCGGCCCTCGCGGCGCAGCCGCCGCGCTTCGGCTTCTCTCGCCTTGCAGCGCAGCGTGTCCAGTTCGGTCTCGTCGATGCGGAACCGGTAGGCGCGGCCGACGGTCTCGATCCGCTCGCGGGCGGGCCCGAGCTGGCGGCGCAGCACCCCGACCGTGTTCTGCACCTGCGTCTCGGGGTCGAGGGGCAGGTCGTCGCCGTAGACGGCCGCCACGAGGCCGCTGATCGGGACGGCCCGGCCGGCGTCGTCGAGGAGGAGCGCGAGGATCGTGGTGGCGTTCCCCCGCGGGATCGCGGCCCGGTCGCCGTCCACGCGGACCTCCAATGGTCCGAGCAGGCGCACGTCGAGGGTCATGGCGTCGTCGCTTTCCTCACCGCGGGTTGGAACTTCAGTGTCCCACAGGGGCACGGGGACCGGCGTGACGATCCGAGGACCGATCCGTGAGGCGCGGCGGGAGGATGCGATCGATCCGGTCGAGCCGAGGAGGGGGCCGCCATGGAACGCTTCGCCGTACCCGACGACTACGAGGACCGCGTCGCGGCGGCGCGGGCCGCGCTCGCCGCGCTGCCCGCAGGCCCGTTGCGCGACAGCGCCGAGCGGGTGCTCGCGCACGCCCCGTCGCGCGACCGGGTCGGCTCGGCGATGGAGGCGGCCGACCGGGCGTCCGCGCTCGCGGCGCAGCTCATGAGCGCCGGCTTCGACGGCACCGACGGCGGCCGGGTGGTGTGGCTGCGCCTGGACTACACGGGCAGGCTGGGGTCGCTCGCGTTGAGCCCCACGGTGGACCGGATGAGCAACCGCGCGGTCGCGAAGGCCGTGGAGACGGCCTGGGACGCGGCCGAGGCGGCGCGCGCCGAGCACGTGATGCGCGCCGAGCGCGTCGGCGCGGATCTGCTGGCGCGGTGCGCGCCCGATCCGCGCTCGGCGGAGCTGCGGGAGTGGATCGCGCGGTCGGCGGAGCGGTTCTCGAGCGCCATCGGCGACGACGACCTGTGCGAGGCGGAGGTGGCGCTGGGGGGCCGGCTGACCGCGTTCCGGTTCCTGGTCCCCAATACCACCATCGACGTCGACTACGAGCAGCTCGGCTCGGAGGTGTCGGCCGCGATCGGGCTGGCGCAGCGCCGGGCCGCCGAGCGGCTGTCGGCCGTGTTCGCGGCCGGATAGGGCCGGTCCTGTGCATCCGGTCGAAGCGGCATCCGAGTCGGTTCGTTCGCTCGCAAGGCGGAGAAGCGTTCAGATATCGGTGACGTATCCGGAGGCCCCGGCAACGCGGCGGAGCGGGCGGACGGGCCATGACGACCGTCCTGATGCACAGGACGGCACACCTGGGCACGGCGCGCGGGCCAGGGCGAGGCGGTGCCGAGTCCCGTCCCGCTTGCAACGGGCGTTGCGGCTCGCGGGCAGCGGACGCAGCGGGCCTGCCGGCCCCGCGGCGAGCCGGACGAACGGACCGACCGTTCCGGCACCGCCCCGCGGATCGAGACGCGGTTCGGGTCCGCCGCACGGCGAACGGTCCCGACGGCCCGTCCCGGCCCGCGAGCCTGGGATCGAGGCGCGCACCGTTCCCGGTCCGCGGCCGCGAGGCCCGATGGACGCCCCCGGGGAGTAGTGGGTACGGCCCGGGGAGCGGACGGCCCGCCGTCCACAGCGAGGATCTCCTGTGGACGGCGGGCCGTTCTCCTTGCGGGGGTTCAGCTCCTGCCGAGCGTCGGCTCGGGCGGGTCGGGCAGGTCGAAGCCGGGGAGGGTGAACGTCGGCTCCTCGAAGGACGGCGGGGCGGGCGCCTCCTCGGCCTGCTGCTCCTGCTCCTGATGGAAGTCGACGTAGGGGTTGTTCTCGTCGGTGCCGATCCCCCAGACGTCCTCCTCCGGGTCCTCGGTCAGGAACGACTCGCGCTCGTACTCGTCGTCCGGGTTGACCGGCCCGCGCGCGCCGGGCGCGCCGACCAGGCCGCCCACTCCGCTGCGGGGGCCGGTGCCGCCGGTCGCCGGTGCTCCCGCCGCGCCGGTGGCCGTGCCGACGAGCCCGACCGGAGTGCCGCCCGAGCCGCCGCCGGTCGGCACGGGATCGAGCGAGCCGCCCCCGCCGACGCCGCCTCCGCCGATGCCGCCGCCCCCGGCGAGACCGCCGGAGGGGAGTTCGGCTCCCGCACCGAGTTCGGCCGGGTCCCATTCGCTCTCGAATTCGGGGATCTCGGGCCCGGTGTAGTCGCCGGGGCCGGGCGGCTCCTGACCGGGGATCTGCGGCTCCTCGAACCCGGGCGCCTCCGCGCCGGGCCCCTCGGGTTCCTGCTGCGGGTCCTGTGGCGGCTCCTGCTGCGGTTCCCCGCGGTCCTGCTCGTCCTCGGCCTTCGGATCCTCGTCCCGGTCCTGCTCGTCCTGGTCTTTCCCGTCCTTGTCCTTGTCGTCCTCGTCCTTCCGGTCCTGCTCGTCCTCGCCGTCGTCCCGCTTCTTGCCGGGGTCGTCCTCGCCGGGGGTGTCCCCGGGGCCGTCGCCGTCCCGGTCGGCGGTCCTGGCGACCCGTTCCGCGTTCGCGTCGGTGTCGGTGTCGGTCTCACCGCCCTTGTCCTCCAACGGCTCGAGGGCCGCGGCGGCGCCGGTGAGCCCGGCACCGGTGGCCGCGTCGGTCGCGGTGAGCAGGGACAGGCCGAGCTGGAGCTGGGCGGTGCCCTCGTCGGCGCGGGCCTGGAAGAGGGCCTGGAGCATCGGGCCGAACGGCCCGGCGGCCGCGATCGCCGCCCAGTGCACGGCGCCCAGCTCGACCTTCGGTTCGGGCCGCACGTTGAACCCGGCGCCGCGGTAGGACGCGTCGAGCACCTTGAGCTGCTCCACCATGGACTGCATGGCGGTGCCGCCGGCGTCGAGCATCTCGGCGGTCTCGCCGACCTGCGAGGCGACCTGCTCGACATGGCCGTCGACGACCGCCGCGTCGGCGTTGAACGCGGCGTTCGCCTCGTCCTTCCAGCCGGCGTTGATCGCGATGACGGTCGAGTCGTACTCGGTGCGGTGCTCGGCCAGATCGGTGCCGGCCGCGGTCATCTCGGCGGCGTAGTCGACGAACGCGGCCGGGTTCGCGGCCAGCGCCTCTTCGTAGGTGGGCATCGGATCCTCCTATCCTCGCCGCTTCGCGGGGATGCTCCGCTCGATCGAGCGGAAGTTCCCGCCAACGTCGCCGTCGGTGCCGTCCATGTCGTCGGCGCTGCTGGCGACCTGCTCGCCCTGCCAGGCGACGCGGCGCTCCACGCCGGCGGTGACCTCGTCGAGCGCGGTCCTCCACTGGACGCCCGCGTCGGCGGTGAGGAACCCGGCGTTCCCCGAGGCGGCGTTCTCGGCGGGGGCCTGGACCCGGTCGGACGCCTTGCGCGCGCCCGGGGCGATCGTCTTCAGGTCCGCGCCGCCGCCGCGGACCTTCTCGACTTCCATGTACACGTTCACTCGTCCTCCTCGCGCCGGTGCCGGACGCCCCGGCGGCCTCCAATCGGGCGGTGCCCGCACTGCCGTCCCCTGCATCGCGGTCCGCCGCATCGCGTCCTCTGCACTGTGCACGCCGCCGTCACGGTCCGGTCCCGAAGCGGGCGGTGCGAAGTCGTGACGTTTCCATGACGCGGCGGTCTTCCATTGGGGCGCCACCAGGAGGACCCAGGGAGGTGCACCGGCATGACGGACGGCGGATTGATCGAGGGCTCGGCCCCCGGCGGGGACGCGGGCTCGGAGTACGTGACAGTGTTCGAAGGAGGCACTGCCGAGGCCGACACCGCCGAGGCCGGCGGTGACACGGCGCTCGTGTACGACGGCGGCGGGACCGCCTACGAGACGGCGTCCTACGACACCGCCGCGTACGACGCGGCCGGCGGGTACGGCGAGTCGTCGTACGACACCGCGGTCTACACCGAGCCGACCGCGAGTTCGGAGATCGCCTTCGGCGACACCGGCGCCTCCGGCGGCGGCCGGGCCGGATGCTCGGCCGGCGCCTGCCCGCACCCGGTGGCGCACCCGGCGGAGGCCGAGTGGGAGCAGCTCGTCTCGGCCGTCCCGGTCGAGGGCCAGCTCGGCCGGTTCAAGCCCCGCTGCGAGGGGATGTCCTACCCGACCGAGGACGACTTCCGGTCGGCGGTCGCCGCGGTGCGCCCCCTCGACCCGGACCTGTTCTCGCTGCAGCGGTTGCGGACCGGATGGACCGAGGAGGTCGCGGCGGTGCTCGCCGACTGGCCGGGGCTGATGCGGACGAAGCTCGCGGCGCTGTCGGGCGGCTGGGCGGGGACGGACTTCGACGCGTTCGGCGAGCAGGCCGACCAGGCGAAGGCGCTCGTGGAGGGCGTCTTGGACGACATCGAGGCCGCCGCCGGGGAGCTGAAGAACCGCGAGGAGGCGCTCTACACGCTCCAGGGCGGGGACTCGGGCGAGATCCCGTACCCGGCGCCGATGGTCGGCGCGGACGGGGAGTGGACGAGCCTGGTCGCGATCCACGTGCGGCCCGCGTGGTGGCACGGGGACTGCATCCTGATGGGCTGCGAGGAGGCCGAGCAGGCGCTCCGGCTCGGCGGCGCGGACGCGTCGCTGGCGGCGGAGGTGCGGGCGTTCATCGAGGAGCGCGCCGGGACGGCGGCCGTGGACGCGGTCGTCTCGGACGCGCGGCTGCGGGCCGGCGAGGAGGCGAAGACGGCGTTCGCGTCGCGGATCTCGGCCGAGCTGGCCGGGTACGCGGAGCGGCACGCCGCGATCGACGAGTCGATCGCGGAGAAGCGCGGCGGGCAGAGCGAGCAGCTCGCGGCGATGCGGACCGACGGGGCGGACCGGCCGTACCCCGACAGCGCCGATGCGTCCTTCATGGATCTCGCGTCGCCGGCCATGGAGCAGCCGGCGCCGCCGGTGACACCGCAGGCGACCCAGGACCCGAGCCCGGTGCCGCCCGGCGGTGACGGGACGGTGAAGACCGAGGACGCGGCCGACTCGACTGCGGCGCAGGAGAGCGCGGACGGGGCGGTCTCGGGCGGCCTGGCCGGCGGCGGAGGCGGCGGGTTCGGTGCCGTCGGCGGCTACTCGGGCGGCGGCACCGTCGCGACGGGAGGCGCGCTGCCCGCCGCGGGCGGCGGGTCGGCCTTCACGGGCGCGGCGCCGGGCGTGTTCGGCCCGGGCGGGGCGACCGGTCCGGCGGCGTCGGGCGGTTCCGGCTCGAGCGTGGGGGCCGCGCGCGGCGCGGTGGTCGGCCAGCAGGCCGCGGACGCGCGCAAGAAGAACGAGAAGTCCGAAGAGGACGAGGAGGCGGAGGAGTCCGACGACCTCCTGTTCCGCGAGACCGGCAACGTCTGGGGCTACGTGCGGCCCGGCGACGACCCCTACATCTGAGGAGTGGCGATGACGCAGGAGCGAGTGTTCGACGCCGAGGCGGTCGAGGAGTACCGGCAGTTCCTCCTCGGGCTGCTCGACCAGCTCGAGGGCCAGGTGATCCCGGTGCTCGCGGCGGGGACCCTGAGCCGGGCCCCGGCCTTCGGGACCGCGCCGGGCGCGGCCGACAACGCGGCTGTGCGGTACCAGGAGTTCCACGCCGCGACCTGGCGGAACCTGCAGTACCTGCGGGGCACGCTGCACGGCATGGAGGCGGCCCTCGCCGAGGTCGCGGGCGGCGGCACGGAAGCGGACGACGAGGCCACGCTGGCGATCACCGACGCGGGCGCCACTCCCGGCACCGGCGGATCGGTCCCGGACGGCTCCGGGACGTACCTGATCGACGGTTCGGGCACCGCGCCGACCGACGGCGGGACGGACTCGGCGATCAGCCTGGCCGACGGCGGCTCGGACGCCGGGACGACCGGTCTCGTCGACGGCGGCGGTGCGTCGGTCGTCGCCGAGACCGCCGCTGCAGAGGTGACCGCGACCTGAGGTCGGGCGGGCGGGACGCATGAGCGCCGCTCGCGACCGCCGAAGATCCATCCGCAGCCCCCACCCACCCGAAGGGGACCGAGATCGTCGCCGCACCCGATCCTGCCAATGGGGTCCGACAGGAAAAGGGCCGAAACCGGCCCGGGTGAACCGAAAGTCACCCGAACGAGTGCGGCGGTGCGAGCGCCGGCCCGATCCATGCGAGGGCCGGCGCTTTTCCATGCCGGAAGGGGAACCGCACCCGTCCGCCGGCCGCGAGCGGAGGCGGCGGCGTCCGGTGGGACCGTCACGGCGCGAACGGAGACCGGGCAACGCGGAGCCGCCGACCGTCTCGGATGGTCGAGGGGGTGCCGGCCCTGCGCGCGGCCCTGTCGGCTCGTCGATCGAGATGACGCCGGCCTCGGAGCACTCGACGTCGAACTCGGCGGCCTCCGACGTGCGGCCGCGGTGACGCCGCCCTGCCGCCGGGATGACCGATCGGTGACCGATGAGTGGCCGGGGCGCCGAACATCGTGGCCGTCAGCCCCATGAGGAGGTACGCCCGATGAACCGGATCGAGATCCCCGAGGACTACGAGGACCGCCTCGACGCCGCGCGCCAGGCCGCCGCGCGGCTGCCCGCGGGGCCGGCGCGCGACGCCGTCCACCGCGCTCTGGCGGCCGCGCCCGACCGCGGGCGGTACGAGCGGGCGGCGGACCTCGCCGAGCGCGGGCGGGTGCTGACCGAGGAGCTCTCGGCCCGGACGTTCGACGGCACCGACCCCGGCCGGGTCGCCTGGGTCCGCCTCGACCACCTCGGCCGCCTGCGCACCCTCGCCCTGAGCCCCACCGTCGACCGGCTCGGCAACCGCGCGGTCGCCGACGCGATCGAGGCCGCCTGGACCGGCGCCGAGAAGGCCCGCTCCGAGCACGTCCTCGACCTCGAACGCGCCCACCGGGACCTGCTCGCGGCACGCCTGCCCGACCGGAAGGGCGACGAGCTGCGCGACCGTGTCGCCGCCTGCGCGGGCGACCGCTTCACGCACACCCCCGGCGACGGCTTCTGCTCCGCCGAAGTCGACGTCGAGGGCCGCCTCACCGGCTTCGACTTCCTGGCTCCCAATGCGACCGTCGGCACCGACTGCGAGGCGCTCTCCGCCCGGGCGACCGCCGCCATCCAGGCGGCGCAGGCGCACGCGCGCGAGACGCTCGGCGCCGTCCTGTCGCACGACGCCGGCTGAGGGGCCGCCATGTCCACCGAAGACGAAGGCGGCGCCGAGGAGATCCTCGGCGGCGAGCTCCCGGTGGTGCCGGCGACCGGGAAGATCGGCGTCACCGTCGCGCTGTTCCTGTTCGCGCTCTACCTGACGAACCGGGGCTTCGCCGACCTCGTCAGCGAGGTCGTCCACAGTGAACTCGATGCGCTGCCGGCGCGCGGGATCTGCGTGCAGCAGCAGTACGACGAGGCCGGCGCGTCCCGGTACGTCCAGGTGCCGTGCTGGTCCGCCGCGACCAAGGCCGAAGTCGTCGAGGTCTACTCGGCGCCGCCCGTCTACGACGCGGCCGGCTGGACCTCGTGCGACTACGCGGGCGGCACGCTCATCTGGTTCGAAGGCGGCCTGACGCTGTGCACGGTCCCGGACTAGCGGACGGGGAGGCCGTCACCGCTCGCCCTGTCCCCCGGCGATGCGCGGTGGGTCGGCGGGCGCGAGCAGGGCCGCCGCGTCGGCGGCGCCCGCCAGTGCGGCGAGGGCCTGGAGGCCGAGCGTCCCGGCCGCGGCCTGCGCCTGGAGGGCCGCCTCGATGAGGCCGCCGAACGGTCCGGCCATCGCGATCGCGGTGCGCTGCGCCGGGCCGAGGACGACGAGCGGCGCGGGTTCGACATCGAAGCCGAGGGTCCGGAGGGCGGCGTCGGCGGCCCGCAGCAGGGCGCCCGCGTCCATGGGCTCGGTCATGGCTTCCTCCTTCGTGTCCCGGACGGGCGCCCGGCGGTGCTCCGGGCACTGTCGCGCAGAAGGTCACCGATCGATCACCGCGGCCGCCCCGCCGGCCGATGACGGATCTGTGACGGGCCGGTCCCCCTGGGGCGGCACGGGGTCCCGGAACCGGTCGACGCGTCCGGCGAAAGGGGAAACGGCTCGCGCGGCACCCTCGTCGGGTGCGGCGCGAGCCGTGGATCGTGCCCGGAGCGGACGACTTAGAAGGCCTCGTCGGGAAGGTCCATCGCGGTGAGGTCGGCCGCCTCGACGACCTTGCGGTCGGCCGTGACGCGCGGGAGCACCTCGCGGGCGAAGAACTTCGCGGCCGCGACCTTGCCGCGGTAGAAGTCGTCGTCGGCGCCGGCGTCGAGCCGTCCCTGGGCGACCTCGGCCTGGCGCAGCAGGAGCCAGCCGACCACGAGGTCGCCGACCGCCAGCAGCAGGCGCCGCGAGTGCAGCCCGGTCTTGTACAGCTCGCGCGGGTCGTCGCCCATCGCGGCCATGAGGGCGGGCTGGAGCGCCTCGATGATGCCCTGCACGTCGCCGAGGGCGCGCAGCACGCGGCCGCGCACGTCCTCGAGCTCGGCGTGGCCGTCCTGGGTGGACTCCATGATCTCGCCGGCGACGGCCATGAGCGCCTCGCCGTTGTCCTTGACGATCTTGCGGAACAGGAAGTCGAGGCTCTGGATGGCGGTCGTGCCCTCGTAGAGCGTGTCGATCTTCGCGTCGCGCACGTACTGCTCGAGCGGGTAGTCCTGGAGGTACCCGGAGCCGCCGAACGTCTGGAGGGACTCGGAGCTGAGCAGCTCGAACGCCCGCTCGGAACCGCAGCCCTTGACCAGCGGCAGGAGCAGGTCGTTGATCCGCTTGGCGGTGTCCGCCGCCTCCTCGTCGCCGTCGGCCTCGGCCAGGACGAACTTGTCCTGCCAGGAGGCGGTGTAGGAGACGAGGGCGCGCAGGCCCTCCGCGTAGCTCTTCTGGAGCAGGAGCGAGCGGCGCACGTCCGGGTGCTTGATGATCGGGACGCGCGGAGCGGTCTTGTCGCTCGACTGGAGCAGGTCCGGGCCCTGGATGCGGCTCTTGGCGTAGTCGAGCGCGTTCAGGTAGCCGCTGGAGAGCGTCGCGATCGCCTTGGTGCCCACCATCATCCGGGCGTACTCGATGATGAGGAACATCTGGCGGATGCCCTCGTGCTTGTCGCCGAGGAGCCAGCCCTTCGCGGGCGTCTTCTCGCCGAAGGTGAGCTCGGCGGTCGCGGAGACCTTGAGGCCCATCTTGTGCTCGATGTTGGTGACCTTGACGCCGTTGCGCTCGCCGAGTTCGCCCGTGGCCGGGTCGAACAGGTACTTCGGGACGATGAACAGGCTCAGTCCCTTGGTGCCGGGGCCGCCGGCGCCCTCGACGCCCACGGGCCGGGCCAGGACGTAGTGGATGATGTTCTCGGTCATGTCCTGGTCGCCCGAGGTGATGAACCGCTTGACGCCCTCGAGGTGCCAGGAGCCGTCGGGCTGCAGGTAGGCCTTGGTGGTGCCGGCGCCGACGTCGGAGCCCGCGTCGGGCTCGGTGAGGACCATGGTCGCGCCCCAGCCCTTCTCGATGAAGAGCTTCGCCCACTCCTGCTGCTCGGGAGTGCCCTCGCGGTAGGCGCTGTGCGCGAACGAGGAGCCGGCGGCGTACATCCACAGGGCCGGGTTGGAGCCGAGGACGAGTTCGGCGATGGACCACCAGAGCATGCGCGGTGCGGAGGTGCCGCCGAGGACCTCGGGCAGGTCGAGGCGCCAGTACTCGGCGTCGATGAACGCCTGGTACGACTTCTTGAACGCCTCGGGCAGGGTCACCGAGCCGGTGGCCGGGTCGAACGAGGGCGGGTTGCGGTCGCCCTCGACGTAGCTGGAGGCCAGCTCGTTCTCGGCGAGGCGGGCCAGCTCCGCCAGGATCTCCCGGGCGGTGGCCTCGTCCAGGTCCGGGAAGGTCTCGTGGGCGAGGATCTTGTCCGCTCCGAAGACCTCGAAGAGATTGAACTCCAGGTCCCGGAGGTTGTGGCGGAAGTGCGTCATTGCGGGTCCTCCATTACTCGGTGGTAACCCCCATCATATTACTCGTCGGTAATCAGTACAAGGATCCCGCGGTCCTCGCAGGTCGTCAAGCGTGTCGCGTCGGGTTTCCGACAGGCCGGGGCGCAGGACCGTCGTTCGATCGGGTGATCGCACAGGTCTTCGAGAGCACGCCGTAACCGGCGCAGCCGTGCCTCGTTGAACCCGGTGTCAGACCGCCTGTGCGATACCGCCCGCACCAGGCGGCGCACCGCCCGGCCGAACACCGCCTACCGAACCGACGCCGCACCGACCGCACTGCCGCGCAGCGCCCGCCGCGCTCCGCCGCGTCCCGCGCCGTCCCACCGCCGTACCCGCACGCCGCACCGCCGCACGCACCACCAGGAGCACCCATGATCCGCACCGTCGCCGACCGCATCGCCGCCCGCGCCAGGCCGGCGTACATCGGACGCCACCGCCGCGCCCGGCCCGTCCTCCACCGCGTCTTCCGGGTCGCCGTCCCGGCCCCCGCCGAGGAGGCCGCCGGATGAGCCGCCGCCTGCCCGTGCGGCTGACGAGCCGACGCCGCCGGCGGCCGAGGCTGACCGCCTTGCGCCGCTGCAGGATCGGTCAGTCCGGGCGGTAGTCCAGGAGCAGCAGCGCGATGTCGTCGGTCAGCGGGCCGCCGACCCAGCGCCGCAGCGCGGTCTCGAGGGACGCCAGGCCGTCGCCCGTGTTCCCGTGGCCGATGAGGCTCCACGCGCGCTCGCGGATCGGGAAGAACTCGCCGTCCTTGCGCGCCTCGGCCAGGCCGTCGGTGTACAGGAAGATCCGGTCGCCGGGCTGGAGCCGCACCGTCAGCTCCTGCGCCGAAGGACCCAGGCCCAGCGGCGGCGCCATCGACTCGGATTCGAGGTAGGTCGCCACCCCGTCGCGCACCAGCATCGGGGGCGGGTGGCCGCAGTTGATGATCTCCAGGGTCCCGCCGCGCTCCTGGAGGAGGATGGCGGTGACGAAGTCCTCGTCGCCGCCGTTGCGGACCACCGCGTGGTCGAGGTCGGTGACCATGCACCGCTGGTCGGGGCGTTCGAACGCCACGTGCCGGAACGAGCCGAGGACCGTCGACGACAGCCGCACCGCGTCCAGGCCCTTGCCGCGCACGTCGCCGATGACGATCCGCACCCCGTACTCGGTGTCGAGGGCCTCGTAGAGGTCGCCGCCGATCTCCGCGCCCGAGCGGGCCGAGACGTACCGGGCGGCGATGTCGAAGGGCCCCAAGCGCTCGCCGATCGGCCGCAGGATCGCCTGCTGCACCACCGAGGCGAGCTGCGTCAGGCGCTTGAGCCGCTCGTCGTCGCGCTCGCGCACGACCGCGACCGCGGCGGCGATCGCCACCGAGACGGCCACCACCAGGAAGTCCATGCCGTGCCCGGCGACGCGCGCCATCGAGAAGCCGTGGAGGATCCACACGTAGGCGAAGGCCACCCCCATGCTCGCGGCCCCGACCCCGGCGACCCAGCGCCAGGGCAGGAACGCGGAGGCCGCCAGCGGAGGCAGCGCCAGCCACGTCACCGCGTGCGAGTCGTCGCGGACGGTCAGGCGCAGCCCGACCAGGACCACCACGACCGCGAACGCGGCGCTGAACGCCGACCGCACGGACGGCGCGGACCAGCCCTTCCACAGGTCCCCCCGAGCCGGGGCCGGCCTGCGGCGCTGCGTAGTGCGCATGTGGATGAATGCCTCCTTCCCAACGGGATCGCGGGCGAGTTCCCGCACGCGGCCGGTGGCCCCTCGAGGGGTCGCCGGTTCGGGCGCGGGAGCACCCGAGCCCCGGGCGGGACCGGAGGGGATCGCCGCGCCCCCGCATCGGCCGGGGGTGTCGTCAGCACCGACCCCGGCCGACGGCGCTGGGAAGCCCGGAGTGCCGGACCCGTTTCGACCATCGCCGATGTGAAGATCGTAATGGTCGGCGCGGCGCTACCGGGCGTGGAGGACGTCGCCGCCCGGGTGACGGCCAAGTCTGTGCGTTCGGTCGAACGTAGGCGCCGAACGGGTCCCCGAACATCCTCCGTTCGGACAGGGTTTTCGGGCCCTGAACTGGGGCGGCGCCGCAGCGGCCGCGGCTGCGCGGTCCGGAATCGACGCCCGCGCGCGGATTCGGAAGGCCGGTCCCAAACGTGACGAAAAGCGCTGGCGCCGTGACGGGCGGTTGTGCGAATCTTGGGGCCGTGCAGTTCACGATTTCACGGACCCCCTACTCCAGCCCGGTCGCCCGCGCGCTCTGCGACGAAGTCCAGGCCGAATACGTCAAGCGCTACGGCGCCGGCGACATGACCGAGCTCGCCGACGCCGACTTCGAACCGCCGAACGGCGACTTCCTGGTGGTGTACGACGAGTCCGGCGGGGCCGTCGGCTGCGGGGGCTGGCGCTCGCACGGCGAGGACGCCGAGATGAAGCGCGTCTTCGTGCGCGAGAGCGCCCGGCGCCAGGGCCTGGCGAAGCGGATCGTGGCCGCGGTCGAGGCGTCCGCGGCGGCGGCCGGCCGCAAGCGCGTGATCCTCGAGACCGGGCCGCTGCAGCCCGAGGCGGTCGCGATGTACGGCCTGCTCGGCTATACCGCCGTCGAGCCGTTCGGCTACTACGGCGCCGAGGAGGGCTCGATCCACCTCGGCAAGGAACTCGGCAGCGAATCCACTGTAATTCACTGAATCGCCCTCAGAAACGGCACGCAACCACCAAAGCCACTGATGGCGCCTTTCGGATCAGGAAGGCCAAACGGCCTAACCCTCACATCCACCCCGAAAGGACCATAGTGGACAAGAAGAGGAAGCACCTGATCCGCCTCGGCGCCGGCGTCGCCGCGGGCCTCGGCGCGGCCGCGCTCGCCTGGACCGGGGTCGCCGCCAACGCGGAGGACACCCCCGGCGGCGACTTCGACGCCCAGATCATCGGCGGCGGGCCCGCCGAGGAGGGCCGGTACCCCTGGCTGGTGGGGCTCGGCTCCGCCGGCGAGGGCACCCCGTGGGAGCGCCAGTTCTGCGGCGGCTCGGTGATCGCCGCGGACGTCGTCCTCACCGCCGCGCACTGCGTCGAGGACGTGACCGACCCCGAGACGCTCGTGGTCTTCTCCGGCTCGGTGGACCTCGAGTCCGACGCGGTCGTCGAGACGTCCGTCGCGGCCGTCCACGTGGCCGAGGACTACAACGATCCGATCGCGATGGCGAACGACTGGGCGCTGCTCAAGCTCGACGAACCGGTCGACGTCGATCCGATCCCGCTCAGCACCGACCCGGCCGAGTTCGGCGCCCTCGAGACCGCCGGCTGGGGCGACACCGGCGAGGAGTACCCGACCGTCGCGCACTGGGTCGAGGTGCCCTTCGTCGGCGACGCCGACTGCGAGGCGGCGTACCCCGGTGAGGTCGACGCGGCGAGCATGCTGTGCGCCGGCGACGTCGAGAACGGCGGGGTGGACTCCTGCCAGGGCGACTCCGGCGGCCCGATCATGGCCGAAGAGGACGGCGAGCTGATCCTCGCCGGCGTCGTGAGCTGGGGCTACGGCTGCGCCGAGCCCGGCAACCCGGGCGTGTACGCCGAGGTCGCCGACTTCGACGACGCCATCGGCGAGGTCCTTGCCGGCTGGGAGTAGCCGGACGCCGGCCCGCACGGCAGGGGGCCGGACGCGATCATGACGGCCGGGCGGGCCGCTGCCGGAAGGGCGGCCCGCCCGGCCCTCGCCGCCCCGTGGCGGAGGCGTTCCTCCGGGGCACCGGGAGCGGTCGTTCGGCCTTTTGTATACTCGGTGCGGCTCCGTTCAGGCGGAGTTCGCGGGTGTAGTTCACTGGTAGAATGCGACCTTCCCAAGGTTGAGAAGCGGGTTCGATTCCCGTCACCCGCTCCGCGAGGATCTTCACGGCCGTCCCGGTCTCCGGGGCGGCCGTTTTCGCATCCCCTGGAATCGCCCGTTCGATTTCCGTTCGATTGACCGTTCCCGGCGTTCCCCACCTGGCACACGCGTAGCATCCCGCTCCTCAGCTGTGCAAACGCTTCCTTGTCATTCAGATAGAGACCCCCTTCACTTTCCACAATCCCGCAGGTACTATGACCGCATCGAAAGTTTCCGATAGTTGTTCCGAAAGTTTCGGTCGGGCTCTGCTGCCCTCGGCTGTCGCGTGCCGGCGGCGCAGGACCCGGCCGGCTCCGGAGGACGAACCCTCATCCCTCGAAAGGACGACTCGCGATGCGAAATCCCCTTCTCCGGCCCCGGGCGCTGGTCGCCGCAGGTGCGGCCGCCGCACTCGCGCTGAGCGCCGCCGCGTGCGGCGACAGCGGCGAGAGCGACGCCGACATCACCTGGTGGCACATCCAGAACCAGGACCCCCTCATGTCCACCTGGCAGGAGTTCGCCGACGACTTCTCGGCCGACAACGACCTGACCATGGACGTCCAGGCCATCGAGAACCAGGCGTTCAAGGACCGCATGGGAACCGCCTCGCAGTCCGGCGACGTGCCCGACATCTTCCACACCTGGGGCGGCGGCGTCCTCGCCGAGCAGGTCGAGGCCGGCCTCGTGAAGGACCTCACCGGCCAGCTCGACTGCATCGACCAGATCAACCCGATCGCCCTCGAGCCCTACACGATCGACGGCAAGCTCTACGGCATGCCGTTCGACGCCGGGGTCGTCGGATTCTGGTACAACATGGACCTCTTCGCCCAGGCCGGCATCGACCAGCCCCCGGCCACCTGGGACGAGTTCCTGAGCGCCGTCGAGGCCCTCAAGGAGGCCGGGATCGCGCCGATCGCCCTCGCCGGCGCGGACAAGTGGCCCGGCCACTACTACTGGACCTACCTCGTGATGCGGACCGTCGGCCTCGACGGCCTCGAAGCCGCCGCCGAGTCCGGCGACTTCTCCGGCGAGGGCTTCATCCAGGCCGGCGAGATGGTCGCCGAACTGGCCGCCCTCGAGCCGTTCCAGCCCGGCTTCGAGTCCGCCGTCTACGGCGAGGCCGACGGCCAGGCCGCGGTCATGGGCGAAGGGCTCGCCGCCATGGAGCTCATGGGCCAGTGGGCCCCGCAGGCCCAGCGCGACAACTCCGGCACCGAAGGGCCCGAGAACCTCGGGTTCTTCCCGTTCCCGACCGTCGAGGGCGGCGCCGGCACCATCACCGAGTGGCTCGGCGGCGGCAACGGCTACGCGGTCGCGGCCGACGCCCCCGACGAGGCGCTCGACTTCCTCTGCAACTTCATGGAGCCCGAGAACTACTCCCGCGCCATCGAAGAGGGCAACCTGACCCCGGTCGCCGCCGACGTGGAAGCCGTCGCGCCCGAGCTGAACGAGGACACCCAGAAGGTCGTCGACGCGCTCGCCACCGCCACCGGCACGCAGCTCTACCTCGACCAGGCCTACCCGCCGGCCATCGGCAGCGTCATCAACGACGCCACCGAGGGCCTCATCCTCGGCCAGGTCACCCCTGAGGAGTTCGTGCAGATGGTCAACGACGCCTGGGCGGCCGAAGCGTGACACTCAAGGAGTCCCCTCGGGTCTCCCCGGTAACGGGGCGCCCGGACTGGTGCTGTTCCTGCTGTTCGTGATCGTGCCGGTGCTGTTCGCCGCGTACGTCGCGTTCTTCCGCTGGAACGGCCTCGGCGGTGTGCCCACCGACTTCGTCGGGCTGGAGAACTTCCGGAACCTGCTGCAGGACGAGGTCTTCCTCGGCGACCTGTGGCGGCTGGGCCTGATCGTGGTGCTGTCCCTGCTGATCCAGCTCCCGATCTCGTTCGGGCTCGCGATGCTGCTGCATCAGCGCTTCCCTGGCCGCACCGCCTTCCGCCTGCTGTTCTTCGTGCCGTACGTCCTCACCGAGGCGGTCACGGCGGTCCTGTTCCGGCTGGTGCTCTCGCCCAACCGCGGCTTCGTCGACTCGATCCTGGCGGCCGTCGGCATCGAGACGCGCATCGGCTGGCTCTCCGACCGCGAGATCGTCATGTTCGTCATCTTCGGCATCCTCACCTGGAAGTTCTTCGGCTTCCACATGATCCTGTTCCTGGCCGGGCGCCAGAACATCCCCGACGAGCTGTACGAGGCCGCCGCCATCGACGGCGCCACCGGGGCCCAGGCGTTCCGCCGGATCACGCTGCCGCTCATGGGCCCGACGGTCCGGATGATCGTGTTCCTGTCCGTCATCGGGTCCGTCCAGCTCTTCGACCTGGTGTACGTGCTCACCGGAGGCGGACCGTTCCACGCCTCCGAGACCCTCGCGATCACCATGTACGAGCAGGGCTTCCAGCGCAACCAGATCGGCTACGCCTCGGCGCTGTCGATCGCGATGTTCCTGATCAGCCTCGTGTTCGCGCTGTTCTACCAGCGTTTCGTCCTCAACCGCGACCTCCAGGGGTCGATCACCACCGCCGGGGGGAACCGCTGATGAAGGTCACCACTCGACGCGCGCGCCTCATGCGCCACACGGGCTTCTACGTCGCCGCGTTCATCACGACGGCGTTCGTGGCGACGCCGATCCTGTTCGCGCTCCTCGGCGGCTTCAAGGACAACCAGCAGCTCCGCGAGAACGCGCTGGGCCTGCCCGACCCGTGGAACACCGCGAACTACACCGACGTCCTCGCCTCAGGCACGTTCTGGCAGCAGGTCTTCAGCTCGGTGTTCATCGCGCTGGTCACCACGTTCATCGTGGTGATCTGCTCGGCGATGATCGCGTTCGTCTTCGCCCGCTTCGCCTTCCGCGGCCGGGAGGGGCTGTTCACGCTCTTCGCGGCCGGGATGATGTTCCCGTTCGCGGTGGCGGTGCTGCCGCTGTTCATCATCCTGCGCACCTTCGAGCTGCTGAACAGCCCGTTCGGCGTGATCCTGCCGCAGGCGGCGTTCGGCCTGCCGCTGACGATCATCATCCTGCGCACCTTCTTCCGGTCCATCCCCGGCGAGGTCGAGGAGGCCGCGACGATCGACGGCGCGGGGCCGTGGCTGTTCTTCACCCGCATCCTGCTGCCGATGTCGCGGCCGGTGCTCGCCACGACCTCGGTGCTGGCGCTGGTCGGCTCCTGGAACTCGTTCCTGCTGCCGCTGGTGGTGCTCCAGAAGTCGACCTGGTGGACGCTCCCGCTCGGCGTCACCCAGTTCAGCGGCCAGTACGCCTCCGACACGGCGAGGGTCCTCGCGTTCGTCATGCTCGCGATGCTGCCGGCGCTCGTGTTCTACGCGTTCGCCGAACGGCACCTCATCAGCGGGTTGACTTCGGGCGCGACAAAGGGTTGAGACGCCGTCCGAAGAAGGGCCCGGGGTTGTGGGAGACCACCCGGGCCCTTTTTCGCGGGCGGCGGGAACCGCGGCCGCCGCGGCGGCGTCCGACTGGCATGAAAGCGAAACTCCTCATCGCACTGACGGGCGCGGCCGCCCTCGCCGCCGCCGGGTGCACCTCGCACGAACCGGACGCCGACCTCGGCGTCGACATCGTCCCCTGGGTGCCCGCCTCGGCCCAGCTCGCGTCCTACGGCGGCTGCGACGAGGCCCTGGAGGGCATCCAGGACGCCGCACTCGGGATGATGGCCGAGTGGCAGGCCACCGCCCCCGTCTTCGTCGACGCGGAAGGCCTGGCCCGCGAAGAGGGCGACATGGCCGCCGCGGACGACGGCGGCGCCGCCCCGACCTCCGGTCAGTCCTCGGACTCCCACTCGCAGACCAACAACGCGGTCGCGGGCGTCGACGAGCCCGACATCGCCAAGACCGACGGCACGTTCGTCTACAGTGTCGTCGGGCAGACGCTGCGGGTCGTCGACACCCGCACCGGCGAGGTCGCCGCGGAGTCCCGGTTCGACGACATGTCGTGGGACCACCGGCTGTTCCTCGGCGACGGCGAGCTCATCGCGATGTACACGCAGGACGTCGACGACGACGGCGACTACCGCAGCGAGTTCAGGGTCGAGCGCCGCGACCCGGCGACGCTCGAGGTGCTCGACACGTTCGCCATGGAGGGGCGCATGGTGGACGCCCGCATGGTCGGCGGCGAGGTGCGGCTGGCGGTGTCGTCCCAGCCGTCGATCCAGCCCGTGCACGACGTCCTGTACGACGCCGACGCCGACTTCGAGGACCTGAAGGCGGCCGTGGCCGCCACCGGGCTCGACGACTGGATCCCCGAGTTCAGCGTCAACGGCGAAGCGGGCGAGATCGACTGCGGCGACATCGCCCACCCCGACCGGTTCAGCGGCACCGCGGTGACCGTGTTCGGGCTCGCCGCCGGCGGCGGATGGGAGGGCGTCTCGCCGCACACCGTGATGGCCGACGGCGAGACCGTCCACGGCACCGTCGACAGCCTCTACCTGGCCCACTACGACTACGGCTGGGGCGAGGAGGACCCGGAGGGCGAGACCGAGATCTACCGGTTCCACTTCGAGGGCGGCGAGCCGCGCCTCGCGGGCGAGGCGACCGCGCCCGGGTCGCTGCTGAACCAGTACTCGCTCAGCGAGTACGACGGCCACCTGCGGGTCGCCACCACCGAGAACGACCAGATGTGGGGCTGGTGGGGCGGGTGCGGACCGGCCGCCGACTGCGCCTGGGAGGCCGCGCCCGAACCGGAGGAGTCGAAGTCGACGGTGACCGTGTTCGCGGTCGGCGAGGACGCGCTGACCGAGACCGGGTCGGTCACGGACCTCGGCGTCACCGAGCAGATCTACGCGGTCCGGTTCATCGGCCCCACCGGGTACGTCGTCACCTTCCGACAGACCGACCCGCTGTACACAGTGGACCTCTCGGATCCGTCGGACCCGGTCGTCACCGGCGAGCTCAAGATCACCGGCTACTCGGGCTACCTGCATCCGGTCGGCGAGGACCGGCTGCTCGGCGTCGGCCAGGAGGCGACCGAGGACGGCGTGACGACGGGGCTCCAGGTGAGCCTGTTCGACACGGCCGCACCGGAGGCCGCGGTGCTCGACCAGTACTTCCGCGAGGACGCGGACTCGGCGGTCGAGTGGGACCCGCACGCGTTCCTGTACTGGCAGGACGCGAGCATCGCGGTCCTGCCGGTCACCGACTGGGACGAGGACTACATGCACTCGCGCGTCGGGGCGGTGGTGCTCGCGATCGGCACCGACTCGGTGGAGCAGGCCGCCTGGATCGAGCAGGACGTCGACGACCCGTACGCCGAGGGCATCGTGCGCTCGCTGGTGATCGGGGACCAGGTGTGGACGCTGTCGGCGGCCGGGCTGCAGGCCAACGAGCTCGGCGGCGGGTACGAGCGGACCGCCTGGATCGAGTTCTAGCGCCGGGGGACGGAGCGGGCCCGCGCCGCCTTTCGGGTGGCGGCGCGGGCCTCCGACGCGTTCAGGAGTCCTTGCGGGCGCGCCATTCCGGTGCGAGGACGGACCAGACCTCCATGTCGAAGCGCTCGCCGCGGTGGAGGTAGGCGGCGCGGAGCACGCCCTCCCTGGTCATGCCGAGGCGCTCGGCGACGGCGAGGCTCGCGGTGTTGCGGACCGAGGCGTACCAGTCGACGCGGTAGATGCCGCGCTCCTCGACCGCCCAGTCGATGATCGCGGTGACCGCCCGGGTCACGATGCCCTTGCCGGTGGCGGCGGGCTCGAGCCAGCAGCCGGCCTCGGCGGTCTCCATCCGGGTGTCGAAGGTGCGGAAGAGGACGCCGCCGACGAGGGTGCCGTCGAGCCAGATCCCCCAGATCCGCCCGGTGTCGGCGGCGGCCTTCGCGGCGTAGGCGTCCAGGAGCCCGCGGGTGCCGGCCGCGTCGGCGCAGACGTCGGCGATCGCCACGTGCCGTCCGATGAACTCGCGGCCGCGGTCCATGTGGGCGGTCATCTCCTCGGCCAGGTCCGGCACGAGGGGGCGCAGCTCGGCGCCGTCGCCGAGCGACGCCGTGAAGTCCCGCGGGGACTCGGACATGTGCCCTCCAGAGGTGGCCGTGAGCCGACGGTTGACATGCTCTCACATACGGAGCGGGCCCGCGCCGGAGCGCGGGCCCGCCTTCCTGTTTCCCTCAGGTCTCCGATTCGGCTCAGCGGCCGAGGTTCCGGAAGCGGCGCACGCCCAGCGGCAGGAAGATCGCGGTGATGACCAGCGGCCACACGATCGCGGCGAGCAGCGCGTGCTGCTCGGGCCAGGAGGTGCCGGCGGCGACGGGGTTGCCGAACAGCTCGCGGATCGCGGTCGCGGTGGCGGACACCGGGTTCCATGCGGCGATCGCGCCGAGCCAGGAGGGCATGAGCTCCGGCGGCGTGAACACCGAGGAGACCATGCCGAACGGGAACGCGAGGGCGAACAGGTTCCCGGCCTGCTCGACGCCCTTGACCATGAGGCCCATCCAGATGCCGACCCAGATGAGCGCGAAGCGCAGCCAGATCAGGATCGCGAAGGCGCCCAGGGTCTCCCAGAGCGTCCCTTCGCTGCGCCAGCCGATGGCGAGGGCGATGAGGAACAGCACGAGCAGGTCCACGGCGGCGTGGATGGTGTCGGCGATGTTGCGGCCCACCACGACCGCGGAGGAGGCCATCGGCATCGAGCGGACCCGGTCGATGAAGCCCTTCTCCTTCATCTCGGCGACCGCCCACGCGGTGTTGGTGAAGCCGAACGCCATCGTCATGGCGAACATGCCGGGCATGGCGTAGGCGACGTAGTCGACGCCGGCGCCCTGGCCGGTGACGTCCATGGCCGAGCCGAAGACGTACACGAACAGGAGCACCATGACGATCGGGAAGCCGAGCGCCCACGCGAAGTTCGCGGGCTGGCGCCACAGGTGCGTGAACTCCTGGCCGACGATGGCGCGGTAGTCGTGGAGCGTCCATTTGACGCGCCCGGCGAACGTCTCGTCGGGCAGCGGGGCGAGTGCGGTCACTGCTGGGCCTCCTTCTGGTCGGTTCCGCCGATGAGTTCCAGGAACGCCTCGTCGAGGGTCGGGCGGCGCAGGCCGATGTCGGCCGCCGCGATCTTCTGGTCCTGCAAGGCGGTCGCGGCGGCGGTGAGGGCCGCGACCGGGTCCTTCACGGGGGCCGAGACGCTCGGCCCGGCCTCGTCGGCGACGACGTCCCCTTCGGCGACCGCGGCGACGACCCGCTCCAGCGCGGGCAGGTCGGCGGGGTCGGCGGCGACGATCTCGAGCCGGTCGGCGCCCATGCGGCGCTTGAGCCCGGCGGGGGTGTCGTCGACGAGGTTGCGGCCGTGGTCGATCACGGCGATGCGGTCGCAGAGGCGGTCGGCCTCGTCGAGGTAGTGGGTGGTGAGCACGACGGTGGTGCCGTCGGCGGCGAGGCCGGAGACGGCGTCCCAGACCTCGCGGCGCCCGGCCGGGTCGAGGCCGGTGGTCGGCTCGTCCAGGAACAGCACCTGCGGGGCGAGGATCATGCTCGCGGCGAGGTCGAGGCGGCGCTTCATGCCGCCCGAGAAGCCCTTGGCCTGGCGGTCGGCGGCCTCGGTGAGCCCGAACTGGCCGAGGAGCTCCTCGGCCCGCTCGCGGGCGCGGGACTTGTTCAGCCGGAAGAGCTTGCCGAACAGGACGAGGTTCTGGCGGGCGGTGAGGAGGTCGTCGATCGCGGTCTGCTGGCCGGTGAGGCCGATGCGCCGGCGGACCTGGCGGGCGTCCTTGGCGACGTCGAACCCGGCGACGGCGGCGCGGCCGGTGTCGAAGCGGAGCAGGGTGGTCAGGATCCTGACCGTGGTGGTCTTGCCGGCGCCGTTGGGGCCGAGGAGGCCCAGCACGGTCCCGGATTCGGCGGCGAGGTCGAAGCCGTCGAGTGCGGCGGTGTCCTTGTATCGCTTGCCGAGGCCGACGGCCTCGACGGTCGTGGTGGTCATTGACTGGTCTCCCTGAATCGGGTACGTTGTACTCAGTAATAGCATACGATGTACCCGGTTAGCAAGCGCGATATCATGAGGCCCCTATGGCGACACCACAGACGGGGGCGGGCGACCCCAAACGCAGCCTGGAGCTGCTCTGGCGCGAGTTCGAACCGCAGCAGAGCCGGCCGGGGCCGAAACCGCGGCTCACCGTGGACCGGATCGTGGAGGCCGCCATCGCGGTGGCCGACCGCGAGGGCTCGTGCTTCGGGATGCGCAGCGTCTCGGCCGAGCTCGGCGTCGGCGCCATGACGATCTACCGGTACATCCCCGGCAAGAAGGAGCTCATCGACCTCATGGTCGACCGGATCTCGCGCTTCGACGGGGTCGAACCGGACCTGACGCGGCTCGACTGGCGCGAGGGCCTGGAGCTCCTCGCCGAGGGCACGTGGGAGGTCTACGAGGCGCACCCGTGGCTGCTGGAGATCAACCAGCGCCGCCCGGTGCTCGGGCCGGACTCGCTCGCCGGGTACGACTTCGCGCTGTCGGCCTTCGAGGGCCACGACCTGCCCGACCGCGAGAAGAACCTCGTCGTCACCTCGGTGATGAACCTCGTGACGGGGACGGCGCGGCAGTACCTGCTCGGCGACAGCGCGGACGACGCGCCCGAGACCACCGAGAGCGAGTGGTGGGACATGCAGGCGCCGTACCTGGAGAAGGCGGTGGCCTCGGGCCGGTACCCGCGCATCACGGTGTTCTCCGACGAGGAGGCGTGGGACATCACCGCGCACGAGTCGATGCGCTACCTGCTCGACCGGTTCCTCGACGGCCTGGCCCCCCGGATGGAGGCCGTCCGCAGGGCACCGCGGAGCCCCGGCGGCGCGGCTGCGGATTCCGGCCCGACCGGGTCCGCCTCGGCCTTAGGCGGGGCTCACTCCCCCGGATCCGCCTCCGCTCGAGGCGGAACGGGGTCCGCCGGCCCCGCGCCCGCTTCAGGCCGGACTACGTCCACCTGAAGTACCAGGCCTTCGACCTGATCATGTGCTCGGCGAGGTCCTCGAGGGTGGGGACGCCGGAGTCGAGGAGGTCGGGGCAGTAGGCGTACGCCTCGCCCGCGACGGCGATGGCCTCCTCGCGGGAGGGCGGGTGCGGGACGTACAGCTCGATGACGTCGTAGGTCATGGCGACCAGCTCGGCCTCGAAGCGGCGGTTCCAGCTGCGCAGGACCGCGGCGTGCTCGGCGCCGTACAGCTCCCAGTTCGTGGAGCCCTTCCACGGGAACATGGCCGGGACCTTCCAGCCCGCGTCGGTCGCGACGAGCCCGAGCAGGCCCTCCTGCTGCGGGGTGGCGAAGTCGGAGTCGCCGCGGCGCGGCAGGATCGGGACGCCGCGGGCGGGCTCGCCGGCCTCGGCGCCCTTCTCGTGGAGCAGTTCGGCGGCGTCGATCTCCTCGGCGCGGGCGAGCTCGTCGTCGCCTTCGTGGATGATCGCCTCGCCGTTGTCCCGCCACTCCTCGGGCGGGCCGAGGAGCACCGGCATCCAGCCGGTCTGGTCGGCGGCCTGGCGGATGTCGAGCCACCAGCGCAGCGCCTCGGAGGCGCGGACCGCGAAGGCCCACATGGCGGTGTCGCCGCGGCGCACGAGCTGGTGCATCTTGGGGACGGCGAGGCCCGCGGCGCGAAGGTCGGCGCGCGGCGACCCGGCGATGTCGAGGTCCTCGCTGTCGATGCGGGGCATCATCTCGTCGCGGCCGGTGCCCTTGGGGGGCTCGGGTTTGTCCAGTGTGAGCAGTTCCCGGCGGGGCCGCTCGGGCACGAAGATCGCGTCCGGCGACTCGGCCTGCGCGGGCACGGCCGGCTTGGGGGCCGCGGGTTCGTCGGGCTCCGCATCGGGCTCGGGTTCGAGGTCGGGCACGAGCCGGAGGCCGGTCACGGGTGTTGCGGGAGCGATGCTGTCCTCCTCAATGGCGACCGGTGAGGGGTCCGGGCCGTTCTCGGGGGCGGCATCGCCGAGCGCCCCGGACGACGCGCCGGGCTCGGGCGCGGTCTCGGGCTCGGAGGCAGGTTCGGGTTGGGCGGCGGGATCTGGCACTGAATCTGGTGTGTCCCGGCGCCCCAACAGACGCTGGAGGAGTCCCACAAGGAACCATGATGCCCTGTCGGTCCGACATCCGCCACGCCCACCCCCGATTCCGCCCCAAGCGGTTGCGCGTGTCGCTCGCAAGTTATACCATCGATTGCATATACCGTCGAATGCATGACGGAGTATTTCACGATTGAGCTGGAACCCGAGGTACGCCAGTGGTTGGAATCGCTCACTCGCCCGGAGTACGACCGGGTCGAGTTCTACGGCGACCTGCTCACCGAGTTCGGCGGCGATCTGGGCGAGCCGTATTCCAAGCACCTAGGCGGCAAAGTGCGGGAGCTCCGATTCTACTTGCCGCAGCGGAGAGTTCGGATCACCTACTGGCTGGCGCCGGATCGGCGGATCGTACTGCTCACCGTGTTCGCGAAGACGCGGCCCCAAGAGCGGGCCGAGATCCAACGGGCACGACGCGCGCAGTTGGAGTGCGAGTCCTGGCACGCTTCCGCGCACGACGTTTACGATCGGAACATGGAGGAGAAGTGATGCGCAAGCCTGGGGATCACACCGTATGGCGCCGCTCTGGCGCGCACTCCGAGGACTACGAAGATGCGCGCCGGGCCTTTCTGCTCGGACGCATGGTCTACCAGCGGCGGCATGAGCTCGGGTTGAGCCAGGTCGAGCTGGCCGACCGGGCGGGCATGACCCAGCCGCAGCTCTCGCGGCTCGAGGGGGGCGGCGTCACGCCGACCATCCCGCTGCTGGAGCGGTTGGCCGCGGCACTCGACGTCGACCTGGTCATCGACTTCGCGCCTCGCATGGCCGCCTAGCGGCGGCGGCCTTTGTTGAACAGGAGGCCGAAGAAGAAGGCGCAGGTCAGGATGACGACCAGGACCGCGAGGAGTTTGAACAAGAGGACCATGCTCACTTCACCTTGGTGAGTTCGGGGCGCTTCGGATGGACCGTGTCGCCTGAGGACTTGCCCGTGATGCGGCGCTTGACCCAGGGGGCCAGGTGCTTTCCGGCCCACTTGACGCCGTTCATCTCGCGGCGGGGCCGGGGCTGGACGGGGAGGGGTTCGAGCCATGCCGGGTCCGGCTCGACTCCCAGGGCCAGGCATACGTCGTGGGCGACGCGCTGGTGGCCGAGGGTGTTCAGGTGCAGGCGGTCGGCGGACCACAGGCGCGGGTCGTCGAACGCCCGGTCGGCCCACAGGTCGACCAGGATCGCGTTGTGGCGCTTGGCGACCCGCTTGTAGGCGTCGTTGGTGGTGATGAAGCGCCTGCGGATCATCGCCATCCCGGGGATGTGCGGGGTGACGTCGGCGCAGGTGAAGAGGATGACCTCCGCGCCGGACGCCTTGAACAGGCGCACCACTTCGTGGGCGCGGGTGGCGAGCTGGACCGCGTTGAAGCCCGGGCGCAGCGCGTCGTTGCCGCCGGCGGCGAAGGAGACCAGGTCGGGGCTCTGCTTGATCGCCGGGACCACCTGCTCGTCGACGATGCGGTCGAAGAGCCGGCCCCGGATCGCGAGGTTCGCGTAGGCGAAGCCGGGCCACTGCTCGGCGGCGCGCAGCGCGAACAGGTCGGCCCAGCCGCGGTCGCGGTCGCCGTCGGGGTCCGGGTCGCCGACCCCTTCGGTGAAACTGTCGCCGATGGCCACGAAACTCGAGTACTCCGCCGCCACTGCCCCACCTCCAAAATCTCGCCGGGTCCGCCCGTGCCGCTGCTCCGGAAACGCTGCCGCACGGCCGCTGACCAGCATGCCTCACCGAGATAACGATCGGATTTCGATCAGGTGGCGAGGTCGGGCACAGCGGCCGGAACGGCGCAGGGAGCGCAGCGGCCGAAGGAGTCGACCCCCTTCGGCCGCAAGGCTTCTCGCAGACTAGGCGGTCTCGGCGTGGACGACGACCTCCCCGGCGGGGACGGTGACGACGGCGCGCTCGGTCTTGACCTCGGCGTCCTCGCCGGTGTGGTTGATGCAGAACAGCCAGCTCCGGCCGTCCTCGTGGGAGCGGCGCACGACCTCGACGCCGGCCGGGGCGAGGGCGACCGGCTCGACCCCTGCGTCCTGCGCGGCGGTCGCGAGGATGCGGTCGAGCGTGGCGGGGTCGGGGAACGTGGTCAGGTAGTGCGCGGTGCCCTCGCCGAAGCGGTTGACCAGCCAGGCGGGGCTCGGCGTCCCGGGCGCGGCGTCGTCTCCGGTTCGGGCGGTGGGGGACGGGATGACGTAGGTGTCGCGGACCTCGGCGCCGGCCGGGGCGGCGTCCTCGCTCCAGATCGTCCCCGTCCCGCCTGAGGCGAGGGTCACCGCGGAGTCGATGAGCGGGTGGAACTCCTCGGTGCGCACGCCCAGGACGTCGCGGATCGCGCCCGGGTAGCCGCCGAGGTAGACGGTGTCGGTCTCGTCGGCGATCCCCGAGTACGGGGTGACGAGCACGGTGCCGCCGCCGGCGACGAACCGCCGCAGGTTCTCCGCGGCCGCGCGCGACATGAGGTAGACCGCCGGTACGACCACGAGCCGGTACTTCGACAGGTCGCCTTCGGGCGCGGCGACGTCGGCGGTGATGCCGGCGCGCCACAGGGCCGCGTAGTAGGCGTCGAAGACGGCCTGGGCCTCGATCTCGTTCGTGGGCCGCGCCTGGTGCTCCTGGGCCCACGCGTTCGGGAAGTCCCACAGGATCGCCGTGTCGGCGCTCACAGTGGAGCCTTCGACGTCGGCGAGGTCCCGCAGGCGCGAGCCGAGCTCGACGACCTCGCGCCAGATCTTGGAGTCGGTGCCGACGTGCGGGAGCATCGCCGAGTGCCACTTCTCGGCGCCCTGCTTCGAGGCGCGCCACTGGAAGAACATGATCGCGTCCGCGCCGCGCGCGAAGTGCGAGAACGAGTTGCGCAGCAGCTCGCGCGGGGCCTTGGCCCGGTTGCGGCCCTGCCAGTTCACGGCCGAGGTGGAGTGCTCCATGAGGATCCACGGCCTCCCCGCGCCCAGCGACCGCGCGTAGTCGGCGGCGAAGGCGAGGTTGACGTGCGGGTCCTCGCCGATCAGGTAGTGGTCGGTGGCGACGGTGTCGACGACCTCGCTGAACTCCCACAGGTCGATCTCCGGGTGCGAACCGGTCATGAAGTTCGTGGTCATCGGCTTGTCGGAGTACCTGCCGATGACGGCGGCCTCGGCGAGGTAGTTCTGCTTGAGCCGCCAGGACGAGTACCGCTTCCAGTCCAGGACGTGGCCGGGGTTCGGGATCGTCGGGGTCGGCAGCGGAGCGGCGACCTGGTCCCACGAGGAGTACGACTGCGACCAGAACGCGGTGCCCCAGGCGTCGTTGAGGCCGTCGAGGTCGCCGTAGCGGTCCCGCAGCCAGACGCGGAACTTCGCGCTCGCCGCCTTCGTGTACGAGCGGGCGTTGTGGCAGCCGTACTCGTTGTGGACGTGCCACAGGGCGAGCGCGGGGTGCTCGGCGTAGCGGCGCGCGACCTGCTCGGTGATCGCGAGGGCCTTCGCGAGGTAGACGTCGGAGGACGGGTCGAAGCCCTGGCGCGAGCCGTGGGTGAGCTGGCGGCCCTCGGCGTCGACCATGACCGCCTCGGGGTAGGTCGCGGCGAACCACGGGGGCGGCGAGGCGGTCGGGGTCGCGAGGCAGGCCTCGATGCCGTTCGCGGCGAGGAGGTCCATCACCTCGTCGAACCACGCGAACTCGTACCGGCCCTCTTCGGGCTCGAACTTCGCCCACGAGAAGATGCCGACGCTGACGCGGTTGACGCCCGCTTCGCGCATGAGCCGCATGTCCTCGGCCCACGTCTCGCGGGGCCACTGCTCGGGGTTGTAGTCGCCGCCGTAGGCGATGGCCATGGGGGAGCTCCTTCGCTCGCAGAAGTTGGGGTGCGCCCCAGACTACGGCACCGCGAAACCCGTGTCGATCCCTTTGACCTGCTTATTCGAACCGTTCGCCTAAGTGGCGGAGGTCTCATGCCCGGCCGCGCCGGCGTACCAGCCGGCCGCGCCCGGCTCGACCCACCAGGTGCGCTTGCGGCCCAGCTCCCCCGCGAGGCCGTCCTGGATGTACGTCACCGAGCCGACCGGGTGCACCGCGACCGCGCGGCCCTTCGCGCGCCGGACCTCGATCCGCAGCCGCTTCCTGAAGCGCCCCACGGTCACCGGCACGGCGACCGCCACGTCGATCCTCCCGTCGGCCGGGTCCGGCTCGGCCAGGACCATGTCGTCCGCGGCGGCGTACCCGTCGGCGTTCGCGACCACGCACGCGAGGATCTGCTCGCTCCCGTCGGCGAGCACCACGTCGTCGAGGTTCACCACCCCGCGCCACGGCCGGTCGCCGCCGCCCAGGCGCACCCCGTCGATCGCGACGCCGCCGCCGTCGTGCCGCATCAGGTCGGTGCGCCGCACCGCGCCGCCCGCGACCGCCTCGGCGACGTCGGCGGGCTTCTCGGGCAGGCCCAGGCGGACCACGATCCCGGGCGTGCCGCCCAGCGGCAGCACCGCCAGCGCGGGAAGATCGGGGATGGTGCGCCCGTCCGGCAGGCCCTCGGGCCGCTTGCTCGGCGCGGGCATCACGAGCCGCGTCAGCCGGGCGAGCACGGCGTTGACCTGCTCGTCGGTGTCGGCGGCGAGGACGATCCGCTCCTCGGGGTCTTCGACGACGGCGTCGATCTCCTCGGGCGTGCGGGCCTCGACGGTGCGCACCGCGGCGCCGCGGGCCTTGAGCTCGTCGGCCAGGTGCAGCGCCTGGGTGCGCGGCCCGGGGTTCGAGCAGTCCGACTCCACGAGTGTCAACACGACGACGTTCACCCGGCCGACAATACGGTGTGACGGGGACCCGCTTCATACTGCTCGGGCCTGCTGAGACCCCGGATAACCGAATGCAAGTAGGCTTAGCAAGTAATCGGGTGATCAACTTCCCGGGAGGATGGGCACATGCCAGCGATCGCGGTCGTCGGAACGCAGTGGGGCGACGAGGGCAAAGGGAAGGTCACCGACCTGCTCGGCGCCGAGATGGACTATGTGGTCCGCTACCAGGGCGGCAACAACGCCGGCCACACGGTCGTGACGCCGGACGGCACCAAGTACGCCATCCACCTCGTCCCGGTCGGCATCCTCACCCCCGGGGTAGTGCCGGTCATCGGCAACGGCGTCGTGGTCGACCCGAAGTTCCTCATCTCCGAGCTCGACGAGCTCACCGCCGGCGGCGTCGACGTCTCGAACCTCAAGCTCTCCGCGGACGCGCACCTCATCATGCCGCACCACCGGGCCCTCGACCGCGTCGTCGAGCGCTACCTCGGCGGCGCCCGCATCGGCACCACCGGCCGCGGCATCGGCCCGGCCTACGCCGACAAGGTGGCCCGCCAGGGCATCCGCGTGCAGGACCTCCTCGACCCGAAGATCCTCTCGATCAAACTGGAGCAGATCCTCCGCGAGAAGAACCAGATCCTCGTGAAGGTCTACAACCGCAAGGCGATCGACCCGCAGGCCGTGGTCGAGGAGTACCTCGGCTACGCCGAGCGCCTGAAGCCGTACATCGCCGACACGCGCCTGCTGCTCAACCGGGCCCTCGACGAGGGCAAGAACGTGCTCCTCGAAGGCGCGCAGGCGACGATGCTCGACGTCGACCACGGCACCTACCCGTTCGTGACCTCGTCGAACCCGACCACGGGCGGCGCCTGCGTCGGCACCGGCATCGCGCCGAACAAGATCACGACCTCGATCGGGATCATCAAGGCGTACACGACCCGCGTCGGCTCCGGCCCGTTCCCGACCGAGCTGTTCGACGAGTTCGGCGAGTTCCTGCTCAAGAAGGGCGGCGAGTACGGCGTCACCACCGGGCGGCGCCGCCGCTGCGGCTGGTTCGACGCCGTCCTGGGCCGGTACGCGGTGCGCGTCAACGGCATCACCGACCTGTTCGTCACCAAGCTCGACGTGCTCTCCGAGCTCGAGCGGGTCCCGATCTGCGTCGGGTACGAAGTGGACGGCCAGCGGGTCGACGAGATGCCGATGACCCAGACCGACGTCCACCACGCGAAGCCCGTGTACGAGTACCACGAGGGCTGGTTCGAGGACATCTCCCACTGCCGGAAGTTCGACGAGCTCCCCAGCGCCGCCCAGAGCTACATCGAGCGGCTCGAGGAGCTCTGCGGCGCCCGCGTCTCCGTCGTCGGCGTCGGCCCGGGCCGCGAGGAGAACATCATCCGCCACCCGATGATCTAGGACGTCCATCCGCGAGGGGCGCCGGTTCCGGCGCCCCTCGCGGCGTCTGCGGCGCACCCCCGGCCGGCGGTGCGCTTAGATTGCCGGGTGGCAACCGTCGACGGAGAACCGGCGCGCGAGGGCGCGCTCGACGCGGCCGCCGCCGCGTTCACGGCGGTGCGGCCGCGCCTGTTCGGGATCGCGTACCGGATGCTCGGCAGCGCGAGCGAAGCCGAGGACCTGGTGCAGGAGGTGTGGCTGCGCTGGCAGGCGTACGACCGGGACTCGGTCGCCGAGCCGGGCGCGTTCCTGGCGACGGTGGCGACCCGGTTGTCGATCAACGCGCTCAAGTCGGCGCGGGCGCGGCGCGAGACGTACGTCGGGCCGTGGCTGCCCGAGCCGGTGGACACGGCCGCGGACCCGTACCTGGGCGCCGAGCGCGGCGAGGCGCTCGAGTACGCGGCGCTGCTGCTGATGGAGCGCCTGTCGCCGAACGAGCGGGCCGCGTACGTGCTGCGCGAGGCGTTCGACTACCGGTACGAGCAGATCGCGGAGGTCCTCGGGACGAGCGGGGCCGCGGTGCGGCAGCTCGTGAGCCGCGCCCGCAGGCACATCGCGGACGGGCGGCGCTCCAGGCCGGACCCGGCCGGGCAGCGGGCGCTGCTGGAGGCGTTCACGGCCGCGGCGCGCTCGGGCGACTTGGCGGCGCTCGAGCGGCTGCTCGCCGCGGACGTGGTGCACACCTCGGACGGGAACGGCGCGGCGCGGGTGGCCCGCAGGACGCTGGCCGGGGCCGAGCGGGTCGCGAAGTTCCTCAAGGCGATCGAATGGCTGTGGGCCGATGTGGACGTCGACTGGGCGGTGGTCGGCGGCCGTTCCTGGGCGGTGCTGCGCCGGGACGGCGGCGTGTACGCGGCGCTCACCGTGGACGCCGGGCCCGGCGGGATCGACGAGGTGCTGTGGCTGGTGGCGCCGGAGAAGCTCGGCGCGTTCCGGACGTGAGGCCCGCGCGGCGCTCGCCGCGCGGGCCGGGTGCCTAGCGGGCGAGCCACTCCCGGTAGGTCAGGGTCGAGAGGACGGCGTCGGCTCCCGCGATGAGCGCATCGCCCTTGACGGCCGCGAACATGCCCGCGGTGTCGTCGACGACGACGGTGCGCTTGTCGCCCTTGGCTTCGAGCGTGATCCGGCCGAGTTCGTCGAGCGTGAAGACCTCGGGGCCGGCGACGTTGCGGGTCCCGTTCAGCGGGGCGCCGGCGGTCGCGTCGGCCACGGCCTTCGCGATGTCCGCCGAGGCGATCGGCTGCACGCGGGTGGCGGGCAGGCGGACGGTGCGCTCGTCGGAGGTCCAGGACATGACGGCGTCCATGAACTCGAAGAACTGGGTGGAGCGCACGATCGAGTACGGGACCGGCCCGGCTTTGAGGACGTCCTCCTGGAGGACCTTGGCGCGGTAGTAGTCCAGGTCGGGGACCTGGTCGACGCCGACGATCGAGAGGATTACGGCGTGGCCGGTCCCGGCCGCCGCGGCGGCGGCGAGCAGGTTGCCCATGCTCGCCCGGAACCACGCGGGCGACTGGTCGTCGAAGGTCGGCGAGTTCGTCAGGTTGACGACGGCGACGGCGCCCTCGAGCGCCGCGGCGACCCCGTCGCCGCTGATCAGGTCGACGCCCGTGGACGGCGAGTGCGGGACGGCCTCGTGGCCGGCGGCGTTCAGGAGCCTGACGACCTGCGACCCGATGAGCCCGGTACCGCCCATGACAGCGATCTTCATTGTTGACCTCCGGTTCCGCGGGGCAGCCGGTGCCGCCCCGTCGACAGCTCGGACAAGACGGGCCGGGATTCTGTGACATCGCCGCGCCGCAGGGCCGCGGAGATCACCGGTCTCCACCGGAGCCCTGGCTTGATAGCGTTTGCGCCATGAGCGAGCCGACCGACTTCCCGCTGCGCCTGCCCGAGATGCCGCTCCACGACCCCTTCGTGGTCGCCGACCGGAAGTCGGGGCTGTACCACCTGTACACCGCGAACCAGGGCTTCACCGCGGACGCGACCGGGCCGGTGGGGCCCGGCGGAGTCGGGACGATGGTCTACCGGTCGCCGAACCTGCGCGACTGGGCCGAGCCGGTCCCGGTGTTCCTCGTCGCCGACGAGGACGAGCCGTGGGCGGTGCACGGCGCGTGGGCGCCGGAGGTGCACCGCTGGAACGGGCGCTGGCACCTGTTCACGACGCTGCACGACACCGATGCGCCGCTGCCGGTCCCGCAGCCGGGCGAGTACGGGACGCCGTTCCCGGTCGCGAACTACCGCCGCTCCACGATCGTCGCCGCGTCCGACTCGCTCACCGGCCCGTTCCGGATGCTCGAGCCGTCGGCGCCGATCCTCCCGGCCGAGCTGATGACCCTCGACGGGACGCTCTACGTCGACGAGGACGAGCGCCCGTGGATGGTGTACGCCAACGAGTGGCTGCAGCGCATCGACGGCACCATCGAGGCGTACCCGCTGAACCGGGCCCTCGACGCGGTCGACGGCGCGCCGGTCGTCCTCTTCAGAGGCTCGGACGCGTCCTGGATCACCCGCGAGCTGCCGGCCGGGGTCCCGCACCAGATCGCGCCCTACGTCACCGACGGCCCGCAGCTCTACCGCGCACCGGGCGGCGCCCTCGTGTGCCTCTGGTCGACGTACGAGAAGAACCGGCTCACCGCCGGCGGCATCGACGGCGACTACGTCCAGACCTGGGCGGTCTCCCGCTCCGGCCGGCTCGGCGGCCCGTGGGAGCAGCGCGAGCCGCTGGTGCGCGGCGACTCCGGCCACGGCATGCTCTTCACCGCCTTCGACGGGACCCTCATGCTCGTCCTCCACCGGCCCTTCACCGGCGCCCGCGGCAAGCTCTACGAGATGGCCTGGGACGGCGACGACCTCATCGTGGTGCGCCAGCGGACCGACCTCGACGGCGACTGAACCCGCCCCGGAGCGCGGATTCCTTTGCGATGACACGGAGTCGGCACTACGCAGGGGTACCGTTCGACCACCCTCGGCCGCTATAGTGCGGATTGGATGCTGTTCGCGCCGATTCGCCCCTTAGGAGCGGCTATGAGGACGTTGATGACCTGCATGGCGGCCGCGACGCTGGTGTGCGCCGCGTCGGCGTGCAGCCCTGAGGAATCCGAGGAGGGCGACGGTTCGATCACGTTCTGGACGCCGTACACGACGCCGGAGCGGATCGCACTGCAGCAGCCGGTGATCGACGCGTTCACCGAGGAGACCGGCATCGAGGTCGAGATGGTGCCGCTCGAGCCCGACCAGATGGGGCAGACGCTCGTCACGGGCGCGGCCTCGGGCGAGGTGCCCGACGTCATCGCGCACAACCCCTCCAGCACCGCGGCGTGGGCGGCGCAGGGGCTGCTCGACGACGAGGCGCCGCAGGAGGTCGTCGACGAGCTCGGCTCGGACACGTTCTCGCAGGCCGCGCTCGACATGGTCACGGTGGACGGGTCGCTGCACGCCGTCCCCTCGGACGGGTGGGGCCACATGATCGCCTACCGCACCGACCTGTTCGCCGAGGCCGGCCTGGAGCCGCCGGAATCGGTCGCCGACCTCGCCGCCGCCGCGGAGGCGCTGCAGGCGGACGGCATGGCGGGCATCGCGATCGGGACCACCCCGGGCGACGTGTACACGCAGGAGGGCATCGAGTCGATGCTGCTGCCGTTCGGGTGCCGGCTGGCCGAGGACGGCGAGGTCGCGATCGACTCGCCCGAATGCGTCGAGGGCCTCGCGCACTATCAGCGGCTCGCCGCCGCGGCCGGACCGGCGCAAGTGGACGTCGAGGCGGCGCGGGCCGCGTACCTGTCGGGCTCGGCCGCGATGGTGCTGTTCTCCTCGCACTTCGTCGACGAAGCGGCCGGACTCGACGTCGACAACCCGGTGACCTGCGCCGAATGCATCGAGGACCCGCGGTTCCTCGCCGAGAACACCGCGTACCTGACCACGTTCACCGGCACCGGGAACGAGACGCCCGCCGTGTACGGGCAGACCACGAACTACGGCACCCCGGCCGGCGCGAACACCGAGGACGCGAAGGCGTTCATCGAGTACCTGCTCTCCGACGGGTACGTCCGGAACCTCGCCTCCGCGACCGAGGGCCGCATCCCGGTCCGGCCGGGCCCCGAGGCCGGGTCCACCGAGTACCTCGACGCGTGGGCGGAGCTGCCGTTCGGCAACGACGAATCCCAGCGGGTGTCGATCGCGGAGGTCTACGGCCCGGCCCTGGTCGAGCGGATGGCCGCCGGTGCCGAGGAGTTCACCCGCTGGGGCTGGGGCACCGCCGACGCCGAACTCGCCGGCATCGTGTTCTCCCAGACGATCCTCGCCACCGAGGCCGAACCCCTCTTCGAAGGCGCCGCCCCGTCCGAAGTGGCCGCATCCATGGCGGCGGCCGTCGAGGCAGCGCAGCAGGACTTGGGCTGATGACCGATCCCGGCTCCGGCTCTGACTCCGAGTCCGGCTTCCACTCCGGCACCGGCAGCGGCGCGGAGTCCGGCCGCGCACCGCGTTCGAACACGGATCCCGATCCGGTGTCGGACTCCCGTGGCAGGGTGGGTACCGGGGGCGCTCCGACGCGCATAAGCGCATTCGGCGTCCCCGAAAACCCCCCGCAGCCGAACCCTGACATCAAGCCCGATTCGAACACCGGCCCTGACGCGGTGTCGGACCCGCGTGGCAGGGTGGATACCGGGGGTGCTGCGACGCGCATAAGCGCCTTCGGCGTCCCCGAAAACCCCCCGCAGCCGAACCCCGGCACCGAACCCGATTCGAACACCGGCCTCGACCCGGTGTCGGACCCGCGTGGCACCGTTGCAACCGGGGGGCCTTCCCCGGGGCCCCGAAGCGCCATCAGAGTGCCCGAAAACCGAAGCGCCGCAAGGAAGCCGCGCAAGCCGCTCACCATGTCGCGCCGCGAGGACCTCCACGGCCGCCTCCTCGTGGCGCCCACGATGGTCGTGGTGCTCGCGTTCGCGGTGCTGCCGTTCCTCGCGGTCGTCCTGTTCGCGTTCCTCGACATCCGGCTCGTCGACATCCCGCGGCTCTACCTCGACGAACTCGAGTTCACCGGCGACAACCTCGCGACCGTCTGGGGCTCGACCCGGTTCTGGTCGGCCGCCACCACCACGATCGCGTACGCCGCGGCCTCCTCGGCCGGGGCCGTCCTCGTCGGACTCGCCGTCGCCCTCGCGCTCCGGCACCCGTTCCCCGGCCGCGGCCTGATCCGGGCGCTCGTCCTCGTCCCGTACGTCCTCCCCGTCGTCGCCGCGGCCACGATCTGGAAGACCCTCCTCAACCCCGGCTACGGCCTGGTCAACGCGATCGGCACCGAATGGCTCGGCTGGCCCGAGCCGATCGCGTTCCTCACCACCACCAGCCGCGACCTCGGGCCGCTCGCCGTCCCAGTGGCGCTCCTGTGCGTCATCGCATTCGAGATCTGGAAGACCTTCCCGCTCGCGTTCCTGTTCATCACCGCGCGGCTCCAAGTCGTCCCCGGCGACATCGAAGAGGCCGCCCAGATCGACGGCGCCGGGAAGACCCGCGTGTTCCGGCACCTCCTGCTCCCGCAGCTCGCCGGGGTCATGGCGCTCCTCGCGGTGCTGCGGTTCCTGTGGTCCTTCCAGAACTTCAACGACATCTACCTCCTCACCGGCGGCGCCGGCGGCACCGAGGTCCTCGCCGTCCGCGTCTACTCCGAACTCGTCGTCCGCGCCGACATCGGCACCGCCAGCGCCACGGGCCTCCTCATGACCGGGATGCTCCTCGTCGTCGTCGCGGTCTACGCCTGGATGATCAAGCGGGAGCACGCATGAGCGCCACTCGCGACAGCGCCACTCGCAGCCGGGCCGCCGCCGCTGTCGGACCCCCGTGGCAGTCTGGAAACCGGGGGCCCTTCCCCGGGGCCCGCAAGCGCCGTCGGCGTGCCCGCCGAAGCGTCGAGGACCGGGTGCTCGGGGTCCTCCGCTGGGCCGTCATCGTCACCGCGGTCATCGCCACGGCCGGTCCGCTCCTGTACGGCGTGCTCCTGTCGCTGCGGCCGTTCCAGTCGGTCGTGTCCGAGCCGCTCGACCTCTTCCCCGCCCCCGGCGAGCTCACGGTCGAGTCGTACCCGACCGCGATGGCCGAGTACGGCCTCGGCGGGAACATGTGGAACTCCCTCCAGGTCGCGGTCGCCACGGCGGCGCTCGCGATCCTCCTGAGCGTCCTCGGCGCGTACGCGGCCGTGCGGCTGCGGTTCTTCGGCCGCGACGCCGTGAACGTGGTCTTCCTCGGCGTGTACCTCCTGCCCGGGATCGTTCTCGCCGTGCCGCTGTTCGTGCTGCTCAGCCGGATCGGGTTGACCGGGAGCCTGGCCGGGCTCGTGTTCGTGTACGTCGCGCAGACCGTCCCGGTGGCCCTGTACATGCTCCGCACCTACCTCGCCGCCGTGCCGTCCTCTGTGGAGGAGGCGGCGATGATCGACGGCTGCGGGCGGCTCGCGCTCATCCGGCGGGTCGTCCTCCCGATGGCGATGCCGGGCGTGGCCGCGACCGCCCTGTACGTGTTCATGATCGCGTGGAACGAATACCTGTTCGCGCTGCTGTTCCTCGTCGCCGACCGCGACCGGTGGACGGTGTCGCTCGGCATCGCGCAGCTCACCGAGTTCTCGGTGCCGACCACGGTGCTCATGGCCGGGTCGATCGCGATCACCGTCCCGGTGGTGGCCGGGTTCTTCCTGGCCCAGCGGCTCCTGGTCACGGGGCTCACGTCAGGCGCGGAGAAAGGGTGAGCCGCATGATCCGGTTGGGGATCCTCGGGGCCGGGGCGCGGGGCTCGGACACTTACGGGCGCTGGGCGATCGGGCACCCGGACCGGGCCGCGGTCGCGGCCGTCGCCGACCCGGTGGCGCACCGGCGCGACGCGCTCGCCGCCGCCGCGGGCGTCCCGGAGGCGCACCGGTACGGGGACTGGCGGGCCCTCGCCGCCGACGCCGATGCGATCGGCCTGGACGCGTTCGTGATCGCTCTGCCCGATCGGCTCCACGTCCAGGCGGCGCTCGCCGCGGCGGGCACCGGCCTGCCGATCCTCCTCGAGAAGCCCGCCGCGACCACCGAGGACGACCTCGAGGCCCTGGCCGCGGCGGCACGGCGGCTGCACGCGCGCATCTGGATCGGGCACGTCATGCGCTACCAGCCGTTCTGGCGCACGATCCGCCGCCTGGTGGACGCCGGGACGATCGGCCGGCTCGCGACGATCCGTGTCGAGGAGAACATCGGGTTCTGGCACTACGCGCACTCGTACGTGCGCGGCAACTGGCGCAACCTCGCCTCCTCGAGCCCGATGGTCCTCGCGAAGACCTGCCACGACCTCGACATCATCCGCTGGTTTGCGGGCGAGGCGCCCGCGACCGTGGCGTCCTCGGGGTCGCTCTCGTACTTCCGGCCCGAGAACGCCCCCGCCGGCGCGCCTTCGCACTGCCTCGACGGGTGCCCGGCCGCCGACTCGTGCCCGTTCTACGCGCCCCGCTACTACGTGGAGGCCCTCGCCGGCCGGGACGGCTGGCCGGTCGCGCTCCTCGGCGACGACCCCTCCCCGGAGGGCCGCATGGAGGCGCTCCGGCGCGGCCCGTACGGGCGGTGCGTCTTCCACTCGGACAACGACGTGGTCGACCACCAGCAGACCGTGGCCGCGTTCCCCGGCGGCCTCACCGCAGTCCTGTCGACCTCGGCGTTCACCGGCCAGAACACCCGGACCGTGCGCCTGACGGGGACGGCGGGGGAGATCGCGGGGAACCTCAGGACCGGCGGGCTCGAGATCGACCTGTTCTCGCCGGCCGCCGAACTTCCCGAGCTCCCGGAGGCGCGCCCGGGCAAGACCTTCACCCGCGAACCCATGGGGCACCGGGTGTTCGAGGTGTACGCCGGGCCCGTCACCACCGCCGGGGAGCCGGACCACCGCGGCCACTCGGGCGGCGACGAGGCGCTCATCGACGCGTTCGTCACCGCCCTCGAACAGGGCCGGACCGAGGGTGCCGAACCCGATCTGGAGGCGTCGCTCGACAGCCACCGCATGGCGTTCGCGGCCGAGCGGTCGCGCCTCGAAGGCCGCACCGTCCACTGGGGGCGGCCGTGAGCTGGTGGCGGGACGCGGTCGTCTACCAGGTGTACCCGCGCAGCTTCGCCGACGGGAACGGCGACGGCGTCGGCGACATCGCCGGCATCGAGTCGCGGCTGCCGTACCTGCGCGACCTCGGCGTCGACGCCCTGTGGATCAACCCGTGGTACGTCTCGCCGATGGCCGACGGCGGCTACGACGTCGCCGACTACCACATGATCGACCCGGTCTTCGGGACCCTCTGGGACGCCGAGCGGCTCATCGGCGCCGTGCACCGGCACGGCATGCGGATCATCGTCGACATCGTCCCCAACCACACCTCCGACCGGCACCCCTGGTTCCAGGCCGCCCTGGCCGCCGGTCCCGGCTCGCCCGAGCGGGCCCGGTTCCACTTCCGGGACGCGCCGAACAACTGGCGGTCCCGCTTCGGCGGCCCCGCCTGGTCCCGAGTGGACGACGGCCAGTGGTACCTGCACCTGTTCGACGCCGCCCAGCCCGATCTGAACTGGGACCACCCGGAGGTCCGCGCCGAGTTCGAGTCGATCCTGCGGTTCTGGCTCGACCGCGGCGTCGACGGCTTCCGCATCGACGTCGCCGACCGCCTCGTCAAGCAGGCCGGGCTCCCCGACCGGCCCGAACGCGAACAGCTCGTACCGTCCTACCAGGACAACGGCGAGCAGCCCGACAAGGACCGCCCCGAGGTGCACGAGATCTACCGGGCCTGGCGGCGGGTCCTCGACGAATACCCCGACCGGGCGTTCGTGGGCGAGATGTGGGTGACCGACCCGGAGCGGTTCGCCCGGTACCTGCGGCCCGACGAGCTGCACACCGCGTTCAACTTCGCGTTCCTCAAGTGCGCGTGGGACGCCCGGGCGCTCCGCGAGGTCGTCGACCGGACCCTCGCCACCCACGCCCGGGTCGGCGCCCCGCCGACCTGGGTGCTGTCAAACCACGACGTCACCCGGCACGCCACGCGGTACGGCCGCGAGGACACCCGCTTCGTCAAACGCGTCCACGACGTCCCGACCGACCTCGCGCTCGGCCGGCGGCGGGCGCGGGCCGCGGCCCTGCTCAGCATGGCGCTGCCCGGGAGCGTGTACGTCTACCAGGGCGACGAGCTCGGCCTCCCCGAGGTCTTCGACCTGCCCGACGCGGTGCGCGAGGACCCCGTGTTCCGCACCGGCGGCAGGGACCTCGGCCGCGACGGCTGCCGCGTCCCGATCCCGTGGGGCGGCGACGCCCCGCCGTTCGAATTCGGCACCGGCGGGGCGTGGCTCCCGCAGCCCGGGGAGTGGCGCGACCTCACCGCCGCGCGCCAGCTCGGCGACCCGGCGTCGATGCTGTCCCTCTACCGCCTCGCCCTGCGCGTCCGCCGCGACGAGCCGGCCCTCGGCGACGGCCCGCTGCGGTGGCTCGAGATGGGGGACGGCGTCCTCGCCTTCGCCCGCGACCCCGGCTTCACCTGCGCCGTCAACCTCGGCGTCGAGCCGGTCCCGCTCCCGGAGGGCCGGCCCCTCGTCGCCAGCGCCGAACTCACGGCGGACGGCGAACCGGCGCTCCCTCCGGACGCGGCCGTGTGGCTGAGCACCTGACTCAGCGAGGCATCGCCGCCGCGGACACGACCCAGGCCGCGCCCGCGATCCGGCTCCGTCGCTCGGCCGTGGCGCGGCTCGACGCGCCTGGCTACAGTTGCGGGTCGGAGGTGAACCGTGCGCAGAAGCTCGGAATGGGTCGTCGTCGAGCGCAGTTCACCCACCCGTCGGATCTCCACCCTCGCGCTGTACGCGGCCGTGTGCGCCGCCGGGATCGGCGCGCTGTTCTGGCTCGTGCACACCGAGCCGGCCCGCCTCGACTCCGGCGAGCCGAACCCGGTCGCGGCCCTCCCCGGGTTCTTCACGACCATGGCGGTCATCGGCGCGACAGGGTTCCTCGTGCCGCTCGTCCGGCCCCCGAAGCTCATGGTCAACCACTTCGGGCTGCGGGTGCGCCCCAGCTTCGGGAAAGCCCTGCTGATCCCGTGGAGCAACGTCGAGGAGCTCGCCGCGATCCACGTCGGTTCGAAGCGGCGCGGCACCTCCTACCTGCTGTTCGCGGCGGACGTGTACCTCGGGCGGGGCGGCTCCGACCGGCCCGGGTTCCTCGGCCGGTCGGTCCTGCGCGAAGCCAACCGCGCCACCGAGGGCCTCGTCGCCGGATTCGACCTCGCCGTGCGCTGCAAGGACTTCGCGCCCGAACCGCAGCAGCTCCTCGCCCGGCTCGCCTCGTACGCGCCCGGGCACGTCCAGGTCGTCGACCGCCTCTGAGACGCGCCTTGGGACACGCCGCCGACCCGTCCGACCCGGGACCCGGCCGCCCGCGAAACGCGCTCGGCGCCACGGGATCTGACGCATCAGAACACTTGCCACCGGCCGCGATGAGCGGGTTGCCCCAAATGCCGGTCCCTGCCTTGCGCGGCCGATCCGTACACTGGAGGCGACCCGACCGCCCCGCCCCTGGGCGCGGGGTCGCCTCACCCGCCCGGCAGGCAGCGCCGGCGGACCGTCCAGTATTGGGGGTACCCGTGGCGTCGATCCCGGACGAGGGCCTGCGCGCAACCCTGGCCACCATGGCGCCCGGCACTGCCCTGCGCGACGGCCTCGAACGCATTCTCCGCGGCCGCACCGGCGCGCTCATCGTCGTCGGCTGCGACGCCGTCGTCGAGCGCATCTGCACCGGCGGCTTCGAGATCGACATCGAGTTCTCCGCGACGCGCCTGCGCGAACTCTGCAAGATGGACGGCGCCGTCGTGCTCACCACCGACGGCTCCCGGATCGTCCGCGCCGGCGTCCACCTCATGCCCGACCCCTCGATCCACTCCAACGAGTCGGGCACGCGGCACCGCACCGCCGAGCGCGTCGCCATCCAAACCGGGTTCCCCGTGATCTCCGTCAGCCAGTCGATGCACACCATCGGCCTGTACATGGGCGACATCCACCACCTGGTCGAGCCCTCGACGCAGATCCTCTCCCGCGCCAACCAGGCCCTCGCGACCCTGGAGCGCTACAAGCTGCGCCTCGACGAGGTCGCCGCCAGCCTCTCCAGCCTCGAGATCGAGGACCTGGTCACCGTCAGGGACGCGGTCACCGTGCTCCAGCGGCTCGAGATGGCCCGCCACATCGCCGACGAGGTCGAAGGGCACGTCATCGAGCTCGGCACCGACGGCCGGCTCCTCGCGCTCCAGCTCGACGAGCTCATGGCCGGCGTCGACTCCGACCGCGAGCTCGTCGTCCGCGACTACCTTCCCGACGACGTCGACCACCGCAAGGCCCTCCACGCCGTCGACCAGATGAGCTCCCCGGAACTGCTCGACCTCATCGCCGTCGCGCGCTGCCTCGGCTACCCGAACTCGCCCGACGTCCTCGACCGGAGGGTCAGCCCCCGCGGGTACCGGATGCTCGCGAAGGTCCCGCGGCTGCCCGAGGCGGTCATCGAACGGGTCGTCGACCGCTTCGGCGCGCTCCCCGAGCTCCTCGGCGTGACGGTCGAAGAGCTCCAGGGCGTCGACGGGGTGGGTCCCGGCCGGGCCCAGAGCATCCGCGAGTCGCTCACCCGCCTCGCCGAGGTCTCCATCCTCGACCGGTACCTTTGACTGCCCCGCAGACCGCGGTGACGCCCGGCAGGGCGGCGCGGGCGCACAAGTCCTCGCGATTCCCCGAGAGGCCCACCGGTTCCGTCGGGTTCCCCGGTTCGACGGCGCTCGAGACCGGGTGCCTGCGCCGCGACTTCAGTCGATAATCCGGGAACGCGGTTCCCGCTCCGGCGGCGCCGCGGCCCGGACGCCTCCGTCCATGACGTTCCGGACCGCCGTACTCGCCTCGTCGGCTTGTCGCCCTCGGCAGGTCAGGTGAGTCGCAGCGCGGCCGGGGACGAGACGGCTTCGCCCAGGCGCGCCCGCAGCTCGTAGTCGCCCGCGGGGAGTTCGCGGCGCGCGCCCTGGCAGCCCTCGTCCGAGGCGAGTCCGTCGACGGTGAACTCCACGGTCTGACCCGCCCCGCCGCTCAGCTCGACCTCCTCGCCCTGCGGGGTCTCGCAGTGCGCCGTCGAGTAGACGACATCGGAACCCGCCGCCAGCTCCACCGCGACCGAGCGCAGATCGACCGTGCACGGCGTGTCCGCGCCGCTCGCGACCAGGACGCTCACCGGCACCTCCGAGCCCGAGCGCACCTCGTCGAACGCGGCCACCACCTGGAGCATCAGCTGGTCGGCCGTGCACGCCGCCACCGGCGGCGCGGTCGAGGACGGCGCCTCGCTGGGCGACGCCGACGGCTCGGGGATGTACGGCCGCTGCGCGGAAGCGGTCGAGGACGGCGGCACCCACTCCTGTTTCGCCGCATCGGCTTCCACACCCGACTCGTCGTCGCCCTCACCGCCGAGCGCGTTCAGGCCCAAGACCGCCAGGACGATCAGCACGAGCGCCGCCCCGGCCACGATCCCCCGCCGCTTCCAGTAGACCGACTCGGGCTCCGAGCCCTTCACGAACCTGCCTTTGAAACCCTCCACGCCGGGACGCTAACGCAGCCCGGCCCCGCCCCGGCGGAAATACACGCGCCGCGCCCTGGCCGCTGTCGGACCCCGTGTCAGGGTTGCGACCGGGGCCCAGGCCCAAGACCGATTCGCGCTGCCTCATGACCCGCCTCCGCGACTGTCGTACCCCGCGCCGACAATGGGAGACATGCGCGCCGCCACCGATCCGACCGCAGCTCCGACCGACCCGGCACTGCCCTCGCCCGAACTACTCGCCGAGCGCCTCCTCCCCTGGTTCGACGCCCACAACCGCACCGAACTGCCCTGGCGCCGGCCCGGGACCACCGCGTGGGGCGTCCTCGTCTCCGAGATCATGAGCCAGCAGACCCAGGTCGCCCGCGTCGCGCCCGTGTGGGAGGCGTGGATGCGCCGCTGGCCCACCCCGGCCGACCTCGCCGCGGCCCCGACCGCCGACGTCCTGCGCGAGTGGGGCCGCATGGGCTACCCGCGCCGGGCGCTGCGCCTCCAGGAGTGCGCGGCGATCGTCGCCGAGGAGCACGGCGGCGTCGTCCCCTCCGACCCGGCCGAGCTCGAGAAGCTCCCCGGGATCGGCGTGTACACGGCGGCTGCCGTCGCGGTGTTCCATTACGGCCGGCGGCACGCCGTGGTCGACACGAACGTGCGCCGCGTCGTCGCTCGCCTCGGCGGCCGCAGCGACGCCGGCACCGCGACCACGAAGGCCGATCTCGCCGCCGCCGAGTCGCTCCTGCCCGAGGACGCGGCCACCGCCGCGCGGGTCTCGCTGGCGCTCATGGAGCTCGGCGCGCTCGTGTGCACCGCCCGCAAGACCGAGTGCGGCACCTGCCCGGTGGCCGACGCGTGCGGGTTCTCCGGCCAGGAGCTCCCGGCCGGTCCGAGCCGGAAGCGCCAGCGGTACAAGGGGACCAACCGGCACGTGCGCGGCGAGATCATGGCGCTGCTGCGGGACGCCGACGGCCCGGTCGAACGGGCCCGCATCGACGCGGTCTGGACCGATCCGCGCATGGTGAACGAGGCCGTCGCCCAGCTCATCGAAGACGGCCTGATCGGAACCGACGAATCGGGGCGATTCGAACTCCCGAGTCGGTGACAAACGGTCCGACCGCTGCTAGCGTGGGAGTTGAGAGAACTTCACGATGCTCGGTCGGCACCGATCCGGAAGGATCGGCGGCCCCGGGTCCAACCCCGCCGGTCACCGCGGCGGGGCACCGGGCGGACCTCCGGGTCCGGCTCACCGCCGGTGCCGGGACCGATCGCCTACCGCGCGGCCGCCCCCGAGCGGCCGGCCAGGAACACGACGACGCGGCTCGCGCCATTCACCGTCGCGTCGACCGCGGACCGGCCGCACGACATGCGGGCCGCGCAGGAGCGGGCGCCGCCAGAGGCGCCTGCGACCGGGCACGGCAATGCCGCCGGGGTACCGCGCGCTCAGACCCGGGCGGCATTGCTACGCGTTCGGGGCCGCGACCGGCGGCTCGGTCCGCACGGCCCGGCGCACCAGCCACCACAGGACCAGGACGGCCGGCAGGCCTTTGAGCATGACCCCGCCCAGGACGCCGAGGGACCCGAGGCCGAGCCCGTCCCGCAGCAGCGGCGAGTTCCACACCGCGTGCAGCACGACCACTCCCGCGACCGATCCCGCCGCGATCCACGCCGCCCGGCGGGTCCGCCGCACGGCCGCCCAGGCGATCCCCGCCCCCGCGATCGCGGTGAACACCGCGTGGCTCCACAGCCCCGCGAGGACCCCGCGGACGATGAACACCGCGATCACCGGTTCGACCACGTCGCCGACCCGGTTGAGGACCGTGCGCGACATCGCGAACGCGTAGCCCTCGACGATCTGGAAGCCCACGCCGCAGAACGCGCCCAGGACGATCCCGTCGAGCACGCCGTGCAGCCGGCCCCAGAAGATCGCGACCACCAGGACCACCCCGGCGGCCTTGACGACCTCCTCGACGACCGGCGCGGCCAGGACCGGCGCCCAGCGCTCGGCCCACGCCGGGCCCTGCGCGGTCGCCAGGAGCCCGTGGAGGGCGCCCGACCCGAACAGCGACGTCATGACCGCCACGGTCGCCCCCCACAGGAGCCCGATCAGGAGCGCGGCGCCCGGTAGGGCCAGGCGGTCGGCGAGGCGGCGGCGCATCATCCAGAACGGGACGGCGAAGAGCGAGAACAGGGCCAGCGCGGTCGTCCCGGCCTTCGGATAGGCCAGGGCGACCGGGAGGGTGTTGTGCAGCAGCAGGATCGCGGCCGCGCCGATGAGCAGCGCGGCCGTCCACTGGACGGGGGAGGCGGGGTCGGGGCGCATCAGGCGGCCCCGAAGGAGAGTTCGGCGATGAGCGCGTCGATCCGGTCGACCGTCCGGGCGTCCAGAGAGGAGCCGCGGGCAGTGACCTCAGCGCGGGTTCCGCCGTGGACGAACGCGCACGCGAAGCCGGTGCCGGTCTCGGTGACGAAGCCGCGGCCGGCGCCTTCGACGCCGTCGGCGGCGCACGGGCGGGCCCCGGTGAGCTGGACGCCTGGCTGGGCCTCGAGGAGGCGGGCCATCTCGCCGGCCAGGTACTCGGCGTCGAAGCGGTAGGGCTCGGCGACGGCGATGTCGACTTCGGCGTCCCCGACGAGGAATTCGGCGCGGCCGGACCCGGGCCGGTAGTGGCCGGGGCGCATCCTGGTGTCGTCAGGGGCGGTGACGGTGACGCCGGCGAGGGCGAACCGCTCGCCGCTCACGTCGACCGCGGGGGAGACGGCCTTGTTGAGCAGCGGGACCGCGAGCGCGAACACGAGGACCGCGGCGGTGACGGCCGCGGCGACGGCGAGGCTCCTCCAGCGGGACACACGTCAAGCGTCGCATGCTGTTCGCGGTATTGCATCGGTAATGCCCGGCTCTGGGAGGCATTGCCGGGAAGATGCGGCTTCAGACCGGATCAAGCTGTCGGGCCGCTGAGCAGGGGCATCCAGAGCGGCTTCGGGGCGGAAGCGGGCCTGCGAGGCCGGGCGCTTCCGAGGCGGCTCGATGGCCGCGTTCGGGGGCGAGTGCCGGGGCGGGTCGCCTTGCCGGCCGGGACCTGGTTCAAGGGTCCGGCGGCCGGCGTCGCGTCCGCTGCGTGGTCCGCTCGGGGCGGGCCCTGAGGGAGGGCCCGCTGCCTCGTCGGTCCGATGACCGGAGAGCCGTGGACCACGGCTTCTGAGTCGGGGCGGTGGCCGGAAGGGTGGTCCGGCCTCGGGTCGGTTCCTTGGGCCTCGTCGCCCGGTCGGTGGCGCGAGGCGGTGGGGATCGTTAGTCGGCGGCCTCGCGCTGCACCGGGATGTCCCCGTTGATCAGCGCGCGGATCTCCGATTCGCGGTAGCGGCGGTGGCCGCCGAGGGTCCGGATCGCGGAGATCTTGCCGGCCTTGGCCCAGCGCGTCACGGTCTTGGGGTCGACGCGGAACATCGCGGCGACCTCAGAAGGGGTGAGCAGGGCTTCGGATTCCACCGGAAGGTTCAGCTCTGTCGTCATCGTTCGTTCTCCTCCACACACGGGCTGCGAATCACCGGCTGCCGAGCCTTGATTCGTTCCTTCTGCAATCGTCCGGCCTGTCGTAGATGTCCGACATAGTCCGAACGGCCGATTTTGCTTGGACTTTCCGCTCGAACCGCTCATCCGAGTGATCACTCCACAAGCGAACGACCTGGTCGCGGGCCCGGCGGAGCCTGGAATGCGGGAGTCAGTTCAACCGTTCGGCGAGACGACGATCACGCCACCGGTCGACCAGGCGCGCGTAGCATTCCTGCGCCTCCTCGGGTTCGGAGGCGCCGAGGTGGTCGAGGGCCTGCCAGGTGAGGTCGACGGAGTCCTCCTCGCGGAGCTCGTCGGGGTCCATCCTGGAGACCAGGCCGCCGTAGTCGAGTTCGACGATCGAGTCGCGGTGGAAGCCGTCGAGCCACCTGCTCGTCTCGGCGAGCGCCTCGGCGAGTTCGGCGCCCTCGCCGAACTCGGACCGGACGAGGTTGCGGGCGACGGCGAGCCCGGTGCGGGACTTGGCGATCGGGGTGCGGTAGCGCAGCAGGCTGAGACCGGGCTGGATGACCAGCTCGCGGTCCTCGGGGCGGACGCACGTGAACCAGCGGAGCGGGACGGACCAGGTCGCGACGTGCTCGTGGGCGTCGGCGGGGGCCTGGTGGCGGTCGGTGCCGTCGTCGAGGGCGACGACCTCGGCGGCCGAGGAGAGGAACTCGGGAGGGAACAGGGCCTCGGCGACGGCCTCGGGCGTCAGGCGGCGCACCTCCAGGGCGGCCGAGGCGATCCGGTAGCGCAGGTTCCACGGGCAGACGAGCGGGTCGCCCTTGCCCCGGTCGATGACGTACGCCTCGCGGCCGAAGGAGGGGACGCCCCGCCAGGGCCATCCGATGCGCTCGTACAGTGCTTCCCGTCGGAGCCGGGGGCCCTCGAGCGGGTCGACCGCGCGCCCCGAGGCGGCGTAGGCGCGCCAGTAGCCGGCGTCGGCGAAGGCCGCGGCCGGCTCGTAGACGCGCAGATAGGACGCGCTCGGTGCGTGCACGAGCCGAATACTTCCATAGTCATATGCTGGTGGCGTAGGCATACCCGCGCTACGACGAGGAAGCGGCCGCGACCCGGCCGCGCCCCTGGGGCGCCGCCCGGCGCGCACCGCGTTCCGGGGCCCGAACCCCCAAGAGAAGAACTGGAGAGCAAGCCATGAGCATCTTCGACGCGACCGGCCACGAACAGGTCGTGTTCTGCCACGACCCGGACACCGGCCTCCGGGCGATCATCGCGGTGTACTCGACCGCGCTCGGCCCGGCCCTCGGCGGCACCCGCTTCTACCCCTACGCCTCCGAGGAGGAGGCGCTCACCGACGTGCTGCACCTGTCGGAGGGCATGGCCTACAAGAACGCGATCGCCGGGCTCGACCACGGCGGCGGCAAGGCGGTCATCTGGGGCGACCCCGCGGTCGACAAGAGCGAGGCGCTCCTGCGGGCCTACGGCCGGTTCGTCGAGTCGCTCGGCGGGCGGTACGTGACCGCCTGCGACGTCGGCACGTACGTCGAGGACATGGACCAGGTGGCGCGCGAGACCCGCCACGTATCGGGCCGCAGCCCCGAGGCCGGCGGCGCCGGCGACTCCTCGATCCTCACCGCCTTCGGCGTCTTCCAGGGGATGCGCGCGGCCGCCCAGCACCGCTGGGGCGCCGTGGACCTCGCCGGCCGGACGGTCGGCGTGGCCGGGCTCGGCAAGGTCGGCCGCCACCTCATCCCGCACCTCGTCGAGGCCGGCGCCCAGATCGTCGCGTGCGACGTGAACGACGCGGCCGTCCAGTGGACCCGGGAGCACTTCCCGCAGGTGCGCATCGTCGCCGACGCCGACGAGCTCATCGCCTCGGGCATCCACGTGTACGCGCCCTGCGCCCTCGGCGGGGTGCTCAACCAGGCCGCGCTCAAGACCCTGGACGCCGAGATCGTCTGCGGCGCCGCGAACAACCAGCTCGCCGAGCCGGGGATCGCCGACGAGCTCGAGCGGGCCGGGATCCTCTACTGCCCCGACTACGTCGTGAACTCCGGCGGCGTCATCCAGGTCGCCGACGAGTACGACGGCGCGTTCGACTTCAAGCGGGCCGAGCGGCGCACCGCCGGGATCTTCGCGACCACCGGCCGGATCCTCGACCGGGCCAAGGGCGAGGGCACCACCCCGGTGACCGCGGCGAACGCCCTGGCCGAGGAGCGCATGGCCGCCGTGGGGCGGCTCCAGCGGATCCGCCTGTTCCGCTGACCGCCGGGCGTTGCGCGGGGATCCTATAGGGTATTCCCGATATCCTATAGGATCCTCCTGAGTGTCGCTTGCGCAGCGTTATCATGCGAATTCGGATGGTGAGAACGAATCTCGCGATTCGGGCGGATGTTCGTCCCGGTCTGGCCGTCATCGCCGGTAATCTGTGGCATCCAACTCATGGGCCGGGATGCAGTCGGGCGCTGTGAGCCTGTACCGTAGGAGCCACGAAGAGATTGCAAGCATTCCGGGGCGCCTTATCGGCTGCCCCGATGATTTCTGTGCGAGGGGGTCGAGCCATATGGGGCGCGGCCGAGCTAAGGCAAAGCAGACCAAAGTGGCCCGGAAGCTCAAGTACCATGCTCCGAACACCGACCTGCGCGCGCTCGAGCGCGAGCTCTCAGGCGGTCGTGAGGACGAGGTCGACATCGAGCCTCCTCAAGACGAGGAGCCGGACCCGTACGCAGCTTATGCCGACGATCGGTACGGCGGAGACGAAGACGATCTCCGCGAGGATGACTGGCTCCCGCCGAAGAAGCAGTTAGCACTGCGGCCCACGGGGACGCGGCCGGGTCGTGGCAGCACGACCGGGCGCCAGCCGTGAGCAGAGCGGGCCCGCCCGACCGATCTCCGCAATCTCCATATCCAGAACGGACGGGCGCCTCCACTCGCGTCGGCCCGGTCGCCGATCCCACCGCCGGGCCTCTCCCGAGACCCCGGCCCCGGGGCGGCGCTGGAGCAAAGACTTCGGATGTCGGCGGACGACGCGATATCCAATATGCACGAAGAGAGGCGGCGCGACCCAGGACTCGAAGGAGCCCGGTCGCGCCGCCTCTTCGGCTGCTCGGGGAGCGGCTACTGCTGCGGCGCCTGGGGCCACTGGTTCTGCTGGGTCTGCGGGGCCGCCGGCGGAACCGCGGGCTGCTGCCCGGTCGGGTACGCCGGGGCCGCGGGCGCCGCCGGGGCGGCGGCGGCCTTGCCCGGGACCATGAGCGCGCCCGAGACGAACAGCGCGTACGCGCCCAGGAGCAGGATCGCGCCGATCCACGCCGACGCGTCCGAACCGGACGAGCCGTCCGGCAGCGACAGCAGGTCGTACAGGAACCCGGCCAGGAACACGGCGGTGCCGGCCACCGTCAGCGACTTCCACAGCGGACGCAGCTTCTCGCCGCCGAACAGGGCCAGCGCGAACATGACGATCACCGCGGTCAGGATCGAGGGGATCCCGAACAGGTGCGCGGCCACGTCGACCTGGAGGTCGGTGTTGTCGCTGGTGCCGGCGATGAGACCGGACAGGGCCAGGGCGCCGAGGCCGCAGAGCCCCAGGATCGCCGGGAGCGAGGGCACGCCGAGCTTGTCGAACAGCGACGGAGCCGGAGGGGCGTAGGCCGCGTACTGCTGCTGGGCCTGGTACTGCGCCTGCGGCGAGGCGTACGGCGCCTGCGCGTAGGGCTGCGCGGGCTGGGCGGGCTGTCCAGAGGTGGGCTGCTGCGGGTACCCCGCACCTGATTGCTGTTCACTCATGCCCCTCATCATGCCTTGGGCGGGCAAATGGGCGCACTCGGGTTGCGGCGCCCGGCACCGGAACGCAGGGCCCGCGGGACCGGGACGGCGCGGATTCGCGGGCCCCAACCGCAGCGGCGCAAGGGCCCCAACCCGTAGGCTGGAGCCATGTCGCAACGTCTCCGTCCCGTTTCGCCGATCTGGGTGGCAGGCCGTCCGCAGCACGGCGAGGAGGAGTTCTTCGTCACCCATCCCTACGACGACTCCCCCGTCGGCGCCACCTCGTGGGCCACCGCCGGACAGGTCGAGGCCGCCGTGGCGGCCGCCGCGGGGGCCGCCGCCGAATGCGCGGCCCTGCCCGCGCACGTGCGGGCCGAAGCGCTCGAGCATGTGCGCCGCCGCCTCGACGAGGAGGCCGAGACGTGCGCCGAGCTCATCACCGCCGAGTCGGGGAAGCCGATCGCGTGGGCGCGCATCGAGGTGCACCGGGCCGTGTCGACGTTCCGGTGGGCGGCGGAGGAGGCCCGGCGGTTCACCGGCGAGGTCCAGCGGCTCGACACCGACCCGACCGCCGAAGGCCGGATGGCCCTGGTGCGGCGGTTCCCGCGCGGCCCCGTCCTCGGCATCACGCCGTTCAACTTCCCGCTGAACCTGGTGGCGCACAAGGTGGCGCCCGCGGTCGCGGCCGGCTGCCCGATCGTGCTCAAGCCGGCGCCGGCCACCCCGCTGTCCTCACTGCACCTCGGGGCGCTGTTCTCCGAGACGGACCTGCCGCCGGCGATGCTGTCGGTGCTGCCGGTGCCGAACCACCGGGCCGAGCAGCTCGTCGACGACCCGCGGCTGCCGGTCGTCTCGTTCACCGGGTCCGGCCCGATCGGCAGGCAGATCCTGCGGCGCGTGCCCGACAAGCACGTGACGCTCGAGCTGGGCGGGAACGGGGCGGTGCTGATCGCGGCCGACTACCCGCGGCGCGACTGGGCGGCCGAGCGGATCGCCATGTTCGGGAACTACCAGGCCGGGCAGTCGTGCATCGCGGTGCAGCGGGTGTTCATCGAGGCGCCCGCCTACGCGGACATGGCGAACCGGATCGTGGAGCACGTGAAGAACCTGCCCTCGGGCGACCCGAACGACCCGTCGTGCAAGGTGGGGCCGCTCATCAGCGCCGAAGCGGCCGAGCGGGTCCAGTCGTGGATCGAGGAGGCCGTGGACGAGGGCGCGAAGGTCCTGTGCGGCGGCGGGCCGCGCCAGGGCGCGCTCGTGGAGCCGACGGTGCTCGCCGACGTGCGCGCGGACGCGAAGGTCCTGCGCGACGAGGTGTTCGGGCCGGTGCTGGTGCTCGCGAGCGTCGACGGCTTCGAGGCCGGGCTCGCCGCCGTCAACGACTCCCGCTACGGGCTCCAGGCGGGCGTGTTCACCGAGAGCCTCCCGCAGGCGATGCTCGCGCACCGGACCCTCGACGTCGGCGGCGTGGTCATCGGCGACGTGCCGTCGTTCCGGGCCGAGCAGATGCCGTACGGCGGCGTCAAGGGCTCGGGGGTCGGCCGCGAAGGGGTGCGGTCGACGATGGAGGACTACACGGTCGAGCGGGTCCTCGTCCTGCCCGACGCGCTCTGATCCGGGCCTCCGGAGCGGAACCCTCCGCGAGGTGCGTCACCTCGCAGCGGTGACGGCGCGGGCGTTCGGGCCGATTCCTCCCCGCCACCTGCGACGTTCGTCTACCGGTTCCCCCCTCCGAGTGGTCGCTGTTGACAAAGCGCTATAGCGTGGCGTACATGACGGTCCCTCCCAACTACGGTCCACCGCCTGAGCAGCCGCAGACCCCCGGGTACGGCTTCCAGTCGCCATACAACGGCGGCCAGAGCCCGTACGGGGGCCAGCCGCAGCAGCCGCAGCCCCCGTACGGCGGCGCCGGCCCGCAGTTCAGCGCGGGCCAGGCCGGCGGCGGCCAGCCGCCCTACGAGCCGCCGTCGCCGTACGGCGGCCCGGTCCTGCCGCCCGAGCCGCCCAAGCGGAACTACGGGCTCATCGGCGGCGTCATCGTCGGCGCGCTCGTGCTCGTCCTCGGCGGGGTCCTCCTCGTCGTCATGAACCTGAACGACAAGAAGGCCGAGGAGGAGCAGGCCGCCGGAGACCCCACCTCGGAGGAGGCGTCCCTGTCCGGCGACGCGACCCCGAGCGAGGAGGTCACCACCGAGGAGGAGACCGGCTCCGAGGTCGGCATGTGCCTGCCGTACGAGCCGGTCATCGCCGAGGACGGCTACGGCGACGGCCTCGAGCTCATCGAATGCTCCGACGCGACCGCGTTCTGGGAGATCACCGCCCAGTCGTACGACGTGAGCGACGTCGCCGTCGACGACGAGGGCAACCTCGTCGACTTCACCGCCGCGAAGGCGCTGTGCGGCGAGGACTGGGCCGTGCTGCACCCCGGCGACGCCTGGTCGAACTGGCACTACGTGTACTCCTCCGGCACCCTCGACTCGCTGTACTGCATCAAGGCGACCGGGGCGCCCGACCCCGCCGAGCCCGAGAACACGCCGTACGTCCCCGCCGAGGGCGACTGCTTCTACGACGCCGATTCGTGGTGGACCGTGGACTGCGGCTCCTCGCTGGCGCAGTACGTCGTCGTCGGCACCGTCATCATCGACACCCCCGTGGCGATGACCGAGGAAGAGGCCGCCGACCAGGCCACCTGCGGCGGCGCATGGTACTGGCAGGTCACCGACCCCGAGGGCCGCACGTCCGCGATCCTCTGCGGCGACGACGTCTGAGAGACGAACGCGAACGGGGCGGCCGGAAGGCCGCCCCGTTTCGCCGTACCGGGGCTCGCGCGGCGACGGTCGCCGTCCCGAGACGGCGGAACGGCGGCGCGACCAGGAGGTCGCGCCGCCGTTCGACGTACAGTGCGGGCCTAGCCGAAGCGGCCGGTGATGTAGTCCTCGGTGCGGGGGTCGGCCGGGTTCGAGAACAGGCGCTGCGTCTCGTCGAACTCGACCAGGAAGCCGAAGCGCTCGCCCGCCTCGTCGACGTCCGCGGAGTAGAACGCCGTCGCGTCGGAGACGCGCGCCGCCTGCTGCATGTTGTGCGTGACGATGACGATCGTGTAGTCCTTGACGAGCTCGTTCATGAGCTCCTCGATGCGGGCCGTGGCGATCGGGTCCAGGGCCGAGCACGGCTCGTCCATGAGCAGGACCTCCGGCTGCACCGCGATCGCGCGGGCGATGCACAGGCGCTGCTGCTGCCCGCCCGACAGGGCCAGTGCGCTCTTCTTCAGGTTGTCCTTGACCTCGTCCCACAGGGCCGCGCCGCGCAGGGCCTGCTCGACCCGGTCGGCGAGGTTGTCCTTCATGCCGTTGATCCGCAGGCCGTACGCGACGTTGTCGAAGATCGACTTCGGGAACGGGTTCGCCTTCTGGAACACCATGCCGATGTGGCGGCGCACGGCGATCGGGTCGACCCCGGAGCCGTAGACGTCCTTGCCGTGGAACGTGATCTCACCGGTGACCTTCGCACCCGGGATGAGGTCGTTCATGCGGTTGATCGACCGCAGCACCGTGGACTTGCCGCAGCCCGACGGGCCGATCATCGCGGTGATCTGGTTCCGGGCGACCGGGAGGGAGACGTCGCGGACGGCGTGCGTCTTCCCGTAGTGCACACCGACGCCCTTGAGCTCGATGACGGTCTCGGTGGCGACGGGGGAGGCCGCCCGGCCCTGCGGGGCCAGGCCCGCAATGGGGGCCTTGATCCTGGCGCCAGTCTCGTTCACGGTCACGCATGCTCCAATCACCGATGGTCAACCGCTGTTCACGTGTCCTGCTCTCATAGAACGCCATCCAGGTGCACGACGGGCGGCCAGCAGGTGAACGAGCGGTGAATCGAGTGCGGTCGCGGTCACCGGCGCGCATGCGCGCCGACGCGCTCGGGCGGCACAGGAGAGGGTGTCGCCGCCGGGGCGGGGTGCGCGCTGAGGCGCGCTCGGGCGGCACAGGAGAGGTCTCGCCGCTGGATCGCACCGGGGTGCGCGGTTACGCGTGCTCGGGCGGCAGCAGTTCGTCGTTCGGATACCCGCCGAGCAGGTCGTCCGAGGCGGTGAGCGTGAACTCCTCGGCGACCCCTACCTCGCCCAGGTCGACCGACCCGGCGACGTCGCCGTCCTCGGCGAGCTCCATGAGCATCCCGCGGATCACCGGCGCCGGTACGCCCGCGTCCTCGGCGAGCGCCGCGAGCGTCACCTGCACCGTCGCGGACTTCGCGTTCCCGGGCAGCGTGAAGCGGCCTTCGTCGTCGAACTCGTAGTCGACCCCGCCGACCCGGCGGATCGCGATCGCCGTCAGCTCCTCGAGGTCCCCGCGCTGGTCGGCGGCTTCCTCGAGCGCCTCGAGCTTGTCGAAGGAGAGGACGTCGAACGGGTTGATGTAGAGCTGCGGGGCGACGTACAGGACGCCGTCGCGCTTCTCGGACCGGTACAGGCCCAGGGCGAGCAGGAACTCGAGCAGGTCGCGCACGGTGTGCGGGACGGGCAGGCCCGCGCGGCGGCAGTGGGTGGTGAAGGTCTCGATGCGCTCGGAGCGTTCGGCGGTGGCCCGGTCGTACTCCTCGCGGGCCTCCTTCTCGACGACCTCGGCGGAGGCGCCCAGGTGGTGCTCGGACGCTTCGGCGATCCAGTCGTCGACGTCGCCCGGGTCGCACCAGACGGGCTCGTTCCAGATGTCGTCCTCGGGGAAGGCGTCGGCCCACCAGCCGGCGGGGAACGGGTTGAGGGAGGGGACGGTGCGGAACAGCTCGATGCTGCACGGCATGATGCGGATCCATGCGGGGTGCATCGGGGCTTGGACCGGGCCGGACTCGTCGCCGAAGGGCCGCTCGAAAGATTCCACGCATCGACCGTATCAGCGCGGGGCGACGCCGCCGCGCCGCCGGGACGCGACTTCGCTTTCAGCGTAGCGGCGCGGAGTTGGCCGTCCCGGCGCGGTGATGCCGGGTGCCGCTCAGTGCCCGTTGCGTGCCCGTTCGACGGCTCGCTCCAGGATGCGCCCTTGCGGACGGACCCGGAGTGCGCCGGCGCCGGGACGGCCCTCGCGCGTCGGGCTTGCCGGCCCCCCGCGGGCCATGCCCGCTGGGTCGGAGAGACGCCGCCCGCCGCGTCCCGGCCGACGCCATTGCGATCGATGCTCGTGAATATCGTCTGAACGGGCAGGTCGGCTATCCGTTCGCCCGGATACCCGAGAGGTCCGGTTCGAAGTCGGCGAGGCCGCCCGCGTAGTCCGGCGTCAGGTATTCGAGGGTGCGGACCTGCTGCTCGAGCAGCCGGCCCACGGTGACGATCTGGTCGGCGGCGTTGAGGACGAGCCAGTGCTCGTATTCGGCGTACTGTTCTTCGACCGGAGCCAAGGTCACTGCGGCTTCCTCCCTGATGTGCCGTGCGGTCAGTGGTGCGATCCGGAACAACGTAATGCGCCGCCGGCCGCCCGCGGATCCGTGACACACCGGCGGCAGCCGAAATACGCGGACCGGACGGGATCGCACCGTCCGCTTCAGGATCGCAGGACGAGTTTCAGGGTCGACACCCCGTCCCCGGTGATCTCGACCGGCACGCCCCAGTCCTGCCGGGTGAGGTGGCACGCGGGGTGCTCGGCTTCGGCGTCGCAGGTCGCGGCCTGCGCGACCACCTGGAGGACGCCCTGCTCGATGCCGTCGGCGAGGACGAGCTCGCGCCCGAGGTCCTCGGTGCGGCCCGCGCCTTCGGCGAGGAGCTGCGGCGGGTCGGCCGACACGGTCACCTGGACGGGCGAACCGAACGTGTAGTCGAGCTTCTGCCCGGCGGCGGGCTCGAACAGCACGTCGAGGCGCAGCCGCCCGGGGGCGACCTTGGTGCGCTTGCGGGTGACGCGGTGGTGCCGGCCGGCGACGGCGGCCTCGGCGAGGTCGGGGACGGCGAGCCGGTGTGCGGCGGACTCGACCACGGCCACGCGGTTCCCCAGGGCCACGACGTCGCTCGGTTCGGCGAGCCCGGTGGCGAGGGTGGACATCTCGCCGGTGCCGGGGTCGTAGGCGCGCAGGGCGCCGTTGTAGGTGTCGGCGACGGCGATCCGGCCGTCGGGGAGGACGGCGACGCCGAGGGGGTGCTGCATGAGCGCCTCGGCGGCGGGCCCGTCGACGTGCCCGAAGTCGAACAGGCCCTGGCCGACGGCGGTGTGCATCTCACCGCGCTCGACGTAGCGGAGCGCGGAGGTCTCGGAGTCGGCGATCCACAGCCGGTCGCCGTCCGCGGCCAGGCCCGAGGGCTGGGCCATCCAGACCTGGTCGAGGGGGCCGTCCTTGAGGCTCTCGACGGTGGTCCCGGCGTAGACGCCGGCGGTGCCGGCCGCGGGGTCGAAGTACCAGAGCTGGTGGATGCCGGCCATGGCGACGACGACCCGGTCCTCGAACCAGGCGAGGTCCCACGGGGAGGACAGGTCGACGCCGAGGGCGGCGTCGGTGCCGTTGTCCATGCGCCACTGCCTGCCGGTGCCGGCGACGGTCGCGACCTCGCCGGTCGCGAGGTTCACGCCGCGCAGGAGGTGGTTCACGGTGTCGGCGACGACGAGGTCGTAGCCGACCGCCGCGGCGACCTCCTCGGGGAGGAGCACGAGGCCCTGCGGTTCGTTGAACTCGGCGTCGCGGCCGTCGGCGCGGCCGCGCGCGCCGGTGCCGATGACGCCCTTCACGGTGGCGAGGTCGGGCGCGAGGCGGACGAGGCGGTGGCGGGCCGAGTCGGTGACGAGGACGTCCCCGCCGGGCAGCTCGATCGCCTTGCCGGGGAAGCGGAGCGCGGTCTCGGCGGGCGGAGCGGCCACGTACGGGCTGCCTTCGGGGTCGAGGGTGCCCTTGGCGGTGTGGGTCGCGACGAGGCCGCCGATGATCGCGTCGAGGGCTTCGACGTGCCCTTCGCCGGCCATGGTCGAGACGACGTACCCCTCGGGGTCGACGACGACGAGGGTCGGCCAGGCGCGGGCGGCGTAGGCGTCCCAGGTCTTCAGGTCGGGGTCGTCGAGGACGGGGTGCTCGACGCCGTACCGCTCGACGGCGGCCGCGAGGGCCTCGGGGTCGCGCTCGTGCTCGAACTTCGGGGAGTGGACGCCGATGACGACGAGCGCGTCGCCGTACTTCGCTTCGAGGGGGCGCAGCTCGTCGAGGACGTGGAGGCAGTTGATGCAGCAGAAGGTCCAGAAGTCGAGGACGACGACCTTGCCTTTGAGGCTGCCCAGGTCGAGCCGCTTGCCGCCGGTGTTGAGCCAGCCGCGGCCTTCGAGCCGGGCCGCGCGCACACGGGACTGAGCCTTGGAAGACGATGTCACCGGGCGAGCGTAGCTCGCGGGCGGGGAGGCGGCGCCCGGCTGGGCGCGTTCGCGAACGAGCCTCACAATGCGCCGAGGGCCGATGGGTTTCCCATCGGCCCTCGCGTGATGTCATACCCTTGCGCTATTTTTGCGCCAGGGGTCCCTTAGACCGGATTTATCGCCATATATCGGCTTATCAGCCGATAGGGCCGTTCGCGGTCGTCGCTACTCCTCCGAGGGCGACTCGGAGGCCTCGCCGCCGCCTTCGCCCTCTTCAGCGCCGCCGAGCAGGCTGAGGCAGTAGACGTCCTCGCCCACGGTGAGGGTCTCGCGGCCCGCATCGGCGCATTCCTGCCCGTCCCCGACCTTCTGGACGATCTCGTAGTCCTCGCCCTCCACGGCCTCGGAGCACTCGATGGCCTCGGCCTGGTCGCCGCTGGTGTGGCGGACGCAGCCGCCCTCCTCGAACTTCGGGGCCGCGAACAGCAGGAAGTACACGCCGACGGCCGCGCCGATGAGGACCAGGGCGCCCACCACCGCGAGGATCGGGACCAGGCCCTTCTTGCGGCCGCCGCCCTCGTTCGCGACCGGGGCGGTCGGGTACTGGCCGGGCGGCGGGACCGAGCCGGTCTGCATGCCCGGCTGCGTGTACTGCGGGCCCATCTGCGGCTGCGACTGGGCCGGCTGCGCGGGCGAGCCGTACGCCGACGGCGGCGCGGGCGGCTCGCTGTACGGGTTGTGTGCGCCGATGATGAGCTTCTGCGTGTCGTCGGACTGCGCGGGCGGCTGCTGAGCGGCCGGCGGCTGGTAGGCCGACTGCGGCTGCTGCTGGTACGGCTGCTGCGGAGGCTGCTGCTGCGGTTGCTGGTACGGCTGCTGCGGAGCGGCCTGACCGGGCTGGCCCTGGTTCGCGAGCGGGTTCGGCGGCGGGGAGGGCCACATCGGCGGCGACACCGGCTGCTGCTGGCCCGCCTGCGGCTGCCCGGCCTGCGGCTGGTCGCCGTACGGGGCGGGAGCGTTGAAGCCGGAGATGCCCTGCGGCGGCAGCACCTGGGTGCTCTCCTCGACCGGGTCGGGAGCCGGCGCCGGAGGCGACTGCTGCTGCGAGGGGCCGAGGCGCAGGATCTGGGTGCCGTCGTCGTCGAACTGCGGGCCGCCGGCCTGCGGGGCCGGAGGCGGCGTCTGGGTCTCGGGCTCCTCGAAGGACGCCGGCGGGACCTGCGCCGGGGCGGCGTCGGCAGCGGGCGCGGCGGGTATGTCGACGTTGATCGAGTTCGGAAGCGACTGGGTGGCGCCCTCGTCCACAGCGGGCGGCTCGGGGGCCGCCTGAGGAGGTTCAGGCTCGGCGGCGGCCTGCGGCGCTACAGGCTCGGGAGCCGCCTGGGGCGCTTCGGGTTCGGGGGCCGGTTCCGCAGCGGGGGCGGGCGGGACGTCCGCGTCGGCCAGCGCCGAGGTCGGCATCGCCTGCGTGGCGCCGTCGTCGACGGTCGGCTCCTCGGCGGCGGGCGCCGGGGCCTCCTCGGCCGGGCGCTCGGCCGCTTCGGCGGGACTTTCCGGCTCGGCGGCGGGGCTCGGAGTCGAACCCGCCTCGGCGGCGACGGTCTCGGGGGTCCCTGCACCCTGGTCCACAGCGCCCTGATCGGTCGCGCTCTGGTCGTCAGGGGCCTCGCCCTTTGCTGGCGGGTTGCCTTGCTCGGAGGTCACGGCTGCTCCTCAATGCTGCTTCCGGCCTGGCGTCTTGGGGGCACGCCAGACGGCAACACGGTACCGCAGCGATACCAGCGATCACTCGACAGGGTTAAGAAGGCATGCAGAATGCGGCCGCACGGCAGTGGAGAAAGAGGACGCGGCGCAGAGGCGCGGCGGGAGAAGGGTATGAAAAAGGCCGGGCGCCAGCGGTTGCCCACCCCTCATGGCAAACGCGGCGCCCGGCCGGTGTGAGAACCCCCTGGAGAGGGTCTCCGCGGTGTGGCGACTCGGCGCTGTCATCCACACCAATGGGAGGAGATAAAGTTGGCGGTCCCTGCGCCCCTTCGGTTCTCGGCTTGCGAGCTCCGCCGGGACTGAGACACGGAAACTTCGAAGTCATGTTTCCCCGTTGTTTCCGTGCCTCAATTACAACACCGAACCAGGGGATCTGCCAACGATTCCCTGGTGCGCTTGATCACGTCCAGGCGAGCAGTGTTTCCCCAGGGTGCGATAGGAATGCCCCGACGTCGGCGAGGAACTGCGAGCCGAGCTCCCCGTCGATGAGCCGGTGGTCGAACGACAGCCCGAGGGTGGTCACCTGGCGCACCGCGATCTCGCCCTCGTGGACCCACGGCTGCGGGCGGACCGCGCCGAACACGAGGATCGCCGACTCGCCCGGCGGGAGGATCGGGGTGCCCGTGTCGATGCCGAAGACGCCGACGTTGGTGATCGAGAACGTCCCCCCGGCCATGTCGGCCGGCGAGGTCTTCCCCTCCCGGGCGGTGGCCGCCAGCGAGGTGAGGGCCTCGGCCAGCTCGACCAGGCTCAGGTCCTGGGCGGCCTTGACGTTCGGGACGACCAGGCCGCGCGGGGTGGCGGCGGCGATGCCGAGGTTCACGTCGCGCATGACGACGATCTCCTGGGCGGCCTCGTCCCAGCGGGCGTTGATCATCGGGTGGCGGCGGGCGGCCAGCAGGACCGCCTTGGCCACGAACAGCAGCGGCGTGACCTTGACGTCCGCGAACTCCCGGCGCGCCTTGAACTGCTTGACCGTCTCCATCATGCCGGTTACGTCGCAGGTCAGGAACACCGTGGCGTGCGGGGCGGTGAACGCCGAGGCCACCATGTTCTGCGCGGTCAGCTTGCGCACGCCCTTGATCGGGATGCGCTGGTCCTCCGCCGCCGCGGCGGCGCGCCGCGGCGCCTCGACGGCGGGAGCCGCGACGGCGGCCTCCACGTCGGCGCGCGAGACCGTCCCGTTCGGGCCGGTCGGCACCACCGAGGCCAGGTCGACGCCGAGGTCCTTGGCGAGCTTGCGGACCGGCGGCTTCGCGAGAACCGGGCCGGCGTGGGCCTGCGGGGCGGTCGCCGCGGGCGGCGGCGTGACCGGCACGATCACCGACGGCGGGGTCATGGGCGCCGGCGGCTCCGCTGCGGGCGCCTCGGCCGCCGGGGCCGGTGCGCCGCCCTTGCGCTTGCGGCGCTTGGAGCCGGCCTCGCGGGCGCCGTAGCCGACGAGGTTCGGCGTGCGCTCGTCCTTCTTCGGCGCGGGGGCGTCGGCGCCCTCGACCTCGAAGGTCGCGAGCGGCTTGCCGACATCCACGGTCTCGCCGGCCTCGGCGTGGTGCTCGGCGAGCACCCCGTCGTAGGGGCTGGGGACCTCGACGAGGGCCTTCGCGGTCTCGACCTCGACGAACGGCTGGTTGAGCTTGACCTCGCCGCCGGGCTCGACGAGCCAGGCGGCGACTTCGCCCTCGGTGAGCCCCTCACCGAGGTCGGGCAGGTTGAACGTGATCTTCTGTCCCATGTGCTCCTCCTCAGTGCTCGAGGGACCGGTCGACGGCGTCGAGCACGCGGTCCAGGTTCGGAAGGTAGTCGTCTTCGAGGCGGCTCGCCGGATAAGGGACGTCGTAGCCGGTCACCCGCAGGACGGGCGCCTCGAGCGAGTAGAAGCACTCCTCCGTGAGCCGGGCGGCGACCTCCGCGCCGATGCCGACGTTCCCGGGGGCCTCGTGGACGACCACGGCCCGGCCGGTCTTGCGCACCGACGCGAACAGCGGCTCCCAGTCGATCGGGGACAGCGACCGCAGGTCGACGACCTCGAGGTCGAGGCCCTCCTCGGCCGCGGCCTCGGCGGCGTTGACGGCCACGTCCACGGTGGGGCCGTAAGCGATCAGCGTCGCGGTGCGGCCCTCGCGGACCGTGCGGGCCCGGTACAGCTCGATCCCGGCCTCGTCCGTGTCGACCTCGCCCTTGGCGTGGTAGCGGCGCTTCGGCTCGAAGAAGATCACCGGGTCGTCGCCGGCGGCGGCCTGCTGGATCATCCAGTAGGCGTCGGCCGGGTTCGAGCAGGTGACGACCTTCAGGCCGGCGGTGTGCGCGAAGTACGCCTCCGGGGACTCCGAGTGGTGCTCGATCGCGCCGATGCCGCCGCCGTAGGGGATGCGGACGACCACGGGCAGGCGGATGCGCCCGGCCGAGCGGTTGGGGATCTTCGCGAGCTGGGAGACGAGCTGGTCGAACGCGGGGTAGACGAAGCCGTCGAACTGGATCTCGCAGATCGGCCGGTAGCCGCGCATCGCGAGGCCGATCGCGGTGCCGATGATCCCCGACTCGGCGAGCGGGGTGTCGATGATGCGGTCGGCGCCGAAGTCCTTCTGGAGTCCGTCGGTCACGCGGAAGACGCCGCCGAGGCGGCCCACGTCCTCGCCCATGACCAGCGACTTGGGCTGCTCCTCGAGGACGCGGCGGAGCCCCTCGTTGAGGGCCTTGATCATTGACATGGTCGTCATCGGAGGTCGCTCCCTTCCGCGGCGTCGTCGAGAGAGGCCTGGAACTCGACCGCCTCCGCCCGCTGGGCCGCGATGCTCTGGGGCATCTCGGCGTACACGTTGTCGAACATCTCGGACACTTCGGGATCGGTCAGGGCCATGACCCGGGCCCGGAGCGCCCGGACCTGCTCGCCGGCCTCGGTGTCGACGGCGGCGAAGTACGCCTCGTCGGCCAGGCCCTCGGCCGCCAGCCACTTGCGGTAGCGGACGATCGGGTCCTTCGCGCGCCAGAAGTCCAGCTCGGCCTCGTCGCGGTAGCGGGTGGCGTCGTCGGAGGTGGTGTGCGGCTGCATCCGGTAGGTGTACGCCTCGATGAGGCTCGGGCCCTCGCCGCGGCGGGCGCGGTCGAGCGCGTCCCGGGTCACCGCGAAGGTCGCGAGGACGTCGTTGCCGTCCACGAAGATCCCGGGGACGCCGAAGCCCTCGGCGCGGCGGTACGGCGGGAGCCGGAACTGGCGCGCGTTGGTCTCGGAGATCGCGTACTGGTTGTTCTGGCAGAAGAAGACCAGCGGGGAGTTGAACACCCCGGCCCAGATGAGCGCCTCGTTGAAGTCGCCCTCGCTGGTGGCGCCGTCGCCGTGGTAGACGATGACGGCCTCGCCGTCCTCGCCGCCGACCGCGCCGTCCATGGCGACGCCCATGGCGTACCCGGCGGCGTGGAGGGTCTGGGAGGCGATGACGATCGCGTACATGTTGAAGCGGTCGCCGACGGTGTCGCGGCCGCCGAGGTCGGTGCCGCGGAAGAGCGCGAACGCCGAGATGAGGTCGATGCCGCGGCACCACTGGACGCCGAGCTCCCGGTACGCCGGGAAGACGGTGTCCTGGGGTTTGAGGGCCCGGCCGGAGCCGACCTGGGCGGCCTCCTGGCCGAGGAGGCTCGGCCACAGGCCGAGCTGGCCCTGGCGCTGCAGGGCGGTGCCCTGGGCGTCCAGTTCGCGGGTGATGACGAGGTCGCGGTAGAGGCCGCGGTACTCGTCGTCGGTCAGGTCGAGGTGGTAGTCGGGATGCTTGACGCGCGTGCCCTCGGGTGAGAGCAGCTGCACGAACTGTGGTTCGTTCGTCGAGGCGGGTTTCGGACGGCTCTTGGCCGTCTTCTTGGCTGGACGCTGTGTGTCGCCCATTGATGCCTCCTCATATTCGTATTCCGGTACATCCAAGCATCCCAAAGTCCTGCGCGGCGTGCGTCACACCCACCGCCCGATTACTATTCGGGATTGAAGTCTGACACTGAGTAGCCGAGGACCGTCGTTTCATCGACATCATCGGCCCTGAACGGCCGTTTCGTCGCACGGGGGTGGCGGGAAGGAGCGCGCAGTGCGCGGCAAAGGCAGCGACCAGGGGACACGGTGGCCGGTCGGCATCTGGTTCGCCCTGGTGGGGGTGAGCGCCGGCACCGTGGCGTCCTTCGCGATGGTCGGGTGGACCTTCACCCGCGGGCTCTACACCGGCGGGGACGCGGTCGAACCGGTGGAGATCGAGTCGGGCACGGTCGTCATCGAGGGTGAGGAGCCGGCGCTCACGCCCGGCGAGATCGAGGGCATCGCCGGCGGCGATCCCGTCCCGGACGGCCTCGCCGAGCCCGGTGCCGGGATCGATCCGGAGCCCGCAGAGCCGCGTGCCGAACCGCTCTCGGGGGGCGACCCCGAGGACGACCCGGGCCCGCCGGTGGAGGAGGCCGGTGAGAGCGGAGGCGGCGGGCAGTCCGAGCCGCCGCGCCTGGTCCCGGTCGGCGAAGGCGATCCCTGCAGCCCCGAGGAGTCGGCGGAGGATCCCGACCCCGACTGGAGCGGCGACTGGGACCCCGACCGATGGGGCCCGGGAGCATGGGAGCCGGGCGAATGGGACCTGGACGAATGGAGCCCTGACCACTGGGACCAGTGGGACGACCTCGGCGCGGACCACCGGCTCGAACTCGAGCTCGAACTCCAAGCGCTGGAAGCGATGCGGCTCGAGCTCCGGGACTGACCCCGTCCCCGCCGGCGCGGCCGGGCGCGTCATGAGGACCCCTCGCCCGAAGGGGTGAGTTGTGGGGAAGGACACCCCGCAGCCGTAACCTGCACATGCGGATTTCAGTTACCCACTTCGAGAGCGCGTCGCCGAGCGATCAACCGCGTTCACGGATCTAGGTGGGGTACAAGCAAATGGATCTCTTCTCCCGCAGCATGCTGGCGAGTTCGGCCGAGGCCGGGCTGACCACGACGGCACTGTCCCGGCACGTCCCGCTCCTACGCCGCAACATCTCGCCCGGCGACCAGGTGTCGCTGCTGAGCCGGTGCGTCGGCTCCGACGGGCTCGGCAGCGGCGACCACGTCCTCATGCTCACCGGCGAACGCATGGTGGTGACCCGGCAGTCGCGGCTGCTCGGCCGCGTGCGCCTGTGCCTCGACGCGCCCGTGGCCGCGATCGAGAACCTCCGCTGGTCGGCCGACCCGGCCGGACCGGGGGTCGAACTCAACTTCACCGTCCTGGAGGGACCCGGCGCGACGGAGCCGCACCGCTGGCACTTCTGGCTCCCCGCGACGCACGCGAAGCGGGTGTGGCGGGTGGACGCCCTGCTCGCCCGCGCGTTCCGGCGCCCGAAGGCCACGGCCCGGCCCGCCGAGCGGCCCCGGACGGAGCCGTCGAGTCTGGTGCTGTCCTCGGGCGCCGCCTTCCCCGCAGTCCCGGCGCCGGTCGCCGCGGCGGTCTTCCCGTCGAGCCCGCTCCGCACCGACGACACGGTGCGGCTGGTGCGGCCCGTGATCGCGGCGGTCGACATCCCCGGCGGTTCGGCGTCCGCTCCGCGGGCGCTGTGCGCTCCGGTCGGCAGCGAGCACCCCGAACCCCGCCCGGCGGCCACACTGGCCGCCGCCTGACCTGCCGGGCCCGCGCGGGTCCGGTTTCGAGGCCAGGGTGCGGACTGCGGCGGCGGTTGGACGCCTGCCGTGGCAGGACGCGGTCCGCACCCTCGCGACGATCGACGAAGGGGCCGGTGCGACTTGTGCGTCGCACGGCCCCTTGCACGGCTTGCTGTTTCGAGGTGAGCGCCGTCAGGCAGTCGAGGTTCCCGGCGGTCCTGGCGGCACCGCGGCCGAAGCCGCCCTGCGACCTGGGGCTCGGCGGGCCGCCGGGTCGTCCCGGCGGTCGCCTGTCAGCGCCGGAGCTCAGCGGTGCAGCACTTGACGGAGCCGCCGCCCTTCTTGAGTTCGGAGAGGTCGACGGGGACGGGCTCGTACCCGGCGTCGCGGAGCTTGCGGGCCATGCCCTCGGCTTCGGCATTGATGACGACGTTGGTGCCGTCGGAGACGAAGTTGAGGCCGAACCCGGCCGCGTCCTCGGCGTCGGCGATCAGCGCGTCGGGGAAGAGCCGTTCGAGGAGGAGGCGGCTGCCGGGCGCGAAGGCGTCGGGGAAGTAGGCGATGTTCTCGTCGTCGAGGGGCGCGAGGGCGGTGTCGAGGTGGTAGTAGCGGGGGTCGACCAGGCGCAGCGAGACGACTTGGCGGCCGAACACGTCGGCGGCCTCGGCGTGGGCGCGGGCGTCGGTGCGGAAGCCCCAGCCGGCGAGGATGAGTCCGCGGCCGGGCAGGTAGGTGAAGTCGCCTTCGCCTTCGTTGATGTGCTCGGGTTCGGCGAAGGTCCAGCCGGAGGTGCGGTACCACTTCTCGTGGGCGTCGGCCTCGGGGCGGCGTTCGGGGTGGCGGAAGCTCGCGCCGTAGGCGATGCCGTCCACGACGAAGGCGCCGTTGGCGGCGTAGACCATGTCGGGCAGGCCGGGCTCGGGCTCGAGGCGGAGGACGTCGTGGCCGAGGGCGGTGTAGGTGTCGGCGAGCTCTTCCCATTGGGCGCAGGCGAGCGCGGCGTCGACGGGGGCGGTCGTGTCCATCCACGGGTTGATGGCGTACTCGACCGCGTAGTAGGCGGGGCGGCACATGAGGTACGTGCGGCGACCGGGCGACCGGGTCGCGGTCACCTGGTCAGGTGAAGAACGGTGTTTCTCCATGGCGCGAGTCTAGACAGCGGAAGCCCCTGAATTCGAGCCCGGAACCCCTCGACACACGGGAGTGTGACCAAACCGCCTCATTGGCGGCGTCAACAGGGCCTTTAGGCGCCCGGCGAGGGCGCTTCGAACGGTCGCCGGAACCCGATTCCGGGCTCGCCCCTCGCCCCTCGCCCCTCGCCCCTCGCCCCTCGCCCCTCGCCCCTCGCCCCTCGCCCCTCGCCCCTCGCCCCTCGCCCCTCGCCCCTCGCCCCTCGCCCCTCGCCCCTCGCCCCTCGCCCC
>NZ_WIAO01000080.1 GCF_009451885.1 Glycomyces albidus
CGACCGGTCTGGACGACCATCTGCACAGCCTCCGCCTTGAACTGCGGGCTGAACTTCCGGCGCTTCGCGGGCATGGACACGATCCTCTCAAATCAGGATCCGTGTCCAACATCCTTGTTACACCTCAGGGGTTCTTAGAGTGCTGTGTGACTGATCAGTGTCGGCCAGGATAGGTACCAACATGGATCTTCGATGAGCACAGGCGGAGAAGCGGCAAGCCTGGTGGACCCCTTCTCACGAGATCGCGACTATGCTGGGCTGTCTATGTCCCGTCGTGGGGATTCCTCCGTCGGTGCTAGCGCTAAGCTCTTGTGAGTGCTGGTGTCCGCGCTGGCAATGAATGCCCCTACGTAGATGACCTTCGAGCTGAGCGGCAAACCCTGGCCCTCGAGTCGGCCTCAGCCGACCGGATTCTCGAATAGGAGTCGGAGTTATGGTACGGATACCCCTCGTCGATACCTTCCGATACATTCACGAGCCGCTCCCCATCGCTGACTCGATGCTGCCGATGTTGGGCAATGCAGAGCTCGTTGATGCGCTGCATGATCGAATACTGCACTCAACGGGGGGAGCGTTCCTGGTCACCGGTTTTCGAGGTGTCGGGAAGTCCACCGTCATCCTTCGCACATTGGAGCGACTCTCCCTCCAGTCAAGACCAGACGAGATCGTGGTACCGGTCGTCATAAGTGTGGCAAGAGCCACTGATATCGACCGCCTCCTATTCGCTATCACAAGACGGATCTTCGAACGCTTGCATGATGAAGGCCTATTCGAGCGCCTTTCTCCAGAATTCCAGCAGTCCCTGCTCCTTGCTTACATGCGTACTTCACTTGCATTCAAGGAAACGCAGTCGGATGCGATTGAACGCGCTGGAGCTATCAGCGTTGGAATCGGCAGGACCGCAAAGGCACCATTGGCAAGCCTGACAGCCTCTGCCAAGCGTACGCGCTCCCTTGCGACCGAGGCACAGTTTCTGGCCTATTCTGAGACTGACGTCGAACACGACATCATGCGAATGGTCTCACTTCTCAATAATAGCGAATCGCTCCGACCGAAAGGCCGCGCCCGGTGGCGATGGCCCTGGTCGCGTTCGACCAGAGGCAGAATCCGACTGGTGGTCGTACTCGACGAGGCGGACAAGCTCACCGCAACCGATTCCGGACTGGAGATGATTGAGAAGATACTCGGCGGACTGAAGAACGTGCTGACCATGCCGGGTGCCCACTACCTTCTTGTGGCCGGTCCCGATTTGCACGATCATGCAATCAAGGATGTTGCCCGCGGAAACAGCATCTACGAAAGTATTTTCGGCTGGCGATTGTACGTCCCTTGCACGTGGAGTGCAGTCGACGATCTTCTTGATACTCTAATCCAACATGATGACAAGAGCGAGCATCATCTCGGGCACTTTCGTGACTATCTTCAGTTCAAGGCCCGTGGTATTCCGCGAAGACTGCTTCAGGAATTCAACTCTTTTGTAGTCTGGGGTAGTGATGGCCCCTTCATCTGCATCTCAGACCACGATCTGGAACGCGTGGTGTTCTATGCCCGCCTCGAGGGCATCTTGCGGCAGTTTATCGAAGATCAGCGCGCGCCCAAGGATTCGCTGTTTGCGATCGACATTGACATCGACCGCCACCGGCTCGGGGTCTACTACGTCATGGACTGGGTCCTGCGAAGCGAAGGCGAGCCGTTCACGCCTGGTGAGCTCGCTGCTGGCAAGGGTCGAATGGACCTCGATCCGCTGATCCAATCTCCCGTGAACACCGTCTCCAAATTCCTCGAGCACCTCGAAGGACAGGGGATAGTGGAAAGCATCCGATCGGCCAACCCACAAGAGGCCCTACTAAATGAGCAGCGTGCGGTGCGCGGGGCGGTCTATAAGCTCTCCGCTAGTATCCGGAAAGTCCTTTTGGAGCTCGCGGCGAGCAACGAGTCCGAGCGGGCAGCTCTCAATATATCTGCTGGTACTCTCGTCGCCTCCGCTGATGCTGGTAGTGCTGGACTTCTCCCCGTTGTCAGAGTCCTCGCCGACCGCTATGAGATTCGTGAGGCGATCGGTATGGGCGGGATGGGCACGGTGTACCGCGGCTACGACCGCCTATTGGATCGCCCAGTAGCAGTGAAGGCGCTCCGAGAGGTTGACTATGACCGTTCGTCTATGCGGGAACGCATAGAACGGGAAGCCCATTTGGCCGAACAATTGCGTCATCCTCAGATCGTCCGGACGTACGATGTGGTAAAGAATCCTGAGATCGGTACTGCGATCGTTATGGAGTTGCTAGAGGGCCCTGACCTTGATGGTCTTGTCTACCGCGACGGCCCGCTACCCGAGCCGAGCATTGTTGCTATCGGACTGCGAATTGCCGAGGCATTGTCTTATCTAAAAGAAAACGGAATCGCCAGAATTGACCTCAAGCCCTCGAATATCCGTATTGAGAGAGACCGAGGCCCGGTCATTCTCGATTTTGGCATCGCCGTGAAGACCGGACAGGACCGACTTACCGACACCGGGGAAGTCCTCGGTACTTTGGCATACGCGTCACCAGACTTGATCAAATACAACGATCCGGATCATCTGGTGGATATTTGGGCACTCGGGATGGTCCTATTCTATTGCGCCGCTGGTGATACCCCCTACTTCTCGGATCCAGATCCAATGAGTGTCATCCATCGGACACTCTACGAGGATATTGATGTATCAGTCCTTCCAGTATCGGATGAGCTGCAGAGTATCATTGGCAAGGCCTTGAAGCGGGATCGTGCTGAGCGCTATCAGACCGCAAATGAGTTCTATGATGAACTCAAACAAACGGAAGCGGCTCAGGTAATGGAATCCAAGACCAAGCGGCTTCGCTGAATCGGTGCCCTGGACTGCCCCATCCTTTTGGGGCTAACGTGGCATCGCCGCTCCCTAATTCATGCCTTGTCGCACCTTTCGATGCGGAAGTGGTCAACGGTGTGGTCGAGTGGTACCAGGAAGCTCATGCAAAAGCCGCTTGCGAGTGATGCCGGTACATCTGAAGTTTGATCACGGTCTGTAGTGTCCGGTCGGCCTTCAACAACGGCCAGCGGTAACCGGTGGCAAGGATCATGCGCGATCCCCTGTCGACCACTCGCCGACGCGCGCACCGAGCAGGCCGGCGGCGAGTCCATCACCTGGGGCACAGATGCCCACGGCGGGGCGGACTCACCGGCTTCGTGGAGACCGACATCGACACGGTGTTCCCCACTCTGCCTAGGACCACTCGACTCATCCTGGAGCGTGCCAGTTGTCCCGGTGAAATTGGATCGTGTAACCGCCGCGGTCGCCGTCAGGGTAGGAAGAGTAAGTCGCGTCCAGGAGCGACCCGAGACTGTTGTCGACCAGGATCTTCCGCACCTTTGTCGGATCAGCCGAGTACGCGTCGCCGCTCATCGCGTCTTCAAACCACAGACCGAACACCTGGCCATCCTCATCCTGCAAAATGAAACAACCAGGGTCGCCAACCGCCAGCCGCTGGTTCGGCACGTCCTCCTGAGGATCGGGGTCCTGGCCAAGTTCGGCTCTGAGGTGTAGCAAGGATCTTGGACGCGGATCTCATAACGGTTGGGTTTCAGGCGGCGCGAGCGTAATACTCGGCCAGGGTCTCGGCGGGGGTCTTGTAGCCGAGGGTCGAATGTAGGCGTTGACGGT
>NZ_WIAO01000081.1 GCF_009451885.1 Glycomyces albidus
AGCGACACCGCAGCAGCACGCTCCTGCTCGGTCAACGAACTATACGGATGCAAACAACAACTCCCCGGAAGCGGAACCGAATTCTCAGTCCAACTTCCGGGGAGCAGTTCAATCGGACTGCGCCCCTCTTCGCATGTCCGCTACTAGGCGCCGCTTTCCGCCTTCTCGAGCGACCGCTCCGGCTCCTTCACGCGATCCGGGTCCCTCGTGCCGGCCCGCCAGCGGCGCCGGCGGCCCTTCGGGATGATCGTGCGAAGCACCAGGACCAGCGCGACCAGGACGATGGAGCCGCCCACACTCGCCCACGCCACCGTCTTCTCGAACGCGAGCGGGTCGTAGTCGACGTCGATCGCCGCGATGGACGACGGCTCCTGCTCGGGGGTCGGCTGGGAGCCCGGATCCGACGACTCGCCGTCGGTCGGGGCGTCCGAGAACGACGTCGCCGTCGGATCCTCTCCCGGCGCGAGCGGCGTGGAGACCGCCGCACCCACGTTCAGGACGCCGTGGCCCTGGTAGATGTTGAAGTCGTTCGGCGGATGGATCGCGGTGGTCGTCAACCGGTGCTCGACCCAAGCGGGCGAGACGTCCGTCCCGAACTCCGCCTTGAGCAGCGCCGCCGCGCCCGCCACATACGGGGCCGCGAAACTGGTGCCCTGCGTGGGGACCCAGCCGCCGCCGGGAAGCGGCACGACCACGTTTTGGCCCGGGGCGATCAAGTCGATGTTCTCCCCGTAGTTGGTCTGGACGTAGAAGTTCCCGTCCTGGTTGTGCGCCCCGACCGCGATGACGTCCTCATAGTTCGCCGGAAAGAACTTCGCCTGCTCCGGATCGGCCAGCACGGCCGGATCGTCCATGTGCAGATTGTCGTTCCCGGTGGCGGCGACGATCACCACGTTCGCCGCGATCGCATTCGCGACGGCTTCCTGCAGGAACGTCGTGTCGGGAAGCGTGATCGAGATGTTGATGACGTCGGCGCCGTTCGCGACCGCGTCGTCGATCAGCTCCGCCACGAGCCGCGACCGGTTCGCGTCGGCGCCGTCGTCCCCGATGAACGCGCGCAGCGGCAGGATCTCGGCCCGGGGGGCGACCCCCACGAACTGCTCGCCCTGGGCCGCGCCGGCGGCGATCGCCGCCACCGCAGTGCCGTGCCCGTGGGCGTCGCAGGTCCCGTCGCTGTCGGGATCCCAAGCGTCCCAGCCCGACTTGACACGGGTCCCGAAGATGTCCGTGAGCGACTTCTCGACACCCGAGTCGATGACCGCGATCGTCACCGGGTCGCCTTCGTCGGTCGCCCCGAGGTTGAACTGGTGCGCCTCATCGAGCCCGATGAAGTCACCCGCCCAGTCCCGCGCGGTGAGCGGATCGCTGTTGCCCGACCCGGTCTCGCAAGGGGAGATATCGTCCCCCGAGGCGACCGGCGTGGTGAACTCGGCGTGCGCAGGAGTGCTCGCAAGCAGTACCGTTCCGGCCGTTGCCATGGCAACCGTCGCGGAATAGAGAGGAATACGCGGGAGGAATCGCACCCGCTCAGTCTAACGCCGCAGCGCCAAAGGACCGGTCCGCCGTATACCGGGCGAAACACCGGAAGGGCGGGGCACCAAGAGGTGGACTCGTCCGCTTACGATAGGTACGACCACTCACCTTCATGATGGAGACGTCGCCAATGACGATGCTTCAGGGGCAGCAGCAAGCACGCGGTACCGCGTCCGTGCAGGCCCAGCAGCAAGGCGGGCCTGTCGCCGGCGAGTCGGTCGTGTTCACGACCCGCTCCTCGGGACGGCTCGGCCCGCTCACCGTCGCGCAGCTCATCGCCGTCGAGCTCGCGCTCACGATCGCTCTGGCGAGCCTGGCGTTCGGGACGATCGCGCTGGCCGTCGGCGGCGGCATCGCGCTCATCGTGCTGGTCGTCGTCTTCTGGCGCAAGGGCGACTACTGGTGGTACCAGACCTGGCCCCTCAAGTCCCGCATGCGGCGGCGCATCCGCGCGCTCGACCCCGAGCAGCTCACCGAGGTCCTCCACCGGATCGCCCCCGACCTGGGCATCACCGGTGTCGAGGACCGCGACGAGAACGTCGGCATCGGCCACGACAACAACGGCTGGTTCACCGTCATCGAGATCGGCACCACCGACGAGGGCACGAAGGCCGTCCCGCTCGAGCGCCTCGAGCGCCTCTTCGACGAGACGTCCGTCCCCGTCACCGCGGTCCAGCTCGTCGGCCACACCACCCCGGTCGGCCTGGCTGCGTACGACAACAGCCCCGCCTCGCGCTCCTACCGCGAACTGCTCGGCGACTACCCCGCCGTCGTCCACCACAAGGCGTGGCTGTCCGTGCGCCTCGGCGCCCGCGACGCCCGCGAGGCCACCGCCGAGCGCGGCGGCGAAGTCGACGGCGTCTACAAGGCGCTCGCCTCGACCGCCCAGCGCGTCAGCAAGCTCCTCGGCAACGTCGGCGTCCCCAACCGCATCCTCGACGCCGAAGGCGTCCGCGAAGCGGTCCAGCAGTCCCTCGGCGTCGCCTTCGCGCCGGTCCCCGGCGAGCGGACCGCCGAGGAGTGGAACCACTGGTACGCCGACGGCCTCCGCCACGTCGCCTACCGGATCACCAAGTGGCCCACCGACGCCGTCGCACTGCACCGCACCGTCGACGCCCTCTCCGGCGTCCCCGCCGCCTTCGTGACCGTCTCCATCGTGGTCACCGCCGGAGCGAACGGCAAGGTCAACCCCGACGGCCGCGTCACCGGACGCCAGCTCGCCGTCGACGCCATCGTGCGCCTCGCGCTCGACCAGGCGTCGTGGGAGTCGGCCCAGAACCAGCTCCTGAACGTCGCCGACCAGCTCGGTGTCCGCCTGCAGCGCCTCGACGGCGAGCACGGACCCGCCGCCTACGCATCCGCCCCGACCGGAGGAGGACCCCGATGACCGACCGCGGCAACGTCTACGGCGGCGGCACCTACCAGGGGGGCGGCTACCAGAGCGGCAACTACCGCGCCGGCGGGCGCCACTCCGACGACGAGGACGACGACAAGCGCCCGGTCGACGACGACAACGGCGGCACGCTCAACATGCCGCCCCGCGCCGGCCGGCAGCCTGCCGTCGCTCCGCAGCATTCCCCTTCGGCCCCTTCGGTTCCGCCGTCACGCCCGCAGGGCGCGGTGTACGGGCAGCCGGGCCAGACGGGCCAGCAGCCTGCTCGGCCGGGTCAGACCGGGCAGCAGCCGGCGCAGACCGGCCAGCAGGGCGCCGTCTACGGCGCCCGGCAGGGCCAGCAGTCGCCCCACCCCGCGCAGCCGCCGAGCGCGCGCGGCGGCGCGCAGCCGCCGCGCCCGGCGCAGCCGCCGCAGGCGCAGCCGTCCCAGCAGCAGCGGCCCCAGCAACCGCAGCAGCCGCAGTACCAGACG
>NZ_WIAO01000082.1 GCF_009451885.1 Glycomyces albidus
TGAACTGGTCCCCGATTGTTGGACTGGTGTTTGAAGGCTAGGCCATGAGGGTCTGGGCCCGGTATGCAGCCGGGGTCAGGCCCTCAAGCCGTGTGTGGATGCGTTCGGTGTTGTACCAGCGGATGTACTCCTTGATCGCGATGGTGAGTTGGTAGGCGGTTTGGGGGTGGCCGCTTTGGAAGATCTCGGACTTGAGGTGGCCGAAGAAGCCTTCGGCGATGGCGTTGTCGAGGCAGTTGCCTTTGCGGGACATGGACTGGGTGAGCCCGTGTGTCGCCAGCAGACGGCGCCAGGAGGCGTGCTGGTACTGGAAGCCCTGGTCGGAATGAACGAGCGGGTGCTCGCCCTCGGCAAGGGTCGCGGTCGCGTCGCGCAGCGACGCGAGCGTGAGGGCCAGATTCGGTGACGGGCCGATCGCGTAGGCGACTACGGACCGGTCGAACAGGTCGATGATCGGGGACAGGTAGACCCGTCTGCCGTCGATGGCGAACTCGGTGACGTCGGTGACCCACTTGCGGTTCGGCGCATCGGCGGTGAAGTCGCGGTCGAGGCGGTTCGGCGCGGTCAGTCCGGTCTGGCCCTGGTAGGACTTGAAGGGGTGCCGGCGTCTTCGGACCCCGCAGCGCAGTTCCATAACTCGCATGAGTGCCAACACGGTCTTCTTGGCGACTGTCCAGCCTTGTCGGACCAGGACGGTGTGGAGGCGTCGGTGCCCGTAACGGCCTCCCGCTTCGGCGAACGCGGTGCGGATGGCGTCTTTGAGCGCCTGCTTCGGGTCGGGACGGCCGATGCGGGCCTGGTGGTAGAAGAACGTCGACCGCGCCAGGCCGGCGACTCGAAGGAGTACCGGCAGCGGGAACTCGGCCTTGAGCGCTGCGACAGCACGGGTCTTCACTGCCGCTCCTGATCCCTCAAGGCCTTCAATTTTCCCAGGTAGGCAACCTCGGCGCGCAACCGCTCGTTCTCCGCGCGCAGCCTCTCGAGCTCACTGGCCGGCTCCTGGGCGACGTTCGAGGACCGCCCCGGCCGTCCCTTCGGCTTCGGCCGCAGGCCCTCCTCGCCCTCCTCGCGCACGATCCGCACCCATTTGGTGATGATCTTCCGGGAGGACAGCTCGTACTCGGCCGCCAGCTCCAGCCCCGATGCCTCGCCGGTCAGATAGCGGCGCACGATCTCCCGCTTCTCCTCGAACGAGAACCGCCGTTTGGTCCGCTTCTCCACCAGCACCTCTCGACCATGGATCTTCCACCGGTCGAACAGGTTACGTACTCCCTGATGCCCGACCCCCAGCAGGGAAGCCGCGCTCATATGGCCGTGACCGGCCTCGAACAGCGACACCGCAGCAGCACGCTCCTGCTCGGTCAACGAACTATACGGATGCAAACAACAACTCCCCGGAAGCGGAACCGAATTCTCAGTCCAACTTCCGGGGAGCAGTTCA
>NZ_WIAO01000083.1 GCF_009451885.1 Glycomyces albidus
CCATCGCTGTCAGTCTGGGGTCGTACCGTTTGAAGCCACAGGCGGTACACCGGGCAGGACCTGACCTGAGCCATTGCTGGCCTCGGTCGAGTGCCTTCGTTCTGACCTGTCGGTCCTGCCCGTCCATGTCGCACATGGAAAAGGGCACCGCGTCCGGGATCTGACCTGATAGAAACCTGGCGCCGCAGTGCAGCCCCATGACAGTGATGTCGTCCCCCGACGCGATGCCCGGTATGCCCTTCCAGCGTATCGGAGGTTTCCCTACCATGACAGCTCCCCGCACGTCCGGCCGCCCTGTCGGCCACCTCGTGATCGGCGTCGACACCCACAAGGCACAGCATGTGGCAGCCGCGGTCGAGCCCTCCCGGGGCCTGATCGCGACCGCATCGTTCGACAACACCCGGGCCGGTCACGCCGCCCTTGCCGCCTGGGCGGCCGCGCTCGGCCCGGTCGCGGTCTTCGGAATCGAGGGGACCGCCTCCTACGGCAAAACCCTCACCGCGGCACTGACCGGTACCGGAGCGACCGTCATCGAGGTCAACACCTATGCGTCCTCGAATCGACGCTCCCGCGGCAAATCCGATGCCCTGGACGCCGAAGCCGCGGCCTGGGCCGTGATCGATGGCCGCGCCACCGGCGTCCCAAAAGCCTGCAACGGGCCGGTGGAGGCCCTGCGGGCCTTGATGGTCGCCCGAGGCGGCGCGGTCAAGGCCCGGACCGAGTCCGGCAACGCCCTCAAAGCACTCCTGGCCGACGACCTCGACCTCGCCGAGTCGTGCGCGGGCATGAACACGAGAGCGACCGCCCTCCGCCTCGCGCGCCTGCGGCCACGACACGGGGCCGATCCGACCGCGAACCGACGGATCGCCCTGCGATCGATCGCGCGTCGCTGGCTCGCGCTCGACGCCGAGGCCGCCGATCTCGAAGCCGACCTCAAGGCACGCGCCGAAGCGACTGCGCCCGCCCTGGTGGCGGCCTTCGGGATCAGCTACGTGACCGCCGCGACCATCTTGTGCGCCGTCGGCGACAACCCCGAACGCCTCGGATCCGAGGCGGCCCTGGCGAAACTCGCCGGCGTCTGCCCCATCCCGGCCGGATCGGGTCAGACCGACGGCCGCCACCGGCTCTACCGGGGCGGCAACCGCCAGCTCAACCGGGCGATCTACACGATCGCGATCTGCCGCATGCACCATGACAAGCGCACGAGACAGTTCGTGGCCAAACGAATCCAGCAAGGAAAGTCTAAAAAGGAGATCATCCGAATGCTGAAGCGGTACATCGCCCGAGAGATCTACCGACTGCTGCAACCAGCAACACCGACCGCCATGACATGACTTGACAGACATAGAAACGTCAGAACCTC
>NZ_WIAO01000084.1 GCF_009451885.1 Glycomyces albidus
TGAGGTGTAACAAGGATGTTGGACACGGATCCTGATTTGAGAGGATCGTGTCCATGCCCGCGAAGCGCCGGAAGTTCAGCCCGCAGTTCAAGGCGGAGGCTGTGCAGATGGTCGTCCAGACCGGTCGAACGGTCGCCGAGGTCGCGCGCGATCTCGGCATCAACTCGACGACCCTGGGCAACTGGGTCAACACCTGGAAAGACGAACACCCCGAAGCACAACCCGAGGAAACACCCGTGGATCGCGCCCGCATCAGCGAGCTGGAAGCCGAGATCGCGCGGCTGCGCATGGAGAACGAGTTCCTGAAAAAAGCCGCGGCCTTCTTCGCGAGGGAGCAGGGATAGCCGAGCGCTGCGCCCTGATCGAGGCGGAGAAGGCCCGCTACGAGATCACCTGGATGTGCCGGCTGCTCGGGGTGGCCCGGTCGACCTTCTACTACTGGAAGAACCGGGCCGAGACGGCCACCGCGGCCCGGCGGAGAGTCCTGGCCGTCGAGGTCAAACGGATCTTCGCGGCCTCGCGCCGGACCTACGGGTGCCGCCGGGTTGCGGCGCAGCTCAACCGCGAGGGCATCGCCTGCTCGGTGGGACTGGTCGCGGATCTGATGCGCGAGGCCGGCCTGGAAGCGGTCCAGCCCAGGGCCTGGAAGAAGACCACGATCCCCGGGGAGATCGCCGAGTCGGTGCCCGACCGCGTCGAGCGGGCCTTCACCGCCGAAGCCCCTGGGCGGGTTGCGGTCGGGGACATCACCTACCTCAGGACCGGAGAGGGCTGGCTCTACCTGGCGACGGTCATCGACCTGCACACCCGCATGGTCATCGGCTGGCAGATGGCCGACCACATGCGCACCAGTCTGGTCACCGACGCCCTGGCCGCCGCGAAGGAAGCCGGGCACCTCGATGCGGGCGCGGTGTTCCATAGCGACCGCGGAACTCAGTACAGCGCGGCTGCGTTCGCCGCTTGGTGCCGCGCCAACGGCGTCGAGCGGTCAATGGGCCGCACCGGCGTGTGCTGGGACAACGCCGCTGCCGAGTCGTTCTTCGCGAGCTTGAAGAACGAGTGCTACCACCAGCGGTCCTTCGCCACCCGGACCGAAGCGCGAACGGCGGTCGCGGACTACATCGAAGTGTTCTACAACCGTCAACGCCTACATTCGACCCTCGGCTACAAGACCCCCGCCGAGACCCTGGCCGAGTATTACGCTCGCGCCGCCTGAAACCCAACCGTTATGAGATCCGCGTCCAAGATCCTTGCTACACCTCA
>NZ_WIAO01000085.1 GCF_009451885.1 Glycomyces albidus
TGTTCTGTCTTGGGAGGTTGTGAACACCTCACTGGCTGAGCCGGGCGGAAATGGAGCGAGGGCCTTCTGGTTCGGTGTGTGTCGCTACAACGTCACGCCGATCCGGGAAGGCCCTCTATGACTCACTCTAACGCCCCGTTGACCCCGACCGGCAGGCTGCGCCTGGCCCGATGCGTGGTCGATGACGGCTGGCCCGTGCGCCGCGCCGCCGAGCGCTTCCAAGTCGCACCGGCGACCGCATGGCGTTGGGCCGACCGCTACCGCCGGCACGGCGCAGCGGGGATGTTGGATCGCTCCTGTCGCCCGCATGCGAGCCCGCGCCGGCTCCCGACCCGGACCGAACGGCGCATCATCAAAGTCCGCGTCCTGCGCCGCTGGGGTCCGGCCCGCATCGCCTTCCTGCTGGGCCTGAACCCCTCCACCGTCCACCGGGTCCTGACCCGTTACGGCCTGCCCCGCCTTGCCCACCTCGACCGCGCCACCGGCCAGCCGGTCCGCCGCTACGAACGGTCCCGTCCCGGCGAGCTGGTCCATGTCGATGTCAAGAAGCTCGGGAACATCCCTGACGGCGGCGGCCACAAGGTCCTAGGCCGTGCGGCCGGGCGCCGGACCCGCACCCACGCCGCCCCGATCCCGAACAACAGCTCCGCCAAGAGCGCCCGCCACGGCTACGCCTACCTGCACACCGCCTTGGACGACCACTCCCGCCTCGCCTACACCGAGATCCTGTTCGACGAGACCAAGGAGACCGCGACCGGCTTCATGGCCCGCGCCCTCGACCACTTCACGCGCATCGGGATCACCACCGAGCGCGTGCTGACCGACAACGGCCCCTGCTACAAGTCCCACCTCTGGCGCGACCTACTGGCCGCCAACGGCGTCAAGCACAAACGGACCCGACCCTACCGGCCCCAGACCAACGGGAAAGTCGAACGCTTCCACCGCACCCTGACCGACGAATGGGCCTACGCCCGCCCCTACCGGTCCGAACACGAGCGACGAGCAGCTCTCCCGACATGGCTGCACTGGTATAACCATCACCGCGCCCACACCGCACTCGGAGGCAAACCACCCGCCACCCGCGTCCACAACCTCACAGGGCAATACA
>NZ_WIAO01000086.1 GCF_009451885.1 Glycomyces albidus
GGACGGTTTTGTTGCGGTGCTGGATATTCCGGAGCATATGAAGCCGTGGCGGGACCGGCCGACGCGGTGGGAGAACGTCACCCCCGACACCCAGCACACCTACCTCGACGCCGACGGCGTGATCCAGTACCGGCCCGACTGGGACGAGCCGGGCTACGACCAGCCGGTCACCCAGATCCAGTTCGGGCTCGGGTGCATCACCGCCTACCGCACCGAAACCGACCCCGCCCGCAAGGACCTCTACCTGACCCGGGCCAAGGCCCAGGCCGGCCGCCTGATCGAGACCCGCGTCGAGACCCGCGGCGCGTGGTACTTCCCCTACCCGTTCGACTTCGCCCACGCCACCCACAGCGGGGTCGACTACCGCGCCCCCTGGTACTCCGGCATGGCCCAGGGCGAGGCGCTCAGCCTGTTCATCCAGCTCTCGGAACTGGAGGGCGTCAGCGAGGAGGAGCGCACGCTCTACCTGGCGGCGGCGGACGGGGCCTTCGCCTCGCTCCTGCGCGCCGACGACGCCACCCCGTGGGTGGTCAACCGCAACAGCGCCGGGTACCTGTGGATCCAGGAGTACCCGGGCAACACCCCGGGCACGGGCGACTACACCTACAACGGCATGATCTTCGCCATGTTCGGCCTGTGGGACTATGTCCGGGCCACCGGCAGCGAACTGGCCGCGGCGCTGTTCGACGGGGCGTGCACCACGATCGACCGGTACTTCCCGCTGCTGCGCAACGAGCGGTGGATCTCCTTCTACTGCCAGGCCCACCGGGTGCCGACCGTGTCCTACCACCAGCACCACATCAACCTGCTGCGCCAGCTCCACTGGCAGACCGGCAGCCCCCGCTTCGCCCGCATGACCGACCAGCTCGTCGACGACTACCCCGCACCGACCATGCCCGCCACCGCCACCATCGCCTTCACCGCCGGCACCCACACCCTCTACCGATACGACACCGACGCGGACGGCGACTACGTGGCGTCGAAGGGCGACGCGGAACTCGAGCGCAAGACCGTCACGTTCACCCGCGACACGCAGGCGCCCGCCAACCGCCGCCGGCGGATCAAGGACCGCGGCATCTACTACCGCATCAACGC
>NZ_WIAO01000087.1 GCF_009451885.1 Glycomyces albidus
CTAGGTCGTGTTTACGAACTGGGTTTCCAGTCGAGGATCATTGCGACTTGGATGGCCGCTTCGTAGCGGATGGCGAGCTTGTCGTAGCGGGTGGCGATGGCGCGGTAGCGCTTGAGGCGGCCGATGGCCCGCTCGACAGTGTTGCGCTGCTTGTACGCCTCGCGATCGAACCGTGGGGGCCGCCCACCGAGGCGGCCCTTGGCCTTGCGGTTGTGCCGCTGGTCCTTCCGGTCGGGGATCACCGCCTGGATGCCGCGCCTGCGCAGGTAGGCGCGGTTGGCTCGGGACGGGTAGCCCTTGTCGGCGAGCACCCGGGCTGGTCGGGTGCGAGGCCGGCCCGCGCCGGTCCGGGGCACGCTGATCGCATCGAGCACCGGTCCCAGCTGTGGCGAGTCGGCCATCTGGCCGGCGGTGAGGACCACGCTCATGACGGTCTGGGTGGTGTCGGCGGCCAGGTGGAGTTTCGTGGTCCAGCCGCCGCGTGAGCGGCCCAGGGCATGGTCATCGGGCTCGCCGGGGACCGGGCGGTGGCGGGCGCCGGCTGCGGCCTGGTGGGCGCGAACCGTGGTGGAGTCGACGCTGACGGTCCAGTCCAGGCGGCCGGCGGCGTCGAGGAGGGCGAGGATCATCTTCGCCATCAGCGCCCAGATGCCGAGCTGTTGCCAGGTGGCGAAGAGCCGGTAGACCGTCGGCCAGGGACCATAGGCCTCGGGGACGTCGCGCCAGGGTGCACCGACTCGCACCCGCCAGGCCACACCGTTGCACAGCTGGCGCCTGGATCTGGTGATCGGCCTGCCGGTCGTTGCCGGTGCGGGAATCCACCTGCGCAGGCGTTCCCACTGCTTATCGGTCAGATCCCCGCGCCCTGATAGGCTCGACACAGAAGCCTCCTATTGAAATCGTTGCAGCACAACAGATTCAACAGGAGGCTTCCTCAGTTCGTAAACACGGCCTA
>NZ_WIAO01000088.1 GCF_009451885.1 Glycomyces albidus
CGGGCCGGCCGCGGGCCGGGCGGCGGCGCCGTTCGCGGCGGTTCGGGGCGCGGCGGACCTAGGCGCCGGGGCCGGCGCCGCTCCCGTCGGCGCTTTTGGGAGGCTGCCGACCTCCCCCACCTCGCACCGGATCTTCCAGGTGCCGCCGAGGACCTCGCCGAGGACGCCCACGACGATGCCGTACGCGGGCTCCTTCTGGAGGTTCTCGGCGTGGAAGGCGTGCCTGAACGCCAGCACCAGCTCGCCGTCCGCCGCGTCGGCGATCGTGGCGTCCTGCAGGAGCGCCGCGGTGGTGCGCTTGCGGTCCTTGACCGCCATCATGATCCGGTCCCACTGGCGGCGGACCGACGCGGCCGAGGTGCCGCCTCCGGCCGGCTCGGGCGCGGGCTCGTACGTCGGGGCCGGCGCCGGTGCCGACCAGTCCTCGGCGGGCGGTTCGTCGACCGCGGCCGGTTCCGGCGAGGCCGCTACGACGGTCTCGGTCGCGTCTTCCCACGGCGGGACCGCGACCGGTGCGGCGGGCGTGTCCGCGACCGGCGCGGGCGCGGCGCCGGTCTGCGCCGGCGCGCTGCGGACGGCGGCC
>NZ_WIAO01000009.1 GCF_009451885.1 Glycomyces albidus
TTAGCGTGGGACATGAAGGCCTCCAGGTCGTGAAGCAGTGCATTCAGCAGCTCCACTTCACAACCGGAGGCCTTCACCTGTCAGACGAATCCGCTACAACCACGGAACAACGTCCCTGAACATCACAGCTAGACGGCGCGACTGGATGATCCAACGGCGGGGCCCGGACATGGGGATGCTCCGGGCCCCGCCTCCGTGCCCGCCGCGCGGTCCGGAAGCCGTCGGCAACGGCTTCGCGCCGCGTGGGCGGGGCGACATCCTGAAGGTGGCGGCGGTCGGCGACACTCGCTAACATCGAAACGAAACGTTTTTGTTTCGATGGAAGGAGTGGTCGGTGGAAGTACGGTCCCGCCTCCCCGCCGAGCGGGAGGCCGCGATCTTCGCCGCAGTGATCCGCCTGGTGAGCGAGCACGGCTACGAGAAGCTCAACCTGCAGCAGGTCGCCTCCCAGGCGCATTCGAGCACCGCCACCCTCTACCGCCGCTGGGGCGGGAAGCCCCGCCTGGTCGTCGAGGCCCTCCGCCACCACCGGCCGCCGCCGTTGAGCGACATCGACACCGGCAGCCTGCGCGGCGACTTCATCGAAGGCGCCCGCCGGATGAGCGCCGTCGCCGAAGAGGACGAGGCGCTCATGACCGGGATGGGCCACGCCGCCAGAACCGATCGCGACCTGGCCGAGGCGATGGCCGAGGTGCTCGGCCACCCGATGGCCGAGGCCGCGCACCGGCTCATCGACCGCGCGATCGCCCGCGGCGAGATCCCCGCGCCCGCACCCGCCCGAGAGTTCGTCCCCGAGCTGCTCATGGCCGCCACCCTGGCCCGCCGCATGGTCACCGGCCTTCCCGCCGGTGAGGACTACCTCGTGCGCTTCGTCGACACCGTCATCCTTCCCGCCCTTGGAGCGCCGATCCGTGACCGCTGAATCCGTCGTCGACGAACCCCGTGAACGCACCGGGTTCACGCTCCCGCCGCACTTCGGGTGGATCTACGCGGCCCTGATGGTCACGATGCTGCTGTCCGCGCTGGATCAGACCATCGTCTCCACCGCACTGCCGACGATCGTCGGCGAACTCGAGGGCCTCAGCCACATGGCGTGGGTGACCACCGCGTACATTCTCGCGGCCACCATCGGCATGCCGATCTACGGCAAGCTCGGCGACCTCATCGGACGCCGAAAGCTGTTCCTGACCGCGCTGGCGATCTTCGTGCTTGGTTCGGCCCTGACCGGCTTCGCGCAGGACATGCCGCAGCTCATCGTCTTCCGCGCCCTCCAGGGCCTGGGCGGCGGCGGACTCATGATCGTCTCGCAGGCGATCATCGCCGACCTCGTGCCGGTGCGCCAGCGCGCGAAGTTCATGGGGCCCATGGGCGCCGTGTTCGGCCTCGCCGCCGTCGCCGGGCCGCTGCTCGGCGGCTGGATCACCGACCACACCACCTGGCGGTGGGCGTTCTGGATCAACCTGCCGCTCGGGGTCGCGGCGTTCGCGGTCAGCTACTACGCGATCAAACTCCCCCACCGGAAGGCGACGGTCAGGTTCGACTACCTCGGGGCCGCGCTCATGGCCGTGGCCGTGACCGCGCTGATCCTGGTGTGCACCTGGGGAGGCAGCGAGTACGACTGGACCTCGCCGACGATCCTGTGGCTCATCGCCCTCACCGCGGCGGCCTCGGTCCTGTTCGCAGTGGTGGAGCACCGATCGAAGGAGCCGCTCATCCCGCTGCGGGTGCTGCGCAACCCGGTCTTCAGCATCGCGACGCTCATCGGGATGATCGCGATCGGCCTGGGCATGTTCGCCGTCATCAGCTACATGCCGACCTACCTCCAGATGGTCTACGGCTATTCGGCGACCGAGTCGGGCCTGCTGCTCATCCCGATGGTCGCAGGAATGATGCTCACCGCGATCGCCTCAGGGCACCTGGTGGGCAGGATCGGCCGGTACAAGGGCTTCGTCATCGCCGGGATGGCGGTCATCCCGGCCGGCGTGTGGTTGTTGTCGACGCTCACGGTGTCCACGCCGGTGGCGCTGGTGTGCCTCTACCTCGCGGCGCTCGGCGCGGGCATGGGCCTGGTCATGCAGAACCTGGTGCTGGCCGTGCAGAACGCCTTCCCTCGCAACGAGGTCGGCACCGTCACCTCCTCGAACAACTTCTTCCGCGAGATCGGGGCGACCGTGGGCGTGGCGATCGTCGGCGCGGTCTTCGCCGGCCGCCTCACCGACGCGCTCGAGGGCGCCGCCGGGGCCGGCGCCCTCGGCGGCGCCGGCCCCGAGTCGATCACCCCCGCAATCGTGCGATCGCTCCCCGAAGCGGCGCGCGACCAGGTCATCGACGCCTACGCCGACTCGCTCCTGCCGGTCTTCGCCGCGCTGGTCCCCGTCATCGCGATCGGCCTGGTCCTGGCGGTGTTCCTGCCCCACCGACGGCTCCAGGACGAGGAACCCGTCCCAGCGCGGAGGTGACGCTCGCCGGCGCCTGCCGCGCGCGAGCGGCGCTGGGCGGGCACGGCAATGCACGCTGAGGCGCCCAGGTCCGACTGCAGGAGACCTGGGCGCCTCTCCGGAGGGGGAGTGCGGTCATTCGGTTCGGCGCGTGAGCTCCTCGGCGGTGACCGATCCGTCGTCGCCGGTTTCCCCGGTGACGGTCACCTGATCTCCTTCGGCCAGGTCGGCCAAATCGAGGGATTCTCGGCGCCCTGCGCGGCCCCGCCGGAGCCGGCCGTGCTCCGGCCGAGGGTGCCGTTGACGGCGATGACGGTGCCGGCGGCCGGCAGCAGCGCGAGGCCGCTGTTGACCAATAAGGATGGTGATGGCGTTCGCATGAGAGGATGCTGTCGGCCGCAGCTCGACACGGCTCCCCATCCAGCTCATAGTCGCCTCAGAGTCGATCGCCGCTGGGCAGGAGCACCCGGAACGTCGCGCCCCCGCCGGGCGTCGGCGACAATTGGACGCAGCCGCCGTGGCCGGAGACGATCGCGGCCACGATCGACAGCCCCAGCCCGGACCCGCCCTCGTCCGGACCCGCCCTGCGGGCGCGGCCCGGATCGATCCGGTACAGCCGCTCGAAGACGGCCTCGGCGTGCTCGGGCGGGATGCCCGGCCCGGTGTCGGCGACTTCGACCACCGCGACCGGGACCGGCGGCGGCTCCCCGATCTGCGCCAGAGGCCGCGGCCCGAGCCGGTAGCTCCAACCCAGCCGCACCGCGATCGTCGCCTCGGGCGGCGTGTGCCGCAGCGCGTTCACCACGAGGTTCGTGACGACCTGGCGCAGCCGCGGCTCGTCGCCGATCACCGCGACCGCGTCGAGGAACTCGTCGTCGCCGCCGCTGAGCGGCTCCAAGGAGACGAACCGGCCGGGTTCGCGCACATGGGCGTCGCCGACCACGTCGGCGCACACCCCGAGCAGGTCGACCGGTCGCTGCTGCATCGGCCGTTTGCGGTCGATGGCCGCCAGCAGCATGAGGTCGTCCAGCAGCAGCCCCATCCGCCGCGATTCGGCCTCGATGCGGCCGATGGTCTCGTCGAGCACCGGCCCGGGCGGCGCACCGCCGCGCCGGTAGAGCTGCGCGAACCCCTGGATCGACGTGAGCGGGCTGCGCAGCTCGTGCGAGGCGTCGGCCAGGAACTGCCGCAGTTTCGCCTCCGAGGCCGCCCGGTCGTCCAACGCCGCCTGGATCCGCGCGAGCATCGTGTTCAGGGCCGCACCCAGGCGCCCGGTCTCGGTATGCGGATCGGTGTCGCCGACACGCTCGTCGAGCCGCCCGGCGGCGATCGCCGCAGCCGTGGACTCCATGCGGTCCAGCGGCCGCAATCCGATCCGGACGACCCAGAACGCGCACAACGCGAGCAGCGCGAGCATGGCGAGCACCACCCCGCCGCCGATGAGGAGCAGGTTCTCCGTGGCCGCCTCGACGGTCTCGGCCGACAACGCGAGCACCGCATAGCCGTCCTCGCTGGCCTGGACGAGGACGCGCCAGGAGTTGCCGTCGACGTCCTCGGCGGTGTACGGGCTGTCGGAACCGGCGCGCTCGGCGAGGTCGCCCAGACCCGTCAGCGCCGGGAATTCGGCCTTCTCCTCGCCTTGCCCGAAGGTGCCCGTCAGCGTCCCGGTGTCGTCGTACAGGTAGATGCGCGGGCTGTCGGGCATGTCGTTCGGCACGCGCCCCTCGGGCGGTACGGCGCCGGACGGCAGGTCGGCCGGGGGCACCACGTTCGCCGATATCTCAGCGGCGGCGCGGAGCTGGCCGTCGATGCGGTCGGTGAGCACGTCCTCGAGCAGGGCCGTGGCGATGAGGATCGCCGCCGACAGCGCGAGCGCGCACAGTCCCACGATGGCGGCGGCCATGCGGGACCGGACGGTCCAGTACCGCCACCGCCGCAGGCGCGGCGCCACTACTGCGGCCTCGGAAGCCGCAGCGCGTATCCGAACCCCCGCACGGTCTGGATCAACGGCGGGTCGAACACGTCGACCTTCTTGCGGAGCGTGTGGATGTAGGACTCGACGATGCGTCCGCTCCCGCCGAAGTCGTAGTTCCAGACCCGGTCGAGGATCTGGTTCTTGCTGACGACGGTGCCCGCGTTGACCATCAAGTACTGGAGGAGCCGGTACTCGGTGGGCGACAACTCGATGGTCGTCCCCGCCCGCCGCACCTCGTGGGCGGCCTCGTCGAGTTCGAGATCGCCGTACTCCAGGACCGGCCGCTCGGGTGCGGCGGGCGTCTTGGCGCGCCGCAGGATCGCCTGCACGCGCAGCACGACTTCTTCGAGGTCGAACGGCTTGGTCACGTAGTCGTCGCCGCCGACGGCGAGCCCGGTGATCCGGTCGTGCACCGCATGGCGAGCCGACAGGAACAGGACGGGGACTTCGCGACCCTCGGCCCGCAGACGCTTGGCGACTTCGAAGCCGTCCACATCCGGCAGCATCACGTCGAGGATCACCAGGTCGGGGCCGAACTGCTCTGCGGCGCGCAGGCACTCGGCAGCGTCCTTGGCGACCTCGACTTCGAAGCCGGTCAGGCGCAGCGTGGCCGATATGAGCGCGCCGATGTTCTCCTCGTCGTCCACGACCAGGATGCGGTCCTTGCGCTGGGGCGAATCGTTCACCGGGGCTCCTCCTTCAGGACCCCTCAGGGGTACCGGGCGGATCCGAGCGGGTGCTTCGAGGAACATCAGGAATCCTTGAGAACAGGCTGGGCGCGCGCGGGCCGGACGGTTCCGGGCGCAGCGGCGGTGAGCGTCAGGTCGCCGCGCTCGACCTGTGCCGTCGAGGGCTAGGCGAGGGCGGGGTCGCTGTCGGCGAGGTAGTAGACCGCGGCCCCGGATCCGGCGAGACGGCCGCGGCCGAGCCGAGCAGGAGGGACCTGGCGCGTCCGCCGCGCATGGGAGAGAATCGCATGCCGCGCAGTCTCGAGCCCGCCGCTCGGTGCGGCGTCAGACACGCCTCAAAGCCGACTCAGAACCGGCTGTGAGCAGAACTTGAGCGCATTTCGAGCCGTTTCGGAACTCAACGGTGCATCGTTCCCCGACATGCGCACGATGACCTCTCGAACTGTCCTGCTCTCCGCCGCGCTGGCGGCAGCCGCCTTGACCCTGGCCGCCTGCGGCGGCGAGGACACCGCGGACGAGACCTCCGATGAGAGCACGGCGTCGGGTGGTGGCGACATGCTGAGTGCTTACGTCTCCTGCATCGAGGAGCAGGGGATCGACCTGCCCGACGACTTCGCCGAGGGGTTCGGCGGCGGCGGCGAGATGCCCGGCTTCGACCCCGAGAACGCGCCCTCGGACATGCCGACCGACATGCCGACGGACATGCCCAGCGACATGCCTTCCGGCGGGTTCGGCGGCGGCGGTTTCGAGGCCCCTGAGGGCGTCAGCGACGAGGACTGGCAAGCGGCCCAGGACGCCTGCGCCGGCGAGCTTCCCTCCGGCGGCGGGGGCGCGAGCGCCGACGACCTTGCCGCCTACCGCGACTGCCTGGCCGAACGGGGGGTCGAGCTCGGCGACGACCCTGCCGCCCTTGACGAGAGCGATCCCACCGTGGCTGCGGCCATGGAGGAGTGCGCGGCCCTGGCCCCCGACGCCGCGACCGACACCGAGTCCTGACTCCGCCGCTGGGCGGGCCCGCAGGCAGTCGCGGGCCCGCCGGCTCGAGGCGGGTCGGGCTCCGGTCATCGGTACTGGCTTGCCTGGCTTTCGTACAGCGCCGCGTAGGCGCCACCGGACGCCATGAGGTCCGCGTGCGTCCCGCGCTCGACGATCGCGCCGTCCTTGAGCACGATGATCAGATCCGCCATGCGCACTGTCGAGAACCGGTGCGACACCAGTAGCGTGATCTGCTGGCCCGCATCAGCGGCGCGGGATGCGTACAGCTCATGCACCTCATGCTCGGCCTGCGGGTCGAGTGCCGCCGTCGGCTCGTCGAGCACCTGCAGATTCGCGCTGGTTCGCATATGGGCCCGCGCGAGGGCGAGGCGCTGCCACTGCCCGCCGGAGAGTTCGTGCCCGCCCATCGAGCGGTCCAGCAGTGTCTCGGTTCCTTCGGGTAGCCGGTCCACGAATGCGTGTACGCCAGTCTCCTCGATCGCCAGCCGGATCCGCTCGGCGTCGTCCACATGGTCGAGGTTCCCGACGCCGACCGCTTCGGCCACGGTCGTCTTGAGGCGGAAGGAATCCTGGAACGCACCTGTGGTCCGCCGCCGCCACGACGCCGCATCGAACGTTTCGAGCGGGCGGCCGTCGAGCAGCACCTCGCCTTCCGTCGGCGGGTACATGCCGGTGAGCAGCTTGACGAGCGTGGTCTTTCCCGCGCCGTTGAGGCCCACGAGCGCGATCGTCTGCCCGGCTTGCAGCGTCAGATCGATGGCGCGCAGGACCGGCTCGGGCGCGCCGGGGTAGGTGAACCCGGCCCCTCGCAGCTCGATTCGGTGGACTGGCCCGGTCACCTGGACGGTTCCGGCCGCGGCGGCCTGGTCCTTTCCGTACTCGCGCAGCCACACGAAATGCTCCGCGGCCGTCGCACCGCGCGCGACCTGCTTGATCGACTCGACGGTTCGCCGTACCTCCCCGCGCAGCCGCGTCGCCAGCGTCACGGCCAGCACGAAGCTGCCCAGCGTCGCCGCACCGGATCCGACCATGCCCGCCGCCAGCGCCAGCGTCGCCGCGAACCCGAGCATGTAGACGGCCCAGCCGACCAGCTCCCATCCGATCGCCACCGCGAGGCCGCGGTCGCGCGTGCGCAGATGCCGCGCGCGAGCCTCGTCGGCCCACGAGTCGATGACGTCCGCCGCGCCCATGACCCGGATCTGCTGGGCGCTTTCGGGTTCGACGGCGAGTCGGTGCAGGCTTTCGTCGCGCCGCTCCTCGGCCGCCGCCCGTTTCTGCGCTTCGGCGCGGTGGCGCTGGGCGACCATGCTCGTCCAGATCGGGGGGAACGCGAGGAGGACGAGCAGGCCGAGGGCGATGTGGACGCTGGACAGCAGGATCACGCTGAGGACCACGCTCACGGTCGCCGAGACCGCCCGCACGAGTCCGATCCCGGAGTGGGCGAGCTCGTACGTGCTCTTGCCGAGCAGGGTGATTCGGTCGTGGAACTCGGGGCGTTCGAGGTGTTCGAGGGTGGGCACGTTCGCACTGATCGCGATGACCTCTTCGTTGAGGGTGCGATCGACGTGCTCGGCGAGCGTCTGCGAGAGGTTGGTGACGATGCGGTTGCCGGCGGCGTTGACGGCGTAGGCGAGTCCGCCGAGGACGGCGACGATGACGAGGGCGGCGAGGGCCCCGGTGTCGGTGTTGTCGACGATCCACCGCTGCGACAGGGCGATGCAGACGGCGGCGAAGGCTTCGAGGACCACGAGCGCACCGACCACGATGGTGATGCGGGGTGCGGCACGCCAGGCGAGCGCGATGGTGTGGCGGGCGAGTTGCAGGATCGCGTTCATGCCGTCGCCTTTCGCGGGTCGGGGTCGGTTTCGGCGGCGGGTTCGAGGTCGGCGAACTGGGAGGCTTGGAGGGAGAACAAGCGCGCGTATTCACCGCCGCCGGCCATCAGTTCGTCGTGGCCGCCTTGCTCGATGATCCCGTGGGGGCCGAGCATGACGATGCGGTCGGCGTGCCGGATGGTGCCGAGCCGATGCGAGATGAGGATGATCGCCGCGTCGTCGATCGCGGTGGTGACGCGGTCGAAGAAAGCGGCTTCGGCGTACGCGTCGAGATGTGCGGTGGGCTCGTCGAAGATCAGGAGGTCGCGGCCGTGCCGGGCGGCGAAGAGTGCCCGCGCGATGGCGATGCCCTGCCACTGTCCGCCGGACAGGTCGGTGCCGTCGTCGAACTCGCGTCCGAGCAGGGTGTCGATGCCGTCGGGCAGGTCCGCGAGCCAGCGGTCGATGCCGGCGGTGTGCGCGGCGGCGAGGAGGCCGTCGCGGTCGGCGGCGTGCTCGACCGCGCCGATGGCGATGTTGTCCGCGATCGAGGCGGGGAAGCGTCCGAAGTCCTGGAAGGTGACTGAGACGCGTTGGTGCCAGGCCGCCGCGGGCAGGTCCGCGAGGTCGCGGCCGTCCACGGTGATGCGCCCGGCATCGGGCGCATAGAGCCCCGCGAGCAGTCGGATGAGCGTGGTCTTGCCGACGCCGTTGCGGCCTACGAGTCCGACCACCTCGCCCGCCTTGATGTCCAGGTCGAGTCCGGAGACGACGGGCTGGTGCTTGCCGGGGTAGGTGAAGCCGACGCCGTCGCAGCGGATTGCCGTTTCGAAGCGGACCGGCTCGTCCGTTCCGGTCTCGCTTCCTGAGCCGGCGGCGCGGAGGCGTTCGAGGGCCCGCAGGGCGAGGGTGCCGTGCTCGATGTCGAAGGCCTCGTGGCCCATGAAGAGGATCCCGAAGATGCCCCAGCCGGCGAAAAAGCAGGTGACGAGCCCGGAGGCGTCGATCGTCCCGGCGCGCATGGCGAGCGCGGGAACGAGGAGCGTGAGGCATGCGACGGCTGCGGTCATGAGGATGACCGGCCACTGCTGCACCATGACCCGGTGGCGGCTCGGCCACAGCGGAGTCACGTATTCGAGGTAGGCGGCGGTGCGGCGGGCCACGAGCCACTGCCCGAGGCCGAACATGCGCAGGTCCTTTGCGGCCTCGGGGCTGCGGCCGAGACTGGTCCAGTATTGGGTGCGGCGGTGGAAACGCTCGCGCTCGTCGCCCTCGGCGACCAGCGCCATCCACTGGCGGCGCAGGAGCGCTCGGTTGCCCAGGCAGATCAGCAGGAGCGGCACCGCGAGCAGCGGTGAGAGGACGACCGAGAGCAGGACCGTGGCGAACCCGGCGGCGGCGAAACGGAACAGCAGGAGCAGCTGTCCGGTGGATCCTGATCCGGCCGTGCGGACCCACTTCTGTTCGAGGTCGCAGGCGCGCACGAGGTCGTCCACGAGGTCGGGGTCATCGAGTCCGGGCACCGGAAGGCGCCGCAGTGACAGGTCCCGGATCTCGCGGCGCAGTGCCCGGTCGATGCGGGAGCCGGCCTTGGTGCGGGCCAGGCCGGAGACCGCGTGGAAGGCCTCCTCGAGGAGGAACATCGCCGAGACCGCCGCGAGCGGCAGCGCCAGTGCGCCCCAATCGGTCCCATCGTTCATGGTCTCGATGCTCGACACGAACCAGCCGAGGACGATCGCGAGCATGCTCGGTATGACGGCGACCAGGAGCAGGCACGCGGCGAGCGCGGCCGCTGCTCCCGGCGCGAGCCGCAGGAGGCCGAGCAGCCGCCACCGTTCAGCGATGAACGCCGGCCATCGGGTGAACACGTTGCCTTGGGAGGGATCGGGAGGAATGCTTCGAGGCATGGGCATCCGTTCGCAGACACGGCACCTGCCGCAGCGATTCGTGTCCACGGTTCGATGCGACGGCAGAACCGCGTCTTGTCGGGGGCTGGTGACAGCCGTCAATGATAGCGATTTCTGATTCGTGCGCAAGCGAAAACGCCACTGAGCCCGTTGATGCCGCCGACCGGACAGTCGCGGCACGCCGAACTGCGCTGATCCTTCCCTGACTCGCCGCTCGCGATCAGGTTGCGCGGTCTGCTCGACCAGTTGCCGGCTGCGCCGAGAGGCAGTGAACTCCAAACGGTGCCGCGGCTCCGATGAGGAGCGGGTCCGCATAGACCATGCACTTCACCGAGCCGCCCGCCGCACCACCGTTGAAGCTGCGCCTGCACGGGACCGATGAGGTCTGCCGCAAGATCGGTTGTCCACGGCCGGTACGCCAGGAAGCCGGGGACGGTCCGGTCAATCTCTTCCAGTGCTGCAACGGCACGGGCCTGCTCACCGCACGCGGCCGCGGCGACGGCAAGGCTCTTGTGGAAGTGCGCCCTCTAAGTGGCCGCTCGTGATCCGGGCCGGATCGACACGGTCGGCGCGGTCGAGGATCAGTCTCCATTCGCCGGCGTTCATGGCGGCGGAACCTTCAGTGCCGCAAGGTGGCTGGTTCACCGGTGAGCGCTTCGATGACGGTTGCAACGCCGTCGTCCGTGTTCGCCGCGCACTGGTCGGTCGCGGCGGCAGCGGCTGCCGGGTGCGCGTTCGCAACCGCGTATGAGCGGCCCGCCCACGCGAGCATGGATACATCCGCAGGCGAGTCGCCGAATGCGACGACGTGGCCGGCTTCGACACCGCGGCTGAGGCACCATGCGGCGAGCCCGGTGGCTTTGTCGACACCGGCAGGCCCGAACTCGATCTGGTCCTGGCTGCCGGCTTGATGGAGGAGAAGACCGTCAAGGTCGAGTGTGCTCGCTGCCTGAACGAGGTCCTCGGCGCGGCCGCCTTCCACGTGCGCCAGCAGTTTCAGCGGTGACGCCGCAGCGGCGAGGGAATCCTCGAGGGAGTCGCAGCGGCGGCGCCGGTCCAGAACTGAGTCGCGTTTCGTGTACCCGGGTTCGGCAACGATGTCGTACCCGGTCTCAACCGCGAAGGTGACGCGGGGTATAGCCGCTCGCAGTCGCTCGGCGGTGCTGGCGGCGCGCGCCGGCGCAAGCGTGTGGTTCACAGTGACGCGCCGGGTGCGCGGGTCGTAGACGGTCGTGCCACCGGCGCAGATGACGTCGTCGAACGCGTCGGCGGCCCACGTCCAGACTTCGAACGCCCGGTGGGGTCGAGCGGTCACTGCGACGACGGCGATCCCGGCGGCACGAGCAGCCGCGAGCGCCGCTGCGGCCCGCTCAGTGAACGTCCCGGCGGGCCCGAGCAGCGTGCGGTCGAGGTCGGTGGCGATGACACGGACGGCATCCATGCACGGAGCCTAACCGCCTGGAGCCGCTGTCGCCCGGTGCGCGCCAATGCATTCAGGCCATCGATGGCTTACGAATGGCGCTGCAGGTGCTCCAGCACGGGCGGCCGCGGCGCCGGTGGGTGCTGAAGTACCCCTTCGATCTCGCCCAGATGGTATTTCCTCTTCATGCCCGGTCGCGGGACCGTGCCCGCAGGGCCGGAACCCGGCCCCGCAAGGATCGAGATCGGACCCGTCCGGCAATCCGGAATCTTCCAGGTCCGATCCGCCGAATTGAATTTGGCCATGGAGTGAGCAGGAGTCTTGCCTATTCCATTGTCCCTCGAGCGGCTCGGATCCCAGGTATTTGAAGTGGACTCCGAAACACGGAAATTCGTACAGACAGACGAAAGCAGGTCAGAGCTTGAAGCTCTGACCTGCTTAAATGTCGGGCTGACAGGACTTGAACCTGCGACCCCTTGACCCCCAGTCAAGTGCGCTACCAAGCTGCGCCACAGCCCGTTCCTGCCGCGTTGCCGCGGCGGTGACAACTTTAGCTCATGGGCACGGGGGTGGGTGAGGCGAGGTCCCCCGTGTGAGGCGGGCTATTTGCGTTTGTCTTTTTTGCGGGACTCGCGTGGTTTGACTATGAGCTCGATGGGGGTGCCGGGGAAGCCGAAGTCCTCGCGGAGCTTGCGCTGGATGAACTTGAGGTACTGCTTGTCGAACGGCGCGTTGGTGAAGAGGATGAAGCGCGGGGGCTCCGAGGCGGCCTGGGTGGCGTAGATGACCTTCGGAGCCTTACCCGAGCGGGTCGGGTGGGGCGTGGCCGCCTGGAGGGTGCTGATCCACTGGTTCAGCTCGCCGGTGGTGATGCGCTGGCCCCAGCCTTCGAGGGCGACGCGGAGGGATCGGGCGATCTTCTCCACGGCGCGGCCCGTCAGGGCGGAGACGTTGACGCGCGGCGCCCACGAGACCTGTGCGAGCTCGCGGTCGATCTCCTTCTCGAGGAAGTAGCGCCGGTCCTCGTCGACCAGGTCCCACTTGTTGAAGGCGAGCACCAGGGCCCGACCGGACTCCACCACCTGCGTCAGGACGCGCTGGTCCTGCTCGCTGATGGGTTCGCTGGCGTCCAGGAGGACGAGGGCGACCTCGGCGGCCTCGACGGCGGCCTCGGTGCGCAGGGCGGCGTAGTACTCGGTGCCCGACGCGAACTTGACGCGTTTGCGCAGGCCCGCGGTGTCGACCAGGATCCAGTCCTCGCCGTCGATCTCCACCAGGGAGTCGACCGGGTCGACCGTGGTGCCGGCGACGTTGTCGACGACGGCCCGCGGTTCGCCGGCGATGCGGTTGAGGAGGCTCGACTTGCCCACGTTCGGGCGGCCGACGAGGGCGACGCGGCGAGGGCCTCGCTCCTTGAGCTTCCCGGTCGGCTCCTCGGGGAACGCCCAGATGATCTTGTCGAGCAGGTCGCCGGAGTTGCGGCCGTGCAGCGCCGAGATCGGGAACGGCTCGCCGAGCCCGAGGCTCCAGAGGTCGTGGACCTCGGCCTCCTGTCGCTCGGAGTCGGCCTTGTTGGCGACGAGGATCACGGGCTTGCGGGTCGAGCGCAGGATGCGGACCGCGGCCTCGTCGGCGTCGGTGGGGCCCACGCGGGAGTCGACCACGAAGACGATCACGTCGGCGGTGCGCATCGCGAGCTCGGCCTGGAAGGCGATGGCCTTGGCCATGCCCTCCGCGTCCGGGTCCCAGCCGCCGGTGTCGACCAGGCTGAACTGCTTCCCGGCCCACTCCGCGTCGTAGGCGATGCGGTCGCGGGTCACGCCGGGCTCGTCCTGGACGACCGCGGCGCGGCGGCCCAGGATGCGGTTGACCAGGGTCGACTTGCCCACGTTAGGGCGGCCGACCACGGCGACCGTGGGGACCGCGCCGCGCTCGCCGGCGTCGTCGCCGTCGAAGGCGGCCTCTTCGAAGTCTTCGGCCCAGGTCGGTTCGTCAGTCATCGATGTCCCTGTTGTTCAGCAAGGCCAGGATCTTGGCCACTACCTCCACGATCGGCAGCGCCGTGGAGTCGATCACCACGGCCCCCTCGGGGGCCTCCAGGGGCTTGGTGGTCTTCGAGTCGGCGGTGTCGCGCCGCTCGAGGTCCTGCTTGGTCGCCTGGGCGTCCGCGCCGAGTTCGGCGGCGCGGCGGTTGGCGCGCTCGACGGGGTCCGCGGTGAGGTAGACCTTGACGTCGGCGCCGGGGGCCACCACCTCGACGATGTCGCGGCCCTCGACCACGATGCCCCGCTTCGCCTCGGCGATGATGCGGCGCTGCTCGTCGATGAGGAACTTGCGGACCGTCTTGTTCCCGGCCACGGCCGAGACGGCCTTCGTGACGTCCTCGCCGCGGATCGCCTGGTCGGCGTCCTCGCCGTCGACGCGGGTGAACGGGTCGGCGGGGTCGGTGCCGAACTCGAGCTTGGCGTTCTTGACCGTCTTGGTGACCTGCGCGGTCTGCGTGGGGTCGACGCCGGCCTTGAGGACGGCGAGGGTCGCCGCGCGGTACATGGCGCCGGTGTCGAGGTACGCGGCGTCGATCGCGGTCGCGAGGGTCTTGGACACCGTCGACTTCCCGGCCCCGGACGGGCCGTCGATCGCGACGACCGGTCCGTTCTTCTGCTCAGGCACTGTCGGCTCCGTTCTTCAAATGCAAACCCAGCAAACCTACATCATCCCGGGTCAAGCTCGATATCCACGGCGAACGCTCGCGGATCCGCCGTTGTCTACCTGTCGACGACGCGGGCCCCCAGCGGCCACAGCGCGAGCGGGATCATCTTCCAGTTCGCCACCGCCAGCGGGATGCCGATGACGGTGATGGCCTGGAGGAAACCGGTCACCAGGTGCGCGAGGGCCAGCTCCCACCCGAACAGGATGAGCCACAGGAGGTTCGCGATCAGCGTCAGGCAGCCGGCCTGCGGGTCGTGGACCACGGTCCGCCCGAACGGCCACAGGACGTACCCGGCCAGGCGCATGTTCGCGATGCCGAACGGGATCGTCACGATGAAGATGCAGAACACCAGGCCCGCAACGAAGTAGCCGATCGCGAGCCAGAGCCCGGCGAGCACGAACCAGAGGATGTTCAGAATCGTCTTCATGCCGAAACCCTAACCGGCGCATGCCCGTCCTGTCGGTACAGCAGGCTAGAGTCCGACCTCGCGGAACAGCTCCCCGACCTCGTTCGGGGTGAGCCGCCGCAGCGTCCCCGGCTTGAGGTTGCGCAGCTGGATCGGGCCGATCTCGGTGCGCACGAGCCGCGAGACGTGATGGCCGACCTCGTCCATGAGGCGCCTCACAATGTGCTTGCGGCCCTCGTGGACGGTGATCTCGATCAACGACTGCCCGGCGTGCTCGTCGATGATCTTGAGCTTGTCGGCCTTGGCGAGCCCGTCCTCGAGCTCGACGCCCTTGAGCAGCCGGTTCCAGGTGGGCCTGTCCATGATCCCGTTGACCTGCGCCCGGTAGACCTTCGGCAGGCCGTGCGAGGGGTGCATGATCCGGTTCGCGAGCTCGCCGTCGTTGGTGAGCAGCAGCAGCCCCTCGGAGTCGGTGTCGAGCCGGCCCACGTGGAACACGCGCTGGTCGATGCCCTTGGCGAACTCGGCGAGCGAGGGGCGGCCCTCGTCGTCGTCCATGGTCGAGACGATCCCGCGCGGCTTGTTGATCGCGTAGTAGACCTTGTCCACGTCGGTCACGACGCGCTTGCCGGAGACGTGGATGGTGTCCTTGGCCGGGTCCACGCGCTGGCCGAGGCGGGCGGGTTCGCCGTTGACCTTGACCTTGCCGCGGGAGATCAGCTCCTCGGCGGCGCGGCGGGAGGCGATCCCGGCCTGGGACAGGACCTTTTGCAGGCGAATGCCTTCAGCGTCAGCGTTGTTCATCTTCCTCGATATCCGTCACGTCGTCGGGCAGGAACGGGGCCAGCGGCGGCAGCTGCGCGACCGAGTCCAGACCGATCTTCTCCAAGAACAGGGTGGTGGTGCGGTAGAGCGTCGCCGTCGAGTCCGGGTCGGTCCCGCACTCCTCGACCAGGCCGCGCGCCAGCAGCGTGCGGATGACGCCGTCGCAGTTGACCCCCCGGATGGCCGAGATGCGGCCGCGGGTGACCGGCTGCCGGTAGGCGACCACGGCAAGCGTCTCCAGCGCCGCCTTGGTGAGGCGGGCGGAGGCGCCGTCGGTCACGAACCGCTCCACGTAGCGGGCGTAATCGGCCCGGGTGTAGAAGCGCCAGCCGCCGGCTTGGCGACGCAGATCGAATCCGCGTCCGTCACCAGTGTATTCGGCGCTGAGCCGACCCAGCGTCGCGCTCACCTGTGAGCGCGGTCGCTCCAGGACCGAGGAGAGGAACTCCTCGGACAGCGGCTCCTCGGCGATCATGAGGATCGCCTCGAGGACGGCGCCGAGATCGACGTCGTCGGGGACGGGGCTCGTGGCCGTGGCCTGGGGTTCCTCGTCGTCCTGGTCCGGCTCGGGTTCCGGCGGGGCCGGGGCGGCGGCCAGCGCGGCCGCGTACTCGTCGTCCTCGCCGGGCGGTTCGTCGGCGGGCGTGTCGGGGCGCATCGGCGCGGCCTCCTGGCGCGCGCCGGGCATCTTCCACGTCGCCAGTCCCTGTTCGAGGGACTCCCCCGTGTGCTCGGTCATTCGCTCGATTCCTCCCCCGTCAGTGCTGTTTCCGAGCGTGCGCCGTCCGCGTCGGCGGGCGGAGTCTCCGGCTCGGCGGGCGCGCCGGCGTACTCGTCGACTTCGATCTCGGTGGTGCCCGTCCCGCCGAGCCAGCGCACGGTGAGTTCGCCGAGGGCCTGCATCTGCTCGAACCCGACGAGGGCCTCGCGGTAGAGCTCCAGGAGCGCGAGGAACCGGGCGACGACTTCGAGGTGGGTCTCGCAGTCGGAGGTCAGGGCCCGGAAGGTCGCGGTCTGGACGCGCTGGAGGCGGCGGGAGATGATGACGGCGTGCTCGCGCACGGAGACGCGCTGGACGTGGATGTGCCCGGTGCCGACCGTGGGCGGCGGCTTGGGTTTCATGGCCTTGCCGGCCAGGGCGGCGAGGTCGTCGGGGGTGAGGTCGAGGACGAGTTCGGGGAGGAGCCCCTTGTAGCGCTCTTCGAGGCCGACGTTGCGGGGGACGCGGGTGGAGGCCGACTCGGCGAGGTGGGAGAGCGCGCCGGCGGCCTCCTTGTACGCCTTGTACTGGAGGAGGCGGGCGAAGAGGAGGTCGCGGGCTTCGAGGAGCGCGAGGTCCTCTTCGTCGTCGACGACGGTGCCGGGCAGGAGCCGGGCGGTCTTGAGGTCGAGGAGGGTGGCGGCGACGAGGAGGAACTCGGAGGTCTCCTCGAGGTTCCACGCCTCGTCGAGGCCGGTGACGTAGGCGATGAACTCGGAGGCGACTTCGTGGAGGGCGATCTCCGTGACGTCGAGCTTGTGCTTGCCGATGAGCTGGAGCAGCAGGTCGAAGGGCCCCTCGAAGTTGTCGAGCCGGACGTGGAAGCCGGTCTCGGCCTCGTCCGGTTCGCCCTCCCGCTGGGCCGGGAGCTGGGGGGGCTGCTGGTCGCTCACGCACGCAAGCTTAGACGGGCCCCGCAGGGGCCACGAGGTGAACTCTGGGTTTCTTGGGGCGGTTGCGGTTCGTCGGTGCGTTGGTGTCGCTATTCTCCGGTGCCGCTACTTGCCGGTGCCGTCATTTGTCGTGCCGTCGATCGTCGGTAGCGCTTATCGCCGGTGTCGCTACTTGTCGGTCCCGCTATTTGTCGGTGGCGGCGATGAGTTCCCTGGCGAGCTGGCGGTAGGCGCGGGCGCCGGAGGAGGCGGGGGCCCAGGTGGTGATGGGCTCGCCGGCGACGGTGGTCTCGGGGAAGCGCACGGTGCGGGTGATGACCGTGGAGAACACCTTGTCGCCGAAGGCTTCGACGACGCGCTGGAGGACCTGGCGCGAGTGGGTGGTGCGCGAGTCGTACATGGTCGCGAGGATGCCGTCGAGCTCGAGGTCGTAGTTGAGGCGCTCGCGGACCTTGTCGACGGTGTCGAGGAGGAGGGCGACGCCGCGCAGCGAGAAGAACTCGCACTCGAGCGGGACGAGGACCGAGTGGGCCGCGGTGAGCGCGTTGATCGTCAAGAGCCCCAGGGACGGCTGGCAGTCGATGAGGACGTAGTCGAAGTCGGGGATGACCGGGCGCAGGACGCGGGAGAGGGTCTGCTCCCGCGCGACCTCGTTGACGAGCTGGATCTCGGCGGCGGAGAGGTCGATGTTGGCCGGGAGCAGGCGCAGGCCGGCGACGTTGGTCTTGACCATGACGTCGTCGATGTCGACGTCCTCCTGCATGAGCAGGTTGTAGACGGTCAGGTCGAGGGTGTGGGGGTTGGTGCCGAACCCGACCGAGAGCGCGCCCTGGGGGTCGAAGTCGACCAGGAGCACCTTGCGGCCGTACTCGGCAAGGGCCGCACCGAGGTTGATGGTCGTGGTGGTCTTGCCGACCCCGCCCTTCTGGTTGGCCATGGCGATGACGCGGGCCGGTCCGTGGCGTTCGAGCGGCTGCGGCTGGGGGATGTCGCGCTTGTTCGTGTACGTCTCGGGGTCGGGCGAGGACAGGTCCCCGTCGCTGTCAGTGGGAGGCATCTGCGCGGCTCCGCGCAGAGCGGCCCACTTGTCACTGCTGTCCACACTGCTCATTTCCGCCTCCGGGTGCGAGTCGGCACCGGGTGCCGGGCGTCTCACCATTGCCTGTCATAGCGACTGTACGTCAGTGTATCGAGGCTGTCGACGGCTTGCGAGACTCCGAGGCGCCCGGTGTGGGATCCCCCGCTCCGCCTTGGGACGTGAGTGTCCCAAGTGTGCTCAGTTCTCGGCCAGGACCTGCGCGATCGGCTTGAGCGGCAGGTGGTGGGTGATCGCGACGGGTTCGTTGACGACCTGCCCGGCGTAAGTGTTGAGGCCGCCGGCGAGGGCCGGGTCGGTCCGCAGGGCCTCGGCCCAGCCGTGGTTGGCGAGCTTCATGACGTACGGGAGGGTCGCGTTCGTGAGCGCGTACGTGGAGGTGTTCGGGACCGCGCCGGGCATGTTCGCGACGCAGTAGAAGACCTTGCCGCCGTAGGTGAACACGGGGTCGTCGTGGGTGGTCGCCTTGGAGTGGGCGAAGCAGCCGCCCTGGTCGATGGCGATGTCGACGAGGACCGCGCCCTCCTTCATGTCGGCGAGGACCTCGTCGTCGACGACGGTGGGGGCCTTGGCGCCGGGCACGAGGACGGCGCCGATGACGAGGTCGGCCTCGCGGCAGGCGCGCTTGATCTCGAACCGGTTGGAGACGATGGTGCGCAGGCGGCCCTGGTAGAGGTCGTCGGCGGCGTGGAGCTTGTCCACGTTGAGGTCGAGAAGCTCGACGTCGGCGCGCATCCCGACGGCGATGGCGGCGGCGTTCATGCCGGAGACGCCGGCGCCGATGATGACGACGCGGGCGGGCGGGGTCCCGGGGACGCCGCCCATGAGGGTGCCTCGGCCGCCTTCGGGGCGCTGGAGGTGGTAGGCGCCGGCCTGGACGGCGAGGCGCCCGGCGACCTCGCTCATGGGCGCGAGGAGGGGCAGGCGGCCGTCGCGGGTCTGCACGGTCTCGTAGGCGATGCCGGTGACGTGGCGCTCCAGGAGCGCGTCGGTGCACTCGGCGCTGGCGGCGAGGTGGAGGTAGGTGAAGAGGGTCTGGCCCGGCTGCATCCGGTGGAACTCGTCCTGGACGGGTTCCTTCACCTTGAGGACGAGATCGCCTGCGCTCCAAGTGGTGTCGGGGTCGGGGCAGATGGAGGCCCCGGCGGCGCGGTAGTCGTCGTCGGTGATGGCCGAGCCGAGCCCGGCGCCGGTCTCGACGCTGACGTGGTGCCCGGCCGCGACGAGCTCGTGCACCCCGGCGGGGGTGAGGGCGACGCGGTACTCGTTGTTCTTGATCTCGCGGGGGACGGCGACTTTCACTCTGCGGGTTCCTTCCGAAGCGTTGTGCCAGTTCGGGGCCGGTCGGCGACCCGCACGGGCAGTCTAAGACGCGCGGCGACCCGATCCCGGCATTCCTTCTGGGTCTGCGGTTCGGACGGCGTCGTCGCCGTGATCGTAAGTCAGGCCCGCCGCACAATCGCGCGACGGGCCATGTGAGCGTGCGCCTCGAAGGCGGGCGCCTCAGTCGTGATCAGATGCCCGGCCGTGATCAGGGGTCCGGCCGGGATCGAGGCGCAAGGCCGGGTTCGCGAGGCTCAGCTTCGTTCGAGGTGGAGGCGGGTGAGGTTGAGCGCGAGGGCGCAGACGCCGTTGCGGATCTCGCCGTCGGCGACGGCGGCGAGGGCCTTGTCGAGGTCCCACCAGACGAGTTCGATGTGGGTCTCCTCGTCGGTGCGCTCGTGGCGGTCGGCCTCGGGGACGGGCGTGAGGCCGGTGGCGAGGAAGTAGTGGACGAGCTCGTTGGAGATGCCGGGGGTGGTGAAGTACTCGCCGAGCTTGACGAGGTCGGCGGCGGCGAGGTCGACCTCCTCGGCGAGCTCGCGGCGGGCGGTGACGGCCGGGTCCTCGCCTTCGATGTCGCGCAGGCCCGCCGGGAGCTCCCACATGAGCTCCTTTGGAGGGACGCGGAACTGGCGGATGAGGCCGACGCGGCCGGACTCGTCGAGCGGGACGGCGACCACCGCGCCGCAGTGGTCGAGGAACTCGCGGCGCGCGCTCCCTCCCCCGGGCATCGCGACGGTCTCGGCGGTCAGGTCGTAGCACCAGCCGCGGTGGACGATTTCGCTGTCGAGGACTCGGTATTCATGCACGAGGGCCACCCTAGCCCGCCGCGGTGACGCCGTCATCGCTCTCCCGCGGCGTCCTTGAGCCGCTCGAGGATGCCGTCGACGACCTCCTGGGCCGGGAGCGGGACGCCGGAGAGGGCCGACAGGAACAGGCCGTCGCCGACCAGGCGGACGATCTCGGCGGTGACGGGGTCCTCGATCTGCTCGTGGATGGCGTCGGACCAGCCCTGGAAGATGAACAGGACGTCCTCCTTGGCGGTGTCGGACAGCTCGTCCTTGCCGCGCATGGCGGTGAGCAGGGCCCACAGCCCGGCGGCGGACTCGGCGTTCTCGACCTCGGAGACGCGCAGGAAGGTCTCGACGACGCCCGCGGCGCGTGCGCGGGCGATGTTGGCCTCCTCCTGGAGGCGGTGGCGGCGGGCCAGGCCGTCGTACAGGTCGGACTTGGACTTGAAGTGGTAGAGCAGGCCGCCTTTGGAGACGCCGGCCTCGGCGGCGACCTTCTCGAGGGTCACGCCCGAGGAGCCCTCGTCGACGAGGATGCGCTGCAGCGCGTTGAGAATCCGGTCACGCGTGCTGACTTCGTCCTTGGCCATGTGCCCTCCCGCTTGCTACTATACCGTCTGGACGGTACAGTCAGGGTCGCCGTGCGACCGCCGCCGAACCGTCGATTCGACCACAAGCTTCGCCGAACCGCCCCAGGTGCCGACCTGCGGGCCGCCCGAATCGGAGGCGGCCCTTGGCCCGCGAGCTTCATTGAGGAGGACACCATGACGACGACGCTGGCGCCGCGCGCCGAACCGAGGCCCCGCTTCACCGCGAAGCAGGGGTGGGCCCTCGCCGTGCTGGTGCTCCCCGTGCTGCTCATCTCCATCGACATGACCGTGCTCGGCTTCGCCGTCCCGTTCCTGTCCGAAGACCTCGAGCCCTCCGCCTCGCAGCTCCTGTGGATCGTGGACGTCTACGGGTTCGTGCTCGCCGGCCTCCTGGTCACCATGGGCTCCCTCGGCGACCGCGTCGGCCGCCGCAGGCTCCTGGTCATCGGCTCGGCCGCGTTCGCCGCCGCCAGCGTCATCGCCGCCTACGCGCCGACCCCCGAGACGCTCATCGCCGCCCGGGCCCTGCTCGGCCTCGCCGGCGCCACCCTCATGCCGACCACGCTCGCGCTCATGCGCAACCTGTTCACCGACGACCGCCAGCGCCGCTTCGCGATCGCCATCTGGGCCGCCGGGTTCTCGGCCGGCTCGGCCGCGGGCCCGATCATCGGCGGCTGGCTGCTCGAGCACTTCTGGTGGGGCTCGGTGTTCCTCATGGCCGCCCCGGTCTCGCTCGCGGTGGTCCTCGCCGCGCCGTTCCTGCTGCCGGAGTCGAAGAACCCGAACCCGGGGACGATCGACCTCCCCAGCGTCGCGCTGTCGTTCCTGGCGATGTTCCCGTTCGTGTACGGGGTCAAGACGATCGCCGAGCACGGCCTCGCCTGGACGGCCGTCGCCGCGATCACCGTCGGCGCGGTGGCCGCGGTGCTGTTCGTGCGGCGCCAGAAGCGCCTGGAGCACCCGCTGATCGACGTGGCGCTGTTCCGGCTGCGCCGCTTCAGCGCCTCGCTGGCCACGAACTTCACCATCGTGTTCGCGATGATCTCGGCGCTGTTCCTGCTGACGCAGTACCTGCAGCTCGTGCTCGGCTTCTCCCCCATGGAGGCGGGGCTGCTGCTCCTGCCGGGCATGGCGGTCTCGGTCGTGACCGGGCTGATCGCGGTGCGCATGTCCGAGCGGACGGGCATGGTCCGCACGATCCTCGGCGGGCTCGTGCTCGTGATCGCCGGGTTCGCGGCGATGGCGTTCATCGGCGTCGACGAGGGCGCCGCGGTCGTGGCGGTGGCGTTCGCGCTCATCGGCGGCGGCTCGGGTCTGGCGCAGACGGTCACCAACGACGCGATCCTGGCGGCGGCCCCGGCCGACCGCGCCGGCGCGGCCTCGGCGATCTCGGAGACCGCGTACGAGCTGGGCGGCGCGATGGGCGTGGCCCTGCTGGGATCCCTCGCGACCGGGATATACCGGAATGAGATCGGGGAGGCGCCGGCCTCGGCCGCCGAGACGCTCGGCGAGGCCGTCCACGTCGCCGCGGCGCTCCCGGCCGAGGCCGGCGAGGCGCTCCTGGCCGCGGCCCGGACCGCGTTCACCGACGGCCTGCGCACGGTCGCCGTCGTCGCCGCGGCCCTGGTCCTCGTCGCCGCCGTCGCGGTCGGGCGGGCCCTGCGCGAGAAACCGTAGCCGGAGACGGCGAAGGGCGGGACCCGAACGGGTCCCGCCCTCATCCGTGTTCGCTTACGCCGCGTCGATGTCGAGGCGCTCGGCGGCTTGGCGGTCGAGCGCCGCGGCGACCAGGCCCGCGAAGAGCGGGTGCGGCCGGGTCGGGCGGGACTTGAGCTCCGGGTGCGCCTGCGTCGCCACGTAGTACGGGTGCTGCTCGCGGTCGAGCTCGATGAACTCGACCAGGCGCCCGTCGGGCGAGAGGCCCGAGATCACGAAGCCGGCCTTCGAGAGCTGGTCGCGGTAGGCGTTGTTGACTTCGTAGCGGTGGCGGTGGCGCTCGTTGACCTCGGTGGCGCCGTAGACCTCGGCGACGATCGAGCCCGCGGTGAGCTTCGCCGGATAGGTGCCCAGGCGCATCGTGCCGCCCATGTCGCCGCGGCCGGCCACGATCTCGGTCTGGTCGGCCATGGTCGAGATGACCAGGTGCTCGGCGTCGCGGTCGAACTCCTCGGAGTCGGCGCCGACCAGCCCGGCGATCTCCCGCATCCCCTCGATCGCCATGCACTGCAGGCCCAGGCACAGGCCCAGGGTCGGCACCCGGCGGGTGCGGGCCCACGTGAGCGCCTGGATCTTGCCGGGCACGCCGCGGTCGCCGAAACCGCCGGGGATGACCACGGCGTCGACGCCGGCGAGCGACTTCGCGGTGGCCTCGGGGCTCCCGCACTCGTCGGAGACGACCCAGCGGACGTTCACCTTCGCGTGGTGGGCGAACCCGGCCGCGTGCAGGGCCTCGACCACGGACTTGTACGCGTCGGGAAGCTCGACGTACTTGCCGACGATCGCGACCTCCACGGTCGACCGCGGGTTGTGGACGCGGTCGAGCAGGTCGTCCCAGGCGGTCCAGTCGACGTCCTTGAACGGCAGGTCGAGCTTTCGGACCACGTACGCGTCCAGGCCCTCGGTGTGGAGCGTCTTGGGGATCTCGTAGATCGACTTCGAGTCGGGTGCCGAGACGACCGCCGCGTCGTCCACGTCGCAGAACCCGGCGATCTTGCTCTTGAGGCCGTCCGGCAGCGGGCGGTCCGAGCGGCAGACGATCGCGTCGGGCTGGATGCCGATGCTGCGCAGCTGCGCGACCGAGTGCTGCGTGGGCTTGGTCTTCATCTCCGAGGACGCGGCCAGGTACGGGACCAGCGACACGTGGAGGAAGAAGCAGTTGTCGCGGCCGATGTCGTGCCGGTACTGGCGGATCGCCTCCAGGAACGGCAGCGACTCGATGTCGCCGACGGTGCCGCCGACCTCGGTGATCACCACGTCGGGGACCCGCCCGGTCTCGGGGTCCGGGTCGGCCATCGCCGCGAGGCGGGCCTTGATCTCGTTGGTGATGTGCGGGATCACCTGGACCGTCGCGCCGAGGTAGTCGCCGCGGCGCTCCTTGGCGATGACATCGGAGTAGACCTGGCCCGTGGTGACGTTCGCGTGCTTGGAGAGGTTCCGGTCGAGGAACCGCTCGTAGTTGCCGATGTCGAGGTCGGTCTCTCCCCCGTCGTCGGTGACGAAGACCTCGCCGTGCTCGTACGGGTTCATGGTGCCCGGGTCGACGTTGAGGTAAGGGTCGATCTTCTGCATCACCACGTACAGGCCGCGGGCGGTCAGCAGATTCCCGAGACTCGCAGCGGTCATGCCCTTGCCGAGGGCGGAGGTGACCCCACCGGTGACGAAGAGATGCTTCGTGGTGCGGATCTGACCATTTGCGGCGCTGGCCAAGGCGGACTCCCGTGGTGTTCGTGGCGAACGAGCTGCTCAGGCAGTGCCCTTGCTCTGGCTCGCAAGCTTCACCAGAGGCAGCCGGTGGATCGCTTCATCCACGGGATTCCACACTAACACTTTCGCCGCTGTTCTCCTCATCGACCCACGAGGGTGCGTCGACGATCATGTCGGAGTATTCGCCGTCCTTGACGTGCGCGCGGGCCAGGACGCGGTGGCTCATGATGACCGCCAACGGGACCATGACCGCGAGGGCCGAGCCGAGGCTCATGGCGCCCTTGCCGAGGAGGAGGCCGGCGATGCCGGCCCCGATGACCGCGGCGGAGAACGCGGCGCGCAGGGGCGGGTAGAGGCCGAAGGCGCGGCGCAGGCCGCCGCCGGGGCGCAGGAGCACGAGCCAGCAGTAGGCGCCCGCGAGTACCGCGAGGAGGCTCAGCGGGGAGGTGAAGATCGCGACCACATTCGAGCCGACGCCTGCGGCGATGACGCCGTTGGTGTCGCCGAGGACGTCGCCGAGGAAGGCGCCGAGCTCGCGGCGCTCGGCGACGGGCCGCTGGTAGTCGATCCACGAGAGGCCGAACAGCACCGCGACGCCGGCCAGCGCGGACCAGACGGCGCGCTGGAACGTGACCCAGCCGCCGGTGGCGAGCGCGGCGGCGAGGCAGGTGCCGACGATGAGGGCGACCGCGGCGGGCACGGAGTCGCCGAGGAACCCGGCGGAGACGACGAGGACGCCCAGGGAGCCGGTGCCGGCCATGACGGGCGCCTGGTACCTGCGGGGCAGACGCCAGGCCGCGGCGGCCGCCAGGAGCCACAGGGAGGCGATGAACATGCCGGTGGCGACCGGTCCGAGCTCGTTCGAGGCGGAGTCGGCGACGGTGTAGTCGCCCAGGAGGGTCCCGAGCGGGTCCTCGGTGTGGATGATCATCGCCATCACGGTGACGAGGATGCCGAACGCCGAGACGGTGATCATCAGGCTCGCGGGGCCGCGGCGGCCGGGGATGAGGATCGCGGCGAACGCGCACACGGCGGCGATGGCGAGGGCGGTGAGCGGGCCGACGACGCCGGGGCTGGGGGCGGACCACCAGTCGAAGAAGTCGGCGAGGATCGCGGCGGCGGTGAACAGGGCGCACACGAGCGCCGAGACGATGTTGAGCCGCATGAGCCACAGCGGCGGCGGTTTGACGCCGGGCTGGCCGGCGCGGCGCAGCAGGTGCAGCAGCGGCCAGGCCACGAACGTCAGGGCGAGGAACAGGAGGATCTGGAGCCACTGGGTCGCGGGCGCGGCGTCGGCGGCGGCGATGAGCCGGACGTCGGTGTCGTCGAACACCGCCTGGCGTTCCGCGTAGGACAGCGTGTCGGGGACGGCGCCGGCCGCGGTGCCCGAGACCGAGTCCGGGAGCGGGGCGTCCAGGAGCGTCAGGATCGTGGCGGTCAGGTCGGTCAGGCGGAGGTAGCCGGGGCGCTCGGCCGGGAGGTCGAAGAGGTTGTGGCCGTCGTCGGCACCGAAGTCGGCGATGGTCGCGAGGAGCCGGTTGGGCTCCTCGACCTGGCTGACGCCGGTGACGATGAGCGCCGAGTCGCCGCCGCGCGCCTCGTCGAGGGCCGCCACCGCCGCGTCGAGCGCGTCGAGGGCGGCTCGGCGCCGCTCGGGGTCGGCGGGCAGGACGCCGCCGTCGACCACGGTGAGCGGGCATTCGACGAGCAGTGCGGCGAGGTCGCGGCCGGTCGGCATGGTGGCGGCGTACTCGCCGACGGACCCGACCGAGTTCGCGGTGGCGTAGGCCCCGCCGGGGCCGACGCCGCTGGCGCAGCTGGTCCCGGCCGCGAGCATGCCGACTTCGGCGCCCTGGTCGAGGTCGCGGTTGAGGGCGACCAGGTCGGTCATGCCGGCGATGGTCGTGCCGGTGTCGTCGGTGGTGATCTGGTCGCCGGAGACGGGGCCGCAGTCGGCGGGGTCGCCGTACGCGGCGGCGACGGCGGGCGCGCCCGCCGAGAGGGTGAGCCAGCCGTCGAGGGTGCAGGTGAAGTTGCGGCCGGAGTCGGTGTTGAGCTCGGCGAGCGAGCCGTTCTCGGCCAGCGCGGCGAGGTTCGGGGTGGTCTCGGCGTCGATGTCGGACCAGGACAGGCCGCCGACGCCGAGGACGATCACCGAGTCGACCCGGTCGGGGATGGCCTCGTCGGCGTCGTCGGGGAGGAGCTGGACGACCGCGAGCGCCGCGAGGATCGCGACGACGACCCAGACGCCGAGGGGGCCGCGGTTCTCGGATACGGTGCGGGCCAGGGATTTGCGGGCCTTGCGGGCCAGCCGCCCGGCGTCGAGGTTGCGCGACACCGCTATCTTCCGGTCAGTTCGAGGTAGAGCGCGTCGAGGGCGTCGAGCATCTGGGCCTCGTCGGGCCAGGTGGCGGCGCGGGCGAGGCTGGCCTCGCGGTAGCCGTCGAGCTCGGCGGGGTCGGCGAGGAGGCGGCGGACGGTCAGGTCGAGGGCGTCCACGTCGCCGACTTCGAAGTAGAGGCCGGCGTCGCCGACGAGTTCGGGGATGCCGCCTGTGCGGGTGGTCACGAGCGGGACGCCGGCCTGGAGGGTCTCCTGGGCGAAGAGCTGGCGGGCCTCCCACTGGCTGGTGACGACGGAGAGGTCGGCGGCGGCGAGGAGGTCGCCGACGTCGGTGCGGTGCCCTAGGAGGCGCACGTCGGCCCCGGTGGCGTCGATGAGGCCCTGGAGGCGGTCGCGTTCGGGGCCGTCGCCGGCGATGACCACGAGGGGCGCGGGGTCGAGGTCGCTCCAGCGGGCGGCGGCGGCGATGAGGGTGTCGTAGTCCTTCTGCGGGTGCAGGCGGCCGACGGACAGGAGCACGGGCCGGTCGTCGCCGATGCCGAGTTCGTCGCGGATGGCCCGGGCTTCGCCGGTGGCGCGGCGCGGCGGGGCCGCGACGGGGGCGAGGCGGGCGTCCTTCGCGCCGAGGTCGACCAGGTGCTCGTGGAGGTCGGAGGAGGCGGCGAGGGCGACGTCGACTCCGCGGGCGAGGCGCTTCTCGATCTGGTCGGAGACGCGGCGCTTGAGCCCGGCGGTGATGAGCTGGTTGTGCCAGGTGGTGACGAGCGCGGCCCCGGACGGGCGGGCGGCCAGCGCGGTGATCCCGGCGGTGAGGCCGTGGGCGTGGACGAGGTCGACGCCGCGTCCGGTGATGCCGCGCAGTGCGTTGCGTGCGGACCACCAGGCGAGCGGCAGTTCGGGCGAGGGCTTCGCGGTGATGGGCGCGGGCGCGAAGCGCGCGCCGCGGGCGCGGAAGCCGAAGCGCTCCTCGGTCTCGGGCGGCCCGACGACCAGCACGGCGTCGCCGCGTGCCACGAGCCCCTCTGCGACCGAGGCGACGTGGGTGCCGATGCCGCCTACCGACGGACCGAGCACCAATGCGACACGACGGCGCTTGGAAAGGATGCGGCTCACTGGTCTGCTCCACGGGTCTCGTCGGATGCGGTTCCATCGGGTTCTTCGGACGCTCGGATTATGCCAGCGCGCCGCAAGACCGGGCGCACGACACCGGAACCGCCGATGAGCGCCGCGAGGCCGAGATAGACGACCGCGGTGGCGGCGCCGACGACGACGCCCTGGAGGAGCGCCGTGTGGATCCTGTCGGCGTGGCCCCACAGGATGATGAGCTCGCGGGCGGCGAGGACCGCGGCGACGGCCGCCAGGACGGCGGCGAGTGCGGCCCGGGGGATCCCGGCGAGGCTGGCGGCGCCGGTGTGGCGGGCGATGGCGGCGGTGAGGGCGAGACCGATGACGGTCATGCCGACGGACCACGCGATCGCGAGCGCGAGTGTGCGGTCGGCGAGGGGCATGGCCTGCGAGAGGACGACGGCGGCGACCGCGCCCGCCGCCCAGCCGATCGAGGTCGCTCCGGCGGCGTACTTGTTGCGGCCGATGGCGTACAGGCCGCGGGAGTAGATCGCGAACATCGAGTAGCCGAAGAGGCCGAAGGCGAGGCCGGTGAGGGTGTCCTGGAACTGGAGCTGGGTGGCGGCGTCGCTGTCGGGCGAGACCGAGGCGAGGACGGTGCCGATCGGTTCGGCGAGGCCGGCGAGGGCGGCGACGCCGAGTCCGGAGAGGAGGAGCACGGCTCGGGCGGTCTGGGAGAGGCGCCACCGGTACCGGTCGTGCTCGCCGAGGGAGAACGCTTCGGCGAGCACGGGGTAGGCGGCGGTCGCGAGGGGGACGGCGAGCACGGCCCACGGGAGGAGGAAGAACGTCTGCGAGACGGTGAAGATGGCGGCGGGGCCTTCGCCGGCGTCGTTGGCGAGCGCGAGGAGCAGGGCTTGGCACAGCTGCTGTGCGCCGACGGTGATCGCCCCGGCGATCGCGAGGGATTTGAGGCCGGAGGCGACGTGGGTCTCCAGCCGCCAGGTGAAGCGGATGCGCAGGCCGAGGCCGCGCAGGGGCAGGACGAGGGATCCGGCGAGGACGGCGACCCCGAAGGTGGTGCCGAGCGCGAGGAGGACGAGGCCGTTCTGGTCGAGGTTCTCGACCTTGTAGTCGCGTCCGGAGGTGATGCCGTAGACGACGTAGACGCCGGCCATGACGACGCTCGACAGGAGCGGGGCGAGCGCGGGCCAGGCGAAGCGGCGGTGGGACTGGAGGACTCCGGTGAGGACCACCGCGATGCCGTAGAGCGGGAGTTGCGGTGCGAAGAGGACGAGCATCTCGGTGCCCGTGTCGATCGCGGCCTGGGAGGTGTTCTCCCCGCTCATCAGCAGTTCGATGATGGGGCGGGCGAACAGCGCCACGAGGGCCCCGGCGGGGACCAGGATCGTCAGCGACCAGGTGAGCAGGGCCGAGGCGATGCGGCTGACCTGGTCGGGGTCGTGCCGGGCGAGCGGGGCGGCCAGGAGCGGGATGACGAGCGCCGCGAGCGCACCGCCCGCGACGAGTTCGAAGATGATGTTCGGGATGCTGTTGGCGGTCTGGTAGGCGGCCCCGAGGCTGCCGACGCCGACTGCCCACGTGAACACCATCGTCCGACCGAATCCGGCCAGGCGGGAGGCGACGGTGATCGCACCGATGACCGAGGCGGCACGACCGACTTCGCGTCGGGTCTCGGTCAAGACTTCGTCCGACCCAGCTCGTCCAGCTGTCGCAGTACGGGCGTCTCGGCGATGACCTTGGTGAAGCTCCACTTCTCGGAGGCGGCGATGAGGGCGGCGACGCCGGCGAGGGCGATGTGGCGGCCGACCATGCCGGTGCGGGCGATGTAGGCGAGGCCGAGGAGCGCGCCGAGGGCGTTCGCGCCGCCGTCGCCGAGCATGGTCTTGCCGTCGAGGTCGTCGGCGAGGGCGGCGCCCGCGGCGGCGGAGACGGCGAGCGCGGTGTTCGCGCCGCCGGCGGCGGTCTCGCGGGTGGACTTGGCGCTCACGGGGCGCGAGAGCGGCGCCGAGGCGAGGGTGACGACCTTGAGGGCCCGTCCGGGGCGCAGGTCGAACAGGTTGACGACGTTGGCGGCGCCGGCGATGACGCCGCCGCCGACGCCGACGTTCCACACGCGGCGGAGCCAGTGGCGGCGCGGGTCGGTGAGCTCGCCGTTCTGGAGGTCGATCAGGGCCGCGGAGGCGAGTCCGGCACCGGAGATGCCGAGGATCTTGACGAGGCCGGCGGAGACGCGTCCTTTGAGGAGGGCGCCGACGTGGCCTTTGAAGCCTTTCGCCTTCTCCCCCTTGGTGTCGGCCATGTCGTCGTAGAGGCCGACCGCGCCGGCGGTGAGCCCGGAGGCGGCAGCGGCGGCGGCGTACGCCGGGGAGTTCGCCCCCAGGACCGCGCCGGCGGTGGCGCCGATGGTGATGCCGGGGCCTTCGGCCAGGGTCACGGTGTCGCCCTTGTGGTTGATCCGTTCCAGGTCGGCGGCCCACTTGGAGCGTCGGATGGCGCCGATGGCGGCGATCGTGCCTCCGGCCGCGACCCCTCCGAGGAACGCCCTACCGACGGTGCGCGTCAACTGGCTCATGGCCGCGATACTAGGCGGCCTCGGGAAGCAGAGCGGAAGCGCCCTCCCCGATGCCGAGGTGGTCGACGGTGCCGGTGGTGATGAAGTCGCCGAGCGCGGCGGCGGCGGCGATCTGCCCCTGGGTGAAGCGGGCGTTGTCGACGGTGGCGACGGTCCCGGTGTCGTCGGCGCGGATGGTGGCGATGGGGTTGCCGTCGCCGGCGGAGTTCATGGCGCCGTACACGGTGGGCGCGTCGAGGGCGAACTCGTTGGTGAGGGTGACCATGCCGGTGTTGCGGACCTCGGCGTCGGAGTCGGTCGAGCCGGCGCCCGCGAGGATGAGGACGCCGTCGGCGACGCCGGTGGGGGCGGTCTCGACCGTGAGCATCGAGATCTGGTCGAGGGCGGTGGTGACCGTGGTGATGTCGCCGGGGGTGATGGCGACGGTCGTCCCGCCGGCCTTGCCGGTGGTGACGGCGGCGAGGACGTGGCTCATCGCCTGCACCCCGTCGTAGGTGACCGGGGTGGTGACCGTGGCCGGGGTGGTGGTGTCGACGAGGTCGACGAGCTGGTCGGCGTGGGCCGGGTCGAAGAAGTCGTCGAGGACGGAGATGCGGCCCGAGACGGTGGCCCCGGCGAGACCGAGCATCTCGACCGCGCCGTCGACGGCGCGGGTGTCGGCGTCCGGCAGCGCCACCACGAGGATGTTCCGGCCGGTGAGGCGGTTCGCGAGGTAGGTGGGGGCGATCTCGGCGGCGAACTCCTGCTCGTCGCCGAGCTGCTCCTCGAGCTGCGTGACCTGGGCCCGGAGCTGCTCGTTGGAGTCGCGCAGGCCCTGGCTGGTCGACTCGAGCGCCTCCATGGCGGGGCCGTTGAGGGCGGCCGTGCCGAGGATGAGGCCCACGGTGAGGGCGAGGAACACCGCGGTGAGGCTCACCAGGTGGTAGCGGAAGTTGATCACGAGAACAGCCTTTGGATCTGGAAGAGGAGCCCGTCCCACCAGTCGGCGATGACGTCCACGAAGGAGCGGCCGACGGTGGAGATGGCGACTGCGGTGGCCATGGCGGCGAGGCCGGAGACGATGAGCAGGAGGAGCGCCGAGATCGACATGTCCTGGCGGTACAGGCGCGAGACGCCCTTGGCGTCGACGAGCTTGCCACCCACGCGCAGCCGCGTGAGGAAGGTCGAGGCCATGCCGCCGCGGCCCTTGTCGAGGAACTCGACCATGGTGACGTGGGTGCCGACGGCGCAGATGAGCTCCGCGCCCTTCTCGTCGGCCATGAGCATCGCGATGTCCTCGGAGGTGGCGGCGGCCGGGAACGGGATCGCGGGGACGCCGAGCTTGTTCATGCGCTCCATGCCGGGCGCGCGGCCGTCGGCGTAGGCGTGGACGACGATCTCGGCGCCGCAGCGCAGGGCGTCGTCGGAGACGGAGTCCATGTCGCCGACGATCATGTCGGGCGTGTAGCCCGCTTCCAGGAGCGCGTCCGCGCCGCCGTCGACGCCCACGAGGACGGGCTTGAACTCGCGGATGTAGGGGCGCAGGACGTCGATGTCCTCCTTGTAGTTGTAGCCGCGGATCACGATGAGGGCGTGGCGGCCGTTGAAGGAGGTCTTGACGTCGGGGACGCCGACGCCGTCGAGGAGGAGGTCCCGCTCGCGCTTGAGGTACTCCATGGTGTTGGCAGCGAACGCCTCCAACTGGATCGACAGGCCCTCCTTGGCCGCCTCCATGTCGGCGGCGACCGAGTCGGGGGTCTGCACGACGCCTTCGGCGATCAGCTCGGCGCCGAGGAAGACCTTGCCGTCCTCGACGGCGACGGTCTTGCCTTCGCGGACCTTGTCGAAGATCTCGTCGCCGACGTCGTCGATGAGGATGATCCCGGCCTTGACGAGCACCTCGGGGCCGAGGTTCGGGTAGCGCCCGGAGATCGACTTCGACGCGTTGACGACCACGGGCACGCCGGTGCCCACGAGGGTGTCGGCGGCGACCCGGTCGAGGTCGACGTGGTCGATGACGGCGATGTCGCCGGGTTCGAGGCGGCCGCACAGCCGCTTCGTACGGCGGTCGAGGCGGGCGGTGCCGACCAGCCGTCCTTCGGAGGTGTCGCCCTCCAGGTTCCGCCCGGGCAAACGCAAGCTAGGTACACGCATCGTGCATCATCATGCCATCCGGTGGCCGCCCGCCATGCGACGGCGCGCCGCTCTGGGACGGCCGGGCCGTTCGGCCCTAGGACTTCATCTTCGCAGCCTCGGCCAGGAGCTCCTCGGCGTGGGCCACGCCCAGATGCGAGTCGGGCATCCCGGCGAGCATGCGAGCAAGCTCACGTGCGCGGGCCGCGTCGTCGACCACGCGCACGCCCGAGACCGTGACCGCGCCGGAGGTGTCCTTGGAGACGACCAGGTGGCGGTCGGCGAACGCGGCGACCTGCGGCAGGTGGGTGACGACGAGGACCTGGTGGCGGCGGGCGAGCTTGGCGAGGCAGCGGCCGATCTCGATGGCCGCGCCGCCGCCGACGCCGGCGTCGACCTCGTCGAAGACCAGGACCGGCGGGCCGCCGATCTCCGCGAACACGACTTCGATCGCGAGCATCACCCGCGAGAGCTCGCCGCCGGACGCGCCCTTGTGCAGGGCGGCCGGGGCCGAGCCCGGGTGCGGGCGCAGCAGCAGCTCGACCTCGTCGGCGCCGTCCTCGGTGGCGCCGGACACCGCGGTCTCCACGGCGAGGTCGACGCTGCCGCGGCCGGCCGGGCGCGGTTCGACCGCGGCGACGACTTTGGCGTGCGGCATGGCCAGGCCCTTGAGCTCGGCGGAGACCGACTCGGAGAAGCGCTCGGCGGCGGCGCGGCGGGAGGCGCGGAGCTGGGTGGCGAGGTCGGCGGCGCGGGCGGTGAGCTCGGCGTGCTGGGACTCGAGTTCGGCGACGCGCTCGTCGGAGACGTCGAGCTCGCTGAGGCGCTTGCGGGCGTTCTCGGCCCAGGCCAGGACGCCGGGGAGGTCCTCGGCGTACTTGCGGTAGAGGGTCTTCAGGGCGGCCTGGCGCTGGTAGATCTCCTCCAGGCGCCGCGGGTCGGCCGCGAGGTCGTCGAGGTAGGCCGAGAGGTCCACGGCCGCTTCGGCCAGGAGCGCGCCGGCCTCGCCGAGGCGCTCGGCGAACTCGGCGAGCTTCGGGTCGGCGTGGGCGTCGTGCTCCAGGGCGCGGGCCGCGGCGCCGACGGTGTCGGTGGCGCCGCCTTCGCCGGTGGCCGGGTCGCCGGTGATCGCTGCGTGCGCGGTGGCGGCGGCCAGGCGCAGGGCCTCGGCGTTCTCCAGGCGGCGGGCCTCTTCGGCGAGTTCGGCGTCCTCGCCGTCCTGCGGGTCGACGGCGGTGATCTCGTCGAGGCCCAGGCGCAGCAGGTCGGCCTCGCGGGCCATCTCGCGGGCGCTGGTGCGCAGGCGGGACAGCTCGGCCGCGCAGGCGCCGAGCTCGTGGAAGACGGTGCGGTAGGCGTCGAGGAGCTTGCCGTGGTCGGCCCCCGCGAAGCGGTCGAGCGCGGCCCGCTGCTCGGCGGGCTGGAGCAGGCGCATCTGGTCGGACTGGCCGTGGACCGAGATCGCTAGCTCGCCGAGTTCGGCGAGGACGCCGACGGGCGCTGAGCGGCCGCCGACCCACGCCTTCGAGCGGCCCTCGGAGGAAACGGAGCGGGCCAGGAGCAGCTCGCCGTCCTCGAGGTCGGCCCCGGCCTCGATGGCGCGCTCGCGCAGTTCGAGCGCGGCGTCGCCCACGGCGAAGCGGCCCTCCACAAGGGCGCGGTCCCCGCCGAGGGGGGCGCGGGAGGCGCGACCGCCGAACAGCAGACCCAGACCGGCGACGACCATGGTCTTGCCGGCGCCGGTCTCACCGGTGATGCAGGTCAGGCCCGGGTCGAGCGGCAGGGTGGCGTCAGCGATCACGCCCAGGTTCTGGATGCGAAGCTCCTCCAACACAGTTCAAGACTGTACTCGCACGGACCGACATCGGCCCTTCCAGACGGCGCAACTGAGCGGAACGCGGGCGCTAGATGCGCCCGTGGCGCCAACCGTCAACGGGCAGAGAGAGTTTCGAGACGAGGCGGGAGGCGAACGGTTGTCCGGACATGCGGACCAGCCGGACCGGGCGCTCGGAGCGGCGGATGGTCACCGTCGATCCGGCCGTCAGGCGGGTGAGCTCCTTGCCGTCGGCGATGAGTGCGCCCTCGGTGCCGACCGACTCCACGCCGATGCGGATCAGCGAGGAGGAGTGGACGACCATCGGCTTGGCGAACAGGGCGTGCGCGTTCATGGGGACGACCACCAGGGCGTCCACATCGGGCCAGACCACCGGGCCGCCGGCCGACATCGCGTGCGCGGTCGAGCCGGTCGGCGAGGCGACCGCGACGCCGTCGCAGCCGTAGCGGGAGATCCGGGTGCCGTCGATCTCGATGAACAGCTCGAGCATCCGGGCCGGCTCGGCCTTCTCCACGGCGATGTCGTTGAACGCCCACGAGTGGTGGAACTCGCCGTCGGTGCCGATCGCCTCGACCGCCAGCGCGGTGCGCTCCTCGACGCTGTATTCGCCGTCCAGGAGGCGCGAGACGACCGTCTCGAGCTCGCCGGTCTCGGCCTCGGCGAGGAAGCCGACCTTGCCGAAGTTGACGCCGAGGAGGGGCACGTCGGCCTCGGCGGCGAGCTTCGCCGCGCGCAGGACGGTGCCGTCGCCGCCGAGCGCGAGCACGAGATCGGCTGTGGCGGAAGTCTCCTCGTCGACGACGAGGAGCGCGTCGGGGTGGTGGAGCGAGCGGATCTCGCCGGTGAGGATGCGGACCGCGACGCCGGCGGAGCGGAGCGCGGCGGCGAGCTTCTCGGCGAGCTCGGCGACGTCGACCCGGAGCGGGTGCGTCACGACCAGGACGCGGTCCGGCTTCTGCTGCGACCCCACTCGCGCTCCTTCATTGACGGCTACAGGGCCTCGAACTGTACTCCAGGCAGGTTCACCCGCAGTATCGGAGAGCATACCCAGGACAACGCTTGCACAAAGCGGTTCGGGCGAATGATCTGCAACCCGACTCTCGTTGGGCGGCAAGCCACTTTGCGACTCGCCCAATGCGATCCCATACGGCACGAGGTGTCCCGGCACCATTCAAGGAGATCGGCGACTCCCCGGGCAACCCGCGGCCGACTGTCGGCTGCCGGTCTTCCGGGAATCGGTTCGACTTTCAGGCCGAATTCCAGGTCGGTGACCGGCTCGACCGCCCGAGTGAGCGGAGTCAGTCGGAGCGGTGTGTGCTTGTGGCCGGGGTCATTGCCACGATCGGGGGACGAGGCGGGTTGGAGAGTCCAACTCGACCGATACGGTTTCAGTGCGGACCTTGGTCACCGATTCGGGTCTGCCCGATACGCCCCCCGCGGCGCGCTCGCTCGGGTGCTCGGGTCCTGCCGGAGGGTGTTCGTCGGTGTGGTCGCGGTGTGCAGGGCAATACGCGCCGCGGGACCGCCGATCCGAAGTGCCGGGATCCGGGCCCGCCGTCGGGTTGGCGGCGGCTGTGGTGGCGGCTTCCGCCTCGCTTGCGGTCTCAAGCGCCGCAGGCGGCGTCGACCGCTTCGCGGGCGACGGGTTCGCCGTCGGTCTGCATGCGGCAGAAGAATTCTACGTTGCCCTTGGGGCCTGGCAGGGGGCTGGCGGCGACCGCGGTCGTGGTCCAGCCCAGGCGCCGCGCGGCCTCGATGACGTTCCAGACGGCGTCGGCGCGCTGCGCGGGGTCGGCGACGACGCCGCCGGCGCCGACCTGGCCCTTGCCGACCTCGAACTGGGGCTTGACCATCGGGAGCATGAGTCCGGTGGGCTTGGTGCAGGCGGCCAGCGCGGGCAGGACGAGTCCGAGGGAGATGAACGACAGGTCGCCGACCGTCAGGTCCACCTGGCCGCCGAGCTGCTCGGGGGTGAGGTGGCGGACGTTGGTGCGGTCGTGGACGCGGACGCGCTCGTCGGTCTGGAGCTTCCAGGCGAGCTGGCCGTAGCCGACGTCGACGGCGAGGACCTCGGCGGCGCCGCGGCGCAGGAGGACGTCGGTGAAGCCGCCGGTGGAGGCGCCGGCGTCGAGCACGCGCAGGCCCGCGGGGTCGACGCCGAACGCGTCGAGGGCGCCGATGAGCTTGTGGGCGCCGCGGGAGACGTAGTCGTCGGCGTCGCCGACGAGGCGGATCGAGTCGTCGCCGGTGACGCTGGTGGCGGCCTTGGTGGCGGGGATGCCGCGCAGGTGGATGCGCCCGGCCGCGATGAGTTCGCGGGCGTGCTCGCGGGAGCGGGCGATCTTGCGGCGGACGAGTTCGGCGTCGAGCCGGTATCGCGTGGGCATGGCGCGGTCGCGTGCTTTCTACGGAGTTGTCGGTCGGCTCGCAGGGACGGTCGTGGCGTCAGGCGTCGTCGACGTTGCTGAGAATCTCCGAGAGGCGCTGCTGGACGCCTTCGAAGACGGCCACGTGCTCGGTGACGGGCAGGTCCGGGAGTGCTTCGAGCCGGCCGAGGGCCTCTTCGACCTCCGCCTCGACGTCGTCGGCGTCGCCGCGCAGGCGCGCCGCGACGGCCCCTGGGTTCGGTGCGCCGGTCATGCGACCCCTTCGTCGTCGCCGCGCGTCTGCGGGGCGGCGGGGGGCGCTTCGGTGCCGGTCGAGGGCTCGGTGCGCCGGACCGCGGCGGCGGCCTCGGCTTCGGCGAGGCGGACGCGCAGCTCGCGGATCTGCTCCTCGTTGTGCTCGAGGCGCAGGTTGAGGTCGTCGAGGTCGGCCTGGGTGGCGACGCCGATGCGGCTGAGGGTCGCGTCGAGCTCGGCGCGGATGAGGCGCGCGAGGTCGTGCGCGGTGCGGCCGCCGTGGCTGCGGAGCTGCTCGGAGCCCGAGCGCAGGTCCTCGCGGAGCCTGCCGGCGAACTCGCGGGCGCGGCGGGCGGGCTCGCCGGCCATGCCGAAGACGGTGTCGAAGTAGGCGCGGGCGCTGTCGGCCATGTGATCCCACTCCTTTCAGGTGCCAGGTTCCCGGGACGGGGTCCTCTCCGTTCAACGGTACTGCCAAGCTACCGGTGACCGGTCGCGACCAAAGGGTTGTACTGGTCGGTAACATTCTCGTGGGCGCACAGCCGCGCCCGCGCCGATCGAAACAGGAGGGCCCTATGGCCACCATCGACGAATGCCGGACCGCCCTTGAGCAGTTCGCCGACAACCTCGCGTCGAACCCGAAGACGGTCAAGAAGCTGACCGGGTTCCAGCGCAGCCTCGCGGCCGACATCAAGGACCTGGACGTGTCGTTCAACGGCCGCTTCGACGGGGGCAAGCTCGTCGGCATCACCGACGGCGACAACCCCGACGCCGAGATCCGCATGATCGTCGCCTCCGACGACCTGCTCAAGCTCGTCGCGGGCGAGCTCGACTTCATGAAGGCGTTCACCGGGGGCCAGGTGAAGATCAAGGCCCCCATGATGGATCTGATGAAGCTCCGCCAGGTCCTCTAGGGCCGCTTCGCCCTCCGTGACAGGAGACGCCCGGCGCCGCCGCCGGGCGGGCGGCGGCGCGCAGGGTGCGCGGGCGCGGGCCGCGAGGTCCGCCCCGCCCCCTGCGGCCCGCAGGCGGTCAAATGCCTCCCGGTCGGACGCAACGGCATTCGAGGCACGTTGTAATCTCTGCGCAGCCGACCTTCGCAACAGAGCGGGTCGAGCTTCGTACCACTATCGGGAGGACCGCATGGCCACTGTTGACGAAGTCCGCAACGTGTTGGAGAAGATGGCGGGCAAGGTCGCCAAGAAGTCCGACGAGCTCAACCTTGAAGAAGACTTCGAACGCACGCTGGCCGTCGAAGTCACCGACCTGGGCCAGGCGTTCAGCGCCAAGCTCGCCGGAGGCAAGCTGACCGACCTGCTCGACGGCGACGCCGCCGACGCCGAGGTCCGCATCATCATCGCCTCCGACGACCTCATCGCCCTGTCGAAGAAGGAACTCAAGCCCGCCAAGGCGTTCCTGACCGGCAAGGTCAAGATCAAGGCGTCCGTCAAGGACCTGGCGAAGCTGCGCAAGGCCCTCAAGGTCGACTAGTCCCCCGAGGTCTCCAGAGACGACGAAGCCCGGACCGCGGCGGTCCGGGCTTTTCGCTTGCCTCGCAATGCGTCGTCAGTCGCCCGCCAGGAGCTTCTCGGCGGCCTCCCCGAGCGGGACCGGCGACGAGGCCGGGTCGTAGCCGGCCATGTCGGCTGCGGCCCAGCTCAACTCGCACAGGGCCCGCCAGGCGTCGAGCTCGTCGCCCTGGCCGCTGAGGACGATCTGCCCGTCGGTGAGCGCGGCGGTCCAGCCGCCGCATTCGATGCGGTCGACCGCGTCGTTCCAGTCCGGTTCGGGGTGCGGCTCGGTCAGGGCGGCGAGGCTCCAGCCGAGGTAGGTCGGCCGCTCCTCGGGCGGCAGGCGCAGCGCCAGGCGCGGCGAGACCACTCCGGTGAACACCAGGAGCGAGTCCATGCCGGCCCGGTTCGCGCCCGCGATGTCCGAGTCGGGGCGGTCGCCGACCATGATCGCCCGACCGCCCGGCTTGCGGGCCGTGGCGATCCGGTAGATCGGCTGCTCGGGCTTGCCGGCCACGAAGTCGGGGCCGTGTCCGAGCGCGGTCGCCACCGCGCCCACGAGCGCGCCCATGCCGGGCAGCGGACCGTCCGGAGTGGGCAGTGTCGCGTCGAGGTTGGCAGTGGCCCAGTAGGCGCCGCCGCGCACCGCGATCGTGGTGTCGGCGAGCGCGCGCCACGTCGTCTGCGGCGTGTACCCGAAGGCCACCGCGCCGGCGGCCTTCGGGTCGTCGACCGGTTCGAGCCCGGCCTCGACCACCGCGGCGCGCAGCGCCTCGGAGCCGGTCACGAGGACCTTGCCGCCCTTGCCGATCCGGTCGAGGATGCCCGAGGCCACCACCTGCGCCGAGGTGAGGACCTGGTCTGCTTCGGCAGGGATGTCCATGCCGCGCAGGGCTTCCGCCACGGTCTCGGGGCTGCGGGAGGCGTTGTTCGTGACGAACACCGGGTCGCATTCGAGGCCCGGAAGGGCCGCGAGGGTCGCGGCCGCTTCCGGGATCGGTTCGTGCAGCAGGTACACGACGCCGTCGAGGTCGAGCAGCGCCAGGTCATAGGCGCGGGCGAGTGCCTCAGGGGCGCCTTTCAGTCGGGTCATGGGACTCCTCAGCGTCGGGGTTCGCCTGGTCGGCCGCCGGCTCGGACTGCTCCCGCGGAGCGCGGGGGGCCTCGGGCTCATCGCCCTCGTCGTCGTCCTCGTCTTCGTCTTCTTCGTCGTCGAGGCGGTCGTCCTCGTCGTCGTATTCGACGTCGTCGAGGTCTTCGCGGTCGACGTCGTCGTCTTCATCGCCGAGGTCGTCGTCATCGTCGAGGTCGTCGTCGCGATCCGCTTCGCGGGCTTCGCCGTCGTAGCGGGCCCGGTCGTCGTCCTCGTCATCGTCGAGGTCGTCTTCGTCGTCCTCGTACTCGTCGTCCTCGAGTTCCTCGATCTCGATGCCCTCGAGCTGGAGCAGGCGCTCGGCGGCGCCGGTCTCGCCCTCCTCGTCGGCGGCGACGGCCTTGGAGAGCCACTCGCGGGCCTCGTCTTCGCGGCCGTCGGCCAGCAGGCCCTCCGCGTAGGCGTAGCGCAGGCGCGCCACCCAGGGCTCGTTCTTCGGCGAGTTGAGCGCACCGACCTTGAGCATCGCGGTCGCCGCCTCGCCCATGCCCATGTCGCGGCGGGCGCCGGAGGCGACGATCAGCAGCTCGACCCGGACCTCCGGGTCGACGCTCTCGTCGTTGCCGAACTCGCGGTACAGATCGATCGCGCGCTCGGGGTGTCCAAGGGCGCGTTCGCAGTCGGCGATGAGCGCCACGTGGTCGTGGGTGCCGCCGAGGCGCTGCGCGGCGCGGAGCTCGTTGACGGCGAGCTGCCACTCCTCGGCCCCGTACGCGGCCACGCCGGTCACCTCGCGCACGATCGCCACGCGGGACGCCTTGCGGCGGGCGTAGCGGGCCTGCTCGAGCGCGCCCTGGACGTCGTCCTCGGCGAGCAGCGCGGCGGCCGCGAGGAGCCGGTTGCCGACGGCCTCGGCGAGCTGCTTGTTCAGGCTGCGCAGGCCCTCGCGGGTCTCCTTGTCGAGCTGGTCGAAACCGTACTCGACGCCCTCCGGCAGGTTCGGGGCCTCGTCGGTCTCGCCCAGGCGGATCGGGCCCTCGTGGCCGGCCTCGCGCTCCTCGAGCGGACGCAGGTTGTCCCTGCCGCGGCGCTCGCGGCCGTCGCGACCGAGGCGGTCGCCCCGGTCCCGGTCGTCGTAGCGGCGCGGACCGCGGTCGTCACGGCGGAAACCGCCGCGGTCGTCGCGGTTGAACCCGCCACGGCCGCCGCCGCGGTCGTCGCGGTTGCCCTCGAAGCGGCGCGGACCGCGGTCGTCGCGGTCGAAACGGCGCGGACGCTCGTCCCGGTCGAACGTGCGGGGACCGCGGTCATCGCGGTTGCCTTCGTAACGACGGGGGCCGCGGTCGTCGCGGTTGAAGCCGCGCTGGCCGCCGCGGTCGCCGTCGAACCGGCGCGGGCCGCGGTCGTCGCCATCGCGACGCGGCCGGTCGTCCCGGTTGCCTTCGTACCGGCGCGGGCCGCGGTCGTCCCGGTTGTAGCCGCCGCGGTCATCGCGGTTGAAGCTCCGCTGCCCGCCGCGGTCGTCGCGGTTGTAGCCGCCGCGGCTGCCGCCCCGGTCGTCACGGTTGTAACCGCCACGGCTGCCGCCCCGGTCGTCGCGGTTGAAACCACCGCGGCTGCCGCCCCGATCGTCACGGTTGAAGCTGCGCTGTCCGCCGCGGTCATCGCGGTTAAAGCTGCGCTGTCCGCCGCGGTCGCCGTCGTACCGGCGCGGGCCGCGGTCGTCGCGGTTGTAGCCGCCGCGGTCGTCGCGGTTGAAGCTGCGCTGTCCGCCGCGGTCGTCGCCGTCCCGACGGGGCCGGTCGTCGCGGTTGAAACCGCGCTGGCCGCCCCGGTCGTCACGGTTGAAACCACCGCGGCTGCCGCCCCGATCGTCACGGTTGAAGCTGCGCTGTCCGCCGCGGTCGCCGTCGTACCGGCGCGGGCCGCGGTCGTCCCGGTTGTAGCCGCCCCGGTCATCGCCGTCGCGGCGCGGCCGGTCGTCGCGGTTCCCTTCGTAGCGGCGCGGACCCCGGTCGTCCCGGTCCTCGTACCGCCTCGGTCGATCGTCGCGGCCTTCGCTGCGGCCGGAGCCGCCCCGGCTGTCGCCGCCGCCTTCCCGGCGGTCGTAACCGCCTCGGTTGGAACGGTCGCCGTAGCCGCCGCCCTCGCGACGGCCGTAGCCGCCTCGTCGGTCTTCTCCACCCTTGCGGGCGCGGCCGTCTTCAGCCACGTGCGTCTCCCCCTCTGTTCACCGCGACAAAACCAATCAAGTGTATGCCTCAGCCGATGACCTCGACCCCGGCGACGGTCTTCTTGCCGCGCCGGATCACTCCGTATTTGCCGTGAAGCAGGTCAGAGCGGTCGATAGCGGCCGCGGGGTCGGTGACGCGGACGTTGTTGAGGTACGCGCCGCCCTCCTTGGCGGCGCGGCGGGCCTCGCCGAGGCTCGCGACCACGCCGGCCTCCTTCATCGCCTCGGCGACGGTGACGTCGGGCTTGTGGATCTCGGCCAGGCCGGCCTCCACGAGCGCGGCGCGCAGCGTCGCCTCGGGCAGCTCGGCCAGCTCGCCGCGGCCGAACAGCGCCTGGGAGGCGGCGATGACGTTCTGCGTCTCCTCGGCGCCGTGCAGGAGCGTCGTCAGCTCCTCGGCGAGGGCCTTCTGCGCCAGGCGCGCGGCCGGCTTCTCGACGGTCGCCCGCTCCAGCTCCTCGATCTCCTCGTGCGACTTGAACGAGAAGTACTTCAGGTAGCGCACCACGTCGGCGTCGCCGGAGTTGAGCCAGAACTGGTAGAATGCGTACGGGCTGGTGAGCTCGGGGTCCAGCCAGACGGCGCCGCCCTCGGTCTTGCCGAACTTCGAGCCGTCGGCCTTGGTCACGAGCGGTGTCACGAAGGCGTGGACGTGCTCGCCGGTGCGGCGGCGGATGTAGTCGACGCCGGCGGTGATGTTGCCCCACTGATCCGACCCTCCGAACTGGAGGGTGCAGCCGTGCCTGCGGTGCAGCTCGAAGAAATCGTGGGACTGGAGGAGCTGGTAGGAGAACTCGGTGAACGAGATCCCGGAGTCCAGGCGGGCCTTGACGACCTCGCGGGCGAGCATCTTCGAGATCGGGAAGTGCTTGCCGACGTCGCGGAGGAAGTCCACCACGCCCAGCTCGGACGTCCAGTCCAGGTTGTTCACCGGGATCGCGCCGTTGTCGCCGTCGTAGGTGACGAACGGGGAGACCTGGGCGCGGATCTTCTCCACCCAGCCCGCCACGACCTCCGGAGGGTTCAGCGTGCGCTCCCCCGCCTCCTTCGGGTCGCCGATCTGACCGGTCGCGCCGCCGACGAGCAGCAGCGGGCGCAGCCCGCCCTGCTGGAGGCGGCGGGCGGTGAGCACCTGCATCAGGTGGCCGACGTGCAGGCTGACGGCGGTGGGGTCGAAGCCCACATAGAACGTGACCTGCCCGGCGTCGATGGACTCGCGGAGGGAGTCGATGCCGGTGGAGTCCTGGATGAGGCCGCGCCATGCGAAATCGTCGAGAATATGCACGTCTGTATTGTGCCCTACCGGCCGAAACGCTTTTCGCGGTGCGCGCGGGCGCGTGGCCCGGCCTACGCCGGGGAGCGGCTGCCGGTCTCCCCGAGCGCGAGCCCGGCTTCGATGAGCACACGCAGCTCGACGGAGGCGGCGGTCTTCGCGGCCTGCTTGGTCGGGCCCGTCCCTTCGGCCCTCACCTGCTCGCCGGTGTCGCGCAGCAGGCCCTCGCCGCGGCACGTGAACACCCGCTCGTGCGAGGGTCCCTCGACGGCGAAGTCCCAGGTCAAGCCCTCAAGGATTCCCCGGGCGGCGTAGATCTGGACGGCCTCGGCGGGATTGACCGCGGCGTCCACGAGGAGCTTGCGCTGCACGTCGGCGCGGGGCTTCGCGGGCGCGTCGGACGAGAGGTCCGGCAGGCCCGCCAGCGCCGCCGCCAGTGCCAGAGCGGCCTGGTTCCGGGCGTCCTTCTTGTTGCGCTGCAAGCGTTTGGGCGACTCGACGCGGGTGTCGCCGAAGGTGAGCGCGACCTGGGCGGAGAAGAGCGGGCCCTCGAATGCGGGTTCGGGCTCGACGGTCCAGTGGACGTTCGTCTCGCTGCTGACCGGGCCGCCGAGGCGGTCCTGGAGGTAGACGTTGAGGACGGACTGGGCCTGCTGGGGTTCGCCGGCGAGGCGGCGGTTCATGCGCTCGCGCAGCGGCGCGAACTCGTCGCCGCCGTAGAGGTAGACGGACGCGAACTCGCGGAGCTGGAGCTCGCGGGAGTCGAGGCGGCGGGCGGTGTCGGCGGCGAGTCCGGCCGGGGCGTCGCCGCGTTCGACGGCGAACTGGAGGACGCGGGCGAACTGCTTGTACGGGAGCGTCGCGAAGTCGGCGGCCTCCATCTGGCGCTCGGTCTCGGCCTGGGCGCGCTGCTTGAAGAACTCGGCCTTGGCGCGGCGCTCGGCCTCGAGCGAGGCGTTGACGTGCGCGGCGGTCTCGGCGAGCTCCTCGGCGGTGTAGGGGCCGGGGCGGCCGAGGGCGGCGGCGAGGAGGATCCGCTGGGTGACCAGGTCGGGGTAGCGGCGCAGCGGGCTGGTGGCGTGGGTGTAGACGGGCAGCTGGAGGCCGTGGTGGCCGTGGACGGTGGGGCCGTATGTAGCGGCGCGGGAGACCATCTTCATGCGGGAGCGCAGCATCTCGAAGGCGGCGCCGTCTCCGGAGGAGGCGACGGCGTCGATCTCGTCGCGCAGGCCGGCGGGGTCGCCGGCGACGGCGGCGAGGCGGTGGTTGCGGAAGAGGATCGGGAGGTCCTCGCGGACGGCCCAGGCGGCGATCTGCGCGTTCGCGGCGATCATGAACTCCTGCACGATGATGTAGCCGGAGTTGCGTTCGGCGGAGTCGAGGCGGACGATCTGGCCTTCCTCGTTGGTGGCGAAGCCGCTGAGGAGGTCGTAGAACGCGAGCGCTCCCGCGTTGCGCCGCGCGGCGAGCATGGTCTGGGAGAAGCGCAGGGCGAGCGCGAGCGTGCCGTGGAGCGGGTGGCCGGGGTCGCCGGAGGCGGCGGCGGCTTCGGCGTGGGTCATGATCCAGGAGCGGGTGAGGCGGCCGGGGCCGAGTTCGGCGTCGAGGACGCGCCCGGCGGCGTCGATGTGCAGGTGGACGGCGAAGGTGTCGTTGGGGCGGCCGGGGGTGAGGGAGGCGGCCTCGACGACGGGCGCGGGGAGCATGTGCCGGGTGTGGTCGGCGCGGTAACGGGTGTGGACGCGACGGCGCGCTTCGGTGTCGGCGGGTCCGCCGGTGCGCACGTGGTCGGCGGCGCGGGCGATGTGGATCCAGACGTCGAAGCCGTCGCCTCGGGGCTCGATCCAGACCGCGTCGTCGCGGTCGACTGTGGTGGCGGCGTCGATCATGATGCCGCACTCCGCCGGGTTGTGCACGGCCAACTGCGCTCCTTCGTGTCCAGCCGCAATCGTAGCGGGAGCGACACGCAGCGGGTGCGCACGCACGGGCGAGGCGTCCGCATGGCGGGGAAAGCAGTCGTGGGGCCGCGGCGGGCGGTTTCACCGCGCACCGGGACGGGCCCTCCGGATGCCGGTCGCGTCAGGAGGGCCCGGCGGTGCTTCGGGCGGTCGGGCCTGGACGGCCCTCGGCTCAGGGGCGCAGGTCCCAGGTCTCCAGGCGCCCGCACATGCCCCATTTGCCGACGGCGTCGCCCGCGGAGCCGACGTGGGCGTCGCACAGGTGGGCCGATTCGGCGGCGGCGAGGGCGTCCAGGTGGGCGCCGGTGGCGTCGGCCTGGGCCTTGGGCCCGTCGGCCCAGAGCCGCCGCCAGGTGTCGGTGCGGTCGGCGACGATCCGGGCGGCGCGGTCCCACAGCGGCCTCATGGCGTCGGGGCCGTCCTTCTCGACGCGTTCGCGCAGTGCGAGGTAGCCCTCGACGGCGAGGTCGCGGCGGGTCCGGGTGGCCTCGCCGCGCTCGGCCTCGGTGAGGCCGGGAGCGGCCGGGGCGGTCGCGGCCGCGGCGTACGCGTCCGGGTCGGCGAGGACGTCCTCGGGGAAGGTGAACACGGCGTCCCCGGCCTCGGGGATGCCGGCGTTCTGCATGACCACGACGAGCTGGAGGTCCCCGGAGCCGTTGACCAGGCGGTGGACGGTCCCGGGGGTGAACCACAGGACGGTGCCGCGCGCCAGGTCGCGGCGCTCGTAGCCGTCGCCGGACAGGGTCTCGACCGCGCCGGTGCCGGCGGTGACGACGTACCCCTCGGCCGAGGCGGTGTGCAGGTGCGGGGACCCGCCGGCCTGCCCGTCGGCGGTGGGCCAGTCGTAGACCGTGACGAGCGAGACGGCGGTGCCCCCGGGGAATCCGGCCACGGCTACGCCAGTTTCGCGAGTTCGGCGGAGGCGAGCGCGGCGGTCTTGGCGGCGCCGTCGACTCCGGTGTCGCCGTTGACGATCGCGACCGCGTGGCGCAGGGTCACGGTGTCGCCGGGTGCCATCGGCAGCTCGGTGTCGAAGAACGGCGCGGGGCAGACCGCGGCGAACGGGGTCGAGCGGACGAACCACTTGACGGGTGCGCCGGGGTTCTCCGGGTGGTCGGTGAAGACCAGGGTGGAGGCGGCGTCGACGGAGTCGTGGGCGCCGCGGAAGGCCATCCAGTCGCCGCGCACGCCCATGAGCTCGTCGCCGCCTTCGCCGTCGGCGGTGTAGACGCGGCCTTCGGTGAAGGATCGGGGCCCGCGCCAGAAGAAGCCGCCGTAGCCGGCGTTCTCGCGGCCTTCGGTGGTCGGGCTGCCCATGACGACGGTGTCCTCGGTGTCGTTGGTGAACGCGGTCGAGAACGAGAGTACCCAGGTGTCGTCGGAGAGGACGGTGACCGCGAAGGCGCGTCGCTCGGAGAAGAAGTGGCGGCCGTCCTCGGTGATCCAGTCGAGGCGCTCGGCGGCCTTGACGCCGCCGTCGTCGGCGGTGAGCTCGGTGAACTCCTGGTGGACCATGGAGCCGTCGTTCTTCTCGTCGACGTAGCCGAGGCCGCGTCGGAAGGTGCGTCCGCCCCAGAAGTTCTCGGGGCCGGCGTTGGGGAGCGAGAGGGCGATGCCCTTGTGCCACACGTGGTCGTGGGGCCGGTAGAGGCTCACCTGGTTGCCGGCGAGGTCGCGGAGCGGCTCGAAGTAAGGCCGGGGGGATTCGAACTGGGCGTTGTCGGGCCGGTAGACGTAGCGCAGGATCTCCAGGTCGCCCTTGGTGATCGAGAGGGCGGTGCCGTTGTCGTCGAGTTGCAGCGTCATCGATGTCTCTCCACAGTAGTCGGTTCGATGGGACGGGATCGGTCGGCCGGGGCCGTCACTTGAGGTCGGGCCAGGGCGCGCCCGAGCCGTCCATGCGCTGGTAGAAGGGCGAGGTGGGGTCGATATCGCCGGCGCGGACGCGTTTGCCGGTGAAGGCGGAGGCGTAGATCGCGGTGAGCAGTTCGAGGGTGCGGCGGGCGTCCTCGATCGGGACGGGCGGGGCGCTCCGGCCGTCGAGGGCGTCGGCGATCCGCTGGAACTGGGCGCCGTGGCCGGAGCCGCGGCCGCGCGGCTCGCCGGCCCACGCCTGGTTGACCTCGTCGGCGGCGGACTCGATCGGGTGGACGGACCAGTTGTCGTCGCCGTAACCGTAGAGGTGGTCGAGTTCGACGGTGGCCGTGTCGAAGTCGAGGCGGATCTGGGAGACCTCGCGGGGGGAGAGCAGGGAGTTGGTGATGACGACCGAGGCGCCGGACTCGAGGGTGACGATCGCGTGCGAGACGTCCTCGGTGTTGGTGGTGCGGCGGTGCCGGTGGGCGGTGGCGACGACCTCGGCCCAGGGGCCGACGATCGACAGGAGCGTGTCGATCTGGTGGATGCCGTGGCCCATGGTCGGGCCGCCGCCTTCGGTCTCCCAGCGGCCGCGCCACTCGACGGCGAAGTACTCCTCGGGGCGGTACCAGAGGGTGTCGCACTTGGCGACGGCGAGGCGGCCGAGGACGCCGGAGGCCATCATGTTGCGGACGCGCTCGGCCGCGGAGCCGAAGCGGTGCTGGGAGATGACGGCGAAGTCGGCCGTGGACGCGGCCGCGGCGGCCGCGATGCGGTCGAACTCGGCCAGGCTCAGGGCCGGGGGCTTCTCGCAGACGACGCCGACGCCCGCCTGGAGGGCCGCGATCGCGCCGGGGGCGTGGGCCACCGGCGGGGAGCAGAGGTCGACCAGGTCGAGCGTTTCGTCGGCGAGCAGCTCCTCGATCGACGCGTAGCCGCCGGCGACGCCGAACTTGTCCCTGAACGCCTCGAGGCGGGTGGCGTCGGGGTCGACCGCCGCGACGAGTTCGATGCGTCCGGGAACGTGCTTCCGCAGCTCGTCGGCGTGCAGGTGGGCAATGCCGCCGGTGCCGACGACGGCGAGGCGGTAGGTGGAGGGCACAGGGGACTCCTTCGGCGCGGAGGTTCGGTGAGCGTGGTTCAGCAAGCGTTTTCCGGCGTGCTTCGATACTAGCCGATATGGCGTTCGACAGTGACGTGGGTCGCCAATGCGCGCGTGCCCGGTTCGATGCGGCGCTCGCCGGTCACCTCGACGGCGAGGGCGGCAGCGGTGTCGGCCGAGGACCGGCCGAGGCGCAGTTCCAGGGTCCCGGTCTCGACGGTCCACTGGCCGTCGAGACCGATGAGCGCGGCCAGGTCGACGGGGACGGCGAAGCGGACCCGTCCGGCCTCGCCCGGAGCGAGCGGCAGGCGCGCGAAGCCGACGAGGCGCTGCACGGGGCGGACCGTCGAGGCGACCGGGTCGTGGAGGTAGAGCTGCACGACCTCGGTGCCCTCGCGGTCACCGGTGTTGCGCACGCGGACCGCGACCTCGACGGTCCCTTCCGGACCGACGCTCGGGCCGGAGAGGAGTTCGGGCTCGTCCCAGTCGAACTCGGTGTACGTCAGGCCGTGGCCGAAGGCGTACTTCGCGGTCGGGTCGATCGTGGACACCTCGGAGCGGCGGGCGAGCTGCGGGCCGAGGTAGGTCGCCGGGGGCGAGTCGGGCCGGGCCGGGACGCCGACGGGAAGGCGCCCTTCGGGTTCGGCGGCGCCGGTGAGGATGGCGCTGATCGCCGCGGCGCCCTCCTGGCCGGGCAGGAACGCCTGCACGATCGCGGCGGCCCGCTCCGGCGCGGTGCCGAGCGCGTACGGGCGGCCGGAGATCACGACCACGACCGTGGGGGTGCCGGAGTCGAGGACGGCCTCGAGCAGGTCCGCCTGGCGACCGGGCAGCGAGTGGTCGGGGGCGTCGCAGCCTTCGCCGGAGGTGCCCCGGCCGAACATGCCGGAACGGTCGCCGACCGCGATGACGGCGATGTCGGCAGCGGCGGCGGCGTTCGCGGCCGCCGCGATCTCCGCGTCGGAGGCGTCGAGGATCGAGCCGCCCGCCACGTGTTCGACGGTCGCGCCGGCCAGGTCGACCGCGAGCCGCTCGGCGAGCGTCGCGATGGCGATGCCGAGGTCGGGTTCGGGCCCGGACCCGTCGGCGGCCGCGTCGTCGACGCGGTCGTGGTGGTTCGGGAACGAGTAGCAGCCGAGCATGACGGACCGCCGGCCGGCCGCGGGCCCGAGCACGGCGACGCGGGCGGGGGCCTCGGCGAGCGGCAGGGTGCCGTCGTTGGCGAGCAGCACGATCGATTTGCGGGCCACCTCCGCGGCCAGCGCGCGGGCTTCGGGCGGGTCGAGGTCCACGTCGGCGGGGGGATCGGGGATCTCGTCGAGGAGGCCGAGCTCGAGCTTCTGGGTGAGGACGCGCTCGACGGCGCGGTCGAGGGTCTTCTCCTCGACGGCGCCCGCGGCGACGGCGGCGAGGAGCGGCTCGCCGTAGCAGTCGACGCCCGGCAGTTCGACGTCGACGCCGGCGTCCAGGGCCAGGCCCGCGGCGGCGGAGCGGTCGGCGGCGACGCCGTGGAGGGAGTTGAGGAAGTTGACGGCGAAGTAGTCGGCGACGACGGTGCCTTCGAAGCCCCACTCCTCGCGGAGGATGCCGGTGAGGAGGCGGATGTTGGCGTGGGAGGGCACGCCGTCGTTGGCGGCGTACGAGGGCATGACGGAGCGGGCCCGCCCGAGGCGCACGGCCATCTCGAACGGGGTCAGGTAGGTCTCGGTGAACTGCCTGGGGCCGAGGTTGACCGGGCCGAAGTTGCGGGCGGCGTGCGAGGCGGAGTAGCCCGCGAAGTGCTTGACGGTGGCGATGACGCCGGCGTCCTGGATGCCGGTGACGTAGGCCGTGCCGAGGACGCCGGTGAGGTAGGGGTCCTCGCCCATGGTCTCTTCGGTTCGGCCCCAGCGGGAGTCGGCGACGACGTCGAGGACCGGGGCGAGTCCCTGGTGGATGCCGACCGAGCGGAGGGTGGTGCCGATCTGCCGGGCCATGGCCTGGACGAGGTCGGGGTCGAAGGTCGCGCCCCAGGCCAGAGCGGTGGGGAAGACGGTGGCGCCGTGGGCCATGAAGCCGGCGAGGCATTCGTCGTGCGCGATGGCGGCGATGCCGAAGCGGCTGTTCGCGCGGACCCGGCGCTGGAGGGCGGTCAGGCGGGCGGCGCCTTCGACGGGGTCGACGAGGGCCGAGCCGAAGGGGCGGGTGAGCTGGCCGATCCCGTGGGCGAGGGCGTCGTCTCCGGGGGCGGTGCCGCCGGTCTGCTCGCTCTGGTGGGGGGCCATGTCGCCGGCGTCGGCGTCGACGCCGCGCCAATGGCTCGCGAGCTGTGCGCATTTCTCTTCGAGGGTCATCCGCTTGACCAGCCCGGCGGCCCGTTCGGCCTTCTCCGCGGGGGTGTCGGTGTCCATGCTGCTCCACTCAAGCGGCCCAACGCGCCGAGGCGGGCCGATAGTTTCTGAAACTTTTCTGATCGTTATCGATACAGGTTTGCACACCATAACATTGATGCAGGCTCAGTTCTAGCGGTGATTTGCCGCCTGGATGCGTTTGCCCAGCCTCTTGATTCGAGCCCGCGCACCGAAACTTTCGGACGCGCTCCGGGAGCCGGGGACGCGGGCTATAGGATGTGCAGGCGAACCTTTGTGATCAGGACCAGGAGGAGACCCTTGAGCGAAGCCGAACACGGGCGGATCACCATCCGCGCCATCGCCGACGAGGCCGGCGTCAGCGTGCCGACGGTGTCACGTGTCATCAACGGCCGCTCCGACGTCGCCCCCGAGACCCGCCGCCGCGTCGAGGAGCTGCTGAACGAGCGCGGGTACCAGCGCCGCCGCTCCACCCGCACGCCCAGCCGCGCGCGCCTGGTCGACCTGGTGTTCAACGAGCTGGACAGCCCCTGGGCCGTGGAGATCATCCGCGGGGTCGAGGACGCCGCGCACGCCGCCGGGGTCGGCACGGTCGTCTCGGCGGTCCACCGCCGGCGCGCCTCCACCGAGCAGTGGCTCGACAACCTCCGCACGCGCGCCTCCGACGGCGTCATCCTGGTCGTCTCGCAGCTCGCGTCCCCGATCCTGGAGCAGCTTCGCCACCTGGGCGTCCCGATGGTGGTCCTCGACCCCTCCGGCGGGCCCACAATGGACGCCCCCGCGATCGGCGCCACCAACTGGGCCGGCGGCCTGGCCGCCACCGAGCACCTGATCTCGCTGGGCCACCGCCGGATCGGGTTCATCCACGGCCCCAAGCAGGTCCTGTGCTCGCGCGCCCGGTTCGACGGCTACCGGGCGGCCCTGGAGGCCGGCGGCATCGAGTTCGACCCGGCCCTGGTCTACGACGGCGACTTCTACCACCAGTCGGGGTTCGACGCCGCGAACGCCCTCCTGCGCCTCGACTCGCCCCCGACCGCGATCTTCGCGTCCTCCGACCAGATGGCCTTCGGCGCCTACGAGGCGATCCGCCAGGCGGGCCTGCGCATCCCCGAGCACGTCAGCATCGTCGGCTTCGACGACCTCCCCGAGTCCCGCTGGACCTCCCCGCCCCTGACCACCGTCCGCCAGCCCCTCGCCGAGATGGGCGCCCTCGCCGCGCGCACCGTGCTGGAGATGGCCGCGGGCAACGACATCGACTCCCCCCGCCTGGAACTGGCGACGGAACTGGTCGTCCGGGAGTCGACCACCGCGGTCGAATAGCCTAGGCGTTCGGCGCGACGTCCGTGCCCGCGCCGCGGCGGCGCGGTCTGACCGCCTCGCGGACCGCTTCGGGCGCCGACTCCGGCCCGAGCGGCACGAGCCCGGCGTCGGCGATGAGCGCGAGGTCGTCCTTGGCGGCCTGGCCCTCGCTCGTCAGGTAGTCGCCCAGGAAGATCGAGTTGACGATCTGGAGCGCCGTCGCCTGCATCGTCCGCAGGTGCACTTCGCGGCCCGCCGCGAGACGGACCTCGGCCGACGGGTTGGCGAGGCGGACCATCGCCAGGATCCGCAGGCACCGTCGCGGGTCGAGGTCCCATTTGGACTCCATCGGGGTGCCCTCGAAGGGCAGCAGGAAGTTGACCGGGATCGAGTCGACGTCCAGCCCGCGCAGCCCCAGTGCGACCGAGACGAGGTCGGCGTCCCGCTCCCCCATGCCGGCGATGAGGCCCGAGCACGGCGACAGGCCAGCGCCGTGCGCGGCGTTGACGGTGTCGACCCGGTCGGCGAAGGTGTGGGTCGAGCAGATGTCCGCGTACGTCTCCTCCGCGGTGTTCAGGTTGTGGTTGTACGCGTCCGCCCCCAGGTCGGCGAGGCGCTCGGCCTGGCCGTCCTTGAGCAGGCCCAGGCACGCGCAGACCTCGACGCCCGGCGCGGCGTTCTTGACCGCGGCGATGGTCTTGCCGACCCGCTCGACGTCCATATCGGTCGGACCGCGGCCGCTCGCGACGAGGCACACCCGCGAGGCCCCGCCCGCGACCCCGGCGGCCGCCTGCTCGGCGGCCTGCTCGGGGGTGAGCCACGTGTACTTGAGGACGTCGGCCTTCGAGCCCAGGCGCTGGGAGCAGTAGTTGCAGTCCTCGGGGCACAGGCCGCTCTTGAGGTTGACGAGGTAGTTCAGCTTGACCGTGTTCCCGAAGTGGCGGAAGCGAAGCCGCGCGGCCGCGGCGACCACGTCCATCAGCTCGGCGTCCGTGCTCGAGAGGACGGCCTCGAGGTCGGCCGCGGCGGGCACCTCGCCGGCGTCGGCGGCTGCGGAGAGTCGTTCGAGGGCGTCGTGGAGTGCGGTCATGGCAAGATCTTGCCACAGCCGCGGGAGAGGGGATCTGCGATGGTGCGGGCGTTATCAGCGAAATGTCCTTCGAACACCGCACTCAGGCCGGAGCGTCGCGATCCGCCTACACTTGCTACAGTGGGTGGTCGGTGCTGCGAATGGACGCGGCGGGCTGGTGGAGATCCCCCCTGTTCGCGTCTCGAATTGTGAACCGCCCGAGCCATCCGGAGAGAACCAACCGTGCCGATCGCACCTGGACAACCGGCGTTGATCGCCGTGGCAGTCGCGACCCTCTGGGCCCAGCCCTCCGCCGCGGGCCCTGAGGACCGTCTCGCCCTCGGCGTGCCGTCCGCGATCCGCGAATGGGTCGCCCGGCTCACCAACGACATCCGCGCCAACGGCCTCAAAGGACGCGTGCGCACCCAGTGCCTGCTCGGCACCCGCGTCGAGGTCCACCAGGTGGCCGACGGCTGGGCCGAGGTGTCGTGCCCGTCGCAGGAGGCCTCCGGCTGGCTGCCGGTCGACCAGCTCGTACTCCCCGCCGAGGGCGACACGCGCGGCACCGAGTACCTCGTGAGCGCGACCGCGACCGCCGTCCGGGACGAGCCCGGCGGCGACGTGTCGATCCCGGGCGTGACCCTGGGGACGCGCCTGCGGGTCGTGGGAGAGCCGTACCGGGGCTGGGTGCCCGTGGGGCTCCCGGGCCCGCAGCAGCCCGGCTGGGTGCCTCAGCGCGACCTCACGGCCGAGCCCGCCGCAGACCTGTCCGCGCCGTCGACCGGGATGGTCGCCGCGGGCCTGGACGCCGTCAAGCTCGCCCAGCAGCTCCTGGAGATCCCCTACCTGCACGGCGGCGTCAGCGCCTACGGCATCGACGCGCCCGGCCTGGTCTGGATCGTCTACCGCCAGTTGGGGATCGACGTGCCGCGGTTCAGCGGGGCGCTGTTCGAGTCCGGCGACGACGTCGCGTTCGACGACCTGCACCCGGGCGACCTGGTGTTCCTCGACCACGGCGGCGACCCGAAGACGCCGGCGATCATGGCCGAGCGCAGCCAGTCCGACCTGCCCGAGGTGATCTTCTCCTCGCCGGTCTACGGCAAGGTCGTCTCCGAGCCGCTCAAGGACGCCGAACTCGCGGGCATCACCGGCTGCCGCCGCCTGCCCGTCCGGGCCTAGTACGCAGCGAACGGCCCGCCTCCCTTCCGAGGAGGCGGGCCGTTCCGTCGTCTGGCGGAACCTAGTAGTAGAGCTTCTTCTTCTTCGTCTCGGCGACGGCCGGCTCGGGCTCCTCGACGTGCTGCTCGCGCTCGGCCTCGGCGAACAGCTCCTTCCAGGTCTTGCCGTCGCGGTGCAGGAGGATGCCGTTCACGACGATGACCGTGGTCAGCACGCCGGCGATGACGCCGAGCGAGAGCGCGGTCGGGATCTCCGGGATCGCGTCGATGTGCTCGCCGCCGTTGATGAACGGGAGCTGGTTCTCGTGGAGGCCGTGGAGCACGAGCTTCACGCCGATCCAGCCGAGGATCGCCGCCAGGCCCAGCGACAGGAACCGCAAAGACTTCAGCAGCGCGGCCAGCAGGAAGTAGAGCTGCCGCAGGCCCATCAGCGCGAAGATCGTCGCGGTGAACACCAGGTACGGCTCCTGCGTCAGGCCGAAGATCGCCGGGATCGAGTCGAGCGCGAACAGGATGTCGGTGGAGCCGATCGCGAGCATCGCCAGCAGCAGCGGGGTCACGAACTTGACGCCGTCGATGCGGGTGGTCAGCTTGCCGCCGTCGTAGCCGGGCGAGACGCGCAGCCGCGACTCCGCGAACCGCATGAAGCCGTTCTGCGGCATCTCCTCGTCATGGCCGCCCTTCTCGCGCAGCTGGCCCCACGCGGTCCAGATCAGGATCGCGCCGAAGATGAGGAAGACCCAACTGAACCGCTCGATGAGCACCGAGCCGACGGCGATGAATCCGCCGCGCAGCACGATCGAGAGCACGATGCCGACCAGGAGCACGCGGGACTGGAGCGCGTCCGGGACCCGGAAGGACTGGATGATCAGCAGGAACACGAAGAGGTTGTCGACCGACAGCGCCAGTTCGGTGAGGTAGCCGGCGTAGAACTGACCGCCGAACGCCGGACCTTGGGTGACCAGGATGAGAGCGCCGAATGCCAGCGCCGCTCCGATGTAAACACCGGCCCAGGTGGCCGATTCCTTCGTGGAGAGTTTGTGGGGGTTGCGGACCGCCATCACGAGGTCGAAGACGACGACTGAAGCGAGACCGACCATGGTCAGCGCCCAGGCCCAGGCCGGGAGTTCCAATGTGTTGCCTTCCTTGACATCTGGAGGGTCACATGGTCTCTCCCGATCCTCTCGGACCAGCGTCACCGGGGCCCGATGGCGGGCCCGTGCATTGACGACGACGCTAACAGCGCTGGACGCTGCGGGATACTCCCCACATACCTGATTTTGAACAGACGCGTCTATTCTGCCTGCCGGAGCCCGACTTGTCATGAGTCAGCTTTGTGACTTCACTCTCGACGCTACCTCGGGTCGACGGAGTGTGAGGGATCCTATGGGAGGCTCCGCCCATGGTTCTGGAAGTCGCCGAAATCAAGATCACCCCCGGCCAGGAGGACGCCTTCAAGGAGGCGTACCGCTCCGCCCGCGAGCTCGTGAAGGTCTCCCCCGGCCTGCGCTCGATGCGCATGACGCAGGGCGTGGAGAACCCGAGCCGCTTCGTGCTCCTCATCGAGTGGGACTCCGTCGAGGCCCACGAGCAGGGCTTCCGCGAGACCGACCGGTTCCCGAAGTGGCGCGAGGCGATCGGCCCGTTCTTCGCCGAGCCGCCGTTCGTCGAGCACGCCGTCGACGTCGACTAGTCCGCGAACGCCGTTGCGGCCGCGACGAAGTCGGCCAGCGCGCCGCCGCCGGCGGCGCCTCTCGGCCAGACCAGGGCGACGGTGCTCGGGGCGACGCCGGTGACGGGGCGGTAGGCGATGTCCGGGCGGGCGTAGAAGCGGGCGGCGCTCTCGGGCGCGAGAGCGATGCCGTCGCCGGCGGCGATGGCGCTGAGCCAGTCGTCGGGGAGCTCGGTGACCGCCCCGATGCGGACCGGGCGGCCGCCGCGGCCCTCGGCCTCGATCCAGTGGTCGCGGAAGGCGCCGGTGGCCTTGGGCGCGGCGATGAACGGCTCGTCGAGCAGGTCCTCGAACCGGAGTTCGGCGTGCCCAGCGAGCGGGTGGTCGGCGGCCATGGCGATGCAGCGCGGCTCGGTGAACAGGACCGCGAGCTCGAACTCGTCCTGGCGCGGGAACGGCAGGCGCATGAACGCGGCGTCGACGTCACCGGAGTCGAGTCCGCCGACCGGGTCGCCCCAGCTCGCCTGGCGCAGTTCGACCCGCCAGCCGGGGCGCCGTTCGCGGAAGGCCGCGATGATGGGCCGGGTCCGCTCGTTGGCGGCGCTCGCGAGGTAGCCGACGCGGAGCACGTTCGAGGCGTCGCGGTCGGCGGCGCGCACTGCCCGCCTGGCGGCGTCCCAGGCGCCGAGGACGGCCGGGGCGGCGGCCGCGAGGGCCTCTCCGGGGCCGGTGAGGGCCATGCCGGTCTTCGAACGCGTGAACAGGGCCGTGCCGAGCAGGTGCTCGAGCTGGCGGATCTGCTTGGTGAGCGCGGGCTGGGAGAGGTAGAGCCGTTCGGCGGCGCGCGTGAGGTTCCCTTCGGCGGCGACGGCCGCGAAAGACCGGAGCAGTCGCAGGTCCACATCCATAACCGAAGGTTATACATACTGGTATTGGACGCGCGGCAGGGTCCCGGCCGAGACTTGGAGCGCCCGGCGGACGGTCCGCCGGGTCCTGAGGAGGATTCCCGATGTTCGCTGCCCTGGTCGTCGTCACCGGACTCGCGATCGCCGCCAACGCGGTCGAGTCGGTCGCCAATTTCGCGGGAGCGGCGTGGGTGAAGCAGAACTCGCGCGCGGTCGGCGTCCCGGACTCCTGGCTGCCGTTCCTGGGGTTCGTGAAGGGCGCGGCGGCCGTCGGGCTCGCCGTGGGGCTGTTCTGGCGCCCGCTCGGCATCGCGGCCGCGGCGGGGCTCGTGGTGTTCTTCGTGATCGCGACGGTGCTGCACGTCCAGCGGCGCGTGTTCCACAACTTCGCGGGCCCGCTCCTGTTCCTGGCCGTGAGCGTGGCGGCGCTGTGGTTGATGATCGCCGCGTGAGCATGCACGCGGGGCTGCTGCGCGGGCGGCCCTGCGGGCCCGCTCCGGCGTGAGCGCGGGGGCCCGCGACCGGTGTCGCGGGCCCGGTCGCGTCAGCCGCCCGCCTGTTCGATCTCGCGCAGTTCGCGTTTGAGGTCGGCGATCTCGTCGCGGTAGGCCGCGGCCAGTTCGAAGCGCAGCTCCCGGGCGGCCGTGAGCATCTGCTCGTTGCGGTCGTCGATCTGCTGGAGGATCTCGGAGCGGACCTTGCCCGAGCCCTTGGTGTCGGCCGCCTTGCCGCGGACCGGCCGCTCGGCGGCGACGAGCTTCGCGGTCTCGGCCGCGGAGTCGTACAGGTCCTCCATGATGTCGCCGATGCGCTTGCGCAGCGGCTGCGGGTCGAGACCGTTCGCCTCGTTGTAGGCGACCTGCTTCTCGCGGCGCCGGTCGGTCTCCTCGAGGGCGGCCTTCATCGAGTCGGTGAGGTTGTCGGCGTACATCAGGACCGTGCCGGAGACGTTCCGGGCGGCCCGGCCGATGGTCTGGATCAGCGAGGTCGCCGAGCGCAGGAAGCCCTCCTTGTCGGCGTCGAGGATCGCCACCAGCGAGACCTCGGGCAGGTCGAGGCCCTCCCGGAGGAGGTTGATGCCGACGAGGACGTCGTAGTCGCCGCGGCGCAGCTCCCCCAGCAGCTCGATCCGGCGCAGCGTCTCGACCTCGGAGTGCAGGTACCGGACCCGGATCCCGTTGTCGAGGAAGTAGTCGGTGAGGTCCTCGGCCATCTTCTTGGTGAGGGTGGTCACCAGGACGCGCTCGTCCTTCTTGGCGCGCACGCGGATCTCGTGCATGAGGTCGTCGATCTGGCCCTTGGTGGGGCGGACCTCCACGTGCGGGTCGACCAGGCCGGTGGGGCGGATGACCTGCTCCACGAACTGGCCCTTGGTCTGCTCGAGCTCCCATTTGCCGGGGGTGGCCGACAGGTAGACCGACTGGCCGACGCGCTCGCGGAACTCGTCGAAGCGCAGCGGCCGGTTGTCCTGGGCGCTGGGGAGCCGGAAGCCGTGCTCGACCAGGTTGCGCTTGCGGGAGGCGTCGCCCTCGGACATCGCGCCGATCTGCGGGACGGTCTGGTGCGACTCGTCGATGATCGTGACGAAGTCCGGCGGAAAGTAGTCCAGGAGCGTGTGCGGCGGCGACCCGGCCGGGCGGCCGTCGATGTGGCGCGAGTAGTTCTCGATGCCGTTGCAGGTGCCGGTCTGCTTCATGTTCTCCAGGTCGAACACGGTGCGCATCCGCAGCCGCTGGGCCTCCAGGAGCTTCCCCTGGGACTCGAGCTCGGCGAGGCGCTCCTCGAGTTCGACCTCGATGTCGGCGATCGCGCGGGCCATGCGGGCGTCGCCGGTGGCGTAGTGCGAGCCGGGGAAGATCAGGACCCGGTCGACCTCGCGGATGACGTCGCCGGTGATCGGGTGCAGGTAGTAGAGCCGGTCGATCTCGTCGCCGAACATCTCGATGCGGATCGCCAGCTCCTCGTAGGCCGGGATGATCTCGATCGTGTCGCCGCGGACCCGGAAGGTGCCGCGGGTGAAGGCGACGTCGTTGCGGGCGTACTGGACGTCGACGAGCCGGCGCAGCAGCTTGTCGCGGTCCCACTCCTGCCCGACGCTGACCTCGGTGGCCTGCTCGAGGTACTCGGCGGGCGTGGCCAGGCCGTAGATCGCCGAGACCGTGGCGACCACCACGACGTCGCGGCGGGTCAGCAGCGAGTAGGTGGCGCGGTGGCGCAGGCGCTCGACCTCCTCGTTGATCGAGGCGTCCTTCTCGATGTAGGTGTCGGTCTGGGCGACGTACGCCTCGGGCTGGTAGTAGTCGTAGTACGAGACGTAGTACTCGACGGCGTTGTTCGGCAGCAGCTCGCGGAACTCCTTCGCGAGCTGCGCGGCGAGGGTCTTGTTGTGGGCCATCACCAGGGCCGGCCGCTGGAGCTTCTCGATCAGCCACGCGGACGTGGCCGACTTGCCGGTGCCGGTGGCGCCGAGCAGCACGACGTCGCGCTCGCCGCGGTCGATGCGATCGGCGAGCTCGGCGATCGCCGTCGGCTGGTCGCCGGACGGCTGGTAGTCGCTGACCACCTCGAAGCGCCCGTCGGCGCGGGGAATATCGAAAGCCACGGCTCAACGGTAGCGCCGGGGTCCGACAGCGCCCGGCTCCGGCGGTGACTTTTCGGGCCCCGACTCGTTGGTCCCTGCGTGAGCTCCACTACCTCGATTTCATTCAGATCGGCCCTGATGTGGGTCGTCGCCATCCTCGCCGCGGTCGCGGCGGCCGGCTGGTTCGCCGTCTCGTGCACCCCCGGCGGTTCGCAGGCCGAGCGGCCCGTCAGCGAGGAGGAGGCCGCGCTGCTGGCGGAGATGCGGCAGAAGAACCACGACGCCGAGCCCGTCGCGCTGCGCATGAGCCTGCCGGTCGGCGCCGAGACGCTCACCGTCGACGCCTACCTCGACTGGCAGGTCCCGATGGTCTACGCGCGGGTGCCGGACGGCAGCGGCGGGTTCACGCTGGCCCAGGCCATCCCGGGCCTCATCGCGACCCGCGCCGACGACGAGGCCGCGTTCGCGGAGGTTCGGGTCCCCGAGGACGGCTGGACGACCCGGGTGATGCTCTCGGGCACCGGGACCGAGCTCCAGACGACCCTGGACATCCTCGTGTCCTCGCTGTTCACGCTGACCGCCGCGGAGGCCGACGACCCGGCCGAGCTGGCCGAGAAGGCCACCTGGCGCGAGGAGGGGATCATCGACGGCGAAGCGGTCGACTCGTTCCGGGCCCCGATCATGGTGGAGATGGACGACGAGCCCGGGGGCGAGACCGCGGGCGCGGCCCCGGAGGCGCTGTACTCGCTCGACGCGGACGGGAACCTGCGCCGCTTCCAGGTCAACACGGGCGCCGAGAGCCTCTCGGCGGTGGACTTCCTGCGGGAGGTGCCCTTCGACGCCGCCGGGCTGGTGCCGATCGACCTGCTCGGCGGGCCGATGATCGAGCCGGCCGCCGTCGACGGGGACCTGGCCGGGACGATCGCCGAGGTGCGCTCCGAGAACTGGTCGGAGAGCGCCGAGGTGGAGCTGGCCGTCCCGGTCGGCGACGGCCGGGTCGCGACCGGGCACGGCTCGGTCGACTGGCGCACCATGACCGCGTACCTGCATGTGAGCGACGCGAGCGGGCAGCGGCTGCTGCTGGCGCGGCCCGGCGGGTTCGCGACGCTCGCGGTCGACGGCGGCGAGCTGCCGGAGACGCCGCCGGCGGAGGGATGGGAGGTCCACGAGCTCGACGACGAGGACGTCTCGGCGAGTTTCGGCCCGGTCGAGACGCTGGTGTACCGCCTGCTCGAGATGGCCGCCGAGGAGCCCGACGACGAGGAGGCGATCGCCGAGCAGGCGCGCCTGCTGCGTACCGACGGGACCGCGGACGAGCCGGTGTACGTGGTCGAGTTCCCGGTCAACGGCGACGCGCCCGCCCAGCCGGGCAGGTCCGCGTTCCGCTACCACGTCGCGGACGGGCGCCTCGCCGAAGTGGAGATGATGACCTACCACGGCGTCGGCAGCGCCGAGCTGTCCTCCGAGGACTATCCGATGGTGGCGGTCCCGTGGGAGCTCGAAGAGCAGATCGGCTGAGCCGCAATGCGATGCGCCGCGGGCCCGGTCGACCGACCGGGCCCGCGGCGCATCGCACGTTCGTGAACGGGTGGCGTCCCGTCGGTCCCCGCGGCGTGAGCGGACCGGGGCGCATGTCGGCCGTCAGACGGGCCGCTGCGCGTCCAGCTTGCTGAGCGCCGAGAACAGGTAGCCGCGGACCTCTTCGGGCAGTTCGCGGTTCTCGCCCCACTCGAGGAGCAGCTTGTACGCCGCGCGGACCTTCAGCATCGCCAGCTCGAAGGCCGCCTCGATCCGCCAGTACCAGGGGGTCTCCGGGGAGCGTGCGATCTGCCACAGGACCTCGACCGCCCGCTCCCGGTTCAGCGACGCCCACTGCTGGGCCGCCTGGATCCGGACCCGGAAGCCGACTTTGGCGCCGTCGGTGACGTCGGTGGCGAGGGCCTGGAGCGCCGCCTCCGCGTCGTAGGGTGCGCGGTCCTGCAGGGCGATCGCCGCATCGAGACGGCACTCGGCCGCCACGTCGGCGGCGAACGCGATCGCCAGAATCGCCCGGCTCCTGGTCACCGGCTCGTTGATGAGCTTCGCCGCCCGCAGCCGCATCAGCGAGTCGTTGGCGCTCTCCCGCGAGAACAGGTCGAGCGCGGCGAGCGCCTCGTCGGGGTTGCAGCGGCAGAACGTCTCCGCCATGCCGAACCGCTGGTCCTGGTCGAGCTTCCGGTCCTGGATGGCGTTGCGAAGCGTCCGCCTCGACGCGTCGTCCGAGGCGCGGCCGTGGGCGAGCGCGTGCACGGCGCGATCGCGCTCCTCGCGCGGCCGCCCGGAGCTGTGGATGATCGTCAGCGCTTCACGCTGCACGTCCTTCGGATCCCTGATCTGCGTGTCGACGTAACCGCATTCCGACCGGCCTGACCGCCTGCCGAGGCCGATCCGGCCGAGCACCCGGCCGCGGGCGCCGTGCCGGCGTTCTCGGCGGTTGCGGGCGATCTGCACGGTGAGCATGCCCAGGAACCCGACCGCGACGCAGGCCGCGACCTCGCCCGGCGACAAGGGGTTGCCCGATGCCCGGGCGCCCGCGATCGCGACCAGGGGAGCGGTGAGGCTCCCGAAGGACAGGGTCAGTTGCAGGCTGCCGCCCGGCCTGGCGGCGGGGGCGGAAGGAGCGGCTGAACCTTCTGGATTACCCATTGTGGTCGATTGCTTTCTCTGCTCGATTAAGCCGATGGGAGTCGGGGCCGGACTGCCGGAGTTCGCGACCCGAGGTGGGAAGGCCGCCCTCGAACGACATTCGAACACGACTTCTCATCGTAACAGAATCGGGCACTCGACCAGATAACCGCATTTCCGTCACTTCCGTGCTACGACCGGTGACAGGTCGGATGACCGGATACGCAACGGGACGAGTCGGCACAGCCGCGCGTGGCCAGTGCCGGGCGCCGTCGCACGGGCCGGACGAGACGGCACCGGGCCCGCGGCGTCGCCGCGGGCCCGGGTCACTCGGTATCGGACGCTCAGCAGAGCGGCGGCTGCCAGCCGTGCTCGGCCGCCCAGCGGTTCGCGCGGGGCCAGCCCTCGCGGTCGAACCAGGGCTCCTTGGCCTCGGCGTACTCGGTGACCGAGTCCGCCTTGGCCGCCAGCATGCCCTTGGCCTGGGCGTAGTCGGCCCGGGCCTGCGCGTCGGCGCGGAGCCAGTCGCGGAACAGCAGCGCGAACCGCTGCCCCGGGACGTCGATCGCGCGGAAGTGGACGTGCGCGATGTTGCCGGGATCGGCGTAGCCGTACAGGCGCTTCTCCCACTGCGCGATGTCCGGGTGCTCGGGCTTGGGCGAGTCGAACTGCACGCCGCCGAAGAAGCCGGCGTCGCCGAGCGAGTCGGCGAACGCGTCCACCACGTGCAGGGACACCACGGTCACCTGGATGTCGATGACGTCCTTGGCGGGCAGCCCGGCCACGGCCGTCGAACCGACATGGTCGATGCGGACGGCGCTGGGGCCCATGACGCGGCGCAGCCGCGCGGCCAGGTGCTCGAACCGGCGCGGCCAGGCCGGGTCGGACTCGACGAACTGGAGCTTCTCGGGCCGGCGCTCGGCCTGACCGTGCCGCAGGTTCTCCGCGAACGGCTTGATCCGCTCGTCCCACAGCAGGGCGACGCGCCGCTCGAGCTCGTGGACGTCGTGGCTGTTGTCGATGACGACGTCGCACACCTCGCGGCGCTCGGCGTCGGACGCCTGGGCGTCGATCCTTCGGAGGGCGTCGGCGCGGTCGAGACCGCGCGCGGCGAGCCGTTCGAGCCGGAGCTCTCGCGGCGCTTCCACGTCGATGTTGAGGTGGAAGCCGGGCGCCTGGCCGGTCTCGGCCAGGAGCGGAATGTCTTGGACGACGATGGCGTCGTCGGGCAGGGCATCGGTGAGCTCGCGGGCCCGGGCGCGGACGCGCGGGTGGACGATCGCCTCGAGCTCGGCCCTGGCGGGCGCGGACTCGAAGACGATCTTCGCGAGTTCGGCGCGGTCGAGCGAGCCCTCCGGGGTCAAGACCTCGGGGCCGAAGCGGGAGACCACCGCGGCGAGCCCCTCCGTGTTGGGGGCGACGACTTCGCGGGAGAGGGCGTCGGCGTCGATGACGCTCGCCCCGAGCTGCGACAGCTTCTTCGCGACCGTGCTCTTACCGGCTCCGATGCCACCGGTCAATGCGACTTTAAGCACATCTAAAACACTACCCGCCCCAGGCGAACAGCCTGGGACGGGCAGTGGTCTGTCAGTTTAAAGAGTGACAGGTGTTAGTTGCCGGCGAGCTTCTCGCGCAGAGCCGCGAGCGCCTCGTCGGTGGCCAGCGTGCCCTGGGGCTCCGCCGGGGCCGACTTCTTCTCGGAAGTGGCCTTCTTGGCACCCTTCTCACCCTTCGGGGCGGCTTCGCCCTCGGCGGGCTTGGCCGGAGCCTCGGTGATGACGCGCTCGGCGATCTGCGTACCGTGCTCCTCCCAGCGGGTGCGGGCCTGGGCGTACTGCCGCTCCCACTCCTCGCGGGCCTCGTCGAAGCCCTCCATCCACTCGCCGGTCTCCGAGTCGAAGCCCTCCGGGTAGATGTAGTTGCCCTGGTCGTCGTACTGCGCGGCCATGCCGTACAGCGTCGGGTCGAACTGCTCCTCGTTCTCGACGTAGGCCTCGTTGGCCTGCTTGAGCGAGAGGGAGATCCGACGGCGGTCCAGGTCGATGTCGATGACCTTGACCATGGCGTCGGAGCCGACCTTGACGACCTGCTCGGGCACCTCGACGTGGCGCTCGGCCAGCTCGGAGATGTGCACGAGGCCCTCGATGCCGTCCTCGACGCGGACGAACGCGCCGAACGGGACGAGCTTCGTGACCTTGCCGGGCACGATCTGGCCGATCGCGTGGGTGCGGGCGAACTGGCGCCACGGGTCTTCCTGGGTCGCCTTCAGCGACAGGGAGACGCGCTCGCGGTCCAGGTCCACCTCGAGGACCTCGACCTCGACCGGCTGACCGACCTCGACGACCTCGGACGGGTGGTCGATGTGCTTCCAGGACAGCTCCGAGACGTGGACCAGGCCGTCGACCCCGCCGAGGTCGACGAAGGCGCCGAAGTTCACGATCGAGGAGACCGTGCCCTTGCGGACCTGGCCCTTCGCGAGCTGGTGCAGGAACTCGGTGCGGACCTCGGACTGCGTCTGCTCGAGCCAGGCGCGGCGCGACAGGACCACGTTGTTGCGGTTCTTGTCGAGCTCGATGATCTTGGCTTCGAGCTCGCGGCCCACGTACGGCTGGAGGTCGCGCACGCGGCGCATCTCGACCAGCGACGCGGGCAGGAAGCCCCGGAGGCCGATGTCGAGGATGAGACCGCCCTTGACCACTTCGATGACCGAGCCGCGAACGACGCCGTCCTCGTCCTTGATCTTCTCGATGGTCCCCCAGGCACGCTCGTACTGGGCGCGCTTCTTGGAGAGGATCAGACGGCCTTCCTTGTCCTCCTTCTGGAGGACGAGGGCCTCAACGTGATCGCCCACAGACACTACGTCTTCAGGGTCGACGTCGTGCTTGATCGACAGCTCGCGCGAGGGGATGACGCCCTCGGTCTTGTAGCCGATGTCGAGCAGGACTTCATCCCGGTCGACCTTGACGACGGTACCTTCGACGATATCGCCGTCATTGAAGTATTTGATGGTCGCGTCGATCGCGGCGAGGAGTTCCTCGTCCGAGAAGGTTTCGTCGACCGTGGTGCTGTTCTCAGCGTTGCTCGAGGTGGCCTCGATGCTGCTCGTCATGTGGGCTGGTGCTCCGGATACGTATCATTCGTGGGCTCGCGCACGCCGCCTGGCCGGCCGCGCGCACTCGCGGTTCAATCCCGGGCCGCCCTTGCCGCCGGCGGCGTCCTGCTCCATTCTGAGGACGCGGACAAGCCCAGGCCAGTCCAGATTACCGTGCGCGATAATGCCGCGCCAGTCCGGGCCGGGGGCTGGTGTCGATCGACACCGCTAATGGGCAGCGGCTTCCCAGGATTCGCCGAAGCCGGCGGAGACCGTGAGCGGCACGGCGAGCGTGGCGGCGTTCGACATCTGCTCGCGCACGAGTGCTTCGAGCCGCTCCGCCTCACCGGGCGCGACCTCGCACACCAGCTCGTCGTGGACCTGGAGGAGCACCCGGGAGTCGAGCTTCTCCCTGCGCAGGGCCCGGTCGACGCCGAGCATCGCGGTCTTCATGATGTCGGCCGCGCTGCCCTGGATCGGGGCGTTCAGGGCGGCGCGCTCGGCGATCTCGCGCAGCTGCCGGTTGTCGGAGGTCAGGTCCGGGAAGTACCGGCGCCGGCCCATGATCGTCTCGGTGTACCCGGTCTTGCGGGCCTCCTCGACGACGCGGTGCAGGTAGTCGCGGACCTTCCCGAAGCGCGCGAAGTAGTCGTCGGAGAGCTGCTGGGCCTCCTGGGTGCTGATCCCGAGCTGCTGGCTGAGCCCGTACGGCGACAGGCCGTAGGCGAGCCCGTAGGACATGGCCTTGATCTTGCGGCGGTGCTCGTCGGTGACGGCGGCGGGTTCGACCGAGAAGACCTTCGCGGCCACGGCCCGGTGGATGTCCTCGCCGGCGATGAACGCGTCGATCAGGCCCTCGTCGCCGGTCAGGCTCGCCATGATCCGCATCTCGATCTGGCTGTAGTCGATCGTCATGAGCGACTCGAAGCCCTCGGAGACGACGAACCCGGCCCGGATCGCGCGGCCGGCCTCGGAGCGGACCGGGATGTTCTGCAAGTTCGGGTCGGCCGAGGACAGGCGACCCGTGGCGGCCACGGTCTGGTGGAACGTGGTGTGGATGCGCCCGTCGGGCTGGATCGTCGCGCGCAGCGTGGCGACGATCTGCTTGAGCTTCTCCACGTCGCGGAAGCGCAGAAGCTGCTCCAGGAGCGGGTGCCCGGTCTTCACCAGGAGCTGCTGGAGCGCCTCGGCGTTCGTCGTGTACCCGGTCTTGGTGCGCTTGGTCTTCGGCATCTTCAGCTCGTCGAAGAGGATCTCCTGGAGCTGCTTGGGCGAGCCGACGTTGAACGGGCGGCCCACGATCTCGTGGGCGCGCTCGGTGGCCTCCTTCGACTGGGCCGCGAACCCCGCCTCGATGTCGGCGAAATGGCCCTCGTCGGCGGCGATCCCGGTGATCTCCATGCGCGCGACGACGCCGATGACCGGGAACTCGAGCTCCGCGGCGAGCCGGGCCTGGTGGCGCTGCTCGAGCCGCTCGGCCTGCACGGCGGCGAGCTCCCCGACGACCGCGGCGGCCGAGCAGTCGGCCTGCACGCGGGCGATGTCGTCGGACATGTCCCCGTCCGGGCCGGCGAGCGCGCTGTCGCTGAACAGCGCGCCGTCGTCGACCGGGGTCATGGCCGCCTCGAGCTCGCGGCCCAGGTACTGCATCGCGAGGTCGCCGAGCGCGTACGAGCGCTGCTCGGGCTTGAGGAGGTACGCGGCGATCATCGTGTCGGCCTTGATCCCGGCCGGCTCGGGCCAGCCCGCGGCGTCGGCGCCCCACAGGAACGCCTTCGCGTCGTGCACGAGCTTCGGCTTCGCGGAGTCGGCGAGCCAGTCGACCCAGGTGCGCTCGTCCTCGGCGTCGAGCTGCGAGGGCTCGAACCACAGCGCCTGGCCGCCCTCGGCCAGCGCGATCGTGTCGAAGGAGCCGGCGCCCGAGGCGAACTGGCCGGTGAAGGCGATGGCGACGTCGCCTTCGCGGGCGGCGAGCCACACGTCGAGGCCGCCGGGCACGAGCGCGGCGGACTCGAGCTGCGGGGTCTCGGCGACGGGCGCGACGGCGGCGCCGACGGCCTTCTCGGGCAGGTTGGCGTTGAGGCGCTCGCCGAGCGCGCGGAACTGGAGGGCGTCGAAGAGGCGGTTGGTCTCGGTGACGTCCCAGCCGCGCCATTCGAGGTCGGGGATGGCGCGGTCGAGTTCGACGTCCTTGACCAGGCAGTTGAGGCGGTAGTTGCGCAGGACCCCGTCGAGGTTGTCGCGCAGGCTCTGCCCGGCCTTGCCGGTGATCTCGTCGGCTTTGGCGACGAGGCCGTCGAGGGAGCCGTACTTGGCGATCCACTTGGCGGCGGTCTTGGGGCCGACGCCGGGAACGCCGGGGAGGTTGTCGGCCTTCTCCCCCACGAGCGCGGCGAGGTCGCGGTAGCGCTCGGGGGTGACGCCGTACTTCTCCTCGACGGCGGCGGGCGTGTAGCGGGCGAGCTCGGTGACGCCTTTCACCGGGTAGAGGAGGGTCACGGTGTCGTTGACGAGCTGGATGGCGTCGCGGTCGCCCGAGGAGATGAGCGTGTCGAGCCCTGCGGCCTCGCTCTGGGAGGCGAGGGTGGCGATGATGTCGTCGGCCTCGTAGGACTGCTTGGTGAGCCAGGGGATCCCGAAGGCGTCCAGGAGCTGCTGGATGATCGGGATCTGGCTCTTGAAGTCCTCGGGGGTCTCGCCGCGCCCGTCCTTGTACGCGGGGTACTCCTCGGTGCGGAAGGACTGGCGGGAGACGTCGAAGGCGACCGCAACGTGGGTGGGCTCCTCGGCCTTGAGCAGGTTGATGAGCATCGAGGCGAAGCCGTAGACGGCGTTGGTCACCTGGCCGTCGTCGGTGGCGAACTTCTCCGCGGGCAGGGCGAAGAACGCGCGGAAGGCCATCGAATGGCCGTCGATCAGGAGCAGGCGGGATTGCGAAGCGGTCACGCTCCCGAGCCTATCGAGTGGGTCCGACAGGATCGGGGGAAGGCGTGGCCCGGACGCGCGGCGGGCCCGCGACCGGTGCGGTCGCGGGCCCGTTCGCTGCGGGTCGCCTACTCGGCTTCCTGGGCTTCCTTCTGCTCGGCCTCGGCGATGACGCGCTCGGCGACGGCGCGCATGGAGAGCCGGTGGTCCATCGCGGCGCGCTGGATCCAGCGGAACGCGTCGGGCTCGGCCATGCCGTACTGGGTCATGAGGAGGCCCTTGGCGCGGTCGACGAGCTTGCGGACCTCGAGGCGCTCGGTGAGGTTCGCGACCTCCTTCTCGAGGGCGGTCATCTCGGCGAAGCGCGTGAGGGAGAGTTCGATCGCGGGGACCAGGTCGGACTTCTGGAAGGGCTTCACGAGGTAGGCCATGGCCCCGGCGGACTGGGCCCGGCTGATCAGGTCGCGCTGCGAGAAGGCGGTGAGGATCACGACCGGCGCGATGCGCGCGGACACGATCTTCTCGGCGGCCTGGAGTCCGTCCATGATCGGCATCTGGATGTCGCAGATCACCAGATCGGGCTGGTGCTCCTGGGCGAGGCGGACGGCGGCTTCACCGTCGGCGGCCTCGGCGACGACCTCATAGCCTTCCTCGGTGAGCATCTCGGCCAGGTCGAGGCGGATGAGCCCCTCGTCTTCGGCGATGAGCACGCGCTTGCGCGGCTCCTCGGCGGCCTTGCTCGTCATGCGGGTCCGTACCTTTCATGCGCGTCTGGACGGTGCGGCGTGCTGAATCGAGGCACGTCCGGACGCTAGCTTAGCCGCCGCGTGTTACGTCCGCACGTTCCTATGCCGAGCGTTTCGGACGGCAGGGCCGAAACGTGAGACGCGCTACCCGTCAGGCGGTGTGCTCCGGCGTGTTGGCCATGAGGGCGTCGAGCAACGGGATCTCGGCGAGCTGCTCGGGTTTGAGCCGGTCTTTGTGGAGTCCGTGGGGCCGGCGGGTGCGCGGGCAGGGGATGATCCGGGTCGGGGTGACGATGAGGTCGACGCGGAAGTCGTGCGGCTCCTCGGGAAGGGCCTCGTCGAGGATCTGGAGGTCGTGGACGGTGGTGGCGATGACGGTGTCGTCGTCGATGAGCCCGGCCTGGGTGAGCATTCCGTACTCGATGTCGGCGTAGCCGCGGCCCTTGCCGATGCGGGCGCCGTCGCGGTTGACCGCGACCGATCCGGAGACGACCAGGTCGAGGCGTTGCATGGCCTCGGCGCCGACGAGGAGGCTGTGGGCCTCGGCGGCGTCGCGGGTCGCGGCCTCGTCCGGGGTGTAGCTGGGCAGCAACGAGTTCAGCAGGTAGAACGGCTGGTCGAGGGCGAGCCTCGGGACGGCCATGTAGGTGGCTTTGGAGGCGGCCAGCGCGAGCGCGCGGACCGGCTGCTGGGCGCGGTCGGGGTTGGCTTTGACGGCGTTCGCGGTGCGCCACTGGTCGGTCGAGGCGAGCAGCGCGGCGGCGTCCGCGGCGCCTTCGAAGGCGGGTATGCGCCCGTGCGGGTCGCCCTCGACGGCGCCTTCGCGCTCGAGCAGCGACCAGACGCGGTGCCGGATCTCGTCCTTTGCTTGCGCCGACGACATTGCGGTCTCCTCGTGGCGTCCAGGGGTGTCGGCGTCAAGGCTGCCACACCTCCACAGTGCCCGTCACCCTCCGGTCGCGCGCCGGCGCCGATACCGGGTTGCCGCCGCCGCGGGGGCGGTGCGAGGCTCTCGGGATGAAAATGCACGAGGACCAGCTCACCGTTCACGTTGACGTTGTCCGCGAGTTGATCGACGCCCAGTTCCCGCGGTGGCGGGGGCTGCCGGTGACGCCGGTGGAGTCGCAGGGGACGGTGAACGCGATCTTCCGCGTGGGCGAGGGTCTGGCGGCGCGGTTCCCGCTCCGCCCGGACGACCCGGCGGCGGTGCGGCGCATGCTCGAGTCGGAGGCCGAGGCGGCCCGGGAGCTGCTGGGGTGCACCAGGTTTCCGACGCCGGAGCCGCGCGCGATCGGCGAGCCGGGCGCGGGGTATCCGCTGCCGTGGTCGGTGCAGACGTGGGTGCCGGGCGCGACGGCGAGCGAGGCCGATCCCGGACCGTCCAAGGGGTTCGCCCGGGACCTGGCGGAGTTCGTCCTCGGCGTCAGGACGATCCCGACCGGGGGCCGCGCCTTCGCGGGCGGCGGCCGCGGGGGCGAGATCCTCGCCCACGAGCCGTGGATGGAGACGTGCTTCGAGAACAGCGAGGGCCTGCTGGACGTGCGGCTCATGCGCCGCCTGTGGGAGGGGATGCGGGACCTGCCTCGCGGGGCCGACCCTGACGTGATGAGCCATCGCGACCTGGTCCCGGGGAACGTGCTCGTGCGCGGCGACCGCCTCGCCGGCGTCCTCGACGTGGGCGGTCTCGGCCCGGCGGACCCGGCCCTGGACCTCATCGGCGCGTGGCACCTGCTCGACGCCGGCCCGCGCATGATCTTCCGGGGGCTGATGGGCTGCAGCGACATCGAGTGGGCGCGCGGACGCGCGTGGGCGTTCATCCAGGCGATGGGCGCGGTCTGGTACTACGTCGACTCCAACCCGGAGATGAGCCGCTGGGCGATGCGCACGCTGGCCCGGGTCACCGTGGAGGCGGTGTGATGGTCCACCGGTGACCGCGGCCCGATCCGACCGGTGCTCGACGCGTCCGCCCGCTGAATCGGATTTCCCTTGCCTGCGTTCGCCCGGCGGTGCGAGACTGCCGGGATGACTGCGACAGACGCGACCGTCACGGCCCTGCTCGCCGAACTCGGCGAGACGTGGGAGACCGTCGAGAAGATCAGTGCGGCCCGGGAACGGCTCATCGCGGACCTGCCCGGCTGGCACCTTCCGGCCGCGTACGGGATCGCCACGGTCGACGGCGAGGGCGCGTTGGCCTTCGCCCGCACCAACGTCGGCGTGCACCCGCTGCCGGCCGCGGTCATGGCGACCGTCCTCGGCCACACGGGCGAGTCGGGCTCGTACGCCCTCGACGCGACGTCGCTCGGCCTGATGATCCGGCTCCTGTCGCCCGCCGAGGCGTGCACGGCCTACGACCACCCGAACCTGGCGGCCTGGCGCGAGGTCCAGAAGACCGTGGAAGCCGGCGGCACGGCGCTCGCGGTCTTCCTCAAGGACCTGGACTACTCCGGCGACGACCCGGCCGTCCGCGCCCTCCGGGACATCGCGGTGCAAGAGGCCGCCGATGGCCGGTGACGGCCCGCGGAACTCAGCCGGGACCTCCCCTCAAGCAAGCGTTTCTTCGGACTCGGGCTTGCAGCGGCCTGAGGGTCAGCGTCGATGGCGACCTGGTGGTGGGTGGTGTACCGGTCGATTGACTGGCACTTTCACCAACCGTCTGTAATCGCGGCGGTTCTCTACGACAATCGATCTCGGCGTCAACGGGCCCGTCGACGCCCGGCTCGAAGTACCGGAGACACCATGACCTACCAGATCGGCTACCTCGTCGGCAGCCTCGCTACAGGCTCGATCAACCGCACGCTGTCGAAGGCGCTCATCGCTCTGGCACCCGACGACCTCGAGTTCACCGAGATCCCCATCGGCGATCTTCCGCTCTACAGCTGGGACTACGACGCCGACTTCCCACCTGAGGGCAGGCGGTTCAAGGAGGGCATCGAGTCCTCGGACGGGCTGCTGTTCGTCTCCCCGGAGTACAACCGGTCGATCCCCGGGGCGCTGAAGAACGCCATCGACTGGGGCTCGCGTCCGTGGGGACAGAACTCCTTCGCCCGCAAACCCACCGGCATCATCGGCGCCTCACCGGGCGGCGTCGGGACGGCGGTGATGCAGTCGTCGATGCGCAGTGTGCTGAGCTTCCTCGATGCGCCGCAGCTCAACGCCCCCGAGGCGTACATCACGTACTCGCCGGATGACTTCGGCGAGGACGGGTCGGTGACGAACGAGAGCACCGCCAAATTCCTGCGCCACTATATGGAGGAGTACTGCGCTTTCGTACAGCGAGTCTTGGCCGCCAACGCCCCCGGGCACATCGGCGACAGCGATCCCGCCTCGACCAAATAGGCGTGTCGGATCCCTGCAGTCCGGTTTCAGCGGCTCACGCCGCGTCGTGTGCGAACTGCTCCTGCTGACCGGGTTCGAAATCGAGGATCGTCTCGCGTCCCCACGAATCGTGCTTCGGGACCCTCATGCACCACCTCGGGTGGCGCAGCACAACGGTTGTGCGGATGAACGTACCGTGCCTGTCCCGACCGCCCGGCATGCGCGAGGCTGATTCAGTGCTTGCAGGATTCCGGCACACACGCCTTGTTCGGGGCGATCACACCGGAGGCGACCCTCGCCGACCAGGGCCGCTGACGCGCCAGGCCGGGCCCCGACCGCCCCGAGGCCCCGGCCGGGTATCATTCACACCGGCCCCGCCCCGACCGGCGGGAGCCCGGCCCGGTATTCCAACTGGCAGAGAAGACGGATTCAAAACCCGTACAGTGTGGGTTCGAATCCCACCCGGGCTACTTTCCCCGCCCCAGGTCATGGAGCCAAATCGGCATCTACCTGGGGTTTCTCTTTGCCTCCGGAATCGCCAGGGTCACACCGGGGCACCCAGGTTTTTCCACTATTCCCCCCAGATTCACCCCCGACAGGATGTCCTCCACCGCGGGGCAGTGTCGTCCTCCACCCCCGGCGGCAAGTGCCCGTGCGTGTCCGACGCGACCTTGATCGACTGCTCATCGACGCCTTGGATCGGACGCCCGCCGACCCCGGCCGGTGCTCAGGCGCGGAAGCGGGCCCCACTTCCTCGGCGTTGCCCTCGCATTTCCAGCTCCCGGTGTTGGTGTTCACCGCGACCGGCCTGCACCTGCGGTGTTTTTCGAACACTCCGGAGCGCGCGGCTCATGAGAACGCCATCCGGGTCGTTGGGTTGTCGCGCTGACGATTGCGCTGCAACGACCGGCGAACCGCTTGGAGGAAACCGAGAAAATACGAGAGCGATGCGGGTGGAAGGCAGGGATTGATTGTAGGAACGCTACAACGATGGCGCGATTTCGGTAGTGGAACGCTTGCGCTTGGTTGCGACACTGCCCTCATGAACACGACACAGCAGACCGCTGCTTCAAGGGGCGTCGCGCCCGCCATCGCCTGGGGGCTTGCCCCTGTCGGATGGTTCTTCCTGCTCATGGGCTGGCTCTTCATGGACGCCGACCTGTCCGGCCCGGTCCAGACCGGACTCGGCATCGCGATCCTGGTCTTGCCCGTGCCGTGGCTGCTCTGGGCGTCCTGGCGGATGCCGCGGCCGCAGGTGCGGACGTACCTCGCCGAAGGTGGCGCGCTGGCCGCGTTGCTGCTCTCGCTGTTCGTCACCGCCGTGTACTTCCTACTCGGAGCCGATCCGACCGAGACAGCGCCGCTGGGCTTCACCGTTGCGTACGTCGCCGCCGCGGCAGTGCTCATCGCGGCCGCCTGGCCCCTGCCGGGCCGGCGCATCGCTTACGGCGTGCCCGCGTTGGGATGCGCGATCTTCGCGATCAGTGTTCAGGTGCCGCAGTGGAGGAACGGCGCGCACATGGGCTCGAAGCTCGCCATCGCGGACGAGGTGCTGCTGAACATCCTCCTGGGCGAGATCGTCCTGGGAGCCGTCCTCCAAATTGCTCGGTGGCTGCTCGGGAAGCGCCGAGCCGTCTGAGTGGATCGAAGGCCTGGACCGCGCCAGCGGTTCCGGCCTTCCGGGAAGGCTCGGGCGCACGCGCAGCGGCCCCAGGGCGTTGGCCCCGTGTGAGCTGTCCTGTGCCGCGTTCCGGTTGCCGCCAAGGGGGACGCCCGAGTTGTATCGTTGTTGCCACCCCACGTCCCCCGGCTCGGACAAGGAGCACACTCGATGACCATCCCCGACCCCGGCGGTATGACCGGACCGCTCGATCAGGTCATGGCCGCCGCCAAACGCGTCCAGGAGATCCAGAACGGGGACGCCGAGGCTGAGCCGATCGTCGCGGAGGCGGCCGAGGGCATGGTGACCGTGTCGGTGAAACCGCCGGGGACGGCCGAGGTGTCGATCAAGCCGGTCGCGATGCGGTTGGGCTCCGAGGCCTTGTCCGAGCAGATCACCCTCGCGGTCAACGAGGCGTACGCCGCGCTGCGGGAGCGGGCCGGCGCGGGTGCGGCCGTGGACTTGGAGGAGCTGAACGAGCAGCTGGCGGAGATCCAGCGCGAGGGAGCCGCGAGGTTGTCGTCCTTCCTGGACGGGATCATGGCCGCGCACTCGCGCGCCGAGCAGCGGGAGGAGCGGTAGCCATGGCGGCCGGATTCTCGGTGCAGCCGGAGAAGTTCGAGGAGGCCGCCGAGGGACTGCAGTCCCACGGCCAGGACCTCGCCGCCGTCTGGGAGGGATTCAAGGGCCAGGTCGAATCGATCACCGAAGCCTCGGGCGGGGACGAGATCGGCGGGCTGATCATGGAGATCCACAACGTGATCCTCGGGGCGTTCGAGGAGTCGATCACGGTGTGCGCCGACGAGCTCGCCAACGCCGGCGCCGACCTCAAGGAGTGGGCCACGGCCCATGCTGAAGGCGATGAGGCGGTCGCGAAGATCTTCCAGCAGCTCCTCGACGGCCTGGGCGGGTAGCGGATGGTCATCAATCTGCCGCCCGCGCTGGGCGAGATCTTGAACATGTGCGGCGTCGACTGGCCGATGTCGAACGAGGACATGCTGTTCCAGATCGGGGAGGCCTGGATGGGCCTGCCCGACCAGGTCGGCCAGGTCCTGTCGGGGGTGGGCGAGCAGGGCGCGAAAGTCTGGGACGAGAACATCGGCGAGGCGGTCGAGGCGTTCACGGCCTGGTGGAACGGGGAGGACGGGCCGGCGACGGTGCTGTCCGAGGGCACGATCGGGATGTACTTGACCGGTGCGGGGATGATGATCTGCGCCGCGATCGTCTTGGCGCTCAAGATCGCCTGCATCGTCCAATTGGCGATCCTCGCCGTCCAGATCGCCGCGGCGATCGCGGCCGCGGCGGCGACGATGGGGATCGCGGGAGCGGCGCTGCCGGCCATCTACGCGATCGGCCGCGAGATCCTCATGAACCTGGTCCAAGAAGCCGTCATGCGGCTGCTGATGTAGAAGGGCCGCACCACTCCTCATGCCGAAAGACCCGAAGAACGCCGCGCTCGGCGCTGCCGCCAAGAAGATCGCGAAGCCGGCGATCAAGAAGATCAAGGTTCCCAACCCCCGCGTGAGACGGCTCGATCCGAACAAGAAGCAGATCGACGCGACCGTCACTCCCAGCGACGGCGTCACCATGAAAACCGGCCCGGAACTGCGAAAGGACGCCGAGGACATCCACAAGGCGTACGAGAAGCAGTACGGCGAGCGCGCCTCGCAGGGCCTGACGGTGGCGACCATTCAGGACAAGAACGGGAACCTGTACTACGTCATGAACCGCAACACCACCTCCAAGGACGCCCGCGATCTGGCCGACAGCCTCGGCTACAAGCGACTCATGGGCCCCGGCACGTCCACGCCGGACGCGAACCATGCCGAGCGGATCGCGCTCAACATCCACGACCTGCGCACCCAGGCGATCAAGGACGGCAAGATCGGCGAGGAGCCGTACCGGAGCCTGCCCGAGCCGCCGATGAACATCTCGCCGTCGCGAAAACCCTGCGACGACGCGGCCACGCCACCGGCGAACGCGCAGAACTGCCGCGCCGAGACGCAGAAGACGAACGGTTTGGTCAACCTGGTAGGGTGGCCCTAACCAGGGAAAACACTGTCGCGCTGTCGTTGCGCGGCACCGATTCGAGGGGATGCGGGTATGGAGTTGTGGGACGCGGAGATGAGCCGTTTCGAGGGTCCCCTCGAGGACGTGTCGGCTCGGGACCGCTTCCGCATCGCCGTCGACGCCCTCGGCTGGTCGATGGCCACCACCGAGCGCCCGATCGAGGACGCCGACTTGGCCGCGTTCGTCGACCGCACCCTGGCGACCCTGCGGGCCGCGCTCCAGCAGGGCCGCACTCTCGCCGAGGCCACCCCCGCGGTCCTCTCCGAGCTGACCGTGCAGCAGAACCGGGCCGAAGCGCCCGGCACGATGGGCATCGTGCTCGCGCTCGGGTTGTGCTTCGACGAGCTCGACACCGTTCTGACCCCCAGCCGGACCCTCGAGGTCCTCGGGCAGTGCTACGAGTTCGAACTCGTCCGCATCTGCCCCGACCCGATCGTCACCCGCGCCTTCGAAGAGCGCAGCCCCCGCATGCGCGAGATCCTCGACTACCAACAGGCGCTCTTGACGTCCTACACGGGCGAACTGTAACCGCCTCTGAACGGCCCCCGTCCGTGAACCGCTGAGCGCCGCTGCGGCCGCTGCGTTTGGTGGTCAGCCTACGGGTGTCGTTGGGGATCAACCAGGTGTTGAGCAGACCCCGTACCGTCCGGACTTCCCTGCGGCTTCCGGTGTTCCGGAGCCGCCCTCAGGGAGGGTTCACTCTGGACCAGGGCAGGTGAAGGAGGGCGTAGCGGTCCCCGACATGGTGTTCAGGCACTCGCCCATCTGCCGCTGTCCGTAGAAGTTCGGGTGCATGGACTCCTGCAGCTGCCCCTGGGAGAGGCCCGAGACGATGAACCGCGCCCATTCGCTCTCGGCCTCGGGCAGCGGGTTCACGAGCGTGTTGCCGCCCGCGGACTGCTGGACGCCCTTGGCGCAGACCTCGTGGCCGTCGAGGGCTTCTTGGAGGTCGAGGAACTCCACGCCGTCGACGCTCGCCGCCGTCTGCTCGTGCGCCTCGGCGAGCGCGGGGATGAGGGTGTCCCGGGCCCAGTCCGAGTCGTCGTTGTAGAAGGGGCAACCGCCGGTGTCGAGCCGGGCGTACGAGGACTCGGGGTACCGGTTGTCGGCTCCTCGCGGGATCGGCGAGGGATAGGTCTGGAGGACCAGGCGGTAGTCCGAGTCCTGGTATCCGGCATCGCCCATGGTGCCGCGGACGGCCTCGAGGACCGCTTTCACCTTGCCGCTCATGGCCTCGATCCGGGCCGGCATCTGCGGTCCCAGGGTCTTGCTGCAGTGCCATCCGGCGTACCGCGGGAGGCTGAATCCCTTGACGCAGTCCGCGATGACGTCGCTGAAACCGATGTCGTTGCCGCCGATGGACACCACGATGAGTTTGACGTCCTTGGCGGCGGCATGGTCGGCGAGCTGCTCGATCTGCGGCCGCTCGCCTTTGAACGGGGTGTGGAGGACGTTGTCGGTCGTCGCTCCCGAGCAGGCGATGTTGATGCGGTTGCGCTCGGCGATTTCGAAGGTCTGCCCGTCGACGCGGACCGCGTTCAGGTGGTGGATCTCCGCTCCAGTGGAGCGGTTGCACCCGTTGGCGTACGACGATCCGTAGACCCTGGTCGGGTCGTAGAAGCAGAAGGTCTCCGACGCGTTGCAGGCGTATGCGGCGAGGTCGGTGCCGTACCGGCTGCCCCGAATCGTGTTGCCGTTGCCCTGCCAGCGGCCCGCCTCCCCCGAAATGAAACTGTCGCCCAGGGAGATGACGGCCGGCTCCTTGGCCTGCGTCGTCGCGGCCTCTTCGGCGACGGCCGCCGAGGGGACGGCGAGCACCGCACCCAGAATCGCGGCGGCTGCGCCCGTCGCCCATGCCGGCATCGACGATGTGCGCGTTCTCGTCGCTCTCATTTGCGTCCCTCCCACGGCAACTCCTTCTGACGGTGAATGAAGGCGTTGCAGCAGGTGGAGCGCCTTCGGCTCGACACAGTGGACCACGGGTACCGGGACGCCATCGACCGATTCGGCTGCCGCCGATTGTCGAGAATCCGACAACCGCTCCGCGGCCGGTCGGCACCGGGGTCGGGTTCCGCTGGGCGCGCGTAGGGACATCGATCCCGACCGCAAAGCGCACCGAGTGCCGCCTCAGCGGGATTCACCCGGATCCGGGCGACCTGCGCGATCGTCGCCCGCCTCACCGGCGGCAAGGTCCCCGGCGCGAAACTGCCGTACCTCGGCAACAACATCGGTCTCGGCAACCGCGGGGTCTTCCAAGCGGTCGGTGCGGACCTGAGCCCGAAGACGTGGAGCCTCCGCGCGCGACCCGCAGCGCACTTCAAGGCGCTTCGTCAACTGGGGTACGGCGTGGAACGCCGCCCACCCCGCCGCCGGACTGCCGACCCGCAAGCGCCGCTTGGCGCTCACGGCGACGCAGACCAGAGAGGAAGCAGCCTCGTAGACCAGGTGCGTTCGGCCGCAGCCGGTCGGTGCGAGCGGGCCGGCAGGCGCCGGATCAGCGCGTCGCCGGTGGCGGCGAACCGGTTCTTGTCGCGGTTCCCTGTCGGAGGTTCAGGACCAGGCGGTCCGAAGCCGTTCGTGCTCGGCGGCGGTGACGGGGAGGACGACGCCGTGGCAGGGGTCTTCGGGCAGGCGGAAGTCCTCGCACGGCGTCCACCGGCCGCCGGCGAGGTCGGTCGTCTCGAACGGGACGTAGCGGCGCTCGGGCGTGAACTCGTCGATCCACAGGAACCAGCGGTCTCCGCTGTTCGCCTGGTACACCAGCGGTCCCTCGCCTTGGCGGATCGCGCCGAGCCCGATGCCCTCGGCCAGCGGCGCCCACTCCCCCGTGAGCGAGGTCGCGGTCTCCGAGAAGACGGTCTTGCCGAAGGGCGACTCGCCGGTGCGGCCGCGTTCGTCCTTGAGGAACCGGTAGTAGACGCCGTCGTGCTCGATGACGGTGGCGTCGATGGTGTGCCACCCGCGGTCGATCCACACCCGCGGCTCGGCGAACGATCGGAAGTCGCGGGTGGTGGCGCACAGGATGCGGTTGTGGCTGTCGGTCGCGTGCTCGGGGTCGGCGTACAGCGTCGAGGACCAGTGGACGAGGTAGGCGCCCTGGTCGGGGTCCCAGACCGCCTCGGGCGCCCACGCGTTGCCGGCCTCGGGTGGGGCGACCTCGACGAGGCGGCCCTCGCCCCAGTCGACCAGGTCGCGCGATTCCCACACCATGATCGACCGGCTGCCCCGGCGCTGCATCCGGTCCCAGTCGGTGCGGTCGCCCACGCGCAGGTCGGTCGCGACCATGAAGAAGCGGTCGCCCTCGGGCGAGCGGACGATGTGGGGGTCGCGGACGCCGCGTTCGCCGAGAGTCGAGCGCAGGACCGGCCTGCCGCCGTTCAGGTCGTCGAAGTGCAGCGGGTCGTCGCCGTCGCTGAGCGCGAAGTGGATCTGCTCGCCTTCGGCCCCTTCGCGTTTGAAGTGGGCGTACAGGTAGCCGGCGTACTCGGGTTCGCTCGTCATGTCGGTTCCGGTCAGCGGCCGAGCCAGCCGCCGTCGACGGGGAGCACCGCGCCCGAGACGTAGTCGGAGGCGGCGCTGGCGAGGAACACCGTCGCCCCGGCGAGGTCGCCGGGGCGGCCCCACCGGCCGGCGGGGATGCGTTCGAGGATCGCCTTGGAGCGGTCCGGGTCGTCTTGCAGCGCTTGGGTGTTGTCGGTGGCGATGTAGCCGGGGGCGATCGCGTTGACGGTGACGCCGCGGGCGGTCCACTCGTTGGCGAGCGCGCGTGTGAGACCGGCGATGCCGGATTTGGCGGCGGCGTAGCCGGGGACGTTGATGCCGCCTTGGAAGCTCAAGAGCGAGGCGGTGAAGATGATCTTGCCGCGGCCGCGGTCGAGCATGGCGCCGCCGACGGCGCGGGCGAGCGCGAACTGGCTGGTGAGGTTCACCTGGAGGACGTCGTTCCAATCCGCGTCCGAGTGCTCGGCGGCGGGGGCGCGGCGGATCGTGCCGGCGTTGTTGACGAGGACGTCGACCGGTTCGGCGGCGAGGGCGTCGGCGAGATCGGCGACCTGCGCGGGGTCGCTGAAGTCGGCGCGGAGCGCGCGGAAGCGGCGGCCGAGCCCGGTGACGCGCCGCTCGATCGCGGAGCCTTCGGGTTCGATGGTGGCGCTGACGCCGATGACGTCGGCGCCGGCGGCGGCGAGCGCTTCGGCCATGGCGAAGCCGATGCCGCGCTTGGCGCCGGTGACGACGGCGAGGCGGCCGGTGAGGTCGAAGGGGTTCATGCGGTCTCCTGCCCGGCTTGGACGTCGATGAGGATCTTCATGGCCTCGCCGCCGGTGAGGGCGTCGAACGCGGATTGGACGTCGCGCAGGGGCACGGTCCTGGTGATGAGGGCGTCGGCGGGGATCGCGCCGGTGTCGAGGAGGGCGACGGCGGTGTCGAAGTCGTCGCGCTGGTAGACGCGGGCGCCGAGGAGGCGCAGTTCGCGCCAGAAGACGCGTTGGAGGTTGACCGGCCGCGGTTCGGGGTGGATGGCGACGACCACGAGGGTGCCGCGGACCTTGGCGTAGTCGACGGCGCCGAGGACGGCCGCGGCGGCGCCGGAGACCTCGAAGACCACGTCGGCACCGGCGCCGCCGGTCCACTCCTCGACCCAGGCGAGCGTGTCCTCGCGGGGGTCGAGGACGGTGAAGCCGAGTCCCGCGGCGGTCTCGCGGCGCTTCGGGTCGAGCTCGATGACGACGACCTCGCCGCCGAAGGAGCGGGCGACGGCGGCGATGAGGACGCCGATGGGGCCGCCGCCGATGACGACGGCCTTCTGGCCGGGTTCGAGTTCGGCGCGGCGCACGTCGTGCACCGCGACGGCGGTCGGCTCGACGAGGGCCGCGTGCTTGAGTGAGAGCGAGGCCGGGAGGGGCACGAGCAGGCCGGCGTCGACGTTCCAGCGGCCTTGGAGCGCGCCGGGCGAGTCGATGCCGACGAAGTCGAGGTTCTGGCAGATGTGGGAGTTGCCGGCGCGGCAGGCGGGGCAGGTGCCGTCCCAGGCGAGGGGCATCACGGTGACGGGATCGCCGACGGACCGGCCGTCGACGCCGTCGCCGAGGGCGGCGACGGTGCCGCTCATCTCGTGGCCGATGACGGCGGGGACGTCGACGCGGGCGTCCATGTGTCCGCTGAGGATGTGCAGGTCGGTGCCGCAGATCCCGTTGTAGGCCACGGCGATCTGCACCTGGCCGGGGCCCGGCGGCGCGGGGTCGGCGTGCGCCACGGTCATGGTGCGGTTCCCGGCGTAGTGTGCGGCGAGCACGGGCGCCTCCTCCGGTTGTCGGTCGATCGGTCGCGGATGAGGATCGCACACATCCGCGCGTTGCGCAATCGTTTGATCATCGGTTTCTCAGATAGGCGATACTGGACCGATGGCGAAGCTCAGTGATGTGGCGGCCCGCGCGGGCGTCTCGGTGTCGGCGGCCTCCAGGGTGCTCTCGGGGGACCCGGCGGCGCGGCTGAGCGAGGCGACGCGCGATCGCGTCCGGAAGGCGGCCGCGGAGGTCGGCTACCACCCGAACTTCGCCGGCCGGGCGTTGAAGCTGGCCCGCACCGACGTGATCGCGCTCGTCGTCCCCGACGTGACGAACGCGCTGTTCGCCGAGCTCACCAGGGGCGTGGAGGACGAGGCGGTGACGCGCGGGTGCGTCATGCTGCTGGCGCGCAGCGAGGACATGCAGCCGGGCGGGCGGATGTTCGACCGGCTGCTCGGCGAGGGCCGGGTCGACGGGATCGTGCTCCAGCCGCGCGACGGCGCCGACACCGCCGAACTGGCCGAGGCCGTGGGCGAGCGGTCCGCGCCGCTGGTCACGATCCACCAGCGCATCCCGGGGGCCGCGTCGGTGGTCGTGCCCGACGCGCTCGCCGCGCGCCGCGCCACGGAGCATCTGATCGCCTTGGGGCACCGCCGGATCGGCTTCGCCGGGGGCCTGGCGGCGTCGCCGAGCGCGCAGCGGCGGGCCGAGGGGTTCCTCGCGGCGCTGCTCGAAGCCGGTCTGCCCGGCGAGCCCGGGCTCGTGACCTGGCGCGGCTACCGGGAGTCGGACGGCCGGGCCGCCGCCGCCGAGCTGCTGGCGCTCCGCGAGCCGCCGACGGCGATCGTCGCGGCCAACGTCAACGCCGCCGTGGGTGTGCTCGCGCAGGCGCGGGCCCAGGGCCGCACGGTGCCCGACGACCTGTCGGTGGTCGCGGTCCACGACGCGTGGACCGCCGAGCACACCTGGCCGCCGCTCACCTGCGTCCGGATGCCGCTCTACGAGCTCGGCCGCACGGCCGTCGCACTCCTCGCGCAGGTCATCGAGGGCGGACCGGTCGAGCACCGGGCCGTGGAGGACGCCGAGCCGGTGCTGATCGAGCGCGAGTCCACCGCCGGCCCGGGCCGCTGAGAACCGGCGGGGCCTTGCGCCGGGGACGTGCGGCGACTACCGTCGACGGCTGATCAATCGTTTGCGCAAGCGGAGGCCGCACCTCGCGGGCGTCCTCCGCCACCGCAGCCCTCTCCCCGCCAAGGAACCCGCATGACCTTCATCGACGCGGTCGAGACCCACGACGTCCGCTTCCCCACCTCGCTGACCATGGACGGCTCCGACGCGATGAACAAGGACGGCGACTACTCCGCCGCCTACGTCGTCCTCCAGACCGACGACCCCGAGCTCGCCGGCTACGGGTTCACCTTCACCATCGGTCGCGGGAACGACCTCGTCACCGCCGCCGCGCTCCAGCACGCCGTCAAGCTCATCGGCCGCGACGTCCACGCCATCGCCGCGGACCCCGGCGCGCTCTACCGCGAACTCCAGTCCGACGCGCAGCTCCGCTGGCTCGGCCCCGAGAAGGGCGTCGTCCACATCGCACTCGCCGCGGTCATGAACGCCGTGTGGGACCTCGCCGCGCGCGCCGCCGGCAAGCCGCTGTGGCGGCTCCTCGCCGACATGACCCCTGAACAGCTCGTGGACGCCGCCGACCTGCGCTACCTCTCGGACGCCCTCACCCGCGACGAGGCGCTGGCGATCCTGCGCGCCAAGGAGCCCACCAGGGCCGCGCGCATCGCCGAGCTCGAGGCCCGCGGCGGCTACCCGTGCTACACCACCAGCGCCGGCTGGCTCGGCTACAGCGACGACAAGCTGCGCCGGCTGCTCCAGGAGGCCGTGGACCAGGGGTACCGGCACGTCAAGCTCAAGGTCGGCGCGGACCTCGACGACGACCGCCGCCGCCTGGCGATCGCCCGCGAGGTCATCGGCTGGGACGCGAAGCTCATGATCGACGCCAACCAGGTGTGGGACGTGCCCGAGGCGATCGAGTGGGTCAAGGCCCTCGCCGAGTTCGAGCCGCACTGGATCGAGGAGCCGACGAGCCCGGACGACGTGCTGGGCCACGCCGCGGTCCGCCGCGCCGTCGCGCCGATCGGCGTCGCCACCGGCGAGCACGGCATGAACCGGGTCCTGTTCAAGCAGATGCTCCAGGCCGAGGCGATCGACTACCTCCAGCTCGACTCGGCGCGGCTGGCGAGCGTCAACGAGATCATCGCCGTGTACCTGCTCGCCGCCAAGTTCGGCGTGCCGGTGTGCCCGCACGCGGGCGGCGTGGGCCTGTGCGAGCTGGTCCAGCACCTGTCCGTGTTCGACTTCGTGGCCGTCTCGGCGAGCCTCGAGGACCGGGTCACCGAGTACGTGGACCACCTCCACGAGCACTTCACCGACCCGTGCGTCGTGGTCGACGGCAACTACGTGCTCCCGTCCCGGCCCGGCTATTCCGCTGAGATGCGCGCCGAGTCCATCGCCGAGTTCACGTACCCCGGCGGCGGGTACTGGGCCGGCCGGGTCGCGGGCGTCGACTGACGGCGTGGTGAAAACCGACCACCGGACGGTGAACGCGGCCCTTCCGGGCGCCGCGGTCCGCTCCTAGGCTCGACGTACGGCGGCCCCGCGGGCCGTCGATCGAAAGGACGGCATGCTCACCTACGCCCTCATCCACCCGCCGCTGCTGGCCGCGCTCGCCGCGGCCGGACACGGATCGCGGATCCTCATCGCCGACGGCCACTTCCCGTGCTCGACGCACACGAACCCGGCTGCCGCGATGATCCACCTGAACCTGCGGCCCGGGCTGCTGACCGTGGACGACGTGCTCGAGCCCCTGCTCGGCGCCGTCCCGGTCGAGCACGCGGCCGTCATGGGCTCGGGCGGCGACCCCGTGCCCGCCCACGACGGCTACCGCGACGCGCTCGGGGCGCACGTCCCGTTCGAGGAGGTCGAGCGGTTCGCCTTCTACGACCTCGCCCGCACGACCGACACCGCCGTGGTCGTCGCCACCGGCGACCAGCGCCAGTACGCGAACCTGCTGCTGACCGTCGGCGTCGCCGGCGTGACGCCCCGAAAGGAGCACTGAACATGACCGGAGCGCACCGCGAGCGCCTCCCCGACTGGGCGCTGGAGGCGAGTCTCGGCATCTTCATCCACTGGGGACCGTACGCGGTCCCGGCCTGGGCCGAGCCCGAGCACATCGCGGGCGAGGCCGAGCCCGAGGGCGGCTGGTTCATGCACAGCTCCTACGCCGAGTGGTACGCGAACACGATCCGCATCGAAGGGTCGCCGGCGGCGGCCCACCACGCGGAGGTCTACGGGTCGGCACCCTACGAGGACTTCCTCGACCAGTGGCGGGCCGAGGCGTACGACCCCGTCGAGTGGGCGCGGCTGTTCGCGGCCCTGGGCGCGGACTACGTCGTGCCGGTCACCAAGCACCACGACGGCGTGGCGCTGTGGGACGCGCCGGGCACCGCGGGCTTCAACACCGTCGACCGCGGCCCGAAGCGGGACCTGCTCGCGCCGCTCGCGGAGGCGGTCCGCGCCGAGGGCATGCGGTTCGGCGTGTACTACTCCGCCGGCCTCGACTGGTCGCGGACCGACTGCCCGCCGATCGTCGAGGGCGCGGACCTGTGGCGGTACCGGCCCAACGACGCCGACTACGCGGCCTACGCGACCGCGCACGTCCGCGACCTCATCGACCGCTACCGGCCGTCGGTGCTGTGGAACGACATCGAGTGGCCCGAGGCGGGCAAGGAGGACGGCTCGCTCGACGCGCTCATCGCGCACTACCGCGAGGCCGTCCCGGACGGGATCGTGAACGACCGCTGGGGCGCGGACGTGTGGGACTACCGCACGAGCGAGTACTCGATGGGCGCCGACCACGAGACCGGCGTCGGGTGGGAGCACAACCGCGGGCTCGGATCCTCCTTCGGCTACAACCGGGTCGAGGACGAGTCGCTGACGCTCAGCCCGCGCGCGCTCGCCATGCACTATGCGGACGTGGTCTCGCGGGGCGGGCGGCTGCTGCTGAACGTCGGGCCGGACGCCTCCGGCCGCATCCCCGAGGTGCAGCGGCGCACGCTCGAAGGCGTGGCCGGTTGGATGACCGCGGTCAAGCCGTACACGGCCGATCGGCGGTTCCCGGGCGAGGACGAGGCCGGGGTGTCCGTCGACGCCGGCGACTGGTGCCGCACCTGGGCGAGCGGCGACCGGCTCGTGGTCGTCGCCGACCGGCCCGAGGCCGTGCGTATCAACGCGCCCGGGTACGAGGTCGTGGGCGTCGAGCTGCCTCGGTGACCACCGCGGGGCGGCGCTGCCGGGCCGGTGCGGCGCGGTGCGCGGAATCGATGTCGGTGCTGTGCGGCCGCCGCCGGCTGCGGATCGACGATTCCGGCGACGCCCCGGCGGCGTAGCGCATCCGGCCCCGCGGCCGGAACCCCTTGCGGGCGTTCCGGCTTCGGGGCCGGGCCGCGTCCGGGGCCGGGTCAGCGGCGCGGGGGCGCGGTCGACTCGCGGACGACGAGTTCGGGCTTGACGACTGAGGACTCGAGGCCGGTCTCGCCTTGGAGGAGCCGCGACAGCAGGCGGAACGCGCGGGCGCCGAGGTCTTCGAAGTCCTGTTCCACGGTGGTGAGCGAGGGGCGCCAGAGGGAGACCAGGGGCTGGCCGTCGAAACCGGCGACCGAGATGCCGCCGGGGACGTCGATGCCCCGGTCGGCCAGGGCCCGCATGACGCCCAGGGCGATCTCGTCGTTGCCGCAGAAGACGGCGGTCACGTCGTCGCGCCCGGCGATCCGCTCGCCCCAGCGGTAGCCCGAGAGCGCGTCCCACTCGGAGTTCATGACCTCGGGGATCTCGGCGCCGGCGTCCCGGAGGGCTTCGCGCCAGCCTTCGGTGCGGCCCGAGACCTTGCCGCCGGTGGGCCCGGCGATGTGGTGGACGGTCCGGTGCCCCTGCCGGAGCAGGTATTCCGTCACCCGGCGGCCGCCGGCGGCCTCGTCGATCAGTGCCGCGAGCGTGCCATCGGTGCGTTCCGAGCCGCCGCCGGCGGCGACGACCGGCAGCGACGCGGGCAGGGCCCGGGAGACCTTGATGCCGGCGCGGCGGAACTCGAGGACGATCACTCCCCCGATCGGCTGCGACAGGGCGAGATCGATCGCACGCATCACCGATTCGTCCTCATCGGACGCGACGATGGTGATGGAGACCGACATGCCGGCCTGCTGGGCGGCGGTCTCGACGCCGCGGAGGGTGCCCGCGTAGCCGTAGTCCGAGGTGGTGGCTTCCGCGATGATCGAGATGAGGTTCGGCTGGCTCAGCCGCAGCGACCGGGCGGCGCTGTTGGGGCGGTAGCCGAGCTCCTTCACCGCCGCGTGGACGCGCTGGGCCAGCTCTGGGGCGACGTTCTTGGTCCCGTTGAGCACGCGGGAGACGGTGGGCACCGAGACGCCCGCCGCCTTCGCGACGTCGGCGAGGACGGGGGCGCGGTACGACTTCGAGGAGGCCATGGCTTCGAGGATACGAGACGGTCAGTGTGGACGACGCCCGGGATCGAGCACTCGGATCAACGTTATCCCATCATGCAGACGACTTCGAGATCGATTTCGTTCCGCCGCCACTCGAGTATGTACGACACTGAACTGCTCTTACGTATCGAACTGAGCTCGCACCTCCGCCTGATTCGCGGGTCCTCGCAAGTCGATCATTGACCGTCGTCGATCATGTTGATAACCTTCTCTCGGCGCTGAGCCACGGAGCCCGACCCTTCCGGCACCCGGCGGCCTCCCCCAGTGGTCGACAACAGCGCCGGCTCTCACAGCGACATCATCAGGAGGACCCCTCTCATGGTCGAATTCTCACGCCGCAAGCTCCTCGGTGCCGCGGGCGCGGCGGCCGCGGCGGCGACGGTCGGCGCCGGCTGCTCCGGGAACACCGGGGGCGCCGCCGGCGGCGACTACGACATCCCCACCTACCAGCCCGCCCCGGATCTCGACGTCCAGCCGTACTACGCGACCGAGACCCCCGGCATGGAGCACGTCTACACCGATTACCCGAAGACCTACTTCAAGTCGGTGAACCGCGAGCCGGGTTCGGGCGGGACGGTCACCAGCTTCCAGCTCACGTGGGGCGACCCGTCGAAGCCCTTGGAGGAGAACCCGTACTGGCAGGAGCTCAACGAGCGCCTCGGCGTCAGCTTCGAGCCGCAGTTCGTGCCCCAGCCGGTGTTCGACCAGAAGTTCGCCACGATGCTCGCCTCCGGCGAGGTCCCGGACCTGGTGTTCGTCAACGACCAGTCGGCCGTGAACCTGCAGGGCATCAGGGACGGGGCGTTCGCCGACCTCTCCGAGACGCTTTCGGGCGACAACATCCTCAAGTGGCCCAACCTGGCCGCGCGCAAGGAGGAGATCTGGCGGGCCAGCCTCAAGGACGGGCGGATCTACCAGGTCCCCTCGATCGTGTGGGCGCTCACCAACCTGCCGGTCATGCGCGCCGACCTCGTCGACCAGACTGCCATCGGCCGCGCCCCCAAGGACGCCGACGAGCTGTTCACCATGCTCAAGGAGGTCTCCGCACTCGGCACCGGCCCCGGCGGCCAGCAGGTCTACGGCCTCAACAAGTACGACGCCCACCCGGGGACCGCGTCGATGTTCCAGCGTCTGTTCAAGACCGGCCCGGAGTGGCAGCACAACGACGCCGGCGACCTGGTCCACATGATCGAGACCGAGAACTACAGGCTCATGCTCGAATGGCTCGCCCGCGCATGGGCCGAAGGGATCTTCGACCCGGTCTCGATGTCCCCCACCCCGACCGACATCGTCTCGGGCGCGGCGATCCGCTACGACGCGGTCGGCGCGGCCATCGGCGCCGCGGGCCTGTCGCAGTGGGAGGCGGACCTGCCCGGGGCGAAGTTCGACTTCTTCGACATGCCCGGTTTCGACGGCTCTTCGCAGCTCGTGGTGCGCAACGTGCCCTACGGCAAGTCGACGTGCGTCTCGGCGGCCGCCGCCGAGGACGAGGACCGCCTCACCGAGATCCTCAACGTGCTCGACTACCTCTCTGCGCCGTTCGGGTCCGAGGAGGCGCTGTTCATCGGCTCGGGTCAGGAGGGGCGCCACTACGAGTTCGACGAGCACGGCATGCCCGTCACGAACATGGACTACATGACCGAGCTCGGGGTGCAGTACGTGGGCGTGTCGTCCGGTGACAACTCCTACCGGATCCACCCGAACGCGGCGCCGTGGGCGGACTCGTTCGTCACCGTCATGGAGTCCCTGGCCCAGAACTCGATCGACCGGCCCCTCACCGGCCTCGAAGGCGCCTCCCAGACGTTCGTCACCAAGGGCGCCCAGCTCAAGCAATTGTGGACGGATTTCGAGAACGGGGTCATCACCGGCCGCGAGAGCATCGACGACCTCGATTCATTCGTCTCCGATTACATGTCGCAGGGAGGAACGCAGGTCAAGGACGAGTACACGCAGGCCCTCAAGGACGCCGGCAAGTGAGCGTCCAGACCGCCGCACGCCCCGGGACCCGCACCGAGCGGGCCCCGGGGCCTTCCGCCTCGCCGGCGTCCAGATCCCCGGCGCCACCCTCCCCGGCGACGCCCCGCCCCCACCCGGCGTCACCCTCCAAATGGCCGTCATCGTCCTCGCCACCGTCCCCATCCTCATCGTCTCCCCGTTCCTCCAGCGCTACGTCACCTCCGGCGTCCTCACCGGCGCCATCAAAGGCTGAAACACGAAGGGGCCGAGCGCTGCTGCGCTCGGCCCCTTTCGTTCGTCACGCAACGCGGATCAGGCGCCAGCGCTGCGGCACGGAGCCCTTGTCGGCCCATTGAATCGCGGGCTCGCCCTCGGCCTCCTTGTTGCCGTTGTCGAGCACCATGCCCGAACGTTCACAGGTGAGCTTGACGGCCCCGCCGCCGACGTCGGTGATCCTCCAGCGCTGCGTCGCGGTGCCGTTGTCGGTCCACTGCTTGACCTGTGCGCCCTCGGCGGTCGAGTTGCCGTTGTCGAGCGCCTTGCCGGAGTGCTCGCACACCAGCTTGTGGTGTCCGCCTCCGACGTCGGTGATCTTCCAGCGCTGCTGGGCGCCGCCGTTCTCGCCCCACTGGATCACCGGGCGGCCGTCGACCGTGGAGCGGCCGATCTCGAGGAACTGCCCTGAGCGCTCGCACATGAGCAGGTAGGTGCGGCCGGAGACGACCGCCGAGGTGGAGCGCAGGTGCGCGAGGGTGCCCCAGCCGAGGGCGTCGAAGCCGCCGGAGTTGGAGCCGTAGTCGCCTCCGCCGCCCTCGGGCCGGGCGAGCGCGGCCATGCGGGCGACGTGGGGCATGCGCATCCCGCGGCGGACGCTGTAGTGGTTGTAGACGAGCTCCCACACCGGTCGGATCTGGCCCCGTGCGCCCGTGGAGATGAGGGTGTGCTCGACGCCGTCGCAGTTGCGGTAGGTCGTGAACGGCACGTCGTAGCCGAGGTTGTAGCGGGCGACGTATTCGGCCGCCTTCGCGAAGGCGTCGTCGCGGGCGGCGTACAGGTCGATGCCCTGGCTCCAGGCCATCTCCATGAAGGCGCCCATGAGGCCGATGCCCATGATGGAGTGTGCCTGGTCGCGGCCGGACTCCTGCCATTGGGCGAGTTCGCCGTGGACGAACGGGATCGCGTTGTCGATCGAGCCGGCGCCCGCGCCGTTGTGGAAGTAGTCCACCGCTTCGTCGATCTTGGCCTGGTCGTCGCAGAGGATGCCGATGGCGAGGATCGAGGCCATGTTGCACAGGTCCCAGTTCGCCCAGTAGTGGGTGTCGCAGGTGTTGTTGTGGCGCACCAGGAAGTCGCTGTTGAGCTCGTAGAAGACGGTCTTCATCATCTGCTGGAACCGCGCCAGGTCGAATCCGGGCGCGCCGCGCACCAGCTCCCCCGCGTTGGCGAACTGGTAGCCGTAGATGCCCGAGGCGAGGCGCGAGTCGGAGGGCGGCCAGTAGATCGACTTCAGCGTCGCCGACCAGGCGTTGCAGATCCGCACGGCCGCATCGCGGTGCGCGGTGTCGCCGCTGATGCGCCAGCGCAGGGCGTTCTGGTAGGCGGCGTGCGCGTCGTTGTAGAGCAGCCAGTAGTTCTGGGGTTTGTCGGTGTTGCCGCGGACGATCTCCTCGACGGGCTGGGGCGTCCAGGTGCTCTGGGAGTGGGCGTTGGCGACGAGCTTGTCCCAGCCCTGCTTCCAGGGCTGTGCTCCGGCGGCGACCTTGGACGCCATGCGGTCGAGGTCGGCCTGGGTGTGGAGCATCCCGGGGTGGCCGAGGGCTTGCGGGCCGGTCTGGTCGGCTCGGGCGGCGGCGAGGCCGCCGGCTTCGGTGGCGGCCAGGGCGCTTGCGGCGACCGCGCCCTTGAGGAGGTTCCGCCGCTTGAAGCGGGCGCTGCCGGTGCGGTCGTCGGTCATGGTGCTCCTTCGGCTGTCGTCGGTGAGGAGTGTCGGAGAGAACGCGGGCCGCGAACGGATATCGTTATCCCATATACTCGAAGATAAGGTTTGCATCGAGATCTGTCAATGTCTTGTATCTTGGTATCCGCGACTCCCGCGACCATGAGCGGTGATGAGGCCGTCGAACGCACGGTCAGGGTGAGCCTGCATGGTGGTTTCCTGCCTCGACAGATCCGCCGGTTCACTGTAGATTTGAAATCGTTATCCCTTGATCCGACGCACTCGCCGCCGAGCTGGCGACCGGTCGGATCTCGGCGATCCTCGACGTCGCCGACCCCGAGCCGCTGCCGGCCGGATCGCTGCTGTCCGACCTGCCGAACCTGTTCCTCACCCGTCCCGCCGCGCGGTCCGCGTGGCGGGACGGGCGGCCGAGGCGGTTCCTGTTATGCGATGTGCCCGAAGAACTGGACTTCGCCGAGGTTGCCGTGCCAGCGGTTCGGGTTGTAGATCTTGAAGTACCGGTAGTAGGTGTCGTCGGTGACCGGCTTCCCCTGCCAGACGCCGGCCGCGGTGCGGGTCAGCGGCTCGGTGAGGGTGGTCCACGTCTGCCCGTCGTTCGAGCCCTGGACGATCGTGCCGTCCGAGCGCGAGGTGCAGCACAGCCGCGGCAGGAAGTACACCTCGTCGAGGCGCACGGACACACCCTCCCCGAAGTCCACTGTGTAGTGCGAGCCGACGCCGGTGTTGAGGTCGCCGGCGGTGTTCTCGTCGCCGTCGAAGAGCAGGTAGCCGATCTGGTCGGCGGGGAGCCCGTTGCCGGGCCACTGCTTGTCGGAGGCGAGGACCGTGGCGAGGTCCGCGACGTCGATCAGCAGGTTCCGGTTCCCGCCGACGAACAGGCTCGCGCCTTCGGTGGCGCCGTAGAGGGTCGGCCCGGCCTCGCCGTCGTCGGTGTAGTCGACGGCGAGGGTGACCGGCCCGGGTTCGACGCCGTCGAGGACGACCGGCGCGAGCCAGTTGACGCCGTCGGCCGACGTGGCCGCCGCTTCGATGCCCATCACGTCGACGGTGACGGCGTCGACCGGCCGCCTCGTCGTGACCGCGACGTTCACGGTGTCGCCGACGGCGACCTTCCCGGCGACGGCGTCCTCGGAGGCGATCGTCGCCGACGCTATCTGGTTGCCGATCTCGTGGCGCTCGCCGTAGACGTGGAACTCGGTCATCTCGAAGACGCCGCGGACGATCCCGTAGAGGACGTCGGGCAGCTGCTCGACCATCTGGACCTTGAGGTACCGGAACCGGTCGTCCCGGAGTTCCGGGTCCACTTCGAGGGTGTTGAAGTCCTGGGTGAACTGCGTGACCCCGGGTGTGAGCCGGGTCCAGGTGACGCCGTCGTTCGAACCGTACACCGCCGAGTTGGCGAGGCGGTCGGCGAAGATGTTGCTCTGGAAGCCGAACTCCCGCGCCGACACCCGGAAGTCGGGGCCGAAGTCGAAGGTGTGGGACATGTTCACCGCCTGCGGGTAGGCGGTGCCGGTCTGGTTGTCGCCGTCGACGAGCAGCGCGGTGCGGTCCCCCGCGGTGGAGGCGTGCAGCAGGCCGGAGTAGTCGAGGCTGCCGTCCACTTCGGTCTTCGGCGAGACGAGCCGCAGTCCGTCGGCCGCGGCCACCATGTCCGCCAAGGCGGTCGCGTAGGCCTCGTCGGTGCCGTCGTCGAGCAGCGCTTCGGCCTCCTCACGCGCCGCGGTGAAGGCGGCGTCGGTCGCCGACTCGTACCCGTCCTCGGGCTCGTAGTCCTCGGCCGCCAGCGACAGCGCACTCGGGCGGTCGGCGGCGGCGTCGAGGACGATCGTGCGCGCGGCGACGCTCGTGCCGTCGTCGGCGGCGACGGTGATCGTGCCCGAGTCGGCGCCGGTCCAGGTGAGCCGCCCGGTGGCGGGGTCGAGCGATGCGCCGTCGGGGAGGCCGGCGGCGCTGTAGGCGATGCCCTCCGGGCCGGTGGCGGCGAGCTCGAGCGTGAGGTCGGCGCCGTCCCAGGCGACGACCCGGTCGGCGGCGTCCTCGGGGAAGACCGGTCCGTCGAGTTCGACCTCGGCGTTGATGTTGATGTGGTCGAGGTCGACTGCGGCGCCCTCGGTCTCGATGAACACGATGTTGTCCATGGCCCTGGTGACGGTGACGTAGCGCCATTCGCCGCCGGTGTCCGGAACGGTCACGGTGGTGTCGCGCCTGACGGCGTCGTCGTGGCTGACGCCGCCCAGGTGGATCACGGCAGCGCCTTCGGTGCGGACGAGGAAGCCCTGCTGCGGCCTGGTGTTCGCGCCGCTGAGATAGGCGATCTTCGACCCGCCGGCCATGGTCACGAATCCGTCGTGCTGGTCGACCTCGCCGGCGAGATGCGTGTAGCGCTGCTCGACTTCGAGGATGTCGGGGTCGGCGTTCGGCACTTGGGCGGTCTCACCGGCGGCTTCGGCGGGTGCGAACATCCAGGAGTCGCCGCCGCCGTCGCGGCCGTCCCAGCCGATCTGGACGGGGGTGGGGCGTTTGGCGTAGGCCTCGGCGAAGAACGGGGCGATGGCCTCGACGTCTTCACCGCGCCGGTACTCGTAGTGGTAGTAGATCTCCCAGAAGCTCGCGGTGGCGTATCGGCCGCGGTAGCCGTCGGCGATGTGGTCGTAGGTGTCGCGGATCGTCCCGTCGGGCGAGATCGCGTAGCCGACGGGCGTCCACTCCGGGTCGCGTCCGGACATGAACTGCCAGAAGTAGTCGGCGGCCCGGAGGATGCGGTCGTCCAGGAACTCGTAGGGCCCCACGGCGTCGGCGGCGGTGGAGACCGTGCCGTCGACGGGGTCCACTTCGGTGCCCTGGGCCGTCATCATGCGGGACAGGGCCGCGAAGTTCGTGAGGTTGCCGCCGCCGTGGGCCTGGTCGCGGCCCATCTCGACCAGCTGCACATGGGGGTCCTCGATGGGCTCGCCGGTCTTGTCGTTCGTGTCGACCCAGCGGGCGAGCCTGGCGATGGAGCCGTTGAAGCCCTCGTCCTTCGCCGTCTCGTTGACGGTGAACCACTCGACCTTCTCCTCATAGAGCGCGGTGTCGTCCATGAAGATCGAGCCGGCCATGGAGCCCAGGAGCGGGTAGTTGTGCTGGTTCATGAAGTGGTCCGGAGAGGACATGAACGTCGCGATCGCGGGCCTGATCAGGTTCTCGCTGAAGGACCGCGTGTCCTCTTCGGTCCACGCGAGCGCCGGGTCGTCGCCGCAGGTGGTGTACCGCAGCAGCTCGGCGGCGGAGGCCATGCGGAAGAGCGGCATGCCGTTGTGGATGTGCGAGTCGGTGTAGTACTCGAACTTGGTGGGGTCCATCTGCTCCCAGTTGCGGATGATGGCCAGGGCGTTCTTGCGGTGGACCTCCTTACCGGTGAGCACGTGCAGGACCGCCTGCGTGTAGGACTTCAGGCCGTCCGCCTCGAACATGCCTCTGGTGCCCGCGTTGAACGCGGTGGTGCGCGGTTTCGTCGGGTCGGAGCCGGCGTTGGAGGGCTTCACGGTCTCCCCGGCCGCACTGGAGCGCTTGAGCGCGTCGAACCCGGAGACCCACGGCTCGGCTCCGGCCGCGAGCTGGGTGCGCACGTTCTCCAGGATCGGCTCGGTGAGCCCGATGCCGGGGTGGTTGAACCCGGCTTCGCTTGTCGTGGAATTGAACTGCACCTCGCAGGTGCCGGTCTCCTGGGCCGCCGCGGGCTCGGCGTCGCCGGCCCCGAACTGGAGCAGTCCGAGTGAGATCGCGAGTGCCGCCGTGAGCGCGAGGGCGCGTCTGACGGCGTCGGAGGGGCCGCGCAGGGCGGCCCGGAGGGGGGTCATGATCGGTACCTTCTTCGCTGAGAGTGGACGGAGCGTGTCAGGAAATCGTTATCCATCGAGGGATAACGATATCTCGAACGGTGACGGGGATCAATACCCTCGCAAGCAGTTCTTGGCTGCGACCCGGCTCCGATCGGGTCCGGTCCCTCAGATATCGATCTCTCCAGGACCGGCCCCGGTGTGAGTGAGGGCGATCCGGGCCGAGACCAGATGAACCGCGCGCTTCCGGCCCGGCGGAGTCAGGCCGGAAGCGAGGCGGGAAGGCCGCTGCGGCCCAGCAGGACCGCGTCCGCGAAGACCGTGACGCGGGCGATCCCCGTGCCGGTGGCCGTCAGCACGCCGATGCCGACGCCTCGATAGATCCCGTCGCCGACGTGCAGGTAGGGGGCGATCGCGGGTTGCCCGTTGGACTCGGTCGCAATCGTGCGCCAGACGCCAGGGGCCGTCGCGACATGCTCGACGAGGTAGGAGACGCAGGCGCGCTTGCCCTCGAACCACACGCCGGTGCCGGTCACCTCCAGCACGGCGTCCTGGCGCAGGACGCGCTCGAACGCCGCCGCGTCCGCGTTCTCGAAGGCGTCCATGTACTGCCGCAGCAGCCGGCGGGCCTCCGGATGACTGGGTTCGAGGACGTCGCCCATCTGCGGCTTCACCTCGTCCAAGCGTCGGCGTGCGCGCTGGAGGAGGCTCTTCACCGCGCCGACGTTCGTCTCCAGCGCTTCGGCGACCTCGGCGGCCGGCCACGCGAGGACGTCCCGGAGGATCAGGACGGCGCGCTGCCGCGGGGACAGGTATTGGAGGCTCGCGACCAAGGCGAGGCGGATGCCCTCCCGGCCGATCGCGACCGCCGCCGGGTCGTCGTGCTCGGATGCGAGCATCGCGTGCGGCATCGGCTCGATCCAGAGCGTGCCCGGACCGGCGTTCTCCAGTGCCGCCGACGGACCGGTGCCGGACGGTCCGAGACCGGACGGGAGCGCCCGCCGACCGCTGTGCCGGAGGGCGTTCAGACACGCGTTCGTCGCGATCCGGTAGAGCCAGGTCCGCAGCGAAGACCGGTGCTCGAACCGGTCGTAGGCCCGCCAGGCCCGCAGATACGTCTCCTGGACCAGGTCCTCGGCGTCCTGGAGCGAACCGGTCATGCGATAGCAGTGGGCGAGCAGTTCCCCTCGGAACGGCTCGGCCCGGTCGGCGAACTCGCCGGCGGTCACCGGTGCCTGCATGCCGGACATCGTTCTCCTCAGCGTCGTCCACCGCGTCCGCCACCGGCGTCGCCGGTGGCGGACGACGGTGCGGGCCTTCCAGAAGTAGACCGATCGGAGGGCCGAAAGGAATCGCGCTCGCAGGAATTCCTTTCGCCCACGCCCGCGGTCTATATCAAGGTCGCTCCGACGCGGCCGGGATCCACCCGAGGAACCGCCCGCCCGAGCCGCCTGACCGCTCGGGCGTCGACACCGAAAGGCCGCACATGCGCACTGTCATCGAGTCCACCCTCATCTCCGCAGACGGGGTCGTCAACGACCCCGGCTCGTGGGCGATGCCCTACTTCAACGAGGAGTTCACCCGCGAGGCGACCTCGCTGCTCCTCGGCGCCGACGCGATGCTGATGGGCCGCGGCACCTATGAGGACCTGTCCTGGCGCTGGCCTGGTCAGACCGGCCCGTTCGCCGACGCCATCAACGGCATCCGCAAGTACGTGTTCACCTCCACACTTGATCGAGTGGACTGGAACAACGCCGTCATCGTCCGCGGCGACGTGGTGAAGGAGGTGACCCGCCTCAAGGAGGAGGGCGGCGGCGACCTCGTCCTCTTCGGCCACGGCCGCCTGAGCCACACACTGCTCGAGCACGACCTGCTCGACGTGCTCCGGCTCGCCGTCCACCCCGTCGTCGTGGGCGAACCGCTCGGCTCGTTCACCGAGAACCCGAAGACCCCGCTGCAGCTGCTCAGCAGCAACACCCGCAGCAACGGCGTCGTCGTCCTGACCTACCGGACGGCCCGGGCCGAACAGCAAGACGGGGCCTGACCGGCCGGAAAAGCGCCGAGCGATGGGCCCTGGGGACGGCCACAACGCCCCGTCTCCAGGGCCTTTCGTCTGTGTACCTGGTGGATTCACGCGACCTGGGCGTTCCACCTGAACGGCGAAACGGTTCCTGCGGGCCCTTGCACGGTACGGGCCGGCCAGGTCGGTCGGTCCCCCTCGATGGGAGAGCACCTGCGTGCGTGAGAGAGTGCCTGTCATGGGAGTCCGAATGGGCGGGAACCCGGAAGCGACACTCGAAACGGATCGACTGCTGCTCCGGCCTTGGCGAGTGGACGAAGCCGATGTCATGCGCGAACTGTGGACCGAACGGGATCCGCGAGTTCCGCCGCACCGTCGGATCGATGCGGAGGGGCACCCGACGATCGCGGAGTTGGAGAACCACATCCGCGACCGCCGGTCTTCGCTCCTGGCGATCGAGCGGAAGGACGCCGGTGACGTCATCGGCTATTGCGGCCTGGTCGACGGTGGACGAGGAGCCGAAGGGGAGCCGGAACTGGCTTTCGAGCTGCTGCGGCGAGTCTGGGGCCGGGGATACGCGACCGAGGCCGCGCTGGCCGTCCTGGACCGGGCGCGAGCGGCCGGTCACCGACGTGTCTGGGCCACCGTCTGGGATTGGAACGCCGCTTCGCGTCGTGTTCTGGCGAAACTCGGGTTCACCGAGACCGGGCGAAGAGAGGTGGATGCGGTTCACGGGACCACGTTGTTCACCGTGATCCGTCTCTGACGTGTGCCCTCCTCGCCGAGCGCCGAACCAGTTCTGAGCCCGCCTCATCGGCGCTCCCATGTCGGAGGCGGCCGTTAGCCTGGGGTCGTCGCCCGTGTGCCGTCTCGAAGAGGTGAGGTCAGATGTCGGTTCCGGAGTTCTTCGCCCCTGACATGCGCGGCCGGACGCTCGCGCCGCCCGGTTCGGACCTGGTGCTCGCCGAGTGGGAGGCCGACGGTTCGACCGGCGGTGAGCGGGTCTACCAGGCCCCGCTCCACCGCCACGCCGACGACGAGGCCTGGTACGTCCTCGACGGCTCGCTCGGTGTGCGGATCGGCGACGAGGAGGTGGTGGTGCCCGCCGGCGGCGCCGCGATCGTCCCCGGCGGGACGGCCCATACCTTCTGGAACGCGGGCCCCGACCCCGCGCGGTATCTGCTTGTCATGGGCGCCAAGACGAACGCCCTCATCAACGCTATCCACGCCGCTGCCGACCGCGGGCCCGAGGCGATGCGCCGCCTCTTCGAGCAGCACGACGCCGAACTCCTCGAATAGCGGGCCGGGAACCGCCGTCCCAGGCGTTGTCGGCGGGGAGTGCGGCTGCGCCCATGCCTCGCCGGGCGATCGCCACGGCGTCAGGCGATCAGGCGCGCTCGGCCTCGGCGTCGAACGACTCCCGCAGCCGCTTCGGCGCCACGGCACGCCAAGCCTCGGTCACCAGGTCCTCGACCTCCTCCCAGTCGACTGGATCCACGTCGAGGTAGACGCCCAGCCAGCCGCGATGGCCGACGTAGGGCGGCACGAAGTACCGGGTGCCGTCCCGCGCGACCAGCGCCTCGGCCGCACCCGCCGGCGCCGCGCACCAGAACGCGACCCGGTCGTCATGATGTCGGTCCGAGGAGATCGCGAACATCGATTTGCCTCGAATGAACCACGCCGACTCGCCGTGGCTCGGCTTCTCCGTGGCCTCGGGCATGCTCATGCACAGTCCCCGAAGCCGCTCGAACAACGCCCCACTGTCCATGATGTCGACACTAGAGGACGGCTACGACAACCGCGCTCGTCGTGCGAGCACCGCGCCGACCCGCGAACGCCCGAACGCGGAACCCGGGCCTGGCTCGACGCCATGGGCACCGGCCTCCACCCTGTCCCGATCCCGCGAACCACGAAAGCGAGACCGCGCCCGGCTTTCGGCGTCACCAGTCCAGGTGAATCCGTCGGGCCGCCCCGTCGGGCGGGGCGGCCCGCTCGCTCAGGCGATGTCGCCGTAAACGATGCCGCGGGCGGAGAGGTAGACGCGGCCGTAGACGTTCGGGTCGCCGGTGATGGCGGACCCTGCGAAGCCCCACTGGTGGGCGTCGTCATTGATGCGGCACCATGTGGTGCCGGCGTCGATCGAGCGGAAGATGCCCTCCTGGCCGGCGACCGTGGCCGAGATGTAGATCGCCGGGTAGCCCCTTCGCGACGCGGACTTGCCGAAGCCGACACCGATCGCCAGGTCGACGGCGCTGAGGCGCGTCCAGGTGGTGCCGCCGTCCTTGGAGCGCCACAGGCCGGTCGCGACTTCCGCCTTGTCGCTGCGCCCGCCGAGCCAGACGTGGCCCTTGTTGCCGGGGGCGACCCGGAAGTCGTCGACGCCTTCGGCGGGCAGGCCACTGGCCCCGGTGTCGGCGAAGGTCCTGCCGGCGTCGGTGCTGCGGTAGAACCTGCCTCCGGAGTAGGCGTAGACGACGCGAGGGTCGACGCGGTCGGTCCGGACCCTGGCGCCCGCGGGGAGCCCTTGGACGGCGGTCCAGGTCGCGCCCCGGTCGGTCGTGTAGAACGGGGTCTTGTCGGTGTTGTTCGGCGACCAGACGATCACCGAGGCGTCGGCGGTGATCGCGACGGTGCCGCCGGCGCCGTTCGGGACGCCGTCGGGTCGCGACGCGTCGTGCCAGGTCTGGCCGCGGTCGGTGGAGTAGATGACGTGGCTGTTGGTGTCTCCGACATCGCCGCTGCCGACGATGACGTCCGGGTCGGAGGCGGCGTAGTCGAGGCTGGTGCCGCCCCAGCTCGCGTGGAACATGCGCTCGGACCGGCCCAGGTCGGTGTGGACGAACCCGTTGACGTCGCCCATGGCCGACACCAGGGTCCCGCCGAGGGCCGCGAGGTCGCGGACCCAGGTCATCTCGATGCCCTCGGCCCTCACCCCGACGGTGAACCGGTCGACCGGTAGCGCGACGCGTTCGCCGGCCTCGTTCTCGCCGATCAGCTCGCCCTGGGTGTCCCACCGCGTCAGGGACTCGGTGCCCCAGATGGTCGCGCCGGTGCCCCACATGATGCGGTCGGAGTTGTGCGGGTCGATCGCCAGGCCCTCGATCATCCAGCCGTGCTTGACGGCGTAGGAGGCCCCGTTGTCGCTGCCGCGCCAGTCGAGCCACGGCGATCCCGAGCTGTCCATGACGAACCGGTCGGTGCGCACGTTCTCGCTCACCAGATCCCAGGAGAGCGACCAGGTCGCCCCGGAGTCGGTGGAGCGGAACAGAATCTCGTCAGGACCCCAGTTGTTGCAGGTGGACGCCATGAGCGTGCCGGGGTTCTGGCGGTCGACGGTGACGGCGCCGAAGCCGGGGATGGGGCGCCCCGGGTTGTACGGCGGGGTGATGTCGGTCCATTCCCCGGTCTGGGTCGCCAGCCGCTGGATCCGGCCTCCCCGGCCGGACGCGGGCCCGCCGTTGTAGGGGCCGGGGTCCCAGCTCGTGATCACGTACAGGTAGCCGTTCGTGTTGTCCACAGCGGACTGTTTGGGGATGGTGCGGTTCCCGTCGGCATTGCCGAGCGCCTCGGCCGCGCCGGGGACGGGCTGCCAGGTCGCGCCGCCGTCTTCGGAGACGTACAGCGGGTCGGCCGGGTCGGCCACGCCCACGTAGATCTTGCCGCCGATCTGGTCGAAGTCGATCCAGAGGACGCCCTGGTTGTCGGAGAGGTACTCGTTGTCAGGGTCGACGACGAAGTCGCCGGGGTTGGGGAAGCTCTCGATTTTGGCCCAGGTGCGGCCGTAGTCGCGCGAGCGCCACAGCCCGTTGCCGCTGGGCGCGCCCAGGTAGAGCTCGCCGTTGTCGGCGGGGTTGACCACGAGGCGTTCGCCCATGCCGCGGCCGGGCATGTTGCCGCCCTGCTTGAACGGGAGTTCCGCGATGCCCCAGGTGTCGCCCTTGTCGTCGGAGTAGAGGATCGCGCCGTTGTTGGGGTCCCAGCTGATCGTGTAGGCCCCGACCGCGGCGTAGACGCGGTTCGTCTCGACCGGGTCGGTGGCCATGGAGACCACGTACTGGTAGCCCCACTCGTCGCGGGAGACCCAGTCGGTCAGCGGCTTCCAGGTCCGCGTCTCCTCCTGCCACCGGAAGGCGCCCGCGACGTCGGTGCGGGCGTAGATCAGGTTCGGTTCGGTCTCGTTGAAGACGATGCCCGGCACGAAACCGCCGCAGTTGACCACGACGTTCTTCCAGGCGTAGGCATCGCCGCCGCGAGGGCCGGGCTTGGCGAAGGCCGGGGCCGGCAGGGCGCCGGCCGCGACCGCTGCCGCGCCGAGCGTGGCGGCGAATGTGCGTCGTCGCATGGGTGACTCCTTTGTAGAGAAAGGCTGGTGATCGGCCTGCGCGGCAGGGCGACCGCGCAGGTCTGCTTCGTCGTGCCGCGAGCGAGCGGGCGTCGGCGCATCGAGGGATGCGGATCTCTGAACTCCTGCGCAGCACAGTACGCAACGACCATCATGTTTGTCAACCAACAGGATTAAGTCACTGATGCCTGCGGCGTCGTGGGACTGATTTGAGCGGAATTTTCCGACACGTTCCACTTCCCGTTTGGCAAACCCAAGGAGGTAGAGGGTTGACTTTGTAATGTGATTGCATTAACTTATCGACAATCCTAGATTCATGAATCCCGACGGCCGAAACGAGTTCCTCGAGAAAGGCATGTCCTTCATGCGACGCAGATCCATCCTCGCCGCGGCGCTGGCCGCACCGCTGGCCACCGCGGGCGCCGTCGGCGCCCTCCAGTCCCCCGCCCAAGCCGCCACCTGGTACTCGACCGACAGATGGGGGAAGTGGACCGACGGCGCGTTCACGGTCAACAACCACGTCTGGGGCAGCGGCGTCGGTGCCCAGTCCATCTGGGCGAACTCCTACTCCAACTGGGGCGTCTGGGCCGACCATCCCAACACCGGCGGCGTCAAGTCCTACCCGCACGTCAGCTACCAGCTCGGACGCGACGTCTGGAACATGGGGAACGTCTCCGCCAACACCGACGTCACCGTGCCCACCGGCTCGAACCTCGCCTACTGCACCACCTACGACGTGTGGGGCAACGGCCACGACCACGAGATCATGATCTGGACGCAGTGGCACGGCGCCGTCGGGCCGATCGGCTCCTACGTCACCGACGTCAATCTCGGCGGTCAGAACTGGGCCCTCTACCAGGGCAGCAACGGCGCGAACGCCGTCTACAGCTTCCTGGCGCGCAACCACACCACGAACACATGGGTGGACATCACCGCGCACGCCCAGTGGCTGGTCGCCAACGGCCGCATGCCGAGGGTGACCATCGGCGAGATCGCCTTCGGCTTCGAGATCACCTCGTCGGCCGGTGGCCGCGATTTCAACTGCAACAGCTACTCACTGTGGACCTAGCGGATCCGTTCACCGCCGGGCCGGACCGATCGCGCCGACCCGGCGGCGTTTCCCAGGGCCGCTGGAACCACCCGTACTGCGGAGACGGCACTCTCACCGGATGGGCCGGGGTCCCGAACGGGCATCCCCGGGGCAGAGTTTGGGCCTTCGAGGGCCATATCCGCTGGCGCGCAATGATGCTCGCCCAGTAGGGTGGGTTCGCACTCCCGGTGCGCAGGCTGCGGGTACTTCGTATTGGTACGTTTCATGCAGGTTCGATCCCTGCAATCCCGCTGCCGCCGAGAACTCGGGAGGGCACTTCGATCTACAGTGGAGCGCCTGGTGCGCAGGTGACGGTTCCTTCGTCTACCAAACGGAAGACCCGGGTTCGAATCCCGGCCTGCTCTCTGGCAGGTAGCTCAGCGGCCCAGAGCACAGTATCCGCCGCCGACTTGACCTCGGGCGCTCCACTTTCGCTTCCCATCGTCGGCACAGGGTCGTCCCCCTTCGCACGGAGTCCAGAGCGCAGTTGGCGCCCGGACTCATATAATGCGTTGCGCTGCAATGGGCTCAGTGCACTAGGATTCGAATGCACCTCCCGGTGCGTCGTCCACGGATACTTCATCTGTCGCATGGATTGATTCAACGCCGTAGACGCCTTGATCTCGGGAGTGCCATACAACCAGCGAGCGGAGTGCCCGGTGCGCAGGCGGCGGATACTTCGTTTCGGGTACGGGTTGTCGCAGGTTCGAGCCCTGCCGGCCGCTTCGGCGGCTGTAGCTCAGTGGTAGAGCGCCAACGTTCCGCGGCCGACTTGACCTCGGGCGCTTCGCTCTCCTGGTTGTCCTGGCTCCCCGGTGTGTGATTGGAGCCCCTGCCTCATGGCGAAGTTCAACAAGCCCGCGACTCGAGCGGCGGTCCACTCTCCCGTTCGGACCGAGCCCGTCGCCTCCGGGGCCACGTTCGAAGGCGGCCCGGGATTCGCTCGCGACGCGAAGTCGGAGCTGTTCCTGCTCGCTGTTGCCAACATGGTGGGCGAGCAGACCTTCTACGAGTCCGCACAAGGCCGCGACTCCCGCTTCCGCGAACTCGTTCACGAGGTCGCGGTATCAGACACGGACTGGACCGCGCGGTTCCTCGCATGGCTGCGCACCGGCGCACACTTGCGGTCCGCGTCGCTCGTCGGAGGGCTCGAGGCCGCACGGGCGCTCGTCGCGGCCGAGATTCCCGGCGGCCGGCAGATCGTCGCGTCCGTCCTCCAGCGCGCTGACGAGCCCGGCGAAGCCCTCGCGTACTGGACCGGCATGTACGGCCGAAAGGTCCCAAAGGCCGTCAAGCGCGGCATCGCCGACGCCGCCCTGCGTCTGTACAACGAGCGCGCCGTCCTCAAGTGGGACACCGCATCCAAAGGCTTCCGATTCGGCGATGTGCTCAATCTCGTGCACCCCGAAACGAGGACGGAATGGCAGTCGCAACTGTTCGAGTTCGTTCTCGACCGCCGCTACGGCCGTGAAAGCAGCAGCCGCGATGCCGCAGGACGGTCACTGCTTCCGATGATCGAAGCGAACGCCCGCCTACGTGCCGGCGCCGCCGAGTCACCGGAGCTGCTCCTGGACGCCGAGGTTCTGAAGGACGCCGGCTTCACGTGGGAAGACGCGCTGTCGCTCGCCGGGAACCGGGTCGAGAAGGCCCGCCTGTGGGAGGCCCTGATCCCGTCCATGGGGTACATGGCAATCCTGCGGAACCTTCGCAACTTCGATGAGGCGGGCGTGTCCGACCCCGTTGCCGCCACGGTCGCGGCGAAGCTCGCCGACGCCGCCGAGGTTGCGCGGTCGCGTCAGCTGCCCATGCGGTTCCTGTCGGCCTATCGAGCGGCGCCGTCGCTTCGGTGGTCGTACCCGCTCGAGCGCGCCCTGGACGCGAGTCTGGGCAACGTTCCCGAACTGTCGGGCCGGACGCTGATCCTCGTGGACACGTCGTCCTCGATGAACGCCGGGTTCTCACGCGATGGAACGCTTAAGCGCTGGGATGCCGCCGCCCTGTTCGGGCTTGCGCTCGGCCGCCGCTGCAAGGAGGCCGACGTGGTCTCGTTCTCCAGCTCCCAGTACTACTACAGCGACCCGCCGGGCCCGAAGACGAAGCGGTTCGAATTGACGCGCGGCGGTTCGCTCCTGGCCGATCTCGGCGAGTGGAAGGACGGCGGCTGGTTCCTCGGCGGCGGCACCGACACCGCCGGCGCGGTGGGGAAGCAGTACGCCGGCCATGACCGCGTCGTGATCCTCACCGATGAGCAGGCGCAGCACCACGGCGGGCCGGACGTGACAGCGGCCGTGCCGAACGACCGGGCGGTGTACACGTGGAATCTCGCGGGATACGCGAAGGGCCATGCTCCTTCCGGTTCGGGCACGCGGCACACGTTCGGCGGTTTGAGCGATTCGGCGTTCGCGATGATTTCGCTGCTGGAACGCGGCAAGGACGCCGACTGGCCGTTCTAGGAGGAGGCGAAGGCCCGGTCCCATCGTTCACGGTAGGGACCGGGCCTTCCTCGTTGGAATCGGCCCGCAGCGGAGGATCGCCTGGTTGCGGAGCAGGGCTCCTCGGACGGAAGGCGCAGGGCGCGTGAAGTACTGCGAGGTCGGCATCCGGTGCGGGGTCGTGGCGTGCGCCGAGCATCATGGGGGCTCCAACTCGAGGAGGCCGCTGTGACCGCACTGCTGTTGTGCGCCGACCCGCTCGCTCCCGCCCGGTCGAAACGGCCGGACCCGCACTTCGCCAGAGAAGCCGAGCACGCCGACGCCGTCGCGGTCATCGACCATGACGCCCTCGTCCGGGGCGACGCCGCCGCAGCGGTGCGACGGGTGCCGCTCGATCTGGGGCCGGCGTGGTACCGCGGCTGGATGGTCACCGCCACCCAGTACGCCGACCTCGAAGCCGCACTCGAGGACCGCGGCTGCGTCCTCGCCACCGCCGCTGACGCCTACGCGCGCGCCCACGAGCTGCCCGGCTGGTATCCGGTCTTCGCCGAGCACACCCCCGCGAGCGTCCACACCACCGACCTCGACCGGGTCGAGGACTGGCTGGCTTGGGCCGCAATCGAACTCGGGTCGGAATCGGCAATCGTCAAGGACTTCGTGAAGTCGCGCAAGGACTTGTGGGACACCGCCTGCCATATCCCCGACCTGGCCGACGCCGTGCAGCGCTCGCGCATCGTCGCACGGTTCCTGGAAGTCCAGGGCGGGGACCTGTACGGCGGGCTCGTCGTGCGCGCCTTCGAGGACTTCACCTCGTCCGGGGGCACCGAGCAAGCCCGGGTGTGGTGGCTCGACGGCGCGCCGGTGCAGACCACCGCCCACCCCGACACCCCGCAGGTGGCCCCCGAAACCGACCTCACCGGCATCGGGGACGCGGTGGCGGCGCTCGGGTGCCGGTTCGTCACCACCGATCTCGCCCATCGCTCCGACGGCGCCTGGCGCGTCATCGAAGTCGGCGACGGCCAGGTCAGCGACTTCCCGCAGGGGACGAACGTCGCACCTCTGATCACAGCCCTGACGGCGGCTCGGTAAGCAACAGTCCATACGAAACGCGTCGGGCAAGACTGTGGCCGCGTTGGTATTCGAGGGACGACCGCAGAACTACCTGGCCTTCGCGATGCCCACTCGGGCGGACTACTCCTCGAGGACGCGGAGGAGCACTCGGGCCTGGAAGCCGTCGGGGTCAGGGCTCGAGAGGCCGGCCATGGTCGCCAGCGCCTTCCACAGCGCCCATCCGCGCGCCCGCCGCCACAGGTCGTCGGGCGCGTCGGCGGCCTCTCGGAAGATCTTTCGCTCGTCGCCGTCGAAGTAGGTCCAGGCCATGACGAGGTCGCAGGCCGGGTCGCCGACCCCGCAGGTGCCGAAGTCGATGGCCGCCGAGAGCCTGCCGTCCACTGTGAGCAGGTTGCCGACGGCGATGTCGCCGTGGAACCAGACGGGGTCGTGGGGCCAGGCCGAGGTCAGTGCGCTCGCCCAGATCGCTCGGCAGGCGGTCGCGTCGACGGCGTCACCGAGGATCTCGAGCGCCTGCTGCACCTGGTCGCCGAAGACGCTGGGATGGCAGCCGCGGAAATGGGAATGGCGGCCGCCGGCTGGACCGTGCTGCGCCGGCGCGTTCCGCAGTTCGGTGAGCAGGCCGCCGAGATCGCGGGCCAACTGTGCGCGGTCGAGGTCGACCGCGGACTCGACCGTCCTGCCGGGCAGCCAGCGCCGCACCGACCACGGGAACGGGTAGCCGCGGCCTGGGCGACCGGTCGCAACCGGTGTCGGTACCGGTATGGGCAGGTGGTCGGCGAGCACCGGCAGCCACCGGTCCTCCTTCTCGACCGCGGCCGCATACGCTTCGCCGCTCGGCAAGCGGACCGAGAGGTCGGTGCCGAGCCTGAAGGTCCGGTTGTCCCAGCCTTGGCGTTCGATCGGTTCGACCGGGAGATCGGCCCATTCGGGGAACTGCTCGGAGATGAGGGCGTGCACCAGGTCCGTGGTGATCTCGTTCGTTGGGGCGACCACGCTTCTCCTTCGTCTTCGCGTCCGGGCTTTTCTCTAGAACCACATGCGGTTCAGTGATGCGCTGGAGTCTCGGCAACCCCGACAGCCTATGCAGCGCCGGTCTCGCCGATCCGGTGGCTGGGGCGGCACCGGCGAACCGAACCGGTCGCGTCCGGGCGTTCGGGGAGATCGCCCGGACGCGCGGCGCGGCGTTCCGTACCGCAGTTCGCGGTCTCATTCCTGCTTCGTCACTCGGGAGAGTGCCCCCATCGCCTCGGAGAGGGCCACCGGATCGGCGTCGGCGGGGAAGTGGATCTCTTGGAGGACCTGGAGTTCCGCCGCGTCGAAGTGGTAGCCGCCGGCGAATCCCGGCGTGAAGTCCACCCGGAGCGATCCCGAACCGGGCAGGTGCCGCGCCACGCCGACGGTGACGCCCGTGCCCTCCCGTCGAATCGGGCGCCAGTCCTTGCGGGTCAGCCCGAACAGCGCTCCGGCGCTCGCCTTCGCGCCTTCGAACCGCGTCAGCCTCCCGGCCCGCAGCTCCGCTTCGTCCGGGGTGTGCACCGGCCGCGCGAGCTGGTCGAACGGCTGGAGGATCTCGTAGTCGGCGAGGATCTCCGCCCAGACCCGGGCCGTCTCGCCCAGCAGGAGCGGATGCGCGAGCCGGATCCGGGAGTCCGGGGCCGGTTCGATCGTGTTCTCCTCGACGTCGGTGTAGGTGCCGTCTTCGGCGAAGCGGAACGCCACGGTGCCGGAGTCCGACTCGGCCTGCCAGACCAGGCGCTTGACCAGGTGCCACATGAGCGCGTGGTCGGCCAGGTGGCGGCGGAACTCGGGCAGCGACCAGGTGCGGCCGTCGATCATCGCCCGTTCCAGGCGTCCGTTCTCGTTCGCGACCGACTTCAGGCCTCGGACGAGGCGCGCGTACTGCTCGGCCGCCGCGGCGGCGAGGTCGGCATCGTCGTCCGCAGTCGGATCGGGCAGTCCTCTGCGGCGCTTGCCGCGCTCGTCGATCACGAAGGGCCGCAGCCGCTCGTCGAATCCGATCTTGAACCGCCGCGGCCCGTAGTCGAGTTCGAGCGTGCCGTCCTCGCCCAGTTCGAAGTCGGGAACGAGGCGGTCGGCGAGCTGCTCGGCGTCCAGTCCCATGCCGGCCGCGATGAGGTCGATCTGGTCCGCGGCGGATTCCTTGAGCGCCTTGGTCTCGGCGGTGCGCTGCAGTGAGTTGACGGCGAGCAGCGCCTCCTCCGACTCGATCGCGCCCAGCGCTTGGAGGGCGTTCTGGGCCCGCTTGGAGGCGCCCTCGCGCGACCATTGGCGGATGAGCGCCTCGATGCGCTCGACGGTTCCGCCGTCGGCGAACCGGGCGAGCTGCGTGAGCGCCCAGCCGTCCTTGGCCGGGTGCCCTGCGAGCGACCAGGAGTCGAAGACCGTCCATGAGAACTCGCGCAGGCTCTGCGCGTCGCAGTGCTCCTTGAAGACGTCGATGCCGGCGTATGGAATCGCGAGCGAGTCGAGCATCATCGTGCCGACCAGGCGGCCGACGGCCGCCGCCGGTAGGCGGTGGCGGCGGTCCCGGGTGAGCACGGGCATGCCGAGGATCGGATCGGCCCATTCGGGAACGCGCGGCGCTTTGCGGCCGTCGAGTTCGAGGGGGTCGGCGGCGAGGATCGCGGCGACCGCGGACCGGGCGTCGTCGCCGTAGACGGCCGCGGCGTCCAGGACGGCCGCCTCGCCGTGGCTGCGGGCGACGTGCCGCAGGACCGCTTCGGCGGCGCGCCTGGGTTTGCCGGGCGCGCCGACGGCGTCCGGGGTCAACCAGGTCACGGCGTCGGTGCCGTGGCGGGCGAGCCAGAAGACGACGCTGGCACGTGTCGAGGGGAGGCGCACGAGCCAGTCGGCTGCGATACGGGCCGCCTCGACGCCGCCGACGGGCGGGAGCGCGCGGGGATGGCGCGCGGACTTCGCCAGTGCCGCAAGGACGTCCGGCACGGCTTCCGCGCCGCCTTCGGCGAGGCGCCGCCGGACGTCGTCGATGCGCTTGCCGCCCTCGGCCCAGGTCTCGCGCTCGCCGTCGCGCCAGCGCAGGACGGCGGCGTCCACCGGCCGTACCTCGACGGGTTCGCGTTTCGCCTTGGTGCGCTTGCTGCTCCACGGAGGGTCGGTGAACAGGGCGGGGAGGTCCTGCGCTTCGGGCGGGGCGCCGTCGAAGCGCAGGAGCCGGTCGATCGCCTCCCGCACGGCCGGTTCGGCGGTGGCGACGGCCTCGGCGGGGAGGACGCGGGCGGCGAGGTGCGCGAGCCGCGAGCGCAGGTGCGGGTCGTCGGCGGTGGCGGCGACCTTGGCGAGGACCCGCACGGTGCGGCGCGGGAAGCGCTCGGCGGCGCGCCGGGCCAGGTCGGCGGTGGCGTCGCCGACCATGCCGGTGAGGAGGAATTCCACGCCCGCGTCGTGGGGCACGGCCGCGAGCACGTGCTTTCGGACGTCGATCCACCGGTTCGGGGAGGTGCGGCGCAGGTCCTCGACCACCAGGGGGAGGCCGTCGGCGCCGAAGGCGTTGACGAGGGTGCCGATCTGCTGAGAGCTGTTGCCGTTCGGGCCGATCGAGGTGATGCCCGCGGCGGCGATCTGGTCGAGGGAGGAGGCCATGGCGAAGATCCACACCTTCTCGTACGAGGAGTCGACCTCCCATTCGCCGAACTCGGCGCAGACCTGGTCGACCCAGTCCGGCTCGGACATGAAGTACGCGCGGACCAGGCGCTGGCGGTGGCTGCGCCCGTAGGGTTCGAGCAGCTCGCGGTAGCGGCGGTACTCGGTTTCGGGCATGGCGGTGAGCAGTTCGCGGATCCGGTCGCAGTCGGGTCCGAAGCCGGCGTTCCAGCTCGACCCCGCGGGTGCGGTAGGCGCGTACACGAGTGCGGGCACGCTGCCGTTCACATGCTTGAAGTAGTGGTCGTCGGAGCCGGCGGCGACCACGCGGAGCGCGAACCGCTCCAGCGTCGCGCAGACGGCGAGCTCGAGGCCGTGCTCGCCGTACCAGGCGTCGATCCGCCGGTAGGAGGCGCTCCACGAGCGGAAGTCGGGCGGGTGGACGCAGCCGACGATCTTGAGGGCCGCGGCGGCCCCGAGCGGGTCCGGCGCACCGTCGAGATACGACTGGAGGGCGGCGGCGATCGCGGGGTCGCTGTCCGGGCATTCGACCGCGGCGCGGAGGTACTCGCGGGAGGGGCCGAGGCCGGCGGTGCGCCAGTGCTCGACCATGTCCGGGCGCAGCGGGTTCGGGGGCGGGAACGGCCGGTCGCGGCGCGGTAGCGAGGTCAGGTGGAGGCGGTCGTCGGCCGCGTAGGACGACCATCGCTCGAAGGCGTCCTCGTCGAGGGATGCGGCGGATCGCGTGTCGGTCATGGGGTTCCCAACGATCGGAGTGGTTGAGGGCGTTCGGCGGTCGGCGACGGCGACCGCGCCCTGCGATCATCGGATCGGGGTGTGACATGCGGTCCGGCGGGGGCCGTCGAACAGTGCGGCCGTCGATGTCACCGGCCGGACGCCGCGCAGGTCAATGAACGTGAATCGGCCGCGGATCGGTGCGAGCAGGAGGATAGGGTTTGCGGCGTGGAGATACACGTCGCGAAGTCCGGGTCCGATACCGCCGCTGGAACCGCCGAGGCCCCCCTGCTCAGCATCGGTGCGGCCGCGGCACTGGCGCAACCGGGGGACACCGTCGTCGTCCATGAGGGCGTGTACCGCGAGTGGGTGAACCCGCCTCGCGGCGGCACGGCCGCCGCGCCGATCACCTACCAGGCCGCGCTGGGCGCGGACGGCCGCTACGAGCCGGTCACGGTCTCCGGCGCCGAGGTGATCACCGACTGGCGCCCCCACCCCGGCTCGGCGGCCGTCTGGACGGCGACGGTGCCGAACACCCTGTTCGGGGACCACAACCCGTATGCCGAACGCATCGGCGGCGACTGGTTCTTCGACCAGGTCAACACCTGGCACACCGGCGAGGTGTACCTCGACGGCAAGTCCATGTACGAGTCGCCGACCCTCGGCGGCGTCGAACGCCCCGAAGTCACCGAGGACTCGTTCGACCAGGAGGGCTCCCTGCTGACGTGGTACTGCGAGGTGGGCGACGACGCCACGCGGATCACGGCGAACTTCGGCGGTGCCGACCCGGCCGACCACGAGATCGAGATCAACGTCCGCAAGTTCGTGTTCTGGCCTGCGGCAACGGGAATCGACCACATCACGGTGCGCGGCTTCACCCTGACCAAGGCCGCCACGCAGTGGGCGCCGCCCACCGCGCTCCAGGAGGGCCTGATCGGCCCGCACTGGTCCAAGGGCTGGGTGATCGAGGACAACACGATCACCGACTCGAAGAACGTCGGCGTCTCCCTGGGCAAGGAGGCCAGCACGGGGCAGAACGAGTGGCTCGCGGGACCCGAGGGCGCCAAGGGCGGCACGCAGCGCGAGCGCGAGGTGATCCAGCGGGCGCTCGCCCTGCGCGGGCCCGACGCCGGCGAGCCGCACCCGTGGCACCGGGACCACGTCGGCTCCCACACGGTGCGCCGCAACACGATCCGGGACTGCGAGCAGGCGGGCGTCGTCGGACATCTCGGCGCGGCGTTCTCCCACATCGTCGACAACCACATCTCCCGCATCCACGTGAAGCGGCAATGGCACGGCGCCGAGGTCGCCGGCATCAAACTGCACGCCGCCATCGACACCGTGATCAGTGGAAATACGATCCACCACACGCACCGGGCCCTGTGGCTCGACTGGCAGGCCCAAGGCACCTCGCTGCGCCGCAACGTCTTCTACGCCTCCACCGCCGAGGACTTCATGGTCGAGGTCTGCCACGGACCGTACCTTGTGGACTCGAACCTGTTCCTCTCACCGTGGGCGGTCAAGGACATGTCCACCGGCGGCGCGTACGTGCACAACTACTTCGCGGGCCGCATCGCGAACTGCACCGAGCACCAGCGGTACACCCCGTACCACTTCCCGCACTCCACGGCCGTCTACGGCGTCTCGAACATCCTCGGCGGCGACAACCGGTTCTACAACAACGTCTTCGTCGGCGACCGTGCCGGCCGGGAAGGCGCCGAACCGCAAGCGGCCGAACCGGCGCTCGCGAGCTTCTGGTCGGGCGCGATCGACATCGACGGCGTGCCCGGCCAGGCCGCCTTCGTGCCGACCCCGGTCGGAACCTCGCAGTACGACGCCTACCCGACGCAGGAGGAGTACCCGAACGAGCACGGCAGCGCACTGGCCGGGCCGCGCCTCCCGGTCTGGGTCGAGGGCAACCTGTACGCGGAGGGCGCCGAGCCGTTCCGCGCGGAGCCCGCGCCCCGCGTCGTCGGCACCTCGCCGGTGCGCGTCGAGGTGCACGACGCCGCAGCCGGCTCCGTCCGCGTCGAGCTGGCCGACGGCGCGGCCCTCGGCGTCGTCGCCCCGGTGACGACGGCGCGCCTCGGAACGAGTTACCAAGCCGAGATGGGCTATACCGACCCCGACGGATCCGACCTGGACCTGAGCACCGACATCACCGGCCTCAAGCGCGACGAGGCCGTGCCCGGGCCGTTCGCGGCGTCGACGCCCGGTACCCTGATCCTCACCGCACCGGCCCCGGAGCGTCGCGGCTGAGGAGCCCGCTGAAGCATCGGTCACCCGAAGCCGGCGGAGCGGCGGACGGCGGGAGTCGAGAACGACTCCTGACCGTCTCCACCCGCTCCCCATACGATCCACCGACGGGACGACCGGTTCGGCCGGTGCAGCGGTGCCGAACGCCGACGCGGCCTACGGCGCGGTGACGACCTGCCCCGCCCAGGAGAGGCCGCCGCCGAAGGCGAAGAGCAGCACCGGGGCGCCGGCGGGGACCGCCCGCCGCTCGACCAGTTTCGACAACGCGAGCGGGACCGATGCGGCCGAGGTGTTGCCGGAGTCGACGACGTCCCGGGCGATGACGGCGTCCTCGGCGAGGCCGAGCCGGCGCACGATCGCCTCGATGATCCGCAGGTTCGCCTGGTGGGTCACCACCCCGGCGAGGTCGGCCGGTTCGAGCCCCGCCCGGCGGCACGCCTCGACGGCGAGGTCGATGAGTTCAGTTGTGGCCCAGCGGAAGACGACTTGACCGGACTGGGTGAAGCGCGGCCGCCAGCTCCCGGCGAGTCGCACCGCGTCGGCGCGGGTCGGGTCACCGCCCCAGACGACCGGGCCGATCCCCGGGCCCTCGGCGGCGCTGACCACCGCCGCGCCCGCCCCGTCGCCGAGCAGCACGCATGTGCTGCGGTCGCTCCAGTCCGTCACATCCGACATCTTCTCGGCCCCGACGACCAGCGCGTGCCTCGCCGCGCGCGCCCGCACCGCGTGGTCGGCGGTCGCCACCGCGGTGCAGAAGCCCGCGCAGCCGTTGTTGAGGTCGAACGTGGCCGCGGCGGGAATGCCGAGCCGGGCCGCGACCTGCGCGGCGATCGAGGGGCAGCGGTCGATCGCGCTGCACGTGGCGACGGTGACCATGCCGATGTCGCCGGGCTCCAGGCCGGCGGCGACGAGCGCTTCGGCGGCCGCTGCGGACGCCATGTCGGCCACCGATTCGTCGGCGGCGGCGATGTGCCGGGTGGCGATGCCGGTGCGCTGGCGGATCCACTCGTCGCTGGTGTCGACCATGCCGGCCAGGTCGTCGTTGGTCATCACGCGGGACGGTTGGTAGTGCCCGAGGGCGGCGATTCGGCTTCCGGGCATGGGATCTCCTCTGTTCGGCGACCGGACCGCCAATATAGCAACCGATCGGTCGCTAATGGGTGCTCGGTCGGCTAGGATCACGGCATGAGCCCGCGCCGATCCGTCGCCGAAACCCGCCTGACCCGGGACCGCATCGTTGAACGAGGCGTCGCCGCAGCGTCGGTCGACGGCCTCGAGGGGCTGACCATCGGGCAGCTCGCGGCCGACCTCGGCATGAGCAAGGCCGGCGTGCTCGGCCACTTCGGGTCCAAAGAGGCCCTGCAACTCGCGCTCTTGGACGCCGCGGCCGCCGCCTTCGCCCGGATCGTGTGGAGGCCCGCGGAACTCGAGCCGCCCGGACTGCCTCGGCTGCGCGCGGTGTGCGAAACGTGGATCGACTACCTCGAGCACGAGCGGCAGATCTTCCCCGGCGGCTGCCTCTTCACCACCGCGGCGATCGAATTCGACGCCCGCGGCGGACCGGTGCGCGATGCCGTGGCGCGCCTGCACAAGCTCTGGCGGCGGCGCCTGGTCGCCGAGGCCCGTACCGCCGTGGCCACGGGAGACCTGCCGCGCGGCACCGACCCGGAGCAGGTCGCGTTCGAACTGGTCGGCCTGTTCATGGCGCTCAACCAGGAGATCCAGCTCTTCGCCGACCCGAATGCCGCACAACGCACTCGCCGCGCCCTGCACCGGCTCCTCGCGACTGCCGAGCACCAGCAGTGACGGGAAGTCCCCTCGAATCCCGCGCCGGGCGCCATCCCTCCTGAGCGGTCGCGGCCGCCCCGAGGACGAGCGTCAGCGATGTCCGGAAGCTGAGCCGAGCCGTTCCCGTCGGGACGTCCGAGGTCGCGACCGGAGCACGGGATGTCCCGTTCGGTTCGCAGTCCTTCGCCGCCGGTCTCTTGCCGGTGTTCCGCCGGTCGGCCGCCTGGTGATCGGCGTCTCATCTCGAAACGATGATCTCAAGGCATATCGGACCGCGATCCGCATTCGCGATCCCGGCTGAGCGGAGCGATTCGTCCAGCCGCCGTCCGTTGTGCCTTTCATGACCCTGCATGAAGAAGGGAAAGTTCATGATCACTAGATCGAGATTGTGGGCGTCGCTGGCGGCGGCGTTCGCAATGGTGTTCGCGGCGGGGCTCGGTGTCGCCGGGCCCGCGGCGGCCGGTCCGGACTCCGGAGGCCTCGCGGCCGCCGACACGTCCGCATACGGTGCGGTGCTGAACGTCGAGTACGAGTCGCAGCCGGACGGTTTCGTTCGGACCACCGAGTACGAGAACGCCACCGTGACCGACATCCAGATCGCCTCGTGCCAGATCACGGTCGCCGCGAACAAGCCCACCAAGTCCAGCTCACGGGTTCGCGGCTCGGGCAACATGTCGCTCTCGTCCGGTTGCAGCGGTACCTGGGAGGTCCTGCTGCACGTGCAGATCTACTCCATCGAATGGATTTCGCAGTCGACGCTTCGCAGGGACGTGTACGCACCCTACTCCGCGTACTTCAGCACCAGCGCGGATTGCAAACGGGGCCAGTGGAGGTCCGAGATCATCGTCCAAAGGGGCACCAACGACGCAGCCTCGCGAAGCAGCGTCCTGACCGTGAGCTCGTGCTGATGAACGGGGAGAAGGAGACCATGAGGTATCGACGGTGGATCGCCAAGATGGCGGCGGTCTTGATGGTGTTCGGCGCCGCTTCGCTCGCAGCGGTCATACCGGCATCGCACGCCACCGCGGCGCCGGTCGAGGCCGCGGCCTGCTCGGTCACCGCGGGGATCGGCGGGCCCACCAGGGTCCAGTCGATCGTCCAGGTGAGCTTCCGCATCAACGTGGACGGGTGCTCCGGTCAGTACTGGACGGAGTACAGCAACATCAACGGCCCAGGGGCCTCGGACAACGGGCGGACGGTGACCTACCGCGGGGACCGCAACTACGTGGTCACCATGAACGTGACGTGCCGGACCGGGACCTACTACGCCTCGCTGCAGATCATCGGTGAAAGCTTCGACGCGTTCCGTGAGACGTCGAAATACATTCGGTGCTGACCTCGGCGCGTGAAGTCCGTTGAAACCGACCCTCCCATGCGGAGGGTCCCGGAATAAGGCGAGTGAGCGGGCACGGTCGTCAGCGGCATGCGGCAGAGTGCGCCATCCTGCCGGCCGCCGGACCGTGCCCGCGCACGGTGCTCCAGAGATGTCCGAGTACCGGGACCACGGGCGGGACCGGCGGAAGGCGGAAGCCCAAGGGGTCCGAAGAGGGCGTCGTCCACCTCCTGGAGTTCCGCGACGGGTCCACCATCGCCCTCGGCATCGACGCTCCCGTGGCCGAAGGGGAGGACTTCCTCGGATGACGCGCCCCCGCGCGGAGCTCGGTCGCAAGGGCGGGGGCCCGGTGTCACCGGGTTGTCGCGCCGCCCAGGTCGGCGATCGCCTCGATCTCGATCCGGAATCGGGGGTCGATCAGGTTGCTCACTTCGACGAGGCTGGCGGCCGGCCGCGGCTCCGGGAGTTCGGCGAGCACCGCCTCGCGGAACGATCGCAGGTCGCCGATGTCGCGCAGGAAGTAGGTCACCTTCACCACCGCGTCCCAGTCCAGGCGGTGCGCCGCCAGGTGGGCTTCGATCTTCCGGAGTACCAGCCGGGTCTGCGCCGCGATGTCCCCGGGCACGGTCCCGTCGTCCGCGACCGGGACCTGGCCCGAGATGAAGAGCAGCGGTCCGGTGGCGGTGCGGGTGTCGGAGTACGTACGAGGGTTCGAAGTCACGAGGAGCATGATGCCACCGGTTCGGCCGCGCACGGCGGTTGGCCCTGGCCGGGTCAACCGGGTCTGGACCGCCGGAGTGCCGGTCCCGGGATGGGCGATCTCTGGATCAGCGCCCTGCGTCGGCAGTAGCGTCAGGTCGTTGCGCAATCGAGCGTGGAGGAAGACATGACGGACATCCAATTGCCGGCCCCGATCCGGGAGTTCATCGAAGCGACCAACGCGGGCGACACCGACCGGTTCCTGTCGGTGTTCACCGAGGACGCGTTCCTGAGCGACTGGGGGCGCGAGTTCAACGGCATCGACGGAGTCGGGCGGTGGAACCAGACCGACAACATCGGCATGGAGAGCAGGTTCGAGGTCGTCGGAGTCGAGGCCGGCGACGGCCCTGACGAGTGGATCGCCACGCTCAGGGTCAGCGGCAACGGGTTCAACGGCACCGGGCCCATGAAGTTCCGTCTGCGCGGCGACAAGATCGCGCGACTGGTGATCGAGTGAGCGCCCAGGGGCGGGCTCGGCCGGGAATTCCCGGCCGAGCCCTCCCCGCTCCGCTCCCTGCGACTGGGCTCCCTGCGACTGGGTTCCTTGTGACTGGGCTCCCTGCGACTGGGTTCCTTGTGACTGGGCTCCTTGCGACTGCGTGGCGCGAGCAGAGCTGCTATCGCGCCTGAAGTCCGCCCTCTTGGATGCGGCACTTCGCAGCCGGGTCCCCCGCCTTCACTCCTCCTGCTCGTCCCCGGCGGACCCGCACAGCGCATGGTCGACGAGCGCGCTGGCAGTCTGCTCCTGGAGGAGGAAGTGGTCGGGAGAGCCGGCCAGGGCGGTCGTCATGGACACGGTCACGGCGCGGCCGCCGTCGGCGGTGGCGCCGTTGAGGGTGATATAGCCGGTGTCGCCGCCCTCATGGCTCCAGTAGACGCCTCCGCAGGACAGGGGCCGGCTCATCAGACCCAGTCCGTAGCCCGCGTCCGGCCAGTACGTCTGGAACTCCTCACTCACCGGAACGGTGTCCTGCATGGCCGCCAGCATCGGCTCGGACAGGAGCTCGCCGCCGAGCAGAGCCCGGAAGAAGCGGTTGACGTCGGCGGTGGTGGAGATGTAGCCGCCGGGGTCCGGGATGATCACTTCCGTGACGTCGAGCCGCTCGCCCGTGGGATAGAACTCGTAGCTGTTGGCGTGCGGGGTGCGGAGCGTGGGGTCGTCGCCCGGCAGGTAGGTGTGGTCCAGACCAAGCGGTTGCAGCACTCCCTCCTCGACCGCCTGGTGCCAGGGCGCGCCTGTGGCCTCCTCGATGATCATGGTGAGCAGCACGTAGCAGGTGTTGCAGTAACTCCATCCGGTCCCGGGTGCGAAATCGGGCTGGAGCGCCATCGCCCGCGCGACGACCTGCTCCGATGTGTACACGTCGTAGCGGTGCTCGAGGTAGTCCTGGTGGTCGGCGAAGCCGGGGAGGTCGTCGTGGATGCCGCTCGTGTGCTGGAGGAGGTGGCGGACGGTGATGAGCGTCCCGTCGTTGCCGTTGCCGACCACCATGCCCGGGAGCCATTCGTCCACTGTGTCGTCGAGCCCGAGTTCGCCCGCGTCGACGAGCTGCAGGACGGCGGTGGCGACGAGTGCCTTGCCGGTGCTGGCGATCCGGAAGTAGCCGTCGGGGTCCACCGGGCGGTCGGTGCCGAGTTCGGCGGTGCCGCTGGCGGCCACCAGGTCCGGGCCCGTGGCGGTGGTGACGCGGGCCTGGACGCCGGTGATCCCCAGCGCCTCGAGCGCCTCGGTGTCGCGCAGAAGGTCGTCCTGTCCATAAGCGGGAGAAGCGGTCTCGGGTGGGTCGTCCGGCAGGGAGACGGCGGCGGCCGTGCCAAGGGCGGCGACGGCGAGGGCGGCCACGGCGAGCCGCCACCGGAAGCGGCGGCGGAGAGTGCGCGGTTCGGGTGATACTGCGGTCGAACTGGTCGTTTCCATGCCCCGAACGCTATGAAGACGAAGGGCTCCCGGTCGCTACCCCGGGCTCCCGTCCGCGACCTACAGCCACCTGTAGTGCGGTGGACGTTCCCGCTGCTTATGGTGAACCGCATGGCATTCGACGCCTCCCTGCCACGGCGCGGGAGAACGGGACACGTGCACGGCGCGCTCGGCGCGGCCCGCGTTCACGCGGTCAAGACGTGGCGCAGCGGCCGGTACCTGCTCGCGACGTTCGCCGACGCGCTGGTCACCGTCGCCGCGGCTCCCGTCCTGTGCGTTCCGGGTCCGGCGCAGTCCTGGGCGGAGCGGCACCGCCGGCGGGCGGGCGCGCTGCTGGGGCAGGACGTCGAGCCACGGCCGCGCACTGCCGGCCGCAACCTCGCCTGGCTCGGCACGCACGTCGCCGTCGGCCTGCCGATGGGCGCCCTGGCGCTGCTGCTCGCTGCGTGTCTGCTGGTCACGCCGATCATCGCGGGACTGTGGTGGGCGTTTCCGCGGGCGCCGTGGCTGCCGGTGGTCAGCGAACCCATCACCGACTGGGTCACCGCGCTGCTGCTCGGCTCGGTGAACCTGGGCGCCATGTCGGGGCTCGCCGCCGCCGTCCTGCCGCTGCTCGCCCGCGCCCACGCCCGGGCGTGCCTGGCGTTCCTCGCCCCCTCCCCCGCCGAGCGGCTGGTCCAGCGCGTCTCCGAGCTCACCCGGACCCGCGCCGACGTCCTCCAGGCGCACTCCGCGGAACTCCGCCGGATCGAACGGGACCTGCACGACGGCACCCAGGCGCGGCTGGTCGCCATCGCGATGCGGCTCGCGGTCGCCGGCGAGACCTACGCCCGCGACCCCGATGCCGCCGCCGCCCTGGTCCGCCAGGCGCAGGCCGAGACCGAGGACGCGATGACGGAGCTGCGATCGGTCATCCACACGATCTACCCGCCGGTCCTCGCCGACCAGGGGCTCTCCGGGGCGCTCACGACGCTGACCGCGCGGGCCGGGGTGCCCGTTCGCCTCGACGTCGGACCGCTCGGCGAGATCCCGGCGGCGGTCGAGGCGGTCGCGTACTTCGCGGTCACCGAGGCGCTCGCGAACATCGCCCGGCACAGCGGCGCCACCGACGCCTCCATCCGCGTCTCCCGCGATGGTGCGACGCTGCGGACCAGCATCGCGGACAACGGGATCGGCGGCGCGGACGCCTCGAAGGGCTCGGGCCTCGACGGGATGCGCCGCCGCGCCGCGGCCCTGGACGGCACCGTCGAGATCACCAGTCCGCCGGGCGGGCCGACCGTCGTCACATTGGAGCTGCCGTGCGTGTAGTGATCGCCGAGGACAACGTCCTGCTCTCCTCCGGGCTCGAGCTGCTCCTGGAGTCGCAGGGGTTCGAGATCGCCGCCATCGCGACCGACGCGCCGGGCTTCCTCGCGGCCGTGGAGACCCATCGGCCCGATGTGACCATTGTGGACGTCCGCTTGCCTCCCGGCTTCCGCGACGAGGGGATCCGGGCCGCGGTCCAGGCCCGCCGCGACCATCCCGGGCTGCCGATCCTGGTCTTGTCGCAGTACGTGGAGCAGGCGTACGCGGGTCGCCTCCTCGCCGACACCCGCGGCGGCATCGGCTACCTGCTCAAGGACCGGGTGAGCCGCGTCGCGGAGTTCACCGAGGCGCTGCGGCGCGTGGCCGGCGGCGGCACCGCCATGGACCCGGAGGTCATCGCGCAGCTCCTCGCGCACGGCGACCCGGTCGACGCGCTGACCGCACGCGAACGCCAGGTGCTCGCGCTCATGGCCGAGGGCCACGACAATGCGACCATCGCCAAGCGGCTCTTCGTCTCCGACAACGCCGTCCACAAGCACATCGGCGGCATCTTCCTCAAGCTCGGCCTGTCGGTCGAGGACAGCGGCCACCGCCGGGTCCTCGCCGTGCTGGCCTACCTCCGCCGCCAGGGCGGCATCCCGCCGGTCCCGGCGGACAGGCCCTGAGCACCCGCGCACGTGACCGGGCGGGAGCGCCGATCAGCGGTTCGCGGTCGTGACCTCGATGTAGGCGACGTTGCCGGGGAAGATCACGACCTCACGGTCGTCCTCGGTGCCCCGGAGATGCCGGTACGTGATACCGCCGCCGAGGTCCTGCTGCAGGCGGGCGACCTCGTCGGGGTCGAGTCCCTGCAGGTACAGGACGTTGTCGCCCGTGAAGACCACCCTGACGTCTTTGCGCGGCTCCATGTGGGGTCCCTTCAGTCGTGCCCGCCATACGGCGAAGCGGCCCGCTGCGCCGGCGAACACGATCGACTGTAGCCCCGGACGGCGCCTCGGCGTCACCCCTTGACGGCGCCGGTGACGGGCGGAGCGGCGGACCGGCGGGATCGGCGACGCAGATCGTCGAGCAGCCGGAGGTCCTGCACCGCCGGGCAGGGCGGGCGCCGGGCGCGAATAAGAGGGCCGACAGGGCGGCGGCAAGGGACGTACGGTACCGCCGCGAGCGCGGCGGATCGGCCCCACGGAGACGGCCCTGCCGTGCGGCGTCCCTCCTATGAGGAACGAGCACGGCAGGGCCTCGGGCGTGATGCTCGCGCGCGTCGGTCAGGCCGGCGCAGTGGACCGCGCCAGCGTGTAGAGGATCTCGGAGGCGGTCACCGGGTCGATGTCGGTCGGGTGGCCGCCGCCTGCGCCTGGCGAGGCGTAGTCCGCGGTCGGGGACAGGCGCACTGAGCGGACGGTCTGGATCTGCGCGGAGTCGACCCTGCCCATGTACGCCTCGATCCCCGGGTCGAGGCTGACGACGACGTACCCGCCCGCCGGCAGCGGGCGGTGGAAGCCCGGCTCGACCCACACGCCGTTCGAGTTCCCGCGGCGCCAGCCCCACCACTTGGCGAGACCGAGGACGCTTCCGGATTTGATCGTCGCGCCGTCGAAGCGGGTGATGCGGCCGCTGCGCAGCTCGTCCTCGGTGAAGTCCATGACCGGACGGGCGAGCTGCGCGAACGGCTGGACGATCTCGTAGTCGGCGAAGACCTCCGACCAGGCTGCGAGCCGCTCCCCCAGCGCGACCGGATGCGCCACGCGGACCTGCGCCGCCTCCGGCAGGGTCCATTCGTCGTCCTCGACGTCGGTGAAGGTCCGGTCCTCGGCCAGGCGGAAACCGGTCGGTCCGTCGGCGGTCTCGGCCAGCCACACGAGCCGCCGGGTCAGGTGGCGCATCAGCGGATGGTCGGCCAGGAACTCGCGGAACTCCGCGGCCGTCCAGGTGCGGCCCGCCACCATGGCGTGCTCGAGCCGGCGCACCTGCTCCTTCGCGACCGCGGCCAGGTCCTTCTTCAAGTGGGAGAACCGCTGGTAGGCGGCTTCGGCCGCCGCGGCGTCGTCCTGCGCGCCCGGCTTCGGCAAGGTCTTGAGCGCCTTGCCGTTCGCATCGGTCACGAACGGCTTCAACCGCTCGTCGAACCCGACGGTGAAGCGCCGCGGCCCGTAGTCGAGGACGAGGCTGGTCGCGTCGTCGAGGCCGAAGTCGGGCACGATCCGGTCGGCGAGCTGCTCGGTGGTGAGGCCGAGCCGCTCGGCGACCGCCTCGATCTGCTCGCCGGCCTCCTGCTTGAGGGCCTTGAACCCGACCTTCCGGGCGATGGAGTCGATGGCGCGCAAGGAGGTCTCGGAGCCGATCGCCCCCAGGATCCGGAGCCCGGTGACGGCGCGCTTGTGCTGGCGCTCCCCCGGCCAGCGCCGGACCAGCGCCGTGAGCCGGCGGACGGTGTCGTCGTCGGCGAAGCGGGCGAGCTGGGTGAAGGCCCACCCGTCCTTGGACGGGGAGTCCGCGTCCGTCCACAGTTCGAACAGCTTCCAGGAGAAGTGCGTGAGGGATGCGGCGTCGCAGGTCTCGGTGATGACGTCGACGCCGGGGTACGGGAGTTCGAGGGTGTCGAGGGCGAGTGCGGTGGTCAGGTGCTCCACCGCCGCGGCCGGCAGTGCCGCTTCGCGTCCCTTGAGGAGCACTTGCGGAAGCATGGCGGGGGCGGCCCAGGCCGGCGGCTTGGGGATCTTCGCGTCGAGCGGGTCGAGGGGGTCGGTGGTGACGAGCGCGCCGATCGCTTCGGCGGCGGCCTCGCCGTACGGTTTCGCGGCGGCCGTCACCGGCTCGGCGCCGTGGAAGGCGCGCAGGTGGCGCAGTGCGGCGAAGGCGGCCCGGCGCAGTCCCGCCTCGCCGCCGAGCGCGTCGGGGACGAGCAGGTGCGCCGCGGCGTCGGCGTGCCGGTCGAACCAGCGCTTCGCGACGGGTGCGAGGGTCTTGGAGCGAGCCAGCCATTCGGCGGCGATGCGGGCGGCGTCGAGGCTCTGGATCGGGATGAGGACCTCGGCGTTCGAGGTGCGGCCCTTGAGGAAAGGGGTGACCCGGTCGACGACTCGCGGCCCGAACCTGCCGAGGAGCCGCTTGAGCTCCCGGCCGTGGACGTAGTCGGAGGCGCTGCCCTTCCACCGGTCGAGCAGCGGCTCGGCGTGCTCGATGTCGGCCCAGGCGAGGAAGGTCATCAGGTAGTCGTAGTCGGGGCGCTGCTCGAAGAAGTCGAGCTTCCGCTGGAGGCTTTCGCCTTCGTAGCGCGCATAGGGGTCGTCGTCGCCGATGGTCGCCCAGTGCCGCTGTTCGTCGGCGTCGGCCCAGACGACGCGGGCCTCCAGGGAGGGCGTGAGGCCGTCGATGACGACCGGCTTGCGCCGCTTGGTCTTCCACGGCGGGTCGACCAGGAGCGGCGGCAGCGTCTCGGCGGCGGCCTCGGGCACCGAGTCCGAGGTGTCGAGCAGGGCGGCGAGTGTCTCGCGGGTCGGCTCGTCGATCTCCGGCAGCGCGGCGAGCAGGGCCGGGGAGGATCTGACGATGTCGGCGAGGCGTGCGCGGGTCCCGGTCTCGGCGGCGCGGGCGGCCACCACGCGGAGCATGCGGTGGGGGAACCGCTCGGCGTGATCCATGACCGCGGTGACCACGCCGGGCAGCTCGGGCTTGTCGAGGAGGAAGGCGGTGGCCTCGTCGGAGGGCATGAGCCCGATCGCGGTGATGACGGCGTCGCGAGCGGGCTTGGTCATCCGCTCGAAGCCCCGGCCCACGGCCTGGGTCAGCGCCGGCAGCGCGTCGGGCCCGAACCCTTCGACGAGGGGGGCGAGGGTGCGCTCGCTGGTGTATCGGGAGTCGAGGCGGTGCCCCTCGATGAGGTCCAGACGATTCAGGCCCGCCGCGATGGTGCAGGACACCCAGTCGTCGGCGGTGTGGTCGCGCCGGGCCGCCTCGGCGGCGTCCGCGATCCAATCGGCCTCGGTCGGCATCAGCACTGCGGCGCAGATGCGCCGCCGGTTGTCGGTGCGGCGGGCGTCGACCGCGGCGACGGCCGCCCGGTACTCGGCTTCGGGCGCCGACGCCAGGAGCGAGCAGAGGCGGGCGGCCGCCGGCAGGTCCTCCATCCAGATCCGCCACGGGCGTTCGAGTCTGCCTTCGGAGATGCGGCGGTCGTCGGTCGCGTACGTCCGGTTGTAGACGATCGCCGCCTCGATGAGGGCGGCGGCGGCGAAGGGGAGGCCGTGGTCGGCGATCCAGGCGTCGAGGTGCTGGAGCCGGGCCGCGGTGGGGATCGTGACCGGGATGTACTCGTGGCGGCGCCGCTTGGTGGTCTCCACCAGGTGCATGACCGCGGCCGCTCCGAGCGGGTCCGGCCGGCCTTCGAGGTGGGCGGCCGCCGCCGCGGCGACGCCGTCGTCCTGGGATCTGGCGAGCCACTGGTCGAACAGCGGCCGCTTCTCGGCGATCCGGTGCGCCACCGCCTCGGAGGCGCCGGGGTCCACTGCGGTGTCGAAGGCGGTGTTCTCGAGGTCGTGGCCGCGCCGGGGCAGCACGTGCCGCCGCCATTTCGCGGGGAGGCTGAGGCGGTCTTCGTCGGGGCGGCGCGTCTCGGGCAGATTCATGACAGGAAGTTTAGAGAGGACGGCCGACATCGATCGCGCGCCGCGTTCGAACGGCGATCCCTTTGGGCGCCTTCGCTATTGGACATCACGCAGCGGGTTCGCACCGTCACCGCGAACGGGTGGGCACTCGGATGGACCGGCGGTCTCCGGACCGCGCTTCCAACGGATTCCAACGGGTCCTTCCGATCCTGGGCGCCGGCCGGTGCAATGGCGTTCGTCCGCAGTGCATCTGTTCCGTGAACCAGAGGAGAGCCATGTCCGAGCGGCCGGCGCGGTACCGCGATGTGCTCGCGGTCGGCGAGTTCCGGGTCCTGTGGCTCGCCCAGGTGCAGTCGCGCATCGGCGACCAGTTCGCGCGCGTCGCGCTGTCGCTGCTGGTGTTCGACCGCACCGGATCCGCGGGGATCACCGCCCTGGTCTACGCGATGACGCTGCTGCCGCCGCTGATCACGGCCCCGCTCCTGGCGGGCATCGCCGACCGGTACTCCCGGCGCACCGTCATGGCCGCCACCGAGCTGTTCCGGGCGGCCGTCAGCGCGCTGATGATCATCCCGTCGCTGCCGCTGCCGGTCCTGGCCGCCCTGGTCCTCCTCGTCACCTGCCCGCAGCCGCTGTTCTCGGCCGCCCGTACGGCGACCACGCCGCGCGTCCTGCCCGGCCCGCTCTTCCCGGTCGGGCAGGGGCTCATGACCGCCACCGACAACATCGCGCAGATCCTCGGGTTCACCCTCGGCGGCGCGCTCGTGGCCGCCACCGGCAGCCCGCACCTGGCCCTGGCGGTCAACACCGCGACGTTCGCGCTCTCGGCCCTGCTCCTGCGCTGGGGCCTGCGCCCGCACGTGCCGGATCCCGAGCCCGGCGGGCGGTCGGGCTCACGCAGCGGTTTCGCGCTCGCCGGCATCCGGTACGTCGCCGCCGACCGGCGCCTGCTCGGGTTGGCTTCGCTCACTTGGATATTCGGGTGCTTCGTGGTCCCCGAGGCGCTGGCGGCGCCCTACGCCGCGCAGATCGGCGCCGGTGAAGCGGCCGTCGGCTGGCTCATGGCCGCCGATGTCATCGGGGCGGCGGTCGGGACGTTCCTGGTGGCCCGGTTCCGGCCGGTCCTGCGGCGCAGGCTCACCGTCCCGCTCGCGGCCGCCACCGGCCTTCCGCTGGTCGCCACCGTCGCCGTCCCGGACCTGCCGCTGACGGTGGCGCTGTGGACGCTCTCGGGCCTGCTGGGCGCCTACATGACCCTGGCGCAGGTCGCGTTCACCGAGCGCGTGCCGGACGGCATGCGCGCCAGGGCGATCGGGTTCGCCGCCGCCGGCCTCCAGACCGCCCAGGGGCTCGGCATGGCCGTCGCCGGCGTGCTCGCCGAGGCCGTCACGCCCGCGGTCGCGATCGCCGTCTGCGGCGCGATCGGCTCGGCCGCGGCCCTGGGCATCGGCCTGTACGCGCGCATCGGCCGCGACCCGGCGGCCGTTCAGCCTCCCGCGGCCGCGCCACTCGCGAAGGCGGGCGCGGCCGCGGTCCCGACGAGCGCCGAGAGGAGGGATTGACATGCGCGACCGCGAATACCGCAGCAGCCGGGAACGGCGCCGGACCCCGGCCGAGTGGTGAGCCGTCGGCGCGAGCCGGCGGCGACGCCGCGGCCCCCGCTCCTCGACACCCGGGAGCGGGGACGCGGAAGCCGGGGCCCGGCCGTGTCCGGGCCCCGGCGCGCATTCGGACGGGATCACGTTCCGCAGCGTCTTCAGCGGTACTCGCGGTCGCGCATGGCCGCTCCTTCCGTTCGGTCGGACGGATCGCCGTCCGCTACCAGTCGTTGCCGGGCGCGGCGCTCGAGCGCCAGTGGTTGTCGCGCATGGTGGTTCCTCCTATTGCCAGTCGTTGTCGCGCACGGTGATTCCGCCTATTGCCAGTCGCTGTCGCGCACGGTGATTCCTCCTAATGCCAGTCGTCGTCTTGCATGTGGTGCCACCTAATGCCAGTCGTTGTCGCGGCGGTGGACCGCCCACTCGTCGTCACGACCGGCGACGTTCCAGTCGTCGTCCCGGCCGGCGGCGTTCCAGTCGTCCTCGCGGACGGCGCGGTTCCAGCCGGTGTCGCGGCGGTGTTCGCGATCGCGCATCGCCGTCTCCTTTCCGTTCGGATCCGAGGCGGCGAACCCGGACCCGGTGGGCCGGCGCCGCCTCGACGACCCGATTGAACCCGCGAGCACGCCCGGTCGGGAAGGACCGGTTGGAATACGTTGGAAGCCAGAGGACACGGGGCCGGACCGGAAGCGAGGTCGTATGAATCCCGGAGAAGCGGACACCGCCGCGCGGCTCGCGGCATGGCTGGCCGCCCACATGGAGCGCCACCGGCTCACCGCCGACGAGGTCGCGGGCGAACTGCGCGTCGGCGCCGGCCTGGTCCGCGCCTGGCTCTCCGCCGCGGGGCGGCGGGCGCCGGTCGAGGCCGGCGAGTTCGACCACCTCGACACGCCCGTGAAGCTCGGCGCGTGGCTGCGGGCCAGGATCGCCGATTCGGGCGCGACCGTCCGCGAAATCGCGGAGTCCACTGAGGACGTGTCGCTGAGTACGGTCTACAACTGGCTCAAAGGCGAGCACCTTCCTCCCCCGCCCGCCTCGGACGAGCCCGACCGGTTCGACCAGCTCCTCAGCAACCCCGCGCTCGGCCTCACCACCCCGCAGCGGGTGCAGCTCGACGAGGTGCGCCGCCGCCTCACCGGCACCTCGCTCAGCGTCGAGCCCGCCGCCCCGTGGGAGTCCCGGGCGCTGCCGGCCGCGAACCGCGCGTTCACCGGCAGGCGCCTCGCACTGCGCCGGCTCGACCGGCTCCTGAACGAGCACGCTCGCGGCGCCGGCGTCCTCGCGCTCATCACCGGCATCGGCGGAGTCGGGAAGACCGCCCTGGCCGTCCAATGGGCACGGTCGGCGCAGGTGCGCGCCACCCTTCCCGACGGCTGCCTGTACCTCGATCTGAACGGCTACAGCGCGGCCGCCCCGGTCGACCCGGTCACCGCGCGGCTCCGGCTGCTGTACCAGTCCGGGGCCGACCCGCGCCGCCTGCCGCCGGACCCGGAGGCGCAGGCCGCGCTGTACCAGCGGATGCTCACCGGCCGCCGGCTGCTGCTCATGCTCGACAACGCCCACAGCGAACCCCAGGTGCGTCCGCTCCTGCCCACCGAGCCGGGCTGCCTCACGGTGGTCACCAGCCGCAGCCGCCTGCCCGGCCTCGACGTCACCAGCTCGGGGCTGACGAGGCTCGACCTGGACGTGCTCACCGAAGCCGAGGCCGCCGCGCTGCTGCGCGAACTCCTCGGCCGGCTCGCCACCAAGCACACGCCCGACGAGGAGGTGCGCGCCCTCGCCGAGCAGTGCGGTCGGCTGCCGCTCGCACTCCAGATCGCCGCGGCCAACTACCTGACGCACCACCACCCGCAGCGGCGGACGCTCGCCGAGTACACCGCCGAGCTCGCCTCGGACCGCTTGGGCGAGTTGGCGGTCGGCCCGTCCGACCCGATCACCGCGATGACCCCCACACTGGACCACTCGCACCGGCGCCTCAGCGCGGACGCCCAGCGCGCCTACCGGCTCCTCGGGCTCCACCGGGCACCCGACTTCTCCGCCGCATGGGCCGCGAGCGTCGTGGCCGAGCCGCGCGATCGGACGCTGGCGCTCCTGCGCGAACTCGTCCAGGCCAACCTCCTGGCCGTCGACCGGCGCGGCCGGTACGCCTTCCACGACCTCCTCCGCGAGCACGCCGCGGCGCTCGCGCACCGGTTCGAGGACGAGGCCGAGCGGCACGCGGCGATCGGGCGCGGTCTCGACCACTGGCGCCGCAGCGGCGCGGCCGCCACCATGGCCGCCGAACCCGGCCGCGACCCGATCGACCTGGGCCCCGCCCTCCCCGGCGTCGCACCGGAGTCGTTCGGCGACTACGACAGTGCCGCGCAGTGGATCGCGGACGAGTTGGAGGGCGTCCTCGCCGCCGCCGCGCACGCCGGCGAGGCCGGCTTCGACGACTACGTGTGGCAGCTCGCGTGGTGCTCCTCGAACCCCCTCGGCCAGCGCGGCGAGTGGAACCGGCAGATCGAGCTCGGACGGCTCGCGCTCGAGGCGGCCCAGCGGACCGGGAACACCGAGGCGATCGCGCGCAGCCACCGCTACCTCGCCCACCCGGCGATCCTCGGCGGGCGGCTCGACGAGGCCCGCGAGCACCTGCGTCTCGCGCTCGACCTGCACCGCGCCGACGGCGATCCGGCCGGGCAGGCGGCCGTCCACCACAGCCTGTCGTACATCGAGGAGCATCTCGGCGACTACGCCGCGGCCCTCGGCCACTCCGAGGCCGCGCTGGCGATCGACCGCGAGCGCGGCTTCCGGGGCGGCCAGGCCCGCGCGCTCAACGAGATCGGCTGGCTGCTGGCGCATCTGGACCGGGTCGAGGAGGCGCTCGCCCCGTGCCTGGAGGCGCTCGCGATCTTCGAGGAGCTCGGCGACCGCGGCAAGGCCGCGCACGTGGCCGACAGCCTCGGCTACCTGCGCCACCGCCTCGGCGACCGCGCGGGGGCGCTCGCGGACTACGGGCGGGCCTTGGAGGAGTTCCGCACGCTGGAGCGGCCGTTCGAGTCGGCCGGGACCCTCGACCGGATCGGGGACGTCCATGCCGACGCGGGGGACGCCGGTGCGGCCGAGGCCGCGTGGCGGGAGGCGCTGGGCCTGTATGAGGACCTCGGCCATGCGAACGCGGATGCGTTGCGCGCCAAGTTGAGGGACACCGGTGCTGACGTCTGACCCGACGTCGGCGAGGAGTGTCCGGCCACTCGGCCGGAACGCGACGTCGCGGTCGGACGCCGACCCGAGTTGACAACACCTTGTCAATATGACAGAATATTGTCAACCGAGTGAAAGAGTCAGGACGATGACGCAGTACGTGCACATGGCGGTCTACGACACGCTGGCCGACTGGGAGGTCGGCTACGCGACGGCCCACATCAACAACGGCGACTGGCAGCGCGAGCCAGGACGGTACGAGGTCCGCACCGTCGGCGCGACCCGCGAGCCGATCCGCACCAAGGGCGGCCTGACGGTCGTGCCGGACCTGGCGCTCGATGAACTCACCGCCGAGGGCAGCGCCATGCTGATCCTCCCGGGCGCCGACACGTGGCTCACAGGCGGCAACGCGGACTTCGCCAAGCGGGCGCGGCAGTTCCTCGACGCGGGCGTCCCGGTAGCGGCCATCTGCGGGGCGACCGGCGGCCTCGCCGCCGAAGGGCTGCTCGACGACCGCAAGCACACCAGCAACGCGGCCGAGTTCGTGGAGGCGTTCGGATCCAAGGGGACCGAGCTCTACTGCGACGTCCCGGCGGTCACCGACCGGGGACTCATCACCGCGTCGGGAACCAGGCCCGTCGAGTTCGCCCGCGAAGTGTTCGCCGCCCTCGAGCTGTACACGCCCGAAGTGCTGGACTCGTGGTACAAGCTCTACGGCCTCGGCGACCCGGCCGGGTACTACGAGCTCATGGGCGCGGCCGCGTGAGCGAGCGCCAAGAACTGCTGTCGGGCATGGCGGTCACCGTGTTCAAGCTGAACGGCCAGTTCCTCCACGTCGCGGAGGGACTGGCCCGGCCGGCCGGCCTGACCGCAGCGCACTGGCAGGTGCTCGGCGCCGTCCTCAGGATGCCGCTGCCGGTGGCCGGCATCGCGCGGGAGATGGGCATCACCCGCCAGGCCGTCCAGCGCATCGCCGACATCCTGGCGGCGAACGGCATGGTCGAGTACCTGCCGAACCCCGCCCACCGCCGCGCGAAACTCGTCGCGCCGACCGAGCAGGGCCGGGAAGCCGTCCGGCGCATCGGCCCCGCGCATGCCGCGTTCGCCGACCGGCTCTGCGAGGCGCTGGGCGACGAGTGGGCCGCCGATGTCCACCGCCTGCTGCGGGAGCTTTCGATGACCTTGGACGCCTTGGCGTCAGAGGAGGATCCGGCCTGAGAACACACACAGGAGGCACTGCGGATACGCACGATCACGATCGCACTACGGACCGTGGTGCTCGCCGCCGCCGGAGGCCGGCTTCCGGTCCGAATCGGGCGATGAAGCTCTGACCTGCGGGTTGTTCCGGCCCGGCGAGCCGGTTTCGCGAGATAGGATGGGGGTAGGAACGTCGCCTTCAAACTGCGGGAACGCACGGACGGTCGCGCAGATTCGAGCGCGCACACGATCGCATCATGCGTTCCTGACCGAACAGATAGGACTGCATGTGCTGACCCCGACCCCGAACGTCATCGTCTGGCCCGGCCTTAGCGACATTGTGCCTTCTCGCGCGCGGGTCCTGCGTGACGCGTTCCGCGGCCGAGGGTACACCCTTTCACTGTTCTGCATCGCGAGCTGTGACGTAGTCGCCGAGATGACCTCGACCGAGTCCGGTCAGGTCTCGGCCGCGGTCGGGTCCAGCACCAGCGGTTTCACCGCCGTCGACCCCGAGGTCTTCGCCGCCGAGGTGGCGGACTTCATCGAACGCGAAGTGGCCAGCGCCCGACGCTGACCGCACCGCCCGCAGCGCGACGCACGCCCGCCGTGATCCACCGGATCACGGCGGGCGTTTCGCCGTCCGGGATCCGAGCGGCCGCTGAGTAGGGTGTCGTCTGCCGTTCGGGACCCCCATGGAAGGCGATGATGCCGATGCGTCGCATCGCGATTACGCTGCTCGTCTGCTCGCTGCCGCTGACCGCCTGCACTGACCGCGAACCGGAGGCCACGCCGGACGACCTCGCCCGGATCGAGCAGACGCTGGTCAACGGTTCGGAACTGTCGTGGGAGCTGGTGCAGGCCGAAGCACGGGTCGCGGGCCGGTGCATGGAGGACCGGGGTTTCGCGGTCCATCACCCCTTTCTGCTGCACGGGGGCATGTATCCCGACCGGTTCGAGGGGTTCGCCTCTCCCTACAGCCGCATCCCCACCGTCGCGCAGGCCGAGGAGTTCGCCTTCGGCCAGTGGGTCTTCTACACCGAGACGCCTGCGGCCGAAGCGATGCGGTCCGATCCGGACTATCTCGCGTTCGTCGCCGACGACATGGGCTGGAGCGACCCGGCCGAGGACGCGGCCCACGAGGAATGGCAGGCCCAGGAGCAGGAGTACCGGGACGCCTGGGAGGAGGCGTTCTACGGACCCGAGCGGTACGCCTTCAATCAGGCGATGGGCGAGGCGTACGAGGCCGATCCGGACGCGGAGTTCGAGCCCGGCCCCCAGCCCCCGTTCGGCGGGTGCGAGCTGGAGACGCTCGAGTTCGTCTACGACGGGCCCGGCCACCGCGAGACCGACGGGGAGGACGTCTGGTTCAGGCCGCTGCCCGAGACGCCGCTGACCTGGGTCGGCGACGGCACCGTGTACGAGGAGCTGTCCGCGCGATACGCCGACCAGGAGCAGGACTTCCTGTTCTGCGTCGAGGACCGCGGCTACGGGGAGTGGGAGTTCGACGGTCTCGGCTGGTTGCCGACCGCGTTCTACCTCCAGCAGCTCTACGCCCCGGTGCCGGACGGCGAGGGCGGCCCGGAGATCCCGCCGCTGACCGATGGGGCCGAGGACGCCGCCGACCCGGTGGCGTACGAGTTCGCGATGGCGCTGGACTTCGCCGGGTGCGCCGCCGAGTCGGGATTGCGGGACGGGACCGAGGACGCCTGGGCCCGAATGTATGTGGAGCGGTTCCTCGATCGCGAGACCGAGATCTACGCGTGGGAGCAGGAGATCCGGGAGTACCTGGCGAACGCCCAGGACCACCTCGCCGGAGGCTAGGCCGGGCGGCCGGCCCGGTCGGCGGCGGCGCGCAGCCGCTCGGCGAAGCGGCGGAATCCTTCCACGAAGGGCTCGGGGGCCTCGATCGTGAAGTCGGCGTCGAGGAACGCGAGTGCGACGAGCGGCCACTGCCAGGAGTCCAGCCGCAGGGCGACGCGGGTGCGGCCGTCGTCGAGGGCGGTCAGTTCGACCGTGTCGTGGCGGAACGCGTCGGCGACGGGCTCCGGCGGGGCGTCGACGGTGAACGCGACCGGCGAGCGGTTCCTGCCGATGCCTTCGGTGAGGTAGTCGGTGGCGGGCGGGGCGTGCCTCGGCTCGAACCGGGTCGTGGACAGGCGCAGTCCGGCGATGCGGTCGGTGCGGAAGACCCGCCAGTCGCCGCGGTCGAGGTCCCAGCCGAGCAGGAACCAGCGCTGCAGGTGGTGGATCTGCCGGTGCGGTTCGACACGGCGGGACGACACCGCGCCGTCCCTGCGCTCGTAGTCGAAGGCGACGACCTGGCGGGCCGCGATCGCGTCGGCGAGCTCGGCGAGACTGCCGGCGCTGGTGCTCGGGGCCGGGACGCCGCCGGTCTCCAGGCTGGCGCGCAGCCGCGCGATCCGGTGCCGGAGGCGCTTGGGCAGGTACTGGTCGACCTTGCCGTAGGCGCGGGTGGCGGCCTCGTCGACCGAGCCTTCGTCGGCGCTGCCGGTCGCCGCGAGCGCGGCGAGTCCGAGGAGGACCGCGATCGCCTCGTCGTCCTCCAGCATGAGCGGCGGCATCGCGGTGCCGGACGTGAGCCGGTAGTGGCCGCCGGGGCCCGGCCGGGTCTCGACGGGGTAGCCGTACTCGCGCAGCCGATCGACGTCGCGCCGCAGCGTGCGCGGGCTGACGCCGAGCCGCGCGGCGAGTTCCCCGCCGGCGAACGAGCGGCCGGTCTGGAGCGTCGCCAGGAGCGAGAGCATCCGGCGGGTGACATCGGGCATGCGCCAAGTGTGCCGCAAAACGCGGTCAGGAACCGGCCACATCTGCGCATAGCGTCGCAGGCATGAACGAGCGAATGATCCGCATCCGCGGCGCCAGATCGAACAACCTCAAGTCCCTCGACCTCGACGTGCCGCGCGGGACCCTGACCGTGTTCGCGGGCGTGTCGGGCTCGGGGAAGTCGTCCCTGGTGTTCGACACGATCGCCGCCGAGGCCGGCCACCAGGTCAACGAGACGTACCCGCCGTTCCTGCGGAACCGGCTGCCGAAGTGGACCCGGCCCGAGGCCGACGAGATCTCCGGGCTGTCGCCGGTGGTCGTGATCGACCAGCGCCGCCTCGGCGGGAACGCCAGGTCGACCGTCGGGACGGTCACCGACACGTGGACGTACCTGCGGCTGCTGTACTCGCGGGTGGGCGAGCCGCACCTCGGCGAGTCGAACCGGTTCTCCTTCAACGACCCTGCGGGCATGTGCCCGACCTGCTCGGGCCTCGGCGAGGCCCTGGAGATCGATGTGGACGCCTTCCTCGACCTCGGCAAGACCCTCAAGGAGGGCGCGATCCTCCTGCCCGGCTTCGTGGACGGCGGCTACTGGCACTCCAAGTACACCGAGATCGGGGTGTTCCCGGTGGACGCGCCGCTGCGCGACTGGAGCGAGGGCGAGCGCCTCGCGCTGCTGTACGGCGGCGAGCACTGGCCGCCCGGCGCGAAGCCGCCGGCTGACTACGAGGGCCTGGTGGAGTGGTTCGAGCGGATCTACCTGCGCACGTCAGACAACCTCTCGGACCGCAAGCGGGAGGCCATCGACCGGTTCACGCGCTCGGCCACGTGCCCGGACTGCGGGGGCGAGCGGCTCAACGCCGAGGCCCGGGCCGTCACGGTGCTCGGCCGCAGGCTCGGCGAGCTGGCGCTGATGGAGGTCACCGAACTCGCGGACTTCGTTGCGGGCGTGAAGGACCCGGCGGTGGCGCCGGTGGTGTCGGCCCTGGTGGAGCGGCTGCGCGCGATGGACGGGATCGGGCTCGGCTACCTGCACCTGGGGCGAACCACGACGAGCCTGTCCGGTGGGGAGTCGCAGCGGATCAAGACCGTGAAGCACCTGGGCAGCAGCCTGATCGAGATGCTGTACATCTTCGACGAGCCTACGGTGGGCCTGCACCCGCACGACGTGGACGCCATGGTCGGGCTCTTGGAGCGCTTGCGCGACAAGGGGAACACGGTGCTCGTCGTCGAGCACGACCCGGCCGTGATGGCGGTCGCCGACCGGATCGTGGAGATCGGGCCCGACGCGGGCACGGACGGCGGGCGCGTGGTGTTCCAGGGGGCGTTCGACCGGCTGCGCGAGGCCGACACGCCGACCGCCCGCGCGCTCGCGCGGCGCGCTCCGGCCGACCGGGCGCCGCGCGAGCCGAACGGCGCGGTGAAGGTCGCCGACGCCCGGCGGAACAACCTCCAGGATGTCACGGTCGAACTGCCGGCCGGGGTGCTGACCGTGCTCACCGGCGTCGCCGGCTCCGGCAAGTCGAGTCTCGCGGCCGAACTCGTCGACCAGCACGGCGCGGTCGTCGTCGACCAGCGGCCCGTGAGCACCAACCGCCGTTCGACCCCGGTCACGTACACCGGGATCGCCGCGCCGATCCGCAGGCTGTTCGCGAAGGCGAGCGGCCTGCCCGCCAAGTACTTCAGCGCGAACTCCGAAGGCGCCTGCCCCGACTGCAAGGGCCTGGGGATCGTCTACACCGACCTCGCGTTCATGGACGGGCAGGAGACCGTGTGCGAGACGTGCGGCGGCCGCCGGTTCACCGCCGAGGCGCTGCGGCACCGGGTCGACGGGCTCACCATCGCCGATGTGGACGATCTGACCATCGCCGATGCGCTGCAGCGGCTTCCGGACCCCGCGATCCGGAAGGCGCTGCGCGGCCTGGAGCGGGTCGGCCTCGGCTACCTGCGCCTGGGTCAGCCGCTCACGACCCTCTCGGGCGGCGAGTGCCAGCGCGTCAAGATCGCGAAGGAGCTGCGGGACGCCGCCGAGCCGACGCTGTACGTCCTCGACGAGCCGACGACCGGGCTGCACCTGCGCGACATCGACACGCTCGTGGAGGTGCTGTTCCAGCTCGTCGACGGCGGGCACACGGTCGTGGTCATCGAGCACAACCTCGACGTGATCCGCCGCGCCGACTGGATCGTCGACATGGGACCGGGCGCGGGCCGCCACGGCGGACGGATCCTGTACGAGGGCCCGGTCGCCGACATGCGGGGAACGGCGACCGCGCGGGCGCTCGGACAGGGCTGAGCGGGTTTCGGACAGGGCCGATGCGGTCGGCCCGCCACCCGGTCGGTGGCGGGCCGGCCGCTCCGGCGGGCGAGCGGGGCCGGGTTCGGGCCGGGTCAGGTCCGGTCGTCCCGCGTGGACGCCCGGTGGAGTCGGATGGCGGAGGCGAGGAAGAAGAGGCCGCCGAGGGTCGCGTACCCGGCCGGGCCGGTCAGGGAGGCCGCGTCCGTGCCGGCTTGGAGGAGGAATCCGGTGCCGGCGATCGTGGAGAGGGCGCCGCTGAGGATCTGCGGCCACTGGCCGCCGAGCCTGCGGCGGCGGATCGCGACGATGAGCTGCACGATCCCTGCGGTGATCGCCCAGGCGCCCCAGACGCGGAGCACGGCGGGGAGGCCCGAGGCGGCGGCGAATGCGAGCCCGGTCGCGGCGAGCAGGCTCAACGCCATGTTGACGGCGAGTGCGGCGCGGTTCTCGGTCGACGCCCGGAAGTCGACGACCGCGGCGGCGACGTCGAAGAGCGGGTAGAGGATCAGCAGCGCGGTGGCCGCCGGGCCGAGCGTCGCCCCGGTGGCGACGACCAGGGCCGCCCAGGCGGCGGCGAAGCCGAACCTGACGTAGTACAGGTTCCGCAGTGACATGGCGAGGCCGGCGGGCCGGGTGCCGAGGTCGGTGGTCATGGGAGTCCTCTTTCGCTGGTGAATCGATGTAGAGTGACTAGTCATTCTACTTGAGGGATGATACGCACGACGGTCCGGAGCGAGGGAGGCGGGGGCGGGGGCACGTATGATCACGACCGTGAAGACCTCGATGCGCGACCGGCTGGTTGAGGCCGCCATGCAGCTGTTCTACGCCTCCGGGCTGCGCGCGGTGAGCGTCGACAAGGTCATCGAGGCCGCGGCGACGACGAAGGTGACCTTCTACCGCCACTTCAAGAGCAAGGACGACCTCGTCGTGGCGTACCTCGAGCGTCGCGCCGCCTTGGAGCGCGAGGGCATCGGCGCGGCGATCGCGCACGGCGGGGGCGACCCCGAGAGCGTCCTGCGGCTGATCGCCGAGGCGCTGGGGGTCATCGCCTGCGAGCCGGGCTTCCGCGGGTGCCCGTTCATCAACGCCGCGGCCGAGTACCCCGATCCGGAGAGCCCGGTGCGCAAGGCCGTCGACGAGCACCGGCGGTGGTGCAAGCGGACCTTCGCCGAACTGGTCGCCCCCCTGCGACCGGCGGACCCCGGCGCCGTGGCGGACGACCTGATGCTGCTGCGCGACGGCGCCATGGTCGCCGGCTACCTCGACGAGCCGGAGGCGGTCGCCGCTTCGTTCCTGCGCAGCGGCATGGCCGTCATCGGCGCCGCGGACCGGGTCTGACGCCCGCGCCCCGCATTCCTTGCACCCGGCGGGACCGTCACCTGACCGCGTTCACGGGCGGGTGCCCGCTGTCGCCTCGACCGAGGGCCGTGATCCGCTCGGCAGAAGTCACCGGCCCCGGCACTGGTGCCGGGGCCGGTCCGTGCGGCTACAGGGTCCAGTGCTGGTTGGTGCCGCCAGTGCAGTCGTACTGCTGGAGTCGTACGCCGTTGGCGGTGCCGGAGCTGATCACGTCGAGGCACTTGCCGGAGTGGCGGGCGACGAACTCGACGTAGCCGCCGCCGGCGTCGCGGACCAGCCACTGCTGGTTGGTGCCGCTGCCGCACGTCCACTGGATCGCCCTGGCGTTGTTGGCCGTCGAGGCGCCGCTGATGTCGATGCACTTGCCGGAGGCGCGGGAGACGATCTGGACATACCCGCCGCTGACGGCGCGCAGTTCCCACTGCTGGTTGGCGCCGCCGTGGCAGGTGTACTGGATGATCTCGGCGCCGTCGACGGTCGAGCCGCTGACCACGTCGACGCACTTGCCGGAGACGCGGCTGACGATGTCGCTCGCCTGGGGGACGCCGACGTCGTCACCCCAGCCGTGGCGGATCCGGTCGGCCCCTGAGGGGTTGCGGATGGTCAGGTTCAGGTCGGTGCCGCTGCCGCTGACGGCGAACATCGAGTACCAGTCGTAGCCGATGGAGCCGGTCTTGCCGCCCAGCGCGGGCCAGTAGGTCGAGCCCATGTCGAGCTCGCGCGCGGTGTCGGTGACGGCGCGGATGTACCGGACGAAGTTGTCGGTGCTGGAGGCGTTGGCGTAGTCGAGGCCGTTGTTCATGGGCGCGCCGAACTCGGTGAGGACCGCACGGGAGGCGCAGGAGCCGAGGCCGTCGCGGAAGCTCTGCACCCACCCGGCGTAGTCCTTGGTGCCGTAGAAGAACGCATAGTGGTGGTAGGACAGGAGCGTGCCGGCCAGGCGGGAGTCGGCGCAGACGGGCTTGACGTCCTGGCTGAAGCCGGTGCCGCCGATGAGGATGCGGCCCTTCGGGATCGAGGGGCGGGCGCTGACCCAGGCGGCGGCGACGTTCGTCCACTCGGTCGCGCTGTAGCCGTGCGGCTCGTTCATCGGCTCGAAGTAGACGAGGCTGTTGGACCCGTACTGGGAGGTGACGGTGTTCCACATGCTGTTGAAGGCGTTCATGTTCGTGATGCGGCCGCCGGAGGCCGCGCCGTCCTCCCAGTAGGCGAGGATGACCTTGAAGCCGCGCGCGGTGGCGGCGTCGATGGTGCCGCGGTAGGCGTTCCACCAGGTCGTGCCGACGGTGTGCGTGTTGACGGGGAGGCGCACGGTGTTGGCGCCCATGGTCGAGGCCATGTCGGCGTAGATCGCGTCGGCCTTGGCGCGGACGGTGTCGTAGCTGTCGGACTGGCTGAGCCTGTCGAGGACGAGCGGGCCTTCGACGAAGTTGTCGCCCAGCACCGCCCAGTTGAATCCGCGGAACTGGTCCGTGGCGGCGGTGGCGGGCGAGGCGGTGCCGAGGACTGCGGTCGGCACGAGGGCCAGGGCGGTCAGGACGCCGAGCAGGAGGCGGCGGAGGCGGCGACCGGGAGGAGCAGATGCGTTCATGTGGACGGCCATTCTCTTGGTCTTTTGCAAGGGGTGGAAGTGAATGTGCGCGCTAACATCCGTCCGAATTATGACATCGCTCTCAAGGCCGGGTCAAGCATTGACGGGCATCAATTTGATGGGACTCCTCTCCGAACTTGCCGGGCGGGGCGCGAGGCGCCGTCGGTCCGCGGGGGGCGGGCCCGGCGTCAGTCGTCGGGGCGGTCCCGGACCGCGGCGTACCGGCGTGCCAAGGCCGCGCACGCGTCGAGGAGTTCGGGCGGGCCGACCACTTCGAAGTCCGCTTCGAAGGTGCCGAACAGCGCGGCCAGCCCGATCCACGACCACGCCCCCATCGTGAGCCGACACCGGTTGGGGCCGAGGTCCTCGACGATGGCGCCGCCGGGCGCCCAGCGGGCGACCAGGGACGCCGGCGTCTCCAGGATCGCCTCCCCGTAGCAGGCCCAGTCGTCGGCCGTGTCGCCCCGGTCGACCTGGCAGCGGACGTACTCGGCGATGTCCGCCGCGGGCAGGGCGCGCGGCGTGAAGCGAAGGCCCGTCCGCATCTTGGGGGCGATGCGGTCCACGCGGAAGGTCCGCCACGCGCCGCCGTCCAGATCCCAGGCCACGAGGTACCACCGGCCGCTCCAGACGAGCAGGCGGTGCGGCTCGACCCGCAGCGGCGGCGACCATGCCTCCGCTTCCCCTGCGCGGCGGTCGGAGCGGCGGTCGAGGCTGTTGTCACCGTGGTAGTCGAACCGGATGACCTCCCGTCGGCGGACGGCGTCGCTCACGGCATCGAGCACGGCCGCGTCGACGGGCCGGGCGAGGAACTCCCAGGAGTTCGCGACGGTCGTGACCTGCATGGTGTCGATCTTGTGGCGCAGCCGGGCCGGCATGACCTGCCGGATCGTGGTCAGCGCCCGGGCCGCGGCCTCGGCGCTGCCGGTGACGGTCTGCGGGGCGAGCTGCAGCGCGAGTGCGACGGCCACGGCCTGCTCGCCGTCGAACAGGAGCGGCGGCGGCTCGGTCCCGGCGCCGAGGCGGTAGACCGCGCCGCGCCCTTTCGTGGCGTCGACGGGGTAGCCGAGCGCGCGCAGCCGGTCGACGTCGCGGCGGACGGTGCGCCCGCTGACGCCGAGCCGCCCGGCCAGGTCGGGTCCGGGCCATTCGGGCCGGGACTGCAGCAGGGAGAGGAGCAGGAGGAGTCGCGCCGCGGTGTCCGTCACCGGTCGATTGTGGCAGCAAAGGCGGACCGGTCCTGTCCGCTGAGCCGGGCACGCTTCCCCGCATGACCACCACCGCACCGTCGGGCCACCGTCCGACCAGTACTCCCCCGCAAGTGATCGGCGGCCGCGCGGCCGCGATCGCCGTCCTCGTCGTGCTCGTCGCCGACTTCATGGACCTCCTCGACGCGACCATCGTCAGCGTCGCCGCACCCGACGTCATGCGCGACCTCGGCGCGAGCGAGTCCGCGCTCCAGTGGACGGTCGCCGGCTACACCCTCGCGATGGGCGCCGCGCTCATCACCGGCGGCCGGGTCGGCGACCAGTTCGGCAGGCGGCGGGTCTTCCTGCTCGGCCTGGCGGGCTTCGCGACCGCCTCGATCCTGTGCGCTCTGGCCGCCACCCCGGCCGTGCTCATCGCCACCCGCGTCCTGCAGGGCCTGGCCGCCGGGCTGATGGTGCCGCAGGTGTTCGGCATCATCCGGTCCTCGCTCGCGCCGGGCGCGCGGGCGAAGGCGTTCGGCGCCTACGGCGCGGTGCTCAGCCTCGCGTCCGTCGCCGGTCCGCTGCTCGGCGGCCTGCTCGTCGACGCGGACCTGTTCGGCCTCGGCTGGCGCGCCGTCTTCTGGATCAACGTCCCCGTCGCGGCCGTCGGCCTCGCGCTCGGCGCCAAGTACCTTCCGGATTCGCGTTCGGACGCGCGCATGCGACTCGATCTGCCCGGGGCCCTCGCCGGCGCCGCGGCCACGGCGCTGGTCCTGCTGCCGCTAATCCAAGGGCGGGAATGGAACTGGCCCTGGTGGAGCTTCGCCATGATCGGCGCCGGCGCCGCCCTCGGGGCGGCGGTGCTCGTGTGGGAGCGCCGCGTCGCCGCCCGCGGGGACCGGCCGGTCTTCGATCCGGCGCTGCTGCGGGTCCGGGCGTTCTCCGGCGGCCTCGCCGCGTCGGCGCTGTTCTTCGGATCGATCGGCGCGTTCTTCTTCCTGTTCGCGATGTATCTGCAGTTCGGCACCGGCCGCACTGCGCTCGAGACGGGCCTCGTGATCCTGCCGTATGCGATCGGCGCCCTGATCACCTCGGGAATCGGCGTCCAGTTCGCCGCCCGGATCGGCCGGGCCCTGCTCATCGGCGGCTCGCTCGTGCTCGCCGCCTCGCAACTGCTCCTGCTGGTCCTCGTCCGCGAGGACGCGGATCCCGGCTACTGGCTCCTCGCGCTGCCGCTCTTCGTCGGCGGGCTCGGTCTCGGGCTGACCGCGCCGTCGCTGATCAACGTCATCCTGGCCGGAGTCCCCGGCGAGGACGCGGGCTCGGCCGGGGCGGTCCTGACCACCGTCACCCAGGTCGGCGGCGCCGCCGGCGTCGCCGTGCTGGGCGCGGTGTTCTTCGGAGCGCTGGAAGGCGGCGCGGCCGGCCCCCTCGACGGGTACGGCCGGGCGCTCGTGACGATCCTGCCCTGGCAGGCCGCCTGCTACGTCCTCGCCGCGGCCCTCATGCTCCTGCTGCCGAAACGCGCCGACGCGCAGGCCGACCACTGACGGGAAGCGGGATGCTCGGGCGCGATCGGCCGGCTGGGCGGCCCCGTCGCTTGAGTCGAGCGAGGCCGGAGTAGCGAAGGTCCGCCCGCTCACGGCGCAGGTCGCGAGCTGACGAGCTGACGAGCTGACGAGCTGACGAGCACAGCATGAGGCCTCCGGCCGGATCCGGCCGGAGGCCTTCAATGCTCCTGAAACGGCCTAAAGGCCCTCCAGCCTCACGGGGAACTTCAGGATCGTCGCCACGTCGCTCTGGGGTTGTCCCGGCAGCGACAGCGGGGTCTCCTCCTTGAGCTTGTAGCGGGCGCCCTTCGGCGGGAACCCGTTCAGCTTCGCCACGAGCGTGGCCGCGCTCCTCGCCGTCAGCGACAGCGGCTCCTCCGTGTCGGCCGGCAGACCCAGGACCTCGGGATACCGGACCGTGATGGTGAGCGCGGCCTTGAGGGTGTGGTTGAACTTCGGCGACTCCGACTTGTCGTGCCGCAGGATCGACCGCTCCCGGTTGTGGCGGCCGGGCTCGATGGCGATCGTGACGCCGCCCTGCTTCGCCGGCGACGTCAGGTAGAACTCGGTGATCCTCGTCTGGACCGCCGAGGGGTCGCCCTTGCTCGACTCGATCTCGAAGGTGGCCTTGCCCTTGAGCGGGCCGGTGTTGACCTTCTGGCCCGCGAAGACCAGCTCGATTCCCTTCGAGGTGAGATCCACCTCGTAGGTCGCGCCAGGCGCCGGAAGCTTCGGGACGACCTGCTCGGTCCTCCGCGCGGCTACGGCGACCCCCGCGACCGCCACACCCACGGCCGACGCCGCGATCGCTCCCGTCGCGACGCGCCGCACGACCTTTGCTCGCTTCTTCTTTGACGTCTGCATCGACGTCTACCTCCAATGGAGTAGCCAATATGACGGTTTGAGGTTATTCACGAACCGGCTCCATGTCTCCGAATCGGTGAATCCGCATGAAAACCAATGCCCGTGCGCCACAATCCGGTAGCTTCGGGGCGCGCGGACGCAGGCTCGCGCGCGCTCAGAATGCGGCGCACGTTCCGGCGGCGGCCGGGAATGCCAGTTTTGTCATTTCCGACAGCGCATTCCGCTATCCGATGTCGACGATCGGTCCTCTTACCAGGAGGCGTTCAGGCGGTCCTGTGCGCCGTGGACCGCCTCGCGGATCTCGTCGGCGAGGCCGTACCGCCCGTGCTCGGCGAAGAGCGCGGTGCGCATGAAGGTGAGGGCGCGCAGGCGCCCGTAGCGGTCCACGGTCGCGCGGCAGAGTCCGCTGGCCGAGTACGCCTCGCACCGGAACGAGTCGCCCCCGCCCTTGCCGGAGCCGATCTCGGGGAAGGCGTCGTGCAGGCGCAGTTCCTTCGCGCGGGCCCATCGCTGCTTCTCGGCGGCCACCCAGGCGCGGACGACGGCCGCGCCGATCGTCCTGCCGCCCATGCGCTCCACGCCGCGCAGCAGTTCGAGGGCGTGCAGCCGCCCGTCGAGGCCGATCGTCACCGTCGCCGTCGAGCCGTCGTCGGTGCCGGTGAACGCCAGGTCCGCGGCCAGGTCCTCGACCGGGCGGGAGCCGACCGCCGCCGGCGTCCGCGACGCCGCCTCGACGATCCGGTCGGCCCGCCCGCGAAAGCCCGGGTGCAGCTTGGCGATCTCCCGGATGACCAGGTGCTGCGCGGTGAGGACCTGCCGCGGGTTCATCCCGCCGCCCGCGACCCCTTTCACGGTCGAGCGCAGCACCCGCCGCACCCCTCCGGCGTACTGCGGGTGCCGCTCCGCCACCCGTTCGGCGAGGTCGTGGACGGCCTCGCTCGAGGGGTGCGCGCCGAAGTGGTGGGCGAACGCGGTGTCGTAGACGCGGTTCACCGTGTCGCGGTAGGCGCGGCGCTCCTGGTCGGGCAGTTCCCGGTAGGCGATGCGGGCCTCGCGGGCGCCGGTCTGGATGTACGAAACGAGCGCCCCGGGGCCGGGCACTGGTCGGGGCATCGGGGTCCTCGGGTCTGGGCGCGGTCGAACACGTCGACGGCGGATCGGGCGGAACCCGCCGAGTGTACGAAGCCGCGCCCAGGCGCTAGGCGAGGGCCGCCGAGAGGTGCGATTCGCCCGGTTCGGCGAGGACGAGGTCGGCGCGGCGGTCCTGGTAGGTGATGCGGTAGTCGCCGAGGAAGCCGTTGAAGCGGAGCCGGCCTTCGGCGTCGGTGGCCATCGTGGTCGGCGGCGTGCCCCATTCGTTGTTGACGAGGTGGTGGAGGCGGTCGTAGGAGGGCTTCGGGGTGCCGTCGGCGCGCACGAAGCCGCCGGGGGCGCCGAGCCACATGCCCGCGTCGTTCATGCCCCAGTAGGTCACCGCCTCGACCGAGGGGTGGGCGAGCAGGGTCTTGTAGTGGCGTTCGATCTCGTCGGCCTGGCGCGCTTCGCCTTCGGGGGTGGAGGGCCAGGAGTCGACCTGGTAGTCGTTGAGGTCGACGATCTCGGGCGGCATGATGCTCCCGGAGAGGATCGTGGTCTCGGTGAAGTGGATCGGGAGGCCGTAGCGCGAGAATCGGTCGAGGATCGCCTCGGTCTTCTCCTCGCCCCAGTAGCCCTGGTGCATGTGGCTCTGCAGGCCCAGTACGTCGATCTTGATCCCGGCTTCGAGGACGCCTTCGATGAGGCACTCGTAGGCCGCGGACATGTCGAAGTCGTTGAGCAGCAGCACGGCGTTCGGGCCGGCCTCGCGCGCGGCGTCGAAGACCATGCGCACCATGGGGATGCGGCCGATGTCGCGGCACAGGCGGGTGATGCCGTTGTCGTACTTGTCGAAGATCGGCATGATGACGACCTCGTTGATGACGTCCCACATGTCGATGACGCCCGCGAACTGGGCGACCTCGCGCTTGATGCGCTCGACCTGGACGCGGGCGATCTCCTCGTTGTCGAGGTCGAGCAGCCAGTCGGCGGTCACGGTGTGCCAGGCGAGCGGGTGGCCCTTGACGGGGTGGCCGCGGTCGACGAACCACTGCGCGGCCTTGAGCAGGCGCTCGGTGTCGGGGTTGCCGCGCTCGGGCTCGAAACGGCCCCAGTAGAACGGGAGGGTCGCGAAGTTGAACAGGCCCTCCCACAGCTCGGCGTTGCGGGCGGCGCGCTCGGGGTCGGCGTCGGTCCCGTTGGCGTGGTCGATGACCTCGAAGCCGGTGCATCCGAACAGGAACCGGTGCCGCGTCTGCTCCACGACCACTTCGCGCCCGGCGAGGGGCTCGCCGTCGAGGGTGAGCTCCACGGTCGCCTCGGCGGTGCGGTGCTGCTTGATCCGACCGGAAGTTTCAGACATGTCAGGGCTACTTTCCATGGAAGTTTCAGTCCGACATGTATTCCAGCATCCCGACGGCCGCAGGTCAAGAGATAAGGCCCGGCTCAAGAGACGGGTTCCAGGTCGAGGGATACGACGACCGCCCTGCGCCGTTCGGCGCAGGGCGGCGCGGTTCAGGATTCGCGGACTACCAGGCGTACGCCTCCGGGGCGGCGCCGCCGGGGCCGGGGAAGAGCTCGTCCAGGGTCGCGAGGTCCTTCTCGTCGAGGTCCGCGTCGAGCGCGGCCACCGCGTCCTCGAGCTGCTCCACCGTCCGGGGGCCGATGATCGGGCCGGTGACGCCCGGCCGGCTCAGCACCCAGGCGAGGCCGAGGACCGCGGGGGCGATGCCCTTCTCGGCCGCCAGCGCCTCGTAGCGCTCCAGGGCCGGGCGGTGCTTCTCGACGGCGGCGGCGACGTGCTCGCCGGCGCGGCGGCCGCTCTCGGCGGTCTTGGCGAGGACGCCGCCGAGGAGCCCGCCCGCGAGCGGGGACCAGGGGATGACGCCGAGGCCGTACTGCTGGGAGGCGGGGATGACCTCGAGTTCGATGGTGCGGTTCACGAGGCTGTAGATCGACTGCTCCGAGACGAGGCCGAGACCGCCGCGCTTGGCGGCCTGCTCGTTCGCCTGGGCGATCATCCAGCCCGCGAAGTTCGACGAGCCGGAGTAGACGACCTTGCCCTGGGCCACCAGGACCTCGACGGCCTCCCAGATCTCCTCCCAGCGGACCGAGCGGTCGACGTGGTGGAACTGGTAGAGGTCGATCCGGTCGGTCTGGAGCCGCCGCAGGGACGCCTCGACCTGGGCGCGGATGCTGTAGGCCGACAGGCCGCGGTCGTTGGGGCCCTCGCCCATCGCGCCGTAGACCTTGGTGGCGAGCACGATCCGGTCGCGGGCCTCGGGGCGGGACGCGAACCAGCGGCCGATGATCTCCTCGGTCCAGCCCTTGCGCGCCCGGCCGTACACGTTCGCGGTGTCGAAGAAGTTGACGCCGAGTTCGAGTGCCCGGTCCATGATCCGGTGCGCGTCGGCTTCCTCGGTCTCGGGACCGAAGTTCATGGTGCCGAGGACGATCCGCGAGACCTTCACGCCCGCGCGGCCGAGCTGGGTGTATTCCATGGCTCCTCCAAATGGTCGACGGGACCCATCCTAGACCCGGCGGGAAAGCCCTTTCAGGGCTCGCGTTCGAGGAGGGGCCGCACCTGCGGCGCTGCCGTAGACTGGGTCGGCCCAACGCGTTGAGGGGAGTCCCGGTGGCATCCGAGGTCGTCGTCGTGCACGCCAATGAGACGCCGCCGCCGTGGTGGGACGCGGCGGTGTTCCTCGCCGGGCCGCTGCCGCGCTCGGCCGACGTGCCTTCCTGGAACCCGGAGGCGATCGGGCACCTGCGGGAGCGGTGGCGCCATGACGGGCGGCTGGTGGTGTTCACGCCGGAGCTGCGCGAGGGCGTGCTCGCCGACTACACCGGCCAGGTCGAGTGGGAGCACCGCGGGCTGCACGACGCCGACGTGATCCTGTTCTGGGTGCCGCGGGACCTGGAGACCATGCCCGCGTTCACGACCAACATCGAGTGGGGTGCCTGGTACGACTCCGGGAAGGTCGTCTTCGGGGCGCCCGCGTCGGCGCCGAAGAACGAGTACCTGCTGCACCTCGCCGAGGCGAGCGGGGTGCCGGTCGCGGACCGGCTCGACGCCGCCGCGGCGGCCGCCCTGGACATCATCGGGGCCGGGTCGCGGCGCGAGGGCGGGGAGCGGTCGGTGCCGCTGCTGGTGTGGCGCACGGACAGCTTCCAGAACTGGTACGGCGCACAGCGGGCGGTGGGCAACGTCCTCGAAGGCGTCCGTCTGGAGTGGACGTTCCGGGTGGGGCGCGACCGCGAGGCGGTGATGTACTGGGCCGCGCACGTCCAGGTCCGCGTGACCGCGGAGGACCGCGTCAAGACGAACGAGGTCGTGATCTCGCGTCCGGACACGGCGCAGGTGCTGCTCTACCGGCCCGGAGCCGCGGTGGACGAGACGGTGGTCGTGCTGGTGCGCGAGTTCCGTTCGCCCGCTTCGACTCCGGACGGGTTCGTGCACGAGCTCCCGGGCGGCAGCAGTCGCGAGCAGCCCGACCCGGCGGTGCAGGCGCTGGAGGAGGTCCAGGAGGAGACCGGGCTGACGCTGGCCGCCGACCGCTTGCGGCCCATCGGGTCCCGGCAGGTCGCGGCGACGGTGGCGGCGCATCGCGCGCACCTGTTCGCCGCCGAGATCACCGACGCCGAACTCGGGTGGCTCCGCGACAGGCAGGGCGTCCCGCACGGCGAGGGCGACTCGGAGCGCACGTGGATCGAGATCGCGACCTACGGGGAGATCCGGAGGCGGTCCCTCGTGGACTGGGCGACGCTCGGGATGATCGCTCAGGTCCTCGACGGGCCGGCCGAGCGCCGTCAGTCGCAGACGCTCGGGTCGGAGCCGCTGTAGGAGTAGGTGATCGTGATCGGGTCGCCCAGCGCGTGCTGCTCCCCCGCGGCCGGTTCCTGCTCGATCACCTCGCAGTCGTCGTACCAGGGCCCGAAGAGGCCCTCCTGCTCGCCTTCGCGCGCCACTTCGGTGAATCCGGCCCCGTTCAGGGCGTCCTCGGCGGCGTTCGCGGTCATGCCGGTGACCTCTGGGACGGTGCCGGCGGTGGCGCTCTCCTCGGGGCTGTCGTCGGCCGTCTCGCTCGCGGTGGCCTCGTCCTCCTCTTCGTCAGAGGCCACGGCCTGGGGCGATCCGGGGGCCTCTTGGCCGCCGACGCCGGAGCCGCCGGCTTCGTCGGTCGAGGACGCGGTGTCGCTGGTCGCCGGGGTCGGGGACGGTTCAGGGGAGGTCGAGGCGCTCGCTTCGGGCCGGTCGTCGCCGCCGAGCTGGTTGCCGAACACGGCGCCCGCGGCGACCAGGGGCAGCAGGACGGCTGCGAGGACGCCGATGCGGCGGGCCGCCTTGCGGCGCGGTCGTCCGTCGGCCTCGACGGCCGGGGCGTTGGCGAGCGCGACGATCCGGGCGCCGTCGGCGAGGGCGGCCTCGGGGAAGGCGGGGACGGCCGGTTCGAGGCCGGTCCGCTCGGCGAGCACGGCCGCGAGCAGCGGGGTCCGGCTGGCGCCGCCGACGAGGATGAGGCCGGTGACGGCGGCGCCGGCTTCGGCGATGGCGCCGACGACGAGGTCGGCGGCCTGGTCGACGAGCTGGCGGATGCACGACTCGACCTCGTCGCGGGTCAGGTGCAGGTCGCGCTCGCCGACCGGGAGCGGTACGCCTGCCCTGGGGCGCTTGGAGATCAGTTCGCGGGCGGCTCGGATCTCGCCGAGCAGGGCGGTGCGGAGCGCCTCCTCCTCGGCGTTCGCGGGGGCGTCGACCTTGTCCCAGAACTCGGGGTCGGTGTCGCGGTAGCGTCCGGAGAGGTACGCGAAGAGGAGCTGGTCGAACTCGCGGCCGCCGACTTCGGCGGTGCTCGCGGAGGCGCGGTGCTGGAACTCCTCCTCGCCGCGGACCAGGACCGACACGTCGAACGTGCGGGCGCCGAGGTCGCAGACGGCCAGGCCGGCGCCCGGTGCGAGTTCGCGCCCGAGCCCTTCCGTGTAGCAGATCGCGGCGGCTTCGGGCGCGGCCATGATCTCGACCTCGCCGAGCCCGGCCTCGCCGGCCAGGTAGGCGAGCTCCTGCCGACGCGCCGGGCCCCACGATGCGGGCACGGCGAACCCGACCGGGACCGCTCCCCCGGCCTCGTCGCGCGCGGCGCGCACGCGGTCGAGGACGGCCTCCAACGTGGCTTCGCCGTCGAGGCAACGGATCTCGGATTCCTGGTCGCCGCGTCGAATCGACAGCGTGACGCTCGAGCTCCCGAGCTCGACGCCGATCGCGGTCGCTACCGGGGTGTGCTGCATGAACCGAGTCTATGAACCCGGATAGACCGCCTTTGATCTACCTTGCACTCAATCCCCATTACCTGCTCATATAGCCGATCCGGTCGCTTTGCGTCCCTCTCCGGTCACCCACGGTCCGACAATTTCGCTCACGCCGGATTCGCGGAGCGGGACGCATTCGAGGTGTGTCGACAATGGGCGGTGGCCATTCGACCGAGTCTGCGCGGGGTCCACCGCGCCGTCTTCCGCACCTGGGCGGCCGCCTGGGACCGTCGGCCGTTCCTGCTCGCGGTCGACGGCGTCCCGGTGGCGTTCACTTCTCCGCACGGCCGCTTCTACGAGGGCGTGCCGATCTGAGGCGCGTCTTGGAGGGGCACGGGTTCGGGGCGGGGGCAGGAGCCGGCGACCGGGATCGCGGTGCCCTGGGCGGCGGAGTCGAGGAGGGCGGTCATGGTCTCGAGCACGTGGTAGGCGAGCTCGCCGCTGGCGCGGAAGGCGCGTCCCGCGGGAGTGGCCGCCATGTCGGCCAGGCCGTAGCCGCGGGCGGCGTCGCGGTAGCCGGCCGAGACCGGGAGGGTCTGCCATCCGCCGTCGAGCGGGTGGAGCAGGACGTCGCCGTCGAAGTGGTTGGGGTCGGGGACGACGAGTGAGCCGGTGTGGCCGTGGATCTCGATGTTCGCGGCGCGGGTGGCGACCGAGTCGAAGCTCATGACCATGGTGGAGAGGGCGCCGGACTCGTGCTGGAGGACACCGGTGACGTGGGTGTCGATCGCGACCGGGACGGTCTCGCCCGCCCGGGGGCCGGAGCCGATGACGCGCGTGTCGCGGGTGCGGCTCGCCGCGCCGATGACCGAGGCGACCGGGCCGAGGAGGGTCACGAGCGCGCTCACGTAGTACGGGCCCATGTCGAGCAGGGGTCCGCCGCCCGGCTGGTAGTAGAAGTCGGGGTTGGGGTGCCAGCGCTCGTGGCCCGGCGTCATCATCGTCGCGGTGGCGGCGACGGGGGTGCCGATGAGGCCGTCGTCGATGGCCTTGCGGGCGGTTTGGATGCCGGTGCCGAGGACGGTGTCGGGCGCGCAGCCGACGCGGACGCCGGCGGCGCGGGCCGCCTCCAGGATCGACGCGGCTTCGGCGGTGGTGGCCGCGAGCGGCTTCTCGCCGTAGACGTCCTTGCCGTTGGCGATGGCCTTCAGCGCGATGTCGGCGTGCGCGGCGGGGATGGTGAGGTTGAGGACGGCGTCCACGTCGACGTCCGAGAGGAGCTCGTCGACGGTCAGCGCGCGGACGCCCTGGGCGGCCGCGACGGCTTGCGCCCGTTCGGCGTCGAGGTCGGCGACGGCGGTGAGCCGGACGGCGTCGAGCCGTTCGAAGGCGCTCAGGTACTGGCCGGAGATCGCTCCGACGCCGATGATGCCGATCTTCAGCGGCTGGCCCACAGGATGCCCCTCTCGATGATGGTGCGGACGTTCGCGTCGGCGAGGACGCCCATGTCGTGGCCGGGGGTGGCCACGAAGATGCGGCCCCGGCCCCAGAGGCGGGTCCAGACGGCCGGGCAGGTGACCGGCCGGTGCCACGGGTGGTACGCGGTGACGGGGATCGTGGTGGTGGCGAGGACGTCGTTGTACTCGTCCGAGAGGACCCAGTACTGCTCGGTGTGGAGGTCGAAGTCCTTGATGCCCTTGACGATCGGGTGGTCGGCCTGTTCGGGCACGATGTTGACCGTGTAGTGCGTGAAGCAGTCGGCGGCCTCACCCTTGAGCTCCTCGCGCGGGGCGCGGGTGGGGTGGGTCGCGAACTGGCCGCCGATGAACTGGAGGTAGTCGGAGCTGTTGCGGTAGGAGTCGGCGATGCCGCCGTGCCAGCCGGCCATGCCGGCGCCGTTCTCGACGGCGGCGATGAGGCCGCGGAGCTCGTCGTCGTCGATCTTGTTCATGGTGTTGGTCTGGACGATGACGTCGGCCGTCGCCATGTAGTCGGCGTCGGCGTAGACGGCGGTGGTGTCCTCGACGCGGATCTCGTAGCCGTGCTCGGTGAGGAACGGCAGGAACGAGTCGGTGGCCTCGACGGGCTGGTGCCCGTCCCATCCGCCGCGCACGACGAGCGCGCGCTTGGTGCCTGATGACATGCGACAGCTCCCAAAAGTTGCGCAACTTCAACGCCGGTCCGGCGCCTGGCGTTCATTATTGCAAGAGTTTCGCGCGATAGCCACCGCCAATCCGCCGTCAGATGTTGCGCAAATTTCAGGCCGGTCGGTATGCTCTCGGCATGAAGCGACGGACGACTCTCGCCGATGTGGCCGAGGCGGCCGGCACGACGGTGCCGACCGCTTCGAAGGTCCTCAGCGGACGCTCGGACGTCTCCGCCGAGACCCGGGCCCGCGTGATGCGGGCCGTGGCCGAGCTGGGCTACCGCGGGCGCTCGGGACGCGGCGCGGTGCCGCGCATCGACCGTCCCTCGCTTGTGGACCTGGTCTTGAGCGGTGTCGAAGGGACGTGGGCGAACCGGGCGCTCAGCGGCGTCGAGCGGGCCGCGACGGCGGCCGGGGTCGACCTCGTGGTCTCGGTGGCGCGCGGGGACGGCGCCTGGCTGACCCGGCTGCTGGAGCGGAACCTGCGCGGCGCGGTGCTCGCGCTGGTCGACGTCACCGCCGAGCAGCTCGCCACGCTGGCCGCCGCGCAGGTCCCGGTCGTCCTGCTCGACCCGGTGACGCAGCCGCCGAGCACCGTGGCGAGCGTGGGCGCCGCGAACTGGGCCGGCGGGCGCGCCGCCGCCGAGCACCTCATCGAACTCGGCCACGACCGGCTCGCGGTCCTCGGCGGCGATCGCGGGGCGCTGTACAGCCAGGCCCGCATCGACGGGTTCCGCTCGGCCGCAACCCAGGCGGGAACGAGACCGGTCCGGGTGCGGCACGTCGAATGGACCGAGAGCGGCGCGGCGGAGGCGGCGGCCGAACTGCTGAGCGGCGCCGACCGGCCGACGGCGCTGTTCGCGTGCACCGACAACATCGCCGCCGGCGTGTACGACGCCGCCGAGTCGCTGGGCCTGCGCATCCCCGAGGACGTCAGCGTCGTCGGCTTCGACGACCTGCCCGAGGTGCAGTGGCTGCGGCCGGCGCTGACGACGGTGCACCAGCCGATCGCCGAGATGGGCGAGGCCGCGATGCGGATGCTGCTGCGGATCATGGCCGACCCGCCGCGGGACGCCCCCCGGGAGGAGCTGGCGACCCAGCTCGTCGTCCGCGGCTCCACCGGGAGCCCGTGACGAGCCGCTCGCCCTGCGCTCATGTTTGGGGAGTAACCATGTCGCTCCAGTGCATTAGGGTAGAGCCAGTCACACGGGGGCGATTCGGTTTTCAGTGGGAGCGACCAATTGCGCACTGGGCAGGTTGTGGGCGGTCGGTACCGGCTCGAGGCGCGCCTCGGCTCGGGCAGCCAGGGGGAGGTGTGGCGTGCGGCGGACATGCGGCTGCATGACCGCGCCGTCGCGCTCAAGCGGGCGTTGACCGGCGGTGACGCGGCCGCGGCGGCGAAGGTCCGCAAGGAGTCGGCGGCCCTCGCGAGCCTGAACCACCCCAACGTGGTCACCGTCCACGACACGTTCCAGGAACCCGACGACGGCGACTGGTGGATCGTCATGGAGTACGTCGGCGGCCGCTCGCTCGCCGAGATCGGCACCGTGTCCGCCGCCGAGGCCGCCCGGTACGGGGCGCAGCTCGCCGGCGGTCTGGAAGCGGTGCACGCCAAGGGGATCCTGCACCGCGACATCAAGCCCGCCAACGTCCTGGTGACCGAGCAGGGCCAGGCGAAGCTCGCCGACTTCGGCATCGCCCGCCAGGTCCACGCCGAGCCGACCCTCACCGGCACCGGGGCGGTCACCGGCACCCCCGGGTACGTCGCGCCCGAGGTCGTGCGCGGCGGCAAGTACACCGCGGCCGCCGACGTGTTCTCCTTGGGCGCCACCTTGTTCCACGCCGTCGAGGGCACCTCGCCGTTCGGGGAGGGGAACGCGCACTCGCTGCTGTGGCGGACCGCCCAGGGCCGGCGGGTCGAGCCGAAGCGGACTGGAGCGCTCGAGCCGGTCCTCGACCGACTCCTCGAACCGGACCCGAAGCGGCGCATCGGCATCGGTGCGGCGCGGGTCGAGCTCGGCCGGATCTCCGGGCAGCCGGAGGCCGGGGCCGCGCGGATCCCGGGCCGGCGGCGCCGGTGGATCTGGGCCGCGGCGGCCGCATCGGCGCTGGCCGTGCTGGCGGCGGCCGTGTGGCCCGCGCTGCGGCCGGCCGAGTCCGGCGGCGAACCGGGCGAACCGCCGACGGGCGTCGTCGAGGACTACATCGGCGACCCGGCGACCGCCGACCCGTGCGCACTGCTCGACGTCGACGCGCTCGGCGCATACGGGAGCACCCGCGTCGACACCAACCACGGCGGCTGGGAGCACTGCAACGTCTTCATCGACACCGACACCGGATACGTCGACGTCGAGCTGTACTTCTACACCAGCGAGCAGGAGCCCGAGCAGGGCGAGACCTCGATGGTCGGCCCGATCGGCCTCATCCGCCACGAAGGCGACCACGAGGAGTGCGAGCGGAGCCTGATCCTGCCCGACGGGTCGAACATCATCTCCGTGGACGCAGGCCAGGACGAGAGCGGCGGCGCCGACCTGTGCGCCATCGCCGACACCGCCGCCGACGGCGCGCTCGCGGTCCTCGCCGACGGCCCGGTCCCCCGCCGCCCCGAGCTGCCCGATGCCGCTTCGACCTTCGGCCTCGACGCCTGCGGCCTGCTCGACGACGCGGCGCTCGAACGCTTCCCGGGCGTCAACGCCCACGAGCCGTACCGGGGCTTCGGTTCCTGGCGGTGCGAGTGGTACTCGACCACGAGCGACCGGAAGCTCCGCGTCAACTTCGACTTCGACGACCCGCCGACGGCCGACGACGGCGACCTGCTCGAACTCGCCGGCCGGACGGCCGTGGTCGAGGGCGACCACTGGGGCGAGGGCACGTGCCTCGTCACGGTCGTCAACCGCCGGTACCCCAGCCCGGACGGCGACGGCACCACCGTCGCCGAGAACGTCCGCGTCATGGTCTTCGGCGAGGCCGAGGACACGCAGGAGTCGATGTGCGAGCTGGCCGTCGCGATGGCCGAGCCCGCGGCGGCGTCGCTGCCATAGAACGCGCCTCCCGCCGGCTCGGGAGTGGTCCCGAGAACCGCATGGCAGGGTGGAACCGGAAAGCGATCCGGAGGGACGACATGACCGACATCTCCCTGACCGAGGGCCTGGAGCCCCTGCCGGCCGACCACGCGAGCCTCGCGTTCGGGGTCGCCGACACCACCCCGGGCACGATCTACGCGCTCTCCGTCTCCGGCGGGGTGCGCTTCCGGCCCAAAGAGGAAAGGGTCGTCCTCTTCGGACGGAACCGTCCCGAGGTGCACGTGTGCGTCGGCGAGGACGACCGCCGCGTCAGCCGCAGCCACGGCCGCCTGGCCCGCCGCGGCGACCACTGGTGGCTCACCAACACCGGTCACCTGCCGATCCAGCTCCCGGGATCGCGCACGCTCTTCCCCGAGGACGAGCCGTTCCCGATCCCGACCGGCTACACGCCGGTGTTCATCAGCGGTACGGCCCGCCGCCGCCACCTCGTCGAGGTGTACGTCTCCGGCGACGACGGCCGGCTCCCGCCGCCCGCGCCCGGTGCGGCCACCCTGAAGGACCGGCCGTGGCGGCTCGACGCCGACGAGCGGCTCGCACTGGTGTGCCTGGCGCAGCGGTACCTGCTGCACGAGGCGTATCCGCAGCCGGTGTCGTGGAAGCAGGTCGCGGCCGAGCTGAGCGAGCTCGGCTTCGAGGGCAACTGGCGGCCCAAGCGGGTCGAGCACCTGGTGGCGAAGGTCCGCCAGCGCCTGTCCGGCGCCGGGGTCCCCGGCCTGACCCGCGAGGAGGTCGGCGAGCCGGTCGGGAACATGCTGAACCACAACCTCATCACCGAGCTGCTGCACACCCGGACCCTGGTCCCGCCGGACCTGCGGATCCTCGGCGACGACTGAAGGGGCCGCGCCGGGAGACGGGCGCCGCTCAGTCCTGGAGGCGCTCGAAGACGCTGCGGACGTCCGCATCGCTCACCTCGGCCTCGACTTCGCTGGGCGGGCCGAGATCGGTGTAGTAGTAGGTGTACTGGAGGATCTCGGGGCACGGGTCCCCATTGAACTGCACGGTGTACGAGTCGACCGCCTGGCCGGTGCGGAGCTGGTAGACGGTGACGTCGAAGCGGGTGGCGTAGAAGCTGACCTCGTCGTTGATGTAGGGGCTGAAGTTGCCTTCGTAGTAGCAGGATTCGAGGTACCGGCCGCGCTTGGGCCCGTCGACGCAGACGATGATCTCGGTCTCTTCGAGGGTCGCGGCGGTCCAGCTGTCGGGGAGGCCGTACTGGTCGGGTGAGAGGCCGACCGTCCGCATCGGATGCGGGCTGGGTCCGCCGTACGGAGGCGCGTCGCGCCACGGGGCCGGGCTCTCGCAGTAGGTGCCGGCGTCGAGGAGTGCTTCGACGTGCTCGAACTCGATCTGCGACTCGACGGCGTAGAGCTCGTCCACGGCGAACGCGGTTTCAGCGTGGTCGGGGTGCTCGGCGAGGAAGCGCTCGTAGGTCTGCTGCGCCCCGGTGAGGTCGCCGTTCCGGGCTCGTTCGCGGGCGCAAGCGAGGAGGTGCAGGGGCACGGCCGGGGCGGCCGCGGCGACCGGCTCGGTGAGCTCGGGCGCTTCCCAGCTCTGCGTCCGGATCCAGTCGTCGATCGCGACGGCGTCGCAGTGCGGGATGCCGTCGAGGCCGGCCATCAGGTCCTCGACCGCGCCGCGGACGCGGTCCTCTTGGCCCGGTTCGGTGTCGAGGGTGGCGACGAGCTGCTGGAAGCCGTGGTCCAGGCTGCCTTCGGTGTTCTCGCGGTCGAGGGCGGCGTCGAAGAGCATGGCGGCGCGCTCGGGTCCGGCGCCGTCCCAGAGTGCTTCGGAGTCGTCCATGTAGGTCGCCATGATGGCGGCGCCTTCGATCGACCCTGCGGCCCGGGCCTCGTTCAGGAGGCGGCACGCCTCGAGCTGCTCGTTGCCTTCGATGACCATGGCGCCGAATGCGACGCGGTGGCCGGCGTCGAATCCTTCGAGGGTGTCGACGGCGGTCTCGCAGTCGCCCGCTGCGTGTGCGCCCTCGGCGTCGCGGACTGTGAGCCAGGCGTCGGTGCGCAGTACGACGAGGCCGAGCAGGACGAGCGCGGCGGCGCCGACCGCGAGGTGGCGTTCGCGGCGGCGGCCGGCGGTGTCGAGCAGGTTTGAGTCGTGCCCGCGCGTGAGGTACCAGGCATGCATGCACATCGCGAGCCACCAGAGTCCGAACAGGAGCCGCCAGGTCAGGTTTCCGGGGTCGGTGGCGAGGAGGAGCAGGAGGATCGCCGTTCCGGTGATCGCCGCGGCGGACAGGCGCGGGCGGAGCATGAGCATGTAGCCGAGCCCGAATGCCGTGGCGTTCCCCGCGACGGCGGCGATCGAGTCCGCCGGCCGAGGGCCGGAGGGGCGCTTGCCGAGCTGCGCGAGCCGGGGCTTCCGCTCGTAGCGCCGCTTCCGTTCGAACCGGGGCGGCAGCGGCTCGGTCGGCACCTCCGGCATGAACAGCTGCGTCGGCTCCTCGCCGGGCGGGAACCGCGAAGGCGGGAACAGCGGCGGCGGAGTCTGCGAGGGCGGGAACGCGGGGGGCGGCACCTGCGCGTTCGGGAACGGCGGCGACGAGGACTGGGGCGGCTGCGGCTGGGAAGGCGGCGGCTTGGAAGGCGGCGGCTCCATCTCGGGGTACACGGCACACTCCTCGATCGGCGGTCCCCCAAGGACACCACGACCCGGCCGGGACCGGTCCCGGCCGACGGGGCCCCGCCGCGCGTCGCATTCGACTCGATTCCCGGCGCTCGGAACGCCGATCCGCGAGACTGCTTCCATGCTTCTCGTCGTTCAGATCTTCGCGGCGCTCGCCGGGCTCGTCCACGTCTCCATCTTCGTGATGGAGAGCCTGCGCTTCGCCGACCCAAAAGTCCACAAGGGCACGTTCAAGACCGACCCGGCCGACCTCGCGGCGGTCGCGCCGTGGGCGTACAACCAGGGCTGGTACAACCTGTTCCTCGCGATCGGGGCGCTCCTGGGCGCCGCGCTGGTGCGGGCCGAGCCCGCGGTCGGCTGGACGCTCGTCGTCTCGGCGTGCGGCTCGATGCTCCTGGCGGCGCTGGTCCTGGTCGCACGGGACCGCTCGATGGCCTCGGCGGCGCTCAAGCAGGGACTGTTTCCGCTGCTCGCACTGGTCTTCTCGGTGACGCAGCCGTGATCTTGTAGGCTGGCGGCGCCCCTCTGCGATGTGCCCTCGACGACTGGAGTCCCCCATGGCTTATCCGCCCGCCCAACCGCACGTGCTCAAGGTCCGGTACAAGACCTGGTACCCCGTGACGCTCACCGTCGTCGGCGCCGTGTGGGCCGTGGTCGGGGTGTTGAACCTGCTGACCGGCGCGTTCGCGATCGGCCTCGTGACCGGGCCGCTGTTCCTGCTCATCGGCATTCTGACGTTCACGAACCCGTACCTCTCGTACGACTTCGCGACCGGCGCGGTGCACCTCCACTCGCCGCTCGGGTTCCGGGCGGCGACGTACGGCCCGCCGAAGGGCGAGCGGCTGTGGTTCGACGGCACCGACCTGCTGCGGATCCTGCCCAACGGAAAGCAGAAGCGCGTGAACCTGCGGCTCTGCCGGCCGGAGGAGACGGCGCCGGTGCTCCAGGCGGTCACCGCGGCCCAGCAGCAGCAGGTGCAGTAGGCCGCGATGGACGACCGGCGGCTGGTGAAGGTCTCGAAGTACCTGTCGCGCCACCTGCGGCACGACCCGCAGCGGCTCGGGATCGAACTCGACGAGCAGGGCTGGGTCGATGTGGACGTGCTGCTCGCGGCCCTCGAACGGCAGCGCTTCAGCCTGACGCGCCAGGAACTCGAAGAGGTCGTGGCCCGCAACGACAAGCAGCGGTATGCGATCCGCGACGGCCGCATCCGCGCCAACCAAGGCCACACGGTCGACGTGGACCTGGGCCTGGAGCCGGTCAAGCCGCCCGCGGAGCTGTTCCACGGCACCGCGGAGGGGTACGTCGACGCGATCCGCGAGGAGGGCCTGAAGGCGATGGCCCGCCACGCCGTGCACCTCTCGCCCGATTACGCGACCGCCGTGCGGGTCGGTTCGCGCCGCGGCAGGCCGGTGGTCCTGGTGGTCGCCGCGGGCCGCATGGCCGCGGACGGCCACGAGTTCTTCCGGTCGGAGAACGGCGTCTGGCTGACCGATCACGTTCCGGCCTGGGCGATCGCGTTCCCCGACTGACACCGCCCCGCAGACATGAAGGGGCCGCCGTCCGCGAGGACGGCGGCCCCTTTCCGCTGCGCGCTAGACCATTTCAGCTGCGCGGTCAGACCGCGGCGGGGACCGGTTCCGCTCGGGCCGCTTCGGTGCTGCGGACGCGGATCACGGCGATGGCGACGATCAGGGCGACGGCCACCATGACCGCGGCGACGCCGTAACCGAGCCGGAAGCCCCCGGTGAGGGCCTCGGCCTGGGCGGCGCCGCCGTCCAGGAGCGCGTCGGTGCGGGCGGCGACCGCGGTGCTGATGACCGCGAGCCCGACCGCGCCGCCGACCTGCTGGGCGGTGTTGAACAGGCCGGAGGTGACGCCGGCGTCCTCGGGCTTGGAGTCGGCCATGCCGAGGGTCATCAGGGCGGGCATGGTCAGGCCGAAGCCGAGCGGGGCGGTGATCATGCCGGGGAGCACGTCCACCAGGTACGAGCCGTCGGGGCGCATCTGCGCGAAGAGGACGAACCCGACGACCATGACGGTGAGGCCGGCGATGGCGAGCTTCCGCGGTGCGACGCGGGTGAGCAGCCGCGGGGCGACCCACATGGACACCGCCGCGATGACCAGCGGCGCGGGCAGGAACGCGATGCCGGCGGTCAGCGCGTCGAACTCGAGGACCTGCTGGAGGTAGAGCACGGTGAAGTACATGAACCCGAACGCGGCGCCGACCATGAGGGCTTGGGCGATGTTCGCTCCGGCCACGCTGCGGGAGAACATGATCCGCATCGGGACCAGCGGCGTCGCGGCCTTGGCCTGGCGGACGAAGAACCCGGCCAGGAGCAGCGCGGCCAAGGCGCCGAAGCCGATGGTGCGGGCCGAGTCCCAGCCCTGGTGCTCGACCTCGATCAGGGTGTAGACGGCGAGCATGACGCCGGCGGTCACGAGCACCGCGCCGAGGACGTCGGCCCCGGCCCGCAGGCCGATGCCGCGGTCGTTCTCGAGCAGGCGCCAGGCGAGGACGGCGACGATGAGGCCGAGCGGCACGTTGATGAAGAAGATCGACTCCCAGCCGACGGATTCGGTGAGGACGCCGCCGATGACGCTGCCGAGCGCGCCGCCGCCGGCCGAGGCGAACCCGAAGGCGCCGATGCCCTTCGCCTGCTCCGCGGGTTCGGGGAGCAGCATCACGACCATGCCCAGGAGCCCGGCGGAGGCGATCGCGCCGCCGATGCCCTGCACGAACCGGCCGGCGAGCAGCAGGGACTGCGTGTCGGCGAACCCGATGGCCGCCGAGGAGAGCGTGAACAGCGCCAGGCCGGCGATGAACACCCACTTGCGGCTCAGCAGGTCGCCGAGCCGGCCCGCGAGGAGCAGCAGGCCGCCGAAGGGGATCACGTAGGCGTTGACGGTCCAGACCAGGTTCGACTGGGAGAAGCCGAGGTCCTCGCGGATGGCGGGGAGCGCGATCGTCACGATGTTCTGGTCGAGGATGATCATGACCTGCGCGGCGAGCAGGACCAAGACGGTGAGCCAGCGGCGGCTGCGGCTCGTTTCGGTGGACATTGCGGGCTCCTTGCGTTCATGGGGAACGATTTGTTCCTGGAGCCATCATGTGTTCCAATGGAGGAATCCGGAAGAAGGCACTTTGATGTACCGGGGGATACACGGATGTTCCTCTCCAGGCCATCCCCCGCGTACGCCTCGCAGTGAAGTGGAGCACATGCCATGAAAGACGAGTGCGGCGACGCCCCGATGTCCGACGTCCAGGTCGAGGCGTGCCCGATCGTCCAGATCATCGACCGGGTCGCCGGCAAGTGGTCCGTGTCGATCCTGGTCGCGGCCATCCGCAACCCGGTCCGCTACACCGAGCTCGAGCGCAGCATCCCCGGCATCAGCCGGCGCATGCTCACGCTGACCCTCCGGAACCTGGAGCGCGACGGCCTCCTCACCAGGACGGTCTACCCGACCGTTCCGCCGAAGGTCGAGTACAGCGCCACCGACTCCGCCCGCGAGCTCTACGGGCACCTCACCGGCCTGCTCGACTGGGCCGAGCGCCACCGCCCCGACATCATCGAGGCGCGCGAGCGCTACGACGCCGCGCTCGTGGCCGCCGCGTAGCGTCCGGACGACTCAGCCGCGCAGCCATACCCGCAGCGGCCCGACCGGCTCGAACCCGTGCCGCACGGCCGCTGCGAGGTCCTCGCCGTGCTCGTAGCCGACCGCCGGCACGCCGGGGAACAGCCGGTGGACGGCTTCGAGGACCACCGGCCAGGCGGCGTCGGGGCCGCCTTGCGCCGCAAAGACGTTCGAGACTCCCACGACGCCCTCGCTGCGGTTCAGCACCGCTCCGGCGGCCACCCGCCCGTCGGCGGACAGGCCCGAGACCACGAACACGTCCGGGTCGGCGAGCAGCTCGGGCCGGAACAGGTCGGCGTTCCCGTCGCCGCCGTCCCAGGCGAGCGCCCAGGCGCGCAGGGCGTCCGGGTCGTCGGCCACCGCCCAGGCCGAGCCGGTCGGTGCCGCGGGCGCTCCGGCCGGCCGGTGGATCCACTGCGCTTCGAAGAGCACGCGGAAGCCGTGCGGGCGCAGGTCGAGGTCGGCGAAGCTGTCCTTGACGGAGGCTCCTGCGCCGACGTCGATGCGCGCCAGCAGCTTCGCTGCGTCGGCGTCCGGTGCCAGCGTCACCGCGTCCGGGTAGAAGACCGGCGTGCGCACCGGCGAGGCCCAGGCGTCGGCCTCGAACTCTCCTGCCATCGCGTGCGCCCTGCACATCGACGCGCACCACTCGGCATTGTTGCGCGCGGCATTGTTGCGGGCGGCGTTGCTGAGGGCGGCATTGTCGCGGGAGGCGCTGTTTCTGGAGGCGCTGTGGCCGGCGGCGGCTTGGACGGGGGACGAATTCGAGGCAGTCACAGGCACCGAGCTTAGAGCGGCCCCCGGTCGGCCGCCGCGGGGTCAGCCCCTGTCGAGCGGATGGTCGACCCACACGTTGGGCTCGACGTAGCAGCCGAGGTCGAGCGCGGTCGAGACGACCAGCGGCGCGAGGCCGCTGCCTTCAGTCCCCGGGGAGCACGGGCTCGTCGCGGCCGAGGCTCGCGTTGCGGACCGTGGCCGGGACCTGGAGCCGCTCGTCCTCGTAGAGGCCGCGGGTCTCGGCGGCCTGCTCGGGGTCGGCGGTCAGCGCGGCGAGCCGGTCGAGGAGTTCGACCAGGTCGGGGCCGATCGTGTCCTCCGGTTCGGGCATGGCGCCCCAGACGTCCCACGGCAGCATCTCCATGTTGGACAATGCGGCCACGTCGCGGATGAGGTTGGCGGCGATCCACCAGTCGCCGAACTCGTCGACGGCGGTGAGGCCGTACCGGTTCGGGTCGTCCTCGCCGGAGCGGCAGCGCCGCCAGGCGTCGCCGGCGACGATGAACTGGTCGCGGGGAACGTCGGTGACGTCGATCTCGGTGCCGAACAGTTCGCGCTGCCGCGCGTCGATCTGGGCGTCGGCGAGGATCCAGCGCTGCTCCTCGGCGTTCCAGTACTCGGCCGCCCAGTGGTCCTCCATGGCGGGCACGCCGAAGTAGGCGCCGAACCCGCAGCGGGCGCGGGCCGGGACGCCGTGGGCGCGCAGGGCCGCGACGGCCAGGACGGTGAAGTCGCGGCAGGTCCCTCCGACCCGCTCGCCGGCCTCGCGGGCCTCGGTGAGGGGCCGGCCGTCGGCGAGGAGGCGCCCGAGGAGGGCTTCGGCGCGGCGGAGGTTGGCGGTCTCGCCGTGCTCGGACCGGTGCTCCACTTCGTAGGCCCAGGTGAGGTGCTGGTGGATGAGCAGGCCGTGGAGGGCGTCCAGGAGCGCGGGGACGTCCTTGGGCAGCTCGCGGAGCGCGTCGAGGTGCGCTCCGGCGTCGGTGAAGGGCCCGGGTTCGGTGTAGTAGGCGAGGTCGTCGGCGGCGGTCACGGTCGGCTCCGATCGGTGCATACGCCGACCGTACCGCCCGGGTCCGACAGGCGCGGTCAGCCGATCGCGGCCCGCAGTTCGGCGACGCGCGCGGTCGTCGCGGCGTCCAGCGGGGTGAAGACCGTCATCCGGACGCCGTACTCGGGCTGCAGCCACATCCGCTCCGCGGCGAACCGCAGCTCGCCCACGATCCGGTTGCGGAAGACCTTCTCCGGCTTCACTGCGGCGGCCACGTCGTAGCGGTTCCAGAGCTCGCAGAACTCCGGCGAGGCCGCCCGCAGCCGGTCCACCATGGAGCTCCACTGCGGCTCGTCGAAGTGCGCGGAGCCGGCGTTGCGGAAGTTCGCGACCATGAGTTCGAGCGTCGCCTCGCGTTCGACCAGCGCCGCCCGCCAGTCCGCGTCGGTGAACGCCAGCCACATGCAGTTGCGGTCGCCGGGCGGGACCCGGTCGAGGTCGCACAGGAGCTGCCCGAACGTGCGGTTGTACGCGAGCAGGTCGTAGCGGAGGTTCTGCACCGACGCGGGGAACGGCTCGAGCTGCTCCAGGATGGTGCGCACCGACTCGGGCACCTCGAAGCGGAACTCGCGCGGCAGCGGGTCCACCGCGCCCGCCAGCGTGAACAAGTGCGCCCGCTCGGAGGGGTCGAGGCGCAGGGCGCGGGCGACCGCGTCGAGGACCTGCGCCGAGGCCGAGATGTCGCGGCCCTGCTCGAGCCAGGTGTACCAGGAGACGCCGACCGCGGCGAGCTGGGCGACCTCCTCGCGGCGCAGCCCCGGGGTGCGGCGCCGCCGGCCCGGCGGCAGGCCCACCTGCTCGGGCGTCAGGCGCTCGCGCCGGGACCGCAGGAACTCGGCCAGTTCGCGCCGGCGCGGCGAGGCGGTGTGCACGGATCCGGCGGTCATCGTTGCCATCGCTCCAGCATGCCTCGCTGAACGCGCCGCAGCCAGGTGGTCCTGGTCCCCGGATAACGGCGATCAGGTACCGGGACCGGCGGCGGTCCAGGCTCGGTGCATGACGCAGATTTCGACCGCGCCCCCGCAGGCGCCGCCCGCTCCCGTGCTCTCCGGCGCGGGGCTGTTCGCCGTGCTCCTCGCCACCACGCTCTCCACTATGGATGCGTTCATCGTCAATGTCGCCCTGCCCTCGATCGGCGCCGAACTCGGGGCCGACCCGGCCGCCCTGGAACTGGTCGTCGCCGGGTACGCGACCTCGTACGCCGCGCTCATGGTCCTCGGCGGTCGGCTGGGCGACGCGCACGGCCGCCGCCGCATGATGGTCCTGGGCCTCATCGGGTTCGGCGCGGCCTCGCTGCTGTGCGGGCTCGCGGTCTCGCCGGCGATGCTCGTGGCCGCGCGCGTCGCGCAGGGCGCGGCCGCGGCCCTGCTGCTGCCGCAGGGCATGGCCACCATCCAGGCGACCACGTCGGGCCCGCAGCGGGCCCGCGCGATGGGCCTGTTCGGGGCGACCGTCGGGCTGGCGCTGGCATTCGGGCAGATCCTCGGGGGCCTGCTCGTGGCGGCCGACGTGGCCGGCACCGGCTGGCGGGCCGCGTTCCTCATCAACGTCCCGGTCGTGGCGGTAGCCGCGGTGCTGCTGGTGCGCAGCGTCCCCGACACCCGCTCGGAGCGGCCCGCGCCGCCCGACCCGCTCGGGGCCCTGCTGCTCGGCGCGGCGATGGTGCTGCTGCTCGCGCCGCTCACCGAGGGCCGGGCCGCGGGCTGGCCGGCCTGGTCGTGGATCTGCCTGGCGGCGTTCCCCGTCGCGGCCGGGGCGTTCCTGGCGACGCAGCGGCGGGCCGAGCGGTCGGGCCGTGTGCCGCTGCTGCCGCCCAGCCTCCTCGCGCTGCCGGGGATGCGCCGGGGCGTCCCGGTGATGATGCTGTCGATGGCCGGTTTCAGCGGGTTCCTGTTCACCGCCGCGGTCTCGCTCCAGAACGGCCTCGGCCTGGGCCCGGTGGCCGCCGGGTGCGCCCTCGTGCCCTATGCGCTCGCGTTCTTCGCGAGCTCGACCCTCGGGCCGCGCCTCGCGCCGCGGCTCGGAGGACGCGCCGTCACGATCGGCATCGGCGTCCAGGTCGCCGGACTCGTCAGTCTGGTGTGGACGGTGGCGTCATCGTGGTCGACGGCCGCGCCCGCGACGACGGTGCTCTGGCTCGCGCCGTCGCTGGCCGTGGTGGGCTTCGGGCAGGGCATGCACCTGCCGGTGCTGTTCCGCGTGGTCCTGGCGGACGTGCCGCCGGAGCGGGCCGGCGTGGGCAGCGGCGCGATGGGCACGAGCCAGCAGATCGCGATGGCCTCCGGACTCGCGCTCCTCGGCGCGCTGTTCCTGCATCTCGAACCGGGCCTCGGCATCGGCGAGGCGTTCGCCTGGACGATCGCGGCCCAGACGCTCTCGGCGGCGGTCAACCTCGGGTTGAGCCTTCGCCTCCGAGACTGAGGCCGCCGTAGCGGGCGGCGAGCGCGGTGGCCCGGTCGCGGAGCGCGGTTCGCAGCGCCTTCGGGGACAGCGCCTCCGCGTCCAGTTCGAGCTGCCACAGCGCCCACTCGGCATGGCGGGCATCTTGGAACGTCACCGCGAGCCGCAGCCAGCCGTCCGCGTCCGGTTCCTCGGCGCGGACGGCCAGCGCGGTGTCCAGCAGCTCCTCGCGCCGGGTGGGGTTCACGCGCACCAGGGCGGTGAGGTGGTCGCCGCCGGAGAGGAACTGCGCGGACCGGTCGCGCCAGATCCGCTCGAGGTCGACCCGGTTCGGCCGCTCGGCCGGTTCGGCGAGGGCTTCGGCGGCGAGCACTCGCGACAGCCGGTAGGTGCGGTCGGCCCCGGACCTCGTCGCGAGCAGGTAGGCGCGGTCCCTGACGGTGACCAGGCCGATCGGGTCCACTGTGCGCCATTCCGGGTCCTGCCCGGTGGCGGCGTAGTTGATGCGGAGCCGCCGTCCGTCGAGGACGGCGCGGCGGACCTCGATCATCGTCTCGGCCGGTACGTCCTCGACGGCCTGCCGACGCGAGAGGAGATCGGTCTCGGGCTCGACGAGGAACCGCTGGGCCGCATCGTTCACGGTGGCCTGGTGGCGCTCGGGCAGCGCGTCGACGACCTTGCGCATGGCCGACGCGAGCGCGGCGCTCAGGCCGAAGACCTGTTCGCCGCGTTGCGATCCCGCGGTGAGCAGGGCGAGGGCCTCGTCGTGGTTGAGCCCGGTCAGCTCGGTGCGGAAGCCCGGCAGGAGCGCGAAGCCGCCGTTGCGGCCGCGTTCGGCGTACACCGGGACGCCGGCCGCGGAGAGGGCCTCGATGTCGCGCAGCACGGTGCGGGTCGAGACCTCCAACTCGGCCGCCAGCGCGTCCGCGGTCATCCGGCCGCGCTGGCGCAGGAGCAGCACCAGGGACACCAGACGATCGGCACGCATGGCGGAAATCTATCAGGAAAACCTGACCGAGGATGTCGTGATTTCCTGACAGGCTCGTGGACGCGGCGTCGACGACGTCGTTTCAACGAACCGAATGGAACAGCAGTGGCAATCGAACGAACGGCAGTCAACCCGGTCACGTGGTCGGTGGAGATGGGCTTCAACCAGGGCGAACTCGTCTCCGGGCAGACCCGGACCCTCTACTGCTCCGGGCAGACCGCGATGAGCGAGGACGGCAAGCCCGAGCACGAGGGCGACATGGCCGGCCAGCTCGCGCTGGCGCTCGCCAACCTGGAGGGCGTCCTCGCCGAGGCCGGCATGTCCCTGGCGGACCTGGTGCGGCTCAACGTCTACACCACCGACGTGGACCTGCTCTTCCAGCACTACGGCGTGCTCGCGGGCAAGCTCGGCGCCTCCGGCGCCGCACCGGCGACCACGATGCTCGGCGTGACCCGCCTGGCGATCCCGGGCCAGATGGTCGAACTCGAAGGTACGGCAGTGGCGTGATGCCGATCGGCTGACGGCGCAGCAAGGCACCGCACCGCAGGCGGGCCCGACTCGAAGAGCGGGCCTGCCTGCGATTCCCGCCCGGTTCCCGGAAGCGCTCAGAACGGAACTCCGGACGGATCTCCGGCAGGACCCTACTCGCGCGCAAGAAAGAGGACCTCCAGCGGCGCTCGGCCTGAAAGGCGGTCCTCGAGCAAGGACGCTCCATCTGCGACCATTCGGAATTCTTCAGCCTCTTCCGGAAAGTCGAGAAGCTCGGATTCGGCGGCGAGCACGAGCGCTGAGGTCCGGATCCTGATGAGCTCGGGACGAGAGGCGCGGACCTGGCGCGACAGGATCGGATGAGCCGTGCTCAGCAGTCGATCCGCAGCGACGGCGGCCCAGTCAGATGGTCCGACTGAGGATTTCAAGATCGTTCGAGCCTCACGGAGACCACGATCGAGCCTGCTCAACCCCTCCAGGTCGCGGTGACCGGTACCGAGTCGCGCGGCAGTAGACAGCGTGATGGCGAAGCGGGATACGATCGCCGCCGAAACATCATGGCTCGGCATGAATCCAGAACCCGATCCTGCGCCGATATACGCCGCTTCCACTTCGGTGAGCGCCCTGTCCAGCGCCAGGCCCATCATCACCGACCTGATCGGCTTACGGTCGGCGACATCCAGGTGCAGCGGATCGAGAATATTGGTGACATCGGTGGGATCGACATCGCCATAGAAATCAACGAGCCCTGCCAGGAGCTGGCTGACCCGTTCCTGAATCCTCGGGTCCCTCTGTACTGAGAGTACTCGGATCCTTCCATTGAGCTCCCTCAACCTGCGAACCCTTCCGGCGAGCACCGAGTTCACGCGATTCCACTCCGAGCCGCAGATCACCCTGGCGATGGAGAGGAGGAGGTCCATTCGATCGCAGATGTCGCCGATCTGATCGAAATCGAGAGATCTCGCATCGGACAGGTGGCGGCCGAGTGCGACCGCCTCGGCCAGACAGAGGCCCACCACAAGCCTGCCCGCATCAGGCAGCAGCTCCGCTGCTTCGGTTTCTTCGATCGAGGCGATGGCTCGGGCCTGGTGAAGAAACGGCATGCGCTCCGGCGCTGCAGTCCCGCTGCCGGAAGCCTCCGGAAAACTGAGGACGGCATTGGCCGTCAGCTTGCGGAAGTGCTCCTTCGGTACCGCAGCGACTTCGTCGGCGGACGCGATTCGGAACCTCGACCCGCTCTCCTCGGCGGCCGCCTCGTTGAACCAGGCGACGAACCGCTCGGCCTCGCCCCGCCACATGCCCAGGGCCGGGCGGTCGGTGTCGGTGCTGAGGGAGTGCAGTCCATCGGGGAGCAAGATTCCGGTGTCCCTGCAGAACAACCAGTACAGGTTCTCCGGGACCGGTTCCGAGCAGACCAGGGTGCCGTTCTCGAGGGCGACCAGCGTCCTGAAGTGACCGGTCGCCAGCGCCCGGGCGACGCGGAGGCGGTGTTCGGGGGTGGCGTCGTCGGCGAAGGCTTGTCGCCGGAACGCGTCGAGCCGCTCGCGGAGGTGTCGGTGGATCTGGCCGTGGTTGCGGATGCAGTCGAACGCCAGCGAGAGTGCGGCGCCGGAGTCGCGCTCGAGGCAGGCTTCGACGATCGCACTCGCATCGGTGTCCGTGACGTACAGCAGGATCGTCTCGCGCCACCAGGGGTTCTCGATCTCGCGGATCAACACCGAGACCAGCCCCTGCGAGCGAATGTGGACGGAGGCCAAATATTCGCAGAGGGTGTGGTGAGTGAACGCGAAGAGGTCGCGTTCGCGTTCGATCAGCAGGCCGCTCGAATCGACGATGCTTTCGAGGAGGGCTTCCGCGGTGACTTCGGCGTCGATGCTCTGCAGCATCCGGTCGAAGACCGCCACGACTTCTGCCCGGGGGAAGTCGCGGGTCTCGCCGAGCATCATCTCGTAGGCCAGCGCGGCGAGGATGCGCTGGCGGACGACGCCGCTCGGCTTGACCTCCAGCTTCTTGGATTCCATACGGCGCCAGAGCATCACATCGCAGACCTGGTTATAGAGGTCGGCCCGTCCTGACGGCAGGGCCCGGCGTTCGCGGTGGACCAGGACCATCATCGTCAGCAGCAGCGGATTGACTGCGAGTTCTTGGAGTGCGGGGGCGCTGACGAGTTGGCCGAGCAGGTCTTCGGCCTCCTCCGAGGCGCGGCGGTCGATCTCGGGGCCGGTCTTGCCGGTGGCGAGCCGCTCCGACGCCAGGCACCAGGTGTGGACGAAGTGCCAGATCTGACCGGTGGTCAGCGGCCGGACCTGGACGACCGTCGCCTGGGGGATGACGGCGGTCTGGTATCCGTGGGGCCGGGAGGTGATCACGAAGTCGTTGGCGGCGTGCTTGCTGATCTGCCGTTCGATCCACTCGGAGACGGCGGTGCGGTCGACCGTGCGGGCGACTTCGTCCAGGCCGTCGAGGAGGACGACGCAGTTCCCTTCGCGCAATTGGACTTCCCACCAGCCGTCGGGTTCGGCGACGGCGAGCCTGCCGACGGCTTCGCGGATCAGGCCGGCCAGATCCAGGTGCCGGTCGGTGGAGATCAGCTCGGCGAAGTCGCGCAAGGCCACCAGCACCGGTATGCGGCGGCGCTGCTCCTGCTTGGGAGCCTTCGCCACTCTGCTCGCGGTGTGGCGCAGCAGGGTGGTCTTGCCGCCGCCTGGGGCCCCGATGACGGCGAGGACGGTGGGCTCCTTGCGGTCGAGGAATTCGTGGATCGGGCGGCGCTCGCGACCGTCGTCGGGGGTGTGCGGAAGGATTCCGCCGGACCTCGCCGAGGGTGAGCCCGGAACGAGGCCGACGTCCACATAGACCGCATCGAGCTCGGGGATGTGGCTCGGGGTGTGGGCGAGGTCGCGGGCGTTGAGGTGGGCGTTCTCTTCGAGGACGTAGCGGCGGTAGTGGCGGGCGTAGCGGGAGACCCTGCGGCCCAGGGCGAGGTCCACGACATTGGCCACTTGTTCGAGGCGCCGGCGGATCGTCTGGTGGGCGACGGATATGACCATGGCTCCGAGAGCGACGACGGTTTCGAAGAGTATGAAGAGGACGACGGCGAGCCAGGGCTCGGCGAGGTTCTGCCGGATCAGGAGCCAGGCAGCGGGCACGCCGGCCAGGCCGAGGATCGAGACGACGACTCTTCCGACAACCGACATCGGCCGACCCCTAAGTGCTCAGAAGACCGCGCGGAGGCATTCGGGCGTGATGCGGAGGCGCAGCCGAGGGATATCGAGCAGCGTACCGAAAGGCGGCGACAGAGCGGGGACTCGACAGCGAAGGGGCGGAGCCGGCTGAACACCGGGACGGCTCGGCCTGATCATGCCGGATGCGTTCCGCCGCAGGCCACTCGTCGGCCTGTGTCCCAGGGCGGCCCGGCCCCCGGGGACGGCGGCGGCGCTGTTGGCGACTTGTCGCCGCGGAAGTGCGCAGGTCCGCCGCCGCCGTCCCTTTGGGGGCTCCGCGGCCGAGCCGGTCGGGCGCGAAGCGGTTCAGGGGCTCAGGTGGTGTCGGGTTCGGCCATGAGGGCCAGGCACTGCTCCATGAGCCAGGGGCACCACTCGTCGCTTTCCCAGGCCGGGGACCATTCCGGGACGCCCTCGGGGTCGTCGTTGAAGCGGCAGCATTCGCGCGGGCCCGCGCCGTCGTCGACGTCGAGGAGGTAGTCGGTCACCGTCAGCGCCCGGCCCGGGTCGGAGCCGAGCCGGTAGAGGGTGAACACCGCCGGCCCGCGCCGGAAGTCGCCGAGGTAGCCGTCCACCCCGGGTTCGCCGTCTGAGCGGAGGTTGTACGGGTCATGGTCGGGCACGGTCGGGTCAGCCATCGCTGTCAGTCTGGGGTCGTACCGTTTGAAGCCACAGGCGGTACACCGGGCAGGACCTGACCTGAGCCATTGCTGGCCTCGGTCGAGTGCCTTCGTTCTGACCTGTCGGTCCTGCCCGTCCAT